>NZ_CP152484.1:2287500-2975000 GCF_019249765.2 Segatella copri
TACCTCTCACGGTGACCATCCGACGCGGCACCTAAATGCCTTTCGGGGAGTACGAGCTATCTCCAAGTTTGATTGGCCTTTCACTCCTACACTCGGCTCATCCAGAAGCTTTTCAACGCTTATTGGTGCGGACCTCCATCCCGTGTTACCGGGACTTCATCCTGGCCAAGTGTAGATCACTTGGTTTCGCGTCTACCCCCACTGACTGTGCGCCCTGTTCAGGCTCGCTTTCACTGCGGCTACGTGTCTCGTGACACTCAACCTCGCCAGTGACGGTAACTCGTAGGATCATTATGCAAAAGGCACGCCGTCACATCTTACGATGCTCCGACCGCTTGTAGGCGTATGGTTTCAGGAACTATTTCACTCCCCTGCTCGGGGTTCTTTTCACCTTTCCTTCACAGTACTCGTTCGCTATCGGTCTCACGGGAGTATTTAGCCTTACCGGATGGTCCCGGCAGATTCGCGCAGGATTCCTCGTGTCCCGCGTTACTCAGGATACCGCTATGCTGCATTTCGCTTCACATACTGGACTATCACCGTCTATGGTCACATTTTCCAAAGTGTTCTGTTCACGATTTGCATACAATGTCGCGGTCCTACAACCCCGCTGACGCCTTGCGACGTCAACGGTTTGGGCTGTTCCCCGTTCGCTCGCCACTACTGGGGGAATCATTATTTATTTTCTCTTCCTACAGGTACTAAGATGTTTCAGTTCCCTGCGTTAGCTCTCTTACATTGGTAAGAGTAACCGTCCTTCAGACGGCTAGGTTGTCCCATTCGGAAATCTTCGGATCAAGGGTTATTTGCACCTACCCGAAGCTTATCGCAGCTTATCACGTCCTTCATCGCCTCCGTGAGCCTAGGCATCCGCCATACGCCCTTTCTTACTTTCTTTACGACTGTATTCTTGTTACTCGTTTCCGAATAACGAATAAGTAGCTCATACTTTCAGCTGTATTCTAACAAAGTGAAATCTCATCTTGCGATTTGATTTACTTTAGTCTGAACTAAAGTTCATTACTTACAGTTTTGCTTGTGTCAATATGTCAAAGATCTTCTTGCCTTAAAGGCATGGTGGAGAATAACGGATTCGAACCGTTGACCCCCTGCTTGCAAAGCAGGTGCTCTAGCCAACTGAGCTAATCCCCCAAATCGAGAAGTAAAGAATGAATCAAAGTTGAACTTTGATTACACATTGGCTGCGCCGATGTGTAGTCCCAGGCAGATTTGAACTGCCGACCTCCACATTATCAGTGTGGCGCTCTAACCAACTGAGCTATAGGACTGTGTTGGTAAAGAGTAGCATCTCTGCCGAACATTCTCTATCTCTTATTTAATTAAACAGATGGTGCGTACAAGAAGAGAAGCGAACTTTTAAGTCCTGTTCCTAAATCTTCATAGGAAATTCGTCTCTCCAGAAAGGAGGTGTTCCAGCCGCACCTTCCGGTACGGCTACCTTGTTACGACTTAGCCCCAATTACCAGTTTCGCCCTAGGCCGCTCCTTACGGTCACGGACTTTAGGCGCCCCCGGCTTTCATGGCTTGACGGGCGGTGTGTACAAGGCCCGGGAACGTATTCACCGCGCCATGGCTGATGCGCGATTACTAGCGAATCCAGCTTCGTGGGGTCGGGTTGCAGACCCCAGTCCGAACTGAGACAGGCTTTAAGGATTTGATCCATTTTGCAAGGGACCATCTCTCTGTACCTGCCATTGTAACACGTGTGTAGCCCCGGACGTAAGGGCCGTGCTGATTTGACGTCATCCCCACCTTCCTCACACCTTACGGTGGCAGTGTCCCCAGAGTGCCCAGCTTAACCTGATGGCAACTAAGGAGAGGGGTTGCGCTCGTTATGGCACTTAAGCCGACACCTCACGGCACGAGCTGACGACAACCATGCAGCACCTTCACAGAGGCCCCGAAGGGCGTCATTGTCTCCAAATCCTTCCTCTGCAATTCAAGCCCGGGTAAGGTTCCTCGCGTATCATCGAATTAAACCACATGTTCCTCCGCTTGTGCGGGCCCCCGTCAATTCCTTTGAGTTTCACCGTTGCCGGCGTACTCCCCAGGTGGGATGCTTAATGCTTTCGCTTGGCCGCTGACCTATTCAGACCAACAGCGGGCATCCATCGTTTACCGTGCGGACTACCAGGGTATCTAATCCTGTTCGATACCCGCACTTTCGAGCTTCAGCGTCAGTTGCGCTCCAGTGAGCTGCCTTCGCAATCGGAGTTCTTCGTGATATCTAAGCATTTCACCGCTACACCACGAATTCCGCCCACTTTGTGCGTACTCAAGGAAACCAGTTCGCGCTGCAGTTCAGATGTTGAGCATCTACATTTCACAACACGCTTAATCTCCGGCCTACGCTCCCTTTAAACCCAATAAATCCGGATAACGCCCGGACCTTCCGTATTACCGCGGCTGCTGGCACGGAATTAGCCGGTCCTTATTCATAAGGTACATGCAAAAAGTCTCACGAGACTCACTTTATTCCCTTATAAAAGCAGTTTACAACCCATAGGGCCGTCATCCTGCACGCTACTTGGCTGGTTCAGGCTCTCGCCCATTGACCAATATTCCTCACTGCTGCCTCCCGTAGGAGTTTGGACCGTGTCTCAGTTCCAATGTGGGGGACCTTCCTCTCAGAACCCCTACTGATCGTCGCCTTGGTGGGCCGTTACCCCGCCAACAAGCTAATCAGACGCATCCCCATCCATCACCGATAAATCTTTAATCTCTTTCAGATGTCTTCTAGAGACGTCATTGGGTATTAGTCTTACTTTCGCAAGGTTATCCCCAAGTGGTGGGCAGGTTGGATACGCGTTACTCACCCGTGCGCCGGTCGACGCCCACCGAAAGCAAGCTTTCGATGTCGTTTCCCCTCGACTTGCATGTGTTAAGCCTGTAGCTAGCGTTCATCCTGAGCCAGGATCAAACTCTCCATTGTAAAATATCATTTTTACCTAGCCTTGCGGCTTGGTTTGTTTGTTGTCTGTACCTAGGACGAATATCCTTTTCGTTTATTGAAGCTTAGTAAACCTGACTTGTCAATTGCTTGACGGTTCGTTTCTTTTACCCAATCAACTTTCTTATTTCTAAGAAGTTAACCGCTTCTTGTACTACTTGTCTGTTTATGTAAAATCTTTCAAAGAACTCTTTCTTTAATCGCTAAGAGAAAGCGTATTTCTCAAAAGCGAGTGCAAAAGTACTAACTATTTTTCATTCCACCAAATCTTTTCGCAAAAAAGTTGAGATTTTAGCCGTATTTTAACATCTATAAACAAATAAGCCCGTTTTAGAAGCTATTTTTGCCTATTTTAAAGGACTAAATAAAAACTACATTTCAAATTAGGAAATACACCTGTGATAGATTTAACTAGGAGCATGTAGAATAGAGAGACATGCATACGAATTTTCCTTCTTTATTATAATGTACGCGCGCAATAACATATTTTTTATCTTATCTAAACCTACACAAGCATCCCCCTAAACATTCTATCCAGCTATGCACTTAACAATAAATCCACTTATTTTTCTATATTTTTTAATTCTTGATTCCATTTCAATAGTTTTTACCACTCTTTCCACCCTCTTTCTTGATGAGCATGCGGTAGAGACCATCGCTCTTCAGGAGATCGATACCATAGTTGTCCCATTTGCGACTCTTGCGCACGCACATATCGGTGGTAACCATGATGTATCCTTTACCATTATGCATACGGGTGATGTAGGCATCACGGGTTCCGCCTTTAATGCGGGCATGCTCTTCTGGATTGAAGATAGGGTTGCCGCCATTGATGTCCTGACTGTTGTAACCATCACGGGAAATAGCGTAGGCTGTCCACTCCCCCTTATCGCTCATATGACAATAGAGATAACCATAATTTCCCTTTACAAGATTCTGTGCAGTCATTGGCATAGAGGCCGCCAACGCCAAGAGAACAGCTGATAATTTCTTTTTCATTGTGCTCAGAAGACAAAGGAGAGGGAGGAAAGAAAAAGGGAGGAAAGCCTCATCACTGAGGTCAACCTCCCTACACTTATAGTTAAAAATAACCGATTTATTTGTTCAGGAACTTATCTACCTGGGCAGCAATCTTTCTGCCGCTTGCCATGGCGCGTACTACCAGAGAGGCACCGCTTGCTGCATCGCCTGCCACGAATACATTCTCGGCAAATTCAGGCTGCTGTGGCTTCAGGAAGCCCATTGCCAGGAATACAGCCTCTGCCTTGATTATTTCTGGCTCACCAGCCTCTACCATCAACGGACGGCCACCCTCAGGGTTTGGTTTCCAATCAATAGGCTGAACCTTCACGCCTGTCAACTTGCCATTCTTTCCGAGGAACTCCAGAGAGTTGATGTTCCAGCGGCGAGTACAGCCTTCCTCATGACTTGAAGTGGTCTTCAGGGTGCGAGGCCAGTTTGGCCAAGGATTCTTAGGATCCTCAGGGCCTTCTACAGGCTTCGGCATGATTTCTATCTGGGTTACGCTCTTGCAACCCTGACGATGAGCAGTTCCGATACAGTCGGAACCCGTATCACCACCACCGATTACCAATACATCCTTGCCCTTGCAGTTAACCAGTTCGTCCTTAGAGAACTCCATACCGGCGAGGATACGGTTCTGCTGAGAAAGCAGCTCGAGGGCGAAATAAACACCCTTCAATTCTCTTCCAGGAATTTTCAGGTCGCGGGCTGTCGGTGTACCGGTAGATACCACGTAGGCATCGAAGCCTTCCGGCAACTTGGTAACGTCAATATGCTGGTTGTATCTGAATTCAATACCCTCCTCTTCGAGAAGACGGAGACGGCGGTCGATGATGCTCTTGTTGAGCTTGAAGTTTGGAATACCATAACGCAACAGACCACCGGCATTCTCACGTGCCTCGAATACAGTTACCTTATAGCCCTTATGGTTCAACTGGTTGGCAGCTACCAATCCTGCAGGACCGGCACCGATGACAGCCACCGCCTTGCCATTACGCTCAGGAATCTCAACATGTACATAATCCTCAGAGAAGGCGTGCTCCACGATGGCACACTCATCCTCACGGTTGGTGGTTGGCTCATGATCCATGAGATTCAATACACACGCCTTCTCACAGAGTGCAGGACAGATGCGTCCTGTGAACTCCGGAAAGTCGTTGGTGGAATTGAGGAGACGGTAAGCCTGCTCCCAGTCACCCTTGTAGAGGGCATCATTCCACTCCGGTGCCTTGTTGCCCAGCGGACAAGCCCAGTGACAGAAAGGCACACCACAATCCATGCAACGTGAAGCCTGCTGTCGGCGGTCGTTGCTATTCAATGTCTGTTCTACCTCGCTGAAGTCGAGGATTCTATCGTGAATTGGTCTATAACCTGCTTCCTTGCGAGGTATAGTCAAAAATGCTTTTGGATTTCCCATCTTTTTTCTAATTTTAAAATTAGTAATCTCGCTGCATATCCGCAATCTTCTGCTGCAACTTCTTTACCTGTTCCTCCTGGAGAACTCGCTTGTACTCGATTGGCACTACCTGGATGAAATCCTCTACGTAGTGGTTCCAGTCGTCGAGCATGGTACGGGCAAGCTTACTGCCGGTGTAGAGATAATGCTGACGGATCAGCTCGTGCAACTCCTTGCGATAGGTACTGTCCTCCACGAGGTTAATCTCCACCATATCCATGTTACAGAAGTAATCGAAGTTGTGGTTCTTATCCCATACGTAGGCAACACCACCACTCATACCAGCGGCAAAGTTACGGCCAGTTTCACCGAGCACTACTACTCTACCGCCCGTCATATACTCGCAGCAGTGGTCACCAGCGCCCTCAATCACGGCGATGGCACCGGAGTTACGAACACCGAAGCGCTCACCTACCTTACCATTGATATACAACTCACCGCTTGTGGCACCATACAATCCGGTGTTACCGGCGATGATGTTATCCTCGGCAGAGAAGTTGCTGCGGATAGGAGGAAGGATGGAAACACGACCTCCTGAAAGTCCCTTGGCGAAATAGTCATTGGTCTCACCCTCGAGCTTGAAATCTACTCCCTTCACCAGGAAGGCACCGAAGCTCTGACCTGCAGAACCCTTGAACTTCACGTTCACGGTCTTGTCTGGAAGACCAGCCTCACCATATTTCTCGGCAATCATACCGCTCAGCATCACACCGGCAGCACGGTCGGTATTCTTGATGGCAAAATCGAGGTTCACTTCTTCCTGATTCTCGATGGCACGCTGTGCACCACGAATCAACTGCTGATCGAGTACATTGTCGAGGTCATGAATCTGCTCGGTAGTATGATAGAGCGAGCAATGACCTGTCTCACGATGCAAGAGACGAGAGAAATCGAGCAAGTCGGCCTTCTCCTTGATGCTCTTGGCCACCTCTGGCTCTACGGCATCCGAACCCTCGGTAGGAACAATCTCCTCATCCTTTTTGCGGACGATTAGCTCGGTATGACCGATGATATCGTTCAATGAGGTGTAACCCATCTCTGCCAGATACTCACGAACCTCCTCAGCGAGGAAGCGGAAGTAGTTGATAAGATACTTGTAGCTGCCACGGAAGTGCGCACGGAGCTTAGGATCCTGTGTGGCAACACCCATAGGACAGGTATTCAAGTTACACTTACGCATCATGACACAACCCAATACGATGAGGGCTGCCGTACCGAAACTGAATTCCTCAGCACCGAGCAAAGCCATCAGGATGATGTCACGACCGCTCTTCAACTGACCATCCACCTGCAGGCGAACCTGGCCGCGAAGACCGTTCTTTACCAGAGTCTGCTGGGTTTCAGAAAGTCCGATTTCAGGAGAGATACCAGCGAAACGCATACTTGATGCAGGGCTGGCACCTGTACCACCCTCAGCACCAGAGATAACGATGAGGTCGGCCTTTGCCTTAGCCACACCAGCAGCGATGGTACCCACACCACTCTCAGCAACCAACTTCACAGAGATAGCCGCCTTAGGGTTTACGTTCTTGAGGTCGAAGATGAGCTGAGCCAAATCCTCGATACTGTAGATATCGTGATGAGGTGGAGGTGAAATCAAGCTGATGCCAGGGATAGAGTGACGGGTCTTGGCGATGACCTCGTTGACCTTGAAGCCAGGCAACTGACCACCCTCACCCGGTTTAGCACCCTGTGCCACCTTGATCTGGATTTCCTCTGCATTTACCAAATATTCTGTAGTCACACCGAATCGACCGGAAGCCACCTGCTTGGTCTTGCTGGAGAGGCTGATGCCATCCTGTGTAGAATGGAATCGCTCGTTATCCTCACCACCTTCACCGGTATTGCTTCGGGCACCGAGGGCGTTCATGGCGAGTGCCATTGCCTCGTGAGCCTCTTTGGAGAGGGCACCGAAACTCATCGCACCGGTAACGAAGTGCTTCACGATTTCCTCTACCGGCTCCACCTTATCTATAGAGATAGGATTCTTGCGGAAGCTGAAGAAGTCGCGGATGAAGATAGGCTCCTGCTTATCGTCAACGAGATGTGTATATTTCTTGAAGAGATCATAATCGCCCTTGCGGGTTGCGAGCTGCAGGGTGGCGATGGTCTCTGGGTTCCAAGCGTGCTTGATACCGTCCTTGCGGTAGTGGAACTGTCCCATACTTGGCAGGAACTCGAGCTTCTTGGTCTCGAATGCCTTGTCGTGCAGGCGGATGGCATCACGGGCGATGGTCTCGAGTCCGATACCGCCGATGGTGCTCACCTCTGTTCCGAAGTAGCTCTTCAGAAGGCTCTCGCTCAAACCGATGCTCTCGAAGATCTTGGCACCACGATAGCTTCGGATGGTAGAGATACCCATCTTAGCCATAATCTTGAACAAGCCCTTCTTCACAGCCTTAATGTAGTTCTGCTCGGCTGTATGGTAATCCTCCTGAATCTTTCCCTTCTTTACAAGGTCGTCGAGGATGGCGTATGTCAAGTATGGACAGAGGGCTGATGCACCGTAACCCAACAGGAGGGCTGCATGCATTACCTCACGAATCTCACCGCTCTCTACGATGAGGGCAGTCTGCACACGCTTGCCGGCATCAATCAGATAATGATGTACGGCACTCACGGCGAGCAGAGATGGAATGGCGGCATGAGTTTCATCCACGCCACGGTCGCTCAAGATGATGTAGTTGTAACCATCATCCACGCTCTGTGCTGCCTGCTTGCAGAGCTCATCCAGAGCCTCGTGCAATCCTTCTTCGCCCTTGGCGGTTTCGAAGAGCATGTGGAGTTTTACTGTATTAAATCCCTTGTAGCGGATATTCTGAAGGATATCTAGCTGGGTATTAGTCAGGATAGGATGTGGCAGACGGACCATCTTGCAGTTGCTCTCGTCTGGGTTCAGAATGCCGGAACCTACTCTACCGATATACTCGGTAAGACTCATCACGAGGTTCTCACGGATGGAGTCGATGGCAGGGTTGGTAACCTGAGCAAACTGCTGACGGAAGTAGTTGAAGAAGATCTGTGGCTGGTCGGAAAGCACAGCAAGCGGAGTATCATTACCCATAGAAGCAGTAGGTTCCTGACCCTTGGTAGCCATTGGGATGATAGTACCGTCGATATCTTCCTCGCCAAAACCGAATTCCAATTCCTTGCGAGTGAGGTTATCCACACCATTTTCCACCTTACGACCACTGCGAAGTTTCTCCAGTTCAATACGATTGGTGTTCAACCACTGGCGATATGGATGCTGGGCAGCCAGGCGCTCCTTGATTTCACCATCGTAGTAGATCTTACCCTCCTGTGTATCGATGAGGAGAATCTTACCAGGCTGCAGACGACCCTTCTCGGCAATCTCAGTAGGATCGAAATCCATCACACCTACCTCAGATGCGACTACCATCATATCGTTCTTGGTGATGGTGTAGCGGGCAGGACGCAGACCATTTCTATCGAGCATACCACCGGCGTAGCGGCCATCGCTGAAGAGCAAGGCAGCAGGACCATCCCATGGCTCCATCAGGATAGAGTGATACTCATAGAAAGCCTTCAGATCCTCAGAGATAGGGTTCTTGTCATTGAAGCTCTCAGGCACCATGACAGCCATGGCATGAGGCAATGACAAACCGCTCATCACGAAGAACTCAAATACATTATCAAGGCTTGCAGAGTCACTCATATTAGGCTGAACGATAGGAGAAATCTCACGGATATCGCCCAAAGCCTCGCTGCTCAACACACTCTCACGAGCCTTCATCCAGGCACGGTTACCACGGATGGTGTTAATCTCACCATTGTGGGCAAGGAGACGGAATGGCTGAGCCAGACTCCATGTTGGGAAGGTGTTGGTAGAGAAGCGGGAGTGAACCAGAGCCAGACCGCTTGTGAAATAATTATTGGTCAAGTCAGGATAATATTGGCGCAACTGGAGGCTGCTCAACATACCCTTATATACGATGTTCGAATTAGACAACGAACAAATATAGAAATCAGGATCACTGACACGTTTCTCAATACGTTTACGGATAAGATAGAGGGTGCGCTCAAAGACAGGCACCTTATCATCTGTAACACCTGTGATAAACACCTGTTTGATAGCTGGTTCGTTCCTCAAAGCAGCCTCACCCAAACAATCAGGGTTAGTAGGCACATTGCGGAGATGCATCAGCTGCAATCCCTCGCGTTCAATTTCCTCAATCATGATAGAGAGAATATCCTGCTGTTTCTTCTCATCCTTAGGCAAGAAGACGAGACCCGTACCATATTTACCTTTTTCTGGCACTGGGATACCCTGAAGAAGAATAAACTCATGTGGAATCTGGAGCATGATACCGGCACCATCACCCGTCTTGTTATCGGCACCCTCTGCACCACGATGACGCATGTTCTCGAGTACCTTCAAGGCGTTATCAACCAGCTCATGACTCTTGTTACCGTGGATATTCACCACCATACCTACGCCACACGCATCGTGCTCATAGGCTGAACTGTACAATCCTTTTTCCATTTCTTGTTCGTTTTATATCGGTTATTTCTAACTATTTTTATTACTTAAATATGAAGTGCAAAGTGATTCTTCACTCTTCACTTATTTATACGCCTGTTCGTGAACTCCCGCCACGGCTCTGCCGCTAGGATCGTTCTGGTTCTTGAATGAGGCATCCCAGGCAAGGGCTTCGGCTGTAGAACATGCTACGCTTGGCACACTAGGTACGCTCTTGGCAGCGCTGTCGCTTGGGAAATGCTCGGCGAAGATAGAACGATAATAATACTCCTCCTTATTCTGTGGAGGGTTGATAGGGAATCGCTCAGCAGCATGCGCCATCTGCTCATCGCTGACGGCAGATGCGGTAATCTGCTTCAGGGTATCAATCCATGAATAGCCCACACCATCTGAGAACTGTTCCTTCTGTCGCCATGCCACTTCTTCTGGAAGCAAATCGGCAAATGCCTCACGAACCACCTTTTTCTCGATGGTCTTATCCGGACACATCTTCAAAACCGGGTTCATACCCATCGCTACATCCAGGAACTCCTTGTCGAGGAAAGGCACACGGCCCTCGATGCCCCATGCAGCCAAACTCTTGTTGGCTCTCAAACAATCGTAGAGATAGAGTTTACCCAACTTTCGTACGGTTTCCTCATGGAATGCCTTGGCATCCGGTGCTTTATGGAAGTAGAGATAACCTCCGAATACCTCGTCGGCACCCTCGCCCGAAAGTACCATCTTGATACCCATGCTTCGGATGACTCTTGCTAAAAGATACATCGGGGTAGATGCACGGACGGTAGTCACATCGTAGGTCTCGATAAAATAAATGACATCACGGATAGCATCCAGACCTTCCTGAATGGTATAGTTGATTTCGTGATGCACGGTTCCGATATGCTCGGCTACCAACCGTGCCTTAGCCAAGTCAGGCGCACCCTTCAAACCTACGGCAAAGGAGTGCAGACGTGGCCAATATGCCTTGGTCTCTCCCCCATTCTCTACACGGGTAGAAGAATATTTCTCGGCTACAGCAGAGATAACAGAAGAATCAAGACCACCACTGAGAAGGACACCATAAGGAACATCACTCATCAACTGACGTTTGACAGAAGCCTCCAAAGCATCATGAATCTCTTTCACTGCCGCTTTCTCCTGAGGTTCAGCATCCTTCAGCTGTTCTTCAGCCTTCTTGGCATCATCAATCTGATATTTTTTCTGCATGGCAGCGTACTCAAACCAATCGCGTGTATAGTATCGCTTCATGCCAGGGTTCTTGCTATAATAATAATGACCTGGGAGGAATGGCTCATAGTGGTCGCACTGACCTTCCAAAGCCTTCAACTCACTTGCCACCAGCACTTTTCCATCCTTATCATAACCAATATAAAGAGGAATCACACCGATAGGATCGCGGGCGATGAGAAACTCATCACGTTCGGCATCGTAAAGTGCGAAGGCAAAGATACCGTTCAGCTCTTCAAGCATCTTGGAGATACGGGCGTGGAGCGCATCCTCACCTTTATATATTAAGGAATCAAAGTCGGAATCTGCTCGCATCTCACGATAGAGAGAAAGAATCACCTCACAGTCGGAACCGGTCTGATACTGGTATTTGCCAGCAAAACGAGCACGGATGTCCTGATGATTATAAATCTCACCGTTTACGGCAAGCACCTGTTTTTTGTCTGGTGCAAACAAAGGTTGGCGACCACTTTCAGGGTCAACAATACTCAGACGCTCATGTGCCAGGATAGCAGAACCACCACAGTAGATTCCACTCCAGTCTGGTCCGCGATGGCGAATCTTCTGGCTCATACGAAGCGCTTGCTGTCGCAATTCAGGAGTCTGCTCCTGAATATTGAAGATAGATACGATTCCACACATAAATCTTTTCCTTTCTTTTACGGTTATTTTTAACTATTATTCTCTCTTATTCACCTTGGCATGTCCAATCCATTCTTTTAGGAGCAAACCAAGCAAAAACAAAGCTTAAAATTACTTTTTGCTATGTTTCGGGTGCAAAATTACAACTTTTTGTTAGAATAAAGAAAAGATTAGTAGCATTTTGTCTTTACTTTATCACAACAATAACATATTAACGCATATTAGATTAAAACATATGATAAACTGAAAAGAAAAACATACTATTTAATTACAATCTGTAAAATACAATCATTTTTAAGATAAACAAAGCGTATCCAGGGCATATTATACGCTCATAGATATGCAACAAAGTATTCAGGGCATTATACACAGTTTCTTACCCCCCATATCATACAAAGAAATGCCGATAGCTCTTTGACGGAACTATCGGCATTTAAAATAAAAACTTAAACCTACCAACGTAAGATTATATCGTAAAACCTAAGAGCCTATTATGGCTGCAAGGTAAAACCTACTACCAGGTAAGCTTTTTCGGCGCTAGGGTTAGCAGCTACCTGAGCGAAGACTGGAACAGAGAAAGAATCTGTAATCTTCAAATCCTTGGTAGCTTTTACAGAAACATTGGTTACAGCAAAACCATTCACACCATAAAAAGCAGTCTTATATGGCACAGCACCAATGGCAGCTTCCCAATCGCATCCACCCAACTTGAATGGAGCAGTAGCTTCTACATATGACGCATACTTACGAGCATCCTTGTCATACCCTTCCTCTGCGTCGGTTGTCGCATCGTTTCCAGCGAAATTAGTGTACCAATTTAAGGCAACAGGACCGAAATCATAACCGATGTTAGCCTCAAAAACATGAGAAGTTTCATGTGCCTTATAGGCGAAATACTTCTCGTTAGGAGAGTTAAACCAGTAATCGGTTACGCCGATATGGAAGCCACCTGTTTCATAAGCCAAAGTAAGGTCAAACTCCTTAGTATCCTCTGGCTGAGAGATACCTACATTTCCCCAGGCTGTCAGAGACAAGCCCTTGTAACCGATACCGAGAGTAGGCTGCAAAGAGATTGCTCCCAAATCCTGACCACGCCAGTAATACTGGCTTACGATGTCAGCACCAATTGATGTTTCAACCTCATCCTGAGCAGAAGCAGCAGGAGCAAAAGCAACCAAACCAAGTGCAAAGGCACCCATTTTCTTTATATCAAAAATCTTCTTCATATTCTCTTATTTTTATGTGATACATTTTTGTTTTTAAAAGTTTCGGCAGCAAAGGTACTGCAAATCGAAGACAACACAAAATAAATCGCGATTTATTTATATTGTTGAGATGCAGCGTACCTTGTTCAAAGGTACTAATTATAACTCTGCTCGCCAAAACTTCTGCTGAAAAATCTCTCTCGCTCGCTATATGAAAGCATCTTTAGTTGTAGCAACTCTCACCATGCTCATAGATATCGAGACCTTCTTCCTCGATTCGCTTATCAACACGGAGACCAGCAATCTTCTTGATACCCCAGAAGAGGATAATACCTGTTACGGCTGCCCAAAGGTCGATGCAGAGAATGCCGAAGCACTGAGCACCGAAGAAGCCGAAGCCACCACCATAGAAGGCACCACCGTCGAGGGCGAAAAGACCAGTCATCAAGGTACCGAAGATACCACAAACACCATGTACAGAACTTGCACCTACAGGGTCATCAATATGAAGCTTGGTATCGATGAACTCGATAGAGAATACCAAGATGATACCTGCCAAGAGACCGATGATAGCTGAACCCAATGGACTAACCAAATCGCAACCAGCAGTAATGGCTACCAAACCAGCCAAGATACCATTCAATGTCAATGAGAATGATGGCTTGCCATACTTAATCCAAGATGTGAACATGGTACCCAAACCACCGCAGACTGCAGCCAAGTTGGTTGTCAGGAATACGTGACTGATAGCAACACGGTTAACCTCACCAGAAGCAGCGAGCTGAGAACCAGGGTTGAATCCGAACCAGCCGAACCAGAGGATGAATACACCAAGAGCAGCAGCCATCAGATTGTGACCTGGGATAGCAGTACTCTTACCATTGCGATACTTACCAAGACGAGGACCTAAGCAGATGGCACCAACCAAGGCAAGTACACCACCAACACTATGTACGATGGCAGAACCTGCGAAATCATGGAAGGCAGCACCGAAGGTGTTCATCATGAATGAGCCTGCCTCGCTGTTGCAAAGCCAACCGCCACCCCATGTCCAGTGACCCTCTACAGGGTAGATAATCAATGAAATGAAGAATGAGTAAACGCAGTACATGGAGAACTTGGTACGTTCTGCCATAGCTCCTGAAACGATGGTAGCACTAGTAGCGCAGAATACGGTTTCAAACATCAGGAAGCCTTCAGTAGGAAGACTGGCTGCATTTGTATAGAAAGACAAATCGCCGAAGTTAGGCATACCGATGAAACCGGCGCCATCGCTACCAAACATAAATCCGAAACCTACGAACCAGAAGAGAACGGAACCGATCATAAAATCGACAAAGTTCTTAAACAAGATGTTCGCGGTGTTTTTACTACGGGTAAAGCCCGCCTCGCAGAGGGCAAATCCCGGCTGCATGAAAAAGACCAACATGGCTGCCAAGAGCATCCATACGGTATCTACTGAAATTCCTAAATCCTGTACACTCATAACATAAAATCTTTAAAGTGTTCTTTAAACCTGAAAACTATTCTCTCTCCTCCAATTAGCATTTTATTTCTCCTGCTCAGCATTATAGAGAGCGATGTCGCCTCTTTCACTTGTACGGATTCTTACGGTATCCTCTACAGGAATTACAAAGATTCGACCATCACCAATCTCGCCTGTACGGGCAGCCTCCTGGATGGCATTAATCGTTTTCTCTACGTTCTTGTCGCGCACGACAATATTCAGCAACACTCGCTCGATACTACTGGTATCATACATGACACCACGATAGATTCGAGCCTGTCTCATCTTGCCCTCTCCTCTTACATCGTAGTAAGAGAACCACTCAATGTCGGCGGCAAGCAAAGCTTCTTTTACATCCTCAAACTTAGTCTTACGGATGATTGCTTCAATCTTTTTCATGTTAATCTCTCCTATTAATTAATTTACATTTTGTTTATTTTCTGGTGCAAAGATACGACATTTTGCTTAATATTTCACGGTATTATTTGCTTTTTGATGTCAATATTTTCATTTGGTTATTATTTTGCATAGTTCTTTTTAAAATACAGAACAAAATGAAAGCAAATTACACATTATTCATTTCATTTTGAAACAAACAATAAAAAACCGCTTGAAAGGCCCCAAAGACCCCTCAAGCGGCAAACCTAAAAACAAACTCTCAACCCTAAAACTAGGGTCACTTTATTATTTAAACTTAATCTTATACCCGTATTTCCGCATATATCTGAGTTTTATAACGGAAATTTTATTTTGCCTTTATTTTGAATGTAAATTCACGATCAGCATAATGGAGACGATACTTCTCCATAGGCTTGGTCATCCAACTGTCGATGCAGCCCAAAGGATACTGGCATTTCTGAATATGCAACTGCACGAGTCCCTTATCCACCAAATCACCACTGTGTTGTCCCCATGCATGCGTCTTCTCGATACCAGAATCCAAATCCTCTACCAGATAAGGGATGGCACTGCACTCCATAGGTTCATACCCCTCGAAGGTAATCCCCTTGCCGGTGATTGGATTAAAGATAGAGAAATAGCGGATATCGGTATGGTTACCACTCTCCTGCGGACGGATATATGGATAATATTCATCCTTCACGTCTGACTCGTACTTGCCAATAAAAGCAGAAGAATGACGATCTACGTAGTTCTCTTCAGGACCTCTACCATAATACTCGAGCTTAGAGAAAGTAGCAGGCATCTGCAACTGCAGACCGAATCTGAACAGATCGGCAACCTGAACCTCCTTGTCGGTAGTCATCTTCTGGGTAACATTCACCTCGCCCGCAGCACTGATGTCATAGCGGAGCATCAGCTGAGCTTTCACTTCAGGCATATCGAAGAGAGCTGTCAGCACCACATTGTCCTTACTCACATTTTTGTCGAAAGACTTCAGAGTCATCTGCGGGTTCTTCCATACTCTCATCTCCTTCTGCAGAGATGCTCCATAGTCATTATCGGTAGGAGCACGCCAGAATTCCGGAGTCATACTCTCACGGAACTTCAACATCGGTTCACCATCTACATCGAGATAATCTATCATACCCGTCTTCTTGCCGATGGTAACAGACATTCTCTGTGCGCTGACCTTCACATAAGAGTTGGTTTCCTCCACCTCCATACTGCTTGTCTCCTGCACCTTACCCTTCTTGGTTGGCGCAGCAGCAACAGCAGGAACCGCCGGTTTGGCAAACTGATAATCGCTGATGATAAACTGCTGGCGAGCCATCACCTGGCCCTTGTCTACCAGCGGCTGTGTGCCATCGCTTGCAAAAGCAAAGTTAAGAACAATCTCCTCCTTTGCATGCTTCGATTCAGCCTCTGCCACCGCATACTTCAGTTCATCACTTTTGATCAGTTTGGTAGCCTGAGGAGCAATACCCTTTGTTTCAGGAATCTCAACTGTAGCCAGTTTCATACCATTGGCATAAACCGTAGCTGTCAGGTTCAAGTCATCGATATTCTTGAAGAAGTTCTCGTTGTAAACCTTGAAAGCACCATTCACAGCATCCAGGTCCTTGATCCATACATTCTGATGATAGTACTGAATCTCGTAAGCATGAGGATTCAGACGGCGGTCTGGAGCAATGATACCATTACAGTTGAAGTTATAATCACTTGCCGGATAGCGGCCGTAATCTCCACCATAAGTAAAGATTTCCTTACCGGTAACAGGACTCTTGTCACGAATGCCCTGATCTACGAAGTCCCAGATATAGCCACCCTGATACTTAGGATACTTACGGATGAGGTCCCAATATTCCTTGAAACCACCTTCCGAATTACCCATAGCATGAGCATATTCGCACTGGATGTATGGTTTAACACCATCACTCTTGCAATATTTCTCACTCTCCTCGTAGTCGATATACATCGGACAGTAAATATCAGTCTTGCTGTCATAACCGCCACGCTCATACTGAACAGGACGGGTCTTGTCGAGCGCTTTCACCCAGTCATAGGTCTTTTCGAAGTTAATGCCGTAACCACACTCATTACCCAAACTCCATACGATGATAGAAGGGTGATTGATAAAACTTTTCACATTACCTTCATTGCGCTCGATGTGAGTCTGGAGATACTCAGGGAACTTAGCGAGTGATTTTTCCTCATATCCCATACCATGAGATTCGAGGTTAGCCTCAGCAGTAAGATACAGTCCGTATTCATCACAGAGTTCATACCAGCGAGGATCATCAGGATAATGGCAGGTACGAACCGCATTGATGTTCAACTGTTTCATGATTCTGATATCCTGAATCATGCGCTCTACACTTACCACATATCCACCATCCGGATCCATCTCATGCCGGTTGGCACCCTTAATCAGTACAGGCTTGCCGTTCACCAGCAACTGGGCGTTCTTGATTTCCACATTGCGGAAGCCCACCTTCTGCGGAATCACCTCCGCTACCCCCTGCTTATTCTTCAGAGAGATGTATACCTTATATAAATAAGGTGTCTCAGCAGTCCAAGCCTTCACCTTCGGTACTTTGATTATACCCTGAGCTCCGGTAGCCGATGCTATTTGCTTGCCATCCTTATCGCACAAGGCAACAGTCACATCAGTCTTGCCGCCCTTCAGCGCTATCTGATAGTTCAGGATACCATCCCGATAATTATTCATCAAACCGGCAGCAAGACGGATATCGGCAGCATGAAGTTTCGGACGTGCATAGAGATAAACCTCACGGGCTATACCAGTAAAGCGCCAGAAGTCCTGATCCTCGAAATAAGAACCATCGCACCAGCGCATCACTTGCATAGCTATCAGGTTCCTGCCCGGCTTCAGATACTTGGAGATATTAAACTCGGCAGCCACCTTGCTGTCTTCACTATATCCCACATACTTGCCGTTCACCCAAAGGGTCAGGTTGCTGGTAGCCGAACCTACATGGAAATAGACATCCTTGCCCTTCCAGTCCTTAGGAAGATCAAAGGTGCGGCGATAGGAACCCGTATAGTTGTTGAGTTCGCTGATATAAGGAGGATTTGGGTCAAACTGGGTAGCCCAGGCATAACCGACATTCTTATAAGTAGCATCTCCATAACCGTTCAGTTCGAACAGCCCCGGTACAGGGAAATCCTTCCACTCCGAATCGTCATAGTTGGCTGCATAGAAGTTGGCAGGACGCTTGTTATGATCCTTCACGAAGTTAAACTTCCACATGCCTTCCATCGAAAGATAGTTGGCCGACTTCTTCTTGTCGAAAGTGCATATAAAAAGTGTTTGAGAGAAGAATGAGGAAAGTTTACTGGTTATCAGTTACTTTCCTCATTTTGGTTAAAAGTGGCGAGGACAGACGAAGACGGGAATACGACAAGATGAGACAGAGGAACGTTACCTATCCGTAACCTATACCCCAAATGGGGAATGTTGAGGTTCGGAAGAATGAAGAAGGTTACGAATTGAATTTGAATACTCTGATTTATAGTGAGTTACTAATGAGTAACGCAAGATTTTTGGTTACGAACCAAATTTGCCGTGTTCTGCCGTGAAATGCGTAGCAAGAAAAGACTCTTCATGTATTAATTTTGACCGCAAAAAAGAATGACGTTATGAAGAGTACATTTTCAATTATCTTCTACCTCAAAAGACAGGTAGTAAAGAAAGACGGTACAGTTCCAGTTATGGGACGTATCACAGTGGACGGAACACAGGCGCAGTTCAGTTGCAAGACAACAGCTAATCCAGATTTGTGGGACACCAAAGGCGGACGCATGATAGGTAAGAGTATGCAGGCCTTGGAAGTGAACCGCAAATTGGACAAGATGCGTGTGAGTATCATTAAGCATTATCAGGAGATTATGGACAGGGACAACTTCGTCACTGCCGACAAGGTAAAGAACGCCTTTCTTGGCTTGGAGTATCGTTGCCATACACTGA
This sequence comes from Segatella copri, assembly GCF_019249765.2. Lineage (GTDB taxonomy): Bacteria > Bacteroidota > Bacteroidia > Bacteroidales > Bacteroidaceae > Prevotella > Prevotella copri_K. The sequence continues at coordinate 2,306,426 of NZ_CP152484.1, forward strand.
TGAAAGTCTATTCTCAAAGCCGTGATGAAATGGAAAAGCAATATAAGGCTGGCATGAAATCTTTGAGTACATACACGAAGTATAGAATCGGGTGTGCCTATGTGGGCGAGTTCATGCAGACGCAGTACCATGTGAAGGATATTGCTCTGAAAGAGTTATCGCTGCCTTTTATCACAGACTACGAGACTTTTCTCAGAACCGACAAGCACTTGAAGATAAACTCTGCGATGGTGTTTGTCCGCAATCTCCGTGCAATGGTATTCCGCGCCATAGATAATGAGTGGCTTGTAAAAGACCCTTTCAGACGATATGAGTACAAGGAAGAAGAGACCACAAGAGAGTTTCTGAGCAAAGAAGAGATTCACCTGTTGATGGAAACACCTATCACAAGAAAGAAGATGAGTATGGTGCGTGACTTGTTCCTGTTCTGTTGTTTTACAGGTCTCGCTTTCATTGATCTGTACAACTTGAAGGAAGAGAACATCAAGGAATTTTTCGATGAAGGTGAATGGATCGTTATCCATCGACAGAAGACCGGAACGGAAGCCAACATCAAGTTGCTTGATTATCCCAAGCAAATTATGGAAAAATACCGTGGATTGTGTGAAGACGGCAGGGTATTTCCAGTACCCAACTACAAAAGTTGTATGGATTCGCTCAAAAGACTGGGCAAAAAATGTGGTATCACCAAGCCGCTGTCCTGGCACATGAGCCGTCATTCGTTCGCAACCTCGGTTTGCCTCTCCAACGGAGTTCCAATAGAAACCGTGAGTTCAATGCTTGGTCACAAGGACATAAAGACAACTCAGGTGTATGCCAAAATTACCAAGGAGAAATTGAGTAAAGACGTGGAAAAGTTGTCTCAGCAAATAAATAACATTGAGGAATTCACGTTTGGAAATGTTTGCAACGATAATACTAACACTATAAATGGCAGAGTATGAAACGACAAGTGATAACAATACAGGAAGATATGGTCATCTACGCCCCACATCATGGTGAGGTGTGGATGACAGTTTGGGAGATTGCCGAACTGTTGAATGTAACAGGGACAGCAGTGAAGAATACCATCAAGCGCATTTGGAAACAAAGTGTGCTGAAAGACTTCCGGCATTCTCAATACATCAAACTTGAAAATGGATATTCTGCGCATGTCTATGATATGGAAGTGATTATCGCCATAGCATTTCAAATGGATACATACCAAGCCTTGTTGTTCAGACAATGGTTTATCAGTAAGGTTGTGAACCGCAAGGATTGCCAAGCAGAGCAAGTAAAACACGAGTATCCGATGATTATTGTGATGAATGGAACGATGCCAAGAGGTGCAAGTTAGAATTTCTCATTTTTTAATAAGATTCCTACACCTTTATAATATAATAGCGTACAGGAGAAACGATTTTTGTCGTTGTACCGCACCGCCACAGGAGCAAGATACTGCTGAAAAACACGAAACAAAGAATATAGAAACAGAACAAAGCATAGTTGGAAAACAAGCACGCTCCGTCTGTCGGTTATGACACCTAATTATATATAGGGGTATCTTGATGTTTTTATCATAATAAGATACCCCTGTTTTTTACATGAAATCTCAAATTTGTAAACATAACCCCATCATAAAAAATGAATAGCAAGTATTCCTGCTGAGTTTATCAAATCAGGGCCATTGTTGTTGATGACGACTCTACCATCAGCTCATATATACCTTTTCGACACAAGCATATCTTGTTTTCATTTGTACTCCGAGTGTGTACAGTTTCAAACCATTATTTACATTCTAACATAAGAAACTGAAGCCGTAACGATTTGTGTATTTTTGCCAAACTAACTCCAGTACATACAACAGATGTAAAAGATTTCTGCAAAATTGACCGAAATCATAAGAAAAAAACGCCAAACCAGCAAATTTCTTAAAGATTATATCCGTTTATTAAGATTATTTTTGTATATTTGCAGCATTAGTTTGGTGGTAAAGCCTATTGGCCTGCCACGTGACAATAGGACTTTACGGAGCAAGCCTATATCACAATTCTTCTCCGTAGTAACAGTCCGTTCTCTCTCTCTCACTGGTCTCTCCCTGCGCGGCAGAGGCATACGTTTTTATATTTTTCAAACACTCCAAATTGACAGCGCATGAGAAAGTTTACTTCTTTGTTACTGTTAGGCTTCGCTATCGGCAGTTTCGCACAAACGCCCGGAGGAGTCAGCGGAAGCGAACTGTGGTTCAAGACTGCGCCATTGAACTCAGACCTGCAAGGTTATTACCGTTGGCAGGATTTCTCTGGGGATTCCATACGGCTGATGCTATTGGACAGCCGTGGCGTCAAGTCTGAACTTACTCTTCCGAACAGTTCAGTCCATTACTTCAACTTCAATCCGAGTCTCTGGCTCGCAGACGGATTCCGCAGCCTGAGTGCCAGCCTCAAGCACGGCGACCTCTCACAGGCTACCGTCATCGGTGTCTTTGCACCGGAACTGGCAACCATCGGCAAGGATATGGTTGTCTATGCTCTTGACGGCCGCAAGGGTGACGGAGCCATTCTGAGCAAGGACAAAGCCGTAAGGGGTAGAGGTGTTGAACCACTGGACTATGGTTCAGCATCGGGTGAAGACCTGCTTTATCAATCAAGTGATTCTTTGTCCGAGAACGGTTTTAAGGAAAGCGCTCTGCGAGTTGTGTCCTACTTCAAGGTAAGCAATCCTTCAACAGCATTGTGGGGAGACAACTCCAACACCACATTATTCATAGGAACACCTTCCACCTCAGGCAGCTTCGGTACGGATTTTCCGACCTCGCTCTTCGGTAATGCTTCCATCCGGGGATATGCCCCTGAGCTTATTGTGTTCAGCAGGATGCTTACACCCGATGAGCGCAGAAAAGTGGAGAGCTATCTGGCGGTAAAGTACGGCATCACCCTCCTTTAATTAACTTTTGAACACTCTAAAAATGAAGAAGTCCTTATCTTTGATATTGTATGTATTTATGTGCAGCTGTTGTCTTGGCTCTTCGAGAGTCTCATTGAATTATAAAAATGATGAATCAACAGACGCACTAGAAGTAAAGTCGCCAATCTGTAGTCCTCTAAATTCTGAAGATAATGAACTAACAGATTCTATAACAACTAATTTTTCTCAGAGCAATGTAACATATTATGGTATCCGGATTTGGCCCCAAGACGAAGAATACTACCAGAAAAGTGTAGAAAACAGGTTGTATCTTGTGTTAGGGATTAATGATACGTTGGTAGTTATATCCGATAACCCAATATTTTTTGGGGCGAATATATTATCAATAAGATCAAAAAGTAGAGCAAGGAAGGTATATTCAAGGTACAATCTTAATTTTGACAATGATCTTCCAATAAGATTTTATGCCACATCTTCATCAGATACTCTTATTTATGAAAAAATACCAATAAAATCTGCTCCGTATCAATTGTCCAAGGGTATATTGAAGACAAATAGGTTAATTGGTCTCCCCATATATGTGGGTATGCCTATCAAAGTGCTAAATAGAAAAGTGGGGATAGAGGGAATAATCCCACTTGAAACCTTAACAGAGTATAAGGTAATGTGCGTCATACATCCAGAAGCGGTTCGCTCTCTTTGGGTAGATAAACAATATATCCAATCATTGAAGCAGTTAAGTCACTGTGATATAACAATGATCATATTAAAATTAAAAGATAACAAGATTGATACCATTGAGTTTACCAATTTTGGGAAATATAAAATGACGGATGGAATGAGCGTAACATCATATTTAAAATTTAGATAATGCGGTAATGGCCAAAAGACGTAAAGAAATTCCAGTAAGCGAAAGAACTGTTATTTTGAAAGGATTACGAAAATGAAAAAAAACATTACCCGTTGGCGGAATTAAATATGGAATAAGATGGGTAATGCTTCAAATCGGGAGTTGTTGTAATAATCATCTGATTATCAATGTGATTTTTAAAAGATTAGGCGTAAAGGCAGGGAAAGATTCTCTGCCTTTTGCTATATTTGTAACCCAAAACAAAGAAAATGAATATACGAGAACGCTTCGGCACTTTATGCTCCAGATTGGGAGTCGAGCTTCAATGTCCACATTGCTACTCAAACAATATTATCAAAAGTGGTAAAAGTAGTACAGGTAAACAACGCTACCGATGCAAACATTGCCAGAAGCGTTTTATTACTGACTACACATACAAAGCCTATCTTCCTAACTCTGACACCAAAATCACTCAACTGACCAAAGAGGGATTGGGTATTCGCAGTACGGCACGAATATTGGGAATTTCATTACCACCTTGCTTAAGAAGATTTTGCAGATAGTAAGCAATATCAAGCAGCCACCTACCTCTGTAGGCAAGACCTACGAAGTGGATGAGATGCGCATTTTTATCGGTAAAAAAATCATCCGCGCTGGTTAGTGTACGCCTTGGATAGAGAAACTCGCAAGGTTGTGGCTTTTAAAGTGGGCAGACGTACCAACCGTACTCTGTCTGTTGTGCTTCAAAGTCTTTTTCTGTCCAAAGCCAAAATGATTTACACCGATAAACTGAAAAAATACAGTTATCTCATCAGCTGAAAAATACACCGTACCGTTTTCCGTTCTACCAACCATATCGAGTGGCACAATCTTACACTTCGTATCCACCTGAAACGACTGAACCGAAAACGATTTGTTACAGCCGCAGTTTATCAGTGCTAACAGCTATCATAAGGATTTACCTGTGGGTATAGCTACGGTCCGTAATCATAACACCGCAACCACAATACCCAATCCGTGTTTGCACTACTTGTCTGGAATGAGATGGGACAAGGCAGGGGTGTTTTTTATCCTTTGAATCTCCGAATCAACCAGCGTCAGTATCTCTTGTTTTACCTTACGATAGTTGGCTTCGATAGTCTCTTTGAGATTATCGGAGCCATCTTCGTTTTTGAATTCCACTATCACTGGGATAGGCTGGTATGCTTTCATTTCTGCCGACACCTTGACGCTATCCACCACTATCTCCGCATGGAAAATCTTTTGGTCGATGCGTTCGTCGAAGTTATCGGACACCGCACCCACGAATATACCTTGTGTGAGGTTGGAAATCTTGCTTGCCGGGATAAGGCTATCCATTTGCGTGGAAATGGAGGTGGATTTGTCGTTGCGGTTGATGGTCATGGACTGCCGTTGCTGTAGCACCTTTCCGAAGCGTTCGCTAAGTGTCTTGGCAGTTTCGCCCACAACTTGACCGCTAAACACATTGCCTACAGTGTTCTGGATTACCTTGCTCTCCTTGTCGCCATAGTCACGGGTAAGCTGTGAAAAGTCCTGAAAACCCAAGCACACGGCGACCTTGTTGCTTCGGGCTGTGGCGATAAGGTTATCCAACCCACGAAAGTAGATAGTCGGCAACTCGTCGATTATCACAGACGATTTGAGCTGCTTCTTCTTATTGATGAGCTTCACGATACGGCTATTATACAGACCAAGTGCTGCCGAATAGATATTCTGGCGGTCGGGATTGTTACCTACAACCAGCACTTTCGGCTCCTTGGGATTATTGATGTCAAGCGAAAAATCATCGCCCGTCATCACCCAATAAAGGGCTGGTGAAATCATTCGTGAAAGCGGTATCTTGGCACTGGCTATCTGTCCCTGCAACTGATCCTGCGCTCCTCCCTCCCAAGCGTCCATAAAGGGAGAAAGATAGTTGGCAAGTTCATCGTAAGAAGTGAGTATCGGGAATATCTGTGCGTAAGGACGGTTCAGAAACTCGATAGCATGGGGAAAGGTGCAGTACTTTCCTTTCTCATATATCTTCAGAAACCAAATGATGGCAGCCAGCAAGATAATCGGCGACTCCACAAAGAAGTCTCCCTGCTTCTGAATCCACGAACGGTTAAGGTTGAGCATAATAGTATAGGCACTCTCGTAGGCATCCGATATATCCGTCATAAAGGCGGGATTGATAGGATTGCACCGATGCGACTTTCTCGGATCATCGAAGTTGATGACATAAAACTGAGGTTTTACCTTGTAGGCATCCAAGTGATGAAGCAGGTGATTGTAGGCTATCTCTGACAAATCGGGGAACTTATAGTCGTAGATATACATGGCAAAGCCTTTCTCAATCTGCTGTTTGATATAGTTGTTCACAATGGCGTAAGACTTACCCGAACCCGGCGTGCCGAGCACCATCGAGGCACGGAAGGGATTGACCACGTTAATCCAACCTTTGTTCCACTTCTTCTTATAGTAAAAACGTGTAGGCAGATTGACAGAATACTCGTTCACCATGAGTTTGGTCTCCTGCATGAAACTCTCGTTCTCATTATTGAAGACATCTTCCATGAGGTTGTGTTTCAAGAGCCTGCTAATCCAGAGTCCTCCCATCAACAGGCAGATATAACCCGCTGTCATTGTAAATATGTACAGCGTGGCATTGCCCAAATTAGATACAGGCAACAATAATATCCACCAGTTGAGGAAGAACAAGAAGAAGCCAACAGCAAGAACCGTCCAAATCCTGTTCCAACTCATCTTTTCCGCTTTCACGCCCTTGGTTCCCAGACATGAGAGTGCCAGGAGCAGAAGCGAAAACAGCTTGGTATAGAGAATGGAATGAAACAAACCACATGTACGGTTGAAGTTGATAAGGATTCTGTCAACAACCCCGATTGTCACTCCCCATATGTGCATTGCTTCATAGCAATACCAATACACATTCATAATTGCGAGTATGATACTCACGGCACGGAGAAAATCCATGATTTTCCCCAATGCTCTTAAATCGTCTTCTTGTGCCATTGTTTTTCTGTTTTGAAGTTATACAAATTGTTTTTTGATTGAAGGTAGGCTTTCTCCATTGTATAAGAAAGCCAACCTTGATAACACGATTAAAGGTTTCGCCCTTTTCGCTTCTTTTTCTTTCTGCGTAGTTCTCTGTCAAATGCAGCTTCCTGTGCCTCATTTGAAGGACTACCTCCAGCCATAAGTCCAAGACCGCTGCCGTACTCATCGAACAAGCCAGAACCATGATATTCCTGTTCCGGCATTGTGCCATCTTCCTTCGGGATGGTAAGCGGTATTGGTTGCTCATTCTCGTAAGGCAAGGAGAAGTGCTCCTGCAGGGCATTGGCAGAAAGATTCGTTCCAAGCCTTGAACCATTGAAAACGCTTTGGGTGCGGTGGTCAATGAATGTTGCTCCGTAGATACGGCTGTCAGCTGTATGGCGGAAAACAACATCAATGCCCTTTGCTTTCAGCAATTCAACGAACTTATCCTTATGGTACGTCTGCTTCAAGACAGCTTCCACGCTATGACGGGTCATCTCGGAGAGTTTCTTGTCCTCCTTGAACTTCTTGGCAGAATAAGCGAACCGCTTTTCTATCGCCTCCGCACCGACAGACCTGTCAATCTTGGAAGCCTTGAAAGGATTTCCCACCTTGTTGCCCTGTCCGTCCGTGGCAGAATAGACAAAACCGTGATACTCACGACCGCCAACTTCGCCTCTGACCTCCTCCAAGGATATATTATATAAGGAAAGAAGTGCACGGTATTCGCCTAAGGACTGGAACCTGTAGGTAGCGCAGAGAGATTTTACGGTGTTGGCAACCTGCTTCTTCACATTGCCTTGGCTTGCATCCACCTTACGAAGTGGATTGTCTGCCTGGCGTTGCTTGCGGTCTGCCTTGTGGAGATTGTACTTCTCCTCCAAGTCACGGGTGATAGCCTTGCTCCTATGGTAGTTGTATCGGCTATCCAAACACTTGCCGTTTTCATCCACTCGGATGGTCACGATGTGCATGTGATGACGGTCGATGTCCTCATGCTTGTAAACCATGTATGGCTGGTTGCCATATCCCATGCGCTCCAAGTATTCACGGGCGATGTTCTCCATGTCCATATCCGTCAGCACATCATCAGGATGCGGATTCAAGGATATATGCACGACAGGTTTCTCTGTTCTGATGTGCGGAGAAAGGTATCGCTGGAAATCACGCAAGGCATTGGCGATGCTCGTCTTTCCCGAACAATCATCGAAGATCTTGTTCGTTGCCAAGAGCTTTCCCTCTTCCTTGTTAATCTTCTCACCATTGTATGCCAGTGCGCCATACAATGAACTTCCGAAACTTATCTTTGCGACCATCTTTCCTCAAACTTACGGGTTAGTTCAACTATCTCACGGGTAAGAGAGACCAGTTCCCTGGTGCAGTTCTCCAACTTATAGAGCAAAGCCATCGCCTTTTTCTCAGAGAAATGACAACGGAGTTCCTTGACAACCTGGTTGTAGTTGTTGCCAATCATTCGGTACTGCGAGTGAAAAGAAGAAAGCTTGGTGTAGTATTCCACCAGTGTCTTGTCCTCGCGCAGCACCTTGAACGGCTCGCCGAAGATGCGAGCCTTGGCAAAGACAGCCTTCGCTTTCACATCAGTCTGCTCATACATGACGAGGAATTTCATCCATTCGTCATCGTCGAACCGAAGCATCACATGGTGCGACTTCGGGTTCAGCTTGGGGATTCGTCCCCCTCGTTTTCTTTCTGTGTTCATATTAAAATGGATTAAGTGGTACATGCGGCAATAATGGAATTGCACAAACTATCGTCAGATTGGAACATGGGGAGCCCGACTTCGGAGAGGCTACCAACCCGGCAGGGCAAGGTCTTTGAGGTACCCTCGAACATCGGCTGCGCTCGGAAGAATGAAAAGGAACTTTTCTTCTTCACTCGCTGGCACGATGTTACGGAGAGTAACTCCAAAGGTTTTGAGTAACTCAAAACATACCTTGCTATGTCTTTGAGGACATAAAAATCCGCTTAGGGTGGATTGGAGTTAGCCTTCGTAAGAAGCTGTCCCCATCCCGAATGGAAGCTGTTCGGGAAATCCAGTCCTTTGCGGAACATCAAGCCTTGTTCTTCTCGGAACGATATGGATGCGCTATCCATCGCTTTGCCTTTCGGGTGCAAAATTACGGCTAAAAAAGCGCCCTTGGAACAGATGCACCCCAGACAACCACTGCAACTATCGGCAACATGCTGCCACAGGATTTGAAAACCATTGTTTTTCGGATTTTTCGTTGTTACTTTGCAGCCGTAAACATCGAACTAATGATTTGAAAATATGGTGAAACAAGCATTTGTAGAAGTGAATAAATCTGTCATTATTGCAGTATCGCCTTGCATCAATGATGCGCTACTGACGTACAGACTTAATGATTCACTGTCGTACTGTCGTATGGAAATGATGAAGCACTGCAATGGTTCAAGGTCTCCATAATGAAGCAATGAATTATAGACATGGACTCTTATGTGTCCACATCGTTAAATTGGCAGAATATTATAGAAGTGAGTTATCAACAATTTAAAAAGTTAAAGATATGAGTAAAACAAGATTTGTTGCATTCGCGACACAGAAAGGTGGAATAGGAAAGTCCACCATCACGGCTCTTGTAGCCAACTACTTTCACAATGTCAAGGGCTACAATGTGGCGGTCATAGATTGTGACGAGCCACAATACAACCTTGCAGACCTGCGAGACGAGGAACTGGAACTCATCAAAAGCAGCGACTATTTCAAGGCGCAAGCCTGTGAGCATTTCAAAAAGCTGGGCAAGAAGTCCTTCAGCGTAACGAGAAGCAATGCAGTCAATGCGCTTGACGACGCAGAGACAGTGTTGAATGAAACAGAGGTTAAACTTGACTTCATCTTCTTTGACATGCCTGGGACTATCAAAAGTGAGGGCGTCATGAAGACCTTGTCTCAGATGGATTACATCTTTGTACCCGTCAGCGCAGACCGCTTTGTTGTAGAAAGCGCAATGAGCTTCATGCAGTTGTTCCACGACAACTTTTTGACACAGGGTTGGTCGGTCACCAAGAAACTTGCTTTCTTTTGGACAATGGTTGACAAACGAGAACGCACGAGTTTGTATGATGTATATGAAGGTATGTTCAAGTCTCTCGACTATTCGGTTCTCAACACACGACTGCCAGACAGCAAACGTTTCAGAAGAGAGCTGTCGGAGAACAGAAAGGCAGTGTTCCGTTCCACCATCTTTCCATCAGACCCAAACCTGTTGCGAGGGAGTGGCATCAAGGAGTTGTCCGACGAGATTTGTGAAATCATAAAGACATGAGCCTATGGTAAGCAGAAAAATCAACACTGACGCAATAGATGAAAATCTGCTCATTGCCTCTATTGGCAAGAGCAAGATTGGCACGACAACGGCATCCATTCTTGACGGAGCTTCCCAATCCCAAGTGAAAGATACCGAAGAGAAAGAAGAGGTTGGCTGGAAGTCCCAATGCTCGCAGACCGATAAGTCGCCAATTTCACGCAAGCCTCCCAAGGCTTCTTCGGAAAGTTACGATTCGGCATTCTTCAAGCGAAACGAGATAAAGACTCGTCAATGCGTTTATATCAGCCGTGAGATACACAGGAGAATTTCAAGAATAGTCAGTGTGCTCGCAAAGCATGAGTTGACAGTCGGTGGTTACATCGACCTTATTCTTGAGAGACATCTTGAAGAGAACCAGGAAGAAATCAACGGCTTGCTGAGAAAAGAGATTGACGATTGGAATATGTAACAAAAAGGAACAAGCATGACAATGGAAACTATATTCTTGATAGTTTTGGTTGCATTCAATGTCTGGACTATCTATTTTTACAACAAGTTGCTCCTTGAAGTTGCGAACAATAAGGAAGAAGAGGAAAAGCCACCCATCGACCCGATGGCACTTGTAGGCAAAAGTCTTTTCAAAGTGTCCCAACTGCGGAAGAAAGAAGAAACGGAACAAAAACAAACAGAATCCATATCCGTATCGGATAATGACGTGACATTTGACGATTCTCCAAAGAGTACGGCACGGATTTCTGACGAACAGCTTGATGACGTGTTTACGAATGTTCGCATAGAAGATATTGGTGTGAAATATTCTGACAACAAGAAAGATGCCGATGTGCCACAAGCCAAAGGGTCAAGTTTTGAGGACATTGACGCAGCTGTGAATACCGTCAAGGCACCGAAAGCAACGGACAAGGAGAAAAGACATGCAGGCAAGGTTTTCCATGAGATGGATGGCAACCAATTCTATGAGAAATTCATAGACATGCATGTGGAAGCCTTTTTGTATTTCCTAACACGCTGAGCCACAGCACTCTCTTAAAAACAACAAATTCAAAACGGTACAAATTTTGAACAGGGGAAATCTATAGTTCAAGGCACTCGGCAAAGAGAAAAAACTATGACAGGGGCAAAAAGCAGTTTTAAGATTATTTATGAAAATATTTTGGGCAATTTTGGCTGGTTGCTATCCAAAGAGCGCATTTTTGATGAAAAGTCCCACTTTCATCAGCCATAAAGAGTGAGACGGTCGAAAAAGAAAAAGAGGGATGAGAGAGCCTTCTTGGTGGCTTCAACATTGGGCGAAAATGGATGTCTTGTACCTCAGTTGTATCTCAGTCGGCATATATTGCTGATAGACAATGCAGGTTAATAATTCGGCGGCAATAGAATAGCGTTTGAAAGACGTATTCATTGTTTAGTAGTTTTCCTGATAAAATGTTAAATTTAGGGTAGTTAGATTAGTTTTTCTTCCAATTGTTTGGTTTTTTGGAATTGAATGCCTACCTTTGCATTGACAAATCCCGCTCGCTTCCCATAAGAACAGCGTACCCAGCGGGACATTTTTTAAATTGTAGGTATATGAAAGTTATAAAGAACAAGACAATAGATTTTGCAACCGCAGTTCAGGCTCCCGTCATTAACGGAAATAGAGCTGCACGGACAGGTTATGTCCGTTTGGTTCGCCTTATCACTGACGAGCCTGTTCCTCAACAAACTTCATATACGGGAAAAATTGAGTTGAGGTAGGAATGGCTGTATATACAAAAGAATACGAATCCCAGCCAGAGGCTATTCTTACAAACGTCATTATCTGTCCAGCCGTAGATTTGTCGGCAAACGTGGCTGTTCCTGTTCATTGCCAAGTTGAAAATGTATTGTGGGACACAGGAGCGACCAATACATTGATTTCACAGGAAGTTGTAAATGCTTTAGGGTTACAACCGAAGAACAAGGCTCTTATTTCGAGTGCAGGAGGTGATGTCGAATCCTGGACTTACCTTGTTCATGTTATCCTTCCAACAGGAACAGCAGAGTTGAATGTTCAGGCTCTGCTTAACGACAATTCAGACTATGATGTGGTGATTGGCATGGATATTATAAATTCATGCGACTTCTGCTATACAAACAAAGACGGCAAAAGTACATTCTCCTTATGTCATCCAGCAAAGGAGAAAATCATTCTGAAATAAACCAGCCATAGGCTTTCTTTCAAGAAAGACATGTGCGACAACAATAATGACAGATGTGACATTCGCATCTGTCTTTTGCTTTTTACGCCAATAAGAGGCCATTTCCTTACACAAAATATACGAGATTTGAGCAAGACTTAGTTAATTATGGTTAAATTTAAGGTTTATACATACTTTTCCATAACAAAATGAGGTTGTATTGAGATTTTCTTTGTACTTTTGCAGCGGACTATTATCGCCATGTTTATAGCCATTGAGGTTAGACGTGTTCTTTCGTGATGGCATACAAGGCAGCCTACGCCGTGCTGAGTATGGCGGAGTCATAATGACAAAGCGGTACAAAGCGGGCATTGGGTGGGAAAGATAGTCCAGACATAATGAAGGCGTTTACTAACGCTCTGTTTAAGACAGTCTGTAATCTAGCAAATTAACAGTTATCATAGTCTTGAGCAAAGCCAACGGTAGATGTCCCGGGTGTGATAATATCGCTCCTGCGGAGACCTGTAAGCACGGATTGTACCTTTTCGGGCACAACAATTGTTTATTATGGTCTCCTAATGGAAATGATTATTCATATCGGCGTGGGCTCTGACGTTGTCTGTTCAACTATGATAGGCAATTGCTAGAGCCTCAGACTGTGGAATAGACAACAGACGTTTCCACGCTCTTTTTATGTCTATATTGCTATTAACGAGCAACGACATATAAGCCGATATGAACGCATTGCTTAATGCGCATACCAAACGAGGTTGCGATTCACCTCCTCACATTGGATTTGCCTCCAATGTCTCCCCCGAAGCCCAAAGCTCACAAACAGGGGTGTCCTCGGAATATGTCCAGCAGGAAGGTTACAACTGGCTTCTTCTTCCCAGCAATCACTTTTAGTACATAGTGCATCGGCACGTATGTCTTAATATCATTCTTCTTTGCTTTCTCTACGGCTGCATTTACCCTGTTATAAGTAGCACGAAGAACAAGCGAATACAACAGCCTCTTCTTCCCAACTTTCTTTTTATATACGCCACAAGGGAACAATCAGACAGTTTTGTGAAAAAGACAGTTGATGCCCCAATCTCTTTTATAAAATATTATTTGGATAAGACGCTTCCTCCAGAGGCAAACGGTAAAAATCCTCCGCTTATTATACCATACAATGCAATGATAAATTTTATCAAAGCAACAAGTACTGATAGTGAGCATGTACGCATTGTTACAGCGGAACAGTGTCACTATAAAAGTGGAGATAAAGTACGAGTAATAGCTGGTGACTTCAAGGGAGTGGTTGGAAAAGTTGCCAGAATAGCAGGACAACAAAGAATTGTTGTTGAGATCTCGGGATTGTGCCTTGTCGCTACTGCGTATATTCCTACTGATTTTATTGAGATTGTCAAATAATGCCGAAAGGCATATTGTTTAATTTAAATTTTTTATTTTATGAAGAAAAATGGTAAGAATGAAGAACTTCAGTCTCGTCGTGAGTTCTTTAAGAGAGCCGCTAAAGGTGCTCTGCCTATTTTGGCTGGTGCAGCTCTCCTGTCAAGTCCTATCTTGTCAGAAACTGCAAATGCAATGTCATGCGCAGGATGTAACAACCGTTGTATGAACAGTTGCTTCAACACATGTCATGGTACTTGTAGCAGAACTTGCTCCGGTACAAACAACAGAAACTAATCCTTCCCTCCACGGAGGTTATAGAATTCGACAATCTCTTTCTCGGAAGACTCGTAGTCATTTGTAAGGATGCAGCGGTAGGTGTATTCTCCTTCCCACAGGTCGAGTTCGCCGTCTATCCGCTTCTGTCTTTGAATCACAAGACGGTATGCCTTCCCTTTCCATTTCTCGATGAGAATGGAGGCCAGCTCAAACTCAATACCGCCCAATTTCACTTTCTTCCAACCTCTGAGGGCAAAGATGTCATTGTAGAGCGAACTGCATCGGTTGGCACGGATATAGAAGGTCTTGCAGTGTTTAGCAATCTCTTCCACTATCTCTTCAGAACACGAGCCGCAATCAGCTCTGAAACGGTTGATAATAAGCTTGTTCTGTTCAAACCTTTCAAAGAACCTCTTCAGCGTGTCCTTCTGGTGGAAACGGACATTTGTGTTGCCGTCGCTGTTCTCAATGCCGACAATCAAGTCGCCAATAACTGCCACGCCAGGGCGATAACCAAGGAACTTCTTGTATGTAGGCTTCGCATCATACTTCTCAGCCTCTATGAACTGGTGGTCGAAGTCAACGTCATACCCCTCGCCCTCTTTCAGCTGCCCTGTGGACAATAGGCAATTGAGGAGCAGTGTATTCAGCTTGTCTGCCGTGTTGAAGTCGTAGGTCTTGCCAGTGTCGGATGTGTAGGAAATGTTATCCTGGGTCAGTTCCTTTATGGCTCTGAGAATCGTGTCGGCACTGCATGTGCGAAGTGTCGGATGAAGCGAGAGGTGATACATCAGATGAGTGGTGACATCCTCGATGCATGAGCCGCCACAGAAATAAACGCTCATAAGCGAACGGATGATTTCGCTGTATTGATAACCATACAGCCTGCATCTCATACCGAGGGTTGAGTCGATTACAGATGAGAGCTTGGAATCAAATTGCTCCATTATTGGAAAAATACCTCCAAAAGGAGAGAGTTTCTCAGATTTTATTGCTACCTTTGCCATGTCTGTCGGGTTTGATACATATTTTGATTTGCAACACTAAGATAGGTGAAAAATCTGACATGGCAAAATCCTGAGCAACTTTTTGTTGCTCAGGTACTTATAAATAAAGTTAAATCAAAGTGTTGCGGAATTAAGGTAATGACAAAAAAGAAATTGCCCGTTCGTTTTACGGGTCAGCACTTTACTATTGATAAAGTGCTAATAAAAGATGCAATAAGACAAGCAAATATAAGTAATCAGGATACGGTTTTAGATATTGGGGCAGGCAAGGGGTTTCTTACTGTTCATTTATTAAAAATCGCCAACAATGTTGTTGCTATTGAAAACGACACAGCTTTGGTTGAACATTTACGAAAATTATTTTCTGATGCCCGAAATGTTCAAGTTGTCGGTTGTGATTTTAGGAATTTTGCAGTTCCGAAATTTCCTTTCAAAGTGGTGTCAAATATTCCTTATGGCATTACTTCCGATATTTTCAAAATCCTGATGTTTGAGAGTCTTGGAAATTTTCTGGGAGGTTCCATTGTCCTTCAATTAGAACCTGCACAAAAGTTATTTTCGAGGAAGCTTTACAATCCATATACCGTTTTCTATCATACTTTTTTTGATTTGAAACTTGTCTATGAGGTAGGTCCTGAAAGTTTCTTGCCACCGCCAACTGTCAAATCAGCCCTGTTAAACATTAAAAGAAAACACTTATTTTTTGATTTTAAGTTTAAAGCCAAATACTTAGCATTTATTTCCTGTCTGTTAGAGAAACCTGATTTATCTGTAAAAACAGCTTTAAAGTCGATTTTCAGGAAAAGTCAGGTCAGGTCAATTTCGGAAAAATTCGGTTTAAACCTTAATGCTCAAATTGTTTGTTTGTCTCCAAGTCAATGGTTAAACTGTTTTTTGGAAATGCTGGAAGTTGTCCCTGAAAAATTTCATCCTTCGTAGTTCAAAGTCGGGTGGTTGTCAAGATGATTTTTTTGGTTTGGTGTCGTCTTTTTTTAAGCTGCCGCATAACGGCTGGCAAATTGGCGATGGAGCCGACTTTTAGCACAAATGTTGAATAGAATTACTAATCTTCAACATTGCACAAAAGTTCAATAGAAGTACTTCACCGGCTCTATTGCCAATTTGTTTGTTATGTGCCGTTTTATTCCATTTTATACATTTAACAATTGCTGAAACGTAAAGTCGGGTTTAAACATTTCAATTTCGTTTTGAGTTGATTCTTCTTGTGCTTCTTTGCCATAGATAAACATTTGCTGTTCATAATTTTTAACAGCCTCTTCAATGCTATTAAATTTTCCATCGGCTAGATTATCAGACAATATCAAGGCATCCACCAACCCACTATTTACTCCCTGCCCTGCAAAAGGCGGCATCAAATGTGCGGCATCCCCAATCATTGTTATGGGTAATGGGCGCTTGCTTTTCCAAGGCTTTTCTAAAGGAAATATCCGTGTAGCCAATCCTACAAATGACAACGTCGTATGAATCAATTCTTTGTAGCGTTCGTCCCAATCGGAAAATTCTTTCAGAAGAAAATCAACGACACTATTTCTGTTTTGAAAATCTACCTGCGTTTGGTTTTTCCATTCATCAGGTGTTTTAAAACTTATTCCAAAATGCAATGCACCATTATTATTGGGGTTAGCAAATAATAAATTACCTTGGTGAGATGCCATTAGCCGGTTTCCATTGCATAGCTGAAAAAATCCAGGACAGTTTATCTCTGGTTGATGAATATCGGCTTGTATATTGAAAGTACCTGTTTCTTCAACTTCCGTGTCGGTAACAAATTTTCTTACCTTGGACATCCCGCCATTGGCAAGAATAACCAAATCTGCTGTTTCACTCGGTTTATTCTCAAAAGTTAGTGTCCACTTCTTCTTACCAGGTTCAAGCATAACAAGTTTTCTATCCCAAATAACCGTGTCGTTTTCTAAACTATTCAACAAGATAGCCCTTAAGTCATTTCTGTTTATTTCAGGATTGTCAAATCGATTTTCGGGCTTTACATTTTTTGTGGATAAAATATTGCCTTTTTTATCAGCAATATTTACACCCATTGGTAAGGCTAAGTCATAATAAGTTTGTAACAATCCCGCTTTTTTCATTGCTTCCTGACCTGAACCTTTGTGTAGGTCAAGGGTTCCACCAAAAATTCTTGCCTCTCGGTCGTTGTCTCTTTCGTAAACTGAAACGTCTATGCCGTTTTGCTGTAATAATTTTGCCATAGTCAGTCCAACGGGTCCACCACCAATTATTGCAACGTTCTTATCACTAAGTAAATTCATTTGTTTGTCTGTATCTATTCGCATTGTCATTCAAAAATGGCCCATAACAATGGCTCGGCGAATTGGCGAAGTAGCGAAGCTGTATCGAAGATACAAAAGCGGAGCTATTTAGCCAAGTCGCTTGTTGTAAGCAGTCCGCGAAGCGGCGGCTTACGGCAAGCGACGTAAGTCGCCGAGCCATTGTTAGCAAGGAGCGCAGCGGATTGCTAACAACGGTTTGCAGCTATACGCAGGCAGGGATTTTTACCACTAAGCTACCTACGATGAACTGAACTTTAAATTTACCACTTTCCTGTCTTACGAAGCACGAACCCCCTGCTTGCGTATAGGTGATGTTATGCGGTCGGCTTTCATTTTCTCTTCTTTCTCGTTAATTTGTCAAGCAAAGTTACTAAATTTGCAGTCAAGCAATTTCAATTTTTGAATTATGTATTTCAGCAGACCTTGGACTTCTATCTAAGTGATAGGCAGTCCTGAATAAATTCCAATCAATCTTTTAGGGCAAGACAATCAGTCTATGCTTTGTGTGTGCTGTCATTTTTTTTGATGGCATTGCTTTGTCGTAGTTGCTCTGTCGGGTAATACTGTCTATTCACTTCTCTGTGATTTGAATTCAAGGCTGAATTCAACTTGCAAATGCAACAGAATTCTGATTAATAATTTGTTTAAATTTTTCGTTTGGCGTGAGGTATCCAAGTCTTTTACGAGGTCGATTATTGAGTTTATTTTCAATCCACTTAATCTGTTTGTTGGTTACTTCACTAAAGTCCTTACCCTTTGGGATATACTGCCTGATAAGCCCGTTGGTGTTTTCATTGGCACCACGTTCCCATGAGTGGTATGGTTTGCAAAAATAGAATTTTATTTCCAATTTTTGCGCAATTTCCTCGTGCTTTGCAAACTCCTTTCCATTGTCAGCCGTAATTGTGTGTATTAAGTTTTTCACTTTCCGCAGTGCCCATACTGCAATCTTAGCTACCGGGATGGCTTCTTTTCCCGACAACTTGCGTATCCAGACCCTGCTTGTTGCTCTGTCGTTAATGGTAAGAATGGCACCTTTGTGGTTCTTACCAATAATTGTATCTATCTCTAAATCACCAAATCTCTCCTTCAGTTCCACTATCTCGGGACGCTCATCAATATCCACCCTGCCTGGGATAAATCCTCGCCCTGCATTTTTAGAACCACGTTTGGCATACCTGCGACCTTGTCTGCGAAGATATTTGTGCAGTTTGCCACCCCGCCGCTTATCCTCCCAAATCCAGCGATATATCGTTTCGTGAGATACCATCGCAATTCCCTCCAAGCGGCTCCTGCCGACAATCTGCTCCGGGCTGAATCCTTTCTTCAACAGCTTTATTATCCGTTTTCTCATTGCCGGTGTAAGCACTTCCTTGCGATGTTTTTGCTGCTTGCGCCTGTCTGCTTTTCGCTGGGCAAGCTCCATGCTATAGCTACCACTTCGGGCGTCGCAATTGCGCTTTATCTCCCTGTAAACAGTGCTTTTATCTACTCCGATAGCTTCCGCTATTGCTTTTTTGCTCATCGGTATTTGCAACATCATAGAAATTGCATACCTTTGTTCCTCGGTTATATGTTTGCTCATCTGCAACTTTTTTTTCTTTGGACGGACAATTAAAGCAAAGATAGCAAACTTTATCCATTCAGAGTGAGAGAAAGGGGGACATTGTCTCTCTTTCCTCTCTGAAAAATAAATGTTTTTATTGCTTATTATCCGCACCCAAAAAGTTGCATTTATAAGTTGAACTCAAGTTGTCAAGTTCTAATGCTTCTATCTCCTGCCATTCATAGAAGCTATTATATGCTATACATCCGATAAGAACGGAGATAAGTATATACCCCAACCGTATTGTCTTATAGAAATTCCTGGATCGTTCCATTATTTTGATGATACTGATTTTTCAAACATGAATAAAAGTTTATCCTTTTCTTCCATACGGGTATTATCAGAATAACCGCCTTTTGTTATTTGATACCCACACGGCTTAACCATAAAAGTGCCTAAGCCTTTAGTGTATGAACTTACTTCTGAGGCATAGTCTTTACTTGTATTTAATGGAACTTTCCCTTCAATAAGACACCACTCATTATTACAACTGATACCTTTAATCTCAGACATCATTTTTTGCAGATCTGTAATAGCTTTGGAACTTGCTACTTGTGGTATCTGTAACTCAAAATAGAGCATCGGTTCGAGAATATCCACTCCTGATTGTTGCAAAGCCAACCTGAAGACATAAGGAGACAATTGTCTAAAATCGGCAGGGGTACTTATCGGACTATAATAAAGGGCATAAGTAAAGGTTACTTTCAAATCCGTCACTTCCCATCCATGCAATCCCGATTGGCAAGACATACGGATTCCTTCAAAAACGGCATTTTGAAAAGAATGGTTCAGATAACCAAAGGAGATTTCACTTTCGATTTGCAACCCTGACCCTATCGGTAAAGGTTCAAGAGTCAGTCCTATGGAGGCCCAGTAAGGGTTGGGAGGGACTTCGATATGGATAATCTTATTCACCTTCTTTTTAGGTCGTTCTTTGTAGATAGTCTTGATTTCATCAAAATGGGCCTTTACGGAGAATCGTTCTTCCAGCAATGTTTGTATGATTTCTTTTTGGGTTAAACCATATAACGAGATTTCCAATTCATCACTATATGAATTTATGGAAAAGGACAGAGACGGGTCTTCAATAAACAATACATTTAGAGCGGATATCAACTTGCTTCTCTCTTCGGGCTTGTCTGGTCGGACAGAAGATTTGAGGGCGGGATGCTGATGAGATAATCCTTGAATCAGACAAGGTTTAACACCTAAATAATCTCCGATTCTTAATTCTTCTATATCTTCTATAATTGCGATATCATTAGCAACCACTTCATCAACATTTATCTCTTTGCCCTGATAAATGGTTTTTAGATTTTTAATCTTGATGAATTTTTCAGAATCATTGACTTTTATAACGGTTCGAAGTCTCAGCCTTCCGTCAATAATTTTTAGAAAACTTCTTTTATGCCCTTTGGGGTCATGTTCTATTTTATAAAGATAAGCTGAAAGTCTATTGGGGACTGATGCCGGAGGAAATATAAAAGAAATGATGGCGTCTAACAACTCATTGATGCCAATATTGCACATTGCTGATCCATGCAAGACCGGATAGGCTTTGGCTTTTGCCACAAGAGCGATTATCGCATTCCAATAATCTGCCGGTAAGATTTCTTTATCCGCCAAATATAGTTCTAATATATCGTCGTCATGGTTGCATACAAATTCTTTGTGTTCTGCCCTTATATCTGTTGGGGTGCAAATCGGGTAAACGACTCCATCGACAACCGTTTGCATAAACAAGACGTCTTGCGACAGATTTGTTTTTATGTCCAGATATAAACGCTCAAGATTTACGCCGGCACGATCAATCTTATTGATAAATATAATTGTCGGGATTTGCAGTTTTTGCAAAGTCTTGAACAGCAACTTTGTTTGTGCTTGTATGCCTTCCTTTGCCGATAATATGAGGACTGCACCATCAAGCATTTTGAATGTCCGCTCCACCTCTGCAATAAAATCCATGTGTCCCGGAGTGTCAATGATATTGCATTTCACACCATTCCAAACAATAGATGTCGTAGAAGCCCGAATAGTAATTCCTCTACGTTTTTCTATATCCATAGAGTCTGTTATGGTGTCACCTTTATCAACACTGCCGCGCTTTTCCGTTGCTCCGCAGGCAAATAGCAGATTTTCGGTTACGGAAGTTTTTCCTGCATCAATGTGAGCAAGAATTCCTAAATTTATAATGTTCATTTGATTAAGCAATAATATACTACAATAGATGCATTGCCGAAACGCACCTTTTAATACCTCCTCGTAGCATGTAGAAAACTACAGGATTCTTAACTCGTATTAATATGTATATTATTACTGCCGCATAATTGAACGCAAATTTACGAAAAAAAAGTTCCCTGACAAAAGCACAAAGAACTTTTTTAATCTATACGTATTTTTATTTGGTATTATTAATTTGTTATTTGATGATGAGGGCTATTCATATAAATGTAGGTTAAATTTTTCTGACCATTTCAAACTGTTGTCCTTTTGGGGTAAGTCCTAATGATGACAAGAAACCAGTGACTGATTCACAATCGCAATCAACATTAGTAAATTTGAGTACATCGCTTTGAAAATGACTGACAGCACTTTTAAGCAAAGACTTGCCTATTCCTTTACGCCGGTAATCTTTTGCAACTGCGAGGGATGAAATATCGCCAGATGCCGGTTCAAAGATAACAAATCCGACAAGTTCTTCTCTTTCATAAGCTCCCAATATGTCCAAATTGTCGATTCCGCGTTCCAGTGAAGCCCTGTCATTTTGCCATGAAGGATGAAAATCGAACCAGGCCGTTTGGTTAAGGCAGTTTTTTAAATCCGATGGGAGTATGCGACATGCGGTATGGTTTACTTGCAATACAGGAACAATATCGCTCAGTTTGGCAGAGTAGTAGTTGAAATTTCTCTGTGTTTCAAAGCCTAATTTGCGATATATTTTTATTGCTTTGTGATTGTGTTGCAAAACTTCCAGTACATATTGCCGAACTCCTTGTTGACATATCAATTCGAGGCTGAAAGTGAATATTTTTTGGGTTAGGTGTAATCCCCGGAATGAAGGTACGGTTCCCGTCCCTGTGTCATAGGCAGTCAAGATGTTGTTGTACATGCCTGTTCCGTTAAGCACAAAAGAAATCAGCCGTCCTTCGAAAAATACTCCGAAAGATAGTTGTGGATTGTATCCTCGTCGGTCGAGCATGCGTCGCAATTCATCCGCATTCAAAGAGAAATCATAATCTTTGAATGCAGATGAGAATGCCGCATACAAATCTTTGAAAGAAACGGACTCTAAAGAATGAATGATGATTCCCATATCGGACGGTGTTATGTGTTTGGATTTTCATCACTATTCTCTACGGGTAAACCGTGCTGTTTGAGAAAGCTGAGCTTATCCCAATAACCTCTTTGGAAAACTATTTTATCGTTTTGCACATGAAAGAATCCGCATCCTCGCAACCCGAGCGGATCTTTCCATTCCATGATAGCCCATTCTCCATCCTCGAATATATGCTCAACAATACAAACCATTTTTGAGGTTGCAAATTCATTTACAAACATTTCATGGATAGCTGTTTTTCCTATAACTGGGGTGTTTGCGACTTGATGGTTTATGGCATCCTGAGCGTATAAGTTTGCCAAAGCGACTGCATCGGCGGCGTTGAAGCAGTCAATCCATTTTTGTAGTATCCTTAATTCCGCAACACTATTACAAATATAACTTTTTAAGTACCTGAGCAACAAAAAGTTGCTCAGGTACTTATAAAATAAGTTAAACTAAAATGCTGCGGAATTTAGGATATCTTGAAGAAGAACGTAATGAACAAATTAGAAAAGAAAATGAGAGACGATTCCAACAAGAGCAACAAAGGATAAACAATCAACGTCTTCATGAGATTAATGAACGTAATCGCATTGCTTTAGAACGGGAAAATGCGAGGAGAAGAGCAGAGGAAAAAAGAAAAGCGGAACAAAAGCGAAAAGAAACCAGTCGCACAAACACAAATGTTCCTCCGTCGCAACCGAAGAATAATCGTTGGTCAATAGGCTCTAATCCAACTCTTCTTCCACGAGCAACCTCATCAAAAACAGCAACTACAAAAACAAACTCATCTAATAAAACCGATGGAAAAGAGGGAAAGTAAGTAATCTTATTGCAAAATGAATTGTATATGCAGTCAATCGCCAGTCGGTTGGCTGCATTTTTTCTGTGTGCAAGGATGGTCTATTCGCCACCGATGGAGGGGCGGTTAGCACCGCTCGCCTCCAGATAGTCGTTTACTGCGTCACGCATGGTGAACTCTCTCATGCCTGTCTTTGCCCAGTAGATAAGGGCATCAACAGCGGCTTTTCTTGCCTTGCTGTATTCGTTGTCTGTCATGATTCTGATGTTTTGAGTTTTCTAAAAAAGTGTGATGCATATCCAAATGGTGATTTCAACAAAGATGATAGACCAACTTAGGAAAGCCAAGCCGAACATCCAGGCATAGGTGCTACCGTTGAAGTATGCACCCTCCTCGATATTGCGGATTCGTTTAAGCTCTTTCTGCTGGTGAGTGAACAGGTCGTTTATCCGCTTCTCATGCTCGTCAAGGGCTTGCTTGAAAGCAGAAATGGCGGTGTTGTTCCGCTTATCCAACTGGGCAACTCCTTCATCGTTGATGCCGACTTTGAGGTTGCTCTGCTCTGCCTTGACTATGGCATGGCATATACTATCCACGATGTTGTCCGTGCTCCTGTGGGCAGCCATAAGTGCCACTTTCGTTGATTCCAACCTCCGATAGGCATTGCCCAGTTCCTCCTTTGCCTCATAGAGTGCTTTCTTGGCTGATTCAATCTCTTTCAGGGTCACTTTGATTTCTTCCTTGCCACTCTCGATGTTCTCGTCCTCCTGCATCTGATTGTACAGGTTAAGCACATCCTGTGTGGCATCTTTCTTGTTTCTTCCCATACCGTTCTTGTTTGAAAAGTTATCGTTTCATGCCTCTCTTTATCGGCTTGCAGAGTGTGTTTGCTTGCATTGCGCAACGTCTTGCCCATTCACGGTCATCATCGTCCTTATCACGTCCCCAGCCACTGCCAGGACTGCCACCGCCACCACATGACTCAGACATCGATGTGGCAGCATCAAGGTAGTTCATGAAGAGCAGCATGGCTACATTCAGAATGTCAGTGTGGCTTGCGGATCCATTCTCGGGAACTTCGATACAACTGTTCATCGTGTCGTAAGCAGTTCTCGGCATGACTATGCTGAAACGCTCACCATCGACTTCAATAATCTTTCTCAATCCGGCAGGAAGGTCAGGTTTGGCAACATTGCTTGTACGAGACAGACCACCTTGCGATGCCGTATTTCTGCTGTCCAATGTGGTAGCGTTTGAAACAGAAGGAGAAGGTCTTTGACCAACTGCAACAGGTGTTGGCTGAGGGTGCAGCTTGCGGAAGGTATTCCCGATTTTCGATGCGGTGAGATTCCTTCCTACACCCAGTTCGGAAGCCTTGATGGTAGTTTTTCCGAACTTGAAGCGGTAGCCATGCACCCTGCCTTGACCATTCTTGTCACGGATAAGCTCGATGTCATATCCCTTTGCCCTCAATCGGTCGGCATATTCATCCCAATCAAAGAACGGCATTGAACGCAGCACATCCATACAGGCTTTGGTCACCTCTGCAATGCGTTCCTGACGAATATCCATGGCATCCTTCCAACCATGACGCTGATTGATGGCTTTCGCAGCCATCACGGCACGCTCACCGATGAACTTCACATCATTGAGATTACCGTCCATGTCGATGCGGTTCACCACCAGATGCAGGTGGGGAATGCCAC
Organism: Segatella copri; assembly: GCF_019249765.2. Taxonomy (GTDB): domain Bacteria; phylum Bacteroidota; class Bacteroidia; order Bacteroidales; family Bacteroidaceae; genus Prevotella; species Prevotella copri_K. Next base: position 2,331,130 of record NZ_CP152484.1, read on the forward strand.
TCTTGGAGTCACGGTGAAGGGCGGCAAAATATTGTGAGTTGGCTATGTTGGTCGGCTTGACCGAAGTTGCAGCCTTGCCTTTCTTCTTGCCGATGTGGTTCACCTTGGAGATACCATCCATCTCACGAATGAACTCGTCAAGGAATCTTCTCCAGTCCTCCATAGTCCAGTTACGTGCCTCCTCCTCAGATGGGGAAAGCTCAAAGCGGATGGACGTCAGTTCGATGGGCTTCTTGGCATACCTCTGCTTGAACATGGACTGATGCAGCACCATCTCGTCCCACATGCCCATCGGCGGCAGACCCTCGCTGAGATGGTTGGTCTTGACGATGTCCGCGCGATTGTTTTTGGTTGCGTAATTGGTCATTGCCTGACCATGCTGAATTGCTGACGCTTTTGCTATCATAACATATCCAAGAATTTGTCTCTAATGCGGCTCAATTCCTCTATCAGGGTGTTGATGCCTTGAAGCCAACGTTCCATGAAGTCGGCTCTCTTGAAGAGTTTTAGTCTCTCGGTCTGTGGCAGGGCATGAAGCGCATTGCGCACATAAACCAGTTCAGACCTTGCCCCGATTAAGCCCTTCAAGGCTTCCTCCTGCTCTGCGGTCATGGGTAGGGATGGCTTGTGTCCGATGCCTAAGTCATGAAGATATGTGCTCTTGCTCCTGCCTGACAGTCGGGCATTATGTACTACCAAGTCGTAGTGTTCTTCTGTGAAACGAACGTCAATGTGTCTGGTCTTCGGAGGTCTCTTCTTTGAGGTTTTCTCCGTGTTGTTATTCTTGTCTTTTGTCATTGTAGATGGGGTTTATAAAGTTTATACTTGATATAACAGGACAGCCAATGTGAGCCTGCGAACATTCAAGAATGCCAGTAGGAAGCGGTGGGCGAAGCGAAACCGTCTGACACTGGTACTTCTTGTTTAGACCTCCGAAAAAAAACTACGGCTAATAGAGGTAGCGGCTTCTGGATAGCTTGCCTGTCGGGAACGTCAATAGTCGAAATAAGGGAAAAGTAGAGATGACATCATGAGTGACTTGGGGTGATATGCGCGCCATGTCTCTCCGTGTGATCCTCGCATCGTCCTTCATGGGGCGGTGGCTGCAAGAGGTTGCCCTCGTCATCATAGACAGGAGACGGCAGCAACTCAATGGGTGATGCCCCTTCTCCTTGATTGCAGTCATCTTCTGACGGCTGTCCAACCTCATACTCAAAATGGTCATCACCTTCCTTTTCCCTTTGTTTGAAGTCTTGTGGTATCGGAGAAGGATCTGAAAGTCCATCCCCGATAACATGAGAATTAACGAAAGGGGAAGAGGTATTATAAGAGGCAGGAACATGGGGCTGCAGAATGTCAGTAGTGGCAGGATTGACGCTGCTGTCTTTCTGCTGACCTATGCCATTGGAAAGATTGCCTTCCGAAGAGCAAGCGGTATCGGATGGGACATTGGACACCGATTCCTCTTGGGTGGCGGAAGTCACGGATTGACGGTTGTAGAAGGGGTTCTTGATGGCTTCCTTGATGCCGTCAACGTACCAGAAGGCGATGCATAGTATCGTATGTATGGAGGTGCGGTTGTTCCTCTCGGTTGAGAGGATGCCCACCTGATTGAACAGTTCCACCACCTTTGCCGCTGTCTTGCGGTCACACTTCCAAAGGGCAGACAGCTCAACGGTAGAGATGGCAAACTGCCCGATGGAGAGAGAAGCGGAGAAGCCTGTCTTCAGATAAACACTTGGCTTGGTGGATGCCATTGATACAAAAGTGCCGAAGGCGGTCATGCGGTGGAAGCCCTGCCTGTCATCCTTCAAGAAATCGAGCTGTTCCTTGGTCAGCAGGATTCCGTATTTTATGCTTTGGTTACTCATCTTGAAAAACTGATTATTAGTGAAACGGATTACTCAGCAAAGAAAGAATGAATAGTTTCTCTTTCCCCTTTCGTAAAAAGTAGATTACATGATTCTCTTATCCGTCATGCCATTCTTCCCCATCAGGATTTTTCTCGCCCTTGACCCTCTTCATGGAGGCAGGCTTGTTCTTCTTGCTTTTCTGCAACATTGCCAGATGAGCCTCGAAGTCTGCCTGTTCCTCCTGGGTCGATTCGTAAGGCTTGTCCCATGAGCCACCTGCCTCAATCCATTTTATCAGCTGGTCTTTGAAGAAGTAGAGCGTGTTCCCTCTCTTGTAGAAAGGAATGCGCCTTTCAGATGTGTAAGCATAAAGCGATGAGACTTTCTTTCGGACGAAGGCACTTGCCTCTCTGATGTCCATAAGAACATGGTCATTCTCGCTCGGAGCATTGCCTATTCTCTGACCAATGTCATCAAGACGAGTCATCATCGTATTGACCTTTGTCAGAAGTTCGCCAACTGCACTGGGCAGTTGGTCGAACGATAATGATTTGTTTTCTTCCATTTGTTATCCTGATTATGTTTTTCACTTATGTCTGGTCACTCTCTTCCTTTGTTGGTATTTTGAGCGAGATACGTTCTGCCGCATCACGTTTGAGTTCGTCCACCACATCGGCATACACCTGAGTAGTGGCAAGATTGCTATGGGTAAGCAGCTTGCTCACGGTGTAGATGTCCGTTCCCTCTGCCAACTGCAAGGTGGCAAAGGTATGACGGGATACATGGAAGGTGATGTGTTTCTCGATGCCGGAAGCCTTTATCCACGGTTTGAGATACAATGCCACTGTACTGTTCGTGAGATTCTTGAACACCTGTCCAGTGCTTCGCTCGCCACAGAGCTGCAAAGCCTCTTCGCTGATAGGCAGGATTGCAGCGGTGGAAGTCTTCTTTGTGATAATGTCCATTCCCCAGCCGCCATCAGCCAACTTGACGATATTCTCCCACTGGAGTCTGATGCAGTCAGAAAGGCGAAGACCTGTAAGGCAGGAGAAGAGACCTGCACGGCGAAGGACATCACTCTTGCAAGGAGTCTGAGACAACTGCAACAACTCTTCCTTGGTGAGGAACTGCCGCTTGTTGCCATGAGCCTTGGCACGCACAAGTTTCTTGGCGATATTCTCTTTGAGCAGTCCGTCCTCGTATGCGATGGCAAGGATGCACTTCAACTTGGTAAGGTTGTTGTTGGCTGTTGTTCCCATCATGCGCTTGCCGTTGTGCATACAGGCATCCGACAACAGGTAGTCGAGGAATCCCTGGCAGTACGGAACGGTAAGGTCGCAGAAGCGGCACTCGCCATGCGTGCAGGGTAAACGCATCAAACTTTTTACCTTTTAACATATAGATATTAATGTTGTATCTTATTGAATATTAACTATTTATATTTGCTTGTACCAAAAATATTTTGTATCTTTGTAAAGAATAATTAAACACTTAAAAGTTACAAAATGAGCATAATTAAGTTATCTAAACAAATTCCAGACCCAAGAGTCACAGGACGAACTGTTCATAAAATGGAACATATTATCTATATTACCATAGCAGCAGTACTGGCTGGATGTCAAACATGGGATGATATTGCTGAGTTTGGAAGAACTAAGAAGGAGTTCTTCAAATCTCGTTTGGTAGGTTTGGAGCACATTCCAAGCCATGACACCTTCAATCGTTTCTTCTCTATATTTGACCCAAAGGGCTTTGAACAAATTTTTCGCGATTGGGTCAAGGAAATTGTTGGTGAGGTCAAAGGCATAGTAGCCATTGACGGCAAGTTAATGCGTGGCTCCAGCAAATGCGATTCAGAGCACACATTGGGCAAAGATGATTTTCGCATGTGGATTGTGTCGGCATGGTCTTCTGATAACAATATCTCTCTGGCTCAAGAGAAGGTGGGCGACAAGACTAACGAAATCACCGTTGTACCAAAGTTGCTTAGCGCAATAGACTTAAAAGACACCATTGTAACGATTGATGCCATGGGATGCCAAACCTCTATAACCAAGAAAATAAGAGAGGGAAACGGAGATTATATTATTGCATTGAAGAAAAATCAAAAGACAAGCTATGATTTTGCAAAGGATATCATAGCCGAATACACTGATCGTGACTATCAGGGTATAGTTTCAAAGCATACTTCCTTTGACAGAGGGCATGGCAGATTAGAAGAAAGGAAATGTATAGTGGTGAGTTATGGCAGCACTACTCAAAAAATGTTCAAGAACAAATTTGAAGGGCTAAAATCTATTGTTGGCATTCTGTCACGAAGAACTATCGTTTCAACAGGTGAAACTTCCGAGGAAAACAGGTACTACGTAACTTCCCTAGGAAATGAAAGGCCTGAGGGAATCGCCAATGCAATAAGAAAGCACTGGGGAATAGAGAATAATTTGCACTGGCAATTAGACTTTACCTTTAGAGAAGACGAAAGTAGAAAGGTGAAAAATGCAGCAAGGAACTTCTCTACTATTACTAAGATTGCTTTGTCCATCCTTAAAAAGGATAAAACGATCAAGGGAAGTCTCAACTTAAAAAGAATGAAAGCTGGCTGGGACGAAAATTACCTGTCAAAACTTTTGGAGGCGAACGCATTTTGATGCGTCCGCCCTGGCCATGCGTGTAATTGTGGAAGTGCATGTAGGCGGTTGCCCAGTTCTGGCTGCTGCCACGCTCAATCATGAGGTTCTTGAAATATTCCAAGAAGCTCTCCTTGCCCTTGTTGCGGTCGAGGAAGCCATACTCCTCATTGATGATGGACTCAGTCCTGCGGCACTTGATGATTTCCGCTTTCTGAATCATACTTTTGTTGTACTCCTGCTGAAAGCGTTCAACAGGGTTGGTGTAGATGTAAAGACCAAGGTACTCCCTGCGTGAGAGCTTGCCTGTCTTCGGGTTGCGGATTGGAGGATAGAAATCCAGATAGAGGGAAGTCTGTCCGTTCTTGATAGGTCGTTTCCGCACGGTGACCTTTGTACAAATGTTCGTCATATTGTTATTCTTTTATTATTCTTACCGATGTGTATCTGTGGATGCGAATAGCCATGGTCGCAACGCTTTAACTCTCAAATCCGATGCAAAGTTAGATTGCCGTGAAAAGAGAAAAGCAAAGATGGCTTCAAATACAGCCAGAATTTAACCTGAATTTGCTTTTGAGTATGATTTTACGCTCAAAATCAGACTAAAAGCAGGTATTGGATGCGTTTTTTGTCTTATATCCGTTACTCTGCGTTGTGGGTTTGTTTCGACCGACATGGATGGGTGCTGCATAGCAATTGCAACGGCATGGGTCGTATATGAGTTTGTTTGAACCATCTCTTGACTTGTGTCTCACTTCCGTTTTGCCTTGGTCGTAGTACTGCTTTTCTCTGCCTTCTTGCGTGCAGCCTCCCAGTCTGCTTTCAGATAGTAGTTGGCTCTTCCGCCTTTGAACTTTCGGATTCTCACTCCATGGGTCTCCGCAAATCTGCGTACCTGTGTCTTGCCTAATCCGTAGAGTTTCATGATGTCGAAGCAGGTGTACCAGTCATCGGAAATGTTCTTACCCTGTTCTTCATTATAAAGCCCGATAACCCTTTCCACGTCTTCTTTCTTGAAGCAGGTCGTTCCCCATGCGTGAACTGACTGGAGTTGGTAACGATTGCGGACTTCATAGAATCTTCCATACTTGATATTAAAGGTGCTCAACACCTCTGCCATTGTGTAATGGGTGTCGTGGGTTACTCCATCAGGTGCTCTTTCACCAGCCCTGGGAGTCTTGCGACACTTTGCCAACTTGTTGACTGAGCCAGTCTCGGCATCTTTTAGCCTCTGTGCTTTCTTGGACGTTGCTCCTTCTAACGATAGGGAAGAAGGGAGAACCACCTGATAACCTTGTCCCTTGGCTATTTCAAGAAGGTCTTGCAAATAGATCCTGGTCATGCGTGTACCGAAATTTACGGCTCTTAGCCTGCCTTGACGAATAAGACTGCGTACTGTCTTGACGCTGATGCTTACTGCCTGCGCTGTTTCCTCTACGGACATCAGCACGATTGGAATGCGAGTTGTAGTATTCATTTTTACCGTTATTTTTGAATTTTGCAGTGACTCATGGGGGGATGGTCCTTGACGGAAACTTTTAAGAGGAAACAAGGGGAAATAAGAGGAAATAAGAACCCTCATTAAGAACCGTGTGTCCCTCTGCCCATGGTACAACCGTGGTACAAAATTACTATAAACGGATGAAACTCGCAATAGGCGGTTGGAGCGTTATGTTAATGAATATGTATTGAAAATGAGCTATTTATGACGTTTCTCTAAGTTTTGTTTGGAGTTCTTTTCGATGCGTTTTAGTCCATAAATAACAGCGAGGAGTGCAAGAAGAACATCCATGATTACGTCACCTTCTACTTGCAAACTCACAAGATTGTAGAGATTTCCAAGCCAAAGAAAGAGTTTAAGGTGTCAGACAGTATAGAGGACTTCAATATCCTCGACTTTGTATAACAATTTAATAAGGAGAATTATGGAAAGAACAGAAGAGAACAATGCAACAAAGGATAGATTTGCACATGTGAGCAAAATATTCTCGGAAATGGACAGCGAAAAGCTACAAGCTGAAATCGCAGAACGCTCAAAGATTATTAAACGCAAAATAGATGCGTTGATGGAATTGCATATGTCAGGTATCTGACAAAAACTGTTGAGGTTGGATTTTCAATAGTCAACAAGTATTTCTATAGCAGAGAATTTGTATAACAATTAAAAGAATGATTATGGCAGACAAAACAAAAAACTGTGGTAAAGGACAACTCACTTCGACAGATGCCAAGGAGTTGTATGAGGCTTTCATGAGAAATTATGAAGAGACAATGGAGGAAGTTGGTAAACAGATTGACGCTTGTCTTGAAGAGACATTTCAAGACCGTACATCGTCAACTATTTCCGACAAGGAGGAGTGTTTTGATGAAGATGCAGCATATGAGAATTATGATGTGGGTGAATTTGAGCCAATCGACAGAATGGAGAAAGAGCGTGCTGAGCAGTATGTCGGTAAGTTCATGGCAAATGCAGGTTTTACCGCAAGATATGGCAGACATGTTGGCATCAGCGAGGACATTCATGAGCGTGTGACTAAATTTGTCAGTATCGTAGGCAAGGGAAAGATTTCCATTGCAAGTTATGTGGATAACATCATCAACGAACACTTCAATGCCTATGCAGCCGAAATCAAGGCTGCATTCGATGAAGGTCTCAAGTCGTATCGCCTCTGACAATAAATTAAGAGTACGCCAATGAAAAAGAAAGACTACGGCTAAAATCTCAGCTTGCCACTGAATCCATAGGACGGCATCATGCCGCATTAGTAAGCAAAAGTGTCAATCGCCAGATGGGACTATCTCCCAAGGAACAGAAAAAACGATTTATGAATAAAGGACAGTCCTTTTGATTTGGGCTGTCCTTTGTTATTCTGCAAGCATCGCAGATAAGGAAAAAACGGTTCTTTGCCACTTTCTTTCCGCTCCTCGGCTCATGAAGAAAGTGGCGGAACGAATTTTCATCGCTCCGCCTAAATTATAATAATGTGGTGTTATGTCGTTGCAACCATACGCTGCTCTATAAGTCTTGCATTGCTGTTCACCAAGTTGATGATGTCGGCATGGTGCTCGGTGTCCTTGTTCTGTAGTCCGTGGCATTGTACGACTTTCATCTGTTCGAGTGAAAACTCCACGGTCTCAACCCTTTGTTCGGCTATTCTTGCAGAGAAGATGATGCAGTCGGGATTGAGTGAGTAGTTTGTACCGCTGCCTACACAATGATGCATCGCCTTGCCCTCAAGAACGTGCTCCCTGACGCTTTCAAGCATTCTCACTACGATATTGCCGTCCGTGAACATCAAACCGAAGAAACGGCTCTTCATTTCCTTGAACTTGTCCTCGTTCTTCAATGCCTTGCGTATCTCCTCCTCGGTGCGCTCCTTTTCTTTCTTGGCTCTGATTTTCTCGGATATTCTGTCGTGCTTGGCTTCAAGGTTGTCGGGGCAAATGTAATGTGGACTTCTGATGTCCTTGCCCATTTCTACCAACATACAGATGTAGTCCGCCCATTTGCCGATGTCTGTAATAAGGTAATGGTTGCGGTTGGCTATCTTGTAGGCATTCCAACAAGTTTCCAAGTGCCGTGGATGGTCTATGAAGTGGCGGACGTGTCCGTAACGACATTGTTTCATCATCGTTTCGATGCGGTGGTCTGTCAGCATCGCCTTGAACAATGTAAGCGGTTCGATGCCGTGAAACGCTCCGTCAAAGCCGTTACGCCATATCTGAGGAATAACTTTCATGTCGGGACAGACCGGAAATGAAGCAATATGCTGATAGGTGGTGTTGTCCTTGCGCAGTTCTATGTCGGAGTCGTAGCAGAACGTGTCCATATAGATACCCATTGTGCGCTTGCGTGCCATAACCTCCACCTTGCCTTTCTCGTTCATCCAATAGCGTGCCACCTCCCAACAATAAATGTCTGCCTTTTGTCCCTTGCGGTAGTATGCTTTCATCTGATATGCTCGCATAAGTTGCAGTCCCTTACGCTCAGTGAGTACGCTGAAATAGGTAGAAGACATCGCCTTCTGTCGCTTGGTGCGCTGCACTTCCAACTTTGCCTTACACTTCGGGCAGACACATTTGTCCGCATCCTCGTCCGTAGTCCAAGTGTGTCCGCAGTCCATGCAAGTGGTCTGTCCGTGCTTCAACTGAAAGGCATAGTGGTCAAGACATTCACGGAATGCCCATTGCATTTGCGCTCCCTTGATAGGTCGTAACCCCTTGTTTGAGGTTACGACTTGCTTCTGATATTTCGTTCTTGGTTTCATAACGTGTCGAATAATGATGGTTGGTGTACTTCTGTTTCCGTTCTCTGTGAGGCGCGCTTGGCGGTATCTCTGTTACGCATCTTGTTCATCTGCTCTTGCTGATATTGGCGGATGGCTTCCTGTCTTGCCTGTGCCTTCTCCTCCTCTGTGAGTTCGATGTGGTGGTTAACAGACACTTGGCAGTTCAGTGGTTTGCCGACCTCGATGTCCTTCTCCTCGTAGTAGTGGATGGCTTGCCCATATATCTCGTCATCGCAAAAGCCGTTGCAACCGCTCTTCTGTACCCAATTAAGGATATAGGTGACGCAATCGTCTATGTTCTTGTCGGGGTTGTCATACTTGGCTGCAAAGAGTTCGTCCTCCATTGCACGCTCTTCCAAATAGGCTTGTATGGTTCTCTTGAAATATTCTGTAGTGTTCATATCTGATGTTGTTAAAGGGGGTGTTACTCGTGATAGATGATGTCGCAGTCCTCAACTTCTGTAGGCAGTCCGAAAAACGGATAACGGCTGAAGTAAGGTTCTGTGCACATGTCCTCGTTGTATCTTGGACTTACTATCTCAATATTGTTCTTGCGCATGGCTTCGTCCACCATACGGATTTCCTCGTCAGTCAGTCCGCTTGCATCGCCATTGATGATGTAGCAGAGTGCCCATGTAGGTATCGCTTCAATGCTTCTGTTCATATCGCTTGTACTTTAAAGTGTCAATAACCAAATGAATGTTCCAATCAGTACCACCATAGAAAGAATGGAAATGATGATGCCGAAGATGAACTTCACAATTCCCAATATGACTTCACCGACCATGCAGAGAGCCATATATCCCAACCAAGCCACCAAAGTGATGAGGGTTGAGCCGACTGCGGAGAGTAATCTCCACCAAGTCTGTGTTATGTTGATGTTTGTTGTCATATAGCCTTGAATTAAATTTATTTGCGGTTCCAGGAACTGAAGGGAAGTTCTCGTTTCTTCACCTTTTTGTCGCTCCCTTTTCCGACATTTTTTTTGCGTCTTCCTGTCGCATCGGTCGTTTCGTTTCAGGTGCCTTTCAAGGGCGGCGAGGCTGGAAATACAAGGTTTTTCGGAAAAATACTACCCAACGGTGTGGAGATTTTTTCGAAAACCGAAGGCTCGACCTTTTATTTCCAAAGCCCGCTGCCATACCTTTGCACCTGCACGATAACGATTGATGCCATAGGAAAGACCATGTGGAGGAAAGAAAATCAGAGCGGCAAATGAAAATAGAAACTTCACGGAAGTTTTGGGACTGTACGATTATCGCATACTCATTTCTGAGAAATGGATACAATTACTGTCTTGCAAATGTTTTTAGGAAAATGGAAATAGCATACAAGAATGGCACAGCCTTCAGAGAAATTCCGATGAAAGAAGAGTATGGCTTGTCCATGCTTCTTGCATCGGGTTTTCTCCAAGGCGGTGCAGCCAAGCATGAAAGTGGTCGTTGAGGTTTACATCAATGACTTCTTTCTTGCGATGGAGTATGCAAACAAAATGGTACGGCAAATCAAGGAATGGTGTTTCTTTTGATCGGTTAGCCTGCAACCGACAAAAAGAAGCACTTTTCCTCATGCCGTACTACTGAGACATGAAAGGGTGGCGTGCCACTGTTTCATGTCGTTTGGATTGTGCGATAAAAATGGAACTGCGAGTTGTGGCTATAAAAGTCAGCCGTTGTCAGCACGGCAAACAAAGAAAAGTCCTTGGCAGTATAGTCTTGAAGTATTTCAAGGCATACCGCCAAGGATTTTTCTTGCCGTGCCATAGTCGGGGAAAGTTAGTCTGAGGTACGAGGACTGTCTTTCTGCGACGACGGCTGACTTTTATACAAAACACACGAAAGAATGAGAATATGCAAACGAAATAGACCATTCAAAACAGGAACCCTTACCACATATGTTTGAATGGATTGAAATGGAAATAGCAAAGAATAGAGAAGAATATGGTTTAATAAAAACAGATTTATCCAAGTAAAAAATCGAGGATAAAAAATCTTAAAACATTCTTTATCCCCGATTAAATATCGTACCTTTGCAACCGAAAGAGTTCTTTGGATGGTTATGCAAATCACAGCAGGATGCTACATTCTGTTTATTTCTAATTCGTAACCTCTTCTTTTTATGAGATAAAAACTTATCTCATTCTCAATCACTTATAAAAAATACGTACTTTCTCTTGTCAAAACTCTGTGCTTTATCAAGGGTCTCGTATGCGAAGAAAGCAGCACGGCGAGGTTCGCGGTTCTGCTGGTTGATATCCACATTATGCCAGCGCGACTCGTTTTGAGCCGCCACACCATTGCCGACAGACAGCAAGGCAAGGCAAAGCGATACATTTGCAATATTTCTGATGCTCATATCTGTTTATTATTTTCTGAAAAACATAGAGTTATCTACTGGTGTAAACTTCTGTTCGCTGTCCTTGCGCATTTCAATGCCGAGACTGCTCCACCATGAAGGCCAGCCGCCAACGATATTGCTGAGGAAAACCACCTTGAAAGGATGCAATCCCTTAGCCAATGCTACAGAAGTATCATGATTGGTACCAGCCTTCACATCCCCCTCATTGCTGATCATGAGTTTGTTATCAATCCAAACCTGCTCCAGGCGGGAAGAGAGATAATAGACACCATCCTCTGGAATATTGATGTAGCCCTCAGCGATGGCAGCATAATTATTGGCACCGCGCAAGGTAGCAGCATCATCCTTCTGCTGAATCTTCATCTGCTCCAAGCCCTCGATGTTTGCACACTCCCAGGCAGCATCAGCCCATTCCAGCTGGTCAACCTTCAGATAGTTGCCCTTAATGCGCTTCATCTGTAAACCAGGTTTTGCGCCCTCCACCTTAACAGCAGGAGCATAAGTCTGCTTCTCAACATCAATGGTTCTGATACGGCTCATCTTGCCTGAAGGCAATACGGTAGCTATCTTGATGATGGCATTTCCACTCACCCTGATAGGCTCTGCATAAGCCGAAGAAGAAGGAGTTGGTGTACTTCCATCCAATGTATAAACCATCTTCATAGGACGCGAGGTGGTAAAGGTTACCGCAGTATCCCCAGTAATGACTACCTTATCACAAGAACCGAAAGGCTGCTCAGGCAATGGGATATGATAACGGATATGGCGCTCGTCCAGACGAACACAGTTTGCATCCAGTCGGCGGCAGAAATCCTTGAAGTTTTTCCTGCTCACTGGCGACCATGCAATTTCAGAGAGAGCAATGGCACGAGGATACATCATATACTCCATCTTGGCATTGGAATACATATATTCCGACCAGTTGTTACACTGAACGCCCAGGATATGATGAGCCAGTCCCAACGCCTTGATGGTATCAGGTACCGGATTATAATTATAGGTAGAAGCCAGATATCTAGGAGGACTAGGAATGGTTACAGGCTCCACCTTGCTGTCACCCTGATACCAGTCGAGATACATACCGTCGCTGCCCGGCGTCATGATGACATCATGCTTCTGCATGGCAGCCTCGATACCTCCTTCCGTTCCACGCCATGACATCACGGTAGCATTCTCACTCAATCCGCCTTCCAGAATCTCGTCCCATCCGATAATCTTTCTGCCACGTTTCTCCAGCATTTTCTCTATGCGTTTGATAACGTAGCTCTGCAGTCTTTCCTCTGCCGAATGCTTTCCTTCTGCCTGCAAGCCCTCAGTCTGAATACGTTTCTGACAAGCAGGGCAGTTTTTCCAACTGGTTTTCGGACACTCGTCGCCACCGATATGGAAGTACTTACCTGGGAAGAGAGGAACAATCTCACTAAAGATGTCATCCAGGAAGCGGAACATATCTTCCTTGCCCGGACACATCACGATATCCTCTACACCCCAAACAGTTCTCAACGACCACTGCTCACCTTTGCATGAAAGATAAGGATAAGCAGAGATAGCTGCCATCATGTGACCAGGAAGGTCGATTTCCGGAATCACGGTAATATAGCGCTTGGCAGCATAATCCACTATTTCCTTAATCTGCTCCTGGGTATAGAAACCGCCATAAAGAGAGCCATCGCCCTCGGTACGGATACTGCCCACAGAAGTAAGTTTAGGATATTTCTTGATTTCGATACGCCAGCCCTGGTCTTCCGTCAGATGGAAGTGCATGGTGTTCACCTTGAACATAGACATCAGGTCCAGTTGCTTCTTCACATTCTCGACAGAAATGAAATGGCGGCATGGATCGAGATGGAATCCACGGTAGCCGAAGCGTGGAGCATCCTGGATATCACAGCATTGTGCTACCCATTTCACCCCATCCACCCGGGTTGCGCTCTCTATCTGGGCAGGGAGTAACTGCATGAAACTCTGCATACCGTAGAAGGCGCCCTTGGCGGTCTTCGCCTTGATAACAACCCTCTTGGCGGTTACGGTAAGGCGATAACCTTCCTCGGCAATTTTCAGCGTAGGAAAAATCTGTATAGAGATATTCCCCTTCTTTCCACCTACCGTTACCTCATAACCTGTAGAAGCCTTCAGTTTGTCTGCCATGTACTGGGCGATATTTCTGCCTTCAGCCGTCTGGTAAGCGATTACCACCTTCTGTGGCAATACGAACTCCCCTTTCTGTACCTGAGTCTTCACCGGTATCGGGATAATATTAATATCGGCAGCAGATGCCGGAGTAGAGATACCACCCAGCATCGCTGCACAGGCTACAAACGAGCCTAATAAACGATTGAACTTTGCCATAACATTAAATATATTAATAAGGTATTACAATGGTTTGTACTCCACGAAAGCCTCCATGGCCTCATAGCATGCCAGACCCAACTGGTCGTAGAGCGATGCAGTAGCACGGTTACGGTCCTCGGCTCTCTGCCAGAACAGGCGCTCATCATTACCCAAGAAAGGAGCACTCTCCATCTGCGACTGATGCTTGAGAATAGAGTTACGCTTTGCCCGCAACTCCTCAGGGCTCAATGGAACACACATTTCGATATTCTCAATCTCCCATTCTGCCCAGGCACCACGATACATCCAGATGCGACAGTCCTTCAACCATTCTGCACCCGCTTTCTTCTCTTCGTCGATAGCTGCCAGAACGGCATCAGTACACTTCTTGTGGGTTCCGTGAGGATCAGCAAGGTCGCCGGCAACATAAATCTGATGTGGCTGCACCTTCTGCAACAGAGCTCTCACTATCTCTACATCCTTCTCGGTCATTGGTAACTTTTCTATCTTGCCGCTCTCATAGAATGGCAGGTCGAGGAAGTGGACATGGTCAAGCGGAATATCATTATAGGTACAAGCGATACGAGCCTCACCACGGCGAATCAGTCCCTTGATGGTCAGGATATCTCTTGTATCGAAATCACTCTCCTTCTTCTTGGCAAAAAAGGTCTTGATTTCCTTATATTTATTAGAGATGATACTATCCTTTGAGTCAGCAAAGAGTTGGTTGAAACCATTGATAAAGTGCATGAATCTTGTTACTTCCTCATCACCCACAGCAATGTTTCCTGATGTTTCGTAAGCTACATGCACATCGTGGTTCTGCTGTACCAGTCGACGGATGGTTCCTCCCATAGAGATAACATCATCGTCTGGGTGTGGAGAGAATACGATAACCTTCTTAGGGAATGGTGTTGCACGCTCCGGGCGATAGGTATCATCGGCATTCGGCTTACCACCTGGCCATCCGGTAATGGTATGCTGCAAATCATTGAAAATCTTGATATTGGCATTATAGGCTGAGCCATAGAGAGCCAGAAGTTCACTCAGTCCGTTCTCATTATAATCCTTATTGGTCAACTTCAGGATAGGCTTACCGAGTTTCTGGCAGAGCCATACCAGTGCCGAACGCACCAGTTTATCACTCCACTGGCATGAAGTTACGAGCCATGGATGCTCAATACGTGTCAGATGATGAGCAGCACCCAGGTCGATGACAACATGTGCATTCGGATGAGTCTGGAGGAATGATGCCGGTAGGGTATCTGTGATAGAGTTCTCCACCACCTTCTGCATAATCTCAGCCTTCTCTTCGCCCCAGGCTGTCAGATAGATGCTCTTGGCAGAGAGTAAGGTAGCGATACCCATGGTGAGCGAACATGGAGGAATGGTTTCCTTGGTCTGCTCGCTGTTCTCCATCTCTTCGCGAGAAGTATTGCCGATGAGGATAATACGGGTCATCGACTGGATGCCCGAACCTGGCTCATTGGCAGCAATATTACCCGAACGGCCTATACCTATAAGGGCTACATCGAGACCGCCAAAGGTCTTGAGACGCTGCTCATAAAGACGACAACTGTCCTGTACGGCATCCTGTGCCACAAAACCATCCAGTGTAAAGATGTTCTGCTCAGCCACATCCACATGATCAAGGAAACGCTCCTTCAACTGGTTGATGGTACGGAGAGAACTGTCCTTCTGGAGCGGATAATATTCGTATGCATTGAATACAACAACATTGCGGAAGCTCAGGGTCTTCTCGTTGTAACGGCGAACGAGTTCATCGTATACAGAATAGAGAGAAGAACCGGCGCCCAGCGCCATCACATAGAATTTGCCTTCCTGCTGTGCTGCCTTGATGCCAGCTTCTATTTTATCAGCTACATGACTGGCACCTTCTGTCATAGAGGCAAAGATGTCTGTATGAATCTTCTCCATTCTGGAGATTTCAGAATATTCTACAGTCGTCTTTGGCCTGTAGAACTCCACAGGTACTTTATTGAGTACGATTTGTGAACTAAGATTGAGTCTCATATCTTTATCTATATTTAAATAGGTTATGTTATATTTTCTTTTTTAAAATGACGGATTAGAGTTCAGATGCCATTGCTGCAGCACCCAGGATGGCAGCCTTGGCACCATCCAGTCCGCTCATCAGGAACTTAGCCTTACCTTTATATAATGAGAGCACATGTTCGTTATATGCTTCTTCGATAGGACGGAAGAGCAGATCGCCAGCCTGTGCCAATCCTCCGAAGAAGATAAAAGCCTCCGGGCTCAGAAAGGTAGCTATCTCTGCACAGGCCTTGCCGATTCTTGTACCGGTTTGTCTGAACACTTCCTGTGCCAGTGTATCTCCTGCCATGGCTGCCTTATAAACTGCATAAGATGTAATTTCTTCCCTTGGAATATTTCTCAGCTCAGTTGCCACGGTTGATGCTTCGAGCATGGCCAAGGTAGTACGGACCACGCCTGTAGCCGAGCAGTAGGTCTCCAGACAGCCCTTTCTGCCACAGCCGCATGGTCTTCCGTCAGGATCCACCACCATGTGTCCCAACTCACCGGCGAAACCGTCGCAACCATAAATCAGCTGCCCGTTAGCCACGATACCCGATCCTACGCCTGTTCCGAGAGTGAGTTCTACGAAGTTTTTCATGCCAACCGCAGCACCATATTTCATTTCTCCCATAGCAGCCGCATTTGCATCATTGGTAATAGCAACCGGAATGCCCAGTTTCTCTGCAAACATGTCAGCCAGCGGTACAATACCCTTTGCCCATACCAGGTTTGCTGCATTTTCAATGGTTCCCTTGTAATAGTTACCACAAGGCGCACCGATGCCCATGGCACTAATTTTCTCCATACCACCTACCTGTTCTACTATCTGCACCACAGCTTTTACCGACTCCTCTACGTATTGTTCCACGCGTTGGAATGTCTGGGTCTTGATTGAGGTTGTAGCTATTATTTCTCCGTCCCCATCAACGATGCCGAAAACGGAATTGGTTCCACCCAAATCCAAGCCAATCACTAAAGACTTTACATCGTATTCCATACTTCTTTTAATTAATAGGTTAAAATCGAAAAATAACGATGAGCGATACAAACTTCTATTTATTAAATTCTTTATTAACGCTCAGTTCGTTACTAAAATATTTTATTTTGCAAAGTTACGAGTTTTATCAAACACTGCAATGAAAATAGCGTTAATATTTCTAAAACAGAAACATTTTTTATACTTTAAGTCTCCTTACGGCTGAAATACCTGTACTTTGTTCGCATCTGACACCGATTAAGTGTAACCCCCTTTTGTACACTTACGCATCCAACCTCTCTATATATAATAAGGTATAGGAGAAAACAGGATGTTCGAAAACGACGAAAAGTATACTATTTTTCGCTATTTAAGTTTTATTAACAGCAAAAATGTTGCACCTATACAGAAAAGCCCTATCTTTGCAACTAAAAAATATTAGTTATGAAAGCTGACTTAATAAAATATCTTAGAAAGACAAACAAAAAGCCCTCAGTTCAGGGCAAGCTCCTGGAGCAGTTTATCTCTCACGGAGCCTCCACCATCCCAGAGATGTCGAAGGCTATCGGAGTTAGCTTACCGACAACAACAAGTGCCCTCAACGAGTTGATAAAAGAAGGACTCGCCAGAGAGATTGGAAAGAAAGACAATTCTTCGGGACGCATCCCGATGGTTTACGACCTCGTTCCAACAGCAGGCTACTTCATCGGTGTCAATCCTGAGATGAACTGCCTGGCACTTGCAGCAAGCGACTTCGCAGGCAATCTGATTACCGAAAAAACAAGAGTGCCTTACGTATATGAGAACTCTCCTGAAAACCTGGAAGAGATAAGCAGAATCATCAATGAGTTTATCGAAAGCCTTCCTGTTTCAAGAGAAGAAATACTTCAAGTTTGCGTGAACGTGGCTGAGCGCGTGAATCCTGTACAGGGAAATGCCTACAACATGTTCACCTTCCTGAAAGAGTCATTGACCGACAAGCTGACCCAGCTCATACAGCTACCTGTATGTATCGAGAACGATACCCGGAGCATGGCTTTCGCTGAGTTGATTAAGGGACAGTGCAAAGGCCTGAAAGACGCCATCTTCGTGAACGTATGCTGGGGCATCGGAATCGGAATCATCATCGACGGCAAACTCTATTACGGAAAGTCGGGATATTCTGGCGAATTCGGTCACATGACTGCCTACAACAACAACATCATCTGCCACTGCGGCAAGATAGGTTGCATAGAAACAGAGGTTTCGGGCAGAGCACTCAAAAGGAAGCTCGTCGAGAAGATAAAGGAAGGAAAGACTTCCATCCTCTCTGAAAGAGTTCTGAAAAAGAATGAAGACCTATCACTCCAGGATATCCTGGACGCCATAGAAAAGGAAGATGTACTGAGCCTTGCCACACTGCAGCGCATAGCAGATGAACTTGGCAAGCAGCTGGCAGGAGTCATCAACATCTTCAACCCAGAAATGCTGGTCATCGGAGGAGAAATGTCGGTTACAGGCGACTACCTCACGCTACCGGTAAAGATGGGTATCAAGAAATTCTCTCTCAACATCATGAATGAGGATTCTAAAATCGTTACCTCAAGTCTGAAAGGCCTTGCAGGAATCACGGGAGCCTGTCTGATGGCAAGATACCGGCTTCTGAATGAGAACATCGACAAATAAGGAATTTAAACAACCAATACAAAACCTATTTTAAGTATGAAGAAGTCTCTTCTTGTTGCACTATGCCTGGGGCTGGCAGCCATAACAGCTGCCGCCCAGCGCAACTACAGCCAGGTAGACCCCATCCAACCTGTGCCAACCGCCAAGCAGGTGGCATGGCAGAAACTGGAAACCTATGCTTTTATCCATTTCGGCCTCAACACCTTCAATGATAAGGAATGGGGATACGGAAATTCGGATGTAAAGACCTTCAATCCTAAAAAACTGGATTGCGAACAATGGGCAAGAACCCTGGTTGCTGCGGGCATGAAAGGAGTCATCATTACTGCCAAACATCACGACGGCTTCTGCCTCTGGCCTACACGCACCACAGATTACTGCATCCGCAACACCCCTTATAAGAATGGTGAAGGTGATGTGGTAGGAGAACTCTCCCTAGCATGCAAGAAATACGGTTTGAAATTCGGAGTTTACCTCTCGCCTTGGGACAGACACCAGGCAAGCTACGGTTCTCCCTACTACCTGAAGCTCTACCAGCGCCAGCTCAAGGAACTTTTGAGCAACTACGGCGAACTTTTCGAAGTATGGTTTGACGGAGCCAACGGAGGAGACGGCTGGTACGGAGGTGCCGAAGAAAGCAGAACCATCGACAGAAGGAACTACTACAATTTTCCTAGAATTTTCGAAATTGTTGACAGTTTACAACCCAATGCCACTATTTTCGGTGATGGCGGACCGGGATGCCGATGGGTAGGAAATGAAAATGGATTTGCAGGCGAGACCTGCTGGTCTACAATACCATCCAACACCGTCTATCCAGGCTTCAAAGACTACAAACAGTTGCAGTTTGGATGGGAAGACGGCGACCAGTGGACACCAGCTGAATGCGATGTCTCTATCCGTCCGGGATGGTTCTACCATGAGAAAGAAGACAGTAAGGTAAAAACCGTTGAAGACCTGTGCAATCTCTACTACAAGAGTGTAGGACACAACGCTACCATGTTACTCAACTTCCCGGTAGACAAGGATGGACTCATCCACCCTATCGACTCTGCAAATGCAGTAAACTTCCACAAGAAAATCCGACAAGAATTATCTGTCAATCTACTTAAAGGCATCACACCTAAAGTAGACAGCCAGCAAGGCAAGCACATTGGCAAGAATATTACAGACGGCCAGTATGACACCTTCTGGGTTTCTAAAAAGAAAAAAGATGCCTATATCGAGTTTCAACTCGGAAAACCAAAATCTATCACACGCCTCATGCTTCAGGAATACATACCTCTGGGGCAGCGCGTAAAAGCCTTCTCAATCTATTACCTACAAGGCAAAAACTGGGTAAGGCTCGACCCTAAGGAAGAGACTACCACTATCGGCTACAAGCGAATACTTCGCTTCGATAAGATTACAACAAGTGGCATCCGCATCGTAATCGACGATGCAAAGGGATGCCCTTGTATAAACTCTGTTTCAGCATTCTAATAACTAGAAAGAAGTACGAAAAATTTTATAACTAACAATAAATAATAGCCCTATGAACAAAAGAGCAAATTTGTATTTTGCAGCGCTTTTAGGTGCAATGTCACCTCTTTGCACTGTTTCTGCATTGGCTGCTCAAAGCAATTCTACCATTGCTACAGCTACCCAGCAGCAAAACTCATGTACAGGTACTGTTAAAGACGCTACCGGAGAACCTATCATCGGCGCAACCATCAGAATCGAAGGTAAGATCGGTGGAACCGTAACTGACCTGGATGGTAACTTCACCCTCAGCAACATCGAAAAGGGTGCCAAACTTACCATCACTTATGTGGGTTACAAATCACAGACCCTCACATGGAGCGGTAGTCCGCTCAACATTACTTTGCAGGATGATGCCAACATGCTTGAAGAGACCGTAGTCATCGGTTACGGTACTGTAAAGAAGGCTGACTTGGCAGGTTCTGTGGCAGTTTTGGACAGCAAGAATTTCAAGGACCAGCCTGTTGCACGTGTTGAGGATGCCCTCAACGGACGTATGTCTGGTGTGCAGGTAATGTCAAGCGGTGTTCCTGGTGGAGCCATGAAGATTCGTGTACGTGGTACAAGTTCTGTTAACAAGAGCAACGACCCTCTCTACGTAGTAGACGGTATCGTTCGCGAGACAGGTCTTGAGGGTATCAGCCCAGAAGATATCCAAAGCATCCAGGTATTGAAGGACGCATCTTCTACCGCCATCTATGGTGCCCGCGGTGCCAATGGTGTAGTTATGGTACAGACCAAGAGCGGTTCTGCCGGTGCTACCCAGGTAACATTCGATGCAAGTTTCGGTATCTCTAACGCTTACCACATTCCTGAGGTAATGGGAACCAAAGAATATGCACAGGCTTTGATTGACTACAAAGGTGTAGCCAAGAGTGCCATGCAAGGTTATCTTGACGGAACCAAGCCAGGTATCGACTGGATGGACGAGTTGCTCCAGACTGGAATCACCCAGAACTATAAGGTAGCAGTTTCTCAGGGCAATGAGAAGACTCAGACCTACTTCTCTGCCAACTATATGGACCAGAAGGGTGTTATCACAGATACAAAATCAAGACGTTACGCCATCAAGGCTAACATGCACAATAAGATTTTCGACTGGTTAGAGATGACCACCGATATCAACCTTGCTCAGACCGACAACTCTGGTGCAGGTTTTGCGCAGAACCAGTCTAACCCTATCTGGGTTGGCTTGAACTACTCTCCAACGATGGAAATGATGGCACCTAACGGCAACTACAATGTGGACCCTTACAACAATATTCAGAACAACCCTTACGGTATTCTCCATGATGGCGACAACGACCGCAAGCGTACCATGGTAACAGGTCACATTGACTTGAAGTTCAACCTTCTCAAAGGCTTGACATTCACTACCACCAACGGTATCGACTATAATGATTATAAGTGGTACAACTTCACTTCAACCAGAGTAAATGTTTCAGGTAACTCCATGACAAATGGCGATGCTACAGTAACCGCTTTGCAGTCTACCAACAATTTGACTTACATGGGCAAGTGGGGCGAGCACGCATTGACAGCTACCGGTGTATGGGAAGTTTCTTCTAACGAGGTTCGCAAAATGCAAATGACCGGTACCGGTATTGCCCACGAGCAGTTAGGTTACTGGAATATCCAGGATGCAGCTTCCAAGAATCCGACTAATGGTTACAGCAAGTGGACCATGCTCTCTGGCGTTGCCCGCGTCATGTACAACTATGCCGACCGCTACATGCTGACCGGTACATTCCGTGCCGATGGTTCCAGCCGTTTCACCAACAAGAAGTGGGGTTACTTCCCATCTATCGCAGGTGCTTGGACTGTTTCTAACGAAAAGTTCTGGGAGCCTATCAGAAATGCAGTAGACTACATGAAGATCCGTGCCAGCTATGGTATCATCGGTAATCAGGACATCGCTCCTTATTCTACTCTTGGAACTTTGGAATCAACAGGTTTCTCATACGGAACAAACCAGTCTTATACAGGTTACTGGGCAAATAGTTTTGCTACACCAGACCTGACCTGGGAGAAGGTTCACCAGTTTGACCTCGGTGTTGACCTCGGTTTCTTCGGTAACCGTTTGAGCATCAGTTTCGACTACTTCAACAAGACCACCAAGGATGCTCTTTTGCAGACGGCAGCTCCTGGCTACCTGGGCGGAACCAGATATTGGGTAAATGCCGGTGAGGTAAACAACAAGGGTGTTGACGTAACCATCAATGGTCAGATTATCCAGACCAAGGATTGGTCATGGTCATCTACCTTGAATGCCAGCTACATCAAGAACAAGGTAACCAAGATGACAGCCGATGAGCCTATCATTTATGGTGAGAAGCCAGCTCCTGGTACTGTTGACCCATGTACTATCATCAAGGAAGGTGAAGCTATCGGTACATTCTACGGATTCAAGTGGGCTGGAGTAGAAAAGAACGACAAGGGACAGTATGTAGACATGTATTATGCAGCAGACGGAACCAAGACTGCTTCTCCAAATGCAGGTACAGACCGTTTCGTATTGGGTCGCTCAAATCCTGATGTCACATTAGGCTGGAACAACACCATTACCTATAAGAACTGGGACTTCAACATGTTCTGCAATGCAGCCTTCGGTGCAAAACGTTTGAATATCGTACGTTTCGCAATGAATGCAGAGGTTGGTGCATCAAGATTCGTTACAGACAAGGATCACTTCAGTAATATAGGTGTAACAATGCCTACCATCGGTGCAGAGAACAAGAACTATGGAAATTCAGACAAGTGGCTCGAGAATGCCGACTACTTCCGTTGTGAGAATATCAGCGTAGCTTATACATTCCCACGCAGCGTAACCAAGTTGGCAGACATCCGTCTTTCACTCTCAGCTCAGAACCTCTTCACCATCACAGGTTATAAGGGTATTGACCCAGCAGGTGCTTCTTTCAGTGATGCCAACGTAGACCGTGATAATGGTTTGGATATGGGTGCTTATCCTAATCCTCGTACCATCACAATGGGTGTTCGTGTAACCTTCTAAATTCAACAATCTAAAAACTGTAAGAATTATGAAAACTAAGAAATTATTATATACAGGTTGCTTCATGGCAGCTTCCCTTTTGTCACTCACATCATGTGGCGATTTCCTGGATGAGGATCCAAAGGGTCAGTTGAATCCAGAAACATTCTATACCATCGAAGACGACTACACCGCAGGCGTTAATACGCTGTACGATAAAGTGAATCAGACACAAAGTTGGACTAACCCTATGTATCCACAGTGGCAGGGAGACGATATCACAGCTAACCCTGGTTCCAACAAGCAGGCTTGTGCTGCGCTCGATGCATTTGATTCTGATGGTGCCAACAAGGGTGTTACAGAAGCCTGGACTCAGCATTATGCAGTTATCAAGACAGCCAATCTGATTATCGAGGGCTCTGAGAAATTCCCTGGTGATAAGGCTAAGATTGCTACCGCATTGGGAAACGCTCACTTCTGGCGTGCTTACTCGTACTACTATCTGGTACGTGTATTCGGCAAATTGCCTATTATCACTAAGACCAACATAGAACAGTTTGATGCTCAGCCATCTGAGATTGAGAAAGTATACGAATTGATCGTTCAAGACTTGAAGGATGCCATCAACGAACTTCCTACAGGTTATGACAAGGAGCCTGCCCGCTTGTTCGGAGTTGACGTTTGGGCTACCAAACAGGCTGCACAGTCTACCTTGGCAGCAGTTTATATGTCAATGGCAGGTTATCCGCTCAATAAGGGAACAGAATACTATAAGCTCGCTGCTGAGTTGGCTAAGGATGTCATCACCAACAATGGTACTTATGGCTTCATCTTGAACCCAGACTGGAAGGAAGTTTACTCTATGGGTAACAATTACAACATGGAGACCGTGCTCGGTATCAACAACGATGCCAAGGGTTGGTGGGATCATGACTCACAGCTTTCTTCCTGCTGTCGCTTCGAAGGTCTCGGCGATGGTGGCTGGGGTGACGCCTGGGGCGAAATTGCTTTCTGGAAGAGATATCCAGAGGGACCTCGCAAGAATGCTATTTATGCTCCTAAAGTTACATTCCAGGAGACTATCACTGAGAAAATCGGCGATAAGGAAGTTAAAAAGGATAAGATCAGCAAGGCCGTTTACTGGTGGGAACTTGACAACAATGGCAAACCTGTCGTAGATGCTTATCACCCTATGTTCACTATCTTCACTGTCAATGCTGACGAAAAGGGTAATATGCTCAAACAGCCATACGATTACATGGGAATCAACTATAAGGGTATGGTTAATGACCGCCGTCATAACCTCATCCGCTATTCAGAGGTTCTCCTCTGGTATGCTGAGAGTGCAGCCCGTGCAGGCCTCTCTGACTTGACAGAAGCTAAGAAATGCTTGAAGCTGGTTCGCAGCCGTGCCGTAACAGATGCTGAAAATGTGACACTTGGCGACGGAACTACCGTAAAGATCGACAACATGAGCGCTGCCCAGCTTGCTGAGGCTTGCTACATCGAACACGGATGGGAAGTTGCAGGTAACTGGGTATCTATGGTTACCCGCCGTTCAGATGAGCTCCGTATGGACGAGCTCAAGAAGAACTTCGAGTATCGCGTTGCCAATGCTCCTATCGTTGTTGCGAAAGAGGGTGGCAAGGAATATACTGCCAAGGAGAGCGTTACCGTTAAGGGTGCTTGGTCTGAGGATAGAATTTACTGTCCATATCCAACAACCGACGGTGAGAAGAACCCGAACTTGAAGAGGTAAACTTTTTAAGTAATCAATTCATAAGAAATCAACTATTCTATGTTATGTCAACACATCATGTACGAGAATAGACTAGGTTGTGTGCCCTTTCTGTTGTTAAACAGGAAGGGCACTGTTTCTTTATGAAGAATAAGAGAAATACTCTTAAGAAATATCCCGAAATATTTGGTAATTACGAATATTCAGCGTACCTTTGCAAGATATAACTTAATACAAAACATTATGGCTAATAATTATCAACCTTTCAACCGATCTTTGCTGGCGATGGCTGCCCTGCAAGCCTTGCCGCTATCTCTCTTCGCCCAAAACACCCCACCCAACATACTCTTCATACTGTGTGACGACATGGGATATGGCGATCTGGCTTGCTACGGCCAACCTTATATCCACACGCCTAATATAGACCGGATGGCACAGGAGGGAATGAGATTCACCCAGGCTTATGCCGGTTCTCCCGTCTCGGCTCCGTCGAGAGCTACCCTCATGACTGGTCAGCATACGGGACATACACATGTGCGTGGAAACAAGGAATACTGGAGAGGTGTGCCAATGGTAAAATATGGCAACAACGAGGAGTATTCTGTCGTAGGACAGGAACCTTACGACCCGCAGCATAAGATTCTGCCAGAAATCATGAAGGACAAAGGATACAGAACCGGCGTATTCGGGAAATGGGCTGGCGGATATGAAGGTTCGGCTTCTACTCCCGACAAGCGTGGCGTGGACGAATTCTATGGCTATATCTGCCAGTTTCAGGCTCATCTCTATTATCCTAACTTCCTGAACCGCTACAGTCGTGCAATGGGAGATACAGCGGTGGTAAGAGAGGTAATGGAACAGAACATCCAGCATCCGATGTTCGGCAAGGATTATTTCAAGCGCAAACAGTATTCTGCCCGCATCATCCACGACAAGGCACTGGAATGGATTGACAGACAGGATAAGGAACATCCTTTCGTAGGATTTCTTACCTATACCCTGCCGCATGCCGAACTAGCCCAGCCGGAAGACTCTATTCTAGAGAATTACCAGAAACAGTTCTTTACCGATAAAACCTGGGGCGGATGGGAAGATTCGAGATACAACGCTGCGGTTCATACCCATGCACAGTTTGCCGGAATGATTACCCGACTGGACCAGTATGTGGGCGAAATCTTCGCCAAGCTGAAGGAGAAGGGACTCGACAGGAATACCGTTGTCATCTTTACTTCAGATAACGGGCCGCATGAAGAAGGTGGTGCTGATCCAGAGTTCTTCGGTCGCGACGGTAAGTTAAAAGGTCTGAAGCGCCAGTGCTACGAAGGCGGCATCCGCATACCATTTATCGCCTGGTGGCCTGAGCATATCAAGGCAGGAGCGGTGAACGATACCCAGTTTGCCTTTTACGACCTGCTGCCTACTTTCTGCGATTTAGCAGGCATCAGAAACTTTGCCAAGCGCTATACCAACAGAAAGTTGGCTGGAGATGGTTTCGACGGAATCTCTATCGCTCCTACCCTTCTGGGCAAGGATACAGAGCAGAAACATCACGATTACCTGTACTGGGAATTTCACGAAACCGACCAGATTGGCGTGAGAAAGGGCGACTGGAAACTGGTGGTAGTAAAAGGCGAGCCGCGGCTCTATAATCTGGCTTCCGATATCCACGAAGACCATAATGTGGCGGCAGAACATCCTAAGATTCTTACCGAACTCCTGGCTGCCATCAGAAAGGAGCATCGAGACAGCAAGGATTTCGAAATTACGCTGCCAAAGTTCTGATTTTCTCTCCCGGTTACAGAGAGATAGAGATTACAACTAGATTCAAGAAAAAATGATGAACGACAACATAGCAAATCCCTTTGCCAAGCCACTGTATGTAATGCTGAAGCCTGCGGGTGCCCATTGCAACCTGGCATGCAAATACTGTTATTATCTGGAGAAGAACAAACTCTATCCCACTGCTCAGCGACATCTGATGAGCGATGAGATGCTGGAACAGTTTACCCGAGAATATATTGAGGCGCAAACCATGAACCAGGTGCTCTTCACCTGGCATGGTGGCGAGCCCCTGCTGCGCTCCATCGACTTCTACCGCAAGGCTTTATCCCTACAGCAAAAGTATGCTGGAGGCAGGCGTATCGACAACGTAATTCAGACCAACGGCACGTTGCTGACCGATGAATGGTGCGAGTTTTTCGCCCAGAACCATTGGCTGGTAGGCATCTCTATCGATGGTCCGCAGCCTGATCATGACCATTACCGGCTGACGGCTGCGGGAAAACCATCGTGGAAGAAGGTGATGCAAGGCATCAAACTGCTGAAGAAACACGGGGTAGAATGGAATGCGATGGCGGTGGTGAATGCCTATAATGCCAATCATCCGCTGGAGTTCTACCGCTTCTTCAAGGAAAACGGCTGTCAGTTTCTGCAGTTCACACCTATCGTTGAGCGACTGACCCGACATGAGGATGGCCGTACCCTGGCAAGTCTTGCCGACAAGGTTGAGATTTCTCTGAGCGAGGCATCGGTTGCGCCGGAGCAGTGGGGCTACTTTCTCTGTGCAATTTTCGATGAATGGGTTCGGAAGGATGTGGGCAAAATCTTCGTTGAGATTTTCGACTGCACACTGGCAAACTGGATGGGTATTTCTCCCGGCATCTGTGCTTATTCCAAGGAATGCGGTCATGCGGGAGTGATGGAGCACAATGGCGATGTTTATTCCTGCGACCACTTTGTTTTTCCGGAGTATAAGTTGGGCAATATCCGTGACCATTCGCTCATCGACATGCTTTATGGTGAGCAGCAACAGGAGTTCAGCCGTCTGAAACACAGTTCTCTTCCCCGCCAGTGCAAGGAGTGTGACATGGAGTTTGCCTGTCATGGAGAATGCCCAAAGAACCGCTTCATGAAAGATAAGTATGGCGATTCCGGTCTCAACTATCTCTGTCCGGGTTATTACCATTATTATCAGCATGTAGCGCCCTACATGGATTACATGAAGCAGGAACTCATGTCGCAGCGCCCACCTTCGAACATCATGAAAGTTGTACAGTAAGCATGACAGATTCTAAAAAAACAGCAAAATACTTGGAAAAAAGTCAGAAATATCGTACCTTTGCAGGCAAAAAGCAATTTTACGAATATGAAAAGAATCAAAATGCCACTTTTGGCAAGAATCATCATTGCCATCCTGTTGGGTGTAATCTTCGGCAATTTCTTCAATGAAGCGGCCGTCAGAGCGTTTCTCACCTTCAACGGCATCTTCAGCCAGTTTCTGGGCTTTATGATACCGCTCATCATCATCGGTCTCGTAACACCAGCCATTGCCGACATCGGTCACGGAGCCGGAAAACTCCTCCTTGCCACTGTGGGCATCGCCTTTGCCGACACCATCCTGGCGGGTCTGCTTGCCTATGGTACAGGTTCGGCACTCTTTCCACACATGATAGCCAACTCAGCCCATGTGGCAGTAGATAAGGCTGAAGAACTCAAGCCCTTCTTCGAAATCAAGATACCTGCCATGGTAGATGTGATGAGTGCCCTCGTTTTCTCCTTCATTGCCGGACTGGGCATTGCCCACAAAGGCAGCCGCACCATGCAGAACGTTTTTCAGGAATTCAAGGAAATCGTATCAGGTGTCATTGCCAAAGTCATCATTCCCCTACTGCCCCTTTATATCTTCGGCATCTTCCTGGGCATGACTTTCTCCGGCGAAGCCTACCACATTCTGCTGGTCTTCGCACAGATTATCCTCGTGATTCTCGTACTTCATATCGTCATCTTACTTTACGAATATCTGTTGGCAGGCGGATTGTCCCACAAGAATCCTTTTAAGCTGTTGCTCAACATGTTGCCAGCCTACTTCACGGCACTTGGCACATCATCATCAGCAGCCACCATTCCGGTAACTCTGAAGCAGACCTTGAAAAACGGCGTCACCGATGGCATTGCCGGCTTCACCATTCCGCTCTGTGCCACCATCCATCTCTCGGGATCAATGATGAAGATTACCTGTTGTGCGCTCACCATCTGTCTCATCAATGGTATGCCGTGCAATCTTCCCCTCTTTCTCAATTTCATCTTCGTGCTCGCCATCTGCATGGTAGCAGCTCCGGGAGTTCCGGGAGGAGCCGTCATGGCAGCGCTAGGTCCGCTAGCCTCAGTTTTAGGTTTCAATGCTGATATGCAAGCACTTATGATAGCCCTCTATATTGCGATGGACAGTTTCGGCACCGCCTGCAATGTAACCGGCGATGGCGCCATTGCTATAGTCGTGGATAAGATCTTCAGAAAGGATAAATAAAAAATAAAAGAGGGTGCGTCACAGACTTATGACGCCCCCTCATCTTTATATAAATCTCTCTCTATTTCTAAAGTGATTCACATATATATATTATGTATATCGTATGTTCTATTCTTACTTGCTCAAGCTAACAGAATGGCTCATGTTAGTCATTTCTGGAATTGAGTTTACTACGTGTTTCAAGAACATGCCCATGCAAAGAACCATACCTGAAAACATAACTGCGGCGAAAGCCATTGTAAAAATAGTCATCATAATTATTAACCTTTTTAAAATTTATTATTTGTTATTCCTTAAACACGAGTGCAAAGTTAACACTTTTTTATTGAATAACGGCATCTTTTGCCGAGAAATATCATTGCAATATGTTTTTCTTGATATGGGTCAACCACTTGTTTTTAGCCTTGAAAATGACATTTTGCTATCGGATATGTTATTTTTGTGGCAATAATTTATATATATCATTTTTCTCGCTTTATTATGTGTGTAACAAGATAGGGATTCCTGTCAGATGATAAGAAGTCAGAATCGAAGTGAAAGCCAATCATCGAACTTCACGTTCTGGAAGGTATGGATGCCCAGCTTCTCGGCAGCCTCACAGTTTTCCTTCAGATCATCGACGAAGAGAGTTTCATCGGGATAGATGTTCGCCTGCTTGACTACCTCTTCATAGATACGGGCATCAGGCTTAGCCAAATGCATTCGCTGAGAGAGGAAACAATACTCAAAATAATCCTCTACCCCATAGTTCTGATAAGGGAAGAGATGCTCCACGCAATAATCCCAATGTATATCAATGGTATTGCTCAAGAGGAAGAGGCGGTAACCAGCCTTCTTCAACTGCAGGAGTCGCTCCTTTTTCTCATCAGGAATCTCCACCAGCATCTTGTTGGCAGCATCGATGATCTCTTCATTCGTCACATCAGCTCCAGTCAACTCACGGGCTGCATCGCAGAATGCTTCGGTGGTAATCATTCCCACACCCAGTTTGCTCATCAGCTTCATCCCCTCACTCTGGGGATTCGGATTAGCCAGTTCTCCCATACCTATCGCCTTGAAAGCCCCGATGCATCCTTCCGGATTGAGCTTTACCAGAACATTACCTAAATCAAATATGATATTCTTGAATTGCATAATCTATACCTTATTTTAAATCGCACTTTTAATCTTTAATTAGATACTTTCTGCAAAAGTACTGTAAATTCGGGAGAAAACAAATGATTTGGAAAAGGAATGGTGGGAATATAACATTTATTAGTAAAAGAAGGATATGCCTGTAACTACTTTTGCCTTCTGATAAGCCGCATTAATAAGTATGGCGATTCCGGTCTCAACTATCTCTGTCCGGGTTATTACCATTATTATCAGCATGTAGCGCCCTACATGGATTATATGAAGCAGGAACTCATGGCGCAGCGCCCACCTTCGAACATCATGAAAGTTTTATAGTGAGCATGACAGATTTAAAAAAGCCGCACCATGAAGAACATCTTCCAGGAATTCAAGGAAATCGTGTCTGGCGCCATCGCCATTGTCGTGGATAAGATATTCAGAAAGGATCAATAAAAAATAAAAAGGTGTATCATGGATTTATGACACACCTTTTTTTATCTCAAAATCTTAAAGTTTTAGAATTTAATCCAGGTCAGTTTCTTCCATATTCCCTCGAAAGGACCATGGGAGTGATACTTGAGCCAGAGGTTGGAGAAGAGGCATTGTACTACCACCATGGCAATACCCACAAAAAAGGCGTAGGTGATACCAAGCTTTGTCTGGAGATTGAAACCATAATAGGCAAACAGTCCGCAACCGATGATAGACTGGAGGAAATAATTGGTCAGACTCATCTTGCCAAACTGGCGCAGGAACGACAATCCCTTTCTGAACCATTTCTTTCCGTACCACAACAAAACGAATCCTGATACTACAAACGAGAGGATGAAGAAGTTGTAGATAGGATAAAGCCAATTGTTCCATGTTTCCATGTGGCGCACATCAGCGATGCCACCCACAATCAATACCAAGATGGAAACCGCCAGCACCTTCTTCCACAAAGCCAGGTTGTTGTTCTCATTGTAGAACCAACGCTTTCTACCCACCAGCATTCCGAGTATGAAGAGGCAGATAGTCTGCGTATGTCTTCCCTTCATCAGGCACCAGTAATAGGTAGCCACCTGTCCGTATCGCAGGTTACTGTAGGCATTCTCCAGGAAGGTGCCGTGCTGATGACCATGATACATATTTCCATACACCTCACTCAATGCCGATGCATCCACCTGCCATCCCGAAATGAGAGAGTAGATTTCTACCGGTTGGATAAAGAGGAAGGCAACCACCCACCAGAGCCATTTGGTAGGAAGATAACTCAATGGGATGAGAACCAGTCCATAGATTGCATAGGAGAAGAGGATATCGCCATCAAAAAAGGCGGTGTTCACGATACCGAGCATTGCCAGGAGGAACATTCGCCAGGCGAATCTTCCAGAAAAACAATTTCCCCGCTGCTGC
Organism: Segatella copri; assembly: GCF_019249765.2. Lineage (GTDB taxonomy): Bacteria > Bacteroidota > Bacteroidia > Bacteroidales > Bacteroidaceae > Prevotella > Prevotella copri_K. Next base: position 2,362,352 of record NZ_CP152484.1, read on the forward strand.
TGGTTATCATTCATAATAAAGAAGCTCAATCCGAAGAGAAGGGCAAAGATGCCATACATCTTTCCCGACAGCAGCAATGCCAGCACATCTGCCATCCAATCATCACACCCCAGCGTATAAGCATGCGCTATGCTTCCATCGTACATATTGAAATGCTCCACAGAGTGATAGAGAATAATACCTGCTACGGCCAATCCTCTCAAGGCATCAGCCACGTCAATACGACTGTTTTTCAGTCCTAATGTCTTGTAAAAATTCATTTTGATATTATTTGTTAGTTATTATGAGCCCACAAAGGTATAACATTTTATTGGAAAAAGCGAATAAACCTCAATGTATAACAAATATTAAGTTTTAAAGGAAAAAGAGAAAAAGTCGGCCTTTTCCTTGGCTATTCGTTAGAAAAAGTGTATCTTTGCTCCGCTATTCGTCAGAAAAAGTGTGAAGTTCATACGATTATTCGTCAGAAAAAGTGCGGAATTCATACGATTATTCGTTAGAAAAAGTGTAAATCATGGAAAGAAGCATCTATAACAAACTCGTAGAATGGAAGAACAAGCAAAACCATAAACCTCTGATTCTCAACGGAGCAAGACAAGTAGGCAAGACCTATATCCTGCAAGAATTTGGAAAAAGAGAATATAAAAAACTTGCATTCTTCAGTCTCGACAGAAATCAGAAGGCAGCAGAAGTGTTTGAAAAAGCCGGCACAACAGCTGATATACTGATGGCACTCTCCGCCATCAGCCAGGTAGATATTACCCCCAACGATACACTTATGGTACTCGATGAGATACAAGATTGTCCTAAAGCATTAGAAACTTTAAAGTTCTTTTGCGAGGATGCTCCTGATATTCATATCATCGTGGCAGGATCCCTACTGGGAATATCACTCCATAGCGGGGTATCATATCCAGTAGGAAAAGTAGAAGAGCTGCGCCTCTACCCGATGAACTTCATCGAATTCCTCGATGCCATGGGAAAAGAGAAAATGGCAAGCATCCTGAAAGAAGGAAATTGGAACGTCATCAATTTACTGGAAACAGAATTGATCAGCCTGCTGCGACAATATTATTATGTAGGAGGAATGCCAGCCGCCGTACTCGCCCATGTAGAGCAGAAGGGACTACAGGAAGTCCGTTCCATCCAAAAGCAGATTATACAAGACTATCGCCGAGATTTCTCGAAGCACGCACCAGATAGAGAAGTGCCTCGCATTAATATGGTGTGGGACAGTATCCCTGCCCAACTTGCCAAAGAGAACAAGAAGTTCATCTATGGAGCCGTGAAGAAAAGTGCCAGAGCCGCAGATTTCGAACTGGCCATCCAATGGCTGATAGATGCAGGACTGGCATATAAGGTTCAGAGAGTCAATACCCCACGCCTCCCTTTCAAATTCTATGAAGACCTGAACGCCTTCAAACTCTTCATGCTCGATGTGGGACTGATGGGAGCGATGGCAGAGACTTCAGCAGAATCGATGCTGGTGGGCGATGGCATTTTCTCTGAATATAAAGGTGCCTTTACAGAGCTATATGTCTTCACCCAGCTGAAAAGCCAGGATATTCCATTATACTATCATGCTGTGGATAACTCCACAATAGAGATTGATTTCCTGACCCAATGGCACGACAGGGTTATACCGATAGAAGTAAAGGCAGAGGTGAACGTTAAGGCGAAATCTCTCAGAACATTCATCACCAACAATCCGCAACTGAAGGGACTTCGCTACTCCATGCTTCCCTATAAGGATCAAGACTGGATGATCAACGTTCCGCTCTATGCCTGCCTGACACCATTTGACAAATCATTCTGATGCCTTTTAATAAAAGCTTCGATTCTGACATTTCCGTCAGAATCGAAGTGAAAGCCAATCATCGAACTTCGCGTTCTGGAAGGTATGGATGCATCACAGAATGCTTCGGTGGTAATCATTCCAACACCCAGTTTGCTCATCAGCTTCATCCCCTCACTCTGAGGATTCGGATTCGCCAGTTCCCCCATTCCTATCGCCTTGAAAGCCCCGATGTATCCTTCCGGATTGAGCTTCACCAGGACATTACCTAAATCAAATATGATATTCTTGAATTGCATAATCTATACCTTATTATAAATCACACTTTTAATCTTTAATCAGATACTTACTGCAAAAGTACTGTAAATTCGGGAGAAAACAAATGATTTGGGAAAGGAATGGTGGGAATATAACGTTTATTAGTAAAAGAAAAGAATATGACTGCAACTACTTTTAACTTCTGATAAGCCGCATTATCCGTTTGAACTGCCTAAGGGATGGGTGTGGTGCAAGTTGGATGATTTGGCATTCTATAAAAAAGGACCATTTGGAAGTAGCTTAACCAAAGCTATGTTTGTCCCTAAAAGTAGTCAAAGCTACAAAGTGTATGAACAGAAAAATGCTATTCATAAAGACTGTACACTTGGCTCTTATTATATAACCAAAGAAAAATATGATTCGTTAATTGGTTTTGCTGTACAGCCATATGATATTATCGTGAGTTGTGCTGGAACAATTGGTGAAACGTATGTTTTGCCTGCCGGTATGCAGGAAGGTATTATTAATCAAGCGTTGATGCTCATTCGTCTTTTTAGCAAAGAGATTGAACGTTTCTATTTACTGTATTTTGATTTCATTCTTAAAGATGAAGCTTACAGAAATAGCAAAGGAACTGCCATTAAAAACATTCCCCCATTTGATGTGTTAAAGAATTTTTTCATACCTATACCTCCAATAGGGGAACAAAAACGAATCTTGGATGAAGTAGATAGATTGATGTCCTTTGTTTCTACCATTGAAACGGGAACAAAAAACTTACATACTGCTATCAAGCAAGCAAAATTCAAAATACTCGAGCTTGCTATTCATGGCAAACTTGTATCACAAGATCCGAATGACGAGCCTGCTAGCGAACTCTTGAAACGCATCAATCCGAAGGCTGAAATCATAACCGATAACGGGCATTATCAGAAGGTTGTGCCGTTTAAGTTACCAAATGGATGGAGCTGGACTACATTAGGAAGTATTACAAATTATGGAAGTTGTACAACTAGTGACGTCCTGCAGATACCCGATTCAGCATGGGTGTTGGAATTAGAAGATATAGAAAAAGATAGTGCCAAAATTCTTAGCATCCATACTAAAAAGGATAGGGAAATCAAAGGAGTTCGGCGCAGTTTTAAGAAAGGTGAGATATTATATTCAAAACTTCGAACCTATCTTAACAAAGTGTTAGTTGCATCGCAAGACGGTTTTTGTACTACAGAAATCATCCCAATTTCTGTATCGTCAGTAATTGATAACATTTTTTTGTGCCATGTTCTCCGTTCTCAATACTTTTTGGACTATACGTCTGTGTGTGGTTATGGTGTAAAAATGCCAAGATTAAGTACTAAGGATGCACAAAATGGTTTAGTCCCGCTTCCTCCAAGAAAAGAACAACTGCGCATTGTTTCAAAAATAGAAGAGTTATTTCATCAACTTGATATAATAGAAGAGAGCTTATAGGCTCTCTTTTTTCGTTTATACCATATTACATTTAAATTAAGTACTAAAGTTTCGCAAGTGAAAATTCACAAGCGTGATTTAACGTAATTTTGGAATAAAAAAGGCTCTGAAGTTTGTATAACTCACAGAAAATGAGTATCTTTATAATCGCTAAACAATAAAGATAAAACTTCAAAGCCGTGAGCAAAGATACAAAAATTATTTCAGATCTGCGAAGCTTTTTCGCAAAAAATGACGATAATCGTGCAATTAAGTGCATTATGGGTGTGATGGAACATATAAATATACGCTCCAGCCAGATTGGAGTAGAGAAGAAAGAGAACTGCAAGTTCACCACTTTGCAGGTACTCAACCTCCTCATGCTCTTCCCGTTCTTCGTAGTCAAGAATGCGAGTCGATACTCCAACTCGTCCTTGAGTAAATTGTTCAATTGTGATAAAGACATGTTCTATCGTTTTATGAATGATGGCAATGTCAAGTGGCGCAAGTTACTATATGCAATGAATCTTCAGCTGATAAAGAAGATATCAAGCAGCACAACTGTTCATCATGACAAGCCGGTTTGTTTGATTATTGATGATACTGATGCACCTAAGACTGGTATGACGACCGAACTCATAGGAAGAATCTGGTCTCATGTTCATCAAAAGAGCATCCTTGGTTATAAGTGTCTGACCATGATGTTGTCCGATGGCGTTAGCCAGCTCTTTCTCGATTTCTCTCTTCATGGTGAGGAGGGAAAGGACAAGCAAAAGGTTCAGGGACTTACTGCTAAGCAACGCAAAGCTCGCTATACCGAGGACCACGAAGGGCAAGCGGTAAAAGATCGTGTGGATGAATATCTGATGAAGAAGACAGACAAGGCCATAGATATGGTCAAGTATGCCATCAAGCGAGGTGTTCGCTTTGATTACTTGCTCGTAGATAGCTGGTTTACAAACACTAAGCTTGTGCGTTTCATTTCCAGCAGACATATCAAGTGTCACCTGTTGGGCATGATTAAACTGGGCAAAACCAACTATGCAACGAAGCATGGCAAGATGAATGCCAAGCAAATCATCAAGCACCTGCAAAAGGAGAAGGCATGCAAACACAACAAAATACTTCGCTGTACCTATTGTACAATGGACGTTAAGTTGGATGGTGTGCCAGTCCGTTTGTTCTTTTGCAAGCGAGGACGCAAGGGAAACTGGAATGGGTTGTTGACCACAGACCTTTCTCTTAGCTTCCTTGAAGCGTATCGTATTTATGCCAGACGATGGGCTACCGAAGTTGCATACAAGGATTGCAAGACCTTGCTGAACTTTGGTAAATGCCAGTCTGTACATTTTGCCGCTCAAATTGCTAGCTTCACTTTGACAATGATGCAGTATAACATCTTGTGTACAGTGAAGAGATTTGAAGCGTATGAAACCATCGGTGGTCTCTTTACAGAGGTTACCAATGACACTCTCGAGTTGTCCGTAACGGACAAGATATGGGCTATCATTTTGGACTTCGTTCTGGAAGCAGCAGAGCGTTACTCTATAGATGCTACAGAGTTGCTGGCAGATTTCATCGAAAGTAATCCTGTTGCCCATACGCTGCGTAATATGTATATTTATAAACAAGCAAGTTGATATTTATTCACTTGCGAAACTTCAGTTAAGTATAATATGGTAACAAAATTCAAGGATTATCTTGTCAAGGAAAACTTGACAGAGAATACAGTTCGCTCTTATGAATGGACTGTGAAGTATTTTACGGAGCATTATTCAGTAGTGAATAAGAAAAACCTCTTGGCATATAAGGGGTATTTGGTAGAGAACTTCAAACCGCAGACTGTCAATTTACGTTTGCAAGCTATTAACAAGTATCTGGAGTTTATCAAGCAGGAAAAGCTAAAGATGAAGTTCGTCAAAGTTCAACAGAAGAACTTTTTGGAGAATGTAATCAGCGATGCTGATTATAAGTTCTTCAAACGTAAGCTAAAAGCCGACGGACATGATGAGTGGTATTTCGTTGTTTGGTTTATGGGTGCCACAGGTGCACGTGTTAGCGAGTTACGCCACATCAAGGTAGAGCATGTAAAGGTAGGGTATCTTGACCTTTATAGTAAAGGTGGCAAGATACGCCGTCTGTACATTCCGAAGAATTTGCGTTTAGAAGCAACAAAGTGGCTTGACGAAAAAGGAATCCAATCTGGATATATTTTCCTAAATCATTTTGGAGAACGCATTACAACACGTGGCATCGCTCAGCGATTGAAGCATTTTGCGGAGAAATATGGAATGAACAAGAACGTGGTATATCCTCATTCGTTCCGTCATCGTTTTGCCAAGAACTTCCTTGAACGCTTCAATGACATAGCTCTTCTTGCAGATCTCATGGGGCATGAACGCCTTGAAACAACACGAATCTATCTACGCCGCACACAGGGCGGACGCATCAAAATGCGTTCGCCTCCAAAAGTTTTGACAGGTAATTTTCGTCCCAGCCAGCTTTCATTCTTTTTAAGTTGAGACTTCCCTTGATCGTTTTATCCTTTTTAAGGATGGACAAAGCAATCTTAGTAATAGTAGAGAAGTTCCTTGCTGCATTTTTCACCTTTCTACTTTCGTCTTCTCTAAAGGTAAAGTCTAATTGCCAGTGCAAATTATTCTCTATTCCCCAGTGCTTTCTTATTGCATTGGCGATTCCCTCAGGCCTTTCATTTCCTAGGGAAGTTACGTAGTACCTGTTTTCCTCGGAAGTTTCACCTGTTGAAACGATAGTTCTTCGTGACAGAATGCCAACAATAGATTTTAGCCCTTCAAATTTGTTCTTGAACATTTTTTGAGTAGTGCTGCCATAACTCACCACTATACATTTCCTTTCTTCTAATCTGCCATGCCCTCTGTCAAAGGAAGTATGCTTTGAAACTATACCCTGATAGTCACGATCAGTGTATTCGGCTATGATATCCTTTGCAAAATCATAGCTTGTCTTTTGATTTTTCTTCAATGCAATAATATAATCTCCGTTTCCCTCTCTTATTTTCTTGGTTATAGAGGTTTGGCATCCCATGGCATCAATCGTTACAATGGTGTCTTTTAAGTCTATTGCGCTAAGCAACTTTGGTACAACGGTGATTTCGTTAGTCTTGTCGCCCACCTTCTCTTGAGCCAGAGAGATATTGTTATCAGAAGACCATGCCGACACAATCCACATGCGAAAATCATCTTTGCCCAATGTGTGCTCTGAATCGCATTTGCTGGAGCCACGCATTAACTTGCCGTCAATGGCTACTATGCCTTTGACCTCACCAACAATTTCCTTGACCCAATCGCGAAAAATTTGTTCAAAGCCCTTTGGGTCAAATATAGAGAAGAAACGATTGAAGGTGTCATGGCTTGGAATGTGCTCCAAACCTACCAAACGAGATTTGAAGAACTCCTTCTTAGTTCTTCCAAACTCAGCAATATCATCCCATGTTTGACATCCAGCCAGTACTGCTGCTATGGTAATATAGATAATATGTTCCATTTTATGAACAGTTCGTCCTGTGACTCTTGGGTCTGGAATTTGTTTAGATAACTTAATTATGCTCATTTTGTAACTTTTAAGTGTTTAATTATTCTTTACAAAGATACAAAATATTTTTGGTACAAGCAAATATAAATAGTTAATATTCAATAAGATACAACATTAATATCTATATGTTAAAAGGTAAAAAGTTTGATGCGTTTACCCTGCGCCGCACAGCAAGTGAACAGCAGAAGCTTGTGGACGAAATTGTTATTTGGTAATAGGAATTTAGCCACCGTAGGTAATTTACTTACGATGGCTAATAATCCATGATTATAATGCAGTTTCAATTGCTTCAAGTTGAGCAAAGATGTCCTCTATTTTAGAAACAATTCGTTTTTGTTCTGCAAGAGGGGGAAGCGGAACAGAGATAGCTTCAATTTTTGATTTGTTCACAATTGAAATTGTTACTGCTGATGATTCTGAATTTAATTTGTCGTTAAACAGAGGTGATGCACATAAATAAAAAAGGAATACGCTATCCACGACTTTTGATGGAATTGCACAATTTATCTGTTGGTTTGTAGCACCCTCATACATCAGATAACCGACTTTACCAATAGTTCCTATACAACATATTGCAGTTGTACCCTTAGGAACTACTCTTGAAGCCCTCTTACCATCTTCTGACAAATATTCTGCAGCTTTATAGACATGACGTCCTGCATCTAAATCTGCGGGTTTAAAAAATGGGAAAATACCGCCATAATAACCACAGTTAGATTTACTTGGTGTTGAACCTGTTACTATCTTGCTAATATCTTTTAATCTGCAAATAGTCCATCCCACAGGTAACTTCTGATAATGCCCGTTATCAGTTATGATTTCTGCCTTAGGATTGATGCGTTTCAAGAGTTCGCAAGCAGGCTCGTCATTCGAATCTTGTGGTACGAGCTTGCCATGAATAGCAAGGTCGAGAACTTTGGATTTGACTTGTGCTACAAGTTTTGTCATGTTTTCACAACTTGTTTCAAGCTCATCAACAAAACTCTGCAATCGTTTTGTTTCTGCCACAATTCTTTCTTGTTCTTGTTCCGGTGGTAATGGTAAGAGCATTTTTTCCAAATTGTATTTTGGAAGTCCTTCACGTCCACTTCCCGTTATTTTCATACTTTTTGCAAAGAATGAAGATAGGATGAAACAATGTAGAAATTCTGGCTTAATCACTATTGGACGCAAAATACAAACATGTTGGCTAACATTTCCTTTTTCAAAATTACTAGGTATGACAGCACATCTTCCTAATGAGCCACCTGTGATGTTTAACAACAAATCATTAGCAACAACCTCTGTTCCTATCATCATTTGGTGAATTTCATCTGATATATATTTTATGTCAGACATTACTATACCAGAATTATACACATTTTGCGATCGAAAGAAAGGAATTCCCTCTTTTGAATAGTTGCTACCTTTTGGCGTACTGCCAGAGCCTATTTTAGAACAAACATCTTCAACAGTTGTCCACACCCACCCCTTCGGCAGCTCATACGGATAATGCGGCTTATCAGAAGTCTTTGCAGACTTATTTCCCTTCTTAATTTTTCCCTCTTTGATGAGTCTTTCCTTTTCAGCACGGATACGTTCGAGCAGCACCGATGCTGGCTCATCGTTGGGATCTTGTGGAACGAGCTTGCCGTGAATAGCAAGGTCGAGTATCTTTTGTCTTAATGCTTTTGTGTCCATTATTAATTCGTCTATTAATTTTAAGATTTATCTTCTTTTGAGAAGAACTGACAGAATTCCCTTAATTGTTGTTGCATTTTTTCTTGCGGAATTAAGATACGCTTATATTCCGCCACCATTGTAGGACTCATGCTGCGACTCATAGCATATTCAACAACAACCTTGTCCACATCAGGACATAAAATGATGCCTATAGAAGGGTTCTCGTTGGAACGTTTCACATCACGGTCAAGAGCTTCAAGGTAAAACTCTAATTGACCAAGATCTCGAGGATGGAATTTGGTTTTCTTCAATTCCACCGCAACAAGTGCCTGGAGACCGCGATGAAAAAACAGCAAGTCTGCCTTATAGGTAGATGCACCAACGGTGAGCGGATACTCTTGGTCCATAAAGATGAAATCTTTACCTAATTCGAGAATAAATTGCTTCATATGCTCTATTAATCCATTCTTTAATTTGCTTTCATTGTATTTCTTTGGCAACCCAAGAAAATCTAAAAACACAGTGTCTTTAAACATAATAGGAGCATCAGGATATTGCTCTAATAATCCCTTCGACATATTACTTTTATTTCCGAGAAGATTGGAAAAAGTATCATTGTCAATACAGCGCTGCATCTCTCTTTTTCCTAGTTTTTCTTTATGTGCATAAAGAATATAGAATAACCGCTGTTCATAACGCTTACAACGACATAGTATTTCTATATGGTTAGTGAACGTTGTCAACTCCAAAATTTTAGGCATTTGTGCAGCCACTGGCTGCACAAATGCAGTAGCACCATTTTTTGATTGTATTGCCTTACTTTTCGATACTAATTGTTTTACTTCAATTTGTGCAGCCATTGGCTGCACAAATTCAGCATCAAGATACTTATTTACTATCGTAGTGAAAGTTTCCGTAGAATATTCATCATAGAACATCACCATATTATATATGTTTCTTCTACTATATCCTTTTATCTCAGGATGTTGAGAACGAATATATTCAGATAGTTGGGAAATTACCTTGCTTCCCCATTCTTCACTTTTTAACTTCTTGGAAACATAGGCACCTACATGCCACGCTGTGAGCAGCATCTCCTTATTGACAGCCATAGACGCTTTACTTCGATGCTGAACTATCAGATTTACGACTTCAGTAAACTGCTGTTCGATGTTAGTGTTTATCAAACTTTTGTCCATTTTATACCTCCTTTATTCCACTCAATAATTTCTCCAACTCGCTTACGGCCTTGCTGATATTCATGCTCTGTTCCTTGATGTTTGACATCAATTGGCTCAATGGTAAATCTTCAGTATCATTACCCTGTTTTATCCAAGTGATATCAAGACTTGTCTTGTCACGAGCCATGATTTCATCAATGCTATACTTGCGCCATCTGCCAGATGGGTTCTTGTCTGCATCATATGTCTCTTTGCGGGCATTGATGTCCTCAGCATGATAGCAGGTTACAAAGTCATCGAGGTGGTGACGCTCTAACTTGTTCGTAGCCAAGGTGTGTTTTACACCAGTGCGATAGTCGTAGAACCAAATATTCTTAGTTGGCTGTCCCTTGGTAAAGAATAGTACGTTTGCCTTTACTCCCTGTGCATAGAAAATACCTGTAGGTAAACGGAGAATGGTATGGAGATTGAAATCTGATAAGAGTTTCTTGCGAATGGTCTCTCCTGCGTTGCCTTCAAAAAGTACATTGTCTGGCAGGACTACTGCTGCACGTCCGCCAGTTTTGAGCATCAGCATCATATGCTGAAGGAAGTTGAGCTGGTTGTTCTTGGTTTCAACATAGAAGTCTGGACGATTGATTTCAACAGAACCGGCAGGGCGTGTGCCAAATGGAGGGTTGGCAAGGATGACATCCACTAAGGTGGAAGGTTCTTTCTCCAAAGAGTCCTCGCATACGATAGGGCTGTGGTCTGTGCCTATACCATGAAGATAAAGGTTCATGGAGGCAAGTGTAACCACAAGTGGGGTGATGTCATTGCCATGTAACGCTTTGTTGTTCAAAAAGTCCAATTTATCACGATTCTGGCTTTGTTCCTTCATGTAATCGTAGGCAGCAAGCAAGAAGCCACCAGTACCACAGGCGGGGTCGCATACAGTCTCACCAATTTGGGGTTGCAAGCAGTCAACCATAGCTTTAATCAGTGGACGTGGGGTAAAGTACTGACCAGCACCACTTTTTTTATCTTGACCATTTTTCTCCAAGATGCTTTCATATATAGCACCTTTTACATCACCATCCATGATGAGCCATTGCTCTTCATCTATCATAGTGATTACCTTCTTAAGATAGACAGGTTTGTCAATCTTGTTTTGTGCTTTGGTATAGATGGTGCCGATGAGGTCATCTTGTTGACTTAATAGTTTGAGTGTACTCTCATATTGCTTTACGAGATCATAGCCATCCAAGCCTGTCAAGTCTTTCCATCTATACCCAACAGGTATGGATGAATCCTCTCCAAAGAGTTCCATATTCTCGTCATCCATCTTTAAGAAAAGAAGATAGGTGAGTTGTGTGATGTAATCTGTAAATCCTACTCCGACTCCTGCTAATGTCGTAGCAAGATTCCATACCTTTTTTGTGAGCGTTTGCTCAGTTGTTATATTTTTAGCCATATCTATATACTATGCAGTTGTTCTTAATACTATAAATTTATATACGGAATCCAAAGCCTCGTCAGCTTTCTTCATGTTTCCGAAAGCTGCAATCAATTGGGCTGCATGGGTGACATCGTTCTTCCTTATCTCTCGCACGTTGCAGGCTCCATTGGCTGCGATGTATTCCACTATCTTGCCTATCAAATCTTTCTGCTTCGCTGTTATATCCATCTGTTTTCGACCATACCAAAGATTAAACATACTTCGAGCCGTAGGATAGGCACTTTCCAGTTTTTCGGTCTGATGGTAAGCGAAGCGTACCAGTTGGATGATGTTGGTAAGAGCCTCCGATTCTTCCTTCCTGGTCGTGCGGCGTACTTTATCACCATATACGATGGCGTATGAATTCCATAAGAGCTTTTGTGCAAAGCGGTTGTTCTCCATCTTCAACTTGTTTTCCAAGTCTTTCAGCATGGAATAGGTGATAGGTTCGCCCTCGTTATTATATAGAATGCGTAAAGCTTCTATGTCATCACAGTGGTCGCAGCAATATTGTTCAAATGCATCTGTGGTACTTTGAGCCTCTTCTATAGAGAAACCTTTGGATATGAGCGTATCTTCTCCAGGCATCAGTGTGTTGACAAAACCAGCTGCAAGAATCAGTATGTACTTACGGACATTGGCATGATTAGCTATCGGAGATACCAAACCCTTACGTTCATTGTTAGGTTCATTGATATCTACGTATGGTGGCAATTGTGGCTGGTGCTCAGGATCGAGAGCATTATAGATGCGTTGAGCAATTTCCAGCATGTCATCATGAGCGATGCGGACAAATTCCTGTCGCTGTGCATTATCTGCCTTATTGTAAAGTCTGGATAATGTGGCAGCAAGCCGCTTGAGGTAATTGTCTGGCAGATTTCCATGAGCGATACGTTCCAATAGTTCTTTTAATGTGATGGTCTCTGTCTCTGGACCTTCATACTGACCTGGTATGATATGCTCATGTTCGGTTACTCCTACTGCATCAACAAGGAAGAAACAGTCTTTGCTTATTGCATTAGGTGTCACGTTGCGCAGCTGTTCATCACCTATTGTCCGGACTCCACGCCCTTTCATCTGTGTATAGAGGGGAGCTGAAGCCACATCACGCATAAACATCACGACTTCCAGAGGCTTTACATCTGTTCCTGTTGCCACAAGAGTACAGGTTACGGCAATGCGAAAGTCCTTGTCGTTACGAAACTGGCGTATCAGTTCATTGCTATCTCCTGCTGAATAGGTTATCTTCTGAACAAAGCGGTCATCCGTGCGTCCAAAAACTTCTTTAGCAATTTGAACGATATTTGTTGCATGGTTTTCGTTGAGCGCAAAGATGAGGGTCTTGGGTAGATAGTCCATGTTTGGCTCTCTTTGAGGGTCATTGAACATTTCTGTATAGACAGCATCACGATAAGTGGAAAGAATAAGTTTTATCTGGGCAGGGTTGATGATGCTTCGATTTAACTCTTCTTTCGTATAAGTCTTCGTTTCCTTTGTGCTTACGTTTTTAACTTCACCAGTGTATCGAGTCTCAACTTTGGTTTTCTGACCTTGCATGATAGCTCCACCTTCTTCTGTTACCTTTGTTCTGATTCGATAGATGCGGCTATCGACGTTGACACCATCTATGACTGACTGCTCAAGCGTATAGTTTACAACACGGTTGTTGTTGAAGAATGCCATCGTTTCTGGAATTGGTGTCGCTGTAAGACCAATAAGGCGAGCTGTATCAAAGTATTCTAGCACCTTGCGCCAGTTGCCATAAATAGAACGGTGACACTCATCTATAATGATAAGGTCGAAGAAATCGTGTGGTAAGTTTGGGTTGTCTGGTAATGTTACTTCACCATCAGCTGTATCTTCATCGTCATCATCTGTATCCGTAATCTCTTCTCCTTTTAAGAGTGAGAATAATCTTTGTATGGTACAGATAACCACATTGCTGTCTGTTGGTACTTCAGCCGACTTCAACCTGTTGACTGCATAGATAGTATTGAAGGCATCACCAGTTTCCGTAAGGCGGAATGTGCCAAACTCTGTTTCTGCCTGTTTTCCGAGGTTATTGCGGTCAACAAGAAACAGAACACGACGCATAGGAGTATAGCTAAGCATGCGATAGGCCGTGAGACATGCCGTATATGTTTTGCCGGCACCAGTAGCTAGAACCATCAATGCACGATTTTGCCCTATACGGAAGCTCTTCTCCAATTCCGTGACTGCCTCATATTGGCATTCTCGCAGACCTTTCTTATTCAATGTAGGAAGTCCGGCAAAAGGGTCGTCTATACCTAACATCTTTACTATTTCCTTAGGAGTAAGAATGCGGCTGATAGTTTCCCATTCTGAAGTTTCACGATGTCTATAATCAAAAAACTCTATTTCCTTGCCATTTGATTTAAAAAGGAAAGGCAAAGGTTTTTGCCAGGCTTGATAACAGTCAGGTACACTCTTTGCATATGTGATAGCCTGTTCACTCACAATATTGGAAGAAATATTAATTTCCTCTCGTTTAGCTTCGAGCACACCGACAGCTTTCCCATTGATAAACAGGAAATAATCTGCTTCAAGATTGCCTTTAAGCAATCCCTCACGAATAGCTACGGCTGAGATGGTAGGCTCGTATTCATCCCGATTGACAACCTTCCATCCTGCATCAGCAAACCATTGGTCTATTTTGACTCTTGCTTTTTCTTCTGGCGTCATAGTTTTGTTACCTATTATTTTAGTTACAAAGATAATGATAATATTTCACTTGACCATTTATATGATTCACTATTTATACTTTTTTGTCTTTTCCGAATGAAAATAAGTATAAGGGATAAAGGGAAAGTGCATCTTGCTTCATTATATTACAGGAAACGTTTTTCTAAAACTAATGCCACTATTGCCACACTTCAAGTTAACCAATTGTTTTTTAACTATTTAAGCGTTGCAATAAGGGCATTTTCTATTATCACCTATTGCCACCTATTGCCACACTCGGGCGAAAAACGGGGGATTCTCAGCGAAAAAGCAGAGGAATACTTATTGTTTTCGCAGAAAAACATTAAAAAAGTGGAGAAAAAGGCTTGCGGTTTCGAACATTTTTTTGTATTTTTGCAACCAACAGGAAAAATTCCTGCCGATTCCACCTAGAAGCTTACGACTCCTGTGAAACCACTTTTTATACAATTTTAATCCCAAAGACCAATGACACAAGCAGATTTAGTCAGACTCTACTTCAACAAAGAAAGTGCTTACAACTCATGGGACTATTGCTTTAACCAGCAATGCCCACTGGCTCAGGAATGTGCACACTATCTGTCCGTAACCTACAAGAAACCGGAGCAGACCAAAGGCTACGCCATCTATCCCGATGCCTACCATGACAACAAGTGCGAACATTTTCTGCAGCTACAGATGATGAAAATGGCATACGGCTTTATGAATATTCTTGAAGAACTGAAGCGTAAAGACGAAGCCAGTTTCAGAGTACACATGACTTCCTACTTCGGAAGCAAGACTTCATACTATCGTTATAAATTAGGACAGACAGGACTCGTACCCGAACAGCAGCAGTACGTGCTGAAATGGTGCCAGCAACATGGCTACACCAACATGAGGTTCGACCGGTATGCAGAAGAGGTTAACTATTAACAGCCGCACGCCGATAAAGATTTTAACCCACGTACATGGTCACTCGTACCCGTGCACATGAGTATCCGTACCCATGTACACGGGTACGGATGACCAACACGTTGAGCACAAATGACCGAGACGATGGTCACGAATGACCGGCGTAGCTGGGCACATTTGCCCAACGCCTTGGGCAAAGTTGGGCAAAACCATCGGCAACCCTAAGTATCACCCTATCAATAAATTAGCAGAAATATGAAGTTTACTATTACAAGAATCAACAAGCAGAACAAGTTGATGGTCAGTTCGAAAACCGTAGAACGGTTTCTGGAGCGCATCGCTAAAGATGATGCCAAGCTGAGTGTCACCAATTTCAGAATGAGTGTGCCACTCATGGAGGCCGACTACCAGTACTACAAAGGCATCAAGGAATGGCAGCACGTTTATCCAGCCGCAAAATTCAATAAGGATGAAAGCGGCAATCTCGTCTTCCAGAAATCAAACGGGCTGGTGATGCTCCACTTCATCAATCTCATGTCGGACCAGGAAAAAGATGCCGTCAAGAAGACGGTCAGTCTGCTGCCGATGACCTTCGCTGCCTTCGAAGGAGCCGACGGCAGAAGCCTCATCGTGCTCGTAAGCATCTGCAACGAAGAAGGAAAAATCCCGACAAAAGAAGCCGATGCCGACTTACTCTACCAGTCTGCCTACGAACAGGTAAAAACGCTCTACCAGTCGCAGGTACAGGCAGCCATCAAACCCGAAAAACCATCATTGGCTTCCAACTTCATGCTTACGATGGATGCCTCTCCTTATTATAACAGCAAGGCAGTGGCAATGCGCATCTCCCAAAATATGAAGAAGGTAGCCTCAGCCCCTAAGAATGTAGACGATCTGAAGACATACGATGACTATGAGTTTCTTTATCGCAAGGCAGCAGAAGAGACGAAGGAAGAGATGAAAAAAGCCAACATCTCATGGCAGAACGATGAAGACCGGTTCCTTGCCGGTTTCTCAGCCATCGCCATCAAGCTCTGCAACATGGGCCTCAGCGAAGAAGAAGCTTTCATCCATATCCGCCGCAACAACTGGGGACATGTGACAGAAGAGAAACTCCGCCAGATAGTGGGCACCGCTTACGATACCCATTCCAAAGACAGGAAGACGGAGAAATCAGCCTCAGGCAGAAAAGGCCGTGCCGAAATTCTGCAGATGATCAGATACCTGGAGAGCCGGTACCAGTTCCGTTACAATACCGTGATGAAATATACCGAATACCGCCCGAACAATTCATGGGTTGGCGATTTCAGACCGGTGGATGCCCGTGTGCAGAAAAGCATGACGCTGGATGTTCAGATAGCCGACATCCACGTAAGCATCAAGGATGTAAGGAATTTTCTAGAGTCAGACCGCATCAGAAATTACAGCCCAATAGAGTCCTATCTCTATGACTGTCTGGGAAAATGGGACGGCAAGGACCGCATCCGTGCCCTGGCACGAACCGTACCCACCAACAATCCTCATTGGGAAGGCTGGTTTTACACCTGGTTTCTGGGAATGGTTGACCAGTGGCGCGGCATGTATCGCCGTCAATATGGCAACAGTACCATGCCGCTGCTCATTTCCAAGCAGGGTTACAACAAGAGCACCTTCTGCCGCCGTCTCATCCCTACCGAATTATCGTGGGGCTTCAGCGACAACATGATTCTCTCAGAAAAGCGTCAGGTATTGCAGGCGATGTCACAATTTCTGCTCATCAATCTCGATGAGTTCAATCAGATTTCACCACAGGTGCAGCAGGGATTTCTGAAGAATCTGCTGCAGTTGCCTACGGTGAAAATCAAGCCGCCATACGGAAGTCATGTACAGGAATTTCCTCGTCTAGCCTCCTTCATCGCCACCAGCAACATGACCGATATTCTTTCCGACCCATCCGGCAACCGCCGTTTCCTGGGAGTAGAACTGACGGGACCTATCGATGTGAGTGGCAGACTGAACTATGAGCAGCTTTATGCGCAGGCGATGCAAGCTTTGGAGCGTGGCGAAAAATCCTATTTCGACGCCAAGGAAACCGCCATCATCATGCAACATAACAGACAATTTGAGCAGATTTCCCCTATCAAGCAATGTTTTCTGCAGGTTTTCGAGCCTGCAAGTACCCCGGAAAATGGCGAATATCTGATGGCAGCCGCCATTTTCGGCATTTTGAAGCAGAAATTCGGCTCTTCTCTCCAGGTTTCGAGTATACAGAAATTGGGCAGAGAGCTTCAGAACATAGAAGGTTTGAAGAACCGGAGAACAAGATTTGGTACTGAGTATCTGGTAGTTAGGAAATAACCTACACACTTTCCATCTCATTTTCTCATAAAAAGAGTGTGGCAATGCGTGGCATTAGGTGGCAACAGAAATACCGCTTACTGCCACGCATTATTCACTTATAATCAGAGAGTTAAATGCATTGGTGATAGATGTGGCAATAAAGACAGCAAAACAGCACCATGTAAAGTGGTTGTTCGGAATTTCCGAACAACCACTTTTTGCTTTACCATTTGCATGTATTGACAATTGTGCCGAAATCATGAACTTCATTATGCGAACTCATCCACTTCATTTCACGAGTTCATCTACTTCATTGAGTTGACACATACGGCTGCAGTGGCTGAAGGAGACGACTGAGTTAGCAGCAAGAGTCGAATGCAGTGGCTGATGGAGTCGAATGCATTAGCTGAAGGAGTCGAATGCAGTGGCTGAAGGAGACGAATGCAGTGACCGGAGGAGACGAATGCGATTGCTGAAGGAGTCGAATGCGATAGCTGAAGGAGACACATTTGCACATTATTACATAAAGATAGCACCTTGACCGTACTAAACATACAGTCAAGGTGCTACAGTACAAATAATCTTCCTTCTCTAATTATCCATCGCTTTACTATTGCTTATTCCTTAACTCTTCTATCAAGTCATTTACAATATATGTATCACTCATTAGATGCAAGCCAAGTTCTTTGTCATGTAACATACGGCAAACATCAGAGTCATAGAATATCTGTAATGCCCTGTCGGTTGATATATGTAACGTATCAGCTAGTTGCTTTATGATACGAGCGATTTTATTCCATAATAAGAAATCCAACATAATTATATCCTTTCATATGATTTGAATTGCTTTTCCATTATTCTTTTCTTTCCCAATTTTTAAGAGCTTCGACCACATCATTCGCTACAGCTTCCCGGCTCTCTGTATGTAGAGTGTCATAGCAATCTTGGATGAGACTCTTGATTAGCCCCACCTTATCCAATCGCTTTCTCATTTCAGACGGCAATATACCCATTTTTTGTGCCGAAGCCTCGATAGCCAACACCGTAAAGGCGAGGCGGTCAAACTCTGGGTCACTTTTCAGCAACAGTTCTCTATCTTCCATTCTTTACAAAATATTGTATTTAAATGCAAATTTAAAGATTTTCTCTGATATTCCACTCAATTTCGGAGTTAAATAAAGAAAAATAGACTGATTTTGCCAAAATCTTTGCTGGTGATGGAAGAAGAATCATAAAAGAGTACAAAGATTCTGTATTTTGATTAAGCATTCAAACAAGCAACAGACTTATTCTAACGTTAAATAACTGTTTGAAAAAATTGGCTCAGTTCACAAAAATGGAATTGCCATCAGCCGCAACGGGATTTGTGCCAACAGAATTGGCACAAATTCCAAGTGTTCTCTTTTTTACTGGTTGGAGTAATCATCAACTCATCTTGAACCGCTCGACCAAGAAGAACGCAGGTCTAATGAGAATCCGACAATCGGCATCATCTTGTGCAAAGAATCAGACATGGAAACTGTTCGTTTTGCCCTCAATCGCAGCATGAGTCCTATGATGATTATGCAATACAAAGAGCAATTAAAAGTTAGGTGGAGTTATCCAACGCAGTATTGAAGAATACTGCAAATATATCACATCTATATGATACAATCCAAGAAATAGTTATTCATAAAAGCGCAAGCACAATCATCCCAGCATTGTGCTTAACTTTTTCTGGAACTCGGATATTTACACCGACAATTAGAGCTAATTTACACCGACATGAACCTTGCCTTCATACCTTATAATACCTGTTATTTTCATTACCGCCAAATCATTTCTCCGTTCTTAAAGTCTCCGACAAGGTTACCTACAAAGTCTCCGACATTTATTGTCGGTAACCAACTCTAAACAAAAAGATAACATACTAGTTTTCAACACTTTTCCTTACCGACACATTACCGACATGTCTCCGACATTTATCTCCGACATTTACATCGGCATTACCGCCACTATTACCGCCACATTACCGCCAAAACAATATTTGCACCGGCATTTTACACCGACATTTACACCGACAATACAGCAGCAACCTTCAGCGTTCACAGACCAGCAGCTAATTTGATTACTTTCGCAAAATTATCCCAAAAGGGATAAGAACAGAAGAAACAGGGATTACACATTATTATATATAGGAATTCTTAGGGAAAATGGTGGGCATAACATTATTGAATATCAACAACTTAAAAGTTTCATTGTGCAAGTTGAGGCAATTTCATTGTGCAAGTTGAGGCAATTTCATTGTGCAAGTTGAGGCAATTTCATTGTGCAAGTTGTGGCATTTTCATTGTGCAAGTTGTGGCTATTTCATTATGCAAGTTGAGGATTTATCATAAAAAAAAATGGTGTTTCATTCCTCAAAATGAAACACCATTGACCTAAATTTTATGCTGATAATCGAATTTCGCAATTAGTTGCTATAAGCACTCTCACCATGCTCGTAGATGTCGAGACCTTCCTCCTCTACTCGCTTGTCAACACGTACACCTACACTCTTATCTACTACCTTGAAGATAATGTAGGTAACTACTACGCTGTAGATGATGCTTACCACGGTGGCTACAACCTGAATCCAGAGCTGATGCCAGTCGCCATAAAGGGCACCCTGTACACCTTCGGCTCCTGTTACATACTGAGTGGCGAAGACACCGGTGAGGATAGATCCCAGAATACCACCCATGCCATGAACACCAAAGGCATCGAGAGCATCATCATACTTGAACTTCTCCTTTACAACAGCTACCATGAAGAAGCAGACGATGGTGGAAATGATACCGATGCAGAAAGCTCCGAAAATATCGGTACTGCCGGCTGCAGGAGTGATGGCTACCAGTCCGGCTACAGCACCGGTACAAGCACCTACTGTGGTTGGCTTCTTGTTCACAATCCAGTCGATGAGCATCCAGGTAGTGGCTGCCGCTGCTGTTGCGATATGGGTTACAAGGAAGGCGTTGGCTGCCAGACCATCAGCTGCCAATCCGCTACCGGCATTGAAACCGAACCATCCCAACCAGAGGAATGACATACCCATGAACACGAAGGTGATGTTGTGAGGTGTGATAGGATGACCTGCACGGTAATCATCTCGCTTGCCTACACAGAGTGCCATGACCAGAGCGGCTACACCGGCATTGATATGAACCACGGTACCACCCGCAAAGTCGATGGCTCCCATCTCCTGCAGGAAACCGCCACCCCATACCCAGTGGGCCATTGGAAGATAAGCGATGATAACCCAGAGGATGGTGAAAAGTACATAACCGCTGAACTTGACACGCTCGGCAAAAGCACCGAGAATCAAGGCTGGAGTAATCAGGGCGAACATGCACTGGAACATTGCAAAGGTGAGCTCCGGAATGCCTGTAGGCATGATGGCATCCAAGCCGATGCCGTGAAGAAAACATTTATCGAAACCACCGATGACGTAAGCCAGAGGATTGCCCGAATCGGCATATTCTGTAGAGAAAGCCCAGGAATAACCGAAGGCTACCCATATCAGACTGACTACTGCCACTATGAAAACCGTCTGCATCAGAATGCTGAGAATATTCTTCTGGCGCACCAAACCACCATAAAAAAGTGCTATACCCGGGATTGACATCAAAAGCACCAAGATGGTTGCCATGATCATCCACGCTGTGTTACCCGTATCAAGTGTAGTCAATAATAAACTGCTCATAAAAATATCTTATAGTTAAATTAGAATACTAAATAATATTTATTAAAGATAAGTAAGAATGCCTAATTCAACATTCAACACTTAACATTCAACATTTTAAATTATTCCTCTTTCTCAGCGTTATACAATGCGATGTCGCCTCGCTCGCCGGTTCTGATTCTAACGGTATCGAGTACAGGAATCACGAAGATTCTGCCGTCTCCTACTTCACCGGTCTGTGCAGCGCCCTGGATGGCGGCGATGGTAGGCTCCACATTCTTGTCACGAACCACGATGTTCAGAAGCACACGCTCGATGCTGCTGGTATCGTACATCACACCACGGTAAATGCGAGCCTGGCGCATTTTACCCTCACCTCTTACATTATAATAAGAGAACCACTCGATGTCTGCTGCTAAAAGCGCCTTCTTGACATCCTCGAATCTAGACTTGCGGATAATTGCCTCAATCTTCTTCATAATCCTTTAATAATTAATAATGTGTTAATACTTCTATTGATTGTCTCTTTTCGAAAACGGACCTTCATTGGTTGCTATCCAAATCAAGTCATTCTTTTACACTATGTTCGTTTTCGGCTGCAAAATTAATACATTTTGTCAGTATTTTAAAGAAAACACAAGCATTTTGTTTCTGCTTTTTATCGAATATTTTAAATTTATCGAGGCTTATCATATTCTCCTTACAATTTGTAAGGCAGAAAGCATTTTTATGACACAAATTGTAAGATAGCGAAAAATAATCAAGATTTCTGTATTTATTTTCTTGCATATCTCAACAAATCGTCGTACCTTTGCAATCGAAATCAAACAAATAGTCATCGAAATATTCGAAAGACTAGCAAAAAGTCAAATCTCAAAAGAGATAAGACATGAGAGATAAAAGAAGAGTATTCAAACATAAAGAACAACGCAGATGAAAGAAACAGTTCATTTTACAAAGATGCAGGGAGCGGGTAACGATTATATATATGTAGATACCCAGATATACGATATCCCTGACCCAGAGAAGGCGGCCATTGCCTGGAGTGCTTACCACACAGGCATAGGAAGCGACGGACTGGTTCTCATCGGAAAGCCGCAAGACAGCAGAAGAGCAGATTATTCGATGCGTATCTTCAACGCCGATGGTTCAGAAGCGATGATGTGCGGCAATGCAAGCCGATGCATCGGTAAGTATCTTTACGAAAAAGGATTGACCCGAAAGGACACCATCCGACTGGAAACACTTTCGGGTATCAAGATATTGAAACTTCATCTTCAGGATAATAAGAAAGTTGTGGAATCGGTAACAGTAGACATGCTGAAACCCAAACTTGAAAATCCCGAGCAATTCATAGGCCCTTCGGTGCTCGAAGCTGACGGCAGAAAATTTGAAGGCACCTATGTTTGCATGGGTAATCCGCATTTCGTTACCTTCGTGGATGACATCGACACCATCGACATCGCCCACTATGGTAAAATTCTGGAAAGAGACAAGGCATTTCCCCAGAGATGCAACATAGAATTTGCACAAGTAACTGACACAGACGCCATAAGGACACGAGTTTGGGAAAGGGGAAGCGGAATAACAATGGCTTGCGGAACAGGAGCCTGTGCCACAGCCGTAGCCGCAGCCCTTACCAAGCGTACTGGCAGAAAAAGCAGTATCGTGATGGATGGCGGAACGCTGGAAATAGAATATAGCGAGGCTGATGATCATGTTTACATGACAGGACCTGCAGCATTCGCCTTTGAAGGAGAAATCCAGTTGGAATGTTAATATAGGGAGTGTTGAATGTGGAATGTTGAATGTGGAATTTAACTGCACCCACCAAGTCTCTGGAGTGTTGAATGTGGAATGTTGAATGTTGAATTTAGCTGCACCCACCAAGTCTCTGGAGTGTTGAATGTGGAATGTTGAATGTTGAATTTAACTGCACCCACCAAGTCAACATTCAACATTCAACACTCAACATTAAAATTAGAGAGAACGCAAACTTAAATAACAAATGGTCGATAATGACCACAAATAAAAGGAGAAACAAAATATGGCATTAGTTAATGAACATTTCCTGAAGTTGGCCAACAATTACCTGTTTGCCGACATCGCAAAGAAGGTGAACGCCTACAAGATTGCACATCCAAAGCAGCGTGTAATCAGTCTGGGCATCGGTGACGTAACCCAGCCTCTCTGCCCTGCCGTCATCAAGGCGATGCACAAGGCTGTAGACGAGATGGCTGAGCAGGCTTCTTTCAGAGGCTACGGTCCGGAGCGAGGCTACGACTTCCTCCGCGAGGCTATCATCAAGAACGACTTCCTGCCACGTGGCATTCATCTCGACGCCAACGAGGTATTCGTAAACGATGGAGCCAAGAGTGATACAGGAAATATCCAGGAGATTTTGAGATGGGATAACAACATCGGCGTCACCGACCCGATTTATCCTGTATATATCGACTCTAACGTGATGATTGGCAGAGCGGGAGTCTTTGAGAACGGCAAGTGGAGCAACGTAACCTACATGCCATGTGATGAGAGTGACGACTTCATCCCTCAGATTCCAGACCACCGTGTGGATATGATTTATCTCTGCTATCCAAATAACCCAACAGGTACGGTCATCTCGAAGGAAGAACTCAGAAAATGGGTAAACTATGCTATCAAGAACGAGAGCATCATCCTCTATGATGCTGCCTACGAGGCATATATCACCGACCCATCAATTCCTCATTCTATCTACGAGATTCGTGGAGCCAGAAAGGTAGCGATAGAATTCCACAGTTATTCGAAGACTGCCGGATTCACCGGTGTGCGTTGTGGTTACACCATCGTTCCTAAGGAGTTGAAGGCAAAGACATTGGCAGGTGAGGAAGTGGCATTGAATCCTATCTGGGACCGCCGCCAGTGCACCAAGTTTAATGGTACAAGCTATATCAGCCAGCGTGCTGCCGAAGCCATCTACACCCCAGAGGGTAAGGAACAGGTGAAGGCAACCATCAATTACTATATGGAGAATGCCCACTTCATGAGAGCAGAACTCCAGAAACTCGGCTTGAGAGTATATGGCGGCGAGAATGCACCTTATCTCTGGGTGAAGACACCAAACAACACGCCAAGCTGGAAATTCTTCGAAGAGATGCTTTATGGTGCCAGCGTAGTCTGCACTCCAGGTGTCGGCTTCGGTCCATCGGGCGAAGGCTACATCCGACTCACCGCCTTCGGCGAGCATGAGGACTGCAAGGAAGCCATGGAGAGAATTGCCAAATGGCTGGGAAAATAAACATTCCAACAGAATATAAAAACATTGAAAATCAGAAATTTTAAATTATATAAGGTATGAGCAACTTAAGATTTGAAGCTGTTTCAGAGGCTTCCAAGAGAAAGCCTGTTGAGGTAACCGCTCCTAGCGAGCGACCAAGTGAATTCTTCGGAAAGAAGGTATTCAACCGACAGAAGATGTACAAGTATCTCCCTGCAGATGTCTATGAGAAACTGGTAGACGTCATCGACAACGGAGCTCGTCTCGACCGTAACATCGCCAACGCCGTAGCCAAAGGCATCAAGCAGTGGGCTGACGAGAATGGCGTAACCCACTACACTCACTGGTTCCAGCCATTGACAGAAGGTACTGCCGAGAAGCACGATGCCTTCATCGAGCATGATGGCAAGGGTGGTATGATCGAGGAATTTTCAGGCAAGTTGCTCGTTCAGCAGGAGCCTGATGCATCATCTTTCCCATCTGGCGGTATCCGCTCTACCTTCGAGGCTCGCGGTTATTCTGCATGGGATCCAACATCTCCTGTATTTATCATCGACGATACACTCTGTATCCCTACCGTCTTCATCTCTTACACAGGTGAGGCACTCGACTATAAAGCTCCATTGCTCCGTTCATTGCACGCTGTAAACGTAGCAGCAACAGAGGTTTGCCACTACTTCAACCCAGATGTCAAGAAAGTTATTTCCAATCTCGGTTGGGAGCAGGAGTACTTCCTGGTAGATGAGAGTTTGTATGCAGCACGTCCTGACCTGATGTTGACAGGCCGCACCCTGATGGGTCACGATTCTGCCAAGAACCAGCAGATGGACGACCACTACTTCGGAGCCATCCCAGAGCGTGTTCAGGCATTCATGAAGGATTTGGAAATCCAGGCTCTTGAACTCGGTATTCCTTGCAAGACCCGCCACAACGAGGTAGCACCAAACCAGTTTGAGTTGGCACCTATCTTCGAGGAGACCAACCTTGCCGTTGACCACAACATGCTCCTGATGAGCTTGATGAAGAAGGTAGCTCGCCATCACGGTTTCCGCGTACTTCTCCATGAGAAGCCATTCGCAGGCATCAACGGTTCCGGTAAGCACAACAACTGGAGTCTCGCTACAGATACCGGCATCCTGCTCCATGGTCCTGGCAAGACACCAGAGGACAACCTCCGCTTCGTAGTCTTCATCACAGAGACTTTGATGGGTGTATACAAGCACAACGGTTTGCTCAAGGCATCTATCATGAGCGCTACCAATGCGCATCGTCTGGGCGCCAACGAGGCACCTCCAGCAATCATCTCTTCATTCCTCGGCAAGCAGTTGACCGACCTTCTCGAGCACATTGAGAAAGCCGACAAGAAGGATCTCTTCACCGTGGCTGGCAAGCAGGGCATGAAGTTGGATATCCCTGAGATTCCAGAGTTGATGATTGATAACACCGACCGTAACCGTACATCACCATTCGCCTTTACCGGTAACCGTTTCGAGTTCCGTGCCGTAGGTTCTGAGGCTAACTGTGCATCAGCAATGATCGTATTGAACACCGCCGTAGCCGAGGCTTTGACCGACTTCAAGAAGCGTGTGGATGAGTTGATTGCCAAGGGTGAGGATAAGACATCTGCCATCATCGATATCGTTCGTCAGGATTTGAAGACCTGCAAGCCAATCCGTTTCGACGGCAATGGTTACTCAGATGAGTGGGTAGAGGAAGCAGCTAAGCGTGGTTTGGACTGCGAGAAGAGCTGTCCTAAGATTTTCGAGCGTTATCTCGACCCTGCCACTATCAAGATGTTCGAGGATATGGGCGTCATGAAGAAGAACGAGTTGGAAGCTCGTAACGAAGTGAAATGGGAGACCTACACCAAGAAGATTCAGATTGAGGCTCGTGTAATGGGCGACTTGAGCATGAACCACATCATCCCAGTGGCTACTCACTATCAGAGCCAGTTGGCTAAGAATGTGGAGAACATGATTGATATCTTCGGCGACGAGGAAGGCAAGAAGTTGACTGCCCGCAACATCAATATCATCAAGAAGATTGCCGAGCGCACTCAGATTATCGAGACCGGTGTTGAGGAGTTGGTAAATGCCCGCAAGGTTGCCAACAAGATTGAGAATGAGCACGATAAGGCGATAGCTTATCATGACACGGTAGCTCCAAAGATGGAGGAGATCCGTTATCAGATTGATAAGTTGGAGTTGACAGTAGCCGATGAGCTCTGGACATTGCCTAAGTATCGTGAGCTCCTGTTCATCCGCTAATCAGCAATGTCTTCCAACATAAGACATATTTCTGACAAATAAAAAAACAAAGCTCTAACAAGAGCTACTCTTCATCAGATATAACAATTGAACGATCAATCTATTTCTTTTATTGGTTGTTTAAGTTTGCGCGGAGTGTGGTTGTGAAATCACGCTCCGCTTTTTATATTCCTGTATTTTAAGTAGTTATTATTGTTTTTGAAGCTTTAAAAATGCATTTTAACAATTACATTTACTGGTGCGCGTAACTATTCACCCCCTATAGAAAACATCTCGTGCCCATAGGGGTGTCGCTTTTTTCGTAAAGCCCACCGCCTTTTATCCTTTTGACTTGTCATAATCATTCATTACTATTTAAAAGTTACAAACATCATTTCAAATATTTTCTATCATCACCATCATCCTCCAATACACGCATTTGCTGGATTGCTATTTGATTAAGCTTAACCAAACGTTCACCTTGTGGCATTCCTTGATCAATAAATACCGCATTAAGATTCTCCATATTGGAAAGACAAATCAACTCATTGACAGTTGCGTAATCACGTATATTACCATTCTTTTCGGGGTTCAGATCTCGCCACTGCTTCGCAGTCATACCAAACATTGCCACATTCAGAACATCAGCCTCATTTGCATAAATCAGAGAAGCTTGCGCAGGCGTAATTTCAGTAGGAATCAAGTTATGCTTTATCGCATCAGTATGAATGCGATAGTTGATTTTAGAAAGTTCACGCTTAGCAGACCAACCCAATTGAGCTTGTTCCTCTGCTTTTAAGCGTTGGAACTCCTTGACCATATAAAGTTCAAACTCAACAGATATCCAACTTGCAAACTTAAATGCTATATCTTTATGAGCATACGTACCTCCATAACGCCCAGACTTTGCAATCAAACCAATTGCATTGGTGGTATCTATCCATTTTTTAGGAGAAAGAGTAAAAGCATTAAGACCTGCCTCTTTTTTAAACCCCTCGAATTCGAGGGGTTTAAAAGAAGGATTATATAAACCTTCCCAAATTCCCAAGTATTCAATTGTATTGCGATTACGCATCCAATTTGCTATGACAGCATTAGGATCGTCACTCTTGTATCGTGCTATATCTGTCAAAGAAATAAAGTCTTCATTGTTTACAGATATAACAGTAACACCTGTATCATGTACTATAATTTTTGCCATAATTGTCTAATTTAAAATTACATATTCTATTTACCACATCATCCAGCAGATTCACTGCAGCCACTTACTACTTATCTATAATCTCAGCATAAATCAGAGTGGTTCGCAGGCTCTTATGCCCCATCAGTTTGCTTGTCGTATAGATGTCAGCTCCTTTGGTCAGGAGCAAGGTGGCAAAGGTAGTGTACCCAATCTCTTTGAAGGATTGATTCTGCCATACTTTTGTCTATATTTGGCTTCTGCTTGCAAAATTAATAAAAAAGCTCAAACTTACAACACTTTTGCAACAAATTTACAACAGAAACCTGCAAAATAAACCAAGTTCACCATTCTCATCCACGTATGGAAAAGGAATATGATGTGGTCGATAGCAGCAGGCACCCTCTGCTATATGCTGCTCATCAGAATCTGATTACACACATTTCTCCATCAACATATCAGAATTTGATTATACATATTTCTCCATCAACACAAAGGTGATGAAGCCCAGGAGAAGAGCGTAAGTGGCTTGCTTCTGAAAGCCATGGGCATGGGTTTCGGGAATCATCTCATCGCTCGTTACATAAAGCATGGCGCCACCGACAAAACCCAACATCACGGGGAGGAAGGTGGAAGAGGCTGAACCCAAACCGAAACCCAACAGAATGCCTATCACTTCGAGCAGGGCGATGAAAATGGAAATGAAAAAGGTGCGGACTGCTGTAACACCAGCCATCATCAAAGGAGCAATAATCACCATTCCCTCAGGGATGTTCTGCAGGGCGATGCCGAAGGAAACACCCCACTTCGTTGCGCCTTCTGATGAACAGACACTCACTCCTGCTGCCATGCCCTCGGGCAGTTTGTGCAGGGCGATTGCCATCACGAAAAGCATCACATGGCTGAGTCGGGCATTGTTGCGATGCTCCTCGGGGTCGAGTCCCGTGATATGATGAAGATGGGGAGTTACCAGATCTAGCACATTCAGGAACAGGGCTCCTGCCATCACGCCGATTACTACCAGCCACCAAAGACTGGTCTGTTCGAAGGCTGGCACTATCAGTCCCAACGTGGAAGCTGCCAGCATGATTCCGGCACAATATCCCAATACGGCGTCGTTCCATTTATGGGGCAACTCCTTGACGAAGAATCCCAAAATGGCACCTATAATCGTGGCACCGCAAAGCCCAGCAGCACTAATCAATACGTTTGTCATAATCAATAAAATATATCGAAGTTATCCAGTTAAACACATGAAGATGCAGATACATCATAGAAGAAAAAAAGCATGGACAACCCTCACAGTCATCCATGCCCATCTATTTCGTATCTGATCTATTCAGTTATTACTAATTATGTTTTGTTATGGTGAAATTGGTGTTTTCCAATTTCATATCATCATTCCTATTTCAACTTCGTATAACCGTAAGCTGCGCTATTGCCCAACTGCTCTTCGATGCGGATAAGCTGGTTGTACTTAGCCATACGGTCGGTACGGCTCATAGAACCCGTCTTAATCTGACCGGAGTTTGTTGCTACGGCAATATCAGCAATTGTTGTATCCTCGGTTTCACCAGAACGATGGGAAGTAACGGTGGTGTAACCATGACGGTGAGCCATCTCGATAGCATCCAGTGTCTCGGTAAGAGAACCAATCTGGTTCACCTTGATGAGGATAGAGTTGGCAGCACCCATCTTGATGCCCTTTTCCAGGAACTTCACGTTGGTAACAAAGAGGTCGTCACCTACCAACTGACAACGGTCGCCGATGGCAGCGGTCAACTTCACCCAGTTGTCCCAATCGTTCTCGTCAAGGCCATCCTCAATAGAATCGATAGGATATTTGGTAATCAGTTCTTCCAGGAACTTGATCTGCTCAGCAGCAGTCAGTTTTTTACCATTAGGATCCTTCTTCTTACCATCCTTCAACTGGCGATAATCGTAGAACCACTCACCATTCTCCTGAACGGCAAACTCGCTGGCAGCACAGTCCATGGCAATCTTCACATCCTTTCCTGGCTCATAACCGGCATTCTTGATAGCCTGACAGATACTGTCGAGCGCATCCTCAATACCATCGAGTGCAGGAGCAAAACCGCCCTCATCACCTACGGCAGTAGAAAGGCCGCGGCTCTTCAGGAGCTTAGCCAAAGCATGGAACACCTCAGCACCCATACGGATAGCCTCCTTCTCGGAAGGAGCACCCACAGGACGAATCATGAACTCCTGGAAGGCAATAGGCGCATCAGAGTGAGCACCACCATTGATGATATTCATCATAGGAACAGGAAGAGTGTAAGTATTGCAACCGCCGATATAGCGATACAATGGGAT
This sequence comes from Segatella copri, assembly GCF_019249765.2. Classification (GTDB taxonomy): domain Bacteria; phylum Bacteroidota; class Bacteroidia; order Bacteroidales; family Bacteroidaceae; genus Prevotella; species Prevotella copri_K. Next base: position 2,392,400 of record NZ_CP152484.1, read on the forward strand.
ATGGAGATACTCAGCAGCAGCATGAGCCACAGCCAAAGAAACACCGAGGATGGCATTGGCACCCAGATTAGACTTGGTCTTGGTACCGTCGAGTTCCAACATCTTATAATCGATGGCACGCTGCTCCAAGGCAGAGAAGCCAACCAAAGCAGGCGCAATTACCTGATTCACATTCTCCACTGCCTTCAAGACGCCCTTGCCGCCATAGCGGCTCTTGTCACCATCACGAAGTTCCAGCGCCTCGTTCTCGCCAGTTGATGCACCAGAAGGAACCGATGCACGACCAACGATACCTGACTTCAAAGAAACTTCAACCTCTACTGTAGGATTGCCACGAGAATCCAATATTTCTCTTGCATGAACATTTTCAATAATCATAATACTATAATACTTTTAATTACGTTAAACATTTTTTCCGAGTGCAAATTTAGGTATTATCTGACAAATCTCCAAATTTCGGGCATCATCAAAAGTAGGTATTCGCCCGAAAATACCTACATATAGGTAAGGAGAGGCATGGAAATTTGAGATGCTACCAAATTGTCAATTTATTTTAATTTTATCAATCAGTCCTTCGAAATCCTCCTTTTGCATAGCACCCATCTGCACAGATGGTTTGCCTTTCACGGGGATGAAGAGGAAGGTAGGGATGCTGCTGATACCGAAAACAGAAGCAAGTTCGGACTCCTGGTCGATATCCACCTTATAGAAATCTATCTTGCCGGCATATTTCCCGGCGAGAGATTCCACTACGGGAGCCATCATCTTGCAAGGACCACACCAGGTGGTGTAGAAATCGATGACAGCAGGACGGGAACCGGCAAAGACCCATTCATCCGGATGAGCCTCGTAATCCATAATCTTTTTTCTGAAATCAGATGTGGTAAGATATTGCACCTTGGCAGTTTCAGTTTTCTCAGACTTCCCTACAGTCGTTTGAGGAGAAACAGCAGGTGCTTTCCTGTTCTGAGAACAAGAAACAAGAAATGGTAGAAATAAAACAGCTGCTAATATGATTTTCTTCATAGTTTTTCGTTGTTTTAATTTGAGAAGGTATGCCATTAGTCTATTACATACCCTCTTATTACAATTAATCACTAATAAATAATCACTACTCCTAATCCTTCAAAGAATAAGTAACGGTAGTAACAACCCTTACCTTTTTAATATATGGGGTATTGGAATCGCGGTCTTCGATAGAGAACTGGCCCTGGTCGGCATTCATAATCTTGTCTATCTTACTCTTGCTGTTCTCAGCAAACTGGGCAGCAGTCTGCTCAGCATTTTCTATCGCCTCCTGCATCATCTTAGGTTTCATCTGACGGAAGGCAACATACTCATACTTCACCGGATTCTCGTAACCACCATCCACAATGGCAACCCCCTTCTGAAGCAGATTACCCTGACGGGCAATGATACTGCGGACCAGTTTCACGTTCTTCGATGTAACCGTGATGATGGAAGTAATGTTATAACGATACCCCTGGCGGTTTTCGCCATACCGTTCAGCATTGAGGTCGATGACCACAGGCGCATTCACATTGATTTCATTAGCCTTAACACCATTCTCCACCAGGAAGTTTCTGATGGTTCTCGTGGTGGCATTGATTTTTTGATAGAGTTCAGGCAGGTCATTGCCTATTTCCTTGGAAACGATAGGCCACGTCACCTTATCTGCCTCCACCTCCTTTTCGGCAAGGCCTTTCACTACAACCTTTCGATCTTTACTAATCACACTTTCAAGTCCCGACTTGATACAAAATCCAAGCACGATGATGCCGATGGTTAAAATCACGGCTTGCTTAATACCAGAATTGATGTTCATAATTAGTCCTCCATTATTAAGTTGTTAAAATTGAGTTTCCATTCTATCTCAGATTGAATTGCAATTTGAGTTTTCAAAGATACAATAAAAATATAGAAAAACGACACTTTATAATGATAAAATATGCTAAAACTGCCCATATCAACCCATAAGCACCATTTTTTCTGCCAAAAAGCTTGCATATATTACCAAAAAAAACTACCTTTGCCCAAAAACAATAAAATGGATTACAACATGATTGGGACCGCATGGTCGTTACTGCCTCCTATCGTCGCCATCGCTCTGGCGCTGAAGACGAAAGAGGTCTATTCTTCTCTTTTTATCGGTATCATACTGGGTGCCGTTCAATATTGCATTTCGATGGGAACAGGTTTCGACGGATTCCTCGTTCACCTGACAAACCACACTGTAGGTGAAGGCGATGATGCCAAGGCATACGGCATGATACATTGCCTTTCCGACCCATGGAACGTGGGCATTCTGGTATTCCTGGTGGTATTAGGCAGCATCGTTTCATTGATGAACAAGGCGGGTGGTTCGGCTGCTTTCGGCCGTTGGGCTTCCAAGCACGTACACTCGAAGGTTGGCGTACAGATTGCTACCATCCTGCTCGGCATTCTGATATTCATCGATGATTACTTCAACTGCCTTACCGTGGGTTCGGTGATGCGTCCTATCGCTGTGCGCAATGGTGTTACCAAGGAGAAGCTGGCTTATCTCATCGATTCTACAGCCGCTCCGGTCTGCATCATCTCCCCTATCTCGAGTTGGGCAGCTGCGGTATCGGGCTTCGTATCGGGCGGAGAGAACGGACTGGCACTTTTCTGCAAGGCGATACCTTTTAATTTCTACGCATTCTTTACCATCCTCTTTATGTTTGGTATTGTGATACTGGGCTTCGACTTCAAGGCGATGAGCAAGTATGATGCGAGACTGAAGGAATGGTACGAGCGAACCAATGGCGGGAAACTCGATGAGGTGAGCGATACCAAACTGCAGATTGTTGAGCATGGTGTGGGAGCCAAACAGAAAGAGGATTCCAAGAACAAGGGAACCGTGAGCGACTTGGTGATACCAATCATCATGCTGATTATCTTCTGCATGGCGGGCATGGTATATTCGGGCGGATTCTTCGATGCCGATAATGCCAACTATCTCAACTTTGTAGATGCCTTTGCTGCGAGCAATGCCTCTGTAGGCTTGGTAATCGGTTCATTGGCTGCCCTGATTCTTACCATCATGATGTTTACCATTCGCAAGACCTTGCCTTTCGATGAGGCGATGAGTAGTCTCATCAAGGGTTTTGAGGCGATGGTACCAGCCATTCTGATTCTTACTTTGGCATGGACGCTGAAGAGTATGACCGATTCGCTGGGTGCGGCAGAATATGTATCATCGGTTGTAGCGAGCAGTGCCTCAGAACTTCAGATGCTTCTTCCGGGCATCATCTTCCTGGTAGCAGGCTTCCTGGCATTTGCAACGGGTACCTCCTGGGGAACCTTCGGTATTCTGATTCCTATCTGCATCGCCGTATTCCCTGGTGCTGATCCTTTGCGCATCATTTCTATCTCGGCATGTATGGCTGGAGCGGTATGTGGCGACCATATCTCTCCTATCAGCGATACTACCATCATGGCGAGTGCGGGAGCGGAATGCAAGCATGTACATCATGTATCATCACAGTTGCCTTACGCCCTGACTGTAGCCTTTGTGAGTTTCCTCACCTTCATTGTGGCGGGATTCACTCATACGCTGGGTATGGTAACGAGTGCCATTATCTCGTGGATATTCGGTGTTGCCATGCTCTGTTTTGCTTTATTTTATTTAAATAAGCGCCAAAAAGTTAAATAGTTCTTAATTTATTTGTATATTTGAAATATTTTCAATATCTTTGCATAAGAAAAGCTGCACTCGGCAATTTGAAAGCAAGCTTTCATTGCGCTCGTTTGCATTTTCTTTGTACAAGAATTTAATAAAGAACATATTAACATTATAAAAAGTAGACATTATGAAGGAATTAAAAGGAACAAAGACAGAGAAGAACCTCCAGGAGGCATTCGCTGGTGAGTCACAGGCTCGTAACAAATATACCTATTTTGCAAGCAAGGCAAAGAAGGACGGTTTTGTACAGATAGCTAATATCTTTGAGGAGACAGCTGCTAACGAGAAGGAGCACGCTAAGTTGTGGTTCAAGTATCTGGAGGGCGGTGCTATCCAGGATACAGAGAAGAACCTGGAAGCTGCTGCCAATGGTGAGCACGATGAGTGGACCGATATGTATCCACGCATGGCAAAGGAGGCTCGCGAAGAAGGTTTCGAGGAGATTGCAGCTAAGTTTGAGATGGTTGCTGAAATCGAGAAGCACCACGAGGAGCGTTATCGCAAGCTCTTGAAGAACGTACAGGACAAGCTCGTCTTCTCTCGTGACGGCGACTGCATCTGGCAGTGCTCTAACTGCGGACATATCGTAGTAGGCAAGAAGGCTCCTGAGGTTTGCCCAGTCTGCAACCACCCACAGAGCTACTTCCAGATTGAAGCACAGAATTACTAATTCTTGCTTGAGACGAAATATCTAACAGAACATATATAAATAAGAGAGGGTGTGTCATGGCCTTATGACACACCCTCTTTTTTATGATTTAGCTTGAACCATTTCCAACATGATTTCTATCAACCTTGGAACACCATACTGTTCTACCTCGTCCTCTTTCACCCAGATATAATCATCAGGGAGCAGGGGGCGGGTTTCTGTTTCCTGCAGATAGAAGTCGGCAAGGAGGATGCGATGGGTAAGTACATGCTTCACATCCTTAGCCAGGAGAAGAGGATTATGTACAAAGGCAGGCAGTTGCGGAGCATCTGATGCGTTATATGGTTCCCACAATCCTTGCCAGATATCACCCTCGCCGCGACGGTGGATAGCCACTTCGCCTTTACACCTTATATATATATAGGAGAGATGGCGCGTTTTCACCTTCAGTGTCTTGTTCTTCACTGGCAACTCCTCTACCCTTCCAGTTCTCAAAGCCTCACAGGTTTCGGCAAGCGGACAGACAAGACATTTTGGAGATTGAGGAGTGCACTGGATAGCTCCGAAATCCATCATACCCTGGTTATAGGCAGCAACAGGCGATAATGCTGTATCAGAAAGTTGCTGAGCAGACGAAGCAGGCAAGAGTGATTGAGCCAACGCAGCAAACTCTTTTTTCCCCTGCGTTGAGTTGATAGGAGTATCTATTCCGAAGTAACGTGAAAGAACCCGGTACACATTGCCATCTACTACTGCCGCCGGAATATCAAAGGCAAAAGAACCGATGGCTGCAGCAGTATAATCGCCCACCCCTTTCAGGGCTTTGATACCTTCAAGCGTATCAGGGAAATGACCGAGCGCCACTATCTGTTTGGCAGCAGTATGAAGGTTGCGGGCTCGCGAGTAATACCCCAATCCCTGCCAGAGTTTCAAGACATCATCCTCGCTGGCAGCAGCCAAGTCTTCAACCTTGGGATAGGTCTTCATGAACCGCTCCCAATATTCCCATCCCTGTGCGATGCGGGTTTGCTGAAGGATGATTTCGCTCAGCCAGATGGCATAAGGATCCTTGGTTTCGCGCCAAGGCAAATCCCTACCATTCTCACGAAACCAATGGATAATGACAGCCGAAAAACTATTCATAAAATTCAATGTTCAAAGTAATTACTGTTCCGGATATTGCTCGTAAATCTTCAGACCGAACTCATTCGCCAAGGCATAGGCATGCTCCATGATATCGGCGAGAATGTGCTCATAATTCACCCATACCTTATCCTTAATGAAGAAATAGAACTCGATAGGAAGACCGCATTGTGTGGCTTCCATGTGGCGCACCATCAATGTGAGATCGGTATTGACCTCCGGACGCTGGCGCAGATACTTCTCCATGAATTTACGGTAAAGTTGGAGATTGGTAGGGGCAAGGGCTGCAGGATTCTTTAAATCCTCAATATCCTTCCCTTCTTGTATATCTTTATCTATCGCCTTCTGCAACGACTCCTTCAACTTAAACGAATCTTCGGTGGCGAAATGCTTGGCAAGCAGATTACGTTTTAATGTCTCATCCACCAGACGGACACTACGGAAATCGAAGTAAACCACGCGCTTCACTCTTCGTCCACCACTCTTCTGCATACCAATCCAGTTCTGGAACGAACCATTTACCAGGGTAGTAGGCGAAATAGTAACGATGGTGTTATCAAAGTTGCGCACCTTCACGGTCGTGAGTGACATATCCTCAACGATACCATTGGCATCCACCGACTTCACCGTAATCCAGTCGCCCTTATGCAACATATCATTGCTGGTAAGACGCACACCAGCCGCCAATCCCGAGATGGTATCCTTGAAGACCAGCATCAGGACTGCCGAGGTAGCACCCAAACCGGCAAAGAGGGTCATCGGGTTCTTGTCCAACAGGATGGCAACCACCACCACAGCAGCCACGAAGAGCATCAATACCCTGAGAACACCGCAGAAAGTATGGAAATACTGCTGAGCCGACGAGCGTCGTTCCTGAGAATCCTCCAATCCTTTGAAAGACCCGATGAAGACCAGAGCCGTACGCACCGACATCACCACGATATAAATGCCCGTAGCCCGCTCCAATATCTCCTTGAATATCGGATACTCCAGATAAATCAGCGGCATGAGCGACCATATCACCACAGCCGGCACAATATGGCAAGCCGAGGTGAGCACCTTCTTGTTCAGCAGCACATCATCCCAAGTGATGTCCGTCTTATCAGTAATCTTACTGATGAGTGGAACCAGTATCTTGCGACAAAGAAAATCGCTCAGCATCGCCAAGAGGATGGCAGTAATGGTGAGCAAGATATGGCGCAGCATGGGCACAAAATCACCAGTGACTCCTGCCCATGTTATCATTTCATCTACAAACTTACGAATTTCCTCCATAAAACTATTAACTATAAACTATCAACTAACGCTCACGGTTGGCAGAGCAAAGTACATACTTTATCTGCAAAGTGTCTGGCATTATTGCCATGCATGATACCATTGTTGATGATGGCGAAACAGAGTTCATGACCATTGGCTGCGGTACAGTAACCCGCCAATGAGATGATGCCCGTCAGCGTACCCGTCTTTGCTTTCACATTGCCATGCACAAAACTGTTCTTCATACGCTTTTTCAACGTACCGTCAACCCCACCGATAGGCAGCGAATGCTTCAGATGGTCCATGATATTACCGTTGAGATAAGCATAACGCAGCAGTTTCACCTCCAGTTCGGCACTGAGATAATTATAGAGCGAAAGTCCCGAGCCGTCAGCCAGTTTATATCTTGCCGGATCGAGTCCTATCTTACGGATAAGCTGTCTTTCCACATTCCGGGCACTCTTGGCACTCGCCCATTTATTGCCCGTAGAAGCCGCAATCTGATAATACATACTCTCGGCATAGAGATTATCACTCTCCTTCATCATCTTGTGCAGAATCTGATCCATCGTATGGAATCGGGTACAGACCGTAAAGGCACTCGCAGGGCAAGTCTTCTCTGAAGCCCCAAAGCAGGAATATTCGATACCCTCCTCACGGAGCTTGGCAAGAAACTTATCCATAAAGATGTCCTTGCGCTGGAACACCAGTGGCGAAAGCACCGGATTGTCATCATCCCAGCACCAGCCTTCACCCAACAGATCGACATCCTTCAAAGAACGGTCGGCATAGATGCTGCCACGGATGGTGTCAACACCCATATCCTTCAGACTATTGACAAATGCCGACATATCATCGCTGTTGAAACGGGGATCCATACCGCCTATACAATAGACATCACCCGTCAATACTCCATTCTCAATGGTACCAGTATATTTCAGAGTGGTTTTAAACTGGTAAGAACCGCCCAACTTATCGAGCGCCGTAATGGCAGTCAGGAGCTTCATCGTACTTGCCGGACGCATCAGCTGCCGTTCATTTCTCTGATAGATACAAGAGTCAGCAGACAGGTCCCAGACCATCAGTCCTACCTGTGATGTTTCGAACATCTTGCTTTCAAGGAGTTTATCAACACCCACCTTCACCGATTCGGGCCAAGGAAATTTCTGCGTCAGCGTATCCGCAGCCAGGGAGTCAACGAGTGTAGAATCGGAAACATCCTCCTCATCAACCGTTTCTATTCCCTCATCTTCAATCACATTCTGGGCCTGCACCGGTACAGATATCCATACCATCATCAGACCCAACATCATATATATTATCTTTTTCATCACAATCAGTTCACCTGAACATAAAAGAAATTATTTATTTTTGATTCTCTCCATAAATGCCTCTTCATTATCCGGCTGAACGGTCACAATATTCTTATGCCCGTATTCGATGACCACACAATGGTCTAATCCGAAGAAAGTCTTGGCGATGTGTACATCAATGACATCACATAGCGGCACATTTCTGTTGGAAGAGAACCTGCCCTCATTGATGATGAGATATTCCATCTCCTCATCCAGGTCTATCGGTTTTACCATCTTGAAGGTATAGGTTGTATTCAGTATGCGCTCTATCATGCCCACGATGATGATAGCCACAAAGATGCCGATGATAGCCAGCTTGACCCAGAAGAAATAGAGAGCCAGGATTGCAAACACCGCCACACCGATACGTGCCGTCAGCGTAAAGCGCTTATGAAAAGTTCTATCTGCCATAACTTTGATTTATTACCTTATATTATTGTCGTTTTTACGACCTTTTGATAGTATAAAAGACTATATAACCTTAAATTTCGCTGCAAAATTACAAAAAATCCCTCTCTTATTACTCATTTTAAAGATTAATTATTACTTTTGCAACGAATTAAGAATTAATTCTGAGAGAATGGGGCTGTTTTATAGATAAAAACACACGTTCTTAATATTGAAATTAGATAAGAATAAACTCATGGTTTATAAGTATGATTTTCTGATTATCGGCTCAGGAGTTGCCGGTATGAGTTACGCCCTGAAAGTAGCCAGAGCGCATAAAGGTAAGGTGTGTATGATTTGCAAGACCTCGCTCGACGAGGCTAACACGTCATTCGCACAAGGTGGTGTGGCGTCAGTTACCAACTTGGAAGTGGATAACTTCGACAAGCACATACAGGATACAATGATTGCTGGTGATTATATCAGCGATTATAAAGCAGTGAAGCAGGTTGTCACCATGGCACCAGAGCAGATCAAGGAGCTCGTGCAGTGGGGCGTCAACTTCGATAAGCAGCAGGACGGCAAGTTCGACCTCCACCGTGAGGGCGGTCACAGCGAGTTCCGCATCCTTCATCATGCAGATGATACGGGTGCAGAAATCCAGCGCGGTCTGATGGAGGCTGTGCGCAACTGTCCGGATATCGATATCAAGGAAAATCATTTCGCAGTAGAGATTATCACACAGCATCATCTCGGTGCCCGTGTTACCCGCCGCACTCCTTATATCAACTGTTACGGTGCATACGTATTGAATCCTGATACCCAGAAGGTGGATACCTATCTGAGTAAGGTTACCGTGATGTGTACCGGTGGATGTGGTGCTGTTTATCAGACTACCACCAACCCTGTCATCGCTACCGGTGATGGCGAGGCGATGGTATACCGTGCCAAGGGTACCGTGGCCGACATGGAGTTCGTTCAGTTCCACCCTACATCCCTCTATCATCCGGGCGAGACTCATCCTGCCTTCCTCATCACCGAGGCGATGCGTGGATACGGTGGCATCTTGCGTCTGCCTAACGGCGAGAGTTTCATGGAGAAATATGATGAGCGATTGAGCCTGGCTCCTCGTGACATCGTGGCTCGTGCCATCGATAAGGAGATGAAGATTCACGGATTGGATCATGTCTGTCTCGATGTAACCCATAAGAATCCAGAGGAGACCAAGCGTCACTTCCCTAATATCTACGCCAAGTGTCTGAGCATCGGCATCGACATTACCAAGGAATATATCCCTGTTCGTCCTGCCGCTCACTATATGTGTGGTGGTATCAAGGTTGATTTGAACGGCTGTTCAAGCATCAACCGTCTCTATGCCCTGGGCGAGTGTTCATGCACCGGTCTGCATGGCGGTAACCGTCTTGCCAGCAACTCGCTCATCGAGGCTGTGGTTTATGCCGAGACTGCTGCCAAGCACAGTATTGAACATGTAGATGAATACGACTTCAACGAGAAGGTACCAGAATGGAACGATGAAGGTACTTTGACCAACGAAGAGAAGGTGCTGATTACACAGAGCGTGAAAGAGGTTGGCGAATGCATGAGCAACTATGTAGGCATCGTGCGCAGCGATCTCCGTCTGAAGCGAGCATGGGACCGTCTCGACCTTCTCTACGAAGAGACCGAGAATCTCTTCAAGCGTGTAAAGGTAAGCAAGGAACTCTGCGAGCTCCGCAACATGATCAACGTGGGTTATCTCATCACCCGCATGGCGATAGAGCGCAAGGAGAGCCGTGGTCTTCACTATACCATCGACTACCCTGTTCATGCTTACGACAAGAAATAAAGTTTTTTCAAGCTACCATATAAAGCCGCCAGGATATTCTCACACGATATCCTAGCGGCTTTTTCTTTGCCTACAGTTCAAATTCTTAATGACATAGATGACCACACTTTTGCAGCAAAGATTTTGGTAAAACGACATAAATCGCAAAAATAAATTTTGGTAAAACGACATATTTTTGCTAAAAAGATTTTGGTAAAACATATTTTTTATATATCTTTGCACCCATAAAACATTGAAAATATGGAGAATAGGGTATTCAAGAGAAAAATATATAGCCAAATGGCTGAATGGAAGGAAATTTCCAAGGGAAGTACAGCCCTCCTTGTAGAGGGTGCTCGCCGTATTGGAAAGTCAACTATCGTAGAAGAATTTGCCAAGAATGAATACGAATCATACATTTTGATAGATTTCAATGAGGCTTCCAAGGAAGTGAAAGCACTCTTTGATGATCTTATGAATATGGATTTCATTTTTCTTTTCCTGCAGAATGCTTACAATAAAACATTGCATGAGCGAAAGTCGGTTATCATCTTCGATGAGGTACAACAATGTCCGAAAGCCCGACAAGCCATCAAGTATTTGGTAAAAGACGGTAGATATGACTATATAGAGACTGGCTCACTTATCAGCATACATAAGAGCACTAAGGACATTAGCATCCCTAGCGAAGAACATCGTATCGAGATGTTTCCGATGGATTACGAAGAGTTCAGATGGGCCATGGGAGACACGGCTAGCGTGCCTCTGCTGCGTCAAGTTTTCGATAAGAAAATATCTCTAGGCGAGGGAGTCAACAGATTGAAGATGAGAGAGCTACGCCTATATATGTTGGTAGGAGGAATGCCACAAGCTATCAAAGCTTATCTTAACACTAATAATCTACAGCAAGTAGATACCGTAAAGCGACAGATTCTCCAACTATATGCTGATGATTTCAGAAAGATAGACCCATCGGGCAAAATATCCAAACTATTCATGTCTATCCCAGCCCAATTGAGCAGGAACCAGCTCCGCTATCAGCCTACTTCTGCTGTAGGAAGAATGGCTGCTGAGAAAATAGATGAGTTGATACTCAACTTAGAAGACAGCAAGACTGTTAACATTGCGTACCACACGGATGATCCGAATGTAGGAATGCCACTGACTGCCAACATCAACAAGTACAAACTGTACATAGGCGATACGGGACTATTCGTAACTTTGGCTTTCTGGGACAAGGATTATACGGAGAACATCATCTATCAGAAACTGTTGAGCGACAAGCTATCCACCAACATGGGATACGTATTTGAGAATCTGGTTGCCCAAATGCTGAGAGCCTCAGGCAACAAGCTCTTTTACTATACTTTTCCAAAAGATGCCACGCATTCTTACGAAATCGACTTTTTGTTGTCACGCGGCAGTAAGTTGTGCCCTATAGAGGTCAAGTCGTCTGGATACAAAACGCATGCCTCGCTTGATGCTTTCTGCCAAAAATTCTCCAACAGGATAGTAAATCCGTACTTGGTTTACACCAAAGATCTGCAGAAAGATGGGCAAACACTCCTGATTCCGATTTACATGACCCCATTCTTATAAAGCAATGTTTTTTTATTGTACCTTTGCACCGCAGTTGGGCGATAAAAACATCATCTCGTCAGCGAGAACTTGATGCTCAGGCCGAAATCCTGTGTGGTGGTAGGATAACTGCTGCTCGACAGGAGCGGGGTGTTGGTCTGACGGTCATAATAGAAACTCATGGTAAGGAGTTTGCTGAAGGTATAATCGGCAGAGAAACTCAGTTTCAGAGCATTGTTGCCGCTGCTGGCACTGCTTACCATTGAGGCTATATCACGAACGATGGCTGCCTGCTTGCGGAAACTGAAGTCAAGACGTAGATTCAGGTCATGGTTGGTACCATTCTGAACCGTCTTGGTGGTTGACGCATTCTTATTGGCTGCATTCTTGTTGCCGCCCTTCGACTTGGAACGGGAGGCCTTGGCGCCCCAACCGAAAACATCGAAGTTGTTGATGCGGTAACCCATACCGATTACCCAGTCCTTACTCAATGCCTCGTTCAGCTGCACACTCGTCATACTGAGGTTCAATACACGGGTCTGGCGATATTCTGCCTTCACCGTCATATTATTGTTGAATGTGACATCCATACCCAATAATGGCGAGAACGACTCGTTGATACTTACCTGCGAAATGTTGAACATGCTGCTTGGAGATGGATTGCCCGTAGTGGCATCACTCACGAAGCCGAGACCGTTCATATACTCCTGGAAGGTGCTGTAACTGTTGTAGCTGCCAACCGCAAAGACGCTCTTGTAAGAGTGGTTGATGTTGACACTCTTGAAGTGCTCGTTGAACCAAGGCAGACGTCCCAGTCCGCTGTAACGGATGGTCCAGTTTGGCAACATCCGACTCAATGCCGGGAATACCGAAAGCGAATTTCCACCCATCGAGGTATAAGCCTTGAGGAAGGCAGGAATCATGACATCGCTGCTATACTGGTTGACCGGTGTGCGGGAAGCATCAAACTTGCCGCCAGCCAGAGCCGAACCAGCCGGATAAACGGTACCTGCATACTGCGCCTCTACCCTATCTCTGAAACCAGCCAGCGAGTTGACAAACTTCTCGAAGGTCTTGCTGCGATACCCCGAATTGGCATTGCCCATTCCCTCGAAAGCCGAACCCAGCGAGATGGTAGTCATCTGGAAGGCTCCACTCTGGGTAGTTGGCGTTCCTTCATACATATACTGTATGCTCTTCTGCGTGGTCTTGGTACGTGTGGCTGAGAGATCAATCTTGAAATCCTTGACTGGCTCCAGGGTGGCACGCAACGTAAGATTATCCGTTCTGCTGGTAGTAGCAGGTGTTGCGATACTGTCGTTGCAGAGCAGCCAGTCGTTGTTTCTAGCCTTCTCGATATAATCGTCGCCAACCATACCGAAGGCGAAGTCAAGACCCGGTGCCATCTGTCCCACCTTCTTCTGTCCGAAGGCATCACCCACACTAGGCAAGAAGCCCGGCAGGGTGAGCTGATAGCTGCTGCGATAGTTGATGCTCACATTGCGCACCATCATTGCCAGACGACTAGCCAACTGCAATCCCTTATACCATTTCTTATCATCAAGCGGTTCCTTTGCCAGGACAGAGAGTTTCACCTTCATGGCAGTATCTACCTTTGAGATGATTCTAATCTGGTTATTATCCACCTTTTTATATTTAAGCGGGAACACTTTGCCGTCTTCCGTCTTGGCATTCACAATCAGTCGCTTGGTATTTTTGCCGTGGCGTATCTTGAATGTGGTATCAGGCAGGAGGGTGATTTCCCGTTCGAAGGCACGCTTGTTCTTAGGCAGCGCCTTCTTCGGATCAGCCGCCTGTTCCTTTGCTTCCTGCTTCTTTTTCTTTTTTTCCTGCTTCTTGCGCTGCATCTGTGCCCTACTCTGGGTACGGTCAAACTTATCGTTTACCTTCTTCAGGAAAGGCACATGGTTGTAGAGTTTCACCAGGTTGAAGTTTCCGTTCAATGTCAGTTCGCGCTGGGTATTGATGGTGTTTCCATACGAGTTACCCTCCTCATCCTCTGTACCGCGCTCCCAAGAATAGTTGGCATTGTAAGAGGCATCGCTGTTCACCCAGTCGAAGACAGGCAGCAGATTGAGAGGCACCTTGTAGGATGCCTGGAAATTCTGACTGTAGTCGAGCGGTGCACCCCAGTGGCGGATGCTGGTCCATACGGAGTCCTTCCAGGCATGATACTGGTCGGCATAAAGATCCTTGTTGACCGGTGTATATGGTTCCTCTATCTGTGCATGGGTAGCACTCTGGAAGTTCATGTGCAGGTTCTTGGTCAGATCCCAGTTGATGGAGAACTCACGGTTCCAGAGGAACTGTTCACTGAAAGTGAGCGGCAACTTGGAGTCTACTCCGGCAGCTCCACTCATCAGGGTTTCCATATCGCGCTCCTGCAACTCGTAGTAGTCGCGCGTCATCTCAGTATTGAAGGCTATGTTCTGCGGCAGCCAGTTCAGTCCGAAACGTTTCAGAATGTCGAGCCACTTGCTCTTGTTCTTCAGTCCCTTGAATGGTTCCCAAGCCTTATAAACCGGGCTCCACGAATAATCCAGGGCTCCGCGCCAGTTGTCCTTGCGCTCATACATCGTCGTTTCACCCGTAGTATACTGATGCTGATGACTGTAGGTGAATGAGAAGTTGGCTGGATCGTATGGCATCGGATGGCGCTTGGTAGCGATACCCACCCGGGCATTCGAGATAGAGAAGTTGGTCTGCGTAATCTTGGTGGCAGCGATGTTCTCGATAGAATCGCGCTCATGCTTGGATCCGGCAGCATCGAGGGCATCCTTCAACTCCATATCGGTATCCAGCGGATTATACTTAGGAGTGGTCTTCTCCTTGGTAACACTATAATATAAAGGTATGCTCACCTTCGCCTTGTCAGGGAAGAACTTACCCATTTCGAGCGATGTGGTCACACTGTAGGTACCGTAATTATCGGTAGTGCGACTTGCCACGCCATCTTCCAGACCGCCGAATCCCTCGCTGATGTATCTGCCAGTGGCATTCACGCTACCCCAATCGGAGAGCTGTACGTTGAGGTTGGCATTGGCAGCCCAACCACCCGAATTATTGTGTTCCTTGAGTCGGAGTTCGTTTATCCATACCTCACCGCTCTTGATGTCGGCAGAATTGTTTCTCACACCCAGCATCATGGTCTTCACCTCGCCGAGACTCGGATTACCCACGATGGTAATCTTGTTCTGCGGATGTTCTGCATCCATCATGGAATAAGGAGCGAGATAAGAAGCCACACCCTGTGCCTTCGCCTTGTTACGGTTTTTCTTCAATGCCGTAAAGACACTCAGCGGCACATCGAGCATATTCTCCTCAGGCCATACCGCCTTACAGTCGGCAAGCACATAGCGGTTATAGTTGGAGCGTGGCTCGGTGAGCTTCAGCGGGATTTCATACTCGTAGTAATTATTCTTGTAATCGCTACCCAGACGGATGAAGACTGAGAGATCACCATCCTGCAGACGGGTGGTATTCTGCTCCAATGCATTGGCATGGGCAAACATCTGGATGCGCTTGTACTGGCGCAGATCAAGGGTAGAATTCTTGTAAACCGCCTTCGCCTCGCCTGTGCTCATATTCTTGACCACCAGACTCAACGCCTGCTCGTTCGCCTCAACCAACTGAGGCTGACTAGGATCCTGTTCGCGCTTGATACCCGGAGGCAAGACATAGTTGACCGGTGTCTTCTCGCCGTTCTCTTCCAGACTCACGCTGCTTGCGTCGAGGGTTCCGCCACTGGCTGCGCCGAGCGGCTGATCATAGGTACGCCACTTGCCCATCACGAGGTCGAAGGTACCGAAACGCAGCACGATAGGTTTCTTGAAACCGGTGAGGAACATACGCATGAAGCGGATGCTGGAGAAATCGTTGATGTTGCCCTGACGGCTCTCAAACTCATCGATAGGTATGCGGAACTGATACCAGGTAACGGTAGACTTGGTATTATCACGCCAGGTCTGGCTGTATTCACGCTTATCTACAATATGATTGTTACCCACCACGAGATCTTCCGGACGGATGCTGACACGGTATTGGAAGTATTTCTCATATTCGTTGAGCGTATAATCCTGGTTGATATCCTCGACATCCGGCGTTGACTTATAAGAAGTATCATAGCTCTCAGAACGGCTGTCGCTGTCAGGCGAGTTGCCCTGAGGATTGTTGATATACTTATATCGCTGCAAGATAGGAGCACGCATCTCATCCCAGTCGGAACCGCGGAAATAGTGGTAGTCATCACGTGCCGGATCGGCAAAGATACTGTCGAACACCGCCTGGTTCACCTTGCCCTGAATCTGGTCGAGATAAGCACTCTTGTAGAATTCCTGCTCCTCGGCATCAGTCAGTCCGTTGAAACCCACATCCTGCAAGGCTCTGCTGCCACTGGTGGTAGCAAAGGCATAGGTCACGGTGCTTTGGGTAGGAATCTTACCCCACTGGGTATAGGTGTAGCTCTTGCTGCCATCTACCGGCATGCCACTCTCATAGAATTTCTTGCCATCACGCAGGATATCCTCGCTCACCTCGCCCAGGTTGATGTAGAAATCGCCACCGTAATCGGCAGCATCAGCCTCTTCGCGGGAATAGATGAACGGATCGAGCATCCAGAACTCGATGTATTCGATGTTTGCCTGCTCGAAATCGTTGGTATCCAGTTTACGCATCATTCCGCCCCAGTTGCGCTGCGGATTCTGCAGGGTTCCGTCTGCCTGCAAATCTGTTACATTGAAGTTGTATGGTCCCGGCTCACTTGGATAGTAGGCCAGATTGAGTACATTCAGGGTATTGGTAGCGCCCTGATAACTGCTCTGGTCGCGCAATGGGAAGAGCTCCTTGGTATAGACCTCACGAACATAATGGTTACTCAACTGCTTGAGGTCGCCCTTGATATGTCCCGGAGTGAGCGAACTTCCACGGCGGGTGAACAGCGGATCGATGGTATACCAGGCTAGGCGCGAACGGTGGAAACCGCTGCTCAGACCGGTCTTATCGCTGTAATCGTCCTTGAAATTGAGCGAAGGCACACTGGATATAAACCAGGAGGTAGGAGTCGTTACATCGATGGTGGTCTTCGTACCCTCGAAGTCATCGATATAAGATGCATTGTCCTGTGTGCCACCTGCCTCACCGGCAATGAGCTGGGCAAATTCTCCTGTAAAGGATATCTGCGATGGCTGGGTAAGGTGCAGGAATGGTATCTTGTCAAGCACATTGGTGAGCCACTGACTCTCCTTGCGCCAGTTGAGATTGATGCCCCAAAGGGTGTTCTTCAGCGGTTCGGAGCCCATGGATACCTTGGTGGTAAGCGCCTGTTCGGAGAGGTGCTGGATAGTACCGCTCAACTGGAAGTTCTTGGTAAAATCATACTCCCAGTTCAGTCCGAACATCGTTTTTCGGGTTTGTCCGAAATCGGTATTACTCTCCAGAGAAACGTTGACAGCCGTACCGGCATCGATGATGCTCTGGTTCAGGATGGTCACCTCACCGGCACTGTAATCTACCGAATAGTCGGTGCCCTCTTTCAGGGTGATACCGCCTGCCGTAACGACCACCGAGCCTTGTGGCACATTGTAGGCATCGAGCGAGATGACATTGGCTGCAGAGCCCTTGAACTGTCCCACAATCTGATACTTGTTCTTTTCGGCTATCTGCTTGGCTATGGTCTTCGTACTGTCATAAAGTTCGGTAAAGGCATACTTTTCTGCCTTGTCGGCAGCCACGCCCCGCTTGACCAGATAATCACGCATATAACTGCCGAAAGGCTCTACCTTCGGAATGAACACGCGTCCATTAGAGATGGTATAGCCTTCTACATAATCGAAATATCCATTGCTGTGTGCCTTGTTGTTGTTATCCAGACGGTCGGCGCCCAGCACACGGATGATAGGCTGCTCCTTCACCTGCTGCTCAGGGATATAACTGAGATATACGCCGGTGGTATCGTTCTGGTATTTCACATCCAGGCGAAACTTCTCCTTCTCTACGGTAGAAGCCAGATAATAAACGTTCTTCATCATCAGCCCCCAGTTGCCCTGTCGCGGATTATTGCTGGTATTCTTGAGCGATTTCACGAAGAGTGCCTGCTTGGTATCGCTGAGATCGGATGCAAACTCGCCCACCTGATAGGTAACGCCTCCCGATGTATACTCATAGGCTACGGCAAGTACCTGGTCGGTCTGCAGACTGGTTTTCAATGAGATATAACCCAAGGCGGTATTGACTGTATACTCAGAAGAATTGAGCAGACGGGCACTCTCCAGTTTCTCATAATCGGCTCCGCCAACCAGTCCGCCTCCATCGAGAGTGGTTGAAGCCTGGTCGATGTCACGGGCAGCAGCATACTGCCCTGTCATCGCCGCATACTCTGTATTCGCCTGGTTAGAAGGCACCTGTCCGCTCGCCGCCCACATCGGGTTGCTCAGTTTCTGGTTCTCGCCCAGGTCGGTCAGGGCTACGATGTTTCGGGTATTGGTGGTATTGCCGGTTTTGTTGGTAACCCACACCTCCACACGGTTGATGGTGATGCCCGTGGTGAGATTAGGAAGTTTCTGCATCCAGGCATCATAATGATTTCTGAAATACTGAGAGAGGAAGAAGTGGCGGTTCTCCTCATAATCGGCAACATTCAACTCGAAAGGAGTGAGCTGTACACCGCCCCTGGTAGATACGCTCTTCGATGCACTCTTCTTCTGCGAAGCCACCATCTGCAGCTTGAGTTTGCCAAACTGCATATCGGTTCTAACACCAAACAGACTGCTGGCGCCTTTGATGAGCGAAGAGTTGGAAGGGAAGGAGACGTTGCCCGCCTCAACGAGTTTGATGATTTCATCTTCCTTGCCGTCGTACTTCAGTTTCATGTTCTGTGCATCGAAATCGAAGGTGGCATCGGTGTTGTAATTCAGGTTCATGTTCACCTTATCGCCCACCTTTCCGTTGACGTTGAGATTGATTTTCTCATCAAAATCCATCATCGTCGTCTTTCGGTTGCGGATAGGCAACGAAGGATTGTCGATGTTTTTCTTGTTGATACCGAACTTGAGTTCGGCAGAACCCTGTGTCTTCACTCTGATGCCACCAGGACCGAAGATTTTCTCGGCAGGTCCCAAGTCGAAGTGCATATCCGAGAAATCGAACTTCTCCTTGCCTTTTGCCTGGAAGATTTCATCGTTCTGCTTGCGGAAGTAGCTGTTGCGCTGCTGCTGTTCGGTCCATGCAAGATACTCTTTCGGAGTGAGCATGATAGGAGCCGAAAGCCAGGTTGAGCCCATGCGGTTGCCGATGATATAGCGGTCGAGGGTATCGTTGTAGACTACCTGATATTGCAGATTATCAGGACGTTTCAGGTCGAGCGGACTCTGATAGAGGTCGCTCAGGGAGTAAGGTTGGGTGCGCTGAATCTGCCAGCGAGTATGCAGCAGTGAATCGGGAATGGTATCTTCATCGAGCTGCACGGGCTGGGCTGTGCTGGTATGGGTTTTCTTTTTATCGTCCTGAAGTTGAGGCAAAGCTATCGCATAGCCAAAGGTTGCCACCATCAGCCAAGCCAATAGAAAAGATATAAATCTTTGCTTCTGTTTCATCGACAAGAACTCCTAACTTATTTGATTTGCTTCAATGCCAGTTTCACAACCTGTTCTACCGGGAGATCAGGCTGTGCCTTAAGGATATCTACTACTACCTTGGCAGATGGTGCCGGCGAGAAGCCGAGCATGGTGAGGGCGCTTACCGCCTCATCCTTTACGTCATTGTTCACCATCACCACATTGCCTCCGCTGGCTGGCAGTTCGTCAGCAATGCCAAGGCTCACGATTTTATCTTTCAGGTCGATGATGATTCGCTGTGCAGTCTTCAGTCCGATACCCTTCACGGTTTTCAGCACCTTGTCGTTACCTGTAGAGATGATTTCGCAGAGTTCGCGTGGCGAGAGTGAAGAGAGAATCATACGGGCTGTATTTCCACCTACTCCTGAAACGGTGATAAGGAGGCGGTAGAGTTCACGTTCCTGTTTGGTAGCAAAGCCGAAAAGGGTGAAAGAGTCATCTCTTCCACCAGCCACCAGCACTTCGTGAACATAGAGTTTCACTTCCTGTTTGCCCTGAATGGCAGTATATGTATTGAGCGATATATTGAGTCCGTAGCCCACCCCCGCAGTCTCAACAACAGCCAGCGCAGGTGTCAGTTCTGTCAGATCGCCATGAATATATTCTATCATTTTCTTTTTCTCCTAATTAAATTAATATATTAATAACGTGCGAAGGGCGGGATTATTGTAATAGAGTTCCATAAAATTACGTCCCGACGTAGCATGTAATACGTCCCGACGCAGAGCCAGAGACGTCGGGACGCAGCAAAAGCTACGTCAGGACGTAATTCAAAGCACATCGGGAGGTATTGGAAAGAGGATGAATGATGTTTCGCAACAAAATAGCGAAACTGTAAGGCTCTTGCAGCAGATACCTTACAAATCTCCGCTTATTCATACCTAAAAACTATGATTTTACTACTTTTTGCAACTTTTATGAGTTAAAATTCTATTAAAACGTCACGTATTTCAAGAAAAAGCTATACTTTTGCAACCGGAAATAGAATGAAAAGCGGAAAACATATCCGTTGGATGACTAAACCGCAACAAATAAAAGAAATTAAAACAACAAAATAAAAGAAATAAGACAATGAAGAAATTTAGAGCAGCCGTAGTAGGATACGGCAACATCGGTAAGTTTACTGTTGAGGCACTCGAAGCAGCTCCTGACTTTGAGATTGCAGGTATTGTACGTCGCCAGGGTGCCAAGGACAAACCAGCTGAGTTGGCAAACTATGAAGTAGTAGATGACATCACCAAGTTGAAGGATGTAGATGTTGCTATCCTCGCAACCCCTACCCGCTCTTGCCCTGAGTATGCAGAGAAGATTGTTGCTCTCGGTATCAACACCGTAGACAGCTTCGATATCCACACCAGCATCCTCGACTACCGTACCAAGCAGATGGAGAACTGTAAGAAGGCTGGCAAGGTAAGCGTTATCTCTGCTGGTTGGGACCCAGGTTCTGATTCTATCGTACGTGTTCTGATGGAGAGCCTTGCTCCTAAGGGCTTGACATATACCAACTTCGGTCCTGGTATGAGTATGGGTCACTCAGTTTGTGTTCGTGGCAAGAAGGGCGTAAAGGAAGCACTCTCTGTAACCATCCCATTGGGTGAGGGTATCCACCGCCGTATGGTATACGTAGAGTTGGAAGAAGGTGCCAAGCTTGAGGATGTAACAGCCGAAATCAAGGCAGATCCATACTTCGCTCACGATGAGACCCACGTATTTGCCGTAGCATCTGTAGATGATGTAAAGGATATGGGTCATGGTGTGAACCTCGTTCGCAAGGGTGTATCAGGCAAGACCCAGAACCAGCGCTTCGAGTTCAACATGAGCATCAACAACCCAGCCCTCACCGCTCAGGTATTGGTTAACGTGGCTCGTGCTTCATTCCGTCTGCAGCCAGGTTGCTACACCATGCCAGAGATTCCAGTTATCGATATGTTGCCAGGAACCCGTGAGGAAATCGTTGCAACACTCGTGTAATTGGGAGTGAAGAAAGAAGAGTGAAGAATTCACTTGCATCACTATAATAAAACGGCTCGCAAGAAGTTTCGATTTCTTGCGAGCCGTTTCCATTCAACTAAAACCACTTATAATAACCCTGTCATATACAATGGCAAATAAGTAATTCCCTCCTCTACTTTCAAATCAGCAGTATGCAAAACATACGGTTCTGCCAGATAGCTACCATATTTAGCGATGCACTTTTTGAGAGAAGTGAGCGTGTATCTGTTAGTTGACTTCACTTCTATCGGTGAAATATTATGCTTTGACGTTATGGTATCTTTGGCTATCAGGAAATCCAGTTCCATCCTTTCCTGGGCATCATCCTTACTATATTTGGAAAAGAAATACAGCTTATGCCCTGCCGAACGTAACATCTGAGCAACAATATTCTCAACTATCATTCCACCATTAAACTCCAGCTTATCTACCAGAAGCTTGTTATATAAGTTTTCAGACACTATCGTATTTTCATTGAAAGCATGACTGATGAGCAACCCCGTATCAGCCATATAGCATTTCAATGTCGTATCATCGGTATTCATGCCAAGACCGATGCTTGGCTCTGTCGTATTATAGGCCATATTGACTATCATGGCATCTGACAGCCAAAAGAATGCCGTTTCATAATCTCGCATTCTCGCCCCTTCGGTGAGTGCCTTCAACATAAATTTCTTCTCATGTTTTTGAAGCTGAGAAGGAATAGTATCAAAAATCTGAGTAACTTTAAATACATAAGTTGACGCATACTTCTGGATATCATTACGATATAAAGTAAGAATTTGGCGTTTCACACGATCCACCTTATTGAAATCTCTGGTTTCTACAAATTTAGCTACAGCCTGCGGCATTCCTCCAACAATGAGATACTGTCTGAAATAGTCCATTGCCATGCGATGCATCATTTGTCCCATCTCATGCCTTTTCTGAAAGTTCATTCGTATAAGCGGCATCAGGGTTTCATTGTTCAGTGCCCACAAGAATTCCTCGAAATCCATAGGATACATCAATATTTCTTCCTCCTCAGAAGGAATCATGATATTCTCTACGTTCTTTTTGATAGAAACGAGCGAACCAGTCTCGATATAATCGTAACGACCATCTTCAACCAGATACTTGATAGCTGTACGAGCCCGGGGATACAATTGCACCTCATCAAAGATTATAACCGAATTTCTTGGATATAGAGGTGTATTGGTGAAACTGCTTAAATACATAAAGAACGTATCCAAGTCATCCAGATAGGTTTCGAACAAGGATTTTATGTCCTTTCCTATTTTATTGAAATCAAGTAAAATATAACTCTTGTATTCTTTTTGAGCGAATTCCTTTACGATATAGCTCTTTCCTACACGACGGGCACCATTGATGAGAACAGCACTTTCTCCGTTCTGTTCTTCTTTCCATTTCTTGAGTTGATCATATACTTTTCTTCTCATAATTTACACCTATCCTAGATTAATTTTATCGGAAAAATACACCTATCCGCGATTAACATTTCTCAGTTTTTACACCTATCCGCGATTATCAGATGATGCAAATATACACATATCCGCGATTATCTCCAAGAAAAAGCCAGTTTTTTAATATCTTTTAATTTTAAGAATAAGATGATAACGATACGCAAGATCATAATATTGGTAATAGTATAAACATCATGCTTTAAGTCCATTGTAGCTTTGTGTTATAATCCATTGCAAGCATGTGAATTAGCTACAGAAGCCGTATCTATCGGCATGAAGAAGTAGATCTATCTAATAGTCGGCAGCCGCCAGCAAGGTTGCTGGCATATGGCAGCAACATTGTCGGCATATGGCAGCAAGATTGCTGGCAGCTGCCGGCAACCATACGAAACTATATTTAAAAGGTAAACAATATAGGTTTCTAAGACTATTTAAATAACTTATCAAAAGCTATATTATTTATGCGTCATGATATCGAGCACCATATCATCGGTAGCTCGCATCGCATCGGCACCAATGCTCGTGAGGTTGTGGATGCACTTATCCACATCATCATCTACGATACCCTCGGCAGAGGTGACACACTTGCCTTCCATAGAAAGGAGGGCGGAAAGAAGGGCAGTGCTGACACCTGATGAAATCTTCAGGGCACAACTTGGTTTCGCTCCGTCACAAATCATACCGGTGAGATTGGCTACCATATTCTTGACAGAATTGCAGATGCGGGTATAATCGCCACCCATCAGATAGGTAATGCCGCAACTGCTGCCCGTACTGGCTACCACACAACCGCAAAGAGCTGAAAGCTTGCCTAAGCTCTGCTTGATATAGATGGCAGTCAGATGACTGAGCATCAGGGCCCGGTTCATTTCCTCCTCGGTATTCTCGTTCTCCAGCGCATAAACCACCACAGGGTTCGTTGCACAGATGCCCTGGTTGCCGCTGCCGCTGTTACTCATCACCGGAATCATGGCACCACCCATACGGGCATCACAGGCTGAAGCGGTGCGGGAGATGATATGCGAGAAAATATTATCGCCGAAGATACCATGACTCAACGGACGGTCCATCGTCTTGCCCAAACAGTGGCCATAGTTGCCTTTGATACTCAACTCGGCAGCCTTCATATTATAGTCTCTGGTCTTGAGAATGAAAGAAATCTCATCGAGCGGAGCTGTTGTAGCAAACTCGTAAACCATCGGGAAATTGAGCTGTATGTCATCATCAGCCTCATCACCCACAGTACCGCCACGCTTATCGAGCACCACCTCGCCATTACGCTCAACATACACAAAATGGGTATGTGAACCGGAGATAATTGCCGTAGCCCGGTCTTCACCGGCATGACAGATGATTTCGATATAGAGTTTATCCACATCACCCTGCTTCAGTTTGATGTTGATATCCGCATCCTTGATATATTGTTTGCCCTGCTCCAGACTGTCGGGAGTAAGATCTTTCAACACTTCCAGCTGATATTCAGGCTTTCCGATGAGCGCCCCCAGCGATACGGCGATAGGCAAACCGATCATACCCGTGCCAGGAATGCCGACACCCATCGCATTCTTGAGCATATTAGGACTCAAAAGAACTTCAATACGTTCAGGGCGCTTGCCCAATGTAGTAGCAGCCTTGGCTGTACATAGTGCCACAGCCATCGGTTCGGTACAGCCGATGGCAGGAACCACCTCTTTATTAACGAGCGCAATGATGCGCTCACGCTTACTTTTCTCTAACATAATCTATATAACTTTTATATAAATAACGTTCTTACCATTATTTCGGGTACAAAAATACAAAAAATAAACCGTATTCTTCTCTTTTCGCGAGAAAAATACGGTTTAAATCTATATTTCTTGATGAATTAGTCTTCCAACTGGAACAGAGGATCATCTGGAGTCAGCATGGTTGGCTTCTGGTCGAATTCCTTCAAGAGCTGCTCAGAAGCATACTTCTTGTTTACTACCAGGCGGAACATGTACTCGTTGAACCAATCGTTGGTCATGATGAAGCAACCGGCAAAACCATTGTCAGCACCCCAACTGTTCTCCACCTTCCACTTTACAGGCTTGCCATTGGCATCAAGATCTACAGCTGTCAGCGTCATGGCATGAGTAGAACCGCTATCGAAAGTAGAGATACGGTCAGCCTTATTCATTGGGAATGAGGTATTGAAGAGGCTTCCATAGTCGAAGTTGTCGAGAGCCAGATAGCCGCGCTTTCTATCAAGTTGCTTGCCCACATCATAGCTTGAATACATCTTATGACCATCCTTCAGAGAGGCGATAGCGAGCTGGGCAATCTCCTCCATAGGCAAGTTCAGATACTTCCAGTTATGACCATCGTAGGTGTGGCGGTCGTACTCTACCTCGTATGTCTTGTGGTAAGGACGGCGTGGGTCGTTCATCACCATCAGGAAGGTACCGTTCAGGTCCTTGCCTACGGTTTCCTCATAGAAACTCTTAGGAGTATACTTCTTTGCCTCGCCAATCTGCTTGCCGTCCTTGTCGCGGAAAGCATAGGTAAATTCCTTTACCGGTTCGCCGAGAGTAAGACTCAGCATGTGATAAACCTGACCGAGCATCTCGTTCTTGCGAGCCTGGATAGCTGCCGACTTCTTGCCCTGAGCCACCATCTTGCGGAGTTCCAGACCATACTCGCGGAGCTTGCTGCTTACGAGACGGCTCATCTTGGAAGTATTATTGCTTGAGAAGGTCTCAGGCTGGGCGCTCATTGGTACGAGACCATACTTGCTTGCCAAATCGGCAACACCACAGAAAGTACCACCATCATTGAGCGGATTCTTGAAGAAGAACTGCACCTGAGGATCCTCGATGCTCTTCTTGCCAAGGTCGATAACCCCCTGAAGCATCAGGTTAGCCTTCTCCAGCTGATCATAGAAGAAGAGGTAATCCTGAGAAAACTCCACCACTCTACCCTGCTTGTCATTGACAGCAAAGTTAGAACGGAGCACGTTAAAACCGCTGAACATCCAGCAACGGCCGGAACTCTTCTGGTTGTGAATGCTCTGCGAAGGAGTCTCGATGCTGAAATGAGTATCAACCGGGGCCTCGTTGGCATGATTCTTCACAAGGTCATCAATGTTGTTGTTGGCAATCGCATTGAAGAGTGCCTTGTTGGCTACACCTGCCTGCTGGCTTTTCTCCATCTGCTGGAGAGCAGACTGACTGATGCCGCCACCCTTGGTCTGCGCCATCAGAGACATGGAAGCCATCATCATGGCTCCCAAAAGTAATACGTTTTTTCTCATCACGATAAAGGTATTTATTTGCTTATTGTTATATAACTAATTCCGGATTTCATTCCTTTTTCAGAAATTTCCTTTGCAAAAATACAAAGAATAATCGGAAAAAGCGAAAATATTGCCTCAAAAGTGCTTTATATAGGAAAAAAGCATTATCTTTGCACAAGATTTTCACGAAGAAAACATGGACAAGAACAAGTTTAGTCTATTAAATAGTATAAAATACCCGGAAGATTTGAGACGGCTGAGCATTGACCAGCTGCCACAAGTCTGCAAAGAGTTAAGAGAAGACATTATCGACGAGGTTGCCGTCAACCCCGGTCATTTTGCCTCCTCTCTTGGCGTGGTGGAAATAACCGTAGCCCTACATTATATCTACAACACCCCATACGACCGTATTGTATGGGATGTGGGACACCAGGCCTACGGACATAAGATATTAACAGGACGCCGCGACAACTTCTGTACCAACCGCAAGTTGCACGGCATCCGTCCATTCCCTACACCTTTAGAAAGCGAATATGATACCTTCGCCTGCGGACATGCGAGCAATTCCATCTCCGCAGCACTCGGTATGGCCGTTGCCGCACGCGAAAACGGAGATACCAACAGGCACGTGGTAGCCGTCATTGGCGATGGAGCCATGAGCGGCGGACTGGCTTTCGAGGGACTGAACAACGTATCAAGTACACCTAACGACATGCTCATCATCCTGAACGACAACGATATGAGCATCGACCGGGCTGTGGGCGGTATGGAGAAATATCTCCTGAACCTCGATACCAACGAGACCTATAACCGCCTCCGTTTCAAGGCATCGCAGTGGCTGCACTCCAAAGGTTATCTCAACGAAGACCGCAAGAAGGGCATTCTGCGCCTGAACAATGCACTGAAGTCGGCACTGAGTCATCAGCAGAACATCTTCGAGGGTATGAATATCCGCTACTTCGGACCTTTCGACGGTCATGACGTGAAGGAAGTGGCGAGAGTGCTCAAACAGCTTAAGAACATGAAGGGTCCTAAGCTGCTGCACCTGCATACCACCAAGGGAAAGGGTTACGAACCAGCCGAGAAGAGTGCTACCATCTGGCACGCGCCAGGCAAATTCGATCCGGAAACGGGTGAGAGAATCATTGCCGATACCAGCAACCAGCCTCCGAAATATCAGGATGTTTTCGGTGAGACGCTGTTGGAACTGGCTCAGAAGAACCCGAAGATTGTAGGTGTGACGCCAGCCATGCCTACAGGATGCTCCATGAACATCATGATGAAAGCGATGCCAAACCGTACCTTCGATGTAGGTATTGCCGAGGGGCATGCCGTCACCTTCTCTGGAGGTATGGCGAAAGACGGCCTGATTCCTTTCTGCAACATCTACAGTTCGTTTGCACAGCGTGCCTACGATAACATCATCCACGACATGGCACTGCTCAACCTGCCGGTTATCATGTGTCTTGACCGTGCCGGACTGGTAGGTGAAGACGGACCAACCCATCATGGTGCCTTCGATATGGCGGCTCTCCGTCCGATTCCGCATCTCACCATCGCATCTCCGATGAACGAACATGAGTTGCGCAACCTGATGTATTCAGCCCAGTTGCCAGGTCATGGAAGCTATGTAATCCGTTATCCGAGAGGCAAGGGTGTGCTCGTAGACTGGCGCAACCCGATGGAAGAAATCAAGACCGGTACCGGCAGAAAACTGAAAGACGGCACCGATGTAGCCGTTCTTACCATCGGTCCTATCGGAAACGATGCCGCCCAGGCTATCGCTGAGGTAGAAGCCGAAACCGGAATGAGCATCGCCCACTACGATATGCGATTCCTCAAGCCACTCGATGAAGACATTCTGAAAGAGGTGGGCGAAAAGTTCAGCCGCATCATCACCATCGAAGACGGCGTTCGTATGGGCGGTATGGGCTCAGCCGTACTGGAATGGATGAACGACCATGACTATCAGCCAAAGATGACCCGAATGGGATTGCCAGATGAGTTTGTGGAACACGGAACCGTGGCACAGCTCAGAGAAATCGTGCATCTCGATAAAGAATCAATCAAAGAAGCAATTAAGAAATGAAAATAATCATAGCTGGCGCATATGCCATAGGTACTCACCTGGCGAGACTCCTGTCACGCAGCAATGAAGAGATTACGCTCATCGATGAAAGCGAAGAGCGTCTGGCAAGCATTGGCTCCGACTGCGACCTGCTCACCATGCTGGGCAAGCCTACCAGTCTTCACATCTTACGCGATGCGGGAGTAGCAGATGCCGACCTCTTCATCGCCGTTACTCCGGTAGAAAGTACCAACATCACAGCTAGCATCCTTGCCAAGAACCTGGGTGCAAAAAGAACGGTGGCCCGCGTGGATAACCCGGAATATATGGACCAGCAGGCTCAGGAATTCTTCAAAGAATTAGGTATCAGCAAACTGATTTATCCGGAGATGCTCGCAGCCGTAGATATCAATAACGGGCTGAAAATGAGTTGGGTACGTCAGCGCTGGGATGTGCACGACGGCGCACTCGTCATGCTCGGCATCAAACTGCGCGAAGGATGCGAGATACTGAACGAACCGCTCAAGAACATCAGCGGTCCTAACGACCCTTATCACGTGGTAGCCATCAAGCGAGGCAGCGAGACCATCATCCCTGGCGGTAACGACGAGCTGAAACTCTACGACCTCGCCTACTTCATGACCACCCGCAACTATATCCCATATATCCGCAAGATTGTGGGCAAGGAACACTATGTGGATGTGAAGAACGTGATGATTATGGGTGGCGGACGCACAGCCGTAAGAGCCGTGAAGAAGATGCCGGAATATATGGAATGCAAGATTATCGAGATGAGCGAGGAGCGCTGCGAATACCTCAACGATATTCTCGATGAGAACAAGACGCTCATTATTCATGGAGACGGACGCGACATTCCGCTGCTCATAGAAGAAGGTATCCGCAGCACGCAGGCCTTCGTGGCACTGACCGGTAACGCCGAAACCAATATCCTGGCCTGTCTTACAGCCAAGAGAATGGGTGTGCGCAAGACGGTGGCTGCCGTAGAAAACGTAGACTACGTGAGCATGGCAGAGAGTCTGGATATCGGTACCATCATCAACAAGAAGATGATTGCCGCCAGCTACATCTACCAGATGATGCTCGATGCCGACGTGATGAACGTGAGATTCCTGATGAGCGCCAATGCCGATGTGGCTGAATTCATAGCCAAAGAAGGTTCAAAGGTAACCCAAAAACCGGTGAAAGAACTCGGCATGCCTATCGGTGTAACCATCGGTGGACTGGTTCGCGGTGAAGAAGGAATGCTCGTTTCGGGTAATACCCAGATAGAACCGGGCGACTCGGTGATGGTTTTCTGCCACAACATCAACATGAAGAAAATTGAGAAATACTTCATCTAAGCGTGAAGGAGATAGACAAATACTTCATATATGATAAACAGCAAATTAATATATAAGATTTTAGGGCAACTGCTTTTCATAGAAGCATTCCTGCTCTTCGTCAGTCTGCTGGTAGCTTTCTATTACCAGCAGGACGACATCTTTGCCTTCATTGTGGCAACACTTACCACCATCGGAGGCGGGCTGGTGCTGAAATGGCGAGGTCATGGAGCCGATAACTCAATGTCGCGCCGTGATGCCTATCTCGTGGTAACGCTCTCATGGATTGTATTCAGTTTCTTCGGAACCCTCCCCTTCATGGTGAGTGGATACATCAACAACTTTACCGATGCCTACTTTGAAACCATGTCGGGATTTACGACAACGGGAGCTACAATATTAGACGATGTAGAATGTTTCCCCCACGGACTGCTTTTCTGGCGTTCGCTCACCCAATGGATAGGCGGTCTGGGAATCGTGTTCTTCACCATCGCCCTGCTGCCATCGCTTGTAGGAGGACAGACCAAGGTGTTTGCTGCCGAGGCTACAGGTCCTATCAAGACCAAGCTTCATCCCCGTCTTTCCACTTCGGCAAAATGGATATGGAGTATCTATCTGATGCTCACCATCGCCTGCATCATATCCTACTATGTGGCGGGAATGAATCTCTTCGACAGTTTCAACTATGCGATGAGCACGACGGCAACGGGTGGTTTCGCTACCCACAACAGCAGTACCGAGTTCTTCCATTCACCAGCGCTGGAATACATCTGTACGTTCTTCTGTTTCCTGTCGGGTGTGAACTTCACCCTGCTCTATGCAGCCGTCATCAAGTTTAAAATCAAGGATCTGTTCAAGAACTCAGAGTTTAAGTTCTATGCATTCCTGGTTGCTGCATTCAGCGCCTTCATCATGGTAGAGCTGATGGTGATGCGCAACTACGATGTGGAGCATGCCTTCAGAAGTGCTATCTTCCAGGTGGTTTCTTTCATCACCACCACCGGTCTGTTTAACGACGATGCTGCTGTGTGGCCTCATGTTACCTGGGTGGTATTGGCAGCCTGCATGTTCTTCGGAGCCTGCTCGGGCAGTACGAGTGGAGGTTTGAAATGTATCCGTGGCGTGATGCTGGTAAGAATGGTGAAGAATGAATTCCGCCAGATTCTGCATCCTAACGCCGTGCTGCCATTGAAGATTGATGGTGTGAACGTACCGATGCAGAAGCGTGTTACGCTGCTTGCCTTCCTCACCACTTATCTCATCATCTGTCTGGTGATATCGTTCACGATGATAGCCATGGGCATCGACAATACCAATGCCATCACCATCACCCTGAGTTGTGTGGGTAATGTGGGACCTACGCTGGGTACGGAAATCGGACCAACCATGTCGTGGAGCGAACTGCCAGATGTGGCAAAATGGTTCTGCTCGCTGATGATGCTCATCGGTCGTCTGGAAATATTCAGTGTGCTGGTTATCTTTACACCAGCATTCTGGAGAGAGAACTAACATACCCAGAGGGGGAGTTAGAAAATAAAAGAGAAGTTGATATTTGAAGTAAGAAATACGCTTACTAGACTAAGTATATTTCGCACAAAAAGCGTTATATATAATAAGGTATAGGTTCAGCAAGAGCCTTATCGGAGAGTAAGAAACCGTACTGAAGAGTACATTTATAAACTAAATATAGGTAATAATGAAACCATTAAAATTTCAACCGCTATTAAAATCCACCATCTGGGGTGGCAGTAAGATTATCACTTTCAAGCATCTCGACGTAAAGCAAGAGAATGTGGGAGAAAGCTGGGAAATCTCTGGAGTACCAGGAAATGAAAGCATCGTAGCCGATGGCGAGATGCAGGGCAAGAGCCTCAACGAGGTTGTTGCAGAACGGAAGGGAAGCTTCCTCGGAGAAGAGAACTACAAGCGTTTCGGCAATGAGTTTCCACTGCTCATCAAGTTTATCGATGCCAACCGCGACCTCTCAATCCAGGTGCATCCTAATGATGAAATTGCCAAGAAGCAAGGTAAGGAACGCGGCAAGACCGAGATGTGGTATGCACTGCCATGCGAGCCGGATGCCAAACTCTACAACGGCTTGAAGATGCAGATTACTCCTGAGCAGTACAAGGAGATGGTAGAGAACGATACCATCACCGATGCCCTGGCTCAGTATAACGTGAAGGAGGACGACTGCTTCTTTATCCCAGCCGGCAGAATCCACACCATCGGAACAGGCTGTTTCGTTGTCGAGATTCAGCAGACCAGCGATGTTACCTATCGCATCTACGACTTCAAGCGCAAGGACAAGGATGGCAACTATCGTCAGCTCCACACTAAGGAAGCTGCCGAGTGCATCGACTACACCGTATTGCCAGACTATCGCCAGCACTACACTCCTGCCAAGAACCAGGGTGTAAGCATGGTGCAGTGCCCTTACTTCACCACAGCCGTTTATGATCTCGACGAGCCTATGACGCTGGATTATTCAGAGTTGGACAGCTTCGTGATTCTGATTGGCTTGAAGGGTGAGGCTAAGATTACCGACAACGAGGGTAACGAGATTACGCTCCAGGGCGGCGAGAGCATCGTTGTTCCTGCCAGCACCAAGACATTGAAGATAGAAGGAACCCTGAAGTTCCTGGAGACATACGTATAATTTTAAAGGTAAAAAGGTAAAAGGGTAAAAAGGTAAAAAGAGCCTGGCGGGATGTCATCTGCCTGCTTTCTTTTTACCTTTTTACCCTTTTACCTTTTTACTTTTTTACCTTTTTACCTTTCCAAATACTTTTCCACATCCGCCTGAATCTTCTGGAATTCGGGAGAGAACTGGTAGAAGGTGTTCTTCTTCATCATCATCTTCACCTTGCCCAGACTATTCTCATAACATGCCATTTCGGTGCGGGCCTGCTCGGAATGGAGGGCACGGTCGCGGATTTCATTCTCCCTATCGTTGCGCAAAGCATCGCAGACGCTCTGGACGATGGGACTTACTACCAGGTCGAAAAGATGATGACCCTGTATATATAAATAGGTATTGCTCTCGTTTACACCCAGATTATTGAGGTAAAGAGCCATTTCATCCAACTCATCCTTAAACTTCTTGAAGCGGCGCTCCAGCTGGAACAGCTTTGCCCGCACCTTCTTTCCCAAATAATCTATCGCCCATTTAGGATCCTGGATACGGACTGAAGGCAGCATGATGACCTTATCAAACTCCGCCATATCAAAATGCATCGACATCTTGCGATGACGCACATAGAACAGCATGTGCCATAAGAAGAGGGGCCAGATGGTACGGGAATAGGACTCAAGAAAACGCTCGAAATCGAAGATGCGACGGTCGTTGAGCGTCACCATCACACAGGTTTCGTGCAATCCTCTGGCATAACATTGGAAGTTTTCAATGGCATAGGCATAGGTATGGAAGATGTAAGGATTCTCCAACATCTGCTGGGAAGACTCGGTTGAGCCCTGACGCAGATAATCATAATCGGCATCTACACAGGCTATCATATCCCTACCTACTCCCTTAAGCATACTGGAGATAGCAGCCTTCTTGCCTCGGTCTAAATGCTGGTTACGGGTAGGCAGCATGATATCAAAATAGCGTTTTTCATTCTCAAACTTTCCCAGTACCGACCGCCAGAAGAAGACATCATCATAGCTCTCGACGTAAGCCACAATCTTGCGCCGAGCCTTCTTCGAGGTCATCCTGTTGGCTGCCTCGAAGAACTGGGAATTGATATTATCGGTTAAACGTTTAGCCATAAGCTGAAAAAATCAACATTCAACACTTAACATTCAACATTACGAAATCGTAATATCATTCACATCCGTCACCCTATCGGTCCATCCATCCATGACCACAGCAGGACTGTGGGTTGTCATGATGATCTGGATATTCGGATTAAGCTGCAGCACCAGACCGATGAGCTGCTTCTGCCATTCGAAATGAAGGCTGATTTCCGGCTCATCCATAAAGAGGACGTATGACTGGTTGTCCTCCACCAGCACGGTGAGGAGGATGGCGAGAATCTGCTTCTCACCAGCCGAGAGCTGATAAGGCGAGAGCTGCTCACCTATCTGGTTGAAGCGGATTTCGTTGGCTGTACGAATGATGGTCTTGCCGGTATCCTTGAAAAGATTATCTACCATATCCTGGAACATCTTCTTCGGTTCACTCAGTTTCTGAGCCTTGAAGGCTGCATCCGGTTCGCCACTCTGCAAGACGGCGATGATGCGGTTGCCTATGTTCACCTGGTAATCCAGATACTTGCGCTGCAGCTGGAAGAGCTGCCAGTCGAGTTCGGTAACCAGAGTGAGGTCTATCTTGTTGATCATCTCGGCATTCATCAATGGTCTATCTACCGAGCGGATTACATCATATCTAATCCACTTTGCCTCCTCCGGCTCCACCTTCAAATGCACACCTTTGATCATGTGACTAGGGAATTCACCGCCAGCTGCCAGACCCTTTACTACCTTATTTAATATAGTACTCTTGCCCACGCCGTTTACACCACTCAGGATATTGACACGGCGGTCGAGGTTCCAAAGAATATGTTTGGTACCGCTCCAGAGAGATTCAATCTCTATCTGTTTGATATAATCAGCATATTTCTGCATAAGAATAATCTCCTATCTTTAATAGTCAAGAACGGAAAAAGACTATTGTCTTAACATCTTAACTCCTTTAAGTTTCAAAAAATATACCGCAAATATAGCAAAATTCCTCGAATTTTTGTACCTTTGCACTCGATTTTATTCAAAAATAGGAAGATTTAAATAGAAATAAGGAAAAAATGGATAACAAACGACCTCTTATCGCCCACCTGTGCCTCTTCTGTTCCGGCGCATTCTGGGGACTGATGGCTCCCGTAGGCAAGGATGCCATGCTTCACGGCATCGACGGCATCGACCTGGTGAGCTTCCGTGTATTGGGTGGTGCCCTCCTCTTCTGGCTCACCTCGCTCTTCACCAAGAAAGAGCATGTTCCAGTAAAAGACATCTTCAAGTTTGCTGCTGCCGGGCTCTTCGCCCTCGTATTCAACCAGTGTTCTTACACTATCGGTCTGAACATGACCTCGCCTAGCAACTCCAGCATCATGACCACCTCAATGCCTATCTTCGCCATGGTTCTCTCCTTCCTGATATTGAAGGAGCCTATCACCTGGAAGAAGGCACTCGGTGTACTGATGGGATGCGCTGGTGCCGTCATCATCATTATGACAAGTGCCACGGCTGGCAATGCCAAGGTGGGAAACATCTGGGGCGACCTGCTCTGTATGTCGGCTCAGCTTTCCTTCGCCCTCTACCTGTCGCTCTTCAAGAACCTGCTGTCTAAGTATTCGCTCTTCACCATCAACAAGTGGATGTTCCTCTGGGCAACGGTTCTGATATGGCCTTTCACCATCAGCCACGTGGTGAGCATCGACTTTGCCCATGTTCCGATGAGCACCTGGTGGGAAACGGGCTACGTGGTTCTCTTCGGCACCTATCTGGGTTACATCTGCATGATGATTGGTCAGAAGACCCTGCGCCCTACCGTGGTAAGTGTATATAATTATGTGCAGCCGCTGGTATCGGTTACCGTGAGTGTTATCGTGGGTCTCGCCGTATTCAAGGGTATGCAGGCGATTGCTGCCATCCTTGTATTCTCTGGCGTATGGCTCGTGGTAAAGAGCAAGTCGAAGCATGATATCGACAAGCACGACCACAGCCTGGCTTACGAGAAAAGGCATGCTTAAAAGATTTAATGTCGATTTATAAAACTGAAACTGTCCCCATCTGAGATAACAGATGAGGACAGTTTTTTATATAAGAAAAGAAGATCAGCAACCGAAGTAAACCATCAGTCCGCCCAATACGATATAAAGCAGGGCGTATGGGATGGCCGAACGGAGAATCTCTCCATCCTTTCCCTCCATATCGCAGGCTGCAGTAGCAATGGCGATACTCTGCGGACTGATCATCTTGCCACCCGTAGCTCCCGTGGTATTGGCTGCAACCAGCCAGTTTTCCTGACCGCCCTCCATACCAAAGAAAGTGCTCTGTCCCGTCATGCCCAACTGATTGGCAACATGAGCCTGGAGCTTGGCAAAGAGGATATTCGAAGAGGTATCAGACCCCGTTACGAAGGTTCCGATGGCACCAATCATCGGCGCAACCAGAGGATAGAAATCTCCCGTTACTGCCACCAGTCCGGAGGCGATGGCAGTAATCATTCCCGAATAGTTCATCACACTTGCCAGGGCTATCAGCGAACAGATGGTCACCACCGTCTTTCGCAGATTCACCGTGGTACGGGCAAGAATCACCATCAATCTCTTAAGGCTCAATCCCTGAATCAATCCACCAATCGTAGCACCCAGGAAGAGCATCAGACCCGCATTGGATATCCAACCAAACTTAAAGGTGCTGTCGAGCACTGGCAGATGAACCGCACTCACCAGATGACTCTTGAGGAAAGCATTGACCGGAGGACAGAGTGCTCCGGAAACCAGGATGAATATCAATATAAAAAGGTAAACGCTCCATGCCTTCAGGCTTTCGGCAAGCGTAAAGGTTTCCTTATCCTGCACCTTGCTCTTTCTGGCAAATACCTTGGCGTATGCGATGATGGCGATAATGGCTGCCAGCGAACCGATGATGGCTGGAGTCTCGGAACCGAGATAATAGCCGCAGACAAACTGCACTACCACGGAAATCACTCCCACCCAGAGGGCGATGATGAGATTCTTGATAAGATTGTGCTTATCGGTAAGCGTCAGGATAATGAAAGGCAGGATGATAAAGAGAGGTGCCAGCTGGATAATGGCGAAGGCCGAAGTCTCGCAAATCTGTGCCGCCGAAGCCGATCCGCTTTCCGCCACCTCGTTACAGAGCGTAGTAACCGGTACACCCACGGCACCAAATCCCGTAGCCACGGTATTACCGATCAAGGAAACCAGAGCCGAGAACATCGGTTTGAAGCCGAGTCCGATGAGGATGGCAGCAGGTATCGCCACCGCCGTTCCGAAGCCCGCCATACCTTCGAGCAGTCCGCCGAATCCCCATACGAGGAGCAGCACGAGCAGTCCCTTATCATCGGTAATCGATGTAAACTGCCTCTTGATCACCTCTATCTGCTTGCTTTCCACGAGGATATTATAGCTGTAGATAGCCATCAGGATGATGATGAGAATCGGGAATACCGCCTTCAGGATGCCTTCCACCACCGCCCATCCCGTCAGGGCGATCACGCTGTCCTCCGCATGTTCCGGGGCTATCATGCCTAGCGGCGAAGCAGCGAAGAGAGCGAGCAACACGGTAACTATCAGCGTCAGCAAGGCGCTTTTATGACCTGCCATCTTGAAGCCGAGCATCAGGATGAACAGCAACACGATGGGAATAATAGAAACTACAGATGCCATAAGCCATTCAGTTTTTTAATGTTTTCGATTGCTAAATTTTATGTTTATGACTGCAAAAATAATATTTTTCTTTGAAAAAAGAAAGCATTATTTGAAAAAAATCTCTTCTTATATGTCCGATTTTTCAATTTCATACGTCTATAGAGTGTAAAGGTTATGAGAACAGAAGAATTCAACCATATCATCCTACCGATGCGCAGCAACTTGAAAGCGTATGCGCTAAGGTTGACTGAGAGTGACGACAATGCTGAAGACCTCGTGCAGGAAGTCATGCTCAGGCTGTGGGACATGCGCCAGAATATCCAGGCAGAAGATAACCTCAAGGCGCTCGCCATCACCATCATGCGCAACAAGTTTTATGACCAGTGCCGACATGAGGAGCGGAACTTCACCACCGACAAGGTAATGGAAGTACCCATAGAAGACCGGCGGGCAGAGCAACGGGACGAGGTAAACCTCATCAGACAGATAGTGGCACAGCTCCCGCCCTTGCAGCAGCAGATATTCCGCATGAAGGAGATAGAAGGCTATACTGCCGATGAAATCATGCAGATAACGGGATGTACTGCCGATAATCTCCGAAAGAATCTCTCCCGAGCCCGACTCAAAATCAGAGAGACCTATATGAATATCGTGAAACAGAACAAAATAAAGAAGGAGGAAAAGTTATGAATGATGAAATAAAAAGAATACAGAACTTGCTCGACAAGTATATGGATGGTGCCACATCCAATGAGGAGGAGGCAACGCTCAGAAAGTATTTCGAAGAGCATGGCAATGATATTCCGGAAGAATGGGAATCCTATCGCGCCCTCTTCAGCTATATCGGATTCGAACAGATGAATCTTTCTCAAATTCTAAAAGGAGAAGAAGAGAAGGAGGAGGATTTCGAAAAAAAAGATATCGAGAAGGAAGAAATCCCAAAGAAGGAAGCTTCTCGCAGCAGATGGCTCAAATATTTCGGCACATCTGTGGCAGCAGCCGCTATCATCGCATTCCTGATTGTGGGCATCCAGAAGATAGCCCAGCCTCAGCCTGAATGTTATGCGGTTATCGATGGAAAGGTTTATACCGACCAGGAGTTCGTTCACCACGAAGCCCTGGATGCCCTGGAAGATGTTTCGGCAGATTCCGAAGATCCATTCAGTGCCCTGGATATGATGAAACAATAAATTCATCTTTTAGATGAAACAATCAATCAAACTATAAAGTATAATATATATAATAAGGTATAGAATATGAAACGATGCAACTTGATAAAACGCTTCTTCATCGGACTGCTTCTTATCGTGGTAGCCTCGATTTCGGCTAATGCCCAGGAGGGACTATACGTAAAAAGTATATTCCAACGCTTCGGACACGCCAAGGGATGCAAGATGGTTACGATGCAGAATACGCAACTCAAAGGTTACAAACTCAAGATATACAAGAGCCTGGTATATAAGAACCATGCCACGGAAATAGCCCACTATCTGAAGTCCGACCGCAAGGCTGCGAAAAAGATCAGAGAGGTGGTGGAGAATGGCAAGATGGTGAGCGGCTATTACATGATGGCACCCTTGAGCAATGGCAACAACCGCTTTATCCTCTTCAGTAATCCGAGTAAAAGCAAGGGAACCGTGATTTATATCGAAGGCGACCTGTCGCCCGAAGATATCATGAAACTCTGCTATTCCAGAAGATAGAAGCAACATTTTTCTTCTGGAATCTTCTCAATAAGAATAAGAAACAACATAAAATAAAGTATTATGAATATCAAAAACGTAATGATGATGGCTGCCATGATGCCAGCCTTCGCCCTTGCTGAAACCAACAGCAACAGTGCACCAGCCTCGGTAGAGGCTAACGACACCACAATCAGAGTGAACGACCAGAACATCGTCATCAAGCAGGATGGTGAACAGACTTCTGTGAAGATATATAAGATGAACGGCAACGAGATGACCAAGATTTCCGAAACCCAATTCGTAGATGGTCAGGAAGTAGAAAAGGTATTTGTCACCTCGCCTTTCATCCCTCAGACTTTGAGCAAGCGCAAGCGCAGTCTGGAGAGTCATTATCCAACCTTCTTCTTCGGCTGCAGCCAGTTGCCAGGCAGCAGGGGAAGCATGGGAGGCAACAACGAGATGCACAGTCGCGACTCCAAGTCGTGGGAATGGGGCATCACCCTCACCAGTCTCTGCTTCCGCCTTTCCAACGAAATGGCGCTCACCTCCTCCCTCTCCATCGGACAGGTACACCACCATTTCAAGGACAATTATGTATTAAGTACCGAAAACGGGGTATCAGCAATGACTCCAATAGAAGGCGAAACGCTAAAGAAAAGCTATATCAGCTACAATGTGCTCCGCCTGCCTATCATGCTGGAGTGGCAGAAGCGCATAGGATGCCATGATGCATTCCTGGCGTTAGGTCCATCGGTAGAATACCGCTGGCACGAACATTCCCGCTACTTCATCGGAAAGCACAAGCATACCGAAACGGGCGATATCAACCTCAACCCTATCGGCTTGAACTTCGAGGCCCGTGCCGGCTACTCAGGAGTGATGCTCTACGCCCGTGCCGGAGTAACCCCACTGCTCAACAAGACCAAGGCTCCCGAGTGCTACCCGATGACCATCGGCTTAGGATTTAGACTGTAACATAGCTGCAATGTAGCAGAAATATAGCTGTAATGTAGCAAAACATAACTGAAACTGTCCCCATCTGAAACACCCATTCAGATGAGGACAGTTTTTTATTCTGCCAAATTCGGGAAAAATAATCGGCCAAGTAACTACTCAGCACCCCTATGGGCATGAGTAATCGTCTTACTGTTGTACTACAGCAAGAATTGCATTGAATTTAGAATTTCCGTTCTTCATAGCAGTTTCAGCAATGGAGTGCAACTTGGCAAAATCATCGGCACCGCTGTCTGTTCGGAAGCAACCGCTGACTTTCTGCTTTATCTTGATTTTCCTAACTCCCCGCTCACTGGCATTGTTCTCGTAAGGCACACTTGGATTGGAGAGAAAGGTAAATAGGTAGTCTTTGACTTTAAGGATACCCCTCTTGAATTTCTCAAACTCGTTATCTAAATGCGTGAGGCTTTCACCCAAGAGGTTCTTCATCTTTGTCTTCAGTACCTTTATCTTTCTAGAGGTAATGTTGTCCTCTCTTCTGAGATTTATAGAGTGTTCTATCAGATGGATGAATCTCCGTGACCAGTTCTGGTTTGGATCCAGTTCGTTCAGATACTCTGCATTCCTAAGAAGATGAGCCAGGCAGACCTGATGGTCCTTAACATTCATCTTGAAGTAGCTCTGATGTCTGTCAGTCACAAGTGTCGAATAGGGAAGTCCCTTTGGAAACCTGGAATCTATGGCCTTCTGACCTCGCGATTCTGACTGGAACACGTATGTAAGCAGGTCGTTCTGGAATATCCAGTTCCAATGCAGATGCTTTCCTACCGTAGCACCAGTTTCATCGGCTCCTACGACAGACGCTGTTTCCAGCCTCTTGCGTATTTCCTCATATGCACAGTCTGCCTTGCCGCTATTCTCTTTGAGTATGTTCTGCACTGTACCCTCACTTATATTCTGGCCGGACAGGTCGGATATAAGTTCTGCAATCCTTTTGAACGGAATACACTGCACTACATTAAGGTATGTCACCAGTGCACGGAGGTTGTCACCATACTTGATACGACAGTTGGGAGCTTCGCAGTTGTTTACGCAACCGCATTCACAGACCTTCTCGTAATACTGTTCCTCGCAGGTCTCTACGACCACCTTGATATCAACAATTTGTGTCTTACGGATCTTCTGGCATGGTATATCAATCAAGAGCCGACCACAGCATTTACAATAGACTGGTTCGTGCTTTACAATTACGTCTGGTTCTGCTATAGTCTGCAGTGTGTGACCCTTGTGGCCAGGCTGTCCACCGCTCGGCTTTCCGCTTGGCTTGCGAAGAGACTTTGTCCTGCGCAGCTCACGGGAAGCGATACTTTCTTGGGATGGAGGGATACTGCTGTTACTGCTGTTTTTCTCGGGCTTTCCTGGTGTACTTGATGTATCGTCATCAGCTCCCTCGAGTTCCTTGATGCGCTCTTTAGCAACGGCAAGTTCTGCCTTTGTGGAAGCAAGTTCTGTCTTTAGATTATGTATCTCCACGTCCTTCTGGTTAATGACACGGTTGAGGCGTCCGATCTCCTCAGTCTTCTCGGAGTCGGACTTCTCAAGTTTGCGCAGACGCTGGTTTATCTGGCGCAAAACAACATCTATGTCAGTACAGTCGCTTGCCATTTTTTTGGTGCAAAGATAAGCATTTTTCTCCACATGGCAAAATCACGATTTACATCCATTAACGCAGACTTTTGACTTACGGGGAATGCAAAAACGCATCTCCTGGCAGATAATCTGTTGAAAGGCGATAATAGACAAAGGAGACATGTTGGAGGCATCATCGGAAAAGAACTCGTTAAATGAACTGTTTTAAACAGCCTACGTCCTCATCGACTCAATCATTAAAAAGTTTGTAATGATGAAGAAAATAAGCAAAATCAAGTTTATGCTTTATTAACGAGAAGTTTTCTATAGGGGTGCTGAGTAGTTACTCGGCCAAATTCGGGAGTTAAATAATGCCAAATTCGGGAATTTGTGAAAAAGCCCACATTTTCGGCATTTAGCCGAGAACCTAGGATTTATCAAAAAAAACGAAAAAAGTGGCGATAGGTGTGCGAAATCTATGTTTTTTTATGAGATTTAGCACAACTATCGCCACTTTTTGCTATTTTCATGCATTTTTTTCAATAAACGTTTGGCTATATAAATTCTTTTCAGTACTTTTGTATTTGTCATTCTGCGGATTGCCATCAATGAGTTGTTGGCGTTAATCTGCCGTTTGGCTCTATTTTTATGAAAACGGCGTTTACTGCGTTTTTCTTCTGACAAGTTGGAAATTAGGGACTTCCAAAACGAGCTTCGGATAAGAAACAAGGTGGGCGCTTACACCTTGCGTGTATATACATGGCACAAATGCGCCCTTTCGTCAAGAGAGGGTGCATCTTGTGCTATCCATATATACCTTCTTGGCGTAGGCTTCTGCACTTCATTCTTTGAGCTCAAAGGTCCCCTAATACCTCAACTTACAAAGGATGGTTAGTACAGAACTCCTACGCCATTTCTTTTGATAGATAATCCTTAACCATCACCTTCTGCTTAGAGGAGTCGGTAG
The DNA here is from genome assembly GCF_019249765.2 of Segatella copri. Taxonomy (GTDB): domain Bacteria; phylum Bacteroidota; class Bacteroidia; order Bacteroidales; family Bacteroidaceae; genus Prevotella; species Prevotella copri_K. The sequence goes on from NZ_CP152484.1 coordinate 2,434,679, forward strand.
AATAAAGACCAAAGTACTCAGATGGCAAATAGTGGATTAGCAAATGCAAAAAATGCAAAGAACGATGAGTTTTACACTCAATATTATGATATAGAAAAAGAAATGAACGCATACCTCCTGACTTTGACTATGCGTCACCCATCTTGGATTTTTCTATTTTTCGGGGGCAGAATCGTCACTTTTGCCCCCGTCTAGTATCTTTTGAACATCAAACAAGGGCTTGATAGAGTGTTGGGCAGGAGTCAGCAGCAATGTTTCTTGCCTGACCTTCCCATTATTCGGCATGTTGATTCTGATAGTAGCTATGGTCTTAGCAATTTTCAAAACTGAATCTACACTTTTGTTTATCTTGGCAATTTTTAAGATACGCTCCAGTTCTTTATACACCTTGTATGCAATGAAGCATATGCAGATATGTGCCTCTATTCTTTTCTCTGTGAAATGAAAGATGGGGCGTGCCTCCAAGTTCCCTTTGGTTACACGAAAGGCTCGTTCCACGACCCATAGACCGTGGTATTGTTCGACAACTTCCTTTGGTGTGATGGAAGTATTGGTTATATAACCTTTCAAGCCATCCCACTGTGAATCTTCCTTGATTTTGTCTTCGCTGATAACTACATCTATGTCTTTGCTGATTTCCAAGAATTTATTATAGCCACGCTTATTTACGGAGGCTTTTGTGATTTTTCCATTTGCATATGCCTTCTTGAGCCTTGCCACTCCCTTATCACGATTATGTGCATCCTTCTTTGCTCGTTCTTCGGAATAGCCGAGGATCAATCTTGCATTGTCACCATATCTGTATTCGTGAAATTTTCCAGGCATCTTGTCTTGCTGCAAGATCCATTCTTTTATCTGCTCAGACTCTGTATGAATACGAGCACCTATTATATATTTGTATCCTGCATCCTCCAGTAACTTTACATTGCGCTTACTCATGAGCCCTGCATCAGCCACCACTACAAAATCGTCCAGAAAGAAGCGTTGTATGAAATCATCTATGATAGGTAGCATGGTGTATCCCTCGTATTGGCTTCCATTGAAAATACAATACGACAGAGGATAGCCATCACGGCTGACCAAGAGGCCTAGCACTATCTGCGACTCTGATGTCTTGCCATCCTTTGAAAAACCAGACTCTCGCAGCACATCTGTTCTACTGGTCTCAAAATACAGTGTGGTCACATCATAGAACATCAGACCTACATGTCCACCGAGTATGCGCTTGGTGTGCTCTACACTGATGCGTTGTACCTCTTCTTTTTGGGTATAGTACAACTTGTCCATGTAGCGATAAAGCTTATACAACTCGACATCTTCATCAAAGTATGACTTCAGGTAATCTACTGTTGCGTGTTTGCTCATGGGTTGAGAGATGCGAGCGATAACCAAATGGCGAAGTATGGAATCTTGAATTTGGTTGAAACCTATGCTGTCATATACTTGGTTTAGGATAATTTGGTGTCCATTTAGAAGCAGGGAGTCTATGTTAGACAGTACTCGTTCTGTCTCTTCCTCTTCGTTTTGCTTGATGTCTGGTTCTGTGAAGTTAATCTCTTGCTGTCCACCATAAGTTCTTATCCATTTGTTCGCTTCTAGGCACAGAGCATCCGCTTCGGCATCTGTCTTCGCAACACCGAAACTCTTGATTTCACGGAACTTGCCATTGCTCTTGTCCACCACAAGCACTCCGATATGCCCACTGCGGTGCTTCTTCTTACGTACAAACATGGTGCAAAGATACAAAAAATAGTCGTTGCGTCACCCATTTACAGAGATTATTTTTGCTAAATGCCTGAAAATTAGGATATGTTATTTTATAGGTACACATTTTGTCAAAGTCAGGAAATGCAAAGAACGATGAGTTTTACACTCAATATTATGATATAGAAAAAGAAATGAACGCATACCTGGAATATAATCCAGATGTATTCAAAGATAAAACTATCCTTTTACCATGCGATGACCCTGAATGGAGTAATTTCACAAAATTCTTTGCTCAAAACTTTGAACGATTCGGTCTAAAAAAACTGATAAGTACAAGTTATGCTCCAGAAAGCAAAAAGTATAAGACTGGTTATCAACCCTCTCTTTTCGAGCAAAACGACATCAAGTTCGATAAAGACAAGACCAAGACAAATGGTAAGATATTCGTTCTTGACCATGATGTTTCTGGAGATGGGAAAATTGACGTGGAAGACTTACAGTGGAATTATCTACAGGGAGATGGAGATTTCCGAAGTACAGAAATCAAGAATCTCCGCGACGAAGCAGACATCATTATAACTAATCCTCCATTTTCTTTATTCAGAGATTTTTTAGGTTGGATAATTGAAGCTAAGAAACAGTTCGTAATAATCGGAAATATGAATGCAGTAACTTACAAAGAAGTCTTCCCCCTAATTAAAGACAATATCATTTGGATGGGATGCACGATTCACAGTGGTGACCGAGAATTTGGAGTACCAGATACATATCCTTTGACTGCTTCAGGATGGAGAATTGATGAAAACGGTAAAAAATATATTAGAGTAAAAGGAGTACGCTGGTATACTAACATCGAACATGGTCGCCGCCATCAACCATTGCCTTTAATGACTCTAGAAGACAACCTAAAGTTTAGTAAGCATAAAGAACTCAAAGGGCGTAGCTCTTATATTCATTATGCCAACTATGATGCTATAGATGTGCCTTATACAGATGCTATCCCTTCCAACTATGATGGAAAAATGGGAGTTCCTATCAGTTTCTTGGATAAGTATTGTCCTGAACAATTTGAGATTATCGGGCAAACACAAGGTGACTCTGGCAAAGCTTTAGGTCTAAAGCCCTTCGACCGAGAATTGAAGAAGCTGAACAAGAGTTTGCGTGATGGCCAACTTTACTATATGGAAGATGGCATTCCTCAAAAGCCATACGCTAGAATATTAATCCGACATAAAAAATAAGAATCATGAAACCAACATTATATACAAATTGGACTATAGCAGACATCTGCAAAGGTTTTGTCTATAACGAACATGAAGGAAAAGGTTTATTTGGCTTGAACGGCCAGCTGACTATCCAACCAGAATACCAACGCAACTATATTTATTGCGACGGCAAGAAAGACGTAGCCGTTGTGGATTCTATCCTAAAAGGCTATCCCATCGGCTTGATATATTTCAACAAGACCAAAGATGGACGATACGAAGTACTTGATGGTCAGCAACGTATCACTAGTTTCGGCAGATACGTCACCATGAAGCTAGCCGTAAAAGTGAACGGAAAAGAGCAATATCTTGATGGACTAGACGAGGAATCACGAGAACGATTCCTAAACACCAAGCTGACTATCTATGTTTGCGAGGGAGAAGAAGCCGAAATCAAGCAGTGGTTCAAGACCATTAATATTAGCGGAGTTCCGCTTAACGAGCAAGAACTGTTAAATGCCATCTATTCTGGCACATTCGTCACAGCTGCGAAAGAGGTATTCAGCAACAGCCGGAACTCAAACATCCAGAAATGGAGTGCCTACATTAAAGCAGATGTTAAAAGACAAGGCTTCTTGGAACGAGCTTTGCAATGGATAAGTGCTAGTAAAGGCGTAAGTATAGATAATTACATGTCGCTTCACCGCCGTGACTCCAATATCCAAGAGCTGCAATCTTACTTCGACAGCGTGATAGACTGGATTTCAGCTACCTTCTACAAGACATACGATAAAATGTGTGGTTTAGAATGGGGACGTTTATACGAAACCTATCATAAAAAGCCATATGATTTGGCAAAACTGAACAAAAGAGTAGAAGAACTTTTAGCTGATGAAGCCGTAACCAAGCAAGCAGGAATCTTTGAGTATGTTCTTGGAGGCGAGCAACAACCAGAACTGTTAGAAATTCGCCTATTCGAAAAATCGATAAAACAAAAAGCATACGAGAGACAGACCAAGGACGCAAAAACAAAGGGCATCTCAAATTGTCCACTTTGCGCACAAACAGACAACAATCGTAAGAGTTATATCTATAGAATCACCGAGATGGAAGCCGACCATGTTACTGCATGGAGCAAAGGTGGCAAAACAGACTTGGCAAATTGCCAAATGCTTTGCAAGATGCACAACAGAACGAAAGGTAACAAATAATATATCAAAACATCCTCATCTGAAACACATAACAGATGAGGACGTTTTTTATTCCGCCAGATTAAGTAACGAATTACAGCCAAATTAAGTAACGAATCACAGCCAAATTAGGTAACAAAATACAGCCAAATTAAGTAAAAATATGCCGCCAAATTTGGTAATTCTAAGATTTTATCGTATATTTGCAGCCGAAACAAAAGAGATTCAATATGAAAGAATACAAAAAAAGAATTGCAGATAAACTATTGGAATACAGACTCGAAGAAGTTGGAGCAGTATTGATAGAAGGGCCAAAATGGTGTGGAAAAACTACCACAGCAGAACAAAAGGCCAAAAGCGTGCTATATATGGCAGATCCAGACAACCAAAACAACTATCTGGAAATGGCAAATTTAAAGATAAAAATGCTCCTGAAAGGAGAAAAGCCACGACTCATTGACGAATGGCAAATCATACCGCAAATCTGGGATGCCATCCGATTTGAAGTGGACCACCAGGGTGAGGAAGGCTTGTTTATCCTCACAGGATCTGCCGTGCCTGCATCTTCCGAAAAAATACATCACACGGGTACAGGACGTTTCGCCTGGATTACCATGCGACCTATGTCATTATGGGAATCGGGAGAATCTACAGGCGAAGTTAGCATCAGCGAACTGTTCAAGGGAAATGCAAACCTGGAAGGTTTCAACAAATTGAAACTAGAAGACATCGCATATCTCGTCTGCAGAGGTGGATGGCCTAGTGCCACTACCAAGAACCCAAGAGCCGCTTTGCGACAGGCTTACGACTATTACGATGCGGTGGTAAAGACTGATATTTCAAGAGTGGATGAAATCAGCAGAAACAGCGAACGAACCAAGCTGCTTCTGCGTTCATACGCCCGTTCACAAGGTGGCCAAGTAAGTATCGGAGCCATAAGACAAGACATGATGGAAAACGATGATGAGACACTGGCAGACAAGACTGTACAGAGTTACATCGGTGCACTCAAAAAAATCTTCGTCATAGAGGACATGCCTGCCTGGAATCCGAACCTTCGCAGCAAGACTGCCATCCGTTCGGCTGAAACCCGATATTTCGTTGATCCATCCATTGCGGTGGCTGCTTTAGGTCTAGGTCCTGATGATCTCATCAACGACTTGGAGACTTTCGGTTTGCTTTTCGAGACCCTATGCGTCCGTGATCTTCGTGTATATGCTGATGCCATCGACGGCAACGTATATCATTACCGCGACAAGAACGGTTTGGAATGTGATGCAGTTATCCATCTCCGCAACGGCTCATACGGTCTCATCGAAATCAAGCTGGGTGGTGCACAAGCCATCGAAAAAGGAGTCTCTACGCTAACTGCTCTTGCAGATAAGATAGACACGACCAAGATGAAAGCTCCATCTTTCATGATGGTACTCACTGCCGTAGGAGACTATGCTTACCGCAGAGAAGACGGAGTATATGTGGTACCTATCGGCTGCTTGAAAGACTAGTTTGGGATAGGATACAGACTCAAAAATCCTATATATAATAAAAATTGCTCCTATATATAATAAGGTGTAAACCCATCAAAGCAGCTAAAAAATGCCCGAATACCACAAACGTGGTAGCAGGAATACTACTCATATGCTATTTCAGAATCCAGAAAATCGCCGTACCTTTGCAGCGTCAATCAGAACAAACAGTCTGATGCCTATCATGACTGGATAACTGGGCGGCAATTTATATAAATGAATAGATTGAATATTAACGTAAAATTAAAGAAAGGACATAGATTATGAGTACAGAAAAGAAACTTCGCTTTGAGACACTTCAGTTGCATGTAGGTCAGGAAAATCCAGATCCAGCTACCGACGCTCGTGCGGTGCCTATCTACCAGACCACAAGTTACGTGTTCCGCAACTCTCAGCACGCTGCCGATAGATTCGGACTCCGTGACGCAGGTAACATCTATGGTCGCTTGACCAACTCTACTCAGGGTGTATTCGAAGACCGTGTAGCTGCCCTCGAGGGTGGTGTAGCAGGTTTGGCTGTCGCTTCTGGTGCTGCCGCCGTTACCTACGCTCTGCAGAACATTCTTCAGAATGGCGACCACATCGTTGCTGCCGACAACATCTACGGTGGTACTTATAACCTCATCACTCATACATTATCCACACAGGGTGTCAGCTACACCATCGTGGATCCTCGCAACTTCGAGCAGGTAGAGGCTGCCATCCAGGACAATACCAAGGCTCTCTATGCAGAGACCTTCGGAAATCCTAACTCAGATGTAACCGATATCGATAAGTTGGCAGAGATTGCTCATCGCCACAACATCCCATTGATTATCGATAATACCTTCGGTACTCCATACCTCATCCGTCCTATCGAGCACGGAGCAGACATCGTGGTTCACTCTGCAACCAAGTTCATCGGCGGTCACGGTTCATCTCTCGGTGGCGTCATCGTAGATGGCGGTAAGTTCGACTGGAAGGCGAATGCCGACAAGTTCCCTACTCTCGCTAAGCCAGACCCATCTTATCATGGTGCCGTATTCGCAGATGTAGCCGGAGCAGCAGCCTTCGTAACAAGAATTCGTGCGGTCATCCTTCGTGATACCGGTGCAACCATCTCTCCATTCAACGCCTGGATTCTTCTTCAGGGCTTGGAGACATTGAGCCTCCGTGTAGAGCGTCACGTTCAGAATGCATTGAAGGTGGTAGAGTATCTGGAGAACAATCCTAAGGTGGCTAAGGTTAATCACCCAGCCGTTCCTTCTCATCCAGACCACGAGCTTTACAAGAAGCTCTTCCCTAACGGCGGTGGTTCTATCTTCACCTTCGATATCAAGGGCGGCGAGAAAGAAGCATGGGAGTTCATCGACCACCTGCGCATCTTCTCTTTGCTGGCTAACGTAGCCGACGTGAAGTCACTTGTTATCCACCCAGCAACAACCACCCACTCTCAGCTGAGCCCAGAGGAGTTGGAGGAGCAGCACATCTATCCTTCTACCGTTCGCCTGAGCATCGGTATCGAGAACATCGACGACCTGATTGAGGCACTCGATGAGGCATTTACCTACGTAAAGTAATTTCAGTGTTGAATGTTAAATGTTGAATTGCCTGACGGACAATAACGGCATTCAACATTCAACACTCAACATTAAAATTCAACATTCAACACTCAACACTTAACATTAAAAAAATCATTATGGCAAAGATATATAAACAGATTACTGATTTAATCGGTAAGACCCCATTGGTAGAATTGGGTAAATATTCAGCATCCAAGGGTTTGGAGACTCCAGTGATTGCTAAGGTAGAATTCTTCAATCCTGGCGGAAGCGTAAAGGATCGTATCGCCCTTGCGATGATCGAAGACGCTGAGCAGAAGGGCATCCTGAAACCAGGTGCCACCATCATTGAACCAACCAGCGGTAACACGGGTGTAGGCCTGGCTCTGGTATCAGCCGTAAAGGGCTACCACCTCATCCTCACCATGCCAGAAACCATGAGTGTGGAGCGCAGAAACCTGGTGAAGGCTTACGGCGCAGAAGTGAGATTGACCAGCGGTAAGGACGGAATGCCTGGTGCCATCAAGGCTGCCGAGGAGCTCCGCGATTCCATCCCAGGCTCTGTGATTCTGGGACAGTTTACCAACCCAGCCAATCCTGCCAAGCACTATGCCACAACCGGTCCTGAAATCTGGGCTGATACCGATGGCGAGATTGATATCTTCGTAGCCGGTGTAGGTACTGGTGGAACCATTTCGGGTATCGCCAAGTACCTGAAAGAGCAGAATCCAAACGTGAAGGTGATTGCCGTAGAACCTGCCACATCGCCTGTATTGAACGGCGGACAGAGCGGTCCTCACAAGATTCAGGGCATCGGTGCCGGTTTCATTCCAGAGACCTACTCTTCAGAATATATCGATGAGGTATTGGATATTCAGAACGATGATGCTATCAAGGCAGGTCGTGACCTGGCTCAGACCGAGGGCCTCTTGGTAGGAATCTCATCAGGTGCTGCTGCCTTTGCTGCCACCGAGATTGCGAAGCGTCCTGAGAACAAGGGCAAGAAGATTGTAGCCCTCTTGCCAGATACTGGTGAGCGTTATTTAAGCACTGTACTCTACGCTTTCGAGGAGTATCCATTGTAATTCACAATCGGATATTTTCTGATGAAAGCAAAATCTATCATAATTTCCCCAACCAGCTTTCCCATAGCAGGTTGGGGATTTCATTTTTCGGAACTTCATATATATTTGCAAATGCGATACCACCGCCCTAACTACCTATTTTTATATAGTTAGGGCGGTACTATAGCTAAAATTCGAGACCATTTACCGCATAGAACGGTACGTTTGTAACCCAATCTTCCTGCTGATAATCATTCATGGAGATGCGATAGGCCTTCTTTGACCGGTTGTCAGCAACAAACTGGCGCAGGCTCTTTGCCTTGACATTCGTCTCGGCTTTCACTTCCAGCGGAACAATCTCATCCTCCTCATCCTGGAGCAGGAAATCAATCTTCTATCTCATGGGGCGCGAATTCAATAATCAAGCGCCAATACTTTTTTTCAAAATATTGGCGTTTTTTTTTGAAATTTTCCCCTCATATTACTATATTATAAAGGTATAACCAAAAAGAAAGAATAAAATGGCAAATAAAATGTCTTTATGTATTATCAAATACACCTATACTCGATATGTAGGGGTGGATATCGAAAAATATACTCGGGGACTATTCGAGTATGTGAAGGAAGAGTTTGGGGAGTTTCAACCACAAATGTCAGAGCCTGGAACTATACCTGATATGCCAGACTATCTGGACATCGTGCTCTGCAAAAAGGACGGAAGTATCTTCTACGAAATGGATATCCAAAGACGTGCCATCAACATCCCGCATGATTGTCAAATGGATGGATTAGTATTGGAAATCTTTATCCAGAACTGCGATGGCACGAGATACAAAAAAAGACATGCATATCCCAAGCCTTGGTGGAACCATAAAGCTAACGGCAAGTCGGACATGAGAAAACTGAAAATTCATAAAACTATCACCAAAAGGAATCTTAACAATCAAGAAGGCAAAGACTCTGAAGGCATCAGAATACCTGAACTTAGATCTCAGATTCTCAAGTTTCATAAATTCTTAAAATAACCATCCCATGACATACGAAGAATTCAAGCAATTGGCTGAACATCCACAGCATCGGGATGTTCCTGCCATCTTCAAGCTCGAAGTTTTAGAAACAGAAGAGCTGGAGGAGAAAAAGCGTTCACATTATCCGAAATATAAGGTGAACACCTATTGTCCGCAAGCCTTCACTACAACTTTGGAGGAGGCAGAGAGACTGATGCACCAGGATGTCCTTTACCGCAAGAAGATGAAGGAGGAAGACGACTATCCGCTGGATACCTTCTGCTATTATATCTCGGAGATTCCAATGGGACTGTTGCACTACGACCGCGAATGTCTTTCGGAAAGGATGTATGATGGGGAAGGAAAACTGATCGACCAGTCTTACTGCTGTTCGCGTTTCAGCATTTACTATCCCGGAGTCTGCGATTTGCCTGCATACGACCGTCATCCTGACGAGACCTTCCGAGGCAGAAACGCAGAACAGATTAGATTCCAGAAAGGTGACATCGTGGAAGTATATCGTGGCGATGAGGTGAAACTTGCCATCGTTGTCGGAACTCCGCTTACCACCGAATGGATCTGGGAGAGAAACCAGGCTGCCAAGGATAAAAGGGGATTGGATGAACTGCCATATGATGAGACGGATGACAGCTATACCGTGATAGATGGTCCCGGCTACGAATACCACGACCATGTTCCGTCGCTGTATGTCTTCGCCCCTCACTATCATGTGCCGCTCTATCTTCAGAGACGATTCAAGGGTTATCTGGAAAAGGCTGAGAAAAAGCAGAAAGAAGAGGAGGAGAAAGACAGGATCTTCCGCCAGGCTCACGATTGCTGCTACAGCAACAAGGAACAGATAGAAAAATCTGAAAAGTGCGGCTGTTTCTTCTGCTGCGAAATCTTCTCGCCATCCGAAATCACGGATTACCTCCCTGATGAGCCGCCTACAGCTGAATGTCCCTTCTGTTTTACCGACTCCGTAATAGGTGATGCCTCCGGCTTCCCTATCACCAAGGAATTCTTGAAGAAAATGAAGAAGAGATATTTCTAGGGCGTTTTTTCAATGTTTTCATCTATCTTCCTCCCCTATCTCATGGGGGCAGTATCAGTTTTGAAAACGGGCATTAAAAATGCGATACCGCTGCCCTAACTACCTATTTTATATTGTTAGGGCGGTGCTATTAATAAAAAGAAGCAGGATGGAAGACTGGTCCACCCTGCTATTTTTATTAGAATACCTTTACGAAACGGTCGATATCGATAGAAAGGCCTACTGAGAAGGTGCGGCCGGTGGTCATCGCAGAACTCCAATAATAGTTCTTTGGCGTATAACCGAAAAGATTATCTACCGTGAAATTCAGATTGACGGCATCCAGGAATCGCTGCTGAAGCGTGAACTTCCACAACTGATAACTGCTGTCATGCTTCTTGATGTTCGTATCAGGAGCAGACAGGTATCTGCCTGACAGAGCGGCATTGATGCGATAGAACGAACAGAGCTGGCGATCGTAGTCGAGACGCCAGGTTGCAGAATGCGGACGAGGCTGAGAGAACTGGGAATCTACGCTTCTGCCACCCACATGGAGATAACTGTAGTCGAGTTTCACACCGAGTCCCATATCCGAACGGTACTGGGCACTGAAGTCGATGCCGCTCACCTCTACTCCATCCTCGTTGCAATAACGGGAAGCCACATCCGGCTGACCGGTTCCCGGGGTATAATCGGCATAATCCTCGGTAGTGATGCGCTTATCATACTTATTATAATAACCCATCAGGGTAAGACTATACTGACCGGTAAAGAAGCCAGCATTCTTCACCCTGCCAGTATGCTCCAGCGCCAGGTTGAAGTTGTTGCTCTTCTCCGGCTTCAAATCCGGGTTACCATAAATCATCTGCATACCCGCCATATCAAAGTTCATATACATCTCCTTGAGGGTTGGGGCACGGAATCCGCCGGCATAGTTGGCACGGATGGAAAAGCCCTTCCACTTGGTCATCAGAGCCAGACGACTGGTGGTGGCATGCTGGCTGGATGCAGAGAAGTAATCATGACGAAGACTTGCCACGATGTTCAACCACTGCAAAGGATTGTAATCGAACTGGGCGAAGGCATCACATGAATTCTGATTCTTTGATTCGTTATCCTCAAACTGATAGGTGGTAAGATAATCGTTCAGGAAATCTGCACCTACCGTCAATGTATTCTTGCCGAAGATATGGGAATAGAGGGCACGGACGGTGTTCTGACGGTTGGTATAATCGTGGTCGTGAGTACGCTCATCATTCACATATCGAGCCTTGTCATACTGGTCGAAGCCGTAAGAAATCTCCAGATTATCATTCTCCGAAAGATTCATCACGGTCTTCAGTCCGGCAGAATAATCCATGTAATGATCATCATAGTTGCTGCGCTTGCTGATACGATTGAAATAACCGCCACGACCTATCAGTTTTACCTTATCAGAGAGCTTGTAGGTAAGACGCTCCTTCACATTGAAGGTCTCTCCACCATAGATATGGAGGATGTTGGATTCTGTATCGAAAGGACTGGTGAGCTGAACCTCATCCGATGTGGTGCGCTGGATGCTGGTCTGCGAATTCCATTTTCCGGCATTGAAGCTGAAGCTTCCACCGTGGCGCCACTCCTTGTTGAAGTCGTTGTAGCGGGTATTGACATTGGCAGTCCAAGGTTCGCTGTTTTCACGGGAGATGATGTTGATGACTCCGGCTACGGCATTGGCGCCATAGAGCGCCGAAGCAGCACCCTTTACTATCTCGATACGTCCTACATTATCCAAGTTCAGACGACTATAATCTACATTATCCATAGTTTCACCAGCCAATCGCTCGCCATCTACGAGGAAGAGCACGGCGTTTCCACCGAAACCATTCATATTGAGAGAAGTCTCCTGATTCATGGCATAGCCGAATTCCAGACCCGGCATCTGCTCGGTGAGGAGGTCCTGGATATTGGTAGCATCAGCTATCTTGATATCATTGGCGGTAATCAGACGGGTTACCACAGGAGCATCCTTCAAAGCCTTCGGAGTTCGGGTTGCGGTAACTACCACCTGATCGAGGGCAGTAGCATCCGGTTGAAGGCGAAGCACATGCTGCTCACCTTTTCTCTCATCCGCTTTCAGTACGAAAGTCTGAGTCTGATAGCCCACAAAGCTCACCTTCACTCTCACCGCTCCATCCTTGCTGTAAGGAATGCGGAAATATCCGTCTTCATCAGTTGTTACCCCACTCTTTGCATGCAAAATCTGGACGGTAGCACCCGCCAGAGGTGCGCCCGAATCATCGAGCACCCTACCCACGACATCGCCCTGGGTTTCGGCTTTCAGATTCAGGCACAATCCGCAAAGGATCAGGAATAGTGCGAATATCTTTTGTTTCATCGACAATTACTTCTTTGTTGCATTTGAAGAACAGTTCATGATAAAAGGCATTTTACCATACTGTAAAACAAAAGTAATCTGCATTTTACCATCTTTTATAGTTGCTTTTATAGCAGTTTTAGAAAGACCTTTGCCATTTTCCAATGTTTGATCAAAACTGGTTTCAGGAATAGAATAAGTACCATTTGACTCTGTTACAGCAAGATTCTTCACTGTAATTGAAGGTAAAGCCATAGGTGCAGATCCAAATGCAGGAAGGATGATATTTACATGACTATCATCAACTTTTTCCAACTTAAAAGTTGCATTCTCCAATGGGTCCATATCACCCTGACCTGCCAAAGCAATAGACATTGTTTCACCAACGTAAGTACCAACAACCTGTTCTGCTGTTGCTGAAGAGCCAGCACCATTATTGTCATCATCATCACTGCTGCAAGAGCTGAATGCTACACACATAGAAACCAAAGCCAACATCATGGCCATCATTGTCTTAAACTTTTTCATTTTTCTTTATTTTTCTTTTAGTTACAATAAAAATTATTTTTCTGCTTGAGGGGATTTGCAATCCCCGATTATTTATCTTCCGGAACATAGATGATTTCGCCATTCTCCAACTGGTAAGCGATGCCCACCTTCTTTCCTTTGTTGCCAGATTTATTGCTCTGGTCTTCAGAAGGAGTATAGCGATTGATCTTCTGTCCATCCTTGGTAATGATTTCCATATTCTCCTTGCCAGGGTTCTTCACCATCGTGAAGTTATCCTTGCTGAACATTTCCGTCATATTATAGCGCGAAACGAGGGCTACCATCAGGGCGAGGGCAAATACCATCGCCACATCGAAGAGGTTGCTCACTACGCTCATCGGATCATCATCCTCGCCATCATGCGCAAGCCTATTTCTGCGTCTCTGTCTCATAAATTATATATCTTAACTTTTTTACCTTTTTACTTTTTTACCTTTTTACTTTTCCTCCAAAAGGTCTGCCATAAACTCGAGGTTGCTCATATCCTCGGTGTACCAGCGGTTCTTGGTCTGCTTGGTTACGAAACCGATGGCTGCAGAGAACAATCCCACTACGGTGGTAGCGAAAGCCACCTGCATATTGTAAGCCATCGAAGCAATATCACCGGTAGAAAGACCTACCAGGGCAGGCCCCATCGGAATCAAGGTACCCATCAAACCGAGCATCGGACCCATCTTCAGGAGTGTAGAAGGAAGAGAAAGATCCTTCTCTACAAACTGGGCATACTGGTCGAGGATGCGGTTTACCTGCGCCTTGCTCTGGCGGTTGTCCACGAGTTTCTTCATATAGAAAACGATGACAGCCTGCTTGTTCTTTGGCAAGCGATCGCCCAGGGTATCGATGTTATCGAGTGTCAGGGTGTTCATCTGTTCACGAATCTCCGCACCCGACTTGCGCTTTACAAGATACTGTCCGAAGAAACCTCCAAGGAGCAGCAAGGCTCTGAGGAAGAAGAAAATCAACAAAATAATCACAGGAACCAGCATGCCTGTGGAAATCCAAAACAATACGTCTGATATGTAATTCATCTTTTTTATAATGTTAAATGTTGAATGTTGAATGTTAAGTTGGCTTGCGCCTTTACAGTTTCTGTGATAAGCGCTGCATCTTGATGCGATAGCAGCCCCATCCTATCGCCATTCCTACGATGACGATGGCGATGACGCCGAGAAGCGAGAGGGCATCGAAACTGTTGAAGCCTGCCACGGCTGTCCTGCCATTCACCGTACCGATGATGCCCATCAATCCGAGCAGCACCTCTACCAGGAAAAGCAGTTCCAAGCGGATTGGTCGCTCCGGCAAGAGCCATCTCAAACCGTAGGTGAATACCGGCGTCAAGACCAGCAGCACTACGGCAAGCACCCATGCCACTACCTGGAACGATACGCCGGGAAGCAAGAAGATGGTCATTACCAGAACACTGAAAAGCACTGGGAAAACCAGCAAACCCGGGAAATACTTCAGGAAGATGAAGAACACCCATTTGCGGCGACTCACATGTTCCGAAGTCTTCAGATCTACGTGGTGCACACAGAAAAGCATCGTGAGTGCCACGTCGATACTCAGCAGCACCGCCATATCGAGCATCAGCTTCTGGTCGGCTATCCAGGCCGCAATCTGCGTCTTCGACTGCTCGATGGCGAATGGCCAGGTCATTCCCACGAAGAAGGCTACGAGCACCGAGATGATCATAATCTCCTTCACTCCGTGGAAGGTCTGCTTCAGCACAAAACTGAAGCAAACCAATATCATCATTACTAAAACTAATGTCTCCACTTTTTTAAAATGTTGAATGTTAAATGTTGAATGTTGAATTATTCTTCACTGTTAAGTGTTGAATTATTCTTCACTCATCATTTTGCGACGACGTCGCAAATATACTGCGAGCACAACGAACGCTACGATGACGATGACACCTACAACGATGCCGCTCACCACAGTGGTGGTCTTCTGAGCTTCCTCATTCAGCGTCTCCTTCTTCATCACCATACCTTTGTCGCTGCTGTTCTTCGCAGCCTCAGCATCGCGGATCTGTTCTACATTCTGCTGATATTCCTTGGCAGAAGCTGCATCGGTCTTGCTGGCGATATAGTTGCGCAATTTGGCATTGTCGCAGACGAAACCGGAGCATGAAGGCTTATACTTGTTCACGGTCTCGGTATGAAGCTTGGCGATGTCCTTGAGCTGCTGAGGAGTAGCCTTCCACATTCCCTTGCGGGCACTCTCCATCATCACGGCGGTCATCTCCATCAGCGCAGCCGGATTCTGCTTGTCGAAGAACTCCTTGGTGCCGAGATGGTACTTGTCCTTGACATATACATTATAGATCTCGTCCCACATCTCCTTGTCGATTGCCTTTGGCTTCATCACATTCCAGCCGTAGGTATTGGTTACGATTTCGGCGAATGTGCTGGCACTGCTGGCTCCACCCTTCATCTTCTCCTTGATATAGGCTGGATTGAAGATGGTGGTTCTGCCCTCGATGCCGATAGCCTCCTTCACCTCCTGCATTCTCATATTGCTATGGTTGCGATAGTCGGCGAGATAAGCATCCGGATCCTTACCGGTTACGTTGCGCACAGCGAGGTTCATACCTCCCATGAATTCATATACATGGTCGAGACTCAAGGCACCCCAGGTGTTGCTCTGTCGTGGCTGAACCACCACATCGGTACGGGTCAGCGCTGCCTCGAAAGCTGCCTTGCGAACGGTCTCCCAGTTCTTCTCATCACCATAGTAGGCACCCATATTGTTCATATAGACCTCGGCAATCTGACTCTCCTTATCCCAGCGGTCGCCTGCGGTTACCATCTCCTGGATACCGGTGCCATAGTTGCCGTTTACGCCACCAAACACTCGATACATACTCACCTCGCGGGCCTCCTTTGGCGACATACCCTTCTCTACGAGCACTCGTTCCGATTCAGTAACACCGGCTTTCACCAGGTTATCATACTTGTCACCCTTGGCATTTGCCGCCATCTCTATCGCCTTGTTGATGAGGAAGAGACGGGATGCTGCCAGATCGCGGAGCTGACCGGAAGTCTGAACCACGACATCGATGCGAGGACGGCCCAACTGCTTGGATGGGATGAGACGCAGATCGGTAACACGACCGAAGGCATCTCTTACCGGTTCTACACCGAGCATATAGAGAATCTGAGCGATGGTAGCACCCTCTGTTTCGATAAACTCGCTACTCCAGAGCGTATAGCTTACCTTACGAGGATATTCACCCTTATGTCGCTCGCAATACATCTTGATGGTATTGTCGCAAAGTTCCTTCGCCTTCTCCCAGGCATCCTCCGAAGGTGTATTCTCCACATTGATGGAGAAGAGATTTCTACCGGTAGGCAGGGTGTTCGGATTCACAATCAGATCACCACCAGGAGATGGGGCGGTAAAGCCGCCATTCAGGGCATTCATCAGAGAAGCCATCTCGTTGAGCGGACTCTGACGGAGCGCCTCCGAATACTTGCCTACATTCTGCAAGGCATGCTCTACGGTAGTGATAGCCTGAGCCAGATGAATCTGCTGACGGGTATATTTTGGTGCTTTCGACATCATCATACCTTTATCTTTAGAAGATTTTGGAGATGCCTTGCCCTTGCCGGCCTTCGCCATCTTCAGATCATCCTGATACCATTTCTGTCCCTTCTTGATGGCTTCCATCATCTTGTCAGGGAAGCGACCGGTCTGTTCCATCTTCTCGAAAGCCTCACGACTCATCTGCGGAATCTTCTTCTTGTGAGAAACCTTGGCAGCACGGAGTTCGCTTACCGTACGGTGATCCACCTTCTTCGGCTTCGCCTCCTTCGCTCCACCCATCTGGTCTGCCATCTGCATCATCATCTGGATAGGATCCGGAGCTGCCTGCATCGCCTCTACCTTGCGAGCCATCTGGAGTTCGGCAGGAGTGATTCCTACATAACGGCAGATGTATTCGTCAGAAACCGAGGCTGAACCCAGAAGCTGGGTCACGGTATTGCGTGCCTTGCTCAGATAGAGACGGTCGAAAAGCTGCTTGTGCTTCTCCACACCCTCCTGGGCACGACCTTTCAACTTATCTACTGCCAACATTCCGTAGGCAATAGGATCTGTAGCCATCGCATAGACACTGGTACGGACATCATCATTATCGTATGGCACACCCAGAGTATAGAGCTTGCCGGTAATCTTCTCGTTTGCCAACTCTTCCGCAAAGTTCTCAACTCTCGCGATTTCATCTGCAGAATAAGGCTTGTTCATCTGCTTGGCATCGAGCCCCAGTTCTCGGGCGATTCCCATCTTCACGGTCAGCGCCTTCACCTTCAGCGACTGTTCGGCAGATGCCTTCTTCTCGTATGACTGGATGGCATCGCTCAACTGCTTATAGGTCTGTCGCAACTCACTCTCCTTGAAAGGAGGGGTGAGATAGCTCTGGGTCTGGGCATAGGTGCGGCGCTTGGCAATCATCGCCTCGCCCACATTGCCGATGGTATATATATAAAGATGTGGAACCACACCAATCAATCGGTCACTCCAGTCATTGCTGCCGAGTGCCACCTGCTTTCTCGGGGTATATTCCAGCGATCCGTGAGTTCCGAAATGGATGAGTGCATCGGCACTGAAACCATAACGTGCCCAAAGATAAGAGGCAACATAGGTGTAAGGAGGTGCCTGGTCAGTGCCATGCACAATCTTGAAGGAGTCGCCTCCCACGCCTGCCATCACCTGTGGAAGCAGAGCCACATTACCGAACTGTAGCCTTGCCACCGCCAGCTTACCATCATCGGTAGCCATATATTTGCCAGGGAAGGAACCATAGAGCTGGTTCATCTCCTTGATCATCTTCTTAGACAAAGCCTTCTGGGTCCATCCGGCAAACTGCTGGGCGGTAACCAGGGCTGGATGTCCCGACTGGAGGAACTTGGTATAGGCACCCTCGGCATAGGTTCCGAAGACACTACCCTGAGCCTGAATCATCTTTGCCAGTTCCTGAGGATTGGCTGGCAACTTGCCTACATTGTATCCCTCATTCTTCAAGCGAACCAGGAGATTGTAGAGCGATGGAACCACTTCCATTCCCGAAGCGGTAAGTGCATTCTGACCCGGACCCTTGAAGTAGAAGATGGCGATGCGCTTACTGCTGTTCTTCTTGTTCTTCAGATTCACATAGCCCTGCACGCTCTCCACGAAACTCTCCATTCTGTCTGGGATGCCGTAAACCTCCTGCAAGCCCTCCTTGTTGATGCGCTGTCCGAAAACCACGTATGGACGGATGGCACCATCAATCTCCGGAGTCACGATGCTCTGCGACATGAAGCCGCCGTTCATTCCCTGCTTGTCGTTCTCCCAATCGGTGGTCAAGCGGTTGATATTAAGAGGTGAGAATAGTGGAATATTCTTCTGCTTCAGGAACTCTACGAAGTAATCGCCCAGTCTGCCATGCGCCATATTCACTACGGCATTCGCCTGGATACTGTCGGCATGATGACCGGCGATAAAGCTCTGCAGCTGGTTGATGCGATACACCATGAATCCCTTCTTCTCGAAAGCCTTCTCCATATCAGGAGCCGCACCCATAAAACCGGTGAGCAAGATGGTAGGAGCACCTTTCTTATATAATCCGTTCTTCGCCAGGAAGGCATTGTACTCACGGATGCTGTTGAAACCCAGCTCATCGCCCTTTTCATCCTTCGGGTCGAAATGAGTCAGGAGATAGTTTGGTCGCTCATCCACACGTTCCGGTTCTGGAGCCATGAACTTCTTTCCGTCGATAAACTTACGGATGTAAGCGAGCATACTGTGATAATTCTTCTTGCTGCCGTTCTCGATGTACTGCATCAGATAATCTGCATCGAAGTTATCTACTGATACGATATTGTTGGCTGGGTTGGTAGCAGCATGAGTCAGGGTCGGCACCTTGTAGGAAGCCTCTTCCAACTGCTTGCGCTGGTTCTCGTCGATTCGGAGTCCCATACCATTCACGATAATCATATCGTAATCATCCAGATGATCGAAATCATCGGTTGTGATCTCACTCAGTTTAATCATCGCATTGTCGTTGGCATGCGAAATCTGTCCCAGCGCAATAGCCTGATAGTTGAGGAAAGCGATGCGGGTAGTACCCACCCAGGCAGAGTAAGCCTTCGCCAAACCTCCCAGAACGATCACGGCCAATAAGGCCAGGAAGATGTGTTTCTTTTTAATCTTTCTGATTTTTCCTAATCCTTTTTTCATATCTATTCCTTTTTTCGGGCTGCAAAGGTAAGACTTATTTAGAAATTGTACAATACCGAGAAATTGTGATTTTCACATTTTTTATACTTAGAAGTTGGTATCAGGTTAAACGCATTGATATAGTCAGTACTAATAAATAAGTAGTGTTTTCAGGACTTTTTCTTTCATTTCAGCCCTCAAAAAGAGGAATTATTCCGAAATATGCAGAAAGAGCGTAATCACCATTACGGCAATCACGCTCTTTCTACTTATAAACATAAAACATTACGAAGATGAAAGAAAAGCTTAGCAAACCTTCTTCTTGCGCTCACAATAGCGTTCGCATTGGGCACAGATGTCATATCCCAGCATGGCACCCAAGATGAAATCCTCCTCCGGCGTAAGCTGGCACAACGGTTTGGTGATTATCATGCGGATAGCATCCAGACATTCTTTCTTACCAAAGAAGAGATTCAGACGGTCGTTGCCAACCGGCTGGATGATATAATCAATGTTCTGACGCTCTAATCTAGTTATGGCAAAAGACTCATATTTCTTGTTGAAGGTGTAGAGCACCAGGCGGCGCACCCCCTTCTTATATTCATATATATGATTCATCAGAACCTTCAAATCTACTGGTGTTGCGATTTCCTGCTGCATACTATCCGAATTTATCTGTTTTTAAACCAAGAATCAGAGAATTCCATCATTCTCCAATTCTTGAAAAATATTTTAGAAATATAATTATAGCGATGGTTTGATTGCCTCAAGCCAGGCCTCGATACGCTCCTCTGTCTTGTCGTCCTCGTTCACCTCGTCAAGTGCGAGTCCCAGGAACTTGTCGCCATCAATTGCCTCACTGTCATCATAGGTGTATCCGTCTGTAGAAACACCAGGCAATACGGTAGCACCAGCCTCAACGACAGCATCATAGAGTTCCTTCATGCCGCCACAGAATGTATCAGGGTAAGACTCGCTGTCGCCACAACCAAACAGGGCTACGGTCTTGCCAGCCAAGCCGGCACTCTTCAATGTCTTCACGCCATCATACCAGTCATCCTGCATCTCGCCGGCACCCCAGGTAGAAGTACCGAGAAGAAGATTCTCATGACTTGCGATAGTAGCGTCATCGATGTTAGCTACATCTACAGCTTCCACACCCAACTTAGAGGCGATGGTTTCGGCAATCGACTGGCATGAGCCAGTAGAAGAGCCATAAATTACGATTGTTGTTTTCATTTGTCTATCTTACTTTTAGTTACATTTATTTTCGGGTGCAAAGATACGCCCTTTTCCCGTAATCTGCAATACCTAAAAATGATGGTTTCGCAGAAATACCTAAATATGGGGATTGTACAAAAAGTTTTAGGACGATTCATCCTAAAACTTCTCTAATTTCAAAAGTCTTAGGACGATTCATCCTAAAACTTTCTTAAATATTCTACTTTTAGGATGATTTATCCTAAAAAAATAGTATCTTCGCAGCAAATATATAATCAAAGAGCAATGAAATGATATGAAACGAATAGAAAGAACGGAATATCTCAATAAACTGATCGCTTTCAAAGACAAGTCTCTTATCAAAGTGATAACCGGCATTCGCCGTTGCGGTAAATCCACCATTATGGAGATTTATCGTGACTGGCTTAAGAGGCAAGGTGTCAGTGCCGACCAAATCATCTATCTCAATTTCGAGGATTACGACTTCTATGAGCTTCGTAATCCACATAACTTATACGCTTATATCAAGCCATTAATTCATCAAGACAAGATGACTTATATCTTCTTTGATGAGATACAACATGTGGAAGATTTCCCAGACATCATCAACAGCCTCAACCTGAAGCCAACAGTAGATCTCTATATTACGGGGTCGAATGCCTATATGCTGTCAAGCGAAATCGCCACGTTACTATCCGGAAGATATGTGGAAATCGCAATGCTTCCCCTTTCATTCAGAGAGTATGTTGAAGGTATCGGAGGAACCGACAATCTTCCCAAAGCCTATACAGACTACATCACAAGGAGCAGTTTTCCATATACCCTTGAACTGGATACTCCCGCAGAAATCAGCGACTACCTGAATGGCGTATATAACACCATTGTAGTAAAGGATATCATGAGCAGGAAGAAGTTACCCGATGTCATGATGCTGGAAAGCGTTATCCGTTTCACAGCCGACAATATCGGCAACATCCTATCCACCAAGCGCATAGCCGACATCATGACTGCCGATGGAAGGAAAATAGACCAGAAAACCGTAGAACGATATCTGACCGCACTCTGCGAAACCTTCTTCGTATATGAAACCAAAAGATACAACATCAAGGGTAAGCAGCTGCTCAAGACATTGGGTAAATATTATCTAGTAGATATCGGTTTGAGAAGAATGCTCCTAGGTTCCCGCTCATTCGATGCCGGCCGCATCCTGGAGAACATCGTTTATCTGGAACTACTCCATCGCCAGCAGAAAGTATATATAGGAAAGATGGATAATCTGGAAGTAGATTTTGTAGCGATTGATGAAAACAATATCACGTATTATCAGGTAGCTGCTACCGTTAGAGATGAGACTACCTTAAAACGTGAATTGGCATCTCTGCAGCAGATCAATGACCAATATCCTAAGTATATCCTTACACTTGATGAAGACCCTACTGCCGATTACAACGGTATCAAGAGAATCAATGCCCTAAGATGGCTGATAGGAGAAATAGGATAGCCTATATTTCCTCAGAGTAACACCATAATATATAAGGCACAAAAATGATAATTCTATGAAAGATTTTGCAGCGATAAATTTCGAAACGGCCAACCAGCAGCGTACAAGTGTCTGCTCGGTGGGCATTGTGATAGTGAGGGATGGCGAGATTGCAGACAGCTACTACAGCCTCATCAAGTCCGAACCGGAATAGATGCCGAAGCCTGTGCCTGGATAGCAAGAGAGCTGTTATAGTAAGTACCAGAACTGCATGAGGGTGTGTCATAAAGCCATGACACACCCTCTTCTGTTATTTGTCAATTTTAGCACGTATGAATATACCGTTATTGCTGTAATAGAGATCGTAGCCAGGAATATCAATTTCATATCCGCCAACCTCTTTTTCAATTTTGTAAGGCTTCAAATCAGGATATTTCTTTGCAATATCCTCAGCTATGACAGTAGGAATAATGCCTACAGGGATCTCAGAGTATTTGCAGTCAACACTCTTCCACTCTCCCTTCTCATTAAACTCCACTTTAGAGCCATCACTGAGCAATACTTCATATTCCCAAAAGCCATTATCTTTCTCCTTTTCCACACGGCTGTATGATGCACCAGCAAAATATTGCTTTACAAACTGCTGTGCCGACATCGGCAATGCTGCATAATCAAACTCTTTCTCTTCACTGCTGCATGAAACTGAAAAAACTACAAGTAACATCGCAAAGAATGCAGTAATAAATGTTCGTTTCATTTTCATAATGTTATCATTTAAAATTACTATATTTATACCATAATCTCTAGAACCAATATCTATGATACAGATTCGAAATCTATCAGCCACAAATATAATAGTTTTACTTTAAGCTACAATGATTTCAAACTCAAATTAACTATAATTCAATATTTTTTTATTTTTCCATTTGTTCTACTGCCATAGTTCTTAGTTGTTAGGCTTATTCAGGTTACAATAGATATTGCATAGATAGAAATTACAAGGTAGACTTTTAGGTTCGGTTTTTGAAAGTGAGTTCTGCTGGCAGTAATGCCGGCAGGATTCTGCGTTATTATACTCTAATGCAGACTGCGCTTACTTAAATTCTTCAATCTACGGGCAAACTCAGGTGCAACCTCTATCCTATAACTCATTAAGCAAATCCTCTGCAGGAATAAAATCCATTTTTCCTTTGCGATGAAGCTTCAATTCCGTAAAGGCCTGATTGATACTAGCAAGGGATTCTTCCAAATAGCTCTCGTCATTAGAAAGTACGCCCAAGCTATGATAAATATCAGTATTCAATTGCATCACATTCATTATCGAATCCTTTCTTTTAGCGATACATTGCGTAGAAATTCTGCACCTTGTTATAAAGCATAGAAGCATAGAGAAGACCATTTCTCCATTCGTCAGGAATTTGGTTTATTCCAAATTTAGCACCCAGGATAGCCCCTGCTACTGCAGCATTGGTATCCGCATCTCCTCCTGATAAAACAATCTTCAAGATACCCTCCTTATACGATGTTGCATGCCAATAAGCCCATAGGGCTGCCCCTAAAGTTCTGAGCGTATATCCCATACACTTTTCATCATCCAGGCACAAAGAATCCAGACCTTCATGATATGCCAAGTCAACAAATGGAACAATTCGTTCATCATATCGTTTGGCAATGCCAATCACATCTTCATAATTCAATATCCTGTCTTCAAAGACAAGAGCATGTATGATAGAAGAAACGATAACGCAAGAGCCCACACAGCGAGGATCATAATGAGTTAGCTTACAGATATTCTCAGCATTACTAGTCACATTTTCTTTCAGAAGCCCTACCACCGAAGTTCTCATGACGGCTCCATTAGCTGCAGCTTTTTTCTTTCCCATCTTCCAGATAATCTCTGCAGCCTTCTGTGGATTCGAAGTATAGTCGCCAAGAGCCATTACATTATAGGTATGCCGACCAATTCCCATACCTCCGTTCATCATCCATTCCTTAAACCTTCTGGCAATATCAAGGAAATCTACCTTTTGACAAGCCACAAAGGAATCTAAGATGCATAGCATCATATCAGTATCATCTGTCCAGTCGCCTCTTTGCCAACGACGACGATGATCATCCTGCACGATTTGTGAATAGTCCTCTATCCCATTAGGATAGAAACGATCCACCTCTTGCTTGGACATAAACTCCGTGCTCAGTCCCAAGGCATCTCCTACAGCTTGTCCGAAGATGGTACCGAGGAATCTTTCGTTTATAGTTTCATTTTCCATATTTTTTCTATTCATACAACCAACCAATCGTAAAGTCATCCATATCTGGCAATAGTGCTGTACCGATTACACTGCTCACTTTTTTAACGACAACACATATCATATTCCCTTTTATGCTCCTTCAGATACTTTTAGTCTAAGCCAAGAAGGGAATTACTCCCAAAGCAAATAACCCATTTTGAGTTCGACTAAACATTTAAAAGTTTAACTAAGTTAGATTTCATAATTAGCAACTGTTTTTCAGAACATTATAGCAAAGAAGTAAGCTAAAGATTGACTAACTTCGACTAAAAGTTCGACTAACTTCAACTAACTTCGACTAAACTTCGACTAAAACCCACCTCTTTCCAACAGTTAATTTATGATACCTTTTTTCTTAAGCGTTGAGAGGAAGAAACTCCTGCAGCAACAGAAGAGAAATACCAGGCAAGGCAGCCAGCTACAGTTCAGGAGCCCCCAAAGGAGAATACTCAGGAGTAATAGGGAAAGCGCAGAATCCTGCTGGCAGTGATGCCAGCAGGACTCTGCGTTATTATCCCCCATTGATAAATATCACTTCATTAACCGCTCTATCCATTCATTGAACAAAGGGCATTTCTCACGAATCTTCTCCAAACCAATGTCCATAGCAACACAAATGCCAACAACTACCTTATTATAATCAGGAATAGCAGCTATCAATCGTTTGGACGGAGCTGTCTCAGGACTATTGTTGATAAGCTCTGGTGATTGGCCAATGTGCCAACTCTTCGCTATTCAGGCGATTGATGGTTGTACCATCTTCGTTCTGATTAACAGTCAAGACATCCTCTGGCTCAAAGTTACTGATCAGTTCAGCACTCTGGGTAGCAACGATAACTTGCGTACCCTTTTGTGCCGCCATCTTAATCAAACCCGAAAGTTTTTCGATAGCCACAGGATGCAAACCAAGCTCCGGCTCATCAATGATGATAACTCGTGGTAACCATGGCTGCATAAAGAGCACGGTCAAGGCAATAAAGCGAATGGTTCCATCCGACAAGTCGGTCGGTCCGTAAATCATAGAACTATACTTATCCTGCCATTGCAAGCGCACCATATCGGCTTCGGTTGGTTGGAAATAGAAGTCCGAGAAATAGGGAGCCACACTCTGAATGACGCGGATGATGCGACGATAAGCCACAGGCTTCTCTCGCTGAATACGATAGAGGATAGCCGCCAGATTTTCACCATGCTCATACATACGATAAGCATCGTTCAAGATTTCCATAAAGGTTGTTCTTTCCAATTCTCAGGAAATCCCATAGCAACAATATCAATATTTGGATATTCTTCCAACAAAACATTTATCTTATTGCGGAAAGTATTCGATGGATTGATAATGTTCAAGAGATACAGAATCATACAAAGAACAAAATATACGTGCTGAGTTCCTTTGGTTGGCAAAGTAACAAAAGGAAAAGTAGTCCTCCTTGGCATCATTGGGGTTATACCAAACGTCTTGTTCCATAATCGGCTATGATGAGCACAGATATTCCGCACATACGTGATAGTATGCAACCATGACACCATAATCGTATCTGCTACCCCAAAATATTTGGCTATCTGCCTTCTGCATCTTCCGCCTTTTAGATTAGAATACAATATAGACATTGTCCCCAAAGATGTAATTTCTAAAGTTATCCAACTTGGAGGAAAACGATTGCAATATTTAGCCTTAAAAGAGACAATAAAATCTTCATCGCTTCTATTATACTCATCTTCAACTTTAGCCAAAGTCTTCGCATGTTTTGCAGGAGTTGAGAACAAAGAAGAATCAGTAAACCACCATCCATCATATTCTTGTGACATGATATAGGAAAATTGTGTTCTTACAGCAATCTCAATTTTCTCTATTTCAGAAAGAACCAACTTACGCAATGCCGAATCAAACTTATATATGGAATAAGCATTATCAAAAGAAGCCCCATCCTTGAATATGTGCCTTTGCTTATCTTTCAGTAAAGGATACCAATAGCCACTCAATCTATAATAACTGACATTTTGCAAAATGCAGTTAGCCCGTACTTCATCTTCGAAATACATTCCTCTTTGTTTCAACAGAGCAATTTGCTCATCAAAACTTTTTAGTTCCTTTGGATATGCAATCTTATTCATAAGCATATAAAATAAAAAGACTCACCCTGAGCGCGCTGTTCTAAAGGGAAGCGGGGTGAGTATGTTGCTGCAAAGTTATAAATTTTATTCGAAACAACAAAACTTTTTCGCTAAAAGTTTCGAAAAAGTTATGTAAAGGGGCACAATTAGAAGGAAGAAGTTTATGTTTGCAGCCATGATTATGGTTTCAGTTAACAACATCAGAGCTGCTGATGTCGGATTTCCGGGCGGATAACATTGTCGTGCGAAGCCTCTATTTCTCCTCAGAGTCACAGCCACTACCAACGAAGCCATCATCGAAACCGGCATCATACCCCTTCCTTTTCTTCCCCTTATATCGATTTCTATTCATACAACCAACAAATCGTAAAATCATCCATCTCCAGCTATACACGCCATCGTGTCAGCATCACCACCAAAAGAAATGCATTACGGATAGCTGAAGTATAACTATCTGCTTCGAAATATGAGATGATAGATTCAGGATCAATCGTCAGCCATTTCGCAACAGCCAAGGTCATAACCGTATCATCCGTAAAACGAGGATCTTTGTATATATCGAAGTCCCCATGCTTTACCGGATGAAATTCATACGCAGCCCCGAAGCAATCGCCAGCGATTGCTCCAATGATACCAGTTGTAGGTACAGTTTTACAAGTTATATGTCCCATGAATATATTCTACTAGATGGAAATATCGGATTATTAATGTTACAATAAATGCATAAAAGCCAGCCAATGCATCGTCAAGCATACAGCCCCATCCACCATGAATATTCCGGTCTATCCATCTGCAACCAAGCGGTTTAGTTATATCTATCACTCGAAACAACACAAAACCTATTGTTGCAAGGGATATTGAGACATAAGCTGGACCATCTACACAAACAGCTGCTAAAGCCGCAACCCACGTACCAAAGAACTCATCAATTACGACAGCCCTTGGGTCTTCACCCCAATATTTCTCCATCACATTATCAGTCCAGACTCCAATCAACAAAGAACTAACAACCAATAAAATTGTAGCCACCATCAACCCTATCGGAGAAAGGACATAATAAAGACCTATCCAAATGAGCAAAGCCAAGAAAGCACCTGCTGTACCAGGTGCTTTAGGTACAAAACCTGTGCCTAATCCTGTGGAAATAATTACATGAAGCCAAGGAGCTTCACCTAACTGTTTATTATTGTTATTACTCATATTATTTTCCAAACAATGCCTTCAGAACCATCTTACCAATTTTTCTTTCCAATCCAGCCTTTGAGGTTGGAATACCGGTCTCACGAGCAAACTTTTGTTTTGCTTGCGTGATACCTAAAGCCCGATTTAAGGAGAATGACACTCCTGGTATTTTAAACTTAGACATATCTTTATAAATTTTAGAAATTGATAAAAAAGAGTTGCGCCTTCTATCTTAAAGAATAACGCAACTCCTTCTATTTAATTTTAGATTTTCTTTAGCAAACTCCAGATTTCACGAATCCAAAGCACAAATGAAGAACCAACGATGATGATTACCCAATCCTCAAACTTCAGACCAGTTACATTGAAGAAATTCTGCAAACCAGGAATCTCTACCATAGCAATCTGACCAGCCAAAATGATAGCTGCAATAATCAACAAGCCCTTGCATCCCTTGAAATGAAGCGCACTCTTACCTGTCTCAAATGCTCTTGCACAGAAGAGATAGAAGAAGTGAGTCATCACGAAGATGGTGAAGAATAAGGTCAACTCGTAAGGAGTAAGACCATCAGATGCACCTAACTGAACGTTGAGTAAATCTGTTAACTGCGTAATATTCGAATGCTCAAAGACATAAAGTAATACAAGCAGCAACACAAAGAAGAATCCACCAACGCCCAAGATGTTCTGATACATCGCCTTATTCAGGATAAAGGCATTTCTATCTCTTGGCTTATCTTTCATCACGCTCTCTGATGGAGGCAAAGATGCCAATGCCATTGCAGCAAAAGTATCCATAATCAAGTTCACCCAAAGCATCTGAGTTACGGTAAGCGGACTTTCCTCGCCCATAAATGCGCCAAAAAGAACGATAAAGCAAGCAGCCACATTCACAGTCAACTGGAAGAGCAAGAAACGTTGGATATTCTGATAGAGTGAACGTCCCCACATCACCGCCTTACCAATACTACTAAATGAGTTATCGATAATGGTAATATCAGATGCCTCCTTTGCTACAGAAGTACCATCACCCATAGACAAACCAACATGAGCAGCCTTCAAAGCAGGGGCATCGTTGGTTCCGTCACCAGTAACAGCAACGACTTGGTTCTTCCTTTGCAAAGCCTCAACTAATCGTTTTTTATCCATAGGACGAGCACGAGAGATTATCTTCAAATCCAAGACTCTCTTATCCAACTCTCCATCAGAAAGAGCAGCAAACTCTGGACCAGTAATAATATTCTTATCACCATCCTTTGCTGTCCACAGACCAATTTGGCGACCGATTTCCTTAGCTGTACCAGGAGTATCACCAGTAACAATCTTCACATTGATACCGGCATTCATACATTCTGCAACGGCTGCAGGAACATCCAGTCGAACAGGGTCGCTGATAGCCACAACACCCATAAAGGTTAAATTATCAGCCACAACCTTACCATCCTTGAATACGTCAGCCTTACTATCAATTATTTGATAAGCGAAGCCGAGGGTACGCATAGCTTGGTTCTGATATTCAACCAACTGATTCTCAATATCGGTTTTAGAAACATTATTCTCGATGTTCTTGCACAAATCACTTACAATTTCAGGAGCACCCTTGACATAGAGAATTGTCTTGCCTTCAAACAATGAAGACTTAACAATTGTTGCCATATACTTACGCTCTGTAGAGAAAGGCAACTCCTCTAAAGCCTCAGCAGACTCACGCAGATTCAGATAATCAACGCCAGCCTTCTTGAGCCAAAGCAACAAAGCGCCCTCCGTAGGATTGGATTACCCAATACTTTTACAGCCTCAGCATCAGAATAATCCAAAGAAGCAGTTGAATTGACAGCAATACCTTCCTCTATCAACAGACTTTCCTTATCATTACCCAACGTCTGAGCAGAAAGACCATAGAAATTGGTATCATGCACTTGCATCTGATTCTGAGTCAAAGTACCAGTCTTATCGGTACAGATAACAGTCGTAGCACCCATCGTCTCACAAGCATGCATTTTACGAACTAAGTTGTTGGTCTTCATCATTCGAGTCATACTATAAGCCAAGCTCAGAGTAACAGCCATTGGCAAACCTTCTGGTACCGCAACAACCACAAGTGTTACTGCAATCATCAAGGTATCCAACGTATATGTAATCAACTTAGCTATTTGCTCACCCGGCATCAAAGTATCATGGAAATAAACTACCATACCCATCAATATCACAAAATAGCCAATGATTGATGGAACAACAGCTTTCCAACTCCAGTCGTCAAACTTTTTTATAACCATCCAGAAGAAGATGCCTGTAGGAACCGCCAATGTCAAAACAATAGGACTCCAACCGAAGAACACCATCAGTTTGAGAACGATAATAAGCGCAGCGAAAATATAACTCAACTTGGTTATCAAGTCTGCCAATCCATCCAACTGTTCATTTAATGGTGTACGAACACTATCATCTATCTGTGCTGCCTCAAAGACTTTACCATTTTCCGTTTTGTCGCCAACCGCCAAAACTTTGAAAACACCATGACCTTCCATCACCTTTGTACCACGCATCACATGGTTAGAAGGGAATGTTGCATCCTTATCAAACTCCAGTTCATGAATTGTTTTATGGCAAATAGGCTCACCTGTCAAAGAAGACTCATCAACATTCAAGGTAACCGCCTCTAAAAGTTCTCCATCAGCAGGAATCTCCTCACCTGTATTCAACACGACAATATCACCAACAACGACATCTTTCTTCTTGATAGAAGTTGTGTTCCCATTCCGGATTACTTCTACCATTTCGTCGTCATTAACTTGGTTGAGAACCGAGAACTGCTTATCAGCCTTTAACTCAAAGATAAAGGCGATACCAGTGGCAAGCAAGATAGCCACAAAAATACCAACTGGCTCAAAGAATGTCTCTGCACCTTCATGCAATCCCCAAAACTCATAGCAAGAAATGCCGATAGACAACACTCCGGCTATCAGCAAAATGATAATCAGAGGGTCGCCAAACTTCTCTAGGAATTGTTTCCATAAAGGTTCTTTCTCAGGTGGTGTCAAGATATTGGCACCATGTTTACTACGGCTTTCGAGCACTTGGGCATC
Organism: Segatella copri; assembly: GCF_019249765.2. Classification (GTDB taxonomy): domain Bacteria; phylum Bacteroidota; class Bacteroidia; order Bacteroidales; family Bacteroidaceae; genus Prevotella; species Prevotella copri_K. Next base: position 2,465,430 of record NZ_CP152484.1, read on the forward strand.
AGTCAAGCCTGTGTAATGATGTTTTTGTTCCATACTATAATTGTATTTAATTGATTTTTTGCTTATGTGTAATACGCAACACATTCTTCGTATTGTCTATTTCTATCTTTCCCAATTTACTCAGAACACTTTGTCCTAGAAGCAAAGGGGCTGCCTGATTGCGGACAACAGAAGCCTTGATATTATTCAGATGTAAAGAACCGAGTTTTACATCTTTCAAATTAATAATCGTACCTTCCGTTATGTTTCCATCAGCAGTCTGATAGTTCTGTTTCCCGATAATATCTGAAGAAGACAAGAAGTCATTCTTTGCCATAAATGTAGCCTCAACAGAAGAAATAGAAACATCAGCAGCACCAGTATCAAAGATGAAATGCAAAGGCAAACCATTGATAGCACACTTCACCTTGCAAACACCACTCTCTTTTGTAAATGGAATCTCTTCTACTTTCAATTCGTATGAAGAATCATCCCCATCTGCATCAGCGGCTAGCTCCTGCAGATGCTTTTCTTCAAACTCTTTCAGTAAGACCTTAAATTCTTCTGTATTACGTATATTATTCAAATCACGGTCACGCTTGATGTGAGCAAAGCGTCTATAACCATCCTCCAAAGACTGGCGAAGATACGAAAGAGCTTTTTCTTTCTCTCCCATTACAGAGTAAAGACATGCAGCATCATAACAATTACCCTTTTTATCTTTATCAAGTATTGTATTCAAAATCTCTATTGCCTTATCTTTCTGTCCCAAGTAATAATAAGCATAAAAAGAGCATTCTGCTTCTTCTGGTATAGAATCCAAACGAACAACTTGCTTGAAATCAGACTCTGCCTTAGCATTTTCACCTTTCAAACGATATAGAACACCCCTATTCAAATACGCATAAGCCTCATTTGGCTGCAAGGTAATTGCCATGGTATAATCTTCCAAGGCCCCTTCAATATCACCAGAATGATCCTTAAACCAACCTCTTTGATAATATCCAGCAGGCTCATCTGGGGTATTTGCTATATAATCACTCATGGTCTTTATTGCTTCCTGAGTACGTCCTGCATTATCTAGAATATTTGCCTTTTCATACAAATAATTAGCTTTTACAGAATCTAAAGCTATCGCTTGATTACAATACTCTAAAGCCTTATCATAATCACCCAATTTATTATAACATTGAGATATACGATTAACTGTTATGATATTGGATTCCTTCTCCAAAGCCTCTTTATAATATGCTATAGCCTTAGTATATCTTGCAGTTTTTTCAAAAGCTACACCTAAATAATAAGTCCAAGAATTATCATTTGCATCTTTAATATTTTGGACTTTTAATTTTGCTATAGTCTGCTCAAATGCAGAATCTGCCAATTCCTGCAATTCATAAAAAGCCTTATCATCATTATCAATATATAATGCAGTTATCACATCATCTATAGCCTCATTATATTTTTTCTGTCCCATGTAACTTTCTGCACGGAAAGAGTAAGCAGAAGAATAATTTTGGTCTAATTTTACGACATAATCAAACTGTTTGATGGCATCCCCATAACGTTTCTGGGCATTAGCATTTCTACCTATACCCATATATCCCATCACATCCCCTTCCTTCAAGGAAATCATCTTTTGGTAATCCCTATCTGACAAATCATATTTCGCCAGCTCATAATAAAGTTGAGCTCTAGCTTCATAATAACGAGTATCATTAGGCATCGCATTGATTGCAAAACCACAATCCTTTAAAGCTTGAACCGTATCTTCTAGATTCAGATACACTTTTGCTCTGGTTGCATAAGCAAAAGCCCTAAACTCTTTATCCTTTACTGGAATCTTCTTGACAGCAACATTTGCCGCAGTCAAAGCTCGACCAAACTCTTCATTGTAGTTCCTCACCAAAGAAATCCATGTAAAAGCATAGCCATTGTCAGGATGTTCATTGATTTCTTTATTTAGATAATCAAGAGCTTCCTCAAGATTATTGTTAGTGATTGCCTCCACGCCACGAGTATAGTTGTAGCTATCAGGGCGTTTGATGTTGTCCGCAAATATTGCAGAAGAACACAAGACTAATATTGACAAAATTAAATATCTCATAACAGTTTCATTTTATGAAATTATGAATTATAAGCGAACTCTCTAAGTTAAACTTTAGCATTTGCCTCTTCTTCTAATCTCAGTCTATCATACTCCTCTTTAAAGCTACGTTGAGCATCAAAGAAGCCAGTAAGCATTGCAACCATATAGTTTTCTATCTGAGGAATTTGAGGAATAAGCAAGCATTGCCGTTTTGTATGAACTGCAAACTTTTGACTCTTCTCGTCTATAGAATACATCAATGTAAAACCTTGTCTAACATTTATAGTATTTATAGCTTTACGTACACGGCTAACATCATCGAGGTTATCCAAGTCAACAGTTCCCCACCATGTATCCCAAATTGTTATCATGAGACCATCTTCCCAAGTTTCCACGCTAAAATTTTCTCCTTGATATGAGAAATGCATATTATACTCATTTTCATCATCAAACTGAACATCGCAGTTTAACTTACGCAAGACTTCGGCACAAAGGTCACGTGTACTAAAATTTTGATTTTCTTCCATATTATTATTGTTTAAAGGTAAAACTTCTGCGCTCACAGTTCCACTTGGCGCATTCATAATACGATCCATTTCTTGATCTGCCTTTTGCTGCTTTGCCTTATAATAGGAAAAGCAGAACAACGCTATTACTATTAAAATAAATGCTATCATAAATGCAAAATTATCTAATTTAAAATGAAAGACAATGCATATTAATATTACATAGCCCAATCTTTTTAGAAAATCACGACATGATTCATAATCCATATTTATATCACACTAAAACATTTCCGTTTCACTACTCAGTTCTGTATTAAAGTTACCATTACGCTGTGGTATTAGCTCATAGTTAAGACCTTGGTAATCCAAAGTAACGGCATTATCTTTCGAGAAGGACTCATTAGTAATGAAACCTCCTGTATAGCCACCAGCCATTTTCTTGTCTGGATTCCATCCTTTTCCTCCATAGAAGAACACTTGATAAGTTCCGTTTGGTACAGAGAATTGATAAGAGTCACCTCCCTGTATGTAAGCATTTCTTACGATTTTACCATTATGCTTAATGATAACTACAACATCGTTCTCATCACCTGCTGATGTCTTAACCTCAATAGTCGATTCATTACCAGATAATCTTATATTTTTATAAGGACTATCTCCAGTTTGCAAACGATTATCTATGTAAGGACTATCTTCCTCTACTTGTGAAGAAACTTCGTTCTCATACGTTGGAGTTTGCGAACTAACATCAGAGCCATAGGAAGATGAAGTACTCACAGACGGCATTGACTCTGCATAGTTTTTTTCTATTGTATTGCCTCCCCAAAAGCATAATGCAGCAAATATACCACATATTATAGTTATCAAACACCCAACTCCACTTGCGGAACTTAATCCACAGAAAGCGACAAAAGCAAATATGACTCCTAAAATTCTCAAGAACCATATATAACCAGTTACTCCCCATAACAAGCCAATACCTGCAACTAAAGCGGCAATAATTACCAAAACAACCAAAAATGGTAGTAGGCAACTATTCTTCTTTTCTTTCTTATCTAAATTTATAGCCATATCTATATTACCTTGTCCGAGAACTATATTTTACTCAACACTACCGAAACTTTTTAATATCTCTTGGGCACATAAACCTTATTGACACGGCTATTCACATAATACTGTCCTCCACGGCTACCAGTCTGAACAGTATATCCAGAGCCATAGTTATAAGACTGTGTAGAATAGTCTCTAGCACGACTTCCTATTGTACCTGTATATGGATTGTGATTACCATATGTAGAGTAGTTATCGTGATTGGTACTATTGCGTTGAGTACGAGTATAACCATTTACATAAGTTCCATTACTACGAGTATAGCCACTAACTGTTGCCGTATTAGTGTTCACACCATAAGAATACGTTGCATTTCTACGACTATTGTAGTTATAAGACTGACCAAAAGATACAGTTGATGTTGCAATCATTGCAACCAATGCTACTATTATTTTTTTCATAATTGTTACTCTTAATTTGTTGTTACTTTATTTTCTGATGCAAAGGTATCTATATTTTTGATATTGTGCTCAATTTCTAAAACGTTGCACCTTATTATCATCATCAATGAATATATTGATTGCAAGATTACATTTCAAATATATTAATTTGAATATTATTTTGCTTGCACTCTATTAAAAGCCATATTAAACTGAGCCATTTTTACTTTTTCAGCTCCTTTTATTGCCATTTCATAATCACATTCTTGGTCTCCCATTTTACTTGTGACAACGAAAAGCTCCAAACTCATCAACAACATAAAGAAAATGAGATAAAACGCTCCTGCGACCTTACGAGTCGTCACTATAGACACCATTGCCTCCAATTCCTCCAGAAATCCAACATTAGCCTGGCATTCTTTTCTCGTATCTTCCTCCATAGTCAGTCTTTTCTTGTTCAAATCCATCTCTTGCAAAACAATTTGCTTTATCTTTTCATTATTAGCAGAGACTACTGATTGTTTAGGATTTGCGACCTGGTTGGTTGTCACAGATGGATTGTTTACCACCTTAATTTTTCCATTGACAACAAGTCTATCTTGGCTGTTGGTCACTGATTTTTGAACAATCCAAGGATGAGCATTAATGTCTGCTTGCAATTCCGAATTGACTTTATCCAAGGAATCCTTTTCCTCTTGGAATGCCAGCAACTTACTATCGATGTTACTTACTCTCTTCTGAGTAAGAGCCTGTGTTTGGTGTTCTATCGTGGCAGCCATCTGCTTGTCTATATCTTTTCCAAACATTGTCTGGTCAAAGATTGTCGAGCCAACAATTGCCATAATAATAGCTATTACAAACCTGAAAGCAACTAACTTTTTTGTTGGGTGCAAGGCCAAAAGAATTTGACGTTCAATCATAATCACTATGGTAATGAATACCAATGAAACTAAAATGCATCCCCAAACAGGAAGTCCAATATACCTTTGAGCAAAACAAAAGCCTGTAATACTCCATACAATCATCAAGATGAGCAAAGCAGAGGTATATTTGCTTAACTGTGTTTTACTTGCCTCAGAGCACTGAGCCAAAACACTTGAACTCCAACCTGTCAATTTGCAACCAAATTTAATCCACCAGTTCATAAGACATTCGTTTTTAAAGTTCAACTATAACTATGCAATAGCTTGCTTAGATACTATATTGTTCACATTCTGCATATGTGAAATCGGCGTACCTTTAGCACCACTCATCGCAATTGTTGCAATACCTCTCAAGAATCCACAATCATAGGATTGTAATGGAATGGAAGCCTCATTTGCATTATTACGAAAATCTAACTCAAGTTGACTCAACTCTTCTTTGTGAGCATTTATCAGCGACATGGTCTTTTCGATTTCAGCAACGGTGGTCAACAAACCAGCAGCATTGCAATTATCAATACGTACCTGCAAGTCTTGCTTCATTACATCATAGTTGAGGTTGATTTCTCTGAACACCATGAGTATCTTATTACGAATGAGACTCATATTTAAATCACGGAAAGCCAAGTCACTCTTGACCATAGCATCAGCAAAGCCCTTATCCTCATAATTCTTATGAAGATAACCATAGATAACATCTATAGGCCAACCTGTTGCATAAGAAACTGTCAAAGGCTTATTCTCTCTTGAAGCCTCTTCTTTTACTGGTGCAACACTCTCAACCACCTCCTTTGCTTCAGAAGGTTCTACTACTGGAAGTGAAACTGTAGCTGCGCTCTCGTTATCACTTTTCTTGTTAAAGATATTAAAGATTCCCATAATCTTGATTTTTTAAATGTTATTATTTTTATTTTCTGGTGCAAAGGTATTGCTTTTCTTTCAACAAGACCGAGAACCCCTAACGTTACACTCACTATACACTCTTTGACACTAACATTTGCATGCAAGGTTATAAGTCATTCTTTATTGCCTTAATTTCGACTGATAATCAACGCTTTGCTTCAAATACATCATCAAAAGCATCAAACCCAAGAACACCATAACAAGCGAAATAGCCCCTAAATCAGCAAAGGAATCATATAACCCATGAACTATAGCAGGAATACTGATTGCAAGAACATATAATCCTCGTCTATACTTTGGATAGAGATGAGCAAACGACAAGAAATAACCTGCAATACCGCACCAACAAGCATGAAGGAACGGCAAACTTGTCAATCTTGCAATGTTCAGGAAGAACGAAACATCATACGTCTGCTCAGCATTTACCGTCATCTGATATTGAACTCCTTCAAAAACTCCAAAAGAGATTCCTGCCATCAAGCCATAAAACACCATCGTTTGAGGTATTAACGGTTCCTTTGCCTTCCTTAATATAATAAGGAGCGGTATCATCTTTCCTAATTCTTCCGTAAGTCCAACTCCAAAGACGTACCCAAGAAGATTAAAAGGAAAATGCACACCTGTAAAAGCATAGAAAGGATTGACTTTAGGTAATCCTAACAAATCCCATGCAACAAACACACAAAGTTGAGTCAAAAAGAATACATTCAAAGTTGTCTTCAACTTGACCTGATGAGTTTTGAAACAAGCATAGAAGAACAAGCCCCAAATTATTGAGAAGTACAATGAGACCTCATAAAAAATGAAAAATCCTCCTAATGGTATGGTCATGATAATCATTGGCAACAATCCCACTAAAGCCAAGATTAAGAATCGCTCCTGACTTTGACTATGCGTCACCCATCTTGGATTTTTCTATTTTTCGGGGGCAGAATCGTCACTTTTGCCCCCGTCTAGTATCTTTTGAACATCAAACAAGGGCTTGATAGAGTGTTGGGCAGGAGTCAGCAGCAATGTTTCTTGCCTGACCTTCCCATTATTCGGCATGTTGATTCTGATAGTAGCTATGGTCTTAGCAATTTTCAAAACTGAATCTACACTTTTGTTTATCTTGGCAATTTTTAAGATACGCTCCAGTTCTTTATACACCTTGTATGCAATGAAGCATATGCAGATATGTGCCTCTATTCTTTTCTCTGTGAAATGAAAGATGGGGCGTGCCTCCAAGTTCCCTTTGGTTACACGAAAGGCTCGTTCCACGACCCATAGACCGTGGTATTGTTCGACAACTTCCTTTGGTGTGATGGAAGTATTGGTTATATAACCTTTCAAGCCATCCCACTGTGAATCTTCCTTGATTTTGTCTTCGCTGATAACTACATCTATGTCTTTGCTGATTTCCAAGAATTTATTATAGCCACGCTTATTTACGGAGGCTTTTGTGATTTTTCCATTTGCATATGCCTTCTTGAGCCTTGCCACTCCCTTATCACGATTATGTGCATCCTTCTTTGCTCGTTCTTCGGAATAGCCGAGGATCAATCTTGCATTGTCACCATATCTGTATTCGTGAAATTTTCCAGGCATCTTGTCTTGCTGCAAGATCCATTCTTTTATCTGCTCAGACTCTGTATGAATACGAGCACCTATTATATATTTGTATCCTGCATCCTCCAGTAACTTTACATTGCGCTTACTCATGAGCCCTGCATCAGCCACCACTACAAAATCGTCCAGAAAGAAGCGTTGTATGAAATCATCTATGATAGGTAGCATGGTGTATCCCTCGTATTGGCTTCCATTGAAAATACAATACGACAGAGGATAGCCATCACGGCTGACCAAGAGGCCTAGCACTATCTGCGACTCTGATGTCTTGCCATCCTTTGAAAAACCAGACTCTCGCAGCACATCTGTTCTACTGGTCTCAAAATACAGTGTGGTCACATCATAGAACATCAGACCTACATGTCCACCGAGTATGCGCTTGGTGTGCTCTACACTGATGCGTTGTACCTCTTCTTTTTGGGTATAGTACAACTTGTCCATGTAGCGATAAAGCTTATACAACTCGACATCTTCATCAAAGTATGACTTCAGGTAATCTACTGTTGCGTGTTTGCTCATGGGTTGAGAGATGCGAGCGATAACCAAATGGCGAAGTATGGAATCTTGAATTTGGTTGAAACCTATGCTGTCATATACTTGGTTTAGGATAATTTGGTGTCCATTTAGAAGCAGGGAGTCTATGTTAGACAGTACTCGTTCTGTCTCTTCCTCTTCGTTTTGCTTGATGTCTGGTTCTGTGAAGTTAATCTCTTGCTGTCCACCATAAGTTCTTATCCATTTGTTCGCTTCTAGGCACAGAGCATCCGCTTCGGCATCTGTCTTCGCAACACCGAAACTCTTGATTTCACGGAACTTGCCATTGCTCTTGTCCACCACAAGCACTCCGATATGCCCACTGCGGTGCTTCTTCTTACGTACAAACATGGTGCAAAGATACAAAAAATAGTCGTTGCGTCACCCATTTACAGAGATTATTTTTGCTAAATGCCTGAAAATTAGGATATGTTATTTTATAGGTACACATTTTGTCAAAGTCAGGAAAAGGAAAATGCACACCTGTAAAAGCATAGAAAGGATTGACTTTAGGTAATCCTAACAAATCCCATGCAACAAACACACAAAGTTGAGTCAAAAAGAATACATTCAAAGTTGTCTTCAACTTGACCTGATGAGTTTTGAAACAAGCATAGAAGAACAAGCCCCAAATTATTGAGAAGTACAATGAGACCTCATAAAAAATGAAAAATCCTCCTAATGGTATGGTCATGATAATCATTGGCAACAATCCCACTAAAGCCAAGATTAAGAATCGCTGATCTGAAAGGAATTGCTTGGAAAACAACTTGGCTTTCGGGAATATTAACTCCGAACCTATCGCAGACAACTGTGCTAATACATTTCCTTTGTTTGGGACATGACTCTTTAGGTTAGCTTGTTTCAAATAAAAGCCAACCGTCCGTTCAAGGCTATCACCATCGGCAATAGCCTTGTCTTGTTTTAACACCTGTCCATTGTTCACATACGAAAGTAAAGTTTTCTCATCGTATGGACCAAAGCGATGATTGTTGCGGATTACGTAAATATTCATATATCATCAGAATACTGTAGCCATTATTGCAACAATAATAGCAAATGCATAAATTCCCAAAAAGACAAGACAAATTATTCCAAAATATTTCGAAACATATCTCAGACTATCAAACATATCGTTTAATTCTTTGTTATCATCATACCTGCAAGCTGAACGAGCTTGATTGATGAAAGAAAAAATTCTCTTTAAAACAGGATAATAAATAGCAGCTAATATTATATAAATTATACCCATAGGAATACAACTTCCTGTTCCTCGATAGCCATCCATAAATCCCCAAAAGATAGCTATAATACCAACAATGGCTAAAAAGCCCATAGAGATACATCCTACTATATTTATAAATTTTATCCATTTGGTTGCTTTCAGAAGATTTTCTTTCATTTCTTCAGTTATCTTCAATCGACATTCTACTGTTTCTTCTGTTTTATTCAAATCTATAGCCATAATTTTAATTCTTTACAAGTTGAACAACTATTAATCTACCTCCTTGACTTTTATCAAGCAAAATCTGCCTACCATCTGTCAAAGGCACATATTCCCCAATACCAATAGGCTTTTTATCCGTCGCATCATACATATCTGGCAAACGGCGATTAATGAGAATCCATTGATTATTAAAGAAATGGAAGTCACCTACAGGTTTTTTATCCTCATCTGTCGTTTTCTCATTTGCAGAAACAAGACGATTAGAATGCCACTTATACAAAGTCTGCTTATCATACACCATCAATCTGTAATTCTCAGACATATACTTTCCGTGAGAAGGTGCATAATAGAAATTGAGAATAGGCAATTGCCCTTTATATTCTGTTCCACAGAAAGGACATCTTGGCTTGGTAGTATTGTCAAAGACATACCAATGCGCCTCACATTTCGGATTTTGACAAGGTTGAACCAGATCACAAGTTTTAACCAAAGCATCTTCCCATTCGGCAGCACTTGGACGAGCAGAAGGATTATGAAGTCCATCTATAAAAGCTCTATCAAATAACTTTTTCAAATACGGACCACAAATTGTATATGGTAGTTTTGTAGGGTCACCTTGTGGCAACTGACTCTTATCTAGATCTTTAGGTTTGACACGATTTGTCTTATCTGTCGGATGCTCTATAAATAAAGCCTTTTCTCCCATCGACAACTCTTCATCTTTTGCAGGATCTATATCCCATACTTTGCCACCTCGCAGAGGATGACGATTTAGCAAGTACATATATATGAGCACAGCTAAAGCATGACGGTCTGTTGCGATACTCGGAAGTTTTTTATTAGGATCGCCAATCTTCAAGCCTTTGGTTTCCATAACCTCAGGTGCTATAAAATCAGGTGTACCTAAAACTCCTGCATCATATTTTCCAGGAACAACCAATTCATCAGCATCAATAATACAAGAATTACCAGAAATAGGATCTACAAGCACATTTTTATACGATAAATCAGAATGAGCAAGACCGGCAGCATGCAACCTTCTGACAGCACGAGCTAGTTTTAAACACATGTGTAAATCAGAAAGCCAAGTACCCTTTTGGTCTGCTGGGACAAAACGATTTCTCAATTTTGCAGATGCAAACCATTTACCTTCTTTTTCCTTACCATCAAAGGGCCCACCTTTAAAGAAATACTTACTTGGATAAAAGGGTAAGACCACACCGATCTTTCCATTCCATTCAACAAGTCGATCTGGCATAATTAAATAGTCTTTCCAATATTTACCCTCTACAGTCTCAAATATTCGTTTATGGTAAGGGCCTACAATATTTTCCAAACGATTTTTATCACTTGGTGAAAGAGTCTTTCGATAAAAAGCGACAACGTATGTCTTGTCTATTGAAAAATAAACATCCTTGACACCACCTTGAGCTTTGATTTCATCATAAAACTCAACGGTTGTGCCATCAGATGCCTTTAATATTACTTTGTTTGCCATAATATACTTTTCTAATACAATATTGCAATCGTTCTATCATCATGGTTACCTGGTGACCAGAAGTCTAGCCAGTTAAGAAGTTGTTCTTTGGCTGCTTCATTATCATCAGACAGATCCACCCCTTTTTCCTTTAAATCATTCCAAAGTGCATCCCATTTATCAGGATTATTCAAGTTTGCGTCTGTTTCAAACTTTGGGTCACTCACACCATCAGTCATTAAGAACAAAGCGGTAAAATCTGGGACGATTTTGCATTTCAAACGTCCATAGAACTCTTTAGGGTCACTAAAAATATCTGTCATAGTCAAGAAACGAGTTTGCCCTGCATATTCTCCCTCATCAGGGTCCCCCAACAACGATGAAGTATGACTTTCTTGATCATATAAGCACATCGCGCCATCTCCAACCCAAAACGAAGCCACAAACCACCCAAAGTCAAATTTCTTACAAATTGCCAGTAACAATGTTGTAGCATAAGCCTTAGAAGGTATTTGCTGAAGTTTTGCTTCTTCATTGATAGCTCTATGAGCTTTTAATGCGGCATTTCCAACAATACGATATATATCTGCACTTATGAGTTTTCCTGCTTCAACAGAGCCTTGATCCAAATGCCATAAGTTGATATTATCTTCAAAACTTTGACATTTAGCTAATTCTTCTTCACAATGTTTTATTACAGTCTCACAAGCTATTCGAGAACCCTCACGAGAATATTTGGCAGAACCAGCTCCATCAGCAACAGCCATAATATACCAGCCATTTTCAAGATGAGCCATTTTGAAATGGTCATCACGAGGTTTTGCTTCTTGGGCATGAGAACGACCACGCTTGCTGGCTGCTACAATATCCTTTTGAGGAGCTCCATCATTCAAAGCCTCAACCTTCACATATTCACATTGTACATCTTCATTCTGATACTGTGGTTCAGGCATATTTTCCCAATCCACAGGTAAATTCTTCCACAATTTACGTGGGTCTTGATTGATGACAAAAGGAATCTTACGTTCTAAGACGGGTCTATCTTCTGGCAAAAATATACCTTTATATTTATAGCATAGCGTCAGTTCAAATGTTGATTCTGCCGTTGTTGTACCGCCATTACGCAATGGCTCCAATGTTGGCAAACCACAAATTGTAAAACTATGTCCATCCTCTGCCACAGTTATTGTTAAGCCATGCATTTCTTCTGATATGCCGTTTACATCAACAAGCACCATATTTTCATCAGGAACGTTCACTGTCTGTGAATATTCCTTTCCTTCTTTAGCATTCGGTATCGAAAATGCTAAAGACTTTACTTTATTTTCTGCAACTAAAATATTGTCCATCAGATGTTCTTTATATTGATTCCACAATTTGTCTGAAAGGAACTTCAAGAAGTCTTCCACCTTCTCGTCGTTCTTCCCTTGACAAACTATATCTATTATCTTTTCTACATTCATAGCTTTATCCTCTTCCTCTTGTTATATCAGTTCCACCTGCAGCAATTTCACCCAAAGAGCCTTCCATACCACACCAAGGGCAAGCTGTCGTATTTCCGTCTGAACACATAATATTACCACATTCACAGACCACTACACCTAATTGTGCGCCACAACAAGGACAGGTTGGTACACCACGCAAAGCTGTAGTATTGATACTCTGGTTAGAATTTCCATCAGACAAGCTATTATATGTTTCTTCATCTATAGGATAAGCACCAACCAACTTAAACTCATTCTTCAATAAGCCAAGGTTTCCGTAATCCATGTCCTTGTACTCTGCCATTCGTTTTGCATATTTTACGAGATAAGTTTTCTTGGTATTGGAGCATTTGCCTACCAACACTACAAAATTCTCATCTATGATACAAGGCTTAGAAGTATCTACCTTTTCAAGATTTATACCAGATGTAGGTGCCAACTTTACTTCATCATCACCCATATCCGTCACAGAAACGCTTGTTGCCTTGATGGAAGCAGTAACCCATTTGAAGAATGACTTGAACGAAATTTCATCAGTATTATTCAAACGAAGCACATTATCTGATATTTGTCCCAGCAACTGCGTATTCGCATTATCACCGATAGATATTGCTACAATATTAGCAGAATGACGATACTTCTGATTCCAACGAATGAAAGCAGGAGTTGGATCATCTGTAGGAGTTCCATCTGTAAAGAGGAAAATGATTGGTTTCCAATCACCTTTTTTCTCCAAGGTTGTCTTCACTAACGACTTGTCCATATCATCCATCAAAAAGTTAAGAGCAGCACCTAAAGACGTACCTCCACCAATAGGAAACGTTGGAGGATAGAATTTATACAATTCCGTCAAAGGCGCTACACTTTTTGCTTTACCAGCAAAAGCTATCACTGATATATATGCAGTTTCAAGAGCATACGGATCGGTACGCAATTCTTGAACTATCATTCTCATACCATCCTGCACTTGCTGGATTGGCTCTCCTACCATTGACTCTGATACGTCAACGAGGAAATATATAGGTAATCTTCTCGTAACTACTCAGCACCCCTATGGGCATGAGTAATCGTCTTACTGTTGTACTACAGCAAGAATTGCATTGAATTTAGAATTTCCGTTCTTCATAGCAGTTTCAGCAATGGAGTGCAACTTGGCAAAATCATCGGCACCGCTGTCTGTTCGGAAGCAACCGCTGACTTTCTGCTTTATCTTGATTTTCCTAACTCCCCGCTCACTGGCATTGTTCTCGTAAGGCACACTTGGATTGGAGAGAAAGGTAAATAGGTAGTCTTTGACTTTAAGGATACCCCTCTTGAATTTCTCAAACTCGTTATCTAAATGCGTGAGGCTTTCACCCAAGAGGTTCTTCATCTTTGTCTTCAGTACCTTTATCTTTCTAGAGGTAATGTTGTCCTCTCTTCTGAGATTTATAGAGTGTTCTATCAGATGGATGAATCTCCGTGACCAGTTCTGGTTTGGATCCAGTTCGTTCAGATACTCTGCATTCCTAAGAAGATGAGCCAGGCAGACCTGATGGTCCTTAACATTCATCTTGAAGTAGCTCTGATGTCTGTCAGTCACAAGTGTCGAATAGGGAAGTCCCTTTGGAAACCTGGAATCTATGGCCTTCTGACCTCGCGATTCTGACTGGAACACGTATGTAAGCAGGTCGTTCTGGAATATCCAGTTCCAATGCAGATGCTTTCCTACCGTAGCACCAGTTTCATCGGCTCCTACGACAGACGCTGTTTCCAGCCTCTTGCGTATTTCCTCATATGCACAGTCTGCCTTGCCGCTATTCTCTTTGAGTATGTTCTGCACTGTACCCTCACTTATATTCTGGCCGGACAGGTCGGATATAAGTTCTGCAATCCTTTTGAACGGAATACACTGCACTACATTAAGGTATGTCACCAGTGCACGGAGGTTGTCACCATACTTGATACGACAGTTGGGAGCTTCGCAGTTGTTTACGCAACCGCATTCACAGACCTTCTCGTAATACTGTTCCTCGCAGGTCTCTACGACCACCTTGATATCAACAATTTGTGTCTTACGGATCTTCTGGCATGGTATATCAATCAAGAGCCGACCACAGCATTTACAATAGACTGGTTCGTGCTTTACAATTACGTCTGGTTCTGCTATAGTCTGCAGTGTGTGACCCTTGTGGCCAGGCTGTCCACCGCTCGGCTTTCCGCTTGGCTTGCGAAGAGACTTTGTCCTGCGCAGCTCACGGGAAGCGATACTTTCTTGGGATGGAGGGATACTGCTGTTACTGCTGTTTTTCTCGGGCTTTCCTGGTGTACTTGATGTATCGTCATCAGCTCCCTCGAGTTCCTTGATGCGCTCTTTAGCAACGGCAAGTTCTGCCTTTGTGGAAGCAAGTTCTGTCTTTAGATTATGTATCTCCACGTCCTTCTGGTTAATGACACGGTTGAGGCGTCCGATCTCCTCAGTCTTCTCGGAGTCGGACTTCTCAAGTTTGCGCAGACGCTGGTTTATCTGGCGCAAAACAACATCTATGTCAGTACAGTCGCTTGCCATTTTTTTGGTGCAAAGATAAGCATTTTTCTCCACATGGCAAAATCACGATTTACATCCATTAACGCAGACTTTTGACTTACGGGGAATGCAAAAACGCATCTCCTGGCAGATAATCTGTTGAAAGGCGATAATAGACAAAGGAGACATGTTGGAGGCATCATCGGAAAAGAACTCGTTAAATGAACTGTTTTAAACAGCCTACGTCCTCATCGACTCAATCATTAAAAAGTTTGTAATGATGAAGAAAATAAGCAAAATCAAGTTTATGCTTTATTAACGAGAAGTTTTCTATAGGGGTGCTGAGTAGTTACAAATACAACCAACTAGTATAAATTATCTTAAATAATGACACAGCTATATATGAAATATCGCAAAAGAATCAAATGGTTAGTACTTGTATATTGCTTTATTATGTCTATTAACTGTTTGGGACAAAACAAATTGAATCGTAACCAGATACTTGATGTAGCAAGGACTCATCTGCAGAATCACAATAATGCTCCAGCCGTTGATTCCGTAAAATGTGATTCATCTACTACAAAACTTACTTTGGAAATTATAGACAATTCGATATCTCAATCTTATATGATTATATTTACAAAAAAAACGATAGAGATAAAAGTCTATAATATAGATACCATTCTATATAGAAGTACTTTCGAATATCATGAATCTTCATTTGAAAAGCTAAAGGAAACTGTCAATAATTACAGGCTTAAAAAAGTAGAACCTTATAATTATGATTTAACAGATGAAAACACTATACTTCGTTTGTATTGCGGTGATAAATTATCAACGTCTGTAGAGTGTTATAATAAAAGAACTAATATTATAGGAGACTTCAAAAAATTAATTTCTGAAATAAAGAAAATGATACCAGAATGGTCGTCTATAGTAGATTTGTGCAAGAAATCTGAGGCACTTAACGATTCACTTTCATCATTGCCTAATACAATTTGTACTACAATATCTTTAAGTGATAAGTTCCTTTCATTTAAAAGTAAAGGTGGTGAATATAAAAAAGTAAAAATAACTTGTAATAGAGATTGGGAATTGCTTGCATTTCCTAAATGGGTAATCGTTTCAAGAAATAATTATGATGAGATTGTCGTAGAGTCTACAAAAAATAATACCTCCCAAAAAAGAATTGGCGAGATAGAGGTTGGATGTTTAGGAGAAGTAAAGAAAATAACTATCTTGCAGAAATAGCCTTATTATTTTAGGCAAACAAAAAATGAGCTAATAATATACGAAAAAAATTAAGGACATACCATGCTGTTACCGAAATTCGATATATTAAATAAAATAAAAAAAGAAAGAACCATAACACTTGCAAATGCGATAATTATCGCATTTGCTGCTTTTGTTGTATTTACAGTTTTACAAACATTGGGAATAGTAAATTTATTTCTATTGGGATATACTGTTTGTTCGTGGATTGGCATTTTTATATTTTCCGTTATGATAACCTGGTGTTTTAATACTCAGCCTAATATAGTAAGATCTTGTATAACAATATTAATTTCAATGTTGTTTTTATTTTTATACACAACACTAGCAAGAACAAAACCTAATGTGATTTCCTATATAAATGCATTTGGGCTTGCGATTTTTGTTTCTTTCATCATATGTTTCATCTATATATTTCCTTTTTCATCGAAAAACTCGAATGAAAAAACACAGAATAAAGAATTAGACAAACCTCAAAATTTAATAATCGCCATCTATCAAGGACGATACAATACAAGAAATGATTTATTCAGATTCTATACAAACTATACAAGTAAAAAAGACACATTTATAGATTTATTGAATGTTATTTGCGAAGTGTGCATAGAATCAATAAACAATCAAGATTTGTCTCAGATAATAAAAGAGCGTTGCCAAAAGGTTTACTCTATTGTCAAGCCCATATTGGAAGAAGAAAAGGACGTTGAGTATCTTATGAATGTTACAGGAAAGGAACGAGATTCCCTCATGTTTTTACATAATTCTTCCAAAAAATTAGACGTATCAAAGCAAGAGGCTGTTATTCGCCATCTCTCGATTATTGCAGATTCTATAATAATCACAAAAAATAAGTTAACTGAAGAGAACAACCGCAACACACAATCATTAACCCTATCAATGATAGGAATTATTTTAACCATACTATTTTCTTTGCTGTCTTTACTTTCTACAGAAAATTTTTCTGCACTACATATTTATATGGATTACATAAAATAAATACCATCTATCACATATATATACGTGGTTTATTGTACAACAATGATAAAAAAGTTTTTTCGTTCTTAAAAGTTATATACTCTCAATAATTTTCAAAAGGATGGTAGGATTGATACTCCTGCCACCCTTTTTGCATGTAAGGTGGAGATGACTGCCAGTACTACGACCGGTATTGCCAGTGACTCCAACAATGATACCGGGATAAACATATTCTCCTTTACGAACTATGATAGAAGACAAATGACAATAGCTGACGTGGTAATTGCCATGCCGCAATGTAACATAGTTACCAGAACGATTGTCATACCCTACCTTTTCGACAATACCATCCATCATAGCATAGGCAGGTTCGTTCTTCGCACGAAGATCCAAACCGTTGTGCCATGATAGTTTACCTGTAAAAGGGTCACGACGATAGCCATAAGGACTGGTGACTTTGATTGATTTCAGTGGATAAGTGAAGCTTGGATAGCTACTTGTCCACTGTTTTTGTTTGTTATCCACAGAATCTGTTTCCTGTTGTGGCAGATTTGCCGTGACGAAATCTACCTGATTATTTGCAGGAGGCAGAAACATCTCCTCCACTTTCTTGACTTTGTAACGGCATGCGTTATCGCTGACGGTATTGAACTGCGCCTTCGCACTCGATACCGCCAGACAACTTATTGCCCATAATGCCATTATTTTCCTATTCATAGTGCAAAGTTAGGGAAAGAAATCAAGAGTGATACACGATGCAGTAAAAGTATAACATAAAATAAGATTAAAGTATGATTGAGAGTATGAAATGATGATATAATCATAATAAAATGGAAAAGATTGGGCAGAAGAACGTAGGCTTTCTTGTATTCATTACTCTTGGGCTATCTTTGCATAAGACAAACTGCACTCGGCAATAAGAAAGTAAACTTTCATTGCGCTCGTTTGCATTGTCTTTGCATGGCTATATGCAAAGTATCATTCAAAATATAATCAGAATATGAAAAGAAACTCATTTGAAGAAAGCGAAGTGCCGTATCAGACACTTGCAAAGTTCGGTCTTACCCATGAGATGATAGAAGACCTGCCGATGCATGCCTTGGATGACATCAGCAATGGTCGTCCATCGCCAGTATTGCCTGTGAGCATGGAAGTAAACGAGGGTTACAGTATCAAGAGCAGAACCCGATTCGCCTTGGTAAGAATGGCAGATGGAAACGTGGATGTGATGTTCTATCCTGTGTTGAAGTATGCCCCATTGGACAAATTCACCAAGGAGCAGCAGGAACTGTTGAAGCAGGGCAAGGCTGTGGTGGCAGATGTGGATATACCAGATGGCACACATGTCAAGGCTTTTGTACAGATTGACAGAGAGACCAATCAGGTTATGGCAGTGCCGACACCAGTGATTGGTAGAAACTTGCAGGTGCTATCTGACGAACTCTGTCTTGGAGGAACAGAACTAAAGAGCATCCAAAATGGCGAGGCACTGACATTTGCCGTAGAAGACGAGCCTGTGACCGTAGGCATCGACCTGAAGAGTGATACTGGCATCCGCTTCGCCAACGGTGATGGTGAACAGTGGCGCAAGGAGGGCAAGCGAGAGTGGGACAAATACACCTTCGGCATCTATGGCTGTTGGGTAATGGATGATGACGGTAATCTTGACTATGTTCCAGAGGAGGAATATACCGAAGAACTGTGGAATGAGCAGAAAAAAGCAGCAGGAAGACATGCTTCTGTCGTTGCAAGAAAGTAAAGTGAAACATCAAACTTAGGGAAGAAATGAGAAAAGGACCTTATTATACAGAAGACATTCTCGTAGAGAAGATGCAGAGCGGCGAATATGGTTGGCTTGATTATGTGAACCATTTCAGTGAGGAATGGCAGAACGAGTATGAGGAATACTGCAAGGAACACGCCCTGTGCATCGGCAACGAGAGTGCGGAACAGTTTGTGAAGTACAAAGACGAACTGTTAGAGCAAGGAATGGAAAAAGAGAACGCTTAATACAATCATGCTATGGCGATAAGAAAGAACTTGAATCCAAGACAGATGGACTTGCAGCCAGAGATGCGTGACATCTTGATGCGCAATGGCATGCAAGCCCATATCATAGCCAACGGTGACGGTTATCAGTTAGTGGTACAGGGACATGACTCCCCACTGCTGACCTATAACCTCACCGAGAAACAGATGTTGGCATTGACCGATTGGGGAACCAACTCTGCCAACAAGAAGGCGTACAATGTCTTTACCAGCATCATCGGCAAAGACTTCTATATGCCGAGAAACCTTGCCCATGCAAGAAATGCCAATGGAAGAGTGGCTATGGGACTGCATGGATATAGGATTGGTACTGGAGAATACGGACGGTTAGGATGGAGTCCAGAGTTTTTAGGTTGGACACCGAGAATGCAGGACGGCTATCATCTACGCAGAGTCGGAGGACAGATGTTCTATGCAGGAGCACCAATGGTAGCGGAAAGACCAGACAGAAGGCTGAAACCAGGAGAGCTAACCTCTGGAGGCTATGGCTTTTACTATAAAGGACAGCAACAAGTAGCATCACAAGCAGATGTATTACAAAACCTGCAAGCCGTGATGACACCTGTAGAGACACGTCCAAGAAGCAAAGAGCCAGCCAAACCCTACAAGGAACTGATAAGCTCACCTGTATATTTCTCCAACGATCAATGGCAGGAATGCCTGTCTTCACACGGTATCATCATCGATGAGAAGGCAAAGACACTCACCATCCAATCAGAAAGCACCAAAAGTGATATGGTGTATGACTTGACCGACGATGAATTGAAGGCATTGACCAACAATTCTGTCAAGCAAGTATCTGTAGCCAAACGACTGGATATATTGAATAATGTCATCAAGGACGATTTCACCGACAAGATAACGATGGATATGCTCAACAGCAAGGAGCGCATCCATATCGGTTTGCGTCCAGAGGTGCAACAGGAGTTGGACGGCAGGATGCAGTTGCAATCTACCGTTGAGCCACTGCAAGTGCAGCAAGAACCTATGAACAATAAAGTAGGTATTGTGGATGGGCAGGACTTGGACGAGAGCAAGGGGTGGTTCCGTGAAGTCATGCATGGCAGAGAAGTAACTGTTGGTGAGATACGAGTGGAGCCAGCGGAGCAAGAAGGCAAATTCCGCATGACAGCCATCATCAACGGTGAGCGAGTAAGCCACGAGATAACGCAGAAGCAGTATGACAAGTTCATGGCAGTGGATGACTACCATCGCATGAAACTTTTTTCCAAGATATTCGGTGAGGTTGATATGAAAGACCGCACCAGTTTGGGAACCAAGATTGGAGCTGCACTGTTAGCAGGATTGGGTGTTGCTGCCGAAGTAGGCAGTGAGCTACATCGTCCACATGGCGCACCTGTAGTGATAGTTGACCACCATCATGGTGCAGCACCTGCGCCACCTCGTCCCTACTTCAAGCCAGGAGTAGATACGCCAATGGATGTGGCGGCGAGAAACTTTGAGGCTGCCATGAACCAAGAAGTATTGCATCCTCACATTGGGAAAGGACTATAACGGAATACGCTTATGGCAAACAACGAACTGACATATAATGATTTCTTACAGCGTCTGAACATACAGGAGCTGCTGGTGGACGCAGGCTATCAGTTGAACAAACGAGATGGCTTGCGCTATCCGTCGTATGTAAAGGTGGACAGTTATGGACAGCGAGTGAGAGGCGACAAGTTTATTGTCACAGGCAATGGCAAGTGCTGTTTTCAGCCACCAGAGCAGAAGAACTACAACGTGATAGGTTTCATCAAGGAGCATCCGACACTGTTTGACGACTATAAGCCAGGGATGTCATTGGACAGACTGGTGAATGTGGTATGCAACAGACTGTTGAATAATCCCATTGATGTGCGTGAAAGCAGAGTGGCAGAACCCAAGCGAGAAGCCAAGCCCTTCAACCTGTCAGACTATGACATCTTGCGTTTCAACCCAAGGGAAAAGGACACCCAACGGAAACACTATCCTTATTTCAAGGAAAGAGGCATCAACATGGGGACCCAGTTCGCCTTTCACAAGCATTTCTTCTTGGCGACCAAGCGTCGAAATGACGGATTGAGCTTTGCCAATCTCGCCTTTCCACTATCCTTGCCGTCCAAGCCGGACAGCATCGTTGGATTGGAAGAGCGAGGCAGACCGAGACGAGAGGACGGCAAGGCATACAAGGGCAAGGCGGAAGGAAGCAACAGCAGTGAAGGATTGTGGATAGCCAACCTGACCGGTAAGCCATTGAAAGAAGCCACAAATATTCTATGGTTCGAGAGTGCCTACGATGCTATGGCAGAGTACCAAATCAATCCAGTGAAGAACGTGTATGTCTCGACCGGAGGTACACCGACAAAGGGGCAAATAAAGGGAATGCTGGAAGAGACCCGAAAAGCGAACCATTATTTGGGCTTTGACAAAGACGAGGCAGGACGTGGCTTTGTGAAGAACTTCAAAGCAATCGCTAAGGAAATGGGATTTACAGACTTCACGGTGCAAGCCTTTCATCCTTTGGGACAATACAAAGACTGGAACGATGCCTTGCTTGGCAAACGAGACCAACGGTTGATAGACCAAGGAGAGATAGACTTCGACTATTTCGAGTTCGCCAAGGCGCAAGAGGCTGAGAGGCAACAAGAGCAAGCCAAACAGAAGGAAAAAGAGGAACAGACATCGGGCTTCCGCAGATGAAGCATGGTGTCATTATCAAAAAGGAGAACTATGCAGCAGACATATCGGTATAGAAACATCATCATCAAGCCCCATTGGATGCAGTTCGTCATCAACGAGCTGCACTTGCTTGTGCTTATAAGCGTAGGCTTTGTATATGCAGGTATTGATGATGCCGTTCTCTCCACTTTGGTGTTTGTCCTCTCGCTCTTGCTTTCCCTATGTTTGGCATATCGAATGGTCTATCTATGCAGGATGCGGTACATCATCAGTAACGAACAATTAGTGTTTGAGCATGGCGTGTTTCATCGTGAAGTAGATTATCAGGAACTATACCGTGTGGTGGATTTCAACGAAAGTCAAACTTTCATGCAGCAACTATTCCGATTGAAAACCGTGTGCATATATTCTGGAGACAGAACGACACCAAGGCTTGACATTATCGGAGTACCGATGAAGGAAAACTTGGTAACAACTATCAGAGAACGAGTAGAAACCAGCAAACGCAGGAGGAGCATCTATGAGATTACAAATAGGTAAGATATGGTTGATGGCAATTATCGGCATAGCAACGGCATCGGAAGCCAAGGCACAATTGGTGTCATCCAATCCCTTGGAATGGATGGCATTGGCAGAAGGCAATGAACTTATCAACAGTGAGATTGAAAAGCAAATCAACGGACAGACCAAGACGGCGTTGTTGCAGAATACAATGGCTGCTGAGTTTAACCAGATACACAAATGGGAGAAGAAATACAACAGCTACTTGAAATCAGTGAACGGCTATGCCTCTTCGCTGAAAGCATGTACCCATCTGTATGATGATGGCGTGAAGATTTTCATCACGCTCGCCAAGTTGAAGACAGCTATTGCCAATAATCCGCAGGGCATTGTGGCAAGCATGAGTATGAATAACCTGTATATCGAGACGGCAACGGAATTGGTATCGGTTTTCAATCTATTGAACGATGCCGTGGCGAATGGTGGCACAGAGAATATGCTGACAGGAGCAGACCGCTCCAAGACCTTGTGGGCATTAAACGACAAACTATCTGCTTTCCAAAAGAAGCTCAACAAACTGTATCTGAGCATCCGCTACTATACAATGAGTGATGTGTGGAACAATGTCACGGCAGGGATGATAGACAGAAGTAATGGTGAGATTGCTACGCAAGCATTGGGGCGGTGGCAGAGAGCTGCCAAAGTCAGTACACCATAATAATATAAAAACATTTGAGTATGAGAACATGGATATTTTGCTTTGGCATCATGTTGCTTTCCGTCTGCAAGGTGCAAGCCCAGAACGACCCTGTGTTGGCAGGAATGATATACGCATATACAGACAAGGCTGAAAAGGAGTTGAAGAACCAGGAGAAGGTGATGCTGATGCAGACCACTGGTCATATATGGTTGAAAGAGGAAGTGGAAGGAACCACCAATCTGCAACGAGAGTTCAACAACTACTTGGACTCGTTCCGCTCCATCGTGGTGTATGCTGCACAGGTATATGGCTTCTATCACGAGATAGACCGACTGGTGGATAACTTGGGAGGATTCACCAAACAACTGGATAAACATCCGAGCAATGCCTTTGCTGTGACACTGTCAGCCAAGCGCAACAAGATCTATCGGGAGTTGATTATGGGCAGCGTGGAGATAGTAAATGACATCAGGCTTGTATGCTTGTCAGGCAACAAGATAACCGAGAAAGAACGAGTGGAAATCGTTTTCGGCATCCGCCCCAAGCTGAAGGTAATGAACAAAAAGCTGCAACGGCTGACCAAGGCGGTGAAGTACACCTCGATGGCGGACATCTGGGCAGAGATAGAGGAAGGTAGCCACGACAAGGCTGACAAGAAAACCATCGTGAAGGACTGCATGAACAGATGGAAGCGAAACGGAAAGATCAAATAACAATAAAAAGATACGACTATGAGTATATGGGCAAAGATAGCAAAGTATGGCGGCAGTGCCTTGAAAGGTGCAGGTAGTGTCGCCAAGCAAGGACTGAAATCAGCAAGCAATACGGCTGTGCATCCCACCCAAGCACTAAAAGGCGCAGGAAGTGCGATGAAAACAGCCGCTGTGGGCAGCGCAGCAGGATATGTGGCATGGCAGAACCTTGTCAACGACAAGAGCATGGTGGAGATAGCCAGTGATGTGGTGGTAGGAAAAGACACCACGGAGAAAATATCCGAAGCTGTGGAAGACGTGAAAGGACTGAAGAACAAGGCTGGAGAAGCTGTGGATGCTGTGAATGGTGCCATGGGCGACATCAACAGCAAGTGGAGCGGAATGAGCAACTTCTTCCGTGGCATCTTCGGAGGCAACGGACTGGAGATGTTCGGCAATTTCTTCAAGAACTTAGGGAAAGGAAACGTGTCTGGACTGAGCCTTGCAGGACTGGTGACAGCAGCGTTTCTCACCTTCGGACGTTTCGGATGGCTTGGCAAGATAGCAGGAGCCATGCTAGGCCTGATGCTCATCGGCAACAATTCCAACATCAAGAACATCGTCAGTGGTGATGGCGGTCAAGGAAGAAATGTGAACGAAGCAGAAACGACCACACGCAGTGGCGGCATGAAACGATAAACATAAAAACGACAACAACATGAGATATACAGAAGAAATGATGCTGCAATCAAAAAGCGGCTTTTGCATGCCCTTTGAGGAGCGAGGCAAGGATGTGGAACTGACACTTGGCTATGGCAAACAGAAGCATCCTGTAACAGGAACCGTGTTCTTCCATCACGGACTGGACTTTGAGGCAAATCACTATCTGCTGTCTGCCTTGGCAAGCGGAACGGTATCGGGCATTGGCAATGATGCGACACACGGCATCTACCAAGTGATACGCTACGGCAAGTATGAAGTGACCTATTCCCATCTTGCCAACGTGTTCGTGAATTTCGGACAAACCGTGAAGGCAGGAAACATCGTGGCATTGAGCGGTGACAGACTGCATTTCGAGGTGAAGTTTGACGGCAAGGAAATCAATCCGATTGATTTCCTGACCATGCTATATGGCAATGTGAAGGCAATGGAACAGACCGGTAAGACAGGTTTTCCTGAGTTTGAGACCTACGACATGAATATAGCCACACAGTATGACAAAGACCAGAAAGAGATAGAAGAATTGATGCTGCGCTTCATGCCATCGTATATGGAAGACCTGTATAAAGGTATGTATGTGACACCGCAACATGCAGAGCAGTCGCTAAGGAACATCTTTACCTTGTCAGCGGCGAAACACTATTTCTATGAAGCTATGCCATCCATCAGCAATCCGTTAGGCATCGGGCAAAGAGCCATGCCATTGGCTTGTAAAGTGCAGAACCTGCTGATAGCAGATTTCTTGAACTATCTGGCATTGCGGCATGGCATCTATCTGTCCACATTGAGCGAAGTCCTAAAAAAAAACTCCATGACGAAGCCGTAAGGACAAGTGGTATCATCGACCCTCTCGCAGAATTGGACATCGATGTGCAGAGCTTCGACATTCCAAGGTTGGTGAGCGTATATCCCGACCGTGCAGGAGTGAGATGGTGGACAAAGGCATGGTTCAACAACCGAGAGGAAGGAGAATGCTCCGTGGAGACAGAACTGCAGCAAGCCATCCTCTTCATCCATGACAGAATAGAGAAAGACGCTTGGCTGGAGGAATACTTTCCAAAGCAGATGGAAGTGTATCACCAAGCCATCGAGCAGACAAGAGAACAGATATTAGGTCAACTAAACGTAACGCTATAATGAGTACTATCAAGAACCCGACACGTTTTGCCGAACTGGAGTATTGCCTTCAAGAATATTTTGACGGCAAGCTGGCACTTGTGATGAAACAGGTGCGAGACGACTTGACGCACAAGCAACTGGAGGAAAGAGGCAGGTACCAGAGCAGTTTGGCAGGAGTGCTTGCTTCTGCCAATCCGTATGCTGACAACACAGACTTTGTGCTGAAACAGACAGGCAAATGGAACAGCAAAACCACAGAGGACTATTTGGAGATGTGCAACCAGAAGATATGGAAGGACAAAAACATCGTGAAGGACTTGGCTCTTCTTGCTGGCGAGTGGCGCAATGCCGTGGTGAAGGAAATTGGACGAAACAAATATGACGCTTTGTCGAAAGCCTGTGGCGAGGACTTGGCATACGCATACGTTGTGCAAAGGATGGAAGACCTGATGATTGGGAAGCTCGTCAAGGACAATACGCCCAAGTCAACGATGGACTACATCTTGCGCAAAGCTGCACAAAACAGCATTTGGGGACTGCAAGAAGAGCTCCTGAAATCACCATTGACGGCAGAGATAGAGGCTCGTGGCGAGAAAGCCTACAAACCGAGCAAGACGGAGAAGTTTGCAGGAAGGGCCACCGCCTCGGTAGTGGATGCCGTGACCATGGGCGGTATCGGTAGTTGGAAGTCATTGGCAACCTTGGTGGGGAGCGACATGGCATTGGGCTATATCCTCGATTCCAAGAAGGGAAACGGCGAACAGCGGAAAGAGCAAGCCATGGAATTGAGCATCAGCAAGGGCGTATTCGGACAGAACGGCAATGCCTTCACTGGTTTTCGCTCACAAGCCAAGAAAGTGAATGCCACCGACAATGGCTATGTCAAGACGCTCAACAGCAAACTCCATAACAAGATACATATCCCACAAAAAGCATTTACACCTATGGCATGGACAGATAACAGTTTTAAGTTTCCTTTCCAAAAAGAGCAAGAGAAACGGAACGATCCGAAATACAAGAATGTACCGCTGATAGTGGCACCCGGCAAGGAAGATGCCTATCTGGAAGAGAAAGCCAAGCACGACGCAGCCAAGGTTGCAGAAGCTGAGCGTATCATCAAAGAAAGAAATGAAACAGAGGCTCTACAAGAAGATGCAGAACAGCAACAATCGGAAGCTACGCAGCAGGAACAGCCAGAGCGTGACAACAGCAACGGATGGGAAGGACTGTTGAAGAACTTCGGACTGGACGGTTTCAGCGACATCGGCAATAACCTCGGCTATGTGATAGCCATGTTGCCCGACATCCTTGTGGGTATGTTCACAGGCAAAACGCAATCATTGGGTTTGAAAGACAACATGATGCCGATAGCCGCCATCCTTGCAGGAATGTTTGTGAAAAATCCATTGCTGAAGATGACACTCGTCGGTATGGGCGGTGCCAATCTGCTGAACAAGGCAGGACATGAAGCATTGGCAAACAAACGGGAAAGCAATGATGGAAATGCTGTATCATACGGTAATACAACAGCACAAGCAGTGCAATATAAGTCCTATCCAGACGAACCGTTGAATCCCCGAATAGCCAACCCTGTGCTACAAGGCAACTGTTTAGTGGCAACCATTGACCGAGTGCCATACACCATCCAACTGCCAGAGCATGTGGTTGGAGCATATCAAGCAGGAGCCTTACCACTCAACACCCTTGCCAATGCCGTGCTTGCCAAGAGTGACCAGATGAGACAGATGGCAGAACGCAACTATGGCGAGCAAGAAGTGAGAAATGTGAGAAACGAGGCGATGGAAAACGCAGAGCTGCGAGAAGGTATCCAACGTTCAAGATAATAAAAGAAAACGTAAAACAATCATACAATGAAAGAGAAAAGTCCACAAGAGAAGAATGCGGCAGAGCGTCAAGTGTCACTGATTACCGAGGCCCTGTCGAAAGCAGCCGACAACAAGGGTGTCTGGCTGAATGAGCAAGGAAAGCAATATCCACGGTTTTACCCAAAGGGAGCGGCAGTGAGTCCGTTCAATGCCCTCGTGATGGGATTGAACTCCGACAAGAACGGATATGCCACCAATCTGTACACGCTGTTTAGTGAAGCCAAGAAGCGAGACGAGTCTGTGATGGCGCATGAGAGAGGTGTGCCGTTCAACTGGTATGCGTGGAACAAGTATGTGAACCGACATAATCCAGAGGACATCATCAGCAGAAAGGACTACCAGGAATTATCGGCTACCGATCAGACACAGTACAAGGGCATACATAATCGGGAAATACGAGTGCTGTTCAATATTGACCAGACCATGCTGCCATTGAAAGACAAGGAGAAATATGAAGATGTGGTGAAGGCGAATGTCGGTGCAAATGAAGATAAGGCATTGCGTAGCCAAGTAAATGACTTCATCCAGAAGATGAAGGAAAACCTGATGGCGGTGCGCAAAGACGGAAGCGGAGTGGCACACTATGACACAGAAAAAGATGCTGTGTATATGCCAAAGCAAGAAAACTTTGAGCATTATAGCGATTATGTGCAGGAAATGCTGCGCCAAGTGGTGAGTGCTACAGGACATCAACAGCGACTGGCAAGGGAGGGCATGGTGATGAAAAACGGCATTGCGCCATCGGAGGATGCCGTGAAGCAAGAGAAACTGGTTGTGGAACTGGCTTCGGGCATCAAGATGATGGAAATGAGTATGCCAGCCAAGATTTCCAAGGAGAATATGGGACTGGTGGACTACTGGAACCGCGAATTGAAGGAAAATCCATGTCTGATAGATGCCATAGAGAGTGATGTGAACAATGCCTTGGACGTTATTCACAAGGCAGAGCGTGGCGAGAAAATAGAATATTCATCCTTGAAGAACGAGCAGCAGACCACCGAGATGCAATCGAAGATGCCCAAGCATTACTTTGTAGCTGATGAGATAGCCAAGCATCCTGACAGCGAACAGAAATTTGTGGTGATAATAAGGGACAAAGAAAACAAGAGTGCCGATGTGGTGTTGCCTGCAGGAGCATCATTGGAAGTGAACAATGAGGTGTCGGGCATGAGCAAGCAGCGCATTGAACATGCCTTGCAGAAGGAAGGTTTTCTGTCTGTCAAGTTCTACAATCCCGATGGTGCATTAGGCTACCATCCTGATGACGGCTATTTTGCAGGAAAGGACATCACCGTTGCAAGACTGAAGAACTGGCAATTGGAAGACATATCCAATATAGACGTAAGCGATGCCGTGAGCCAGAGCAAGCAGGTGGGCTTCGACCGCATACAGATGGTGCAGGATGACAACAAGCGTTGGGCGATGTATATCAAGCCCGAAGGACAGAAGGCTTTTTCCATCTATCCAGACAAGGCAGACCTGAACCGCTTCTTCACAACATTGAAACAAGCGCAGGACACGATGGACAGCCTGAGGGTGGAACTGGCACAGAAATACTATGCGATGGCAGAGACAAAGCCTGATCTGAAGGTGGACTTGTTTGGCAGCGGTCAGCACAACGAGGTGGACATGAACCGCATACAGAAAGTGAACGTGTTCAAGGCAAAGAACGATGTCATTCTGTGTGCAGTCACCATTGATGGCGCAGACAAGTTGCAGCCTCGTGTGGTATCGCCAAGCCAATGGCAACGAATGTGGATTGCCGAAGACAAGAACGAGTACAAAAAGCATCTTGCTGCTACCCTGTTTGCTGACATCCTGCAGAAAGGACAGACGCAGGAGCAGACTGCATCTGAGAAGCAAGTTGAGGAAACCGAGGTGAAGCAAGAAACGCAAGTCTCCACCGATAAGAATGAGGAAGAGCATCGAGAATATCATGAGGAAGAGAACAAGCAAGCTTCCTCTGAGGAAAAGACAGATATTAGGGAAGAGAAGGATGTGACTGTTCAAAGAGATAATAACGCTACTGTGGAAAAGAAGGAAGAAACAAAGGGTAAGCAGAAGGAAGAGACCAAGGACTCTCCCATCATGAAGCAATGGAAGGAGTTGAAAGCCAAGCATCCAGATGCTTTGCTGCTGTTTCGTGTAGGTGATTTTTATGAGATGTATGAACAGGATGCCAAGCGAGGAGCGGAAGTGTTGGGGATAACATTGACAAAGAGAAACACCCAAGCAGGTCCCTACATGGCTGGCTTTCCACATCATGCCTTGGACACCTATCTGCCCAAGCTTATCCGAGCAGGAGAACGAGTAGCTATCTGTGACCAGTTGGAGGCACCCAAGCAGAAGCAAGAGGAGCAAAATACTGAGGAACAGCAGCGTTCTGGCGGTATGAAACGATAATAATGAGGATAAAGACATGAGCAAGAATCAGCAATATGCAGAAAGATATGCTGTCGAGGCGATGGAACAAATGAAGCGATATGGCATCCCTGCTTCCGTCACCTTGGCGCAAGGCATCTTAGAAAGCCGTAATGGACAGAGTGAACTGTCGCAGTTGGGCAACAACCACTTTGGCGTGAAGGCTTCGAAAAGTTGGTTGAAGAACGGTGGCGATTATCTTGTCTATACCGATGACAAGCCTAATGAGAAGTTCTGCAAGTATGCCACGGTGGGTGACTCATACGAGCACCATTCCAAGATATTGAAGAACAGCAGCCGCTACAGCCAATGCTTCAAACTCTCTCCCGATGATTACAAGGGATGGACAAACGGCATTGAGCGAGGCGGTTATGCCACCAGTGGAGGATATGCAGCCAGTTTGCAAAAGATTATCGAGATCAATGGATTACAGAAGTATGACCAACAGGTGATGCGAGAGATGAGGGCTGAGGGCAAGAAGTTCGGCGTAGAACAGAATGCAAGGACTTCAGCAACGGTATCGTCTTCGGTATCGACATCCAATAATGACGAAAAGAAGCAAACAGCATCTCAAACAACCAACGACAAATACTCATTCCCTGTGAAAAGGGACGAGTTCTTGTTTGTCACTTCTCCATTCGGTATGCGTCAAGACCCTATGGACAAAAGCAAACAGCAGATGCATAAGGGTATTGACATCAGAGCCAAGCATGATGCTGTGCTGGCTACAGAGAATGGCGGCAAGGTGGTAGCTGTGAGCCACAATGCCAATACTGGCGGTGGCAAGTCTGTAACAGTGGAATACGCAAGATCGGACGGAAGCAAGGTGCAGACCACATATATGCATTTGGACAGTATTGCCGTGAAGGTGGGTGACGAGGTAAAAGCAGGACAGAAATTGGGCGTATCTGGCAATACTGGAACGCGAACCACAGGTGAGCATCTGCATTTCGGGGTGAAGACCATATCGGCAGACGGCAAGACAAGGGACGTGGATCCTGCATCGTACTTGGCGGAGATAGCGCAGAAAGGCAATCTGAAGCAACAAGCATTGTATAACGGCAATGACCTGTTGGCAAAATACAAGGGAAATAGTTCGGCAGTGGACACGAGTCTGTCACCTGACGATTGGATGAAGAAATTGCTTTCATCCGAGGACGCAAGCACAGGATTGTCAAGTGCAGATCCTATTATGGGATTGGTGACTACCATGTATAGCAGTCTGCTTGCCCTCGCTGTGCAAATAGACAGTAAAAGCGAGGAAGAGCAAAAAGCGCAAATCTCAGAAGCTGTAAGCAAAAGGCAGGTGGACTTGAAACCGTTGATGCCGACTATGAAGGAGTGCGTGTTGAGTATTGGCGATAATGGAAAGGCTGTGTTGCAAGCGGACAATGGCACTACCAAAGTGACGAGAGAACTGACCAATGCGGAGTTCTGTAGATTGTCGCAAGTGTTGGGTGATACCAACCTGAGCAATGATGCCAAGAAAATGCGCATCGCTGGAATGGTGAATACTATCGTGCTGACGCAACAGGCATCGCAAAACTATGAGCAAGTCCTGGAACAGCAAGAAGGTCGAAGTCAGACAATGCAAAGAAAGTAAGATACTTGGAGGTTCCACATCTTGGTCAATAGAAAACGAATAAAAAAGTATTTGAGCTATGATTAAATGTAACGTAAGTGTGTGCGGAACCGTCAGCAAGGCTGCAGTGGTTCGCAATGGGAAGGACGGAATGCCTTTTACGACATATTCCATGGATGTAGTGGTGCCAGCCAAGAGTGGTATCAACAAGACCGTGATTGTCAGTTGTATCATGGATGGTGACGATGCGGAAGGCATTGTCGTGGGCAACCGCATTGAGTTGAAAGGTGTATTGACCTTCAAGAAGAAAGATGACAACCTGTATTTCAACTTGAAAGTATCGGAAGTGAACCTTTCGCCTGTATCGGAAAGCAAGGATGGCATCGTGGGCGACATGGAGTTCAAGGGCAAGGTCGGTAAGGACATTGATATGAAGAAAGGCAAAAATGGTAAGGCTTTCCTGATGTTTTCTGCTTTCAGTGCAGAGAAGATTGAAGAAGAATTTGTCTTTACCTGGGTGCGCTTTGTCCGGTTCTCGGAAGAAAAGGAAGAATGGCTGCAGTCGAAAGCCACCATCGAGGCAAAGGGCGAGTTGGAAATCTCGGTGTATAACGACAGACTCAACTTAGGCTGCAAGGTGGCGGAGTTGAACCAGTGGGAGAAGAAACCGTATCATCCTAACAATTAGCAAGTATGGCATATTACAATAAGAGTCCACAGAATAATGGCGATGGAAAGAATGCTGAAGACAGAGCCTTGGACACCTTCGCCAACATGATGATAGAGAAAATCGAGTCGTTGGGAAGCAAGGACGGATGGCAAAAGCCTTGGTTTACGGAAGGTACATTGAGTTGGCCGAAGAACCTGTCTGGCAGAGAGTATAACGGCATGAATGCCTTGTTGCTCACCATGCTCTGCGAGAAGAAAGGCTACGAGTTGCCAGTGTTCTGCACCTTTAACCGTGCAGTGGGTTTGAACTATCAGACCGACAAGCAAGGTAACAAGAAGCAGATGGTGGATGCCAATGGCGAGCCGTTGCCCAAGGTTGGCATCAATAAGGGAGAGAAGAGTTTTCCCGTGATGCTGACAAGTTTCACCATTGTACACAAGGAGACAAAAGAAAAGATACCCTATGACGACTACAAGCGAATGAGTGCTGAGGAGCAGAAGGAGTATAATGTCTATCCGAAGTTGAATGTGTACCAGGTGTTCAATGTGGCACAGACCAATCTGAAGGCGGCAAGACCTGAATTGTATGCCAAGTTGGAAGCAGAGAACAAGCCAGAGAAGGCATTGGTGAAGGAAGGTGACATGTATTCGTTTCCTGCTGTTGACCGGATGTTCAAGGAGCAGAGATGGATTTGTCCCATCAATATCGAACACCAGGACAATGCGTTCTACTCCATTTCCCGCAACCAGATAACCATTCCTGAAAAGTCACAGTTCAAGGATGGTGAGTCGTGGTATGGAACAGCGTTCCATGAGATGGTTCACTCGACAGGAGCGGAAAATCAGTTGAACCGTCTCAAACCGCAGTCGGGCTTCGGTTCCGATGAATATGCACGTGAGGAACTGGTTGCAGAGTTGGGCAGTGCATTGGTGTGCCAGAAGTATGGCATGACCAAGAATCTGAAGGAAGACAGTGCCGCCTATCTGAAATCGTGGCTCGGCAGTCTGAAGGAGTCGCCAAGTTTCATCAAGACCACCTTGATGGATGTGAAAAAGGCAACGTCTATTCTCACGCAGAGAATAGACGAAGTGTCTTTGGAAATGAAGGAACAACAGAGTGAGGATGTTGCAGCTTCAGTATCGGAAGAAAACAAGGATGCGAAGGACATGAAGCAATCCGCATCATCAAATGATAGTGAGCAAACTGAGGCAGAAGAAGAAAAGGTCGCAAGGTCTGTGTTCCGCCGATAATAAGGCTATTTGTAGCAAAAAAGCAAAAATCCAAGATGCGCACATATATATATATCAATGTGTAAGCATCCTGGATTTTTTCATTATTCGGGTGTGGCATCTTCGCTGTCACCATCTTCCTCATCTTCGTCAGCAAGCCATTTCTGCCAATTTTCCTCATCGATGGTGAGTTCGTTCATTTCCCAATCATATGCGAGTTCGGGCATTGGGTCACGAGAGTAAGGGAAATGGATGGTATAGCCGATTTGTCCATAGGAGACATGGAGCGGAGTGACGCAAAGGTCTCTGCCGAAATAGCTTCGGGTGGTAAGGTATTTGCGCCAGTCGAAACGCTCATTGAGAATGTTTCGACATAGGCGGTAAAGATATTGTTCTATTGTCATACGGCTTGAGGTTCCAACTGTGAATAATATTGTCTGAATGCCTCATAAAGGTCAGCCATCATGACTTCGGCTTCCTCCATGTCTTTGACTATATCGGCAATGTGGTAAGGTGCGCCATTTTTTCCGTGACCGTCTGAGCCAATCCAAATGTACGCTTCTTCGTCAACATCAAAGTTCTCATAATACTCATGGATATTGTCGATGAAGGCTTCCATATCATCGTCTTCAAGTTCCACGCTGAAATTGAAATCTTGACCATAGGAAGTATATTTGGCGAAGTTTACATCTGTCTTGCCATTTTGTGGCTCGGAGAAATCAACGCTCCATCCTAATATTTCGGCTATCTCCGTTATCTTTTGCTGTATCATATCGTTTGATTTTTAGCAGCCATAGGCAAGAAGCCTACGGCTGATGTGTGGTTTAAGCTTCTTCCCTGTCATACATATCAGACAGGAACGACTGCAATCTTTCGTCGGGAATGTTCCCTATTGGGCAAGGCTTGAAGCTCTTGTCCTGCAATATCGGTATCTTGGGAAGGTTATATCCGACATCCACGCTGATACTCTCCATTTCCTTGATGGAAGCATAGCCATATTCTGTATCGGCGAGACCGACAACGATAGAGAACAGCGTGAAGTCATTGCCTTCCGGCTGACCTTCCAATACATACCAACGGACTTTGCCGATGAAGAAGACGCATTGGCAAATGGCATCCTTCTTCTTGCCGTCCTGTGAATAAAACGGATATTGCTTGAACTGCTCCGCCAACTGTGGTGTAATCAATCTGCTTGTCATAGCTGTATTATTTATTGTGTGAATAATCTGGTGAAGATGGATAGTAGAGCTGCTGCTCACGCAAGGCTTCAATGGCAGCATGTGCCAAGGTGCAAGCCCATTCATTGCGAAGGTCATAATAGCCCTTCTGATAGTTTACAGCCAACTGCTCCATGAAAGCCATCATCACCTTGAACTTCTCGTTTACAAGAAAGCGGTGGTCATTGGCAAACTCTGCACCCACCTTGGATGCGGAACACATCTTGCCGTTCACGAAGCGTGAAAACTCATTGGCAAACTCCTTGTCTCTTTCGTTAATCATATCGTTCATATCTGTTCGGATTAAATTGTGAAACTTCTTTTTCTTCCCTATTCTCGAAGCCTTTACGACTTCATTGAGGGAATTGATTTTACGTGCAATCAAGAGTTCGGACATGGAGGCAGACAAGACAAGGAATTGGGAGATTATTTCATTGGAATACCCCAATCTTTGATTGGTGGAAGGCTGCTGATGAAATAACCTGCTAATAGCAAGGCGATACTTGACGGTCTGGTGGGCTGAACTAAATTTGCTAAGGAAAAACAAGGGAGGATGAAGGGGTATGGGAGATGTGTAGTGACTAAAACTGGTAAGATTACCGCTTTTTGATAATAGAGAGATCTGTTAGAACCGGCATATACAGTTCGAGCATTCCCGTTTTTTGTCATTTGTGTCACTTTTCGGGAATTGTATTTCTGAAAATATCCCTGTTCAATCTTCGCACTATGTTAAATAGTGTTGAACAAGATGAAATATTGAATAAAAAGTTCGTTCGTTTAAGTTTTGTTCATTATCTTTGCAATGTTCAATCAAATTGAACACAACTGATATATTGAACAAATAACATAAAATGATGGCAAACAATATCATAATAAACCAAGCATTGGATGCTCTTAGAGCAAGCCTTCCTGTGGGGGATGTTGTGTCAACAACAGCCGTCAAAGTAAATTGTACCAATGAAAATGATGTCACTGTTAAGATCATGAATGTAGATTTTGTGTGTCATGTAAGGGAAAACATAACCAAGGCCACATTAAATCCGACATTAGCTACTATGCAAACTATGAACAATGACAAGCAGCAAATCTTGCTTGTTACGCAATATGTCACGCCACAGGTATCAACAGAATTGGCAAACAGAGGCATCAACTATCTGGACTGTGCAGGAAACTGCCTTGTCAGATATACAAAGGCAGGGAACTTGATTTTCCAAATATTTAATCAAGGAAGGAAAAATACAGAGTCCAAGGTGAAAACCTATCCCGTATTTCAAGATGCAGGATTGAAGGTCGTGTTTTATCTGTTGCAAAATGCAGACAATATAAAGAAGCCTTATCGAGAGATAAAAGAGCAAATTGGTGTATCTTTGGGAAGCGTGAAAAACGTTTTGGATGAACTTGCAAGACGTGGTTTTGTTTGTGACACTAAAAACGGTCGCATAATAAAAGACAAAAAACAACTGCTTGACTTATGGGTTAGCAATTACAATGAAGTATTGAAACCCAAATTGCTGGTAGGCGCAATGGCATTTCGAACAGAAGCGAATAGAAATGAGTGGAAAAACATAGCCTTGCCAAAGGGCATGTCATGGGGAGGAGAGCCTGCCGCAAACTTGACGGATGGCTACTTACAACCAGGAATTTTCGACATATACACGGAAATACCTGCAGCACATCTTATACGAACAGGTGTCGTCAAGCAAGATGCAAATGGGGAAATTCATCTGTACAACAAATTTTGGAATTGGGAAACTGACAACAGAACTGTTCCTGCTATATTAATCTATGCAGACTTGATGGGTAGTGGCAATAGTCGCTGCTTGGAGGCTGCGCAACGCATATTAAAGAATGAGCTTAAAGATTTCGAGTGAAAAGATAAACAATCCATTTCTTGTGGATTTGTTGGAGAAACTTACAGATAGTTTCCGTAGAATGGATCACGACTTCTTTATCATAGGAGCCACCGCTAGAGATATAGTCATGCAGCAGATGCTGAACACGTCATCACGTAGAAAGACAAGAGACTTGGATCTGGCTATAGCTGTTCCAAACTGGCAGGAATTTGACAAAATCAAAAATAGTTTGATTGCGGATGGTTTCGAGAAGGACAAGGCAAAACACCAACGCTTCTATTATGGTGACTATGAGATAGATGTTGTTCCATACGGATATGTCGCCAAGGAAGATGACAACATCTATTGGCCACCCGAAGAAACAATTGCCATGTCCGTAAAAGGGTTTGACGAAGTGCTTTCTGATGCTATAACTGTTAGTATTGATGACAGATTCACTGTAAAGATAGCTTCTTTGCATGGATTATTCTTGCTGAAGTTCAATGCTTGGATGGACAGACATCTAACCACAAACAAGGATGCAGAGGATATGTCGTTCATATTGGACAACTACCTTATGGCAAACTTGGATCGAGAAGCGTATATGGAAGTGTATGATTGGGAAGATTTTGACGAATATGTAGCTAGTGGCTATTGGCTGGCAAACGATTTGGCAAAGTTATTGAACCGAGACCAACTTGTATATTATGCAGACAAAATTGACGAGGAATTGCAGTTGGAGGAGAGAAGCTATTTGATAAGCCAAACTCTCAATTCACAATCGGGTTTGAATTATGACCAAGTAAGGAGAACATGGCAAGTCATTTCAGAAGTGTTTCGCTCTGCTACAGAAGAAAGGGATTTATAATGATAGATATAAATTATTGTAGTCAAAAAGGCTTATGTGATACAAACCAGGATTTTATCTTGTGCAAACAATTACAAGATAGGAGTTGCATCGCTATCCTTGCCGATGGTATGGGTGGCTTACAATATGGTGAGATCGCAGCTGTCACTGTTGCACAAAGTATTTATAAAATATTGGCAGAACATAATTCTGTGGATATAAGAGATCTGTTAGCAAAGGCTTTTGAACAAGCAGACATTGCAGTTGCAGATAAATGCAAGGCTCTTTGTTGCAAAATGGGAGCAGCAGTTACCGTCTTATACATAAAAGATGATACTGCCTATTACGCATGGCAAGGAAATGTTCGTCTATATTACAAAAAAGAAAAAGGTATACATCAACTTACTGAAGACCACCAGAAGGAAGGTGATAATTGTACCTTTCTGACTCGTTGTGTGAATGGAAGAGGTTTCCGCAACCCTATATCCATTCAAGAAACGAAAATATCAGACATGGACTTGTTGTTTTTATGTACAGATGGATTTTATCAATCCAAGGATTGCATAGATTCTGTTATAGTAGAAAACAAATTGCCAAGTCGTATAGAATACTTGGAAGATGATGCATCCTGCATTCTCATACAGTTGCATAACCCTTGATAAGATAAGAGATATGGCAAAGAAGAAGCATAAAGGACATTACTGTAAGATTTGTGGTGAATACAAGTCGAACGAGTCATTTTCGGGGAAAGGTCATGTCCAACACATCTGTAAGGAGTGCATGGGTGAGATGAAGAAAAGCAACAAGAAGATTTTGGACTTGCCTTTCGGGGACAATGAGTTTGAGATCGTTGATGCCGATGAATATATCGATACTATTTTATATGGCAACAACGAAGAACGAGAAAACAAGACTTTCAAGAAACTCAGCCGTGAACAGAAAATGGTGTTGAAAGCGATAGTGCAAGATGAAGTTTCGTTCTATTGGCAAGCCCATCGACAGATACCAGTAAATGACAAGTTAAAACAACTCAGAAGTTCTGTCAATACTGTAGTATATGAACAGTTGGACTTTGCCATAAAGGATGACACGATGTTCAAAGCTTATATACAAGAGCAAGTCATCACTGTCATAAACAAGATATTGCGACAGGAGAAAGAACAAAACAACCAATAGCAGAAAGAGCCCATTCATCACGAACGGACTCTTTCTTTTGATAATCATTGTTTTGCAGATTACCGCTTATCGTATGAATGATAGTAAAACATATTTACTGTGCAAATAGTCTGACAGCCGTATGACGGTTGACTGCAATTGGTGAATACTTATCAATACCGCCCTTACTTTTTGATATTATCATGGACTTGTCAATGCCTCTTGCCACAAGCTGTTGCGTGATATAATCCGCTCTTGACTTGCTGAGAGGATTGTTGATGCCATCGTTTCCTGTGGCACTGTCGGCAGCACCAACAACGGAAATTTTGAGATGATAAGCCTTTGCTACACGAGCAAGCTCATCCAAATTTACCATCTGTGAAACGTCAGCCAACTGCGTGGTTCCAATCTTGAAAAAGAAGAACACTGGCGAACCGATGCACTTGGTTCCACCTGCCATTTCTGCAACGTATTTGTTCCAAGAAACAGAATCAGAAACGGAGAAACTATACTCCAGAGAGCGGCTTGTTTTTGGTTTTCCCATGCCATTCCAATCCTTGTGAGCCAATCTTGCACGGAGCGAGTTCAAACCGCTGTAGTCATTTTTCGGGTATATGCAATACTCCGTACTATCCGCATAATATAGGCGGTCGGCATAGGCTTTCAGCAATCCTTCAATCTCCAAGATCTTTCTCATCTCAGCGATGGCATTGGCATCCTCCGCATGAGCTTTGCTTAACTTTTGGTTGCGAGCCAACAAATCATTGGTGTAATCTGCCAGCCATTTGTTCTGGTTGATATAAGGAGCGGCATCTACAACCTTCTTCCAACCGACCTTCCCGATATTGAAAGTCAGTCCGGCAGACAAGGTGAACAAATTGTCACCAAACTTGTTGGATGCGCCAACACCATCAAAGTCACGGAATGTGGTTGCGCCACCCAATTCCATGTTGACCGCCAAACGCTTTGTTAAACGATATTGTCCAATCACACCATAGTTGATGACAAACGGACTCTTGCCGTTATCCTCGTTATGGATAATACCGCAACCAGCATACGGAATGAATCCCCATCTTTGTGTGGTGGCATGGTCTTTGACAAAACTGTTGGTCACATTCCAAAGAAAATCCGCATGAAACATCTTGTAATCACGGACATTCTTGCTGGCATCCTTGAACTGAAAACCTTGGAAACTAAATCGACCACCAATCTCTGGCGTGAACCATTTTCCTGCCTCTATTGCTAGGGAAGGTTTCATCCTGTCGAACAAGTTCCCTGTACCATGCGGCTTTCCTACAAAGGTTGATATGCCACCAGACATACCAACGAACCAGTTGGAAGACCATGCAGAAGGAACTGCCACTTCTTTGAGGTATGTAGGCTCAATCTGTCGGAGCATATCCTCATTTATGCCAGACGGCACCAAATCATCCGTGCCATCATCCATAGTCTCTGCATTGACTTGCATTTGTCCGCATAGGCACAATGCCATCATAAATATTGCTTTTCTAATCATAAATTTCAATTTGTCGATTATTTTTTCTATTAACGCTTTCTACCCTTGCTGCCTTTCGGTCGCATCATCCTGTTTGCCATCGCAAGGCAGCGGTGCGCCCAACGCCTGTCATCCTCGTCATCGTTGCGCCCCCATTTCATGTCATTGCTGCCACCGCCTCCGCCACCTTGCCCTTCGGCAAATGTCGTGGCTTGGTCGATGTAGCCAAGGTATAATAAGGTGGCACAATGAAGAACTTCGGCAGTGTGCTCGGCTATGGTTTCCAATGGCGAACCGTCAAATGCTACTTTGATTTCAGGTGGCAACGATGCCATTTTGGAACGGTAGTCAGTGACCATGCTTTCCAACATAGCTGTCTTGATAAGTGTGCCAGCACCAGTCTGAGCTTCACGAGAGAACTGCATGGCATCCTGTCGAAGCGTCTCTGTCCGCTCCTTGATAAACTCCATGTCCTTGTTCAACTCATCCAACTGCCGGTCAGCTACAGCGAGCTTGTCTTTCTTGTCAGCCAGTTTCTCATCAACGGAAGCCAACTCATTTTGCAATTTTTCCAACTTCTGCAACAAGATGGAACTATCTCCTTCCTTGTTAGCAATCTGCACCTTCAACTTGTCAATCTCCAACATCTTCTGATGTCTCTCTTTTTCCAGATGTTCCACCATGGAAGAGAGACCTTTTACACGACGTTCTGCCAGTGCTATTTCCACCCGAAGATCGCTTACAGCCTTGTTAAGGTTGTCCAGTTCCTCTTCCTTTGAAGAACATTCCTCGGACAGGTGCTTGCGGTATTCCTCCGTAGGTCTGTGTCGTTGCCGAGTCTCCGTTTGGCTCGTTCCACGCACCAGTCCCCAAGGTTCATTGACCATCGCCAACTCGTCATGAAGTTTCGATGTACGTTGACTATATTCCCGATTGTTGGCACCTGCGAAGATTTCTTTGAAGGCAAACTTGCCGTCCTTGATTGGCAGAAGAACGCAATGGATGTGTGGTGAAGTCTCGTCCAAGTGTACATAGAAGGCAACGATATTCTCCTCACCATACTTTCCTGCGACAAAATTATAAATGTCCGTCGCCCATTGCTCAATCTCAGGCATACGCTTGACTGCATAATTTTCCTTGTTGTCACCAGGCTTGAATACAACCTTTTGTTCACCGAAGGCAAGCTCACGCATCTTCCATTGTGAACCGCTGAAAATGAAGTCCGCCACCGTTCTGAAACGTGGCTCAGTCAATCCCTCATTTTTGTCCTTGATGCCACGAGCAGCCAAGTTCTCAGCCATCATCTGTGGGATGGACTTGCTCTTGTCGATAGGTGCTATCTTGCCTCCCTTGGAAATCTGGAAGTTCAGATGCTGTCTGCCGAGGTCATAGTTACCCTTGGCAATGGCTACCTGCCAAGCCCGGTCGCTCCAGTTTCGTTGGTATTCACGGCTGAGAGCGGCGGCGCATCCCTTACGTCCCCTGACGTTCAATACCTGCTTTGCTATTCTTTCCATATCTCTGATATGCTTATATGTGTCAGTAAAAACAGTGTCCCAGCTTGCTGTCTTGGCGGACACTCTCCCGAAGACTGATAGGTCGTAGGGGTAATGAGTTACCACACTCCCTAAATTCGTGAACAGCGGGCAAGCCCGATGCGCTAAAAAAGGCAAGCCACGACGAGTGCGATATGCCAGTACCGAACCGTGAGGTCTTAAAAGGAGAATGTCCGTAAGGCAGCTATAATGGAACAGAAAGAACTCTACTTATGGTTGTCCGCCTTGGCGGTTACAACTGGCTTGGCAGCTGTCTCAACTGTTGAGGTAGGACAGCAAGCCTTATAAGCGGAACACAGGGATTGGAAAAGGCTCATGTCTTCAGCTGTGTTCAATTTGACGGAAGCAGACTTTCCATGACTGGCGATGTCGGGCAGTTCCTTAATCAGAAGGAGCAACTGGAGCCAGTCTCGATTGAGAACACGAGTGAAGAACTTGAAGATTGCGTTACGCAGCTGAAGTCTGTTATGTTCTTCCTCATCTACAAGAGGCATACAATCCACAAGTCTGCCAATCATGCAAGTGGCAATATCATCAGATGAAAGTTGGTTGTCAGATGATGTAGAAGCAGAGTTGTTTTCTTGCGATAATGCTACTGCACCCTTTACAATCTGACCACAGACAACGGCAGTCTCTTCTGTGGTGGAAGTGCCATTGAACCAACTGTCCATTGTGAAACGGATGATTGGTTCCAATATGCTATTTCGCATTGTCGGAACGTTACCGTCCTTCATGCCAATCATCGTGATGATGGTGTATTTCGTTTCAAACTCCTTGCAGTGTATCAGCCCATGTTCCGTTAATTTTTCGAGGAACTGACGCACGGTAGCACGATGCCAATGCCAGTCCTCCGCAAGTTGAGTTTTGGTTGTAACAAACAGAAAATCTTTCAATTCGTCTGCCACTTCCTTGCTTACGGCTTTCGGCATGTAGTGTTCACAAGCCTTGTCCAGCAGATAGCAGAACGCTTCGTGTTTGGAATACCGCTCGTTATGTCGGTCCTGGAGAGATGCCAGAAAGCCGACAGAGAGACTTACCTTTATATTTTCCTTTGGTATATGTTTCATTGAAAATGTCTTGTTGATGTTGTGAAATAATGATTCTCATTTTAGACTGAGTGTTGTAGAATGTGCCAAGTACCAAGTAGCATATTCCAAGAATGGACTAAAAGTAGAAGTTCACGATGTCCTCAGGACATTGCGCCAAGTGTCTGCCACTGTCAGGACATTGTGCCTTGAAGATGACCTTTGAGGACGGATAGTAGATGGATGCCACCAAGAGCAAGCCTACCATCACCCCCAATGTGTACAAATGGGGAGTGAACATGAACACCAATGAGGCTGTAAAAGCAATGGCACATGATTTCCTGTTGTCATGCAACCTATGCAGCAGATTGTCTGCATAGGAGAACTTGAACAGTAACAATGCCAACAGTGACATTACATGAGCACCAATCTCGTTGGGCTGTACTTGATATGCCACGAAACTGAACACCAATATTGCCATCAGCAACAGCAATGTGTACAGTTTTCGAAAATTATGCGAAAATACCATGCGGAGATAAAATCTCTGCATCATCCGATTGTTCTTCCTGTAGCACATCGTTGATGCCAAGAGAAGAAACATAGGGAATAAAAGAAAGATAATCTTGAATATCATAGATCAAATTGTAATGTAAAACGGTCAATAACCTTCGAATAGCTCCAACTCAATAATTCCATAGGTGACTTCCATGAAAAGTCGCTCGACATCCGCCATTGTCAAAGCATTTGAAGCAAGGCGTTTCTTGAAACCAGCATCCTTTCTCATAAGAATCTTGGCACTTCGGTCAATGTCAAGCAGAGGAATATGCCACTCTTGCCCACGGACATAATCATTGTTGGAATGACAGGCCCGAAGGGTAATACACCGACAGCAGACGGTCTGTACCATGCCATGCTGTGAAACTGCGGTGTCTTTCCAATGGAACGAACTGCCAACGTCTATCCATGTGTGGCATTTGTGGATGATGTCCACGATGTTCTGAAGCTGCATGTCGCTCATAAAAGGAACGTAATGTCACATGAAACACATCAGCATGTCCGCCTTGTCACGCTTGTACTTGAAGAAGCCTGTCCTCGCTTGCAGTTCCATGTCATGGCACAAGTCACCGTACATGAACTCCAAGGACTCATAGATTGTCACCATGACGGAGTGGACATTTCCATTGGCATCCGTACTGGTATTCATCTTGTACATCCGCCCGAAATTAGGGTTGGAGAAGGCACAGCAGAACTGTCCGAACTCTGTATGTACGGAAGTCACCTTGTGGTAAAGGATGACCAGTTCCATCTGGTCTTCGAACAGGTTCATCACCTCTTCGAGAGGACAAGGCTTTTCCAATTTGAAGTCAAGCAGGACATAGCCGTCTTCATAGACTGGCTGTTCCATGCGCTCCTGGTTGATAAGCTCTGGCAACTGCAATGGTGCAAGTGCCAGGAAGTCGTTGAGAAATTTATGCAGCATAACTATTGTGTTTATAATGAAGAAATGTATAGCTTGATGAACATATCTGGTAACCCGTCTGTCATATTCTTGTCCATCTGCAAGGAATGGCTAAGACAGGCGATTGTGCCTAAAGCATCTATTGACAGTTGCACCAAATCCTTTCGCTGATTCTCTGAAAGCATCGCCATTCCGAAGTCATCAATGGACAGGAATGGTTGCAGTATCATCCAAAAATAGGCAGTCCGTTGTTCTGCGGAAGTAACCTTTCCACTCTTAATATCAGCAACGCAAGTCTGCGCATTGGCGATGATTCTTCGATTGGTACGAACCGCCATATATGCCACGGCATCCCTTGCTGGTAAGTTTCCTTTCCTTGAAGATTGAGCAATCATCTTGCACACATCTTCTGTTCCACTTGTTATATGCGAAACCGACACGTCGCTCATCTCGTATAGATGAGATAGAAATGTTCTGAACAGCCTATCCTCCGTTTTCAGAAAGGCGAGGAACTGTGATTGGTTGGCAATGCCTTCCTTCTTCACCTTCTCCAAGAAGAAATGATAGGTGGTCAAGATCCTTGTCTTGTCACCTTTATATAATGGTATGGTGTCCATACTCTCAAAAAACTTTGAAGCCACCAAGGAAAGGCTGTCCGTTTCCTTCTTACTTTTATAAGGGGAGACGTTCATCTTCAACAGGAGCACATCCTTGAATGTCCTTCGCTTGGCGGTAGCTATGCGCATAAACTCGTCACGGATGGAGTCATGGACATTGGAAAATTCTTCCATCGGAAACGAATGTGCCTTTTTGATGGTGTCTCGCATCAGACAAGCAGAAACCGAGTCTTCTAAAGTACGCCATTTGGATATTTTGTCGGCAAGGTGTTCCATAGACAAATCCTTGT
Source organism: Segatella copri (assembly GCF_019249765.2). Classification (GTDB taxonomy): domain Bacteria; phylum Bacteroidota; class Bacteroidia; order Bacteroidales; family Bacteroidaceae; genus Prevotella; species Prevotella copri_K. Next base: position 2,510,349 of record NZ_CP152484.1, read on the forward strand.
CTGATTTCATCCTTGAAAGGAACTCCTTTTGCGCATCCAATGCCTCCCTTGCATCATGGAAAGATGATTCACTGGCATTTTTTGAACAGGATGCCAGCAAAAGAATGGCAAGTATGATGGCAGACAACATGGACATATGTTTTCTACCATCAAAGTATGATATGCGAAAACTTGAAGTGCAAGATTGTTTGCACTTCACCCTCAATCGGCTTTTTGCCGCAGATATGATAATGTTTATACTTTCCATTTCGGACTTTGTTTGAAATTTACAGTGCGAATTTACGACTATTTATCGGGTATTTATTCAAACCAAATCAAACTTTATGTTTTATTCTCATTCATACTTTATAGCATGATATGAAATGATAATATATCCAAGAAAGTGCAGTACATCAATCTTTAATTAACTATAATAATTATCAGAGTATGATTATACTTTGATGGAATATAAGTATCTTTGTCGGCAAATTACAAATCAGTGTATAATAGCTATGGCAAAAGTAGGTTACATATTTAACTCGGAGCAGTATGACACATTCACCTTTGACCGGGCTTGGATGGAGAAGTATGGCTGTTGCCGTATCATAGAAGATAGTGCAAACCAGGAGAAGACACGCCCGGAATGGAAGCAGCTCATGGATTGTTTGGAACGAGGTGATGAACTGGTCATCTCGAAGTTCAGCAATGCGCTGCGTGGTGTTCGGGAATTGGCGATGTTCCTGGAGTTTTGCAGGGTGAAGGTGATAAGGATAATATCCATTCAGGATAAGATTGACTCAAAGGGGGAGCTATTCCCAAGTACATCAATAGCCGATGTGCTTTTCATGTTCGGTTCGTTGTCAGAAGAGGTCGTTGCCTTGCGCAAGGCTACTGCCCATGTGGAATATATCAAGTCGGGTATTAAACCTGCCAAGAGTTCAACTCCAAAGAAAGGCATTGACCGTGAGAGGAATATCGTCAATATGTATAACAACAACTACACTATCGATGACATCTGGAAGGTCAGCGGCTTCAGGAGTCGCAGCTCGGTGTTCCGCATACTCAACAAGTATGGGGTGAAGCTGAACCGTGGCAAGTTCAGCGGACCGCTTGGCAAGAGAAAACCAAAGAATGAAAGTGATATATAAAAAGTGATTTTATGAAGAATATACTTTGTTTTGAGGGAGAATGGAAATTCAATACCCACAAAAAGCCTGAACGCTTTGATTTGAATAGCGAGCCTATTCTTAGAATGTTGAAAGAATATCATAAATGCGATGCTATTTATAGGCACATTTTGACAAAAGAGGATTTGAAACTCTACATAGAGTATTTCAACAGGAACAAACGTGAATGGAATAAAATAGACATTGTTTATATAGCTTGTCATGGTTGGTTTCATTCTATAAGTTTAGAGGGAGAGAATGGAAATGTTGATTTACAAGAATTGGCAGATATAGCTGGGGATTTCTTCCGTGATAAAATAGTTCACTTTAGTTGTTGTAAAACACTCGCTAACACCTCTGAAGTTGAGCACTTCAAGTCTGTTACAGGCGCAAAATTGGTATGCGGATATAAGAAGAGCGTAGATGCAATGAAATCAGCCATAGCTGACACGGCTTTACTGAATGAATTGATAACAAGCAACAAGCCAGGCAATATCAAAAATATTGCCATTAGTAAGTTTCGCAAAACATACAAATCCTTATTGAACGAATTAGATTTTTGTGCAATATAGATAAATGGTGAGCCATACTGCAACTGATGCTTGCAGTATGGCTTGCCCATAATACTTGGCAGATAAGGCAATTCCTTATCTGTCTCTTCTGAAATCATTTCGCTTGTCTCCGTGGAAAAGGCTTTTAAGCGTTCCGCCTAAAGCCTTGAACACGAAGAACACCACGAACAAAGATACGATGTCGTCCATACGCTATAGTTTTCGTTTGTTATACTTGTGACTTGTACAGATTGATGATGTCCATCCCCATCGACTTGGCTTTTCGGCAAGTGTAGAACGTGCCGCCCTTGGGCTTGCCGTCGAAGAAAGCAATCAGTCCGCACGAATGAGAAAGCATATAATCATTTCGTCTGAGCAAGCATCCATTGAAATAGTACTTACTCAAAAGGATAGCATCGTCCGCCTTGTCAAGAATATCCCAATAGCGGTCTTGCTCCCTTGCGCTCCACCTCTCGTTCTGACCGTCATAGGGAATGACGGCAATAAGTTTCAGATTGGGAAGTTTCACTTTCAATGAAATCACCTCCTCGGCTGCCAACATATCGAAACCGAGTGCCATGCCACAATAGAAATTGGTGATGCCCATAGCATAGAGCAGCCTTATCTTGCCCCTCAGTTTCTTCCTTATCTCGTCCTTATGGTCTTCCGCTATCGTGCGATGTCCCGAAAAAGCCACGGAATTGGCTTTGATGTACTTTGTCTTATCCATATCACTTTGCATATTTATAGTGTGTGCGTCCCAAGAAAAGACCTCCCAATACGTTTCCGCCAAACATTTCCAACTGATTGGCAAAAATGGCATAGCTTGCGCCGGTCGTTACCACATCATCAAAAACATAGATGTCCTTGCCTTTGAAGTAGGCTTCATCAAACTCAATCACTTGTGTCTTAGTGATGCTCTTTTCCTTGTCATGGCGGTGCTCGTGTACTGCCAAGCGGTCGCCTGAAACGGATATGTGCGAATAGCCGTTGATGATGCCGCAAAGCTCGCTCACACGATTACAGAAAGCCATGTATCGACTCTCGTTCTTGGCTTGGGTGCTGGCTGGCACACATACAAACACGATGTCCTTTATCTTCTCACCACAAACTTTGATAAGATGTGCTGCGGTCATTTGCGCCACCTTCTCAAAAGCGTTGTCCCTTGCATCCTTGAACGCCCAAATCAGTTGGCGTGCAGCCACTGCGTCCTCGCCCACATTGCGAACTCTCACAGGGAAATACTTCAAGAAGAAATCCATCCTCTTGCTCAGCTGTCTCTTGATGCTGTCGTCTATCATTCTTACCATAGTCGGAAAAATTATTTGTGTTAAACTCAATTTTTATTTTCCCTATTTTCGGAAGCCTTTCGGCTTGCCCAAGGGATATTTTTCCGCCACGCAAAGGTGTTGGAAGGCAAAAAGACAAATTGGAAGCGAAAAATACGCTCTATATGCAAGGCACATAGAGGAAGATTTTTTGAAAAGCATCCATGATGCCCAATTTGGCATTTGCCACGCAACTGGTACCTTTGCGGAAAATATCCGAAGCGGCAAAGACGATGGACGAAATGAAATGACTATAAGTGCTACTACATAAGATTACAACAAGAAAAGGGTGGGTGTGGAACTGCGCCATCGGTGCAATTCCGCAAGGGTGGGACGAAGTGCTATAAAGAGAGAACGGTTTGCCGATTATAACAGAAGGACGGAACAAAGATGCGGCAGGAGTAATTGGGAAACTCTCTTGGCATCCATGCCGAGTGTGTTTCCGCTCCAGCCTTCATGCCATGTGGCTTATTGCAGTAGCGACAGTTGGTCGCCACAGTCAAGGAGTCTTTTGGCATGAAATCTTTGTAACGGCTATAAAAGTGTAAACCATGGATTATAAAAGGAAGACGAGAAGCGAATATAAAAGATATGGGTGGGAGTGAAACTGCGCAACAGCCAGACAAGCTATCCCACGAAAGGGGTGGCATTGGTAGACAGCATGTAAGTGACGGTTGCGTCACGGATGCCGTTAGCCAATGCCATTCTGTTCGTGCTTGTCCTTCGGCAAATGGTCATTCTTCATCTTTCGGGATGTTACTCCCGATAAATGAAGAATGTCGCTTTGACGAACTGTTGGTGCGGTTTCGCAGATGGGTGGGACGAAGCGTTAAAAAAGAAAGGTGATTTGGCTGATATAAAGGGAACTCGTAATGGCGGTTATAAGAGTAAACTTGCTAATAGTGGCTATAAAAGTAAACATGGTTGTATGAACAAAACAAAAGCGACCGAAGCCGCTTTGTTTATTAGAGAGAATGAAAAAATCCTATTTCTTGCCTTTCTTGGTAGGCTTTTCAGGCTCTACCGTTGGAGTTTCCTCCTTGTCTGGTGTAGGATAGAACTTGTTTGCGATGAAGACGATGCGGTTGTGCTTGGTGCCTTGCTGATCAACCCATTCATCTGGCTTGAAGTAGCCCTCGACAGTGAGCATGGTTCCCTTCTGCAGCTTGTCGAAAGAGTCAACATGCTCATTCTTGCGCCATGCCTCCATGTTCATGAAAGCTGATACTCTGTTGGTTTCCTCACCATTCTTCTCCTGACGGCTGACTGCCAATGAGAAACGTGCTACTGAAGCGTTGGTGAACTGACGGATTTCTGCGTTGTTGCCTACGAATCCTGTTACTACGAAAGTGTTCTCGATTTTTTTCATATTGAATTACTTTTTGAAGTGAAACTTAATTTTTACATGCAATTCAAAAGCAGGGATGTGGCACATGAGGGCAGCACCAAGAAAATCGACTATAATACTCGTTTTCTGTTGGCGGTGAGGAGAAAAAGGAAGATTATCGGCTATTTTATTGGTCACAGCGAAGCGACCGCACAAGACGGATTCCATCTGTCGAAGCATCACGCTACCTTTGCATAGGAAAAATAGTGGCTTCAAAAAATCGGTAATTCAGAAAAGGACGCAAGAACACCGTAGCAGCATCGTATGGCTCAATCATTTGCAGCAACCATCATCAATGCAAAGCACGTTTCCATGGCGTTTTGCCGTCAGCAACAAGGGTTAACCAACAGGCAATACACTTTTCCGCATGGAGGGTGGTCGCATGAGCATATTGACCAAGACAAGCAGAAGGAGAACCTGCTTCGAAGGCTACTCCTATTTGTAGAGGAAGGTAAGCATGAGCAACCAACTACAATCGCCATGCTGCAAACAAGATCCATCCTCAGACAAAAGGCTTCATTGTACGAAAAGCTCCAAGAAAGGCGTAGTCGCAGATTTTATCTCATACAAAGAGGCAGGTCGCCATTTGGCGAATACAACCTCAAAGCATAGCCATATAAAAGTTTATCGGCAAACGATGAAGGGAGTTTGCCGTTACATACAAAAGGGCTTTTACTGGCGGAAAGAAAAAAGATGCCTGACGAGTATAACCTTCACCAAGCATCCTTTTCGTCAGTCATAGACAAGAACGTCATCACGTCTTTCTACAATTTCCTTGCCATTGCGCAATTTCACTACGATGTCCTCACCATAGTCTGCAACCACGAAACCTTCTGTGCGTCCTCTGTAGGGTATCAGCAGTGTGCAACTGCAACCGATAATGTCGGTCAATTCTTCGTATTCAAACATAGCTCTATAAAGTTTGTGGGTTCTCCGAATGAAAAATCACCTTGCAATCCTCAACCTCGGCAGGTAGTCCAAAGGCAGGATAGTGCGAGAATGATGCGTTTCCGTCTTGGCTGAGTGGAGAAACAATCTCCACTTGCCATTTCTGCATGAAGCCATCAACCATCTTGATGTCCTCGTCACTCAATCCCGTAGGGTCGCCATTGATGATATAGCATAATGCCCAAGTGGGGATTTTCTCTATCGTCTCAAATCTTTCCATCAGCCAAACGTGAACTTGTTTATATAATAATAGGTATCCTCGTTCTCATACTCATAGCCGTTGATGAAGTCCACCATTTCATCATCGGTTCTGTCGCCTTGCGAGATACCCATCTTCTCACACCACTTGGCAATAGCATCTTGGCAAGTGTCAAAGATGTCCTCACAAGCATCCTCGAAAGGCTCACCCGAAGAACTCACACAGCATTCCTCTGGGAAGAAGCCTTGCTCGTCATGGACATAGAAAATGTCGCATCCACATTCTATCTCACGATAACTGACGGAAAGTTCTCCACCAAGAACTTTGTTCAGTTCATCAAAGAACTCCTCACAGGCAGACCATGCACTTTCGGTGTCAAAGGACAACAAGCAGATGTCCTCGTCTGCCTCAAACTCTGCCCAATAGATATATCCTCTTACCGATATGCCCATCTTCTCATAGTCGATGCCATAGTGTTCCGCCAACTTGTAGAGATGTACGTTCTTGGTGTTCACCTCCATTGTTTGGAGCGTGTTCCAAAGGTCGGCTACCGCCTTGCGTTCGCCCATCACCTTGTACTGAGTGTCACAAATGTTTGCCATAAGCTCATTTTTTTATTCCCTAATTTTGCATCTGCAATTTCGGGATTGATTTAAATTTTGTTGCCTCAAAAGGTGTCTGTGCTTTTCCTGCAAGGTTCTCTGCTAAAATACAACCTGCAAGGTGGAGATTTTAGCAAGAGACCATAGGCACTGACCTTGCAAGGAATATGGGTACAGACATTACCTTTGCAACCAAATTTATCAAAGCCCAGAAATGGTGATGAAGATTCAGGTAACGGAGTAACAATTAGAAAAGTTGAGATATGAGGATAAAAGAGCTAAGAACGACTTGAAACAAGCAATTACAAGTGGAAAGTAACAGAAATCATACAAGAGTTCTTACTGGCGGAAAGAAAGAGAGCGACAACCCAATACTGCACATGGCATGGTTGGGCTATCGCTCCGCAATTCGTTCAGTTCATCCAATCCATTAGTATATATATCCTAAGATGAATGAATTTATATTTGTGTATTGGCTTTGGTTGGCTGCCATAGACAAGTAACACATCATTTTTCTTTCCGCCAGTAAAAATGGTTCTTGAAGTAAAAGTAACGGGGAAAATGGTTGTTGAGTAGCAAAATTTGTTGCACAAGATTTGTTTTTCATTTTGTTGGTTCTTTCTTGTCACCCAATAAAATGATGCTTACGTTTGAGTTTTCCTGTACCTGCTGATAATCAAGTAGGTAACAAATAAGAAATATCGTCTTTCAATGTACAACGCTGGAAGCCCCACGCCGATGTAAGTATATAGTACCACCTATCAACTCATTGCTAAATGCTATGAGCCAATAAGGGCTGTATATATGATACATCCCAAGGGGCGTCCCCGTTGCTTTGTTCTTGACAGACATTTGGAAGTTGCGAAGTTCTAATAGCGTCAAAACCAAAGCGTACAGTTACGCCTTTATGTATATATGTCCATCCCACCTTCGCCCAATTGGAGCTTCCAGTAAGGATATGACACCGCAAAAGTAACAATTATTATCGAAACAACAAAACTTTTAGCTAAAAAGTTTCGAAAAAAGTTATGTGAGGGGGAACTGTGGAGAAAAGGAGGGTGTCTGCGGAGCATGATTCTTCCAACAAAAGGGATGATGCTAGGATGAAGTTTAGAAAGAAGTACGCAAGCGATAAAGAACCAACAAATACACGCACGTATAAATCTTTTTTCTCGAAAAAGTATCAAAGTCTCATTTTTCGGTATAGAATAAGACTTATATCTTTAATACACAACACTTTATCAAGAATGAGACTTCTCTAAAAATGAAGGGAGAAGTATCATCGAAGTATCATAAATTGTAAGCGGCTCCGCGTTTATACCTTGCATAATTCAAAAAAAAGCAGTAACAGCTGATTAAACTAATGCTGTTACTGCTTTTTCCATCGGTCAGGAAGTAAGTTTCTATATTTTTCCAATGGGGTATTGGGTTGCCATTCTACAGTCTTTTCTATTACGTCGCATATGTATTCAAACAGATTAATGCCATTCAGCCTGCATGAGATGGCTATAGAATATAGGATAGCCGCCCGGCTTGCTCCTTCGTGCGAACCAAAGAACATTGAGTTTCTTCTTGATAGTGATATGTACCTCTGGATTCTCTCAATATAGTTGTTATCGAGAGCCGTATCACCTCTTTTGAAGATGTCACAAATGGCATTATATTCATTAAGGGCATAACCGACCGCCTGCGCCAAGGTAGACTTGGGCAGCAAATCTTTCCTGGAAGATATTTCCTCCAGTTTCTCCAATAAATCCTGTAAAATGTCCGGTGCATATGACTGCCGATAGGCAAGATGGTCTTCAACGGTCCATCCATTTACCCCAACCTTATGTTTTTTGTCTTCTCGATAAAATCTGTTGAGGATATCTACGACTTCCTGAGCATCCTTGTCTTCCTTGCCGCAGTCGACGAAATCTCTCTTGACATGCTGTAGGCAGGCGATTCTCATGATGTCCGGATAAGCATCCGACTCCAGTTTCCGGTAAGGAGCATACGCATCACTCTGTATGGTACCTTTATAATCAGAGAATACGTTAAGTATGACCTGCTCAGAGCGTGATCCATCCTCATATACGAAGAAGACAAGTCCCAGTTTAGGCGCACTTACAGCCCAGAAGTAGCCTTTCTTCGAACCCTTGTCTGTAGGCTTTGTCTTGGTTAACAGCACTTTATGGTATGTCTCGTCTGCCGAGACATAATCCTGCTGCAACACTACTTGGCAGATAGCCTTATAGAAGTTTTCCAGTACATCGGCACTTCTGGCAATCAGTTTGTTTGCCGTGGCTTTCCTTAACGTAAACCCATTGTCGGCAAAGTATTTGATAATTCGCTCTACCGGCATGGAATAGATGTATCGCATCTGCAGGAGTCCTGCTGCAAAGGAAGGTGAATAGGAAGAATTCAACAACAGAGCCGGCGGAGTTTTCCCCGGATACATGATACTTCCATCAGTATAAGTGTTGATGTGATACACGGTCTTGATGAATTTGATGGGTTCCATGCTGTAACGTATACAGGTACGAGTTCCGAAGAGACGCAACGTCTTCAAAAACTCTGCATCCATGACTGGATCTATCGTAACATGCACCTCTTTCATCTCGTAATGCATGTCACGCCTGGCACCGTTGTTTTTGCGTGCCTTTCTCTTTTCGGCCTGCTCTTTTTCCTTCTTGTCAAATTCCTCCTGCGTCATCGAGGCTTGTGGATTCTTTTCCTGACGTTCGGACTTCTTGCCTGAAACGAGCTTGCCGAGTGCCTTGTTCTGACGATTCGCTTTGTCAATGGCGATTCCTTTCTGGACGAGTAGTTCTTCAAGTGACTTTATACGTTCAATGAGTTCGTTGACCTGTGCAGTCAACGAACTCACTGTATCATTAGCAACTTTTAGTTGCTCCTTTAGAAGCTCTATAATTTCGTCCTTTTTCATAGTGCAAAGGTACGAAAAAATATCGAGATATGCAAATGTTCTTATATATTATTTTTAGTTATTTTATTGATACACAACATATTAGGGTTATCTTACTACTACTATAGATTGAGTCTCTTTCTATATTTCATGCTTTTTAGGCAAATTCCGCTCATGATGGCCGATAGTGTCCTGTACGGCATTTTGCATTGTTTGTTCTTGGGGTCAAAGAATGGTAATTCAAAGGTTCCTCGCTCCAATCGCTTCTGGTACAGCAAGAAACCATCGCCATCCCACTTGAGCATTTTTACCTGCTGGCGGTTCTTGGAGAAGAAGATGAATACCGCACCACCAAGTGGCGGAAGTTCCATCTCGGTTCTCACTATCTGATACAAGCCATTTATGCCCATGTTCATTCGTACGTATCTCTGGCAGACATAGTACTGGGTACTCTCATTCAATCCAAACATCCTGCATCCTCCTTCTCATAAAGTTTCATCAACGCCATAACAGACTTAGCACATCCTTTTTTAACGGAAACCAAAGTTCCATTTGGAAAGGTTATGTTTATGCCATAAAGGAGGTCTTCCATAGGCAGATCTATGGTAGGAGGTTCCATAGGCACGAACATCATGCCTGTACTTGATGCAGATGCTTCTGCTTTTTCTCTGCGGGCTGCCTCCTGGGCTTGGCGGATTTCCTTTTTGGCACGCAAAACAGAATATCCTTTTTCGCACATCCAGTTCATCATGGTGCGATGATTTACATGTCTTTCCTTCAAGAAAGGAGTAAGTTGGGCCTTGGGGTTTCGATTCAGATAGACTAAGAAGGAATCCCAAGCCTTCTCAAAACGTTCGTTTGCTGTCATAATTTGTTTGATTTTAAAATGATGGTGCAAAGGTACGAATAAATGAGAAGACTACAATGGTATAAACGCGGAGCCGCTTACCATAAATTAGGGAGAAGTATCATGATTTCTTGCTTGCATCGAAAAAAAATGCTTTATGAAGTGATAATAATAGCATTTATAAGGCAATAAACAGGATGTATTTGCGTTTAGTAAAACAGAATGTTTTATTCTTAATACTTAAGAAACATGGATGAAAAGGAATTACTGAAAAAGGCTTTTGAGTACGGAAACGTACCTAGCAACATCACCTACTGTTTCACCGAACCATGTCCGATGAAAAACAAATGTATTCACTATCTATCTGCACTCTACAAAAACGAGAAGACTGATAGAGGGGATGCCATTTTCCCAAATGCCCTGAAAAACGGGAATTGCAAGTACTTCGCTCCGCTGCGTGTCGTGAAAATGGCATGGGGATTCGACAAACTCTTTGCCGAAATGAAAGTGAAAGACGCTCCTGCGCTGCGCGCCGAAATGAGAGACTACCTCGGCAGCAAAGGACAATACTACCGTTACAAACTGGGACAACTGAAACTCCTGCCGGAACAACAGGCATATATCAAACAGCTCTTCGCCAAATACGGATATAAAGATGTTGAATTCGACCATTTCTCAGAAGAGATTGATTTCACTAAAAGCTAATCTTTTTCTCTGCCCTCCAGATGTTCCAGCCATGCCATTTAAGCGGTCCCACTGAGAACACGTGACGGGCTACCGGTGAACACGTGACGGGCTACTAGAGAACACGTGACGGGCAGCCATTGCCCGTACTACGGGAATCGAGTGCCCAATTTACCAACCGAACTTTGGGCAACGCTGATAAGATTTTATAGTTAACAGTTTATAGTTAATAGTTAACAAACAAACATCCTAATCAATATATTCAATGAAAGTAACAATCGTTCATACAAACAACAAGAAGCAGCTCCTCGTCAGCACCAAGACGATGGAGAAGTTGCTGCAACGTATCGCAAAAGATGACAGCAGACTTACTGTTACCCATTTCCGCGAATACGTGTCCTATATGGAAAGCGGCTACGAATATTACAAGGATATGCCAACATGGATGCACATCTACCCCGCTGCTGAATTCGCCAAAGACGAAAACAACAACCTGAAGATGAAGGCGTGCAACGGTATCCTGATGCTGAAATTCGGAAACATCACGGATGTGGACGGCGTGGAGGGCGTGAAGCGCTCGGTTGCCATGCTGCCTTCTACCTTTGCTGCGCTGGAAGGTGCTGATGGCAAGTCGGTTATCGTATTGGTGAAATTCAGCAATGAAGATGACTTGCTGCCTGCAGAGGAGGCGGATGCCGAACGACTGTACCGCATCGCTTACCAGCAGATTCTGCCTGTATATCAGGCGATTGCCAAGGCTTCGGTGCTCACAGACGGACCGAAACCTTCTATAGAAGCGGGCGCAAACCTGTCTTTTGAGCCTTCGATGCACAACAGTTTTATGATGACGCTCGATGCGAAACCTTATTTCAACAGTAAGGCGGTAGCGATGAAAATTGACAGCAACATGCGCCCTCAGAACCAGGCTTTCAACACGGAAGATAATCAGCAGATGATTCCTGGTTCCGATACTTCGGAAGAAGAAAACAAAGTTGACAAGAACAGCGTTCGCGAGAATATCATGAGCATGATACAGCTGCTGAAAAGTAAATATAACTTCAGATACAACACGGTGATGAAATTCGTGGAATACATGCCGAAGGAGAAGGGTTGGTATGGTTTCCAGCCCGTAGATCCGAGAGTGCAGAAGCGCATGACGCTGGAGGTGCAGCTCGCCGACATCCGGGTGAGCATCAAGGATGTCAGGAATTTTCTGGAGTCTGATTATATCAAGAATTATAATCCGATAGATGAATATCTCTTCCAATGCTACGACAAATGGGACGGGAAGGACCATATCCGTGCCTTGGCTCGTACGGTTCCTACCAACAATCCTTACTGGGCAGACTGGTTCTACACCTGGTTTCTGGGCATGGTTGACCAGTGGCGCGGCTTTACCCATCGCCAGTATGGCAACTCAGTGGCTCCGCTTCTCATTTCCAAGCAGGGTTACAACAAGAGTACTTTCTGTCGCCGGCTGTTACCGCCGGAACTGCAGTGGGGATATAACGATAATCTGATTCTGTCAGAAAAACGTCAGGTTTATCAGGCGATGGCGCAGTTTATGGTCATCAATCTTGATGAGTTCAACCAGATTTCTCCACAGGTGCAGCAGGGATTTCTGAAGAATCTCATCCAGTTGCCTACGCTGAAATACAAACCTCCGTATGGCAGTCATGTCATGGAATTTCCTCGTCTCGCCTCGTTCATCGCCACGAGCAACATGAAGGATATTCTCTCCGACCCATCCGGCAACAGAAGGTTTATAGGCGTGGAACTGACGGGACCGATCGATGTGAGTGTGCGTCCGAACTATCAGCAACTTTTCGCCCAGGCGCTGACCGCCCTGCACAATGGCGAGAAGAGTTATTTTGATGCGGAACAGGTGAAGTTGATCATGAAGAACAACTACCAGTTTGAGGTGGTTGAGCCGATAGACCAGTATTTCCTGCTCTATTTCGAGTTGGTTGATGATGAGAAAGAGGGTGAATATCTGACTGCCGCCGAGATTTTCGACTATCTGAAAAAGCAGATAGGTTCATCGCTCAAGGTGAACAGTTTGATGGGATTCGGCAGAAAACTGGCGAATATGAGTGAGTTAAAACATAAGAGATTTGCAGATGGAATGAAGTATCTTGTAAAGAAAAAGTGAAATAATGATACTTCTATGAGACTTTAATGAGACTTCTCGGCACCAAAACCGAGAAGTCTCATTTCTTTTATCTTATTATCTATCAAGTCTTTAAGTCGGTATTTTCAATAGAAAATGAGACTTTGAGACTTTTTTCTCAAAAAACTTTTTCACGTAAGAGAGAAAGCTTTTGCCCTTACAGGGCGACAGGCTTGTATCCATCATTACCCAGGGTGTTGCCCTGGGCTAAGAGCTTCTGCCCTTTCAGAGCGTGTGGAGCCTACATCTGAAAACACTTATCCTTTAGATAGCATAAAGGAAGGTGCGGATGAACCAGTAGCAAACGATACCTGCGATGTAACCTACGAAAGCAATCCAGGAGATGTGCTTCATATACCAGCCAAAGGTAATCTTCTCCAAGCCCATTACTACCACACCAGCGGCACTACCGATAATCAGCATAGAACCACCGACACCGGCACAGTAGGCGAGCAACTGCCAGAAGACGCCATCCACAGCCATATCACCAGCGGCTGCCACAGGATACATTCCCATACATCCGGCTACCAAAGGCACATTGTCAACAATACTTGAAAGCACACCGATGATACCAGTAACCAGGTAGTGGTTGCCATCGAATACGACGTTCAAGCCCTGACCCAAAGCAGTCAAAACGCCAATCTCAGCCAGGCAGGATACTGCCATCAGAATACCGAGGAAGAAGAGAATGGTACTCATATCAACACGAGAAAGCAACTTGGTTACTCGCTTCTGAGTGCCCTCGGCATCAGCTCCACGATGCAAACCGCGATAGAAAACTTCGGTAGCAGTCCAGAGAACGCCCAATACCAGGAGGATTCCTACGAATGGAGGCAAGTGGGTGATACTCTTGAAGATAGGAACGAAGATCAAACCGCCTACTCCTAACCAGAACACAGCCTTGCGCTGACCTTCGGTGAAATCGCTGACCGCCGCATTCTGCTGGGCAGAAACCTCAGGCATCACGAGTTCGCCCTTCAACATAGTCTGAAGGATGAGGGCTGGAATCACCATGGAAACCACAGACGGGATGAAAATTTCGGCGATAACGCCGGCTGCAGTAATCAGTCCCTTGTTCCAGAGCATGATGGTGGTAACGTCGCCGATTGGTGAGAAAGCACCACCCGAATTGGCTGCGATGATGACGAGGGATGCATAAACCATGCGATCCTTGTGGTCGGTGACGAGCTTTCGGAGAATCATGATCATCACGATACTGGTGGTCAGATTGTCGAGGATGGCAGAGAGGAAGAAGGTAAGGATAGCGATACGCCAGAGGAGCGCACGCTTCGACTTGGTCTTCATCACCTTGCGAACCCAGTTGAATCCGCCGTTTTGGTCCACGATTTCCACGATGGTCATTGCACCCATCAGGAAGAAGAGTGTTGTGGCGGTATCGCCCAGATGTTCCTGGATGATTCCGGTCACCTTCTCCACCATTCCAGCAGCACCGCCTGTATAATCAGGGTGCATCAACTGGAGATACTGCATTGGATCCATCATGTAGAGGGTCCAACAACCTACCAACATCAACAGGGCAATTGCTGCCTTGTTTACCTTTGTCAAGCTTTCGGTAGCTATGAGTGCATAGCCGAGCACGAAAACGACAATAATAGAAATTGTAAGTGTAGTCATTACTTTTTATTTATTATTAGATATTCTTTTTTCCTTTATGTATGATTTGGTATCCACAATTGCCAAACGGCTGCAAAGATACAAAAAGAAAAGCAATAACCACACGATTCCTTATTATAATTGTATGAAATCGTTTACTTTATTACGGATTTAACCTAAATAATAACAGATTTCGCCCTGTATGGTTGAGGCATTTCATAAAACATGTAACATAAAACATGAAATAGATATAAAACGTTATGGAAATGCAAAAAAAATCCGAAACAGATAGCTGACAACGCTTCTGTTTCGGATTATCTTTTTGTATTCTTTCTTATTCTTCCTTAAAATCCATGCGGATTCTGATATTTAATAAAGCTAGCAATAATCATGTTCACAGGTTACTTAGCCACCTTGAATACAGCGGCACTAATGCCTGAAGCCTTGATGGCATCGATCTTCTTTCCTGATTTATATACGACCTTGCCTGTAGAAAGAACAGAAACTGCCTTGCCACCTACAGAGCTGATGTTGAGAGAGGCTGCCTTGGCACCAGGATTCACGACAACAACATACTTCTCATCACCCAAAGTGCGCTCATATACCATCGGATATTCCTGACCCTTCTGGTTCAGGAGCTTCCAATCTCCCTCATTGTCAAGAGCCTTGGCTGAATGACGCAAAGCGGCCAGCTTACGGGTATATGACAACAGAGAATTCTGATCTCCCTGCTGAGCTTCAACGGTCAACTTTCCGTTTTCCGTATCTACAGGGAAGTAGAGTTTATCAGGCGCACTCGTTGAGAAGCCGGCATTCTTGCCCTTGGTCCACTGCATCGGAGTGCGGGTACCAGAGCGCTCATTGCTACCCTCCTTGTTAGGGAGATTCATCTGATACTTCATACCAATCTCATCACCATAATAGATAAATGGAACACCTGGCATGGTGAGGAAGAAGGTCATCGCCACCTTCAACTGGTCTGGCGTGTTGCGGGTACCGATGTTAGGACGCTGGTAATCGTGGTTGGCAGATGGAACAGCGATGTAGCCGAGATTCTTGGTGGCATTGAAAGCCTTGGTATAGTTCTCGCTAAATTCCTTAAGCGAACCCTTGCCCTGCTTGTCGAAATAGCAGTTCTGATAGCTCTGCTCCCACTTGCCCCATGGAGTCTTGCGGTCGAAGAACAGAGAGGCATAGCCCTTAAGACCGAAATGGATGTAGAAATCGATGTTGAAGCCGGCAGGAATGGCTTGCTGCGGATTAGCCCACTCTGAAATCAGGACGGTCTCAGGATAGTACTTGTCCTTCCATGCACGCATCTCATTCCAGAGTTTGGAAACCTCCTTCTTGTCAGGGTCGTTCTTGATGAGCGATGACGCCATATCAACACGGAATCCATCCACACCCTTATCAAACCAGAAAGCCATGATGTTACGTATCTCTCTGCGAACAGCCTGTGGTCCAGGCGCATCTACACTCTGCTCCCAAGGATGATTTGGATCTGGATGAGCAAAGCCATAGTTCAAGGCTGGCTGGCACTCGAAGAAATTCTTCTCATAATACTTGGCACGAGGAGCATTCGCCTCCACATATCTGCCTCGGGTACTAGACTCCGGACTTGCCTCCTGATGACGGGCTTCTATTTCTTTCTTCTCGCTCTCAGGAATATCGTTCATCCAGATATAATAGTCGCTGTAACGCTGGTTAGGATCTTTCTCGGAAGACTCCTTAAACCAGGCACACTTGGTGCTGGAATGTCCTGCCACCAGGTCGAGACAAACCTTCATGCCACGCTTATGGGCCTCATTGACCAAAGTAACCAAATCGGTATTGGTACCGAATCGAGGATCTACCTTGTAGAAATCGATGACATCATAGCCACCATCAAACCATCCCGACTCAAAGATCGGATTGAGCCAGAGGGCGTTCACACCCAGCGACTTGATGTAATCCAACTTGGAAGTGATACCCGGCAGATCGCCAATACCATTGCCATCAGTATCCATATAGGAAGATGGATAAATCTGATAGAAAAGTGCATCACTCAACCAAGCCGGTCCCTTCTTCTGTTCTGCCTGAGCAGAAAGTGTGGTTGCCGCCAAAGCAGCAACCAACAACATTTTATTCATTCTTTTCATGAGCATCATTATTAATTCAAGAAAACTTTCTTTCATAATAACTCAAAATCCTGCATTTTATTGCGCAAGAAGGCTAATTGCGAATCCGCCACCTGCAACGGAGTTCAACTTCAAGACAGACTTGCTGGTTACAGTCTTCTTGGTGATGACATAAGCCTGCGGATTGGTCTTGTAGTTGGCATTCTTTGCATCCTGATAGATGGTAGCCACATACTTCTTGCCCTTCTCGAGGAAATCGAGCTTTACGGTAGACTGATGAGCCTTCATGCCCGTAACGCCACCGACAAACCAGTTATCAGAACCCTTTGCCTTGCGGGCAGCGGTGATATACTCCATTGGTTCAGCCTCCAGATAGATAGACTTGTCCCAATCTACAGCCACATCCTTGATAAACTGGAAGGCATCCATGTGCTTCTCGTAATTCTCAGGGAAATCGGCAGCCATCTGCAATGGACTGTACATCGTTACATAAAGTGCCAACTGACCGCAGATGGTAGAGTTGCAATGAGAACCATTGGCGCAATCCATTTCAAAGATACCCGGTGTATAATCCATCGGACCACCCTGCAGACGGGTGAAAGGCAAGATGGCGGTATGTCCCGGTTTGGTACCTCCGAAAGCCTGATATTCAGTACCGCGAGCACTCTCATTGCCAATCAGGTTAGGATAAGTGCGGCAGAGACCGGTAGGACGCACAGCCTCATGGGCATTTACCATGATGTGATAATCGGCAGCACGGGTTACGGCATGCAGATAGTGATTGATTTCCAACTGACTGTAGTGATGCTCGCCACGAGGGATGATGTTGCCCACATAACCGCTCTTCACTGCATCGTAGCCATAATCCTTCATCAACTGATAAGCTCTGTCCATATACTTCTCGTAGTTCATTACAGAAGAGGAGGTCTCATGATGCATGATGAGCTTCACTCCCTTGGAATGCGCATACTCATTGAGCGCCTTGATGTCGAAATCAGGATATGGAGTCAGGAAATCGAATACCTTTTCCTTCATATAGCCACTCCAGTCTTCCCAACCGATGTTCCATCCTTCTACCAGGACGGCATCGAAACCATGGGCTGCAGCGAAGTCGATGTAACGGCGCACATTGGCATTGTTGGCAGAATGCTTGCCCGATGGCTTGGCATGTACATAGTCGGTTCCATCCAACTTCACGGTAGGATAATCATGGGTATAAGCCCACTCACCCTTACCGGAAATCATCTCCCACCATACACCCACGTACTTTACAGGATGAATCCAAGAGGTATCCTTGATCTTGCAAGGCTCATTAAGATTGAGAATCAGGTTGGAAGACAACACCTTGCGGGCATCATCTGTAATGACCATCGTACGCCAAGGGCTCTTGAACGGAGTCTGCATGTATCCCTTCATACCCTGTGCATCAGGGGTAAGCCAAGAGGTAAAGGTCATGGTCTTGTCATCCAGGTTCAGATGCATGGCTGGATAATCTACCAGGGCAGCCTCATGCAGGTTGATGTAGATACCATCATCAGTCTTCAACTGGAGTGAGGTCTGTACACCGGTATCTGAAAAGACAGTCTGTGAGAGATTGCTGCTGACAGCAGCATGCAGGGCTGGACGGATGCCCGACAGACGGGTCTTGGTATATTCATACTCCTGGGTATCGTAATCACCCGGAATCCACCAGGCGGTATGATCGCCCGTCATGGCAAATTCTGTACGCTCTTCCTTGATGGTAAAGTAGTTGAGATTGCCTTTCTGAGGGAACTCATAGCGCAATCCTACTCCATCGTCATAAACACGGAAGCGAACGTTCATATAACTGTCTGTAGAATTCTGCTTCAACTCTACCAGCATATCATTATAATGATTGCGGATCGACTTGTTCTCTCCCCAAACAGGAGTCCAGGTCTCATCGAAAGTGGAAGTCTTCTCATTGATGACACTAAAATCAGAAAGCAGATCCTTGCCATCCTTGCCGCCCTTAGCGAGCTGATAACCCAGACGGCTAGGCTTGATGATGGTCTTGCCCTGATAGGTCACACTATAGGTAGGCACAGTGCCATCCAAGGTGAAGTTCACCTTGATTTGTCCGTTAGGAGAAGTGATGTCTCCAGCATCTGCTGAGATGCCAAAAGCCATCAGAAGGCTTGCGAGCAAAAAGAGTTTTTTCATATTTTTTGTTTAAAATTGTTTGTTGCTGCAAAAGTACGGCAAAAATCGATAAGTTGGTACGAATAGTAGGTTCTTGGTAGATTACCGCTATCTACCAACCTCCTCACCTCTCTGAATATCAACATTTTGCAAATTCTCAAAAATAAACGGCTAGTAGATGCGAGATTCTCAATGTTTTTTATTATTTTTGCAGCAGAATCTAAAAACATAGGAAAAATGAGACATCTTTTCGTTATAATCATCACACTGCTGATGCTACAGCCGATTTACGTAAAAGCAGACAACAGCCAGCTCTACAAACAGCTGGATGCTGCCATAGAAAAACGTGCGCATTATGTAGAAGTAAAAGAGAAAAGTCTGAACGACATCAAGCAGGGTGCCAAATATGTAACCAGCAACGAGGACAAGCTCAAGCTTTACGAGCAACTCGCCAATGGATACAAAGCCTACGAGTATGATTCGGCGATGACTTACGTAAAAAAAGGCCTTGTTCTTGCCCAAAAGAGCAACAACATCTTATATTATAAAAGATTCCAACTTAGCCAAACCAGCCTGCTTATCACACGTGGATTCTATGCTGAAGCAAAAAACATCATGCAGAAGATAGAACCCAAGAAAGAAGATCCGCTTGACTATCAGTTTCAATACTATTATACACTTTACGGACTATACAACAACTGGTCAACCTATTGTGAAAACAATGAATTCAGCAAGATTTACGACCAGCAGAAAGTGGAATACCTGAAGAAAACATTAGAACTGTCGTCAAAGAAAGATGCATTCTATTACTACCTGCTGGGAGAGTTTTAC
Organism: Segatella copri; assembly: GCF_019249765.2. Taxonomy (GTDB): domain Bacteria; phylum Bacteroidota; class Bacteroidia; order Bacteroidales; family Bacteroidaceae; genus Prevotella; species Prevotella copri_K. The sequence continues at coordinate 2,529,840 of NZ_CP152484.1, forward strand.
TATTACAGCAATCATTCCAACAATAACAAGACCATCCAATACTACAAAAAAGCACTGAGTATGGAAAAGCCGGACAGCCGTCTCCATGCCATGACCGCCTTTGCCCTATCCGAAATATACAAGAAATCCAACAACCAGAAACTGACGGAACATTACCTGCTGGTTGCAGCCATCTCAGACATCACTTCTGCCACAAAAGAAAACGTAGCCCTGCAAGACATCGCACTCTTCATCTACAAACATAAGACCAGAAGTCTGAACAAAGCCCAGGAATACATCAACCTATCCCTGGAAGATACTTATGCATACAACAACCGGTTGCGCCGCATTGAGATTTCATCCAAATTGCAGATGATTACCAATGCCTATACAGATGACATCAGAGCCACCAACAGCATGCTCTACATCGCGCTGTCGGTCATTTTCCTGCTCTTGCTCGGAGTGGGACTAAGCAGTCTGTTCATCCGCAAGAAGAACAAACTTCTGAAACAGAAGAAAGACGAAATCACGGCTACATCGGCAAAAATGGAAGTTCTCAACAGCCAGTTGCACCTCATCAACGACGAACTGAAGGACACCAACCAGAAGCGCGAGAGACTGATAAAGGTGTATATTGACCTGTGCTATAAGAACATAGAGAGAAACAGCAAACTGCGCACCTTGGCAGTAAGAAAGATCAAGGCCAACCAGAGCAAGGAACTGCTGAGCCTCCTTTCTTCCTCAACCAATACAGAGAAGGAGAACAAGGAGTTTCTGACGGAATTTGACAAGGCATTCCTGTCTCTGTACCCAACTTTTATAACCGAGCTGAACAAGCAGCTTACAGAATCGGCACACATCCATCTGAAAGAGAATGGAGAAATGCCCCCTATCCTCCGTGTGTGCGCCCTGTTAAGATTAGGCATCACCGAAAGTTCAAAGATAGCCGGCATCCTGTCTTATTCGCCACAAACCGTATACAACTACCGTTCCCTGCTCAAGAACAATGCCATCGACAAGGAGCACTTCGAAGAAAATGTGCTCAGACTCTGTATGGTTATCGCAGACTGATTGGAGAAAGAAAAAGATACCTATATTTATAACAAATCCCGACAGGCAACAACATACCTGTGTAACTACTCAGCACCCCTATAGAAAACTTCTCGTTAATAAAGCATAAACTTGATTTTGCTTATTTTCTTCATCATTACAAACTTTTTAATGATTGAGTCGATGAGGACGTAGGCTGTTTAAAACAGTTCATTTAACGAGTTCTTTTCCGATGATGCCTCCAACATGTCTCCTTTGTCTATTATCGCCTTTCAACAGATTATCTGCCAGGAGATGCGTTTTTGCATTCCCCGTAAGTCAAAAGTCTGCGTTAATGGATGTAAATCGTGATTTTGCCATGTGGAGAAAAATGCTTATCTTTGCACCAAAAAAATGGCAAGCGACTGTACTGACATAGATGTTGTTTTGCGCCAGATAAACCAGCGTCTGCGCAAACTTGAGAAGTCCGACTCCGAGAAGACTGAGGAGATCGGACGCCTCAACCGTGTCATTAACCAGAAGGACGTGGAGATACATAATCTAAAGACAGAACTTGCTTCCACAAAGGCAGAACTTGCCGTTGCTAAAGAGCGCATCAAGGAACTCGAGGGAGCTGATGACGATACATCAAGTACACCAGGAAAGCCCGAGAAAAACAGCAGTAACAGCAGTATCCCTCCATCCCAAGAAAGTATCGCTTCCCGTGAGCTGCGCAGGACAAAGTCTCTTCGCAAGCCAAGCGGAAAGCCGAGCGGTGGACAGCCTGGCCACAAGGGTCACACACTGCAGACTATAGCAGAACCAGACGTAATTGTAAAGCACGAACCAGTCTATTGTAAATGCTGTGGTCGGCTCTTGATTGATATACCATGCCAGAAGATCCGTAAGACACAAATTGTTGATATCAAGGTGGTCGTAGAGACCTGCGAGGAACAGTATTACGAGAAGGTCTGTGAATGCGGTTGCGTAAACAACTGCGAAGCTCCCAACTGTCGTATCAAGTATGGTGACAACCTCCGTGCACTGGTGACATACCTTAATGTAGTGCAGTGTATTCCGTTCAAAAGGATTGCAGAACTTATATCCGACCTGTCCGGCCAGAATATAAGTGAGGGTACAGTGCAGAACATACTCAAAGAGAATAGCGGCAAGGCAGACTGTGCATATGAGGAAATACGCAAGAGGCTGGAAACAGCGTCTGTCGTAGGAGCCGATGAAACTGGTGCTACGGTAGGAAAGCATCTGCATTGGAACTGGATATTCCAGAACGACCTGCTTACATACGTGTTCCAGTCAGAATCGCGAGGTCAGAAGGCCATAGATTCCAGGTTTCCAAAGGGACTTCCCTATTCGACACTTGTGACTGACAGACATCAGAGCTACTTCAAGATGAATGTTAAGGACCATCAGGTCTGCCTGGCTCATCTTCTTAGGAATGCAGAGTATCTGAACGAACTGGATCCAAACCAGAACTGGTCACGGAGATTCATCCATCTGATAGAACACTCTATAAATCTCAGAAGAGAGGACAACATTACCTCTAGAAAGATAAAGGTACTGAAGACAAAGATGAAGAACCTCTTGGGTGAAAGCCTCACGCATTTAGATAACGAGTTTGAGAAATTCAAGAGGGGTATCCTTAAAGTCAAAGACTACCTATTTACCTTTCTCTCCAATCCAAGTGTGCCTTACGAGAACAATGCCAGTGAGCGGGGAGTTAGGAAAATCAAGATAAAGCAGAAAGTCAGCGGTTGCTTCCGAACAGACAGCGGTGCCGATGATTTTGCCAAGTTGCACTCCATTGCTGAAACTGCTATGAAGAACGGAAATTCTAAATTCAATGCAATTCTTGCTGTAGTACAACAGTAAGACGATTACTCATGCCCATAGGGGTGCTGAGTAGTTACATACCTGTCGGGATTTGTTAATTATCTGCAATTGATGAGAAATCTACTTTACTATATATTTCTTGCCACCACGGATATAGATACCATCATGTTTCACCGGGAGCGATACCTTTCGGCCATTGATATCATAAACATCGGAACTGCAAGGCTTAGTAAAATCGGTAACAGGAGTTAATCCTGAAGTCAAATCATAATCTATTTCACCATCATCAGGGCAATGAATAACCACCATTTCCTGATACCACTGATACTCCTCATCAACGGAGACACCATTATCCGTATACTCCAGAGGAAGGAGGCTCAAGTCGAAATAGCCATCACCTAAACCACCATAGCCCCAATTTACTCCTACGTTTCCATCAGCATCATAACCATCCAGCACAAAAGCATGGGAAGACACCTTGTCGTTTCCCTGCTTATTGGATGTACCGGCATACAGAATAGGATGCCCGGCGCTCAATTCCCGATAAATAACCTTTTTCCAGGCTGCATCATCATAGTTATTGGTCTGGGGATAATCCTTATAGCCATAATACTGGGTAAGATAGCCGAAATGCTTCTTCATGCCAGCCGCAGCATCTTGCAAAGATGCGCCACTGCCATCAAGAGAATAATTCATACCAGCCACACAACCGCAATGAAACATCAACTTGGCTACGGCGGCAGCCTGTTCCGAACTGTAGTTATTACCCGAATAAGCAGGCAACATCTCCGTCCACTTATACTCTCCCATACTCAGCATAGCAGTACGTTTCTCATCGCCAACGCTATAAGAAGCGACACCCTTGCCACGGGATGGATACTGGTATACAGAAATAATCTGTGCCATAGCCGTAGCCACACAACCCACCCAGCAGTTTTTGCCATTTACTTGTGGGCACTGGCTATTGAAAGGAGCATCCTGGCCCCATTTTACGGCAATAAGATGCTCAACACTCGACTTACAACCTGCAGGGATAACCTGATAACCCGTAGAAGCAGCACGAAGTGAAGCGTCATTAATTCTAGCCAAGAACCAGCCCAAGGCAGGATTATCACCAAAAGTACCCTCGTCAGAATAACCTATCACAGCCTTGAACGCATCATCATTGGCGAGAACTACAAATCCGTTCCGGTTGCGTCCTACAACCGTATAAGCATCCGTCTGTCGCATAACCCGAAGGCTCTCACCTACTCCTCCACGAGAAGTTTTCCCGCCAACAGAAGGCAAACGCTCCCCCAGCACCTCACTGGCTATCTCCAATTTCTGCTGAAGGCTCCTTTCCTTTGCCTCAGAGCAAAGGAAAGAAGCCAACATCAGAGAAAATATAAGAATCTTCTTCATAAGTCCAAAATCTTTAGGAAATCATTCGGTATTTCTACCAAACGCCATACACATTTACAGACTGCTGCTCAACACTGGAATCTATATATCCATTCAGATAGATGTATTTCTGTGTGAAGTCTATATAAGAATAGGTACTATAGCTATATCCACCATACCACATGAAAGAGTTGATATTTACATCTCCTACCGTCCAGTTCCACAAATAGTCGCCTGTAGAAGAATCAACACCAGCTACGATATAGTTTTGCTTATAGGTCTGATAGTCATATATGGCAGCACCCTTTCCTTCCACAGGAACCAGTTCACCGGAGCAATCAGCCAGATTATCGGCATTGAAAGTGCCATTAATCTTGAAATAAAGATCAGCACCCGAACCCAACATATTGGTGATATAAAACTGATTGACACCTTCCAGCTGGTAGATATCAGAATAGGTAACAGGCAAATCTGTGAAACCTGCGTAATAGAACCGCACATTCTCCAGTACTTTCTTCCACTGAGAAACCAGCACCGTTGACTGCAGCACCGTGCTTCCATCCTGCTTGGTATAAGGATCGGCATAGGCTTCATCGACATCTATCTTGAAACCAAATTTCTTTTTAGGTGTCAAGCCCTTTACAGAAATGGTCAGCGTAGCCTCCTTCTCGCCCTGGGCAAACTCAACCGTAGCAGGCACCTGAATGGCAGTTGTATCAGTATACTCTACCTTGACAGGAACACTCGCAGCCTCAGCGGCTTCCTTACGGCAAACCTTCACATCAACGGTTTCCTGGTCTGGAGTAAGAATAAACTCTGCCGCATTGCCGGCATCAAAATACGCTCCCATGCAATTGTCTGGGGCAGGATTGCCTGGCGCATAATCATCGTCATCGCTGCAGGAAGAGAACCCCAACAGGAGACCAGCTGAGACAGCAAGTCCCAAATATCTAAAAAACTTTATATTCTTCATTGTCAATTCCATTTTAAAGATTGAAAAATCTCCTCATTTACTCACTCTTTGCCTCTACCACACTTGTAGGGTCCGGATTCAGTTCCACAGCCGGATTAGAACTCTTCTCATATTCAGGGATATAACAATCCATCCACGGAGCCACGAAACCATACTTGGAATTCAAGCGGTGACTCTCCAGGAAGTTGGTACCCGTATAGGTACGGACAACAGCTTCCTTAAGACGCTTATAATCAAAATACAGCAGTCCCTCTCCCCAGAGTTCGATACGTTTCTGAAGCAGCACGGCATCTTCAAGTGATTCGATGTCTGTAGCCTGACACTCATAAGAGCCATCTGTATAGCGATAAGCATTCATGAAATCATTCAAGACGGTCTTGGCAGCATCCACCCCTTCTGTATGGGCAATGGCCTCAATATAGATGAGATACATCTCTTCTACACGCATCAATGGAATATCACACAAACAGCCCACATAGAGATCAGACAAGTTACCTGAACCCGGATGATATTTCAGGTTGGTGTAAGCAGGCAGTTTAGCCCATCCTGCTCCATCCAGCAAGGTAGAATAGCCTGCCGGAACCTCAGCCTTGCCAGCATCCTCAGGGGCAACCCAAGTCTTCTTTCGCCAGTCGGCATCAGGTATCTGATTATAGAGCGAAGCACCTATCATACGGTAAGCCTTGCCATAACCACCCATGGAGAATGCGGTAGATTCAGAAGATACCGTACCCATCCAGGAATAGAACCAGCTGCCCAATTGCTCCTTTGTTCCCAGCGAAGCCTTCCATATCCAGGAAGAATTAGCAGTATTGAAACCTGTCTTCTTATTATACCATTCGCTCTGAGACATTGGCTGGCAACCGGAATTGTCGATGGCAGCCTGTGCATATGAGGCAGCCTTGGCAAAACAGTCATTAACCGCCGTAATGCCCAAGGCATCATAGCCGTCAGCATCATTCTCATGAGCCAACTGGGCTGTCAGATCATCTGCCGAATCATAAAAACGAGAACCCAGTTCCAACCAGAAGCGTGCCTTCAAACCATCTACCACGCTCTCATCCGGCTGCTCCTTGCCCGTACGCTTATAGCCCTTCAAGTATGCCTCAGCCTTATTCAGGTCGTGCAGGATGAAGCGATACATGGTATAATAAGGTACACGAGGATTGTTCTTACCCTCCTCGCCTGTAGTCTTCTCGGTCACGATAGGCACGGTAAGTCCCATTATCTTGGCTGCTTTGGCATCAAAGTCAGAGTATCCGGTCTTCTTGAATTCAAACATTCTTGCCATATCCAGGTATGCCAAAGCACGGTAAGCATAAGCTACACCGGCAGACGCCTTTGCTGATTCAGATGCTCCTTCCACATCGAGCGACGAGATGATACTGTTGGCATTGTTCACTAAACCATAATAGTAGAAATAGGTGTAATTGAATGGGCTACGGAGTCCCTTACCATTCTCTATATATGAGAAATAGTCGTAATCTGCATTGTAAACCGGAAAATCCTCTGTCATCACATCACGGATAATCATCTGGCTGGGATAACCGTTGTCGTAAGCCGAACCGTCGCCATACACACCACTCTTTACCATATAGGCACTCAAGCCGGTCAGCAAGCCCTGCTGAGCCGTCTCAGACCCCTGCACCTGACTGCCTGTTGCATAATCCTTTGGCAGTTCCTCCTCCAGACAGCTCTGCATCATCAAGCATGAAGAGAGCACTACTGTGAACAGAGAAACCTTGCGAAATATATTGTTCATCATATAAAATTCTCCTTAATCTATATAAAAATCTCCTTATCTAACAGTTTAAAATTGAAGTGTAATACCACCAGAGATGGTACGAACAAACGCATACTGCTCGTTGCTAGGTGAGCCGGTGAAACTTGTGCGAGGATCGAATCCCTTTCGCTTGCTCCACAGATAGACATTGTCTGCCGCACCATAGACACGAACCTTAGTCAAGCCCAAACGACGTGTCAGGCTCTTTGGCAAGGTATAACCGATATTGATGCTCTGCAGGTTGAGGTAACTTGCATTGATCAGGAAGCGGTCAGAAGATGAGCTTGCATCCGTATCATTATACTGGAGGCGAGGGATGTTGGATTCTCTGTTACTTGGAGACCAGGCATCCAGCATATCCTTATGGAAATTAAAACCTGTCCAGCTATCATAAGGAACACTCATCAGACTCTGATAACCTGAATCGTAAGACTTGCCGCCGATGGAATAAGTGAAGTTCACACCGACATCAATACCTTTAAACGACAACGATGTGCCAAAGCCACCATAAAAATCAGGAGTAGGGTCGCCACAGGCAAAGTAAGAGCCTTCCGACCATTTTGCAGACTTACCCAACGAACCATCTTCGTTCTCAAGATACCATGTGGATTCTCCTTTCTCATTTACACCCGCATATTTCTTCAATCTCCAGGTGTAGATAGGCAATCCTTCACCATAATAATAAGAACCGTTATGATAACCAGCATATCCGCTCAGCATCTCGTTCTTGTTCTCTTCATAAAGCTTCGTTATCTCATTGGTATAGTGTGTGGCATTGAGATTGATGTTCCACGCAAAATCCTTGGTGCGGATTACATCTCCTGCAAGATTCAGTTCTACACCACGGTTCACCATGTTACCCACATTAGAGTAATAGCCTGCATAACCCATTGACATAGGCACGCTGATGAAACAGAGCATGTCAGTGGTTTTGCGGTAGAAATACTCCACATCACCGGTCAGACGACCCTTGAAGAGTTCGAATTCAAGACCTGCGTTGATATTGGTATTGGTCTCCCAGGTAATCTTATCATTACCCTTTGAAGCAAAGGTCAGCGCCATGTCGCCATTCATGCTACCGATGCCATAAGTATCCAGATAACGGTTGTTACCGATGGCATCGTTACCCTGCTGACCGAAAGAGAATTTCACCTTCAGCATGTCGAGCCAAGACTTGGTGCCTGCCATCCAATCTTCCTTGGTCAGTATCCAGGCACCACCGAAAGAATAGAAATCGCCCCAGCGATGGGCTGGAGAGAAGCGGGATGAACCGTCACGGCGATAAGATACCTGACCGAAATACTTGCCATCATAATCATACATGCCACGGAAGAAGAAACCTTCGGTGTTGTAATTGGTCTGGTTGGAAGATGTAGGCTCATTGGTGATAGCACCTGCCAACTCATGGTTTTCCTTGAAAGAGAACATGTTGGAACGGCCGCCATATACGTATTCATAAGTCTGCTTATAGTTCTCATGACCCAACAACAATGTCATGTTGTGCAGACCAAAAGAACGGGCATAGTTTACCAACTGCTGGAAGTTGACTGTATAATAACGGTAATGTCCTACGGTTACCTCACCATTAGGATAAGTCGTTGCACCAAATCCATAATAAGGCTGCTTGGTACTCTGATAGCGATATTCATAGTCATCTACCGTACCGTTCAAGGTAATTTTCAGCCCCTTGACAAATGTCGGGGTTATGTCTGCGAAACCATTGATACCGAAAGTATTGCCTACAGAATGGGATGCCTGAAGCTGGTCATCCTTCAACAGGTTGAGCTGAGAGAGTACAGGGCGATTCAAGCCTGCATTCATTCCGTTACCATAATCATATATCTTACCATTATCATCGGTCATGATATTGCCATTGCCATCTCTGAGATACAGCGGATAGATAGGAGCAATGGTATTGACCATGTAGAAGGTATTGGTAGTACTATTGTTTCCATCAGAATCTACCTCTGTGGCATTGTCTGTAACGGTATGGGCATAGTTTACGTTACCACCCACCTTCAGCCATTCATTTGCCTTATAGGTAGCCTTCAGGCGTGCAGTATATCGCTTAAACTGAGATCCGTATGCGATACCTGGGTTATCCAGATAGCCCAATGAAGCATAGAACTGGGAATTGTCGTTTCCACCATTCACATTCATATTATACTCCTGTCGGAGGGTGTTTCGGTAAGCCGCCTTGAGCCAGTCGTCCGGACTAATCGTATAGTCCTTTCCGTTATAAGAGATTTTATTGCCCAATGTGGCATTAGGATTCAGCTTTCCATTATCGCCAATGAGATACTGTCCCTCAGGCACATTGTAGCAGATATAACCCAATCCGCCCTTTTCTGAAGAACCACCAATTGCGTTATTGGCAGCCACATGAGCTGCATAAGCTGACATACCCTTGCCATTGGTATAGTAATTATATAATGACTTATAGTGTGTCTCATAATATTGACCGGGATCTGAAATCATATCATAAGTCTGAGAGCCACGGCTATTGCTGCCCCATTTGGCATCAACAGTGATGACGGTCTTGCCCACCTGCGGATTCTTGGTGGTAATCATAATGACACCATTGGCACCACGGGCTCCGTAGAGTGCATTACTTGCCGCATCTTTCAACACGGTAACAGATGCCACATCCGCTGGGTTGATGTCACTCCAGGAACCATAATAAGGTGCACCATCTACCACGATCAACGGATCCTGACCTGCATTGATTGAGCTGATACCGCGTACACGGATGGTAGGGGTAGAAGACGGATCGCCAGATGTATTTATCATCTGCACACCCGCTACCTGACCATTGAGGGCATCTACCACATTGGTTACCTGACGCACGGCAATTTTATCTGCATCCACTACGCCTGCTGAACCCGTGAAAGAGGATTTCTTCTGCTCACCATAAGCCACAACAATCACTTCGTCGAGCTGGCGGTCTTGAGAGTGCATGCTTACCTTCATACCTGGAGCCGCCTTCAATGTCTGGGAATCCATACCGAGATAGGTGATGACTATCGCCTCTCCTTTTTTAGCACTTGGCAAGCTGAACTTACCGTCAATGTCGGTCACGGTTCCGGTCTTGGAACCTTTCACCATGATCTGGGCACCTACTACAGGGTCTCCGTTCTCATCGAAGACCTGCCCCCCACCTGTGCGGAAGACTGTGCCAGCACTTGCCCCGAAGCAGCCAGCAACAGGGAAGCAAATAAAACCTTCATTCTCATAATATCTGTCTCTTCTTATAATTATTATCTCTCTTTATCTTGAATACACCTCTTTATATATTGCCAGTTATCCTTTACAAGTTTTATATAAAATATGTATTCAGATGCAAAGGTAATATAAAATCCATTAACTACCAAACAAAAATCACAATAATTGCCGTTTTGCATAGCAAAAAGATATATTTCACCCCAAAATCAGCGTATTTATGCCATTTTTCAAGATTCAAATTCCCGAAAAAGGCAAACACTTCTTTGATGCACGACTTCCTTACTTCTACATCGGACAACGACCTTATCCATACTGATTTATAACCATACATGATAAAAAACATAAGCATTTATTTGCTGCACAAAAGAATATTGATTAATTTTGCAGCCAAACAAACAGAATGATTATGATAGAATTAGATGATAAATTGATCAAGAAGTTCCATCAACAAAAAGATGGAGTATATGCACGAGACGAAGAGCAGCGCCTTTGTCTTGCTGCACAGGGATATTCTATCTGTGAAAACTCCATTGCCGTATTCAGCAATCTGCGTACTGATAAAAGTTATATTTTCTTCGGAAAGTCGTGCGAAGTATTGGGACTAGGTCAATCAAATTCAATACAGACGCTTGATTCCGTATGGGAAGAAGAAATTTTCAGTAGGATTCATCCTGATGACTGGAAGAAGCGTTGCCTGCAAGAACTTACCTTTTTCCGCATGATATCATCATCCCATTCCAAAGGATTGCAGACAGATTGGAGATAAGCAAGCATACCGTTGATCGTCACAGACAGAATATCATAGCCAAACTTCGAGTGAATAATACCACCGAAGCATGCCATAAAGCAAAAAGGTTAGGATTAATAGACTGACATGGCTTCTGCTTGCATGCTGTAGCCTGTTATCATGTCAAAATGCGCAGAAATCACAATCTGCAACAAAAAATAAATCAAATATGGAAAAGAAAGATTCAATTTTAAAGCCATTTGTGGCAGAAAACCTGTTTTGGATTAGAGAGCCAAAACAATATACGGTTACAGACTCTCTGATTACAATCGTTTCTGAACCTCACACAGATCTTTGGCAGCGTACCTATTATGGGTTCAGCAATGACAATGCTCCGGTGTTGCAAATGAAGACTTCAGACAAGTTCTTTTCTTTCACCGTCAAGACATCGTTCAATAGTTCTGCCCTATTTGATCAATGCGGTATTGCTATCTATCTTGATAGTGATAATTGGATGAAGGCATCAATAGAATACGAGAATGAGGAATATCAAAGATTGGGCAGTGTTGTAACAAACAACGGATACTCCGATTGGGCCACACACGACATATCTTCTTCTATCAAGGAAATGTGGTATCGCCTTAGCCGCAGAGAAAGTGACTACTATATAGAAACCAGTACAGACGGTGTTAATTTTCATCAGATGCGCGCATTTCATTTAGTCAAGGGAGATGGAGAAATTTCGTTCGGATTATACGCAGCTAGTCCTGTAGACCATTCATTTACTGCTACTTTTACAGAGATGAAAGTAGAAAAATGCAAATGAGAAACCTGGTCTGCAGAGAAAACCGGATTCAATCAAACTTCACAATGACACAAACTTCTTACAAATAAACTACGAATCAAAGAAATTCAAAAGAGGGTGAGCCATGCATTTATGGCTCACCCTCATATCATTTTACAGGAAAAACATGCCGTAACATCTTTGTCGCAGCTTCGTCAATGCCTTTCAACCTCATCGCAATCGCGATGTAATAATACTGCCGTACCTTTGCAACCGAAATCAAACGATATAGGTTATGAATGCTAAAAGGGGAATTATTGTATTAGGATTGCTCTCGGCGGCTAGCATGCCAACGTGGGCGCAACAGATTAAGGGTGTGGTTATCGACCAGAAATCGAAAGAGACACTCATCGGCGCAGTCGTCACTGTGGATGGAACCAACGTGAAGGCTATCACCAACATCGACGGAAACTTCCAGATCGATGGAATGAAGAAAGATAAGACATATACACTATATATTAACTATGTAGGATATAAGACTCAAAAAATTGACGGGGTTCAGGCGAAGGACGCAGACCAGGTGATTGCGCTGCAACCTGATGAACAGCAGCTGAAGGAGGTGACCGTTACCGCAGTGGAAAGGCGTAATACGGATGCGGCAATGATACAGGTGGCCAAAAACAGTCCCGTCATCGTGAGCAATGTTTCGGCACAGGAAATATCCAGAACTCAGGATACGAATGCGGGTGAGGTGATACGCCGAGTGCCAGGCGTGAGCCTCATCGACGATAAATTCGTAATGGTTCGTGGATTGTCACAGCGTTATAACAATGTGTGGGTGAACGGAGGAGCAGTGCCTAGTTCTGAGGCTGATTCCAGGGCATTCTCCTTCGATATCATCCCAAGTTCGCAGATTGACAACCTCACCATCGTGAAGTCGCCATCGGCAGAATATCCTGCCGACTACTCAGGCGGTTTCATCATCGTCAACACCAAGGAGATTCCGGCAGAAAACAGTTTCAACATCGCCGTGGGCGGAAACTGGAATACATCTTCTGCCTTCAAGGACTTTTCTTACTCAAAAGGTTCCGGAACCGATTTTCTAGGGTTCGACAATGGACTGAGAAACCTGAACGGAGGCATCCATGCTGACCAGAATCCGCAGCTCGATGCCAACGGAAAACCGGTGGGCGATTATGCCACTTCGCTCCTGGGCAACGGGCTTAACAACGATTGGCTCATCAAGAACAAGAAGCCTTTGGGCGACTTGAAACTGGCAGCCAGCCTGAACCAGCGCTGGATGCTGGGCGGAAGAACACTCGGCATGCTCGCTGCCTTGAACTATACCAACGAATACCGCACCTACGAGAACATGGAGAACAACCTCTATGGCATCTATGATGCGGCCAACGATAAGCCGAACTATCTTCGTCATTCTGTTGACGACCAGTATAATAATAACGTGAGACTCGGAGCAATGCTCAACTTCACCTTCCTTTCCAAGGACGGCAACCACAAGTATCAGCTCAAGAACATCTTCAACCAGTTGGCTACGAGCCGATATACCTGGCGTGAAGGCGTGAGCGCCCAGTCGAACCTGGAGCGAAGCGCAGAGTATTACTACCGCAGTCGAACAACATATAACGGTCAGCTTACCGGCAAGCACACCTTCACTAGCGATGCCCTTGACTGGAGCATCGGGTATGCGTATGCCAACCGCCATTTGCCTGACCGTCGTAGATACCTCATCGACGATGCTCTTGAATCGGGCGTTTATGCCCTGAGCACCGGCAACGACATATCGCGCGAGTGGACTCAACTCGACGAACACATTCTCTCTCTTGGTATTAATGATAAGCATCACCTCAAGTTTGGCAACTTTGAGCCATACTTGCAGGTGGGTGCCTATGGAGAGTACCGCAGCCGAGAATACCAGACTCGCAACTTCATCTACAATTGGAATGTTTCAGCTAACAACATGCCATCCGACTTCCGCCACAGCGACATCCCTACCCTGCTCTCCAATGAGGCGAACATGGGTTACGACAAGCTGTATCTTCTGGAGGAAAAGCAGATGCGCAATAACTACCGCGGACACAACACCTTAGGCGCCGGATACCTGGCGATGTCTCTCCCCTTTGGCAAACTCGGCATCCACGCCGGTGTCCGCTTCGAGCATAATGATATGGAACTCATCTCCAATTCCCGTGACTACGAGAAGAGTGAATCGAGCCGTCATTACAAGACCGATGATGTTTTTCCATCTCTCAATACAACATATAAGATCAGCGACCAGCATCAGGTGCGACTGTCGTATGGCCGCAGTATTAACCGCCCAGAATTCCGTGAAGTATCGTCGTCGGTGTATTACGACTTCGACCTTGCCAGCAATGTGCAGGGAAACACTGAGTTGAAGAACTGTTATGTCGATAACCTCGACCTGCGATATGAGTGGTATCCATCCCGTGGAGAGCTCATTTCGTTGGCAGTCTTCTACAAGCACTTCGATTCTCCTATCGAGTGGACCTATACGGTGGCAGGCGGCACAGACCTCATCTATTCTTACAAGAATGCGAAGAGTGCCAACAACTATGGTGTGGAGCTGGACATCAGAAAGAATCTCGGATTCATCGGATTGAAGGATTTCAGCTGGTCGTTTAATGGTGCCTTGATTAAGAGCAAGGTGCAGTTTGAGAAGGAATCGAAGGAAGAAAACAGACCAATGCAGGGTCAGTCGCCATACCTCATCAACACCGGCATCTTCTATAAGAACGAGCCTTTGAAGATGGATATCGCCCTGCTCTACAACCGCATAGGCAAGCGAATCATCGGTGTGGGCAGAAGCGAGGGAAGCACAGGCGATGACTCCAATTCCCGAGTGCCTCACAGCTACGAGATGCCCCGCAACACCATCGACTTCTCTCTGGCAAAGAAATTCGGAGACCATCTGGAACTGAAGCTCAATGTAAGAGATCTTCTTGCAGAAAAGATATATTACAAGCAGTTTGCTGATGTAACATATAGCGACGGAAGCAAGAAGCAGGTGGAAGAAATTGCAAGATGCTACAAACCGGGCAGAAACATCGGTTTGCAGGCAATCTATAAATTTTAGAGAAAGAAAATATTAGATGTTTGTTTAATAAAAACAGAAAACAATGATGAACAAGATGTATTTTTTAGGATGCATGGGCATCCTCGCAGCATCTGCCATGTTGAGCAGCTGCAGCAGTGACAATGACGATCCAACTCCTTCTCCAAATCCAGGACCAGAAGTAGTTTACAAGTGGACAACCAATGGCGGCTTGAAGGCTTGCGACCACATCCTCTTCGGAACAGATGACAAGGAAAACGCCAACGGAACACAGATTGGCAACGGCGACCAGGAATTCGTCTTCACAGGCAAGCAGACTTTGAAGAAAGGCACTTATCTCCTCAAGGGATGGGTATATATTGCAGATGGTGCTGAACTTACCATCGAACCGGGAACGATCATCAAGGGCGACAAGCAGACCAAGGCGGCACTCATCGCAGAGCGCGGCGGCAAGCTCATCGCCAAGGGTACAGCCACAGAGCCTATCATCTTTACATCTGAAGAGGCTGCCGGCAGCAGAAAACCTGGCGATTGGGGTGGCATCATTCTCTGCGGCAAGGCTAAGAACAACCAGACTGAGCAACAGATAGAGGGTGGTCCTCGTACCAAGCATGGTGGCGCAGATGATGCTGACAACTCAGGAGCCTTGAGTTATGTACGCATCGAGTTTGCCGGTTATCCATTCCAGAAGGATAAGGAGATTAATGGTTTGACTCTCGGTTCTGTAGGTTCAGGCACAGAGATTGACCACGTTCAGGTATCTTATTCCAATGATGATTCCTTCGAGTGGTTTGGCGGTACAGTAAACTGCAAGTATCTCGTAGCCTACAAGGGCTGGGATGATGATTTCGATACCGATAACGGTTTCTCAGGAAAGGTGCAGTATGGTCTTTCTCTGCGCGACAGCAAGATAGCCGATACCTCTCAGAGCAACGGTTTCGAGAGCGACAACTGCGCTGATGGTGCTACCGTGGACCCTCGTACCAAGGCAACCTTCTCTAACATCACCTTCGTAGGTCCTAAAGTATTGGATTCTAAGTTCCAGAACACCACAGATTATATCACTGCCGGAGCATACAATCCAAACAACGGGTCAGCTCTCGGCAAGTTCCAGGCAGCCATGCAGATTCGCCGTTCTTCTAACCTCAACTGCATCAACTCAGTAGCCTTAGGCTGGCCTATTGGTTTGATTATTGATGGTGAAAAGGGAAATACCGTACAGGATGCCAAGGATGGCAAATTCAAGCTTCAGAATGTATATTTCGCTGGTATGGATGCAGTTGGTACAGATGCCAACAAGAAGTATGAGGATTACCTCTATGATGCAGCCAACAAGAAGGATCTCGACAAGAATCAGAAGTCATACAGCAACACCTTCTTCTTCTCAGAGCCAAGCAACAAGTATTTTGACAGTTGGGCGTCATTGGTTGGCACAGATGGTTATACTCCTATCGCCGGCAGTCCATTGCTTGGAGCTGCAAGTTTCGCCGGCTGGACAGGTTTCGACACCGTAAGCTACATCGGAGCCTTCGATGGCAGCACCAACTGGATGAGCGGTTGGACTAACTTCGACCCTCAGAATGCAAAGTACTAGAAAAGATTAGTACCGGAATAAGAATTAGAATCGCTAATTTCTATTTTGACTATAAGGTTTTCTTTTATTGGGGCATGGCGCAGTGATTTGCGCCATGCCTTTTTTGTTGGGTTATGGAGAGAAACGTTGATGTCCTGAAACAGGACATCAACCTTCATCTGTCTTAATCCATGAACTTAATCATGTCCTGGCGTCTTGACTTTGCCTCTGGCGATTCGTCAGGATAACCCAGGGCGATGCAGTAGAGCAGCTTATAATTCTTAGAGAATGCCATGTGGTCGAGGTAAGGCTTGGCTGACGGCGAATCCAATATCCAACGGGCAGAACTGCCCAGACAGCAGGAACCGATGCCCCTTGACCATGCTGCAAGAATGATGTTCTCGCCAAGCAAACCGCAATCAATCTGCGCCATATCATAAGTAGTATCGTAAGCGATGCAAACCACGCATGGAGCATTCACGAAGATGTTCTTGAAGCCCTTGCGCTCTGCTATCTTAGGATTATCCTTTACCACGGCTTGGGTGATTGAATCGATGAGAGCAGGAGAATCTATCACTCTGATTTCATACGACTGCAGGTTCTGCCCGTTTGGCGCATGGATGCCGCATTTCAGAATCTCGTTTAGGGTATCGCGGCTGATGACGGAATCCTTGTAAGCACGGATGCTTCTGCGACTCATCATCAAATCGGTTACCACACTTGCAGAGTCAACGCTGGTCATTGCCTCCGGCTGTCTGTTCTCATTGCAGGCAGTCAACATCAGTGCTGCTGCCAATCCTAAGAAAATCTTCTTCATATTACTCATGATTAAACTTATATTCCTATTAGTATATACCCATGTAGCGCTATTAGTATTTATCCACGTAGCGTTATTAGTATATACCGTGCAAAGATAGCAACAAATACTGGTATTCAAGAAGATACGTTATGATTTTTAAGAGTTTTTATCGGTCTCTCCGCCATTCTTTTAACAAGTATATATCATAATAGCCAAACATTTTCCACCTATTTTGCTAGAATTTCCCAAAAACTTCGTATCTTTGCAATGACTTTATGCAAGATAAGCTGTTTATAAAATCATCAAACGTAGAATTATGGAAAGAAAAAGTTATTCTATAGATATAAATCGCATTGCACAATATGCCATGTATGCATATTGCATTTTCGCATTGTTTTCGCTGGCATTTTCTGTTTGCAGACAAGCGGGCTTATCCTTCAGAACAAGTCCCATCCTGATTCCAATAAGTCCCATCCTGGTTACCATCAAGCAACTGGTCTTGCAGCTCGTCCCTATAGCTTTATGGGGAATATTCCGCTACACGCTACCGGCAGGCGTAAAATTGCTACGACGCTGCAGCGAGTTGATGGTACTTTACTATGGGCTCTCATTCATCCTGGGCCAATGCTTCAATCTTCATCTCGTAAAGATGATGCAGAACGGACAGATTACCCAAATGGCTTCCATACTCACCTGGACAGAAAGCACGATGGGCCTGATTTCCGTCATCGCCTCCCTGGTAGCCGGCTGTCATCTGTGCAGCAAGCACAGGGGCAACATGCGCAAACTGGGCATAGCCCTTATCCTGGTTTTCATGGTATGGCTGATATGCTCAAATATACTCCCTGTTGCAGTGTTTTATCTGGCAGGTAACACCCAGCAGGCAGCCTTCACCTGCATGAATCTCATCAGTATGATAACCACAACATCGGCTTATATATACGCATACTATAGAATGTATCGGGCGATAAAAACGAAATAATTTGGCGATGCGGCGTTTTTTTCGTATCTTTGCCGCAAAATATGCGGCGTTTCTTGATAAATAATGCCGCATAAGATAAAATTAGAAATGCAGCAAAATGATGGAAAAGAATCAGATTTTTGAAAATATCATGAGCCGTACATCGGTGAGAAGTTATACAGACATGCCACCGCTCGCCATCGTGGTTTGCGGATGCCTTGACAAGACGCTGGAAGGCACAGAGCAGGAGTTCTGGATTCAAGACTGTTCGGCAGCCACGGAGAACATCCTGCTGATGGCTCACGGCCTGGGACTTGGCGGTGTATGGACAGCCCTCTATCCCCTGAAAGAACGATACGAGGGAATGCAGCAATTGCTGCATCTGCCCAAGAAGATGATTCCGCTCAACACCCTCATCATCGGGTATCCGAAGAATCAGGCGGAAGCAAATGATAAGTGGAAAGAGGAGAATGTATCCTATAATAAATGGATAGAGAAAAAATCATAATACTAGAAAAAAGTTATAAAAAACTCCGTTTCTGAGTTTTCAAGACATCAGGAACGGAGTTCAAACATTAATCCTCGAACAGTTTATGAAATTCAACGGCATCCATAAATTGATAATTTGGATTATTTCCTACATTTCTTCTAAGCCTATTTAAATTGGAAGGAGTTGTAGCTTTCTTTGTCAGCAAAACATAGAAACTGTTATCAAAAGAATAGTTAGAAGTAACCATTGCCTTTGATTCACTAACCTTTTTTGCTATCTCCTTTGAATCCAAATTCCTGGTATTGCTTAGTCGGAATTTTGCATCGGCCAAAAGTAATCTCTTATCATTCACATGCAATAGCATATCTGCAGAAGATTTCTTATCAGCATGATGCTTTTGAGAAATTCGTCTCTGAACATCATCAAGTTCTATTGCCTTATCTGTGTCAGAGAAAAGATTTTCTGAATTTGGGCATCCCTCCTGCTTCATCAAATGATGCAAGCCGACTAAATCTTTTGCTGTCCAACAATCAATCTTGATTCCCTGATAATTGCCAATCTTAAATTTCGCCATAATTCTCTACGTATTTCTGAAGAGTATCAAAAGACTTGTTGAATGATTCAAATACAGGTTCGATGTCACAGCCCAAATTCTTATAGTAGAACGAGTCTGTACCTTCACTTTGCTCTGCCAGATAAAAACGAGTAGTATTCAACAAGCCCTCTTTTTCAGAGATATACCTGATAGCCGATACCATATCGGGATTGTGACTCGTGATGAGTATCTTGGTTCCAAATGTTTTGTTGATGCGAACAAGAAGATGCGCCAACTCAACCACCCATTGTGGATGAAGATTTGTTTCAGGCTCATCAATCTCCAACAAAGTGTTTTCTGTCAGCCACCCGTTTTCTATCAGACGAAGCATATAAACCAGCGGTTTGAAGCCCGATGCTATATCTTCAATTCTAATATCCTTACCATTGTTGCTGTGATAAACTAAATCAACAGCATCGAAATTTTCTTTTTCTACAATAGAACCATCTATCATTTTATTAATAGAATGAAGTAATTCCTGTTTGCCGGTAATCTCACTTCCTTTTTCATTTACATGAACCACTTTATGTGCCAAGGAAGTCATCAGAACCCTATCTGATTGACGAAGAGAAATAGCTGCAGGTGTTCCTATATATATGGCATTATTTAAACTATATATCTTTCCAAGTCTATCAACAAGCAATTCCACTTCATCTTCCTTAAAGCTTATGCTAGCAGGAAAGCCATCCTTTTCCCGATATACAGAAGCGATTTTCTCTTTCAAGTAACTGATGGGACGATTTTTTTTGTTGTTTTCATATTTCTGAAGACATTCAGAAAACAACTGAATGGAATTTCGTTCTATATCCTCATGAACATGATTTTGTTCAGTAATCCCAAAAAGATTAAGCACTCGACGCACCTGCTGAGGATTCTGCTCTTTCTGAAGAAAGTTAACCAGCATGTCATCAAGTGAACCAATCGCTCTTTTATAATAAAAATCGAGCTTCTCCACACCACCATTACTCAATGTTACCATTGTCATTAATGATAAGGTATGGTCAAAAAATCGTTTTTTATCATCATCCAGATAATTTGAGATATCATCCAGCGCATTAGAATATTTCTCTAATGATTTGATAATCACATCTCTGAAATCAGAGAAAAAGAAACTGTCTAACACAGACAATGTATTGACGATATAATACAACCAACGGGACATAGTGCTTTTTCCACAGCCATTGCTACCCACAATAACTGTGATACCCACTATTTCGATATCAGCATGCCCTATAGCATGATAATTGTCTATATTAAAATTATACTTGCTCATTATTCAAACTATTTTAATGCAAAAATACGATGTTTTTGTGTAACCTCCAAATTTTTCTGCTATTTTTAATTGAGTTCCCCAAAATCTTCGTATCTTTGCAGCATTTTAATTCAAGCAATTATGGAAAAATATACCCCTCCTGCTCATATCCCCTGCGATAATGATGAATCATATTGACCAGCGGTTGAAGGCGGACATCCGTTACTGCCATATTCCTGAATCTGGCATATTGCTGATTGTAAAGCGCGGCATTGCCTTCGGCCAATCTTTCCTCGATATCAGATGGCACCAGGAAGGAAGACCGATTACCCAGATGGGCATAAAACTCTGAAAGATAAATATGAACTCCTGCCAAATCAAAATCGCCGAAATGAATGTAATGATTGGGAATGCGGAGAAGCCATGACCTGAGATGCTCCAGGTTTTCCTGTGGATAACGGCAGACAAACAGGAGTTGCCTGCCAGGAAACAGGGCATCGAAAAGCCAACGCTGCAACCGAATCTGCATGAAATTCTCAGCATTCTCCATACCCACAACTATCACGTCTTCCGGTATCTCGAAACGATCCGGCTGATTGATGAAAACGGAACTGCCCTCCATCGGCTGAAGTATGAATGGCTTTCCATCAAGCATAGCATCTATCTGAACATAGCAATCTACCAGAAAACCACGAAATGTATTTACCTTCTTAGCCTTTGAATCACCTACCATCCTAACCATATCAGCCCTCGTCTGCATAGAGGAAGAAGCGGAAATCCATTCTTCTAAAGAACATTTCAAACCAAAATCCTGAACCAATAAGGTACGGCAACTCTCTCGCATGGCCTCGGCTATGCGATATTTGCATCTACTGCCATTGTTCTTCAACATCAGGAGCCCTTCCTGCCTCAGCAAAGCCGTGAGGCGAGGAGACAGCTTTGACGAAGCTATCTCCTCACCCTTCAACATTGCCAATATCTGTCGGGCATCGCCCAATCCTAACTTTTCCATATCATCCAGTATTTCATTTTATCCAGTATATCATATCAGCCGATATTTCCATACACGAGAGGTTTTATAATCTCTTGATTAATTGAGTTACCTTTGTATTTGCCCTATTGTCCTTGCTGAGCAGATAGGTGTATTTGTAATCCTCCACATTATAGGTAGTTGGAGAACTGTTTACCAGCAGGATGTTGCGGCGATTGGCAAAGTCGAGGATTCCCTTCACGTTGTTAGGATGCAACTTGCCTATCTCGTCCATCATGCAATGAATCTTGAAATCACCCGATTTCTTCGATGCCTTCTCCTTAAACACGTTGATGAGCATGATGTTAACCATCGCCTTCACCAGAATGTCGGTGCCATCAGAGCCCACATTTGCTATCTTCTCTACCCATCCCGTATCATTATCGTTTTCCTTGATGCGGAACTCCAACTTAAAGGTATCAGCCACCTGCAACTGCTTGCGGTTAAGCTCATCCAGAAGCCCCTTCATGAAAGCAAGCAGATATTTCACCGCCTTGGCATTCACATCCTGGCGTGACTCGGTGGCAAAGAGATCCATCTCTCCCATATTGAACTGATTCTCTTCCGCAAAGTCTCTGATTCGCAAGAGGAGGATCATCAGCTGATCGTTGCTCTTCAACGGGCGCAAGGCGATTTCCCTGATAACACCTGCGAAATTCCGCTCCTCGAAATCGTGGTTGATATCGTTGATGGTCTTGCCGATGTCGCCTTCCCTTCGGGTAAGATCACCCACCTCCTTGGAGATTCGGAAGATGATGTCGGTATATCTTCCACTGATGCGCTTCTGATATTCCGAGATTTTATCATTATCCACAAACTCGCAGAGATTGGATGCGAAGGCGATGAACTCCTCTTCCGTTACCGGACTTACATTGAAATGGAAGGTGTTGTGAGCAGAAAACATACCCAGGAACTGCTGCGATTGCTTCTTGAAATTGTCGAGCGTACGGCTATCCTCATATATCTGGCGCTTCAGCTCTTCTACGATGGCAAGACAATCCTTGGTGGTGATTTTCTCCCCAATCTCACTACTACCCAACGGGCACAAGGTTGCATCGCTCCGGAAGTTCTTTACTGCATTCAAGCCCGCCTCCAGCTTTCTTAAAGCAGCCTGCTGTTCAGCCAGTTTTTCCTGTGCCACAGACAATTGCAGCTTGAGTCTTTCACTGCGCTGCCTGAATTTATCTTCAATCGTCATCAAAGCCTCAGCCTTGTTTTTCCGTTCCTGTCTTACGGAAGATTCCTGGTCAAAGAGTTCTATCTTGTCGTTTCGGTAAACCGCCACCACATCACGATTATTCCTGATAAACGCCAATTCAGCATCCAGTTCTGCTATGCGCTTGTTGTAAGCATCCAAAGCCTGGGTATCCATACCCTTGCCATGCAGTTCATCGTGTTGTGCTTTCATGATTTCCAGTCTACGGGCATCCATCTGGTTCTGCTTATCTTCTATCTGGGTACGAATATCCTGGGCAAAGACTTCATATTTCTGAGTCTCCACCTTAACCTGCCGGTTGTATTCCGCCTGATGCGCTTTCAGTTTGCGCAGTAAATCCGTCTCCAGCTGGTGCTTCAGTTCTTCCTTTTTCACCTTATCGGCAACCAGCGCATTCTGCTTATCTTCCAATTCAGCCATCTGTTGGCTGCGCCATTTCTCCAAACGGTTTTTCAACTCCATCGCTTGCATTTTGAGCTTCTTTTCCGTCTGAGGCAGCAGTTGCATTTCAGCCTTTTTAGCATAAAGCGATTCATTCAGCTTTCTTATCTGAAGCTGATATTTCCCCTTCAAGTTTTTATTGTCCTCCTCATGCTGGTTCTGTAAATCATTCAGCAGCTTGATGATGTCTGCACGAAGTTGTTCTTTTTCTGCGAGTTGCTCCTTCAATTCCTTGGGAGTTCTGAATTTTCGCTCTACCGCTGCCAGATTGATGCTTACACCATAGAGAGAAGCAGAGGTTGATGATGAAGATGAAGACGATGAAGACGAAGAAGATAATGATGACGAAGAATCGGCAACCAATTGCGGATTCAATACATTATTATATAGTATCGCCTCCTCATCTACCACTTTTCCGATATTCTCCTGCCATCCCTTTCTGTTCTGGTCGAGCCATTCGGAAAACGAGCCTTTGCTCTTCTCCAGGAGATTCTGAATTTTTCTGATTTCAGCCTCAACATCCGCTTTCTGCTTCTTGGGTTCATCGAGCGAAGCCTGGTATTTCAGTTCTGCTATCTCCAATTCCTTCTCAGCTTCCTGACGCAAGGTTTCAATGCGCAGTTCCACTTCCTTAATCTCGGTTTCTACCTGAAATTGTCTGGCTGTAAATTCGGCTAACTCCTGTTCGTTTGTCTCCATCTCCCGGGCAAAAGGATTCTCGTGAGCCACCTTTGCCTTCTGAATCTTCAAGGCAGTTTCCTCATGCACCAGTTGCGCCATCATCTCATCCACAGACGAAATCTTCTTCTGAAACACCTCTCGGGTTTCCGTTTCAGCCTTTCTCCATTCCTGCATCAGCGTTTCCTTCTGGGTCATCAAGGCTGCCTGATGTTCATTGAGCAAGGTGGTCTTGCTGTTTCTGAAAGCACGCAAATCCATATCCAGCTGTTCGAGCAGAGCCTTATACTTATCCACCACGTTCTGATAGGATTTCTCCAGTTCTGCCTTCATCGCTTCCTGTCGCCTGCGCTCATCTTCTATGATGGTTTCCTGCTCTACTCGCTGCAAGATATCTTCTATATGAATTTCCTCATAATGCTTGCGCTTGGCGGCAGTTTTCTTTAGCTGCGCATCGAATACGCCCAATTCACGGGAGAGTTTATCACGCTCCTTTCCATATTTTTCCTGTTCCTCACCTATCAGGCGACTTACCCGGTTGCATTCCGCTTCACTTTCCTGGATATCAAGACGATATTGCGGCAGGAGTTCCTGTGCCATATGCTCTGCATAATTGAGTTCCCTGCGCCCCTCGCCAATCAGGCGACGATTGTTCAGCAAGGTGCGATACGCATCTATCACCTTATCGGCTATGCGGCGAATCAGCACTTCGCCATTTTTCTCTTTCTTCGTCCAGAGGCTCACATCCTTATACTCCTGTTCAAACTCCTTGATCTGTTCACGATAAAAGTTGAGGTCAATGCTGTTATCCTCATCACTCATCGAGCGGATGATGGTATTCTTGATAAAATCGGCATCCAACTTGGTATTGAGGAAGACATTCTGGATGGTGCGGGGGATATTCTGATACTTGGCACTCTCAACAATGGCATACTTGCGGAAAGGCAGGAGTTCCTGGTGTCGATTGTTGCCGAAAATGATGTCACGATACATCTCATAACTGCTTACCAGCGAAGATATATCATGTTTCTTACCCACCTGCTCACGTATCTGGCTCCACTCGCCATACACCTGCTTACGCTCATCAATAAACCATTTGCTATCAAACGGGGCATCGATGAAACGGAACATCACTCGTCCCTGATTCTTCAAGGCAAGCACACAGTAGGCTCCATTCTCACGCATCACCTCATAGACGATATATGAATTGGGATATGGAAAATAAAAGGCATCAAACGATTTCTTCTCCTTCGGGATGCCCAGACGCAACTTATCAGCATTATAGAAGAACAGCAGCGCACGGAGCAAGGTACTCTTGCCCACACCCTGGGTGCCGATGAAATGAACGTTTCCATCGAGCTTCACCTCGGCGTATGGGATATGGGCACTATTCAAAAATATGATTTTATTCAGATATCTCATGGCTGTTCCTCCTCTTCTTTTTCGTCAGTATCATCAGTAATCGATATGCCATCTATCAACTCCTCGATATAATGGAATGAAGCCAATACCTTCCAGGTTTTCTCCACTTCATCCTGCTGCTCAACGAATCCCATTCGTTCCAATTCACTGATCAGTTTCTCCACTATCTCGTCATACGATTTTTTCTCGCTGAAGAGTTTTCCTGCCAAATCCTTCAGTTCCATATCGCAATTGATTCTTACCACGATATCCGCCGCAGAGAATACCAAACCGGTTCCGAAAGCTGAATTATAAGTCTTCAGAAAGGTGAGATAATCTATCCACTTGCTCACCGCCTCTAATTTACGCAGCAAATCAACCTTGGTTTCCTTACGGGTAAAAAAGAAGTAGCCGTCGCCTGCTTCCAGATGGAATCCGATGCCCTGATAGTACTCATCATATTCTGCCTGATGGTCTTCGATGGCATCATAATATCGCTTGATTTTTGTCTGAACACTATTGTTGGATATAAATCCACCCCTGCTCAGGATATTAAAGATTTCTTCTGTATAATTCAAATTATTCATTGTTCTGTCTTCTTATTTTATCTGGAAAGAAAGCATTCTTATCTCGGGAGAATCATCGGATATTCTACTCCATCCGATTCGGCATAATTACCCGTAAACTTCAACTTATCCACATATTGCGAAGCTATCTGGCAAAAATACACGAGCTTATCTTCCCAGCTTTGTTTCTTATCATAGTGATAATTCATGACGAAAGCAAAGAGATGGGTACTCGATGCCGAGAAGGCATTATAGATTTCCTGCAGATTCACCGCCTCCAACTTCTGCCTGTTACCTTTGAGATAATCATCGGGGATAGGTTCTGCCAAAGAATCGAGCCGGCGGCCTTTCCTCTTTTTCAGTTTTTCAGAAAGAATGCTGATGCATTGCAGAGCCTCATCGGATGTGCGAAGATTATCTATCGACAACTTGATGTAATACTTGGGTTGCGGTTCCATCCATACGGCATTTCGGGTGGCAATAACCTGTCTTACATCCGTAGCCTCTTCCCATCGGAACTGGTCTTTCAGATATTTCAGTTTCTTCACCTTTTCGAAGATGCGGTTCTGATAATCTATCATATTGAGGTATTGGATAATCTGGCGTTCTATCTCCAGCAGATTATGATAAGACTCGTTAAGCTGAAGGCACACATCATTCACCACGTTTTTCATCCGCACATCCATCGCCATGGAGAAGAAGACGGGCTGATCAGTATCTATCACCCGTTCGCTCTCGGTGATGAGCTGAGATATGTTCTTCAACTTCTCGCTCAGTCGCTGGAGTTTCGTTTTCTTGATTTCGTAATTAGGCTCATTCTTATAAGTATTATCCATATTACGCTTCAAATCCAACACATTTCGAACGGTGGCAAGGGCTATGGTCTTCAGGCACCGGCGCACCTCCTTGAGATACTTATATTTTCGGGATTCGTTATTTTCCTTGAGATAATAGTCGATATTCTCATTCAACACAGAGATATAATCACGCACCGAAGAAACATTGATTTCCTCGTTCACTTCCAGCACATCCTCGAAGAACTTCTGATACACGTCTTCCATCTCCAGACAGTCGCCCGTATCACGAATCACTCCATTTTCTATCAAATATCGGATGCGCTCCTCCTTGTATTCGGTCATTTCCAAGGCATAGTCATAACGAAACTGAAGGGAATGTCGCTTGGCAAACATCTCCTTCAGCAAAACCTTTTCCCGGTCAAGAGTTTTAATCAATTCATCTATAGAATGGAAAGTACCCATTGGCTTGTCATTTAAATAGCTATTTTTATTTCGGTGCTAAATTACTTATTTTTTATAGAACAGCCAAATTTTCATAGCACTTTTTAATGCCAAGGGTTCATAAAAGCCAGATTCCTATCACGAATATAAGTATAAAAGACTTAAAATGAGAGAATTTATTTTGGAAATCTAGATTTTATCCCTAATTTTGCACATCAAAAAAGAAAAAAAAGAAAAAGTATGAATATCAAGGAGAATTATCAACAATATGTAAGCCGATACGCTTCTGAGGTGGCTGCCCTGAAGCGTAAGAATACGGGATTTATAACGGGCGAGCTGCTGGCTTTTGGCGGCATCCTCGCCTTCCTGATTTGCTATTTCGCATTGGATGGGGATACACAGAACTATCTGTTGGGGGCGGTGCTGTGCCTGATTGCCTATCTGGAAATCAGACGACTTGACGACAAAAATAAGGAGAAGATAGAGCATCTTTCGGCTTTGCTCAAGGTTTATCAGGACGAAATCAAGGCTTGGGAGGGCGATTTCTCACCTTTCGAAACGGGCGATTGCTATCAGAATCCGCAGCATCCTTATTCCGTCGACCTCGATGTCTTCGGCAAGAGTTCGCTGTTCAACCGTATCTGCCGAACCATCACTTCTGGCGGTTCGGAGGCGCTCGCCAGGAATCTTACCAGGGAAACGCCTTTGGGCATAGAGGATATCAAAAGAAGAAGGGATTTGCAGAAGGAATTGGCTGGAGAAGGCGAAAACTGGCGAATGGAATTCCTGGCACTTGGCGAAAAGAACAGAAGCCAAACTGCGGATGGCAAAATGGTGAATGGCAAGATGAAAAAGATTGATTCTGCTGCGGTGATGGATGCGATGCAGAAGGTTTCGAAGATGGAGGTGCCGGCATGGTTTGGGTCTCCGGTATCGCTCGTTATCGGATGGCTGCTGATTATCGGAGTCGTTGGTTCCGTGATTTTGTCGATATGCAATATGTTTTCGGTGGATTTCGCCTTGTGGTGGGTGTTGGTTCAATACATGGTGGTATTCTTCGTCTGCAAGCAGACACTTGATAAGATAGATAGCAATGGCGGCAAGCTTCGCCATCAGCTCATCGCCTATGCCCAGATACTTCAGCTTATCAACAGGCGCAATTTCCATAGCGAATCAGGCAAGGAGATGCAGAATTCCCTAGCAGATGCCCTGCCTTCCTTTGCCCAACTGGAAAAGATATTGAAGGGGTATGACAGAAGAGGCAATTTCCTCGGTCTTTTCTTCACCGATGCCTTCATGCTGAGCGATTTCTTCCTGGTTCGCAGTTTCCTGAAATGGAAGAATACCTATATGGTGAAGATGGAGGAATGGATGCATATCATCAGCGAGATGGATGCAATGGTTTCGATGGCGGATTTCAGATATAATCATCCGGAGGCAGAAGAGGCGGAATTTGTTTCGGGAAGTCCGGAAGCAGATACCGAAAGCGATGTTTCTGAAAATGCAGGAATCGGAAGTCCGGAAATCGTGTTCGAGGGTAAGAATCTCTATCATCCTTTCCTGGGTGCCAAGGCGGTGAAGAACGATTTCACCATCAAGGACGACAACTATTATATCATCACCGGAGCCAACATGGCGGGAAAGAGTACCTTCCTGCGTTCGCTGGGCGTGAACTATATCCTGGCAATGGCGGGTATGCCGGTGTTTGCGGATCAGCTGAAGATTTCCCGTTTCAGATTGTTCTCGAGCATGAGAACCACCGACGATTTGACGCATGGCATCTCTTACTTTAATGCTGAGCTGATAAGACTGGAGGAGCTGCTGAAGTTCTGCAGGGAAAGTGCTGAGGGAAAGTGCTGCAAGGAAAGTGGAGAAGACAATAAGGAGCCACTCCGAACGCTGATTATTCTGGATGAGATTCTGAAGGGAACGAATTCATTGGATAAGCTGAATGGTTCGAGAAAGTTCCTCGAAGCCATTGCCAAGCAGCCGGTGAGCGGCATCATCGCTACCCACGATCTGGAGCTCTCCAAGATGGAGAATGATGCATCAGGAAAATTCCATAACTATTGTTTCGAGATAGATTTAGGCACAGATGTTACCTATACTTATAAGATACAGAAGGGCGTGGCAAGAAACCAGAATGCCACCTTCTTACTGAATAAGATTTTGGAGAAATATTAGAATAAAAAGAGAAACTCCCGATAATTTGATCAGTTTCAAATTATCGGGAGTTTTCCTTTTAAATTAAACATTATAACTCCACGCTATCCAGGCGGAATTTGAGCAAGCCGGCTGGTACCTTTACCATTACCTCTTCACCTGCCTTCTTACCCAGAAGGGCCTTGGCGATAGGCGACTTGATGGAAATCTTGCCACTATGGAGATCTGCCTCGTGAGGATTTACTATGGTATAATTCATGCTGCACTTGTTGGCGAGATTGGTAATCTTAATCTTGCTCAACAAGCCAACGGTATCGCTTTTCAGGCGAGACTTGTCGATGACACGGGCATTCTCCAAGACCTTCTGTTTGAAGCTGATGCGGCTCAACAGCTTGCCCTGCTCACGCTTGGCTGCATGATACTCGAAATTCTCACTGAGGTCGCCCTTATCGCGGGCCTCAGCTATCGCATCGCGAACGGCTGGCAACTCTACGTTAACCATGTGTTGAAGTTCGGCCACGAGCTCATCGTAACCTTCCTGAGACATATATTCCATTTTCTGATAATCTTAATGAATGATGTTTTTAATTTTCGGGGTGCAAAGTTACTAGTAATTCATGAAAACACCAAACATTTTTGATAAAAAGTAAATAAAAAAAGAGAAGATGTGCAGCCATGACAGACAACACATCTTCTCCTTGAATATATCATTATCCCCAAACTTCTTCTGAAATCTCTCTCACCAGATCTATCTTTGCCCACTGCTCAGCATCTGTCAGTTTATTACCAATCTCGCAAGAAGCGAAACCGCATTGAGGACTGAGACTGAGCCGATCGAGGGGGATATATCTGGCTGCTTCTCGGATGCGGGCGATGACCGTAGCCTTATCTTCCAATACCGGAGATTTGGAGGTTACCAGACCCAGCACCACCTTCTTGCCATCAGCCACATACTTCAACGGCTCGAAACCACCCGAACGCTCATCGTCATACTCCAGATAGAAGGTATCTACATCTTCATGAGCGAAGAGATAAGGAGCCACGGCATCGTAGGCACCCTTGGTGGCATAGCAGGAATGATAATTGCCACGGCATACGTGGGTGTTGATGGTCAACCCCTCAGGTTTGCCCTCGATGGCAAGATTGTTCACCTTCAGATATTGCAGGGCTTCCTGCTCAAGGGTGAAACCTGTGCCCACCTTAGCCGTCCAGTAATCGCTATCCACAATCATTCCCCAGGTGCAGTCATCCAGCTGGACGGTACGGCAACCGGCTGCATAAATCTCCTGGAAGAAGGTGCGGTAAGCCTGGGCAATATCCTCAATCAGTTGGGTGGTGTTAGGATAGAACTTGCGGGTATTCTCGGCATTCTTGCCACGGAACAGTTCGGCAAGGAACTGAGCCGGAGCAGGAACCGTCTGCTTTGCCTCGAAGATATATTCGCCATTGGCATCCAACTCCTCAAACTGCTTCACAAACAGGAAATCCTTAATAAAAGGATGATTCTCGCCGGTAATCTTGCCGGTCAGTTGGATAGAACCCTTGGTTGTCTCCTCGCCATGAAACTGGTAGCCGTGCTCCAATTCGATATGCTCCACGCCATTGAATCCCCACATAAAGTCGAGATGCCAATAGCTGCGGCGGAACTCGCCATCGGTGATATAAGGCAGGCGATGCGCCTTCTGTTGACTGATGACCTCAGTAATCAGCCGGTCTTCTACGGCGCGAAGGTCGATGGCAGAAATCTTGCCATCGGCAAACTTAGCTCTCGCTTCCTTCAACTCTGCAGGGCGCAAATAGCTGCCCACTGCCTCAAAATGTATATTTCTTACGTTGCTCATATTTTTATCTCCTTATTATTATTTGATGTGAATGACTCTTTATCCTGTCATTACCGATGAATGACGCTTTGCATCCGGAATTGCGGGTGCAAAGGTAAGAAGAAGAATTTTATTTGCCAAATATTCTCCGTAATTCAGAAAAATATACTATCTTTGCAGCGAATTAAGCAAATCAGCAGAATATTATTCTGTAAGAATCAGTAAAAACAGAAATAAAGAAACAATGACAACAGAAGAAAAGCTTGATGAAACAGACATCAGAATACTGAAGTTACTGCAGCAGAACTCCCGACTCACCGTGAAGGAACTTGCTGCAAGAGTACACCTCTCCCCTTCTCCCACCTTCGAGCGGCAGAAGCGGCTGGAACGCGAGGGATACATCCAGCGATATGGAGCCATCGTAGACCATCACAAGTTGGGGCACAACGTAATCGTGCTCTGCAATATCCGGCTCAAGCAGCATACTCACGATTTGATTCAGCAATTCATGGATACCGTGCAGACCATCGACCAGATAACGGAATGCTACAACACCACCGGTGATTACGACTTCCTGATCAAGGTATATGCCCGCGACATGAAAGCCTATCAGGACTTTATGCTCAACACGCTGGGAAACATCGACTGCATAGGAAGTCTGCACAGCATCATCGTGATAGGTGAAATCAAGGATTCGCATTATATACCCGTAGCTAAATAAGGAGAAACGTGATGAAAGCAAAAAATATATTGATGATATGCCTTTTTATTTCCGGACTTTTCTGCCTTCCATCTAAGGCACAGCAGCCTGGAGAAAACGTCAGTTCTCAAACCATCAGAAAACTGGGCGAGAAGCATTTCTTCTCCATCTCCACTATTCCTGATGATATCTTCCGCCTGATGCAGGGCAAGACATACAAGAAGAACTGTACCGTGGCAAGAAGCGAACTGAGATACATAAGATGCCTGCACGTAGACAAGGACGGCAGAAACATCGTGGGAGAAATGGTGGTGAACAAGGCGATAGCCACAGATGTGCTCGATATTCTGAAAAAGCTCTACGAGGCGAAATATCCGATAGAGCGGATGAGACTCATTGACTACTGGGATGCCGACGACGAAAGGGCGATGAGAGCCAACAACTCCTCCAGCTTCAACTTCCGCTTCATCTCACATACCCATACGGTATCGAAGCACGGAAGGGGACTGGCCGTAGACATCAACACCCTCTACAATCCTTACCACAAACGGCTGAAGAACGGCAAGGAAGTGGTGGAACCTGCCACCGCCCGCCCCTATCTGGACCGCAGCAAGAACCACGCTTATATGATAAAAAAAGGCGACCTCTGCTACCGGCTTTTCAAGGCAAAAGGATTCCGATGGGGAGGTGACTGGAAACACAGCAAAGATTACCAGCACTTCGAAAAATAGGAATGCAGGAAAGAACAGCCAGTAAGGAAAGAACATAAAAAAAAGACTATGCCTATGTTACATCATTTCTTTAGTAACTATGGCATAGTCTTTTATTATCCTAACGATCTTTTTTTATATGTAAAACAAATTTAACAATCCTGCTACAGCCTTATTATAATACATTGTAACTAGCTGTACCAGACTGAATTATATTCTCTACGTTCATCGTCCTCATTATAGAGGTTCTCATATTCAAGGTTCATAGCCTCGAATGATTCCAATGTCTGTTTCATAATAACTCCTCCTCTATTTATTAAGTTCAACTTTTAATATGGCAAAATTACTAAAAAAACAGACTTCTGATGTCAATATTTCAGAAAACTTTTGTATTTTTGCACCATCTCTGCACATCAGGGGCAAAAAGTGCAAAAAAACAGCTCTGTTCAAGAGCCATGCAAGATAAAAAACAAGAAACAAGATGAAGATATTACATACTTTACGACTCGACAGAATGAAGTGGCGCCACTGGGTACTGCTGCTGTTGATCATCCTCGTCACCCTTACCAAGATGATTCCTCTCTGGGGAGTTATCTACACCTACCGTGTTTATCCCGTTATCGGCAGCCTTCTTTCGCCCATCTCAGGCATATTTTCCTTTGCCGTGGGCGATATTTTCATAGCTCTCAGCATCGCCTGGGTCATCCTCTATCCTATCTACGAGATGGGATTACGGAAGAAACTCGCCCGTCGGTTAATCTTTCTTGCTGCCAAGAGCGGCGGCTATCCGAAGAAAAAGGCGGTTTTCGGAAGGGTAATTGAATATCTGCTGTGGGTATATGTATGGTTTTATGCAGCTTGGGGACTGAACTATTCGCAGCCTGTTATCTATTATAGAGTTGGCATGCAGCCTGCTGAGGTTTCGGAAGAGAAGTTCCGGAAATTTGCCTACCAGTATGCCGACAGCCTCAACCTTTTGAGTGAAGAACGGAGAGGAAAGAGTGAAAAATTCAATTGTATTGTGGATGAAAAACTGAAGAATCGGGTGCGGGATGCGGTTCTGAAGGAATATAACAAGATAGGCTATCGGGAGGGCATCAATCCGCCTTTCAACCAGCATCCGCATGCCAAGACGATGTTGTTTTCGCCCATCAGTTCAATGTCGGGTGTAACCGGCAGCATGGGACCATTCTTCTGCGAATTTACGCTGAACGGCGATATTCTTGCACACGATTATCCGGCTACCTATGCCCATGAGTTTGCTCATTTTCTGGGCATTGCCAACGAAGGAGAGGCGAATTTCTACAGTTATCTCGTCTGTACGGCATCACAGGATAAGGCGGTGAAATTCAGCGGATATTACCACATTCTGCCCCATGTATTATATAATGTATTCGACATTCTCGGCGAAAAGGAAGGTGAGAAATATCTGAAATATATCCGTCCTGAGATAATCAGGCTGCTGAAAAGCGACCGCCAATACTGGCAGGGCAAAAGATGCAAGGCACTGGATGCCGCCCAGGATTTCTTCTTCGAACTCTATCTGAGAGGCAACCATGTAGAAGGCGGCAGAAAGAGCTATGCCGGCGTCATCGGTCTGATTCTGGCTTGGGAGAACAAGCAGGAAAAATCTCTTATGAAAAGATGATAGAAATAATTACATGAGAAAGAAAAGACGATTGGCGCGCGCTCTTGCACCAATCGTCGTTCGCATATATTTAAATATAGAAAGTAATCTTTTCCCTTGTTTAAGAGGACTAATATATTATTACGCTAAACCTATTCTGTTTTTTACTTCTGCTGTACAGGTCTTTGCATTCTTGGTCCTGGTCTTCCATTCTTACCCATTCCCTTGCGAGAACCTCTCTGGGCAAAGCGCTTCATCATCTGTCGCTCCAGTTCGTAAACACGCTGAATCTGCTGCTGGCTCAGGAACTGCGAATACTTCTTGTAGTATTTCTGACGGATGTTGAGAATCTTCTCGCTCATCTCAAAACGCTGCTTGATTTCCTGTTCGGTTTGAGCATCCGTTTTCATTTCGCCCTTCTTATGACGAGGACGAGGACCCAAAGCCCATACCTCTTTCTGATAATCAGTATAGGTCTCGATAAACTTAGCGTTGGTCTTTTCATCAAGCCCCAAATTACGAGAGATGTACTGGGCCTGCTTTTCTGCCAACTGTTCACGACTGATGCGCTGCTTCTGGTTAGGCGCCTGTGCACATACACTTGTAGTAACTGTCATCATGGTGATGACCATCATTAAAATACCAAAAAATCGTTTCATAACTCTATCATTTTAAAATATTATTGAATCGGTTTAATTGTTGAGGAACACATCCTCCTGATATAGATTGAGGAGATAATCCTGATCGGCAGAAGACAGCTGTGCGAAAGCCTTATCAACCTCCTGTATTCCGTTATTCACCTGTAAAGGCTGGGAAGAAGAGGCTGAGAAATCGATGCTGAGTACCAGGAGTACTGCCACCGATGCAGCCACAGCTATTGCAGCCGTCCAAATCACCTTCCTCAGAGATCGTTTCTTCGGCTGTATCCTGATAGGTGCCGGTTTGTCGTTCTTCACCTGCTCCAGGATATTGGCTTCCATCTCCTTGAAGAATCCTTCTGGCGTAGAATAAGGCATCCGCTTACCCACCTTACCGAAGTCAAACTTCCCAGTTTTGTTGAAATCAAAATTTGTATCCATATTCTTTTCCATTTTGAATAACCATTTAAAAACTCACAGAACTCTCACTTAATCGTTCGAATTCATGTACTTGATAATTTTCTCCTTGGCAACATGATAGCTTGCCTTGATACTGGCTGGCGTGGAATCAGCGACCTTCGCTATTTCGTCGAACCCGAGTTCATCGTAATATCTCATATTGAATGCCAGCTGCTGCTTAGGCGGAAGCGAGAGAATCGCTTTCTGCAGTTTTACCGCCACCTTATCATCGAAGTCGATATAATTATCTGCTGGGATGAGACTGACGCCCGTTGAATCTGATTCCAGAGAAACTTCTTTCTGTTTCCGTTTGCTGATGAGCCGCAGGGCCTCGTTGGTAGCGATGCGGTAAATCCAACTTCTCAGCGAGCAGTCGCCCCGATATTGATTGAACGAGCGATAGATTCTCACAAAAGTTTCCTGCGAAGCATCTTGTGCATCATCATGCGAAACCACCAATCGGCGTATGTGCCAGTAAACCGGTTCCTGATACTTCATCATCAGCATTCTGAATCCGTTCTCCGGGCATTCCTTCATCGTATCCACTATGCCTTTGTCATTTACACTCATATTCGTTTATTTTCATGAACGTTACGATTATATGACCTTCAGAAAAGGGAAAAGTAAAAATCGGGATGCATTTTTTTTCGATACCGGCTTAATTTTTCCTCCTTTTTTCTCTTTTAATATCATAGAGAAGAGAAAAAAGGGAGCTATTTCTCCGCTTTCTCAAAGAAAAAGTATATATTTGCAAACGGATTGCGGATATCAAAAAGATATATCGATATGAAGAAAGAAAAAAATTTTTCAGAAACTGATTTTTCAAAGAAGAAGGGAAGAATCACTCCTCGCTGGATTGATTCATTAAAAGAGAACGAGATTTTTGTGTTTGGCAGCAATCTGGCTGGCATGCATGGTGGTGGTGCAGCCCGCATAGCCCGCCTGCATTTCGGTGCCGTCATGGGCAAGGGTGTAGGCTTGCAGGGGCAGAGTTATGCCATCCCTACGATGCAGGGCGGCGTGGAAGCCATTCGTCCATACGTGGAGGAATTCCTTGATTTTGCCAATCATCATCCCGAGCTACATTTTCTGGTAACCCCAATAGGTTGCGGCATCGCCGGCTTCGAAGCCGAAGACATCGCCCCATTGTTTGAGAGTGCAAAGGAGATGAAGAACATCAGCCTGCCGGAGAGTTTCTGGGAAGTGATAGAATAAAGTTATAGATTATTAGCAGTTTATGTTAGGAGCAATAATAGGAGATATTGCTGGCTCAAAATATGAGTTCAACAATACGTTTGATTATGATTTCGAGATGTTCGGCGAAGGATGCGACTTCACCGATGATACCATTTGTACGGTGGCGATAGCCGATGCGATATTGAACGGGCGAAGCTATCAGGAAAGCCTGCTGGATTGGTGCCGCCGCTATCCTTCTCCAAAAGGAGCGTATGGCGGAAGATTCGCAGGGTGGATTCGTTCTCTTGATCCGCAGCCATATAATAGTTTTGGCAATGGTTCGGCAATGCGAGTATCGCCAGTGGCTTGGCTATTCGATGACCTGTCCCAGGTTTTGGAAGAGGCAGAGAAAACGGCTCTTCCTACTCATAACCACCCCGAAGGAATCAAAGGAGCCAAAGCCGTGGCTCATGCCATCTGGCATTTCCGCAAGAGCAGATTCTCTGAAGAATCTAAGGAGTGTAAAGATAAGAATACTAAAGAATCTGATGATAAGGCAATGAAAGCCTTCAAGGATATCGCCCGCAGCTATTACGAGGATTTCGATACCCGAGATTATCCGAAAGGCAAATTCGATGAAACCTGCATGGATGCCGTACCATTATCCTTCTATCTCCTCTCGCAAGCCTCATCCTTCGAGGATGCCATCCGCCTAGCCATATCTCATGGCGGCGATAGCGATACCATCGGAGCCATCGTTGGCAGCATCGCCGAAGCCCGCTTCGGTATTCCGCAAGAAATAAAAGAGAAGGCAATCTCTTATCTTCCGGATGAGATGCAAGATGTATTGAAACAATTTGCTGGTAAATGCGAAATAAAGCCCAAATAATTTGGTGTTATCGAAGAAAAGTCTTAACTTTGCCCCATACATATAAAAAAAGTAAGATTATGCAAGAATATCAATTGGATTTCGTAACCTATTGCGTTGGCAACTTAGCCGACCGATTGAACATGAGTGCCAGTAAGGTATATAAGATGTTACGGTCAACAGATATCTTAAATGGCTATATGATACCCTGCTATGATGTGCTCCATACTTTCGGAAAGGAATACATCATGGACGATTTGATTAGCTTGTTAAAGAAACGAGGAGCATTGAAATAAGTCAGATGAAATAATATAAGGAGGGACTTTCATGGAAGCAAACAAGACAATACTTCAAATGAAATATGCTCGCATAGTACCTATCTTTGCAGAGCAAACAGGCATTACGTTGGAAGATGCTCTAGATTTCTTTTATACTTCTTCTATTTATCAGATGATGAATGAAGGCATTGCTGATATGCATTGCAGAAGCGATGGATATTTGGCGAATTTAGTAAAAGAAGAGTGGAAGAATAAAATTGCATAGATTCCTAATTCACACTATAGTTTATTCTTCTGGACGATATGAGAGAAATATCGGCTAGAATAAAGTGTTGCCACTAGGCTCAGCAAAGCTGCTGACTGCAGTCAGCAGACCTGCCGACTAGGCTCGGCAGACCTGCTGAGCCTAGTGGCAACTTCTGAGAAGGTATCTTCTGGAACCCGAGGAGTAATGTCTTTCAACTCACGAAGACGCTTGCTTCAACCTATAGAGTTGACTCCTTTATCCCATCGAGCCGACTCCGTCATCCAGTAGAACCGACTCATTCTACTAAATCAACCCTATCTACAAGCTTCTCCAGGCAGTTAATCATTATGATACTGCTTATCAGAAATCGTGGTCACAATAGCACTCAGCTTCTGCATTTTCTCCTCATTTATTTCCTGCACATAAAAGTTTTTTCGAAAAAACTTTTCTCGTGTGCGTATAAACTCGACGCTAAATCTAAAAAGAATCTGATATGATACCTTATAAATACCCAAAAAATTACGTCCCGACGTAGACTTTACTACATGGCGACGTAATCTTTCCTACGTCCCGACGCAGAGATTCCTACATCGCCATGTAATTTCAAGGACAACGGGAAATGAAAGATGTATTAAAACAATTTGCTGGTAAATGCGAAATAAAACCCAAATAATTTGGTGTTATCGAAGAAAAACTATAGCTTTGCCACCAATAGAATTTATCAAACAATATAATTTATGACAAGCCATGATTTTTGGATGTCCATCAGTGACATAATCAATGAAGGATTTACATCTGAAGGTCTAGCTAAAATTTTTTGCCTTCATAGTCAAGAAAGAATCCTTTTGTGCAGTATTAGAAAATAAGCGTTTTACAAAGCCATTTCCTGTATAATAACAAAATGTCCGCAAAACCAAATTCTTGGAATTGCGGACAAAAATGAATAGTTTTATATAATGTTAGAAAGCTGCAACATTATTAATACATGGTGTACCCTTGACATCATCGAATACAATGCGAAGACCATTGGTCTTTACCTTGTCAAATCGTAGGATACGCTTGTAACCGATTGTGGTTGTCTCTTCCTTTTGACTGAGCTTTACCCAGTTCTTGCCCTCAAGATAATATACAGTGAATGCTTTCACACGCAGTCCTAAAAGTATATACTCCTGGAGCAAAAGTCGAGATATTTCTCAGAGTGAGAACTATTTGGTTATCTTACAGGACGAATCACGAATTTGAATGCATAGTCCTGATAAGGAAGCATATATTTCTCGATAGGTAATGAGCCCCATGTATCGATACATCCCAATCCCATCTGTCTCTGACTAATGTGTACAGAGGTAAAGTCTCGTGGTACAAGGTCTCCAGAATGTTCTTGGTTCTTTACCGGTCCGCGGTAAAGATCTGAAGTCAGATAGTTCAGGCTTGAACACTCCATTGGCTCATTGGAGAAAAACTCCAGACCTTTATTGTCTTTTGTCAGAACCTTCCAATATCTTACCTGTGTCTTGTTGCCAGACTCCTGTGGACGGACGTATGGATAATACTGATCCTTTACCAACTGGGTATAAATGCCCAATCTGTCAGAATTGTTACGGTCTGCATAATTCTCGTTAGGACCCTTTCCGTAGAATTCAACTCTATCAAACTCCTTAGGCATCTGCAATTCCATTCCATAGCGTAGAAGATTTGGCTTGTTCTCCGCATCAGGATTTACCTTCAGATCTTGTTCAACAGTCAGTTCTCCATTATTATTCAATGTATAAGTAAGAGTCAGTGTAGACTCTGTTTCTTTGAGATACAACTCGGCAACAACAGAACCATTCTCCTTACGGGTAAAATTCTTCAGTTCCATACTTGGCTTATTCCATGCTGCACTTAATGTAGTCATATGTGAACCAAAATCGTTGTCTGTGCATGCTCTCCAGAAGTCTGGAGTCAAATCAAATCCTCTTACAAGCATAGGTGTTTTGTCAACATCCAAATAAGAAACAAGTCCTGTTGCCTTACTGATGGTAACATCCACACCATTGGCAGAAAGAACGAGATACTTGGCATGATCTACAGCCTTGAC
The DNA here is from genome assembly GCF_019249765.2 of Segatella copri. GTDB lineage: Bacteria > Bacteroidota > Bacteroidia > Bacteroidales > Bacteroidaceae > Prevotella > Prevotella copri_K. The sequence continues at coordinate 2,569,662 of NZ_CP152484.1, forward strand.
TTTGGCTGTTTCAGAGGAATTCAATACAGGGAACTTATAGCCGCTAATCACAAACTGCTGGTGGGCGATTTCTTCATCCTTACTTAGAAGAAGTGAATCACTGTTCAATTTGTACGAAAGAGTCAGTGTCTTTTCCTTTCCTCTGTACTTCTTGTCTGCAACTATCTTTGTATATCCAGGAATTGCAATGGTCTTGCTTGTCTGAGGAAGAATATTGTATTTGCCAAGGTTGATTAAACCGTTTGCCATACTTTTTCCCTCTACCTCTATTGAATATACGAGATTTACGTTATTCAACGGAACAAAGAAGTTCTCGTTGAATACAGAGACTTTACCCTTGACCTTGTTCTCAAGTTTGCTCCAGATGTTCTGATGGAAGTATTTCACTTCGTAAGCATGAGGATTTGGTCTTCTGTCCGGACTAACCAAGCCATTGTTGTTGAAGTTCCCGTCAGACATAGGGAAACGACCATAATCACCGCCATAGGCATAGATCTGATTACCAGTTATCTTGCTCTTGTCGCGCAGACCCTGATCAACAAAATCCCAGATAAAACCACCCTGATACTGAGGATACTGACGGACCAAATCCCAATACTGCTTGAATCCACCCATAGAATTACCCATGGCATGGGCATACTCCTGCTGAAGAAGAGGTTTGTCACAATAGTTCTTTTCCAGATATGCTCTACAACTGTCGTAATCAGCATACATAGGACAGAAAATGTCAGTCTTGCCAGCCTTCAGACCAGCCAACTCGTATGACTCAACAGGACGGGTTTCATCATGCTTGCCTGTTGAACATGCCATTTCATATTGTACTGGACGAGAACTATCATATGCCTTTACCCAATCGTAGGCATCCTCAAAGTTCTTACCATAACCTGCTTCGTTACCAAGACTCCACATAATGATACAAGGATGGTTTTTGAGAACCTTCACATTGTGCATGTTACGCTCAATGTGTGTCTTGTTGAACAACTCATTTTTAGCCAGAGTCTCTTTAGCAAATCCCATTCCGTGGCTTTCCAGATTTGCCTCAGCCATGACATAAATACCATATTCATCACACAAATCATACCAGCGTGGGTCATTTGGATAGTGGCTGGTGCGTATAGCATTGATGTTTAATTGCTTGGCAACCTTTATGTCACGAATCATGTTCTCAACACTGACAACATATCCTCCATCAGGATCTATCTCATGACGGTTCACACCCTTGATAAGAACAGGCTGTCCATTTACCAAGAGCTGTTTTCCCTTGATCTCGATCTTTCTAAAACCGACATTTTGGCGAATGACTTCCAATACTTTATCTCCATCCATCAGTGTCGCTCTGAGTGTGTACAAATTCGGTGTTTCTGCTGTCCATTTGGCTACATTCTGAATGGTTGACTCTACTGTTGAACTGCCACCCTGTAACTGCTGCTTTCTTTCAAAAACCGTATTGCCAGTTTTCTTGTCTATCAATTCTACCAGAACATTCTTTCCATCACATGATTCTGTAGAAAAATGAATGGCAAAGATACCGTCTTTATAATTATCGGACAAGGAAGAGGTTATGTTCAAGTCCTTAATATGTGACTTCGGCTGAGCATAGATATAGTTCTCTCTGGCAATACCGCGAAGTCTCCAATAGTCCTGATCCTCAAAATAAGAGCCATCGCACCATCTCATCAGCTGCATGGCTATCAGATTCTCTTTTCCTGGTTCTACATATTTAGTGATGTCAAATTCCGCAGCAACCTTATTGTCTTCAGCATAGCCAACAAACTTTCCATTTACATATAGGTTGATATTGCTGGAAAATTCGCCGATGTGCAGTATTATATTGTCACCATTCCAATTCTCAGGAATTACAATCTTACGTCGGTAAGATCCGACGTAGTTGCCAAGATCCTGCACATAAGGAGGATTTGATTCCCATTCATTTTCCCACTCATATCTATAGTTGGTATAGACTGGCACGCTATAGCCATTCAACTCCCAACATCCAGGAATTGGCATCTTACCCCAATTAGAATCATCAAGATTGAGAGAATAGAAATCTAAAGGACGCTCATTGGCATTCTGCACCCAATTGAATTTCCAAATTCCTTCAATAGACAAGAATCTCTTTGAAAGCGTCTTGTCATTTCTGTCAGACAGTTTCTTATTCTCATAGCCGAAGAAATCAGAAACAGGCTCGTTACGATTGATGTTGTTCACCAAAGGGTCATTCCATGGTTCTGTCTTCTGGGCATATACATTACCTGACAAAGCCATAAAAAGTACTATAAAATTGCATAATTTATTCATAATCAATAGGTATTTATAGTTTTATACTTGCTCCAAACTCAACAGTGAAAGGACGAAGATAGCGTCCGGACATTACGTAGCCATTGAATCGCTTGGCTTCTTCCGGACCAATAAGCTCTGAGCCGGATATTGTACCGCTGGCACCTTTTTGGTTCAGGAAGTTGACTACACCAAGGTTGAATGATAACTTGTTGGTAGCATTCCATTTCACACCTGCGAAAGTTTCCCAATGGCCGTTAAACCAAAGGGCATTTGAAAGGTTAGCATACGTTTTTCCAAAATATCTGAAACTGCCCCATACAGTCATCTTATCCTTGTAAAAGGTATAACTTGGGTCAAGCTCAATCAGTATCTGTGGTATTTCCTTGACAATGTTACCAGTGGCATTTAAGTCTGCGGTCTCACCATCATCAAACTTTACTGTCACAGAATAGTCCTTGTATGTTGGCTTCTGATAGGTAAAGAGGGCATGAAGATGCGCACCCTTGAAAGGATCAAGTTCCACATTGGTTGTCCATCCAACAGTCTGAATGCTATAATTTAATGATGTTGTCTTTGAAATACTAGTGCCAGGTTTGGTTATATCCTGCTGGTCTGTATTGTTCGTCTTCTGAATCCAGGTAATCATTGATGTAACATCAATCCACTTATTGCGATAGTATATACCGCCACGGAGCAATGGAATGCGGAGACGCAGGTCCTGTGGTCCCATATTGGCATAATCTGTCATGCGAGGAGAGCGTTCCATTTGAGTGAAGTCAGCGGTGAGTCCCATACCTTTATAAAAGGACCATGTAGCCGAAACAGTAAATGCATAATTGAGCTTATTCTTTGTTCTGTGCTGTGGTGTAATGGTTACACCGTCTGCATTGGTTGCACCGACATACATGTCTGCAAATCGTGCATAAGGCAACTGGTCTACTGACATACGACACCACTCTAGGCGTGCGCCATAGAAGAAACGAAGGCTTTCAATAGGACGCCATTCGTCTGTGAAATATCCTGCTAACTTATTCTCATTACCGTTAGCATAGTCTGTAGAAATCTCATTGAACCCATAATAAGTTATTCTTGCAGTCGGGTCTGAAACCGTGGAATGTGATAAAAACTCTGGATACTCCTTTACACTGGCATCCCATTGTGTTGACGCAGACCAGTAGTTTAAGTCAAAGTTCCACTCGTTGAGACCTATTTTAAGATTATGCTGGCCATAGTTTCTCATCACCTCAGAGGTGAGAAGGAAAGATTTTGCCTTTGCAGTATGAAACCAGATTCTTCGACCATCCATCATACCTGTATAAAGCTTTCCATTCTTGTCATAATACGTATTCGTATTACCCTCAACCCTTCCATCTTTGACATTCATGATGGAACTGCCGCCAAAGTCGGCATAGTTAGCATCAGCCCAGGTATATTTAGCCTTTGTATCCAAGTTCCATGCATTACCTAAATCCCATTTGAATAATACAGCAAATTCGTGAGATTTGTTCTTGTTCCAATCATTGATAGTAGTGTTTTTCACTTCACCTGTCTTCATATCACGGTACATGAAGTTCTGAGAAGCTGGAACGTATGAAGATGTACCCAATTTAAAGCCATCCAATTCTGTCACATTACCATCAGTGTGATAGATAAATGGTGCGAAACTGGTTACGGTACCCATACGCTGACTGTTTGAGAACTTGTAGAGAAAAGACAACTGACCTCTGTTTCCCCAATGCTTTGTCAAGGCACCCTTATAAATCTGGGTACGGTCATTATAGTTGGTAAACTTCAAGTCAAAGGTTCCTGGATCAAAGTTTTGATACATATTCAAGGCATAAGTCCAGCCTTTAGCCAGAGGTCCTGAAACGTTCAAATCAAACTGATGCATACCATAATGGTTGCCTTTGTAATTCAAAATACCCTTGAACGTATTACTGCCTAAGTCGCTGAAACTGTTTACTGAATAAGCGATGTTTCCTGTAGCTATGGCTGATTCCTGCGGGTTCATCAATCCTACTTCAGCCAAGCTTCCGTCACTTCTCCAATGAGCAGATAGAGGATGGATGTAAGAAGAATAAACGACAGGTAATCCGTTCTCGTACACATTTACATCTTCACTTGGAAGACCTATCTGAATGTAACGAGGTGCATTGGCATCGGATGCATTGAGCATCACATTGCGTTCTGCTTTCTTTTCTACCATTGTAGTGTCTGACTTCTCTTGAGCACTACAAATGCTTGGGATGACCACGCAACAAGATAAGAGTAAAAGTTCTCTTCTCATGACTTTAAAACATTAAAAACGCTAAATACATAATGGATTTATTTCAACCATACATGCAATTACGCTTTATGTCCGTTGCACCTATACGGACCAAATAAACTACTGAACACATACATAAGGGAAACGGCGTTGGTGCAGTACGAGCTACTCAGTCAAACAATCCTGAACTCCTAAAACATCCTATACAAGCCAGTAGTGGAATACACTTTGTTACCTCTAAGATAATTATGAAATTTTACTATACGTTATATCCTACTAATGGAACTATTCTGGTGTAGTTGATAATAAGTTTGCTATTTTATAATCTATTGGGCGGTCTATAACTGCCTTGTATATTCCTGATCCTGGTTTGATATTATTTTGATATTATATAGAACTCAAGTGTGTGTATAACCAAGTGCGCTTGTAAACGCCATTTCCAATATGCTTGTCCTTCCCGTCTTTCTCACTCGGCATTCGTCAATCAAGGTAAGGCGTGAAAACGATTGCAAAGTTAAGACTTAAATCTTAACCCCCCCCAAAAAAAATAACAAATATTATCAAATTTTAACGATAACAACCGAAGCGTTTATCAGATTTCAATATATTCTTACTTTTTGGCACGGATCTTTAATCTGTAACCCTTTAGAAGTAACATCTGTTTTTACGTTATTTGTTGCTTCTTTGTTTTCTTCTTTGCTCTTTTTCTCAACCTGCGACGCAAGTTCAAGCTGTATTTTTCGGTCCAATGCAGCCAGTTCCGCTTTCAGACTTTTCAGTTCTTCTTCTCTTTTTACTACCTTATCATCGAAAAAATATATGATTTAACATTCGTTATCATCGAAAAAGTGTGTAATTTACTTGTTTTTATCATCGAAAAAGTGTATCTTTGCAACAGAAATATTTAAATTTCAGTTAGTTATGAAAAGGAAGATATACAAAAGGATATGTAGACCAAGAATGGATGGAAAACATCCCTATCATAGCCATTGGCACATATTTTGAGAAATGATATGTAAAGGATTATGCGGCTTTTCTGTCCGAGAGGAACAAACTTAAGATTGTTCTATCAGTTAGCACGGACTGAAAAGCCGTTCGAAAGAATTGCAGAACATACTCAAAGAGAATAGCGGCAAGGCTGATAGTATATACAAGGAAATATCATACAAGTTATTATATATTATACATTATAAATAAGGAGATGAAAGAAGTATTGATAGTAAGCATTGGCAGCTTCTTCGGGGGCGGCATGAGATATTGGGTATCGAAGATGGTGCAATCCTGCACGGTGATTGCCTTTCCTTTCGGAACGATGGCGGTGAATGTGGCGGGATGCCTCATCATCGGGTTCCTCTCGGGATTGAACTGGCGGGAAGGGGGATGGATGTCGCCATCTGCCAAACTGCTGCTCACCATGGGATTCTGCGGAGGATTCACTACCTTCTCTACCTTTATGAACGAGGGAGCAGGACTGATGAAAGAAGAGAATTACCTCTATATGATGCTCTATCTCTTCGGAAGTCTGGCGCTGGGACTTATCGCCGTTCTCGCCGGACATTATCTGGCGAAAATGATTGCATGAGAAGAAGTAGGAGAATAGAAGGAAAAGGCCCAGATTGCCGAAGAATATACTGAAGATAGTATTCCATCAAATGAAGAAATGATGAAAATACTATCTTTTTTATTATTTTATATTTCCAAAATGCCTTAATTACGAAATTTATTCGTAAATTTGCAGAAATAATCTGCATTCGACAATTTGAAAGCAAGCTTTCATCATGCTCGTTTGCTTAATTTTTGCACCAATGAATACATTAGATACAAACAATATTAAATGGAGCGAGAATGTAATTATCGCTGACGCCGACTATATCGACCGAGTGGCTTTCGACCTGATAGTCAACTTCGAACGAATGATTAACCGTCGCATCCAACCAGCCGATATGGCACAATGGGCAGTCTGCATTGCCCTTGACGGAGGTCTGAGAGAGGGCGAGCACGAGACACAGGTTGTGCTTATCCACGACAAGCAGTCGATGGCGATGAAGAACTTCCGCCCTGCCAACTATGAGAAGGATCTGAACGCTCAGGCTTTCAAGGATGATAAGCTCGGAGAATTCATCATCTCTTCATATCCTACAGAGGAGAAGATGGTAGGCAAGGATGACTTTCTCGTAGATGTGGCACGCACCGTATGCAACGCCAAGGAGGTGAAGCGAGTGATGGTAATCCCAAATTCTGAGGATGGAGATGCTTACGACCGACTCCGCGAGATACTCCGCAAGGTAGATGACGACGACAAGCGCATCACCCTCTTTGCCATGCAGCCCATGCCAGGCGGCAACTTCAGACAGGAGATTCTCGGTTATTCGCTCATGAATGCCCTGGGGATTTCGGCAGATGAAATAAAATAAACATTAAAATAATAAACATAAAAAAAATAAGATTATAAATGAGTAGAGTACTTATGATTGGCGCAGGTGGCGTGGCTACCGTGGCTGCCTTCAAGATCGTCCAGAACCAGGACGTTTTCACCGAGTTTATGATTGCTAGCCGTCGCAAGGAAAAATGCGACAAGCTGGTTAAGGATATCCACGCCAAGGGCTACAAGATGGATATTCAGACAGCTGAGGTGGATGCCGATGACGTTGAGCAGTTGAAGGCTCTCTTCAATAGCTATAAGCCTGAACTTGTCATCAACCTCGCTTTGCCTTATCAGGATCTTACTATCATGGATGCCTGTCTGGCTTGCGGTTGCAACTACATGGATACCGCTAACTATGAGCCTAAGGACGAGGCTCACTTCGAATATTCATGGCAGTGGGCATACAAGGATAAGTTTGAGCAGGCAGGTCTCTGCGCTATCCTCGGTTGTGGTTTCGACCCAGGTGTATCAGGCATCTTTACCGCTTATGCAGCCAAGCATCACTTCGATGAGATTGAGGTGCTCGACATCGTGGATTGCAACGCCGGAAACCATCACAAGGCTTTCGCAACCAACTTCAACCCAGAAATCAATATCCGCGAGATTACCCAGAAGGGACTCTGGTATAAGGATGGCGAATGGATTGAAACCGACCCTCTCTCTATCCACAAGCCTCTCACCTACCCTAACATCGGCCCTCGCGAGAGCTATCTGATGCACCACGAGGAGTTGGAGAGCCTGGTGAAGAACTACCCTACCATCAAGGAGGCACGTTTCTGGATGACCTTCGGTCAGCAGTATCTCACCTACCTCGACTGCATCCAGAACCTCGGAATGAGCCGCATCGACGAAATCGAGTACGAGGCTCCATTGGCAGACGGTTCAGGCAAGACAGCCAAGGTGAAGATTGTTCCTCTGCAGTTCCTCAAGGCTGTATTGCCTAACCCACAGGATCTCGGCGAGAACTATGATGGCGAAACATCTATCGGTTGCCGCATCCGCGGTAAGAAGGATGGCAAGGAGCGCACCTACTACGTATATAACAACTGCAAGCACCAGGAGGCTTACAACGAAACCGGTATGCAGGGCGTAAGCTACACCACCGGTGTGCCAGCCATGATTGGTGCCATGATGTTCCTCAAGGGTATCTGGAAGAAGCCAGGCGTTTGGAACGTAGAGGAGTTCGACCCAGATCCATTCATGGAGCAGTTGAACAAGCAGGGATTGCCATGGCACGAGGTGTTTGATGGCGATTTGGAAATCGACTAAACTTTAAATTAAAATAAGAATATGGCAAAAGAAATGCAAGAGGGAAAATTGAATCCCAATGAAGGCAAACTGAAAGCTCTTCAGGCAGCCATGGCTAAGATAGAAAAGGACTTCGGTAAGGGCTCTATCATGAAACTCGGCGATGAGCACGTTGAGAACATCGAAGTTATCCCTACAGGCAGTATCGCTCTCGACAATGCACTGGGCGTAGGCGGTTATCCTAAGGGACGTATCATCGAAATTTACGGTCCGGAATCTTCTGGTAAGACAACATTGGCTATCCATGCCATCGCAGAGGCTCAGAAGGCTGGCGGTATCGCTGCTTTCATTGATGCAGAGCACGCTTTCGACCGTTTCTATGCGGCTAAATTGGGCGTTGATGTTGATAACTTGTGGATTTCACAACCAGATAATGGTGAGCAGGCGTTGCAGATTGCAGACCAACTGATCAGTTCTGCTGCTGTAGACATCGTAGTTGTTGACTCTGTAGCCGCCTTGACTCCTAAGAAGGAAATCGAAGGCGATATGGGTGACAATGTGGTAGGTCTTCAGGCTCGATTGATGAGTCAGGCTCTCCGCAAGCTCACTTCTACCATCAGCAAGACCAACACTACCTGCATCTTCATCAACCAGTTGCGCGAGAAGATTGGTGTTATGTTCGGTAACCCAGAGACAACCACCGGTGGTAATGCATTGAAGTTCTACGCATCAGTGCGTTTGGATATCCGCAAGGCAACAGCCATCAAGGATGGCGATGAGGTAGTAGGTAATCTGGTTCGCGTGAAGGTTGTGAAGAACAAGGTGGCTCCTCCTTTCCGCAAGGCAGAGTTCGACATCATGTTTGGCGAAGGTATCAGCCGTGCCGGCGAGGTATTCGGCCTGGCTGTAGCCAACAATATCATCGAAAAGAGCGGCAGCTGGTATAGCTATGGCGGTTCTAAACTCGGACAGGGTGCCGATGCCTGCAAGGCATTGCTCAAGGATAACCCTGAACTTCTCGATGAACTGGAAGCTAAGGTTCGCGAAGCACTTGCTGCTAAGGAACAGAAATAAAGCCAGATAAGGTTTCACACCTTATTATATATAGGAGCTTTATTTGAAAAGAAAGATTTCTCAATCATATTACAGGAATCAAGATAGGGAGAATGCGACATTTTATCGCCTCCCATATCTTGATTCCTTTTATTTTGTCAGCATTATCTGACACCTTGTCAGCCACTTTAAATTTTACAATCCCTTGGCACATGCTTTGTTATGACGGAAAGCGTGAACGCTGAATATAGAGGTTCCCGACAGATGCATATCTTCGGCAGACTTCCAATAGCCAGCAAGTTCATGAGATAAATAACATATTAATAACGATAAAAATAAAAAAAGATATAATTATGGGAAAAGTAATTGGAATTGACTTGGGTACCACAAACAGTTGTGTTGCCGTTTTCGAAGGTAGCGAACCAGTTGTAATCGCTAACAGTGAAGGTAAGCGTACTACTCCATCAGTAGTAGGTTTCGTTAAGGATGGTGACCGCAAGGTAGGTGATCCTGCTAAGCGTCAGGCCATCACAAACCCTAAGAACACAGTATATTCTATCAAGCGTTTCATGGGTGAGACATACGCTCAGAGCCAGAAAGAGGCTGAGGCAATGCCTTACACAGTAGTAAACGAGGGTGGTTATCCACGTGTTGAAATCGAGGGTCGTAAATATACTCCACAGGAGATTTCTGCAATGGTTCTCCAGAAGATGAAGAAGACTGCAGAGGATTATCTCGGACAGGAGGTTACAGATGCTGTCATCACAGTTCCTGCTTACTTCTCTGACTCACAGCGTCAGGCTACTAAGGAGGCTGGTCAGATTGCAGGTTTGAACGTTCAGCGTATCGTAAATGAGCCTACAGCCGCAGCTTTGGCTTACGGTGTTGACAAGGCTAACAAGGATATGAAGATTGCCGTATTCGACCTGGGTGGTGGTACATTCGATATCTCTATCCTGGAGTTCGGTGGTGGCGTATTCGAGGTACTTTCTACCAATGGTGATACTCACCTGGGTGGTGATGACTTCGACCAGGTAATCATCAACTGGTTGGCTGATGGCTTCAAGGCTGAAGAAGGCGTAGATCTCCGCAAGGACCCTATGGCTATGCAGCGTTTGAAGGAGGCTGCTGAGAAGGCTAAGATTGAGTTGTCAAGCTCTACATCTACCGAAATCAACTTGCCATACATCACAGCCGTTGACGGTATGCCAAAGCACTTGGTTAAGACTTTGACCCGTGCACAGTTCGAGCAGTTGGCTCACAACCTGATTCAGGCTTGCTTGGTACCTTGCCAGAATGCTGTTCGTGACGCTAAGCTCTCTACATCAGATATCGACGAGGTTATCCTGGTTGGTGGTTCAAGCCGTATCCCAGCCGTTCAGACACTCGTTAAGAACTACTTCGGCAAGGAGCCTTCTAAGGGTGTTAACCCAGATGAGGTTGTTGCAGTAGGTGCAGCTATCCAGGGTGCCATCCTGAACAAGGAAGAGGGTGTTGGTGACATCGTATTGCTCGACGTTACTCCATTGACTCTCGGTATCGAGACTATGGGTGGTGTGATGACTAAGCTCATCGATGCCAATACAACTATCCCTTGCAAGAAGAGCGAGGTATTCTCTACAGCAGCTGATAACCAGACAGAGGTTACCATCCACGTATTGCAGGGTGAGCGTCCAATGGCAGCTCAGAACAAGAGTATCGGCCAGTTCAACCTGACAGGTATCGCTCCAGCTCGCCGTGGTGTTCCTCAGATTGAGGTTACCTTCGATATCGATGCCAACGGTATCTTGAACGTATCAGCTAAGGATAAGGCTACCGGTAAGGAGCAGAGCATCCGCATCGAGGCTTCATCTGGCTTGAGCGAGGACGAGATTAACCGCATGAAGGCTGAGGCAGAGCAGAACGCTGCTGCTGATAAGGCTGAGCGCGAGAAGATTGACAAGATGAACCAGGCTGACAGCATGATCTTCACCACCGAGAACTTCCTGAAGGATAACGGTGATAAGATTCCAGCTGACAAGAAGCCAGGTATCGAGCAGGCTTTGCAGCAGTTGAAGGATGCTCACAAGGCTGGTGATGCTGCAGCTATCGATTCAGCTATCAACAACTTGAACACCGTCATGCAGGCTGCTTCTCAGCAGATGTATCAGGGCGGCCAGCAGGCAGGTCCTCAGGGTGCACAGGGCGGTCAGCAGGCACAGGGCGGCAATGATGGCGCTCAGGATGTACAAGACGCTGACTTCGAAGAAGTTAAGTAATACAGACTAATATTATAATAAAGGCGTACAATGCTCAGAAATGAGTTTTGTACGCCTTTTTTGTTTCATTATGTTTTTTATATCCCAATAGTTTGCTAATTCGCTGAAAATTATGTATATTTGCAAATTAAGGGAGAAAAACATCCCCGAAAGAGATAGACAGTTTAGGGTAAATATAAAAGAAAGGAGAACGAGATATGGCAAAGAAGAGACCACAGGTAGCGCTGGTTTATGATTTCGACGGCACACTGTCGCCTGGCAATATGCAGGAGTTTGGATTCATCCAGGCAACAGGCAAGACAAAAGACGAGTTCTGGGAGAAAAACAGAAAGTTTGCAGAGGGTAAGGATGCCAATGGCATTTTGACCTATATGTATCTGATGCTCGACGAAGCCAAGAAGAACAATATCTCGCTCACCCGGGAATCTTTTCAGAAATTCGGCAAGGATGTAGAACTGTTCCGCGGCGTAAAACAATGGTTTTCGCTCGTGAATGAATATGGCAACAGTATCGGACTGGACGTAAAGCACTACATCAACTCCTCGGGACTGAAGGAGATGATAGAGGGCACACCTATCGCCCACGAATTTGAGAACATCTACGCCTGCTCCTTTCTCTACAACAAGGAGGGAATCGCCTATTGGCCAGCCGTAGCCGTAGACTATACTACCAAGACGCAATTCCTCTTCAAAATCAACAAGGGTATCAAACAGGTGAGCGACAACAGAAGAGTGAACCAGTATATCCCCGACGAAAAGCGCCCTATCCCTTTTCCCCGAATGATATACTTCGGAGATGGAGAAACCGATGTGCCGTGCATGAAGATGGTAAAGGAACATGGCGGCCACTCGATTGCTGTATATGATAACGAGGATAAACAGAAGACTGCCTGCCAGCTTGTCAAGGAGGGACGGGTAAACTTCATGTGCTCTGCCAACTACAGCAAAGAAAGCGTGATGAATATCATCGTAAAGAGAATATTGGATAAAATCAAAGCCGACTTTGAATTCGACCGCCTGATAGAACTGAACCAGAAGAAGGCATGGAAGTGATTTAAAAGTAAAAAGGTAAAAAAGTAAAAAGGTAAAAGGGTAAAAGGGGCAAGAAAGTAAAGGGAGAAAGGGATTCTTTTGTGAATTCCTTGAAACTTTTCTTGGTTTTGTCGAGGATTATGCTTAATTTTGCACGCAAAAATAATAATATCAAATCATATTAATGGGAAGAAACAAATACTCAGCAGGAGAAATCAAGGAAATCGGCAAGTTGCTGCGACTCAAGAACGCAGGCAACCGTTTACAACAGAAAATGATACGCCACGACCTTCGTGTGGATTATGAATTTAATATTTCTGACTTCAATGAGCCTGGCAAGGCTTTCGGAGAAGAGGAGTTGCAGGCAGCCATCAAGCGTGGCGCCATTCAGATTCTCGACGATGCCACCATCGAAGCAATGAAGGCAAAACGTGCCCGAGATAAGGCTCGCGACGAGGCAGAGAGACAGAAAGAAGCCGTAGCCAGCGGTGAACAGACCGACTGGCAGGAGGCTATGAAGGAGTGGAATGAGTGTATTATAAATAATTTTGAATGTTGATTGTTAAATGTTGAATATTGAATTGCACAATGGGCTATGCTAGCCAAAAGCAAGATATAACTCAACATTCATCACTCAACATTCATCACTCAACATTCAACACTCAACATTCAACATTTAATTAAACGATTATGGCAAAAGTATTGATAAAGACATCAGAGGGCGACATCAAGGTACGCCTCTACGACGAGACCCCTCAGCATCGTGACAACTTCTTGAAGTTGGCAAAGGAGGGATATTTCGATGGCACTCTCTTCCATCGTGTCATCAAGGATTTTATGATTCAAGGCGGCGATCCAGACAGCAAAGGCGCTCCTAAAGGCAAGATGCTGGGCACAGGTGGTCCTGACTATACCATCCCTGCCGAGTTCGTTTATCCACAACTTTTCCACAAGCGTGGTGCCTTGAGCGCAGCCCGTTTGGGAGATGAGGTAAACCCTGAACGAGAGAGCAGCGGTAGCCAGTTCTATATTGTATGGGGAAAGACCTACAAGCAGAATGAACTGAAGCAGATGGAAAAGCAGATGGGCATGCAGATGGAGCAGAACATCTTCAACCAGCTTGCCAAAGAACATCATGATGAAATCATGAACTTCCGCCGCAACCGCGACCGTGAAGGCCTGATGAAACTCCAGGACGAACTGGTGGATGAAACCAAGAAACGCTGCAAGGAGCAGGGCTATCCTAAGTTTACCGAAGAGCAGCAGAAGGCTTATACAGAAATAGGCGGAACACCTTTCCTCGATAACCAATACACCGTTTTCGGTGAAGTGGAGGAAGGACTTGACATCGTAGAGAAGATTCAGAACTGCGAAACATTGCGTGGCGATCGCCCAAAAGAGGATGTTTCTATGCAGATTTCTGTCATCGAGGAATAAGAAATTTCCATAACGCTCCGCCGGACGGTAAATCCGGCGGAACGCCTAATAAAAACCTAAACAAATATTATATAAGTAATAACAACTATTCATTCGTATTACACAAAAAGACAAATCAATATGGAAAAATGAAAAGCAAAATGGTAAAGAGCATCATGATGCTCTTAGCATTGGCTAGTTCTAACTACAGCTATGCTTCGTCATTTTTTATTCCGCCTTCGTCATTCTATCCGCAATATACATACCTGCCAGAATGCAGCAGGCACCTGCCAGGAAGTAAGGAGTAATCTTTTCGTCTAATACCAGAGAGGCGAAAATCATAGTGGTGATAGGGTTGAAATAAACCCAGTTGGTAGCTTTCACGGCACCCAACTTAGAGATACACCAGTTCCAGGTAAGGAAACATATCATGGATGCCAAACAGCCCAGGAACAAGAGATTACCCACCACCTGAGGCTTCATAAACACATCCCATGACGGCCAACCAGGGATGATAAGATAATAAGGCAAGATAGTAAGCACACCATAGAAGAAGACCTTGCGGGTAATAAAAGCTGCGCCATAATCGCCCGATACCGATTTCATCAGGAGCGAATAGACAGCCCAGCTCATACATGCCGTAAAAGCCAAGGCATCACCTACAGGCGACAGATGCAGCACGAATCTGCCATTCAGCACCACGATAATCATACCTACAAAAGCAAGCAGAGAGCCCAGCAGCTGTATCATGTTGATACGCGAAGAATGGCGATAAGCCAAACGAACCAGCAAGGTAGCAAAGAGCGGACAGGAGCATACGATGAGCGAAGTATTGGTCGTTGTGGTATAATTCATCGCCTCGTTCTCGCTCAGGAAATAGAGTGAACCGCCCGTAATGCCCAGCATCGCCATTTTAAACTCATCTTTCCAGCTATCAGCAAACATCCGCTTATGATTCACCATCAGTATCAGGATGTATGCGATACTGAAACGGAGCGTAAAGATCTGTGCTGGCGAAAGTCCGTTCAGCATCAGCACCTTGGTAGATACAAAGGTGGTTCCCCAGATGGCTACGGTGATAAAAGCCACAAGATGATATAATAAATTGCTATTATTCTGTTTCATTCTATTTTTCTGATTTTTGAAATTCAACTGCAAAATTATAACTTTTATTCGAAATGAGCAAATTGTAAGCAAGAAAAGCAGAAAAAGACAATAAAAAGAGCGAAATTGGAACAAAAGAAAAAGGTCTTAGGAGTAAGTGCAGATACGACTTCTCCTAAGACCTTATTATTTATATAGTTAAAAAAATCAAGCCTTATTTTTTCTGGAATACTCTCACGTAATCCACTTCCATCTGAACAGGGAGGGCGCTTTCGTCAACATCCTTCATGCCGCCCCAATCACCGCCCCAAGCCAGGTTGAGGATAACATAGAATGGTTTATTGAAAGGCCATGAACCCACATCATTTTTACCATCATTGTTGAAATTGAGCAGTTCCTTACCATCCACATAGGTCTTGATATAATCAGGAGTCCACTCCAGGCGATAAACGTGGAAACCGTCTTCAGCACCCGCAGTCAGACGCTCCTTGGTAATCTGGGTTCCCTTCACGTGATTAAACTTCTCAGTATGGAGCGACGAAGAAGTATAGTTAGGATTAAAGCCTACCTCTTCCATAATATCAATCTCGCCACATTTAGGCCAAGGATTTGCTCCGAAATCATTGTTGCAAGGCATCATCCAGAAAGCAGGCCATGTGCCTTTACCTTTAGGCAATTTGATGCGAGCTTCGAAGATACCGTAAAGCCAGCCCTGGGTTTCGTGAGCATATACGCGACCCGAATAAATTTTGCCGTTGCTGCCCTTGAAACAGTTGATGTAAAGCCGGTTATCAGCAATTTCTGTTACGCGTTTGCCATCAGCAGAGCCATTCACATAATTCTGAAGTTCATTGTTCACCCAGCCCGACTTCTTCACCTCATGACGCCAGTCGGTACTATTCAACTCTGAGCCTTCATTAAACTCATCATTCCAGACCAGTTTGTACCCCTCAGGAATCACCATTTCGCCCCCTTCAATAGGAGTGACCTGTTTTCCAGCCTGATGCACTAGCACCGATACCTTCTTATCCTCTAATGAAATCTCGACACTTCCGTCAAGAGCTACAGACGATTTATTCTCTTCCACATCTACAGTTACCATACCCATAGCTTTGTTATTACCGCTGGCACTCACTTTAAACCAAGGGTATACATTTGCCGTAGGACCTTCTCCAGGGAAGGATGCTCTCGCCTCCCAGCCTCCTTCAGAAGCCACAATCATGATTTTATAAGTACCGCCCTTAGCAGGAACATCTATTCTCGTAGGAGAGCAGGATATCGTCACCTCTCCATCGCCGCCAGAAGAGCTGCTGCAAGAAAGCAGCATAAGCGAGAGTAGGAAGGAAAATATTTTCAAGAATTTCATGTCATTTAAAATTTAGAAAGGGAGCCACTCCTACTTACTTATTTATAGGAGCAGCTCCTGTATAATTCTATATAAACCTATAAAACCTAAAGCCTATTTCACAATCAAAACAATGTCGCTGATGGTTACCTCGGCATCCTTAGGAGCACCAGCAAGGTCGATGACGAGTTTCATCTTGCTCATATCCTGAGGACCGCCATCTGCTTCTTTCGTACTGTTTGGTTGGTTCTCATAACGGAAGACGTATTCGCCTTTAACATCAGTAGACTCCTGGAAGAAGAGGTTTCCATCATTAGCGTCATCACAAAGCTTCAATGTCATCATTGGCAATGGAGCAGAAGTGGTAACCTTGCAAGAGAAATCAATCTTGCTATCAGCTTTGGCAGATACTGGAATACCAAGCATTTTCCACTGTGCGTGCCATAGCACAGCAGGAGTTTCACAAGGCACGATAATGATGTGCTTGCTTCCCTCATGCTTGATAACAGGAGTTACATCAATCTGTGCCCAAGAAGCATCACCATACCAAGTTTCCTCAGTAAATGACTTGTTGGCATCAATATCCTTCCAAAGGTTACCCGCTGTATTGTAGTCGAATGGCACCTTCAATTCTACAGGAACCACAGTACCATCATCGTTGGCATGATCTTTCAGTACCAGGCTCTCTATCATGATTTCGTCATCAGCAGCATTACCACCAAAGTCGAATACAATCTTCAAATTATTGATGTCCTTGCCTTCGAGGTCTGAACCATAAATACACTTAGGCTCACCTGCTTCCAATTTTGTATTTGCATCCTTGGAATCGAAAAGGATGATATTGTCACCACCTTCTCCAGAATCACAAAGTTTCACTTTAACGGCATTATGTCCTTTGGCAGATGTCAAGATGACAGAGAAATCGTAGTGCTTATCAGCAGAAGTAGAGATACCTAAGTTGGTGAAAGGAACCTGAGCTTGCCAACGTTCGGTAGTTGCCTCAGGGAGCTTCAATGTATAGCATCCCTTGCTGTAGCTACAAACCGGGTCAGCAATTTGGCTCCATCCTGGAGCATAATAGCCAGCAGAAGGTTTTTCAGGGAAGGTAATTCTCTTGAAGAGATTAAACTCGCTGTCCTCTACGAAACCTGCGAAGCCATTCATCTTGGTTTTCTCCACCGTGAAATGCTTCTTGACGCTCTCCTTGCTAATACCATTACGGTTCTTCACAAAGCACTCCACATCGTAAGTACCCTTCTTGCGATAATACTTAGAGAGGTTGAAAGCAGAAGAATAGGCACCATCTATCACCCATACCGGGCTTACTCCCTCTGCACCACCAAAAGAAAAGTTGGCTGTGTTGGTCTCTTGGTCTACATCAATCTTGAAGTTGTCGGCAAAGTCGGCTACATTAGGCAACTCACCGTTAGCACCAGAGAACTCCTCTGCAGAACATGCGCTGAGCATCAATCCACCCAGAAGAGCATAAGCCATATTTCGAAATATCTTTTTCATATTGCTGAAATCTTAAAGTTAATATTTTATTAGGGGGTAGAGGAAACTATTGTTCCTCTACCTTAATAAGTTTTAATAATTATTCTGAACCAAAGCAGGATCAGAGTCAAGCTCTGCCTGAGCGATAGGAACATACTTCTTGGATTCTGTCCAGGAGTTGGTGCGATAGCCGTAGCTGTCTGGTACCAACACGGTAGCAGCCTTGCCTGTACGAACGAGGTCGAAGTAACGCTTACCCTCACCTACAAATTCCAAGCGGCGCTCATTGATAACATCATCCAGAGTTACGGCTCCAAGCTCTGCGATTCCTGCACGGTTGCGAATCTTATTCACATAATCCTTAGCCTGATTAGCATCGCCACCTGTCTCCAACAAAAGCTCTGCAGCATTGAGGTAAGCCTCAGCCAATCGATATACACGGAGATTGTTATTATAGTTAAGGTTATTATCGAAACCTGCGTCAGCATTGTTCTCTGTGAACGGACGATACTTGGCCAGCCAAAGACCAGTATCCTCATAACGTTTGGTATATTCCACGCCACGACAGTCCCATACAGTAGCATCACGGCGCTTGTCGTTGTCAGCAAACAGAGCATAGGTTTCGGTACGAACAGGTAGGAATCCCCAACCGTCACCGCCTTGGTTCCAACCATCGCCACCAGGCCAAGAGTTTGGAGAAATCAAGGTAGGCAATATTGTACCACCAATAGCCAATGGTGAATCCCAACCACGCTCGTTGTTACCATCCTCATAGTTTACTTCCCAGATGCTCTCCTTGCACCATTCGCCGCTCTCTTTCCAAATAGAGGCGTAATCGTCTACTATATCATAGTCACTCTTGTCGGCGATGAGCTCCTGCATATACTGGAGAGCCTTAGGATAGCGAGTCTTGTCATTCTGATACATCACCATCTCGGCATACATCATATAGCACATGGCCTGCGACATTCTTCCACAGTTGGCATCGTCCCAACGCATTGGCAGGACCTTGGAGTCAATTACAGCCTCAAGCTCTACTATCAATTTGTCATATACTTCATCAGCCTTGAGCTGTGGGGCTGTGTAAGGAGCAGACAAGTTCTCCAGATAGAAAGGAATATTGCCGAAGTAGTGCCACAAGTTATTGTAGAAATATACACGGAGGGCTCTACCCTGCATCTCATAAGATGCCCTGTTTTTCTCGTTCAAGTTTGCCTCTGCCCAGCCCAAATACTTCAAGAGGTCATTACAACGCTTGATGCCTGAGTAGTCCACTGTCCAAAGTGAGCTAAGGGTATTGCTGGCATTTGCCTCATAGTTGGCAAGCATGTGCCAGTGCTGTTGATCGGTTTTGTTAGAACCGCCTACCCAGAAGTTATCGCCCATTATCTCGGCATCGATATTGAGAGCATTATACTGTCCCAATCCCCAGTCTGGCCAGTGGATAGGATCGTAAGCCGCATTCAGAGCCTCATTGATATGGGCATCTGTGGTATAATATTCTTCGAGGTTTTCACCTGATGGGTTCTCCACCTCTAGGAAGCTGTCGCTGCAAGATGTGTTTGCCAGTGTCATACTGGTTGCCAACACTCCTAAAGCTATATATTTTATTGTCTTCATAATAGTCTTTATTTTAAAGGTTCTTATTTTAGAATGAAAGGTTTACGCCGATGGTGTAGGTGCGAGCCTGTGGATATACACCATAGTCTACACCGAGAGAAGTTCCACCTGATGAGATTTCAGGGTCGAAGCCCCAATACTTGGTCCAGGTAATCAGGTTCTCTGCCATCACGTAGAAACGCAAGTGACTGATAGACAACTTCTGTGTAAGCTGCTTTGGCAAGGTATAACCCAGTGAGAGGTTCTTTACACGGAGGTAAGAGCCATCGCAGATATAGAGGTCTGAAACCTGCCAGTTGATAGCATCACCGTTCTTCAGGATAGGATACTTATTGGAGGTACCCTCACCAGTCCATCTGCCGAGCATCCAAGAAGGGAAGTTGCCAGAGAACACATCTGTACGATAGGTAGCATCAAATACCTTATTACCTGTTACACCCTGCAAGAAGAGGTTGAGATCGAAACCCTTCCACTCAGCATTGAAGTTGAAACCGAAAGTCCACTTTGGAGTACCATTACCGATATTGGTACGGTCGTCGGCATCAATCTTGCCATCACCATTGACATCAACAAAGCGTACATCACCTGGCTTGGCATCTGGCATGATCAAATTTCCATCTGCATTGGTATAAGCATTAACCTCTGCCATATTCTGGAACACACCAGCTGTCTTATAACCATAGAAGTATGGGAAAGGCTGACCGTTAGATCCACGAGTGCCACCACCAAAGATACTCAGGAAGCCATCGAGGTCGATGTAACCTGTATCATTACCGAGGTTGGTCAACTCATTGTGCAGATAGGTAACATTAGCCTTGGCATTGAAGCGAGCATCAGAGATGTGCCACTTATAGCCGAGCTCAAACTCAAGACCTGAGTTCTTCATGTCACCCACGTTACCGATTGGCTTGGTCTCACCTACGTAGCTTGGGATAGGCATAGTAATCAACATACCGTTGGTCTTCTTTACATAATAGTCAGCTGAGAATGTCAGCGCACTGCCGAAGAAACCGAAGTCGAAACCGATATCAGTCTGCTCACTCTCCTCCCACTTCAAGTCTTCATTGGCTGTGGCATTCGCCTTAGAACCATTAAACTTGACTGCATTCTTTCCGAAGAGCACGTTGTTGCCCATAGCGGTCAATACGGTATAACGGAAGTCACCGATGTTATCATTACCATTCTTACCCCAGCTGGCACGGAACTTCAAGTTGCTCAACCAATCGCGAGTACTTTCCATGAATTTCTCGTTCATAATATTCCATCCGATAGAGGCAGATGGGAAGGTACCATATTTATGAGATGGTCCGAAACGGCTTGAACCATCTCGGCGGATTGTAGCCTGAAGCATGTACTTCTCATCATAGTTATAGCTCAATCGACCGAAGAGAGAAGATATAGCATGCACTACATTATTGCCACCTGATACAGCATGCTCAATGGTTGGAGCACCTACAGAGATGATGTTACCTTCAGCATCCTTCACGATGGTCTGGCTATATTTACCAGTAGCATAGTCGATAGAAGGCTTGTTTACATTCACAAGATTCCAACGGCTGCCGTTCAGATAATCACTCTTATTCTTCATTGCACTCTGACCTAAGACAACAGCAAAACTATGCTTGCCAATAGTCTTATCGTATGTCAAAGTATTCTCCACCTGCCAGTTGATACCCTTGTCAGAACTCTTGTAAGCCTGGGTATGCTCAGCCTTGACGTTACCAGAGAGGTAATACTTGGATGCGGTGTAGCTATCTGAACCCCAGAAGCTGAGGTCTGCACTATAAGTGAAATGATACTTCAAGTTATCCCAGAGCTGGAGGTCGATAGAGAACTTAGGCACAAACTTATGTGACCAGTTCTTAGCTGCTGGGCGCGCCATCATGGCAAGAGGGTTGTTCATCTCCTGATAGGTACCTCCCATACCTGGGATGGTATAATAGTTGCCATTGGCATCACGAAGAAGCTCGTAAGTATCACGAGTACCTGTAATATTACCATCTGCATCGTATGTATTAGGATCCTCGTAGGTATTATAATACTTCTTCGCCACATTGCTATTGGTTACCGTAGGAGCCAATGTTGGAGCAAGATAGAGGGCACTACCCAATACTGAGCCATTACTATTAGCATCGATACCTGTACTCTTTACACGGGTGTAAGCCATGTTGACGGTTACATCGAGCTTGTTGAGGAAGTTGCGATCCTTGCTGGCATCCAATACATTATAAATGTTGTTGCTACGCATAGAGAGACGCTCATAGTTGCTCTGTCCGTAGTTACCACCTACGATACCTTCCTGCTTGTAGTAGCCCATGGAGAGGTAGTAGTTGATTTTTTCAGAGGCACCACTGATGCTTACCTCATGGTTCTGTACAGGGGCATTGTCGTTGAATACCAAGTCCTGCCAATCAGTACCAAATCCATTGATGGCATTACCATTGGAGTCGGTCAGTTTGTATGGATCAGCATAGATAGGAGCCTGACCACCATTCACTGCACGCTCGTTCTGAAGGATGGCGTAGTCAGTGGCGCTTGTTACATCACGCTTCTTCCATGCGCTTTGCCAACCGTAAGAGAAGTTATAGTTGATCTGTGCCTTTCCTATCTTACCCTTCTTGGTGGTTACGAGAATTACACCGTTGGCAGCACGGGCACCATAGATAGCACCCGAAGCAGCATCCTTCAACACCTCGATACTCTCGATATCACTAGGGTTGAGATAGTCGAGACCACCCTCGATAGGCATGCCGTCTACGATGTAGAGAGGATCTGAATTGCTGATAGTACCTGTACCGCGAATACGGACTTTAGGAGATGCACCAGGCTGTCCTGAAGAAGAGGTTACGTTGACACCGGCAGCCAGACCCTTCAATGCGTTATCAACACGCACTGGGCTCTTGCCAGCCAAATCTTCGGTGCTCACTTTAGCGATAGCAGCAGTTACCACGCTCTTCTTCTGAACACCGTAACCTACAACAACCACTTCATCCAAAGCCTTGTCGTCTTGTTTCAGAGTAATCTTCATGTTGGCTGAAGGACGAATCTCTGCATCCTTGTAGCCAATGTAGGTAATAACCAAGGTCTGGTTAGCATCTGCATCAATGACAAAGTTACCATCAAGGTCGGTAATTGCACCGGCACCCTTGACGCCTTTAACCTGTACGGTGGCTCCGATAACGGGTTCACCCAGGTCATCCAACACGACACCCTTAAAGGTGTTTTTCTGTGCGAGCGCTGACGTCGACATCAATAATGCAGTCGCCAGCAATAGACTTTTTGTTTTCATATTCGATTATTAGTTTAGAAAAATATCTGTTTGTTAGTTCACTCTATTATAATAATGTATAAGACTGTGCGGCTGTGCATTTCCTAAAATGCGTTAAGCCGTGTTTTCGATTGCAAATATAATATGTTTTTTTGATAATTCCTAGCACCTTCAACAGATAAGTGGGAAAAACGCTTGCTTCAAACAACTTATATCGTTAGTTTTCAGATACTTATCTATTTTTTATAACTATACGAAAGTGGATGGGGTAAAATGGAGAAAATGAGGCTAGAACACCCCTGAAACGTTATATCAGTATATTTCAGTGTTCACACTCTGCCACTTTTCAATAACGCACATTGCTCATTATACTTCTCATTATCAACAACTTACAAAAGTTATATTTTTGTACCCATCCACTTTTCACTTATCACACATCATTTTTTCATTATTTATTTAGTAATTTTGCAGATGAATGAGCATATACGCCTAAACGCACAAAAAAACGTGAGAGGCGGTGTGCAAAACAAACAACTGCGAGAAATAAACAAACCATAATAAATTCATTACTTATGAAACAGTTCATTTTATCATGTGTCCTGTCGGTTGCAGCCATCGCTCCATCTCAGGCACAGCAGACTACCAGACAATTGCCAGTCTATCTCGACCAGACCAAGCCGGTAGAGCAGCGCATCGATGATGCCATCTCCCGCATGACGCTGGCAGAGAAGATACGTATCATCCATGCTCAGAGCAAGTTTTCATCAGCCGGTGTACCACGCTTGGGATTTCCTGACTTCTGGACGGATGACGGACCTCACGGAGTGCGTCCTGACGTATTGTGGGATGAGTGGGAACAGGCTGGTCAGACCAACGACTCCTGTGTAGCCTTCCCTGCCCTCACCTGTCTTGCCGCATCATGGAATCCGCAGATGAGCCGCATCTATGGCGAAGCATTGGGCGAAGAAGCCCAGTATCGCGGCAAGGACATGATTCTGGGTCCTGGCGTCAATATATACCGCACGCCTCTCAACGGCCGCAACTTCGAGTATATGGGCGAAGATCCGTTCCTGGCAAGCATCATGGTTGTGCCGTATATTCAGGGATTGCAGTCTAAGGGCGTATCAGCCTGCGTAAAGCACTATTGCCTGAACAACGATGAGGAATACCGCCATCAGGTCAACGTAATCGTCAGCGACCGTGCTCTCCACGAAATCTATCTCCCTGCCTTCAAGGCGGCTGTTGAGAAGGGTAAGACATGGGGCATCATGGGAGCCTACAACCTATATAAGAATGAGCACAACTGCCACAACCAGTGGACCCTGAACAAGATTCTGAAGGGCGACTGGAAGTATGATGGTGTCGTGGTAAGCGACTGGGGCGGTGCCCACGACCTGGAGCAGTCTGTAAAGAACGGGCTGGATATGGAGTTCGGCACCTGGACAGACGGTCTTACGATGGGCGCTACCAATGCCTACGACAACTATTATCTCTCCATGCCTTACATGAAGGCCATACAGGAAGGCAAGTTCACCCAGAAGGAGCTGGACGATAAGGTGCGCCGCGTATTGCGCCTCTTCTATCGCACCACGATGAATCCGAACCGTCCTCATGGTTTCCTCTGTTCCGAGAGCCATTATGCAGCAGCCAGACAGATTGCTGAGGAAGGCATCGTATTGCTTCAGAACAGGAACAATGTGCTTCCTATCAACACCCAGAAGGCTAAGCGCGTGCTGGTAGTGGGCGAGAATGCCATCAAGATGATGACCGTAGGCGGAGGCTCTTCTTCGCTCAAGGTACAGCGCGAGATTTCGCCTCTCGATGGTCTGAAGACGCGCTTGGGCAAGGACGGCATCGAGGTAGATTATGCCCGCGGATATGTGGGCGATGTAACGGGCAACTACAATGGCGTTACAACCGGCCAGAACCTGGAAGACAAGCGCAGCGAGGCTAAACTGATAGCCGAAGCCGTAGAGAAAGCCAAGACTGCCGACTATGTCATCATGTTTGGTGGTTTGAACAAGAGCGATTTTCAGGACTGTGAGGGTCACGACCGCAAGCATTATGAGCTGCCATACCATCAGGATAAGCTGATCGAGGCTTTGGCTAAGGCAAACAGAAACTTCGTTTATGTCAACATCTCGGGCAATGCGGTAGCTATGCCTTGGAAGGCTAAGGTTGCCGGCATCGTACAGGGCTGGTTCATCGGTTCGGAGAGCGGCGAAGCCCTTGCAAGCATCCTTACAGGCGATGCCAACCCTAGCGGCAAGTTGCCGTTTACATGGGTCAACTCGCTGAAGGAAACAGGTGCTCATGCACTCAATACCTATCCGGGAACCTGGCGTCAGGAAGGTGGAGCCGGCACGAAGGGCAACATCATTGATGAGGAATATAAGGAAGGCATCTATGTAGGTTACCGCTGGACCGATAAGGAGCGCATCAAGCCTACCTTTGCATTCGGTCACGGCTTGAGCTACACCCAGTTTGCCATCTCTAATCTGCGCAGCGACAAGATGCAGATGAAGCAGGACGGCACAATCACCTTTACCGTAAACGTAAAGAATACAGGTAAGCGTGCCGGAGCCGAGACGGTTCAGCTCTATATCCACGATGTCAAGGCATCAGTAGACCGCCCTCAGAAGGAGCTGAAGGGATTCCAGAAGGTTTATCTCCAGCCAGGTGAGAGCAAGGATATCAGCATCACCATCAGCAAAGAGGCCCTCAGTTTCTACGATGAGGCATCTTCATCCTGGAAGGCTGAAGCCGGAAAGTTTGAGGCTCTTGTTGGTAATGCAGCCGATAACCTGAAGCTCAAGAAAGCCTTCGAGCTCTTTTAAAAAGAATGATTCGATTCTGAGAAATTGAACGGAGGGAAGAAATAAATATAACGCATAAAAGTTTGACGTCGTAAAACGCGACGTCAAACTTTTATTGTTTTCCCCTGCTTTCATCCTATCGACAAACTCGTAGAAACGGGGACTTTCAAAAACATCAATATCTTGATTATCAGATGACTACCCATGTGTCGTGTTTCACGACACATGGGTACCTGAAGCATTTACTCCTAAGCTTTCACAAGTTTGCGCCATACGCCCTGAAAGGCTTATTTCATGCCAATCTGCTTCACACGCTGCTCGAACTCTTCCCTGTCACAGATAGCACTATTCTTGATTTTGGCGCGATAATTATAGATAGTGTTCACAGAATAGTGAAGGAACTCGGCAATCTTAGAACTGTCCTCGATGCCCAGACGGATAAGGGCAAAGATACGGAGGGTGGTAGAAAGACGGCTGTCATCTTCGAGCACGATACGCTCTTCAGGCTTCAAGAGGGCATTGAACTCCTCAACAAAGTCAGGGAAGAGCTTCAGGAAGGCGGAATCGAAATACTCATACAGCTCGCCCATGTAAGCCTCGCCAGCCTGCATCTGCTCCAGCAACTTGTTGAGTTCTCTTGCCTTCACCAGTTTCACTACTCGCTTGCGCATGGTCTCTATCTTGTCGACATAGATGGCACAAAGGCGCAGGAATCGACCAATATATACTTCCTTCATCTTGTTACTCTCGTTGAGTGACTGGTTCATCTCGTTGAGAGAATGGTTCATCTCGTTAAGACGCTCATTTGCCAACTGCAAGGCATGGTTGGTTTCCTTCAGCTTATGATGGGCCGCAGCAATGCGCTTGCGCTGCTTGTTGACATAGTAGAGCAAGAGCATAACCACAAAGAGAAGCAAGGCAGAACACGCTACCATGAGCCGCAGATGCTGGTTGCCCGAAGAAAGTTCTTTCTGATAGCCATCCTCAATCTGCGTGAGCACAGGCATGATCTGGCGGCTGCGGCTAGGCGTATTGAAAATGGTAGCCGACTTCCAGGCAAACTTGATATACTCGTGAGAGCGCTTCTGCTCGCCCAGTTCGGCGTTGAGCAGATTGGCAACTTCCCAGAGAGAGCCCTGGTCCATCACAGCCAACTGGACATCGCAGATAGCAGAACGCAAGAGGCAGCGGAGGAACTGCTCTTTATCACCAAACTGATTGTAGGTCAAGCCGCGATAAAATTGAACGATGGCATACTGATGGGTGCCCGGTTTCGTCATCGCCAGCCGCTTATCGCTCAATCGCAAAGCCTCCTTCATATTGCCTGCATCGCGTGTCCTCACCTCCTGCATCTGCAGATAAAGGTCATCATCATGGCTGAATGTGCTGTCTATTGCAGCCTGATAGGCATTATGCTTGCCGGCATAATATTTCTTCAAAGAGGGAACGTTGGAATAATATGCCATCTCGCCATACAGGTGCTGGCAAGCCCAGAGGTAGTTGCGTTTGCCCTCAGCATCAAGATCAGCGATATTGACAGACTTCAGCAGGTCGTACGATTCGGCATAATCGCCCGTAGTAGATTCCTGGAAAGCAAGCAGCGCCTTGGCATTCCCCACCTTCTTTTTATCGCCCATTCTGAAGGCAAGTTCCATACACTGGTTGATGTATTTCAGCGCCATGTCGTTCTTGTAGGAGCGGTATTCCTCAAAGAGCGCAAAGCAGGCATCATACTTACTGCTTAGGCGCCTGGCGGTCTTCAGCTTCTGCTCCCAATCGCGAATTCGGGCTTCACGTACCTTCACATAATCAGCCGAATGGGCAATGGCGTTGTCCAGACTCTGGAAAAGCTGCTCTATATTATCTGTTTTTTTTGCTGCAAGAGAAAGAGGCATCAAGACAAAGAGCAGGAAGAAGAATGCCTTTCCCCATAATTCATTTATGCGATACATCAACTTGATTCCGTTTAAGATTGATTTATTTTCATGAGGTTTCATGTGCAAAAGTAATAAAAAAATCGGAAACGACAAATCAAATATAGAAGAAATGTAGATTTCTTCGCATTTTTCGCCTATATCGCATCCACTTTTTATATATTCTTCATTTTTCTTATCCATCTCATTATCAGACACTTTTTTATCTAAAAAAGAAAGATTCATCCACATTTTAACATTCGTATCGCGCATCGTATCATCTTTTTTATTATCTTTGCAGAAGATAAACATAAAAATAACAATTAACATAATAAACAATGAGAACAGCACTTTTATCACTCACATTTCTTTTGGCTGGTTCTATGGCAGCACCTGCTTTCGCCCATACCGCAGCCCCTAAGAAAAAAGTAACTGCCACAACCAAGAAAGGCAAGATTCTACCCATGAAGGAGTATATCGACCAACTGATGGCGAAGATGACGCTACAGGAGAAGATTGGTCAGCTGAACCTGATGGTAGCTGGCGACATCACCACCGGCGGCGCACTTGATACTCAGGTAGGCAGCGATATCGCCCAGGGCAACATGGGCGGAGTTTTCAATATCAAAGGGCTCGATAAAATCAAGGCTCTGCAGGAAATCGCTATCAAGAACAGCCGTCTGGGCATCCCGCTGCTCGTAGGTATGGACGTAATTCATGGTTACGAAACGATGTTCCCTATCCCTCTCGCCCTCTCCTGCTCATGGGATACCGAGGCGATGAAGAAGGTAGGCGAAGTATCGGCCAAGGAAGCCAGTGCCGACGGCATCAACTGGACATTCTCTCCTATGGTAGACATTGCACTCGATGCCCGCTGGGGACGAATAAGCGAAGGAAATGGCGAGGATCCTTACCTGAGCGGCGTGATGGGAGCAGCGATGACTCAGGGCTACCAGGGCGTGGATATGCGCACTGAAGAGATTCTGAGAGCCAACCGCATCATGGCCTGTCTGAAGCATTTTGCCCTGTACGGAGGCGTTGAAAGCGGTAAGGAATATAACACGGTAGATATGAGCCGCGTGCGCATGATGAACCAGTATCTGCCACCTTACGAGGCAGCGGTGAAGGCTGGCGTAGGCAGCGTGATGTCTTCATTCAATCTCATCGACTACACACCTGCTACAGCCAACAAATGGATGATGACCGATGTCTTGAGAAAGCAGTGGGGATTCAACGGTTTCGTGGTTACCGATTACGCTTCTATCGCCGAGATTCTGCAGCACGGAACGGCAAAAGACATCCAGGAGGCTTCAGAACAGGCGCTGAAGGCGGGTACCGACATGGATATGTGTTCCAACGCCTTCGTAAAGCATCTGGCTAAGAGCATAGCAGAAGGAAAGGTGAGCGAGGAGGATGTGAACATCGCCTGCCGCCGCATCCTGGAAGCGAAATATAAACTGGGCCTGTTCAGCGACCCTTACCGCTACTGCAATACCAAGCGCAGCAAGAGCGAGATTTATACCGCAGAGAACCGTCAGGCTGCCCGCGATGTAGCAGCAGAGACCTTCGTGCTTCTGAAGAACGAAGGCAATATCCTGCCACTGAAGAAGGAAGGAAAGATAGCTCTGATAGGTCCGCTTGCCGACACCCGAAACAACATAGCCGGTACATGGAGCGTGGCTCAGGAACCATCTAAATATACCACAATCAAGGAGGCAATGGAGCATGCACTTGCCGGAAAAGCCACCTTATTATATGCCCAGGGAAGCAATATCTGGCGCAATCAGGAACTGCAGAAAAACGGCGAATCCGGCAAGCCAATCAACTGGGGCAACGAGGCTGAGATGAAGGCTGAAGCGCTGAAGATAGCCAAAGAGGCCGACGTGATAGTATGTGCTATGGGCGAAAGTGCCGAGATGAGCGGTGAATGCGGTAGCCGTACCAACCTAGAGATGCCGGATGTACAGCGCGAACTGCTTGCCGAACTTCTGAAGACGGGCAAGCCTGTAGTGCTCCTCAACTTTGCGGGCCGTCCTACGGTTCTTACTTGGGAGAAAGCCCATGTACCAGCCATCATGAATGTATGGTTTGGAGGCTCAGAGATGGGCGATGCACTCTGCGATGTCATCTTTGGCGACAAATCGCCATCGGGTAAACTCACCACTTCGATGCCTAAGACTACCGGTCAGGAGCCTCTCTACTACAACCATCAGAACACCGGCCGCCCTGTAGCAGACGATAATGAGAAGTTTGCCAAGTTTGCCAGCAACTGTCTGGATGTAAGCAATGGTCCGCTCTATCCTTTCGGTTACGGTTTGAGCTATACCAACTTTTCATACAGCAACTTCCGCCTGAGCAGCCAGGAGGCGGGCATCAGCAATGAGGAGGCTACTGAATGGCAGGATGGCAAGAAGATTACAGCTAGCGTCACCATTAAGAACAACGGCTCCCGCGATGCCGACGAGATTGTGCAGCTCTACATACGTGACATGGTAGCCAGCATCTCCCGCCCTGTAAAGGAACTGAAAGGTTTCCAGCGCATCCATCTGGCAGCAGGTGAGAGCAAGGAGGTAAGCTTTGATATCACCCCAGATATGCTCAAGTTCTACAACGCAGATCTGAAGCACGTGATAGAACCAGGCGACTTCCAGATTATGATAGGAACCAACAGCAAGGATGTAAAGACTTTGAAACTGAACGTGAAATAAACAATAAAAATCGCCCTGTAAAGAGCAAAGCATAGCTTGAAAGATGCTTTACTTCTTACAGGGCGATTCCTATTGACTGAGCCCACTTCAACAGAAGGCTCAGTAATGGATTCTATCCTTCAGGATTACTTAGTCATCTCGAAACCTACACGCATACCATCGTAATTATTGGCGATAGTACCGATAGCGCTGAGGGTAGAACTGCCCTTGAGGGCACCCATGGTCTTGATGAGGTTGAGCAACTTTGTCTGGTCGAAAAGCAGGCTGATGCCGTTGGTAGTCTTCGTAGCATAACCCGACATACTCAAGAGCAAGCCCTTCATCTGAATGGCATGAGTCTTCTCATCAAAAGTATAATTGCCCTGCCATGACTTGCCATCTATCTTGGCAGCGAAAGTTCCATCAGTTTTGAAGGTGAAATAGGTATTTGAGCCGCTGAAACCAAACTTGCTGTAATACTCACCCAACTTCTCCTCTACCTTGTTGGCAGCAATCTCACCGCCAGCCTTTGCCAGGAGATTCTCAGAAGTAAAGGCGCATCCCGGCTTGCTGTACTTCCAGGTATGGGCACAGAGATCCTGCTTGCTGAAGGTACCTGAACCGATTACATTATTCAGAATGCCATTGATAATGCTGCTACCTGCAGAACTGCTGCTGTTAGAGTTTCCGCCCAGTACAGCACCCAAGATACCTGCAACGGCTGAGCCTGCATTGCTGGTTGTACTGCTAGATGTAGCGGCATTGCTGGTTGTTGCTGCAGTTGTTGTTGCAGTCGCAGCTGTAGTGTTAGATGCAGCAGAAGTTGTTTTCTTTGTAGAAGTCTTCTTGGTCGTAGTCTTCTTTGAAGTCTTCTTTGTTGTCTTCTTAGCCGTTTTCTTAACCGGCATCATCTCAGACATTGAGGCATTGAGCGCTGCCTCGTTCATAGCGCTTGCGTTGCTGCCAGCTGTGCATGCGAGCACGAGGGCAGCCAAAAGAAATACCTTTTTCATTGCTTTCTCCTGACTTTGACAAAATGTGTACCTATAAAATAACATATCCTAATTTTCAGGCATTTAGCAAAAATAATCTCTGTAAATGGGTGACGCAACGACTATTTTTTGTATCTTTGCACCATGTTTGTACGTAAGAAGAAGCACCGCAGTGGGCATATCGGAGTGCTTGTGGTGGACAAGAGCAATGGCAAGTTCCGTGAAATCAAGAGTTTCGGTGTTGCGAAGACAGATGCCGAAGCGGATGCTCTGTGCCTAGAAGCGAACAAATGGATAAGAACTTATGGTGGACAGCAAGAGATTAACTTCACAGAACCAGACATCAAGCAAAACGAAGAGGAAGAGACAGAACGAGTACTGTCTAACATAGACTCCCTGCTTCTAAATGGACACCAAATTATCCTAAACCAAGTATATGACAGCATAGGTTTCAACCAAATTCAAGATTCCATACTTCGCCATTTGGTTATCGCTCGCATCTCTCAACCCATGAGCAAACACGCAACAGTAGATTACCTGAAGTCATACTTTGATGAAGATGTCGAGTTGTATAAGCTTTATCGCTACATGGACAAGTTGTACTATACCCAAAAAGAAGAGGTACAACGCATCAGTGTAGAGCACACCAAGCGCATACTCGGTGGACATGTAGGTCTGATGTTCTATGATGTGACCACACTGTATTTTGAGACCAGTAGAACAGATGTGCTGCGAGAGTCTGGTTTTTCAAAGGATGGCAAGACATCAGAGTCGCAGATAGTGCTAGGCCTCTTGGTCAGCCGTGATGGCTATCCTCTGTCGTATTGTATTTTCAATGGAAGCCAATACGAGGGATACACCATGCTACCTATCATAGATGATTTCATACAACGCTTCTTTCTGGACGATTTTGTAGTGGTGGCTGATGCAGGGCTCATGAGTAAGCGCAATGTAAAGTTACTGGAGGATGCAGGATACAAATATATAATAGGTGCTCGTATTCATACAGAGTCTGAGCAGATAAAAGAATGGATCTTGCAGCAAGACAAGATGCCTGGAAAATTTCACGAATACAGATATGGTGACAATGCAAGATTGATCCTCGGCTATTCCGAAGAACGAGCAAAGAAGGATGCACATAATCGTGATAAGGGAGTGGCAAGGCTCAAGAAGGCATATGCAAATGGAAAAATCACAAAAGCCTCCGTAAATAAGCGTGGCTATAATAAATTCTTGGAAATCAGCAAAGACATAGATGTAGTTATCAGCGAAGACAAAATCAAGGAAGATTCACAGTGGGATGGCTTGAAAGGTTATATAACCAATACTTCCATCACACCAAAGGAAGTTGTCGAACAATACCACGGTCTATGGGTCGTGGAACGAGCCTTTCGTGTAACCAAAGGGAACTTGGAGGCACGCCCCATCTTTCATTTCACAGAGAAAAGAATAGAGGCACATATCTGCATATGCTTCATTGCATACAAGGTGTATAAAGAACTGGAGCGTATCTTAAAAATTGCCAAGATAAACAAAAGTGTAGATTCAGTTTTGAAAATTGCTAAGACCATAGCTACTATCAGAATCAACATGCCGAATAATGGGAAGGTCAGGCAAGAAACATTGCTGCTGACTCCTGCCCAACACTCTATCAAGCCCTTGTTTGATGTTCAAAAGATACTAGACGGGGGCAAAAGTGACGATTCTGCCCCCGAAAAATAGAAAAATCCAAGATGGGTGACGCATAGTCAAAGTCAGGAAAAGAAATACCTTTTTCATTGCTTTCTATATATTTATTTTTATCACTCTTATTTATATATATATACCCAATACTTCCTATTGTTCTTTCGGGTGCAAAGTTCGCAAAAAAACCGGAAATACGATAAGAAAAATCCCTATTTCGCGGTATGAATCTCCCTAAAAACTCATCATTTCTGCTCTTTCTACGTTATTATAGACGATTGCGATGACAATTCGTTTAAAAGATAATGAAAAAAATCGTTCAGGAAATACTAATTATCATTCTAAAGGGGGAAAGCTGCTCAAACGATTGCACTTTTTTTTGACATACATCAAAAAATAACGAATAAAACACGTATTTTCATGCATTTTATACCTAGAAATAGGTAGAAACCCCTATCTTTGCAAGCGGTTAACAAATATCAATAGGTTATGAATGATTTAATTAAGGTAAATTCAGAAAATCAGAATCAGGCTATCGATAGATGCCAACAGATTCTTCAGGATCGCCGAGAGGCTCTTGCCTCTAAGGCAAAGAGAAGAGGTTAATACTCTTCAGAAACAAGAAGTAAAGGAGGAAAGATGATGCTCTTATACAATATAAAGACGCATCCTTTCTTTTTAAAGAGAGATTTTTCGAAACGACTCTTAAATGATGAGTTTCAAAAATTTTGGGAAAAGAAAAAAACGTAAAAATCCCGTTGTCAGCCATCTGGCTCGTACAACGGGATTTTTTCGTTTATTATATCAAGTCCGAGATTTTACTTCTCGTTCTTCACTGCCTTCATGATGATCTCGAAGTGATTACCACTCTTCAAGATGACATTCTTCAGGAAGTCTGAAATCTCAGATGCCTTCAGATTCTTCACCATCTCCTTGTAATCGCTATGAGTATCAACACCCATACGCTCGTATGTGCTCAACGCACCAAGCCAATAACCGTTAGACTTCTCGCTAACAGCAGCCTGCTTCAGGAGAATCTCCTTTACCTTCTGAAGGTCTTCTGCATTTGGCTGGGCTACGGTCTCGTCCATACCCTTGAAGAAGTAAGGAATAGCGATATCCGACTTCTCTGGGTTCAACTGAGCCACGGCTGAAATAGAGATGGCAGCCTTGTTATCATAATCGCGAAGCAAACCATAGTTTGCTCCTGCATGATAAGCAGCGCTGAGTTCCTCACGGATAGTACGCAAATACTTCATCTCCAGCAAACGGGCTGAAACATCAGCAAGAACCATATACTGCAAGGTGAATGGAGCCTTGGTATACCAGATCTCTGTTGCCTGGTTCTGTGGATTCTCCATTGCCTTGGTAAAGATATTGCTTACCTTACCCTTAGCATAAGGAATCTGCTTGTTCTTCAGCTTGAAGCCATTGTTTGGCAGACTGGCGATATACTGCTCGATGAGTGGGAGGAGAGTCTTCTCATCATAGTTACCTACGAAATAGAAGGTGAAGTCCTTGGCATTGCCGTAGAACTGCTTACCAATCTCCAGGATACGGTCGTAGTTGATATCCTTTATATCGCTTGCCTCTGGCACACGGGCAAGTTTGCTACCCAAATAGAGGGTGCTCTGAACAGAATCCTGATATACGAGGCTTGGGTTGTTGCTCTTGTTGGCAAGAACAGTAGCCATCATACTCTTCATATTGTCGAAGCTCTTCTGGTCCTTGCTTACTGCGGTCATCTTGAGATAGATGAGCTGCATCAGGGTTTCGATGTCCTTAGGAGTAGAATTACCCTTCAAACCATGATTGAAAGGACTCAAGCTGAACGAAACGCCAGCCTGCTTACCTGCCAAAGCCTTATCAAGCTCATTGCTTGAGAAATCGCCAAGCCCACTAGCATCGAGCACATCTGCTGCAAATGCAGCATTCAGGAAGTCTTCCTTGCCGAAAGTAGAATAGCCCACATTGGCTGAAGCTGCGAAAGCAACCTCATTGTCCTTGAAATCGGTCTTCTTCAATACCACCTTAGCGCCATTAGAAAGAGTCAACTCCTTGAAGCCCAACTTCTTGTTCTCAACAGTCTTCTTAATCTTACCAGCCTTAGGAGCCTGAGCGATGAGAGGTTCCTGCTTAACATTATCCACATAAGCCTCGAGTTTTTCAGCACGTACCTGCTTTACGATGGCAGAGAGTTCCTGCTCTGTAGGATAAACAGCACCAGCCTGCTCGCGCATCATTACCAATGATACAAGGTTGGTATCGCTCTGGCAAACCAACTGCTTGGCATAGCTGTTGATAACCTCAAGAGGCAAGTTTGGAACTACCATCTTCCAGTTCTGGCTCTCCTCTTCTACTGACGGAATAGGCTCGTTAGAAGTGAAGTTATCCACATACTGGGTGGTAAACTGCTCGTTCTTCATCTTATCCTTGTTAGCAAGCGCCTTGTCAACCTGGCTCATGAATTCATCCTTGGCACGCTGATACTCAGTAGCTGTGAAACCGAACTCATGCATACGCTGTGCCTCGCGGAGAACAGCAGCATAAGCCTCCTTAATCTTTCCTGGCTTAGCCACACCGGTAAGGGTGAAAGCATCCTTAGTGCTTGAAATCAGGTATGAACCATCACCGGCACTTGCCTGGAGATATGGACAGTCTGGCTCCAATGCCTTCTCAGCATAACGGGCAGCAATCATAGAAGAAATCACGTTATCCATGTATCCCTTCAGGAGATAGCTCATATTGCTCTTCAGAGAATCTGGCACAGCATTGTGCTTCATATAAACCTGGAAGAGATCAACCTGCTGCTCCTTATCCTTGTCGATAGCATAGATGGCAGAATCATTATCAGATACTTCTACCTTCTCTATCTTAGCGGCATTCTTAGGTACCTTGATACCAGAGAAGAGTTCCTTAATCTTAGTTTCGATATGATTTACATCTACATCACCCACGATGATAATAGCCTGATTGTCTGGGCGATACCATTTGCGGTAGTAAGCACGGAGAGTTTCTGGCTTACAGCCATCGATAACGCTCATCAAACCGATAGGGAAACGGTAGCCATACTTTTCGCCCTGATAGAGTTTAGGAAGTGAACGCTCTATCATGCGCTGCTGACCTACGATACGCATACGGTACTCATTGTGTACCACATCGCGCTCGCTCTCGATAGCATCTTCAGTAAGACTGATACCATTACTCCAATCCTTGAGGATAAGCATACAGGAGTCTACGGCTGTTGTACGGGTAGTAGGAACATCTGTGAAGTAATAAACAGTCTTCTCTACTGCTGTATAGGCGTTGAGATTACGGCCATACTGCACACCGATGCTCTGCAGATAGTCCTGCAGAGAGTTGCCCTTGAAGTGATCGGTACCGTTGAAGGCAAGGTGCTCCAAGAGGTGAGCCAAACCGCGCTGGTCATCATTCTCATTGATAGAACCCACTTTCTGTGCGATGTAGAAACTGGCTACATGCTCAGGATAACTGTTGTGACGAATGTAGTAAGTCAATCCATTATCAAGACGACCTATCTTCACATTCTTGTCTACCGGAATAGCTGGCATCTGCTGTGCCATCGCTGTACCTGCAGAAAGGAACAGCACAACTGCTGCAAAAATCTTTCTTAGTTTCATCTGATTTTAATTATTTATATATTTATTGTTTTCTATATCATTCTTTCTATATACCTTATTATATATATATATCATGCTATTTAATAAGTTCACATAATATATAACGACATATCCAGTAACATGATTACCTTCTGCGATGCAAAATTAAGAAAAATAAAAAAGATTTGCAAACATTTTAGAGAATATCTTCCCGATGTATGCAAATCTTAACCTAAAACTAACATTGGAGGCAGAAAACCAATCCTAACCTACATGAAAACTCTTCATCCATGAGCCTCTGAAGAGGCGGATAAGGAAGAGGATTCCCCTGAATGTGAGTTCGGTAGCCATCGCTATCCATACTCCCTCCAAGCCATAGCTTTTGGAAAGCGCATAAGCCAGAGTGAGGCGCACCAGCCACATGGTACCGAGATTGATCATCGCCGGTTTCCGGGTATCGCCCGCTCCTACACAAACACAATAGGTCACGATGCTAGCTGCAAAGAATGGTTCAGCAAAAGCCTCGATGCGCAAACAGATGGTTCCCATCTCACGGATACTTTCTACCGGAGAAAGAACGCCAATCATCTCAGGAGCAAAGACATACATCACTACTCCCATCACAGCCATCACAGCCATTCCAAGTCCTACTGTCATATAAGCAAAATTCTTGCACAAACCTACTCGCCCAGCTCCATGCGTCTGTCCCACCAGAGTGGTAGCCGCATCACCAATACCATAACCCGGCATATAGCAAAGACTCTCTGCCGTAATAGCAAAAGAATGGGAAGCAATGGCTATATTGCCAAGAGGTGCCACAATCATGGTACTCACTATCTGCGCCCCGCTCATCAATATGTTCTGTATGGCTATCGGAATGCTGATTTTACAGGCATTATGAACATACGACCTGACCCAACGGAAACGGACATGGTCCTGACGGAGATTCAGTATCTTATTCTTGAAACCTGCAAGATAAAGATTAGGCAGAGAGATGCAGACATAAGCCATCGCCGTTCCTAAGGCAGCCCCCACAACACCCAACTTCAGGATATAGATAAACAGGTAATTGAATATCACATCGCAGATGCAGATTAATACTGCCATCACACTAGGTGTATGCATATTGCCCGCAGATTTCAGCATCATCTCGGATATATGATAAAGGAAAACGAATGGAAGTACCAGACCATATATCAGAAAATAGCGAGAGGAATTGGTGGCAATATCAGCACCTCCACCCAGCCAATAAGGCAGATAACCATGAATGCCGACACAGAGAAGAGAAACAAAAATGCTGAACGCCACACCGCAAATCAGCGCATGACGAAACACCTGACGGGCATTTGCAAAATCATTAGCTCCGATAAAATGAGCCACCTGTACTGAAAAGCCAGTAGCCGCCGCACTGAGCAAGCTACCTATAAGCCAGGTAGTTGACTCAATCAATCCGATACTGGCAGAAGCCTCTGCTCCCAGATGACCCACCATAGAAGCATCGATGAAGAACATCATCACCGTAGAAATCTGAGCCAACATAGAAGGTATACTCAACCCTACAATAAGATTGAGTTTCTCGCGCCGATCCATCTCCCTACCCAGGCGAATCGACTCCATCAAATAATCTGTCTTCTTGCTATAAAGCATAAATTAATTTCTCGTATATCGCTCATACAAAAAAATATGTGCATATATCATTTCAAACATATGCACATACTTTTCTCTAAATCTTTATTCTTATTATTTAGTAATCCACTTCTTGCCAGAAGCTCTCTTATAGCTCTTGAGCACCATCTCAAAACGGAGCATTGAATAGCCTTGGATTGAAGAATTACCACTCTCGCCATAAGCCAGCTGGTATGGAATGAACACCTGCCAATGGTCGCCCGGATGCATCTTGAGCAATGCGGTGGTAAAGCCATCGATAAATCCACCGGCCACACTACGGGTAGGATTAGCTGTAGTTGCATCAAAAGTACCCGTAAAACTCTGGTCGAAGACGTAACCTTCCTTATAATTATCAGTAGGAATGAAACGGCCACGATAGCTCACCTGTACCGAATCGGTAAGGATTGGAGAAGTTTTACCCTCTCCCTTCTTCAGAACATGAACGATGATATTATCGCAATCCTTATAAGTAAGGGTCACTAAATTACCATTCTGATCTTTGTTCGGAGTCTGTTTTTCGAACGTCCAGTTCTTATAAACGTACCAGCCGTTAGCTTCGCCCATCTTCCTGGCATAAGCCAATGTATCGGCAAAAGCCTGCTCGTTACGCTCCTTCCAGTTGGCATATTCCGAGACAGTATCATCATCTTCGCTACATGATGACAGTGTGATCACTGCCATCATGAGGAAGAAGAAATATTTCAAACTCTTAAGATTCATCTAAATGTATTTGATTAATTAGAAGTTCTTGATTTCCTTGCCAAGCTTCTTCAATACGCTAGTGATGCTTACGCGCTCCTCGATGATGCTGCGAAGATCTGAGATAGCTACGCGCTCCTGCTCCATGGTATCACGATAACGCAGAGTTACCTTATGATCGTTTGGAGTCTCGTGGTCTACGGTGATACAGAATGGAGTACCGATAGCATCCTGACGGCGATAACGCTTACCGATAGAATCCTTAGGATCGCCATAGTGAGTATTGAAGTGGAACTTCAGTTCGTCAACGATTTCGTGAG
This sequence comes from Segatella copri, assembly GCF_019249765.2. Classification (GTDB taxonomy): domain Bacteria; phylum Bacteroidota; class Bacteroidia; order Bacteroidales; family Bacteroidaceae; genus Prevotella; species Prevotella copri_K. The sequence goes on from NZ_CP152484.1 coordinate 2,608,868, forward strand.
CCAACTCTGGCAAACCATACTTCTTATCCAATGGGAACACAGCACACTTAACAGGTGCCAAAGCCTCTGGCAAACGCAAAACAACACGTGTCTCGCCATTCTCCAGCTTCTCCTCGCAGTAAGAGTGGCACATTACGCTGAGGAACATACGGTCTACACCGATAGATGTCTCTACATCGTAAGGTACATAGCTCTCGTTCTTCTCTGGATCGAAGTACTTGATAGAACGGCCGCTGTACTTCTCGTGCTGAGAAAGGTCGAAATTGGTACGGCTGTGGATACCCTCTACCTCCTTGAAACCGAATGGCATCTTAAACTCGATGTCGGTAGCAGCATTGGCATAGTGAGCCAGTTTCTCGTGATCGTGGTAACGGTAATTCTCATTACCCATACCGAGAGCCTCGTGCCAAGCCAGACGAACCTTCTTCCAATACTCAAACCACTTCATCTCAGTACCAGGCTGGCAGAAGAACTGCATCTCCATCTGCTCGAACTCACGCATACGGAATACGAACTGACGGGCTACAACCTCGTTACGGAAAGCCTTACCAATCTGGCAGATACCGAATGGCAACTTCATACGGCCGGTCTTCTGAACGCTCAGGTAATCTACGAAGATACCCTGAGCTGTCTCAGGACGGAGATATACCTTGCTTGTAGCATCACTGGCAGCACCCATCTGGGTAGAGAACATCAGGTTGAACTGGCGAACGTCTGTCCAGTTCTTGGTACCGCTGATAGGGCAGACGATACCCTCATCCTCGATAATCTGCTTCAGCATCTCCAGGTTAGGACCCTGCATAGCCTCAGTATAGCGGGCATGGAGGTCATCAAACTTCTTCTGGTTCTCCAGAACACGAGGATTAGTTGCACGGAACTGAGCCTCATCGAAGCTATCGCCGAAGCGCTTCTTAGCCTTGGCAATCTCCTTGGCAATCTTCTCCTCATACTTAGCCATGTGATCCTCGATGAGCACATCGGCACGATAACGCTTCTTTGAATCGCGGTTATCAATCAATGGGTCATTGAAAGCATCTACGTGTCCAGATGCCTTCCATACTGTAGGGTGCATGAAGATAGCTGCATCAAGACCAACAATGTTCTCATGCAACAATACCATACTCTGCCACCAGTACTGCTTGATATTGTTTTTGAGCTCAACACCATTCTGACCATAGTCATAAACGGCAGCCAAGCCATCATAAATTTCACTACTTGGGAACACGAAGCCATATTCCTTGCAATGGCTTACAATTTTCTTAAAAACATCTTCCTGTGCCATGATTAAATCTTATTTTTTTCAAATTTTCGGCAAAGATACTCTTTTTTCTCGAAAAATTGTTGTATTTTTGCCATAAATTAATAAAATAAGTATTAAAAGCTATATATGAGCGACGAAATTAAAGATAAAAACGGTCTTGAAGAGGAAAAATCGCCAAATTTGGAAAATTCTTCTGCAGAATCTGAACAGGATGCTGCGGAAGATGCCAACGAGGAGATTTCGACCGAAGAACATTCCGATTATAAGCCGGTGAACCGATTCGATGCTTCTGCTGTACATCACCTCAGCGGAATGTATCAGAACTGGTTCCTCGACTATGCATCGTATGTGATCCTCGAGCGTGCCGTTCCTCATATTGAGGATGGTTTGAAACCGGTACAGCGACGCATCCTCCACTCTATGAAGCGCATGGACGACGGAAGATACAACAAGGTTGCCAATATCGTGGGACATACCATGCAGTTTCACCCTCACGGTGATGCGTCTATCGGAGATGCTTTGGTACAGATGGGACAGAAAGACCTGCTCATCGACACGCAGGGTAACTGGGGAAACATTCTTACGGGCGACCGTGCCGCTGCTCCCCGATATATCGAGGCACGCCTCTCTAAGTTTGCTCTCGACGTGGTTTTCAATCCTAAAACCACCGACTGGCAACTCTCTTATGATGGAAGAAACAAGGAGCCTATCACGCTCCCTGCCAAATTCCCGTTGCTCCTGGCACAAGGTGCCGAGGGTATTGCCGTGGGATTGAGCAGTAAGGTTTTGCCACATAATTTCAATGAGATTTGCGATGCTGCCGTCCACTATCTCAAGGGCGAGCCATTCCAACTCTATCCCGACTTCCCTACAGGCGGTGCCATCGATGTAAGTAAATACAATGATGGACAGCGAGGTGGTGCATTGAAGGTAAGAGCCAAGATAGACAAGCTCGACAACAAGACACTCGTTATCAGCGAGATACCATTCAGCAAGACTACAGGCAGCCTCATCGATTCTATCACCAAAGCGGTAGAAAAGGGTAAGATTAAGGCACGCAAGGTAGATGATGTTACTTCGGCAAATGTTGAGATTCTTGTGCATCTGGCACCAGGTACCTCATCAGATAAAACGATGGATGCACTCTACGCATTCAGCGATTGCGAAATCAACATCTCGCCCAACTGCTGTGTCATCGAAGACAACAAGCCTGTTTTCCTCACCATCAGCGATGTGTTGCGCCACAGCGTAGACCGCACAATGGGATTGCTGCGCAAGGAACTGATGATCAGAAAGGGTGAATTGGAGGAGCAACTTTTCTTCTCTTCTCTCGAACGGATTTTCATCGAGGAACGTATCTACAAGGAGCGAAAGTTTGAGCAAAGTAAGAGTCAGGATGAGGTTGTTGCCTTCATCGATTCAAAACTCGAGCCATTCAAGGACAAACTCTTTACTGCCGAAGTAGACGGTAAGGGTATGGTAGAATATGCCTTCCATCGGGAAATTACCCGCGAGGACATCCTCAAACTCCTGGAAATCAAGATGCAGCGAATCCTTAAATATAATAAGGATAAGGCAGACGAACTGCTGATGAAGATTAAGGCTGAACTTGCTGAGATTGAGAACGATCTGGCTCACATGACCGATGTAACCATCAACTGGTTTGAATATCTCAAGGGCAAGTATGGAAAGAACCATCCTCGCAAAACAGAAATCAGAAACTTCGATACTATTGAGGTGACTAAGGTGGTAGAGGCTAACCAGAAGCTCTATATCAACCGTCAGGAAGGTTTCGTTGGTACAGGGTTGAAGAAGGATGAATTCGTATGCAACTGCTCCGACCTCGATGACATCATCATCTTTTATAAGGATGGTAAGTTTAAAGTCACCAAGGTAGCCGACAAAATATTCGTTGGCAAGAATATCCTCCATGTACAGGTATTCAAGAAGAACGACAAGCGCACCATCTACAACTGTGTTTACCGCGACGGCAAGCAAGGCGATTACTTCATCAAGCGATTCAACGTAACCGCCATGACCCGCGACAAGTTGTATGACATCACCCAGGGCACACCTGGCAGCCGCGTCATCTATTTCACCGCCAACCCGAATGGAGAGGCAGAAATCATCAAGTGTACGATGGAGCCCGACCTGACGAAGAAGCGCCAGAGCATCTTCCTGGAGAAGGATTTCTCAGACATTCTGATCAAGGGACGTGCTGCCAAAGGTAATCTCCTTACCAAGCGCACCATTCGCCGCATCGGTCTGAAGAGTCACGGCCACAGTACGTTAGGAGGCAGAAAGGTTTGGTTCGACCCAGACGTAAACCGCATCAACTACGATGAGAACGGCCGTTTCCTGGGCGAATTCAATGATGATGAATCTATCTTGGTAGTACTCGACAACGGAGAATTCTACATCACCAATTTCGATGTCAACAACCACTACGAGGACAACATCATCCGCTTAGAGAAATGGGATGAGCACAAGATCTGGACGGCTATCCTTTACGATGCCGACAATCAGGGATATCCATACATCAAGCGATTCACGATGGATGCCACCAAGCGCCATCAGAATTTCATGGGAGAGAACCCTAACTGCAAGCTCATCTTGCTTACCGATACGGTTTATCCACGCATCAAGGTTACTTATGGCGGTGTGGATGCCATCCGTCCTGCCGAAGAAATCGATGCCGAGCAGTTCATTGCGCAAAAGAGTTTCAAGGCAAAGGGTAAGCGCCTCACGACATGGAAGATTGAAAGTATCGAGGAACTGGAACCAACCCGATTCCCAGAACCTCCTTCTGAGGATAATGATGAGGAACAGGATGGTTCTGACTCAGAGAATGAAGGTGAAAACCTTGATCCAGATGCTGGCAAAAGCGAGCAACAGGTGATTGACGAACTGACTGGTCAGACCAACCTCTTCTCAGAAAAAGATTTCGAAGAAGACCAGAAGGATAAAGACTGGTTATCGAAGCAATAAAAAACGCTAAGAAAGCGAAAAAGAAAGCGCAAGGAAAGCAGCAAGAAAAGCGCAAGAAAAGCGCCCATCATAAAAAAAGGAGCTTAAGCCCAAAAAGCTTAAGCCCCCTTTTTTATTATCTAGCCATTTGCATTTCGCGTTTCTGTATTTCGCGTTCAGTAAAAAAGAAGCCAGTCCCCCTCCTGCCCCCGTTCCAGGCGATTTCATCGCCTGTCCTCCAGCAGTCAGTAGCCTTCATTTTTACCTTTTATACCCCGCCAGCTTTTTCAGGCAGTATTCCTTAAAGTCATTCCAGTGGTAATAAGGTGCCACATCGCTCTTGATAGGCAAAGTAGCCTCATCTTCATTCAAAAGCACCTTCACCAGCACATCATTCGCCTTGTTTCTATAAAAAACAAACTGCAAATTCGTAGCCATCGGAGTAATCTTATAATCCCACCATTGAGAAGCAATCTTCTCCGGATCCTTTATCTCTTCGCCATACCCATTTAAATCCAGCAAACAGGTAAGCGGAGTAACCATCGTATCGTGTCCATATCTCAATGTAGCGCCCGGATGCGGAAGAGCGATGCAGCTATCTGCCTTCTGGATGATGTTTCTCAAGAGATTGCGCTGGGAGAACGGCTGCACATTGCCCGTATAAGGCGAGTTGCCGTAAGCCATCTGCCACGAGATGTTGGCATTCAGCCAGTTCTGATACAGTTCCTCCTCCGTAAAGAGGTCATAGAGCGAAACCTTGCCCCTCAGTTCCGTGCCTTGGATTGAGCTTGCCATCTTATAAAGTTTGCTGTTCAGGTCACTCTGGTTGATATTCTGCTTCACCCAGGCAGGGTCGTTGAACAATTCCTGCATCACACGGCTATAGCTAACGTGCTTCTGTGCAAATTCCTGCAGTGCCACCTTGATACCCACGCTATGCTTCAAGCTATCCAGGTATCTGTCGTCCTGGTTCATATAATACATATCATGCTCGCTGGCATCATGGAAGATATGAAGTTTCGGATTGATACGCAGCATCTGCTGCAAACCGTTCTCCATAGAGAGGATGCATCGGATTACCAAAGTACTTCGGGCCTCAATATTCGTATTACCGGCAAAAATCTCAGGGAAGCGCTCCATCATTCTTCTGGTAATACCCTGATGCTGGAGAGCCCCGAGCGGAGTCAGTTCGCCATCGCGCCCCTTCGCCTCCTCACGAATCATCTTCACCTTAGCCAGCGTTTCCTCGCCCTTAGCTGTCAGTTTGCCCTCCTGCTTCGCTTTGAGCAGAGAGAAATAAGGCACATCATAAGCCTTCTTGCCAATCATATAGCGGGAACCATGCCGGCCATAATGGCTCAGATAGAAAGGCTTATAACCTTTAGGAGCCGCAGTCAACTGCTTCTGCGGACCACGATAAGCTACATAGTTACTACCCGAAAGCGTAATATCCCGCTTGAAATCCTCTTGCGGAGTCTGTGCTGTCAGAGGCATCGCCAATGTAAGAGATGCCAATAATAATAGATTCTTTGTATTCATTGTTATCATATAATTTTGTTTGGGAAACATACAGTCTCATTTAATTCCAATTCATCAGTTTTCTCAGGAACGGAAGCAATTCTGCTGCCATCTTCCGATGCTGCAACATACTAGGATGCCAGCTGGCGCCATAACCTAAATCTCCTTTCTGGAAACTGAAATCGAAACGGTAAATGTTCTTATCAGTTATATTGGCATCAGCACAGATTCTATCAAGTACAGTTCGCTGCTTGCTACTCTCCTTCTCGCCGAGCATCGGACCTGTCAACATCACAATCTTTGCATGAGGATACTTGCTACGTACCGTTTTAATAAACATGCGATAATTCTTCTCGTAGAGTTGAATATCATAATTCTTGGTAGAAAGATCGTTCGTACCCAGATTGATACAGACTAACTGAGGCTGATACTTGGCAAAATCCCATTTTTCATCATGCTGGTCAAATAAGGTATATTCATATTGCCAAGGCATGTTATCGGCATCACCTGTCTTCGGACCATTATAATTACGATATACACCGATACCACTACGGGAGATAGAAGTATGCTGAGCCTTCAGACTGTCACTTACGATATTGGCATAAGTAAGCCAATGGTTCTCTGTTTCATCCTCAAAAGGATCAGACATGTTGATACTTTCTACGCCATAACCGCAGGTGATTGAATTTCCGATAAATTCAATCTTCCGTTCCGGGAGAGCCGGAGCCTCAACGAGCTGACATCCCTTATCAAGAACGAATCCCCTGAATTCCGGTTTGCGGAATAAGCCTTCTATCACATACATCACCTTAGCATGATGCACCCCCTTTGGCAAAGCCGCAGCCAGGGTAACAACCGAATCGCGTTCGGCATTAAAGCCCACTTTGAAAGGTTCGCAACCATCAATCTGCGCCATGAAATATCCAGTCTTCGGGCGACACAGCATTTTCAGAGAAGACCCTTGAAAACTAGCCTCAATCGTAGTTCCCGGATAATTGAAACTGGCTACATCAGGATTCTTAGCAAAGCTCACACGCCCAATATACTGAATCATCGGATGAGAAGCCTTTACGATCTCTCCCTCAATAGGAAGAGTAGTTGATTTCTTCACATTTCCAGCCATCATCGTGGAAGAAACCATCAATGTAGCCAGCATCATAACCCATACTTTTTTCATATTACTGTTATTTAGTTTTTATCTGTCCTTACTGTCCAGCCTTCGTTTTTTTGCAAAATAAAAATAGAACAGTATCTGTTTGCAAAATTACCATTATTTCTCGTAAAAAGCAAGTAAAACCATCATTTTTTTCATTTTTCTTCTTTTTATTCAAATTATTATTGTATCTTTGCACCCAAGAATGCGCTTGTGGCGAAATTGGTAGACGCGCTAGACTTAGGATCTAGTGGTTCAGGCCGTGTAGGTTCGAGTCCTATCAGGCGCACCAAAGAAAATCCTAACTGCTTGATAATAAGCGGTTAGGATTTTTCGTTTCTAGAAATTGCCAACATTTTGGCAACATATTTCAATGCTAATCTATAGTAACAGCCAAAAGCAAGGGCTTCATTTTACATTCTTTCACACTATTACATGCTATAACACAAGCGTTTTTTGTTATATCTTATTAAAGATTACACTATAGGCACATTGCTATAAAAATAAATCACTAAATTTGCATCTAAAGCAATAAATTATGAGTAACGAGATACAATTTCTTCTTTATAATATGCCCAATGCTGATGGCAAAGTACAAGTTGTCATAAAAGACGAAACTCTTTGGTGTACGCAAAAGGCTATGGCACAGCTCTTTGGTGTAGGTGTTCCTGCTATAAGCAAGCATTTAAAGAACATCTTTGATGAGGGAGAGTTGGATAAGGACGTGGTTGTTTCCAAAATGGAAATAACCACTCAGCATGGTGCAATCGAGAAAATCGGCTGCACAAGCCAAGAAGAAGGCGGAAGAAGAATATGACATCTTTAATAAAACACAACGCATAGACTCGGACTTTGATAAGGGTATAAGAGGATTGCTTAATAATGAATAATACAATTTGGCAAGTGACAGAACTATCTCGGTCGTTTGCGGTCGTTATTGCGGTCGTTTGCGGTCGTTATTGCGGTCGTTTGTGGTCGTTTGCGGTCGTTTTTGTGGTCATTTGCGGTCGTTTGCGGCTATTTTCGGCTATTTTAAGTCGTTTTAAGTCGTTATTTGGCTATTTGCGGTCGTTTGCGGTCGTTTTTGTGGTCATTTGCGGTCGTTTGCGGTCGTTTGCGGCTATTTTAAGTCGTTTTAAGTCGTTATTTGGCTATTTTCGGTCGTTTGCGGTCGTTATTCGGCTATTTTCGGTCGTTACTTGGGCATAACTCATGTAACCAGCATGTAACTGGGCAACTCGAAATAGCCCTTAATCAATGCAAAAGCCCTTTAAAACGGTGTCTGATGCATGTAACTGGCATGTAACTGGATAAAAAAAGAGAGTGTGTCATAAGTCCATGACGCACCCTCATCAACTTAAATTAACGAGACTCAGTTTATCCTTCTCCCAAAGCAGAGAGAGACCTACATCATCCCTTCCAGTTTTTCCTGCGCCTCGCGCATATCTTTTTCAAAATTCACATGGTCTAGAAGGTATTCCGTTCTGCCTTGCGAAAGAAGAAGATAAAGCTGCGGATTCATGCCCTCTACATACTGGGCGATGGCATACTCTATATCATCACGCTGCGTAGGATTGGTGGAAAATTCAAAAACCCTGAGCTTCTGATGAATAAAGCAATATGCCGACTCTATACAATCTCTGGTGATGCCCCCCGCCAAGAGAGCATCACCATTATTATTCTGATTCATTCTGAATATCCTTTCTATTTCACGCCCTTCATCGACAAGGCGATGCGCTTGCGCTTCAAATCTACTTCTGCCACTCTCACCATCACATGCTCATGAAGCTTTACCACCTCTGAAGGATCCTGAATGTAACGGTTTGACATCTGGGATACATGAACCAGACCATCGTTGTGGACACCTATATCTACAAAGGCACCAAACTTGGTAATGTTGGTAACAATGCCCGGCACAACCATGCCCACCTGCAAATCCTCTATCTCCTTGATGCTGGCATCAAACTCAAACTTCTCTACCTCACCACGAGGATCCAAGCCCGGCTTGTCAAGCTCAGCCATGATATCGGTCAAAGTAGGCATACCCACCTCGGCACTCACATATTTTCTGATATCAATCTTCTTCTGCAGCGCCTTGTCTTCTACCAGCTGCTTCACCGTTACGCCCTGATCTTTCGCCATCTGCTCTACCAGCGCATAGCGCTCCGGATGAACGGCACTGTTATCCAAAGGATTCTTAGCGCCTGGAATGCGGAGGAAGCCGGCACACTGCTCAAAGGCCGAAGGACCCAGACGTGGCACCTTCTTCAACTGGGCACGGGAAGCGAAGGCTCCATTCTCGCGGCGATATTCCACGATATTCTTGGCAAGCGTAGGTCCCAAACCGCTCACATAGGTCAGGAGATGCTGCGATGCGGTATTCAGGTTGACACCCACCGAGTTCACACAACTCATCACCACTGTATCCAGACTCTTCTTCAACTGAGTCTGATCCACATCATGCTGATACTGTCCCACACCGATGCTCTTCGGATCAATCTTCACTAATTCTGCAAGCGGATCCATCAGTCTTCGTCCGATGCTCACGGCACCACGCACGGTAACATCCTCATCCGGGAACTCATCTCTTGCAATCTTCGAAGCCGAATAGATAGAAGCGCCATCCTCGCTCACCACATAGATATCTACCGGATGAACGAAATCGATGCTATGCAGCCAGTCGCTGGTTTCGCGGCTTGCCGTACCGTTACCTACAGCCATTGCCTCCACCTGATACATCTTTACCATGCGCTGGATGGCAGCCGTAGCCTCGCTCTTCCTGTTGCGGGGAGGATGAGGATAAACAATTTCATGATGAATCAGATTGCCCTGCGCATCGAGACAGCAAGTCTTGCAACCATTGGCAAAACCCGGGTCAACCGCCATCACGCGTTTCTGTCCGAGAGGAGCCGCCAACAGAAGCTGGCGCAGGTTTTCGGCGAAGACCACAATAGCCTCCTCATCCGCCTTCTGCTTGCTGAGCGCAGCAAATTCGGTTTCAATGCTAGGCTTCAGCAGTCGCTTAAAGGCATCATCCACCGCTTCACCCACCAGCGTCTGGCACTCACCAAAACCATGTACATAGTGGCGCTTCAGTTTATCCTGACACTGCTCATCATCAGCCGAGATGCTGACACGCAAGAATCCTGCCGCCTCGCCTCTACGCATAGCCAGCAGTCGGTGCGAAGAACATTTCTTCAATGGTTCTGAGAAATCGAAATAGTCAGAGAAGCGCTGCGCCTCTTCCTCATCCTTCTTCTTGGCTACCACCTTAGAAGTGATGATGGCACCGCGTCTGAACTCACCGCGAATCTGATTGCGGCTCTGCTCATTCTCGCTTACGGTTTCGGCGATGATGTCCTTGGCTCCCTGAAGTGCAGCCTCCACATCCTTCACCTTATCGCCCACAAACTTTCTGGCAGCCTGTTCCGGATTGCGCTCACGCTGGAAGAGGAGCAGTTGTGCCAGAGGCTCCAAGCCTGCCTCACGTGCTATCTGTGCACGGGTGCGGCGCTTTGGCTTATAAGGAAGATAGATGTCTTCCAGTTCGGTGGCATCCCAGCACTGTTCGATGCGTTTTTTCAGTTCATCCGAGAGTTTTCCCTGTTCCTCGATGGTTTTGAGGATAGTCTCCTTTCTCTTCGCCATCTCAGAGAGTTTCTCGTTAGCCTGTGCGATGGCTTCAATGTTTACCTCGTCCATATTACCGGTTTTCTCCTTGCGGTATCGCGAGATAAACGGAATGGTGCAGCCCTCTTCGAGCAGCGCCAGAGTATTTTCTACAGCCTGCTCCTTCAGATTGAGCTGGGCTGCTATCAGCTTTGTAAATTGATTCATTTATGATATTAATAAAAAAAGATTCAAACTGTTTGTTCATGCAAAGATAGAGAAAAAAGTTGGTTTGCCCAAATATTCCCTCATATTATTTGGCGGTTTCACTAAAAAATCGCAGCTTTGCAGCAGAAATAGCTTTAGATACATTCAGCACGCCCGATTTTCTTGATTTACATCAACAATACGGCTTGTTTTGCAAGAAAAACTGAGAAATAGTTTTGAGTTTTAAGTTATTTCCTATACCTTTGCCGCCGAATTAGAGAGTGCAGGGCATGTCTGGGATGTGCTTTGCTATCATAAATAAAGGGGCTGAAAAGCTACCTGATTAGAGTGATAAAAGAAAGTAATAATTAAAAGAAAAGATTGATTATGAAGAAGATTATGTTGAGCCTTGCTATGGCTCTCGTTTCAGTTTGCGCTAGCGCACAGGTTTACATCGGTGGTACAGCTGGTATTTCCAGCAACAAGTTTGAGGGTGGTGACAGCAAGACAGCTTACACCCTGATGCCTGAAATCGGTTACGAATTCAACAACAAGTGGGAGGCTGGTCTCGAGATCGGTATCAAGAAGGGCGAAGTTTGCAAGCTTTCTCCTGTAGGTGAATCTACAACATTTAGAGTAGCTCCTTACGTACGTTACACAGCCGTAGAAACCAAGTTGGTTAACCTCTTCGTAGAAGGTACAATCGGTTACAGCAGCGTCAGCAAGGGCGTTGGCGATTATTACGAGGTAGGCATCAAGCCAGGTTTGGCTGTTAAGCTTTCAGACCACGTAAACTTCATCACAAAGGTAGGTTTCCTCGGTTACAAAGGTTATTCTCCTGACCATGGTGACAACTCATCTACATTCGGACTTAACGTAGATGCAAGCAACATTTCATTTGGTGCTATCTACAAGTTCTAATCTTAGGATGCTCATTTACTCATAAGCAATAATATCAGGGGCGCAAGCGATTCCTTTCATGGAAACAGCTTGCGCCCCATTTTTTATCTGCAAGCGAACACGCTTTTACTCTTCACTCTTCACCTTTCCTTCGGAAACCCCTGTGTTTATCGGCATTCCGAGGGGTGAAGAGTTTGCTGCGACTCTTCACCCACTCTTCACCACTCTTCACCGATTCCAAAGACCAACAGGCGTAAATTGCAGCGCAAGACCGCTAGGCGTCCCTGAGGAGGGTGTGTCATAAGTCTGGATGTTGGTGCATAACAGTTGACCATCGCATGCACATCACCTGTTGTGCATGTGCATATCAGCTGTTATGCAAGCGCACAACAGCTGTTGTGCGACCGAAGATACAGACTGCCTCAACAACATATCCTAGCTCTTCAAACAACATATCCTAGCTCTTCAAACAACATATCCTTACTCATCCAACAACAAGAAAAGGGTGAATCATAAATTTATAACACATCCTCTGCCGAACCAGCTAAGGTGAAGAGTGGGTGAAGAGTGCCCAAGAACTCTTCACCCCTCAAAACGCCCATAAACACTGGGGATTCCGAAGGAAAGGTGAAGAGTGAAGAGTATTTCCTTATCCCTTACTTACAACATTTTTACAGGCATTTACGCTGACTGTTTCAGTAGAACAGCCAACTAGCGAGCGTACGGCTAGTCAGCTGTTCTTCATTCGCCAGTACACTATTTCCGATTAACAGATTGCCATATTCCTACTTTTTAAGCGTAAATTCAAACTTCAAGCCGCCTTCCAGCTGATTACTTACACGGATGGTTCCGCCATGCAGGAGAACGGCATTCTTGACGATGGCAAGACCCAAACCGGTGCCACCCATCTTGCGGCTGCGTCCCTTATCTACCCGATAGAAACGCTCAAAAAGACGGGAGAGATGCTCGGCAGGAACTCCCTGACCGTTATCACAGAAGATGAAATGCCACTTGTTGCCCTGCTCCTTGGCACTCAACGTTATCTTACGTCCTTCGCCGGCATAAGCTATGGCATTGTCGGTAAGATTGCGGAACACACTGTAGAGCAGACTGCGGTTACCCTTCACAATAATATGCTGGTCGGGAAGAAGATTCTCGAAAGTCATCTTGTGCGACTCTCTTTCCAGCGCCGTCTCATGGGCTATTTCACTCACCATCTGCGTAATGTCTACCGCCTCGAAATCTATCATATCCGAACCGTCATCCAACCGGTTCAGGGTTGAGATGTCGCGGAGCAGAGAGGTGAGGCGTTCGCTCTGGGCATAACAGCGCTGCAGAAACTGCGACTTCATCTCTTCGTTGATATGCGGATTGTCGAGTATCGTTTCCAGATAACCCTGGATACTTGCTACAGGAGTCTTCAGCTCGTGAGCGATATTCTGGGTAAGCTGCCGCTTCAGTACATCCTGTTCACGTCGGGTGGTCTGTATGCGCTTATACATCTTGATGATGCGCTCAGCAATCTCGCCCAACTCATCGTTAGGGAACTTGGCGAGATCTTCCACCTCGAGACTCTCGTTATGGTCTGCCTTATAAGCAAAGATGCTCAGTTTGGAAACATTCTTAGCCAGACGGTCCGTAAAACGGTAAAGCACGATGGTAAGCAGAATGACGGCTACGATGGCAAACCAGATGAAATGCTGGTCGGCCTGCAGCGATTTTGCCAAATCATTATTGTAAGGTAGTGCCGTACGGATGATGAGTTTGCTTTCCGGAAAATAAGAAGCCACATAGAAATAATCATGCTTCAGGGTTTTAGACTGTCGCTCCACGCTTGAGCCTACCCTGTTTTTCAAGGCTTCTGCTATTTCCTCCCGCTTGGCATGGTTGGCAAAATGTTCATAGTCGGAACTCATGTTGTCATAAATCACCTTACCGTTAGGGCGCACCAGCGTAACACGAAGATCCTTGCTTTCATGTTCTCGGACAAAAGCCTGCAACTTCTCATGAGCCACAGTCACATCCCTATTGTGGATGCTATCCTGCAGAATAATTCCTTCACCAGGAGAGAGCGCCAGATCTTCTGCCAGCAGTTCATTATAATTTTCCAGTTTGATAGTAAGCGTACCTATTTTATACTGCTTCTCACGTGCCTGCTGGAACACGATAAAACTGACGGCGAACACAAGGAACACCGCCAGTACACTGAAGTACAGCTTCCTACCTACACTATTTAACTTAAACATTTTAATTACGCATCAAAATAATAACCGAATCCCAGACGGGTAACGATGCACTTGGCAAACTTACCAATCTTCTTTCTCATACGGGTGATGTTGACATCCACCGTGCGGTCGAGTACCATCACATCCTTAGGCCATACCCGGTCGATAAGTTCCTGACGGGAGAACACCTTGCCACGCTCTTCGAGGAAAAGACGCAGGAGTTCGAACTCGGTCTTGGTGAAAGGGATAGCCTCACCATCGATGCTCACCGTCTTCTTGTCCAGATTCAGCTGCAGTCCCTGATAGTTGATGATCTTCGATTCATCAGCATCGCCAGCCTGTTCGGCCGTACGGCGCAAGACGGCACGCACTCTGACCATCACCTCTCGGATAGAGAAAGGTTTCGAGATATAATCATCGGCACCGATATTGAATCCAGTAACCGTATCGTTTTCCGTATCTCGGGCTGTAAGGAAGATAATCGGAACATTGGCTGTCATCGGATTGTCCTTCAACTGCTTAGCCAACTGGAAACCGCTCATTCCTCCCATCATGACGTCCAACAGCAGCAGGTCGAACGAAGCGATGTCCATCTCCAAAGCCTCTTCTGCAGAATTGGCAGTCTCTACCTCATATCCTTCTGTTTCGAGATTGAATTTCAGAATCTCACACAAGTCTTGCTCATCATCAACAACAAGTATTCTTTTCATATTCTCTTCCATATTTCATGTTATTTAAAATACCGCTGCAAAATTACGACTTTTCTTTCGTAATAAGCGTTACATTCGGTTACAATTTCGTGACATTTAGTTCTTTAGAGAAAAAAATATAAAAAAACGGGGATTTTGTTACACATTTTAACTTAGTGTTTCCAAATTCGCTACATGTTTCTTTGCTAGTTAGAAACAGAAATGCTACTTTTGCACCCGATATAACTATAAGTGAGCATATAACACAACTGAAAGAGTATGAAAGATAAAGTAAATGCAATTCCCTTAATCGGTGAAATCATCAAAGAGGAATTAAACAAGCAAGGCAAGACCACAGTATGGCTTGCTGAACATTGATTTGTTTAAGGTTTATTCAGACGCTTTGCGCAAACGCAAGAAAAAGAATCAAGATTTAAACTAAAAATAACTAAAACAATAAGACCTGAGGTTAATCACCCCAGGTCTTATTGTTTTTATGCCAATCGCTTTTCCAGACGCTCGCGGATGGCAGCGATAAAGCCGGCAGAGTTTACAGCCTTAGCCTCAACACCTTCCATCAGGTTTACGAGATCCTTGGTAGCGATACCGTCATTCAAAGTATCGAAACATGCAGCCTCCAGCTGGTCGCCAAAGTTCTGAAGTTCCTTGATGCCATCCAGTTCGCCACGCTTTCTCAACGCACCGCTCCATGCAAAGATGGTAGCCATTGGGTTGGTAGATGTATCTTCACCCTTCAGGTAGCGATAGTAGTGACGGGTCACGGTACCATGAGCTGCCTCATACTCATACTTGCCGTCAGGAGAAACCAATACAGAAGTCATCATCGCCAGAGAACCGAAGGCTGTACTGAGCATATCACTCATCACATCACCGTCATAGTTCTTGCAAGCCCAGATGAAACCGCCCTTGCTGCGGATAACACGAGCCACTGCATCATCAATCAATGTATAGAAATACTCGATACCGAGTTCTGCAAACTTCTCTTTATAGTCGCTCTCATATACTTCCTCAAAGATTTTACGGAACTGGGCATCATAAGTCTTAGAGATGGTATCCTTGGTAGCAAACCAGAGATCCTGCTTGGTATCAATGGCAAACTTGAAGCAGCTGTGAGCAAAGCTGCGGATACTCTTATCAGTATTGTGCATGCCCTGGATAACGCCAGCACCATCGAAAGAATGAATCTCTATCTCCTGTTTCTTGCCGCTCTTACCCTCGAACACGAGTTTGGCTGTACCTGGCTCATCAGCACGAAGTTCCACGCTCTTGTATACATCGCCGTAAGCATGACGGGCGATGGTAATAGGCTTCTCCCAGTTCTTTACACAAGGGTGGATGCTTGGGATGGTGATAGGAGCACGGAATACGGTACCGTCCATGATGCTACGGATAGTTCCATTAGGGCTCTTCCACATTTTGTGGAGTTTATACTCGTCCATACGCTGTGCATTAGGAGTGATAGTAGCACACTTCACAGCCACGCCATATTTCTTAGCCGCCTCAGCAGAGTCGATGGTTACCTGGTCATTGGTCTGGTCGCGATAAGGCAGACCGAGATCATAATACTCAGACTTCAAATCAACGAAAGGAAGAATGAGTTCATCCTTAATCATCTTCCAGAGAATTCTTGTCATCTCATCACCGTCCATCTCTACCAATGGAGTTGTCATCTTAATCTTTTCCATAACACAATATAATGTATAATTAATAATTTACAATGTACAATGATCAGGGCAGCCAAGTGGCCCCTTGATATTTTGCCTGCAAAATTAATAAAAATAATCAAGAAAAGAAAGGAAATTAAGAATAATTCTAGCAAAATGATAACAAAAAGCACTTTTTTACGTACTCAAAACATAAAACCTGTATATTTATACCTAAAAAGGCACCAATAAGTCTTTAACAACTCATTGATGCCTCATCTATTTACTTTTTTACCCTTTTACCTTTTTACTTTTTTACCTTTAAATAGTCTTTTTACCTTTAAATAGCCTTTTTACTTCTCCTCTGGAGCCTTGTCGATCAAGTCCATGAACTGGTCGAGCTTAGGAGTGATGATAATCTGAGTGCGGCGGTTGCGCTGCTTGCCTACCTCTGTATCGTTAGTTGTTACAGGGTTGTACTCACCACGGCCACCAGCAGTAAGGCGCTTAGGATTTACACCGAAGTGATCCTGCAAGTACTGAACAACAGAAGCTGCACGGAGAGCAGAGAGGTCCCAGTTGTTGCGGATATTCTTCATCTTGGCACTTGTAGTGCTTACTGGTACGTTATCGGTATTACCCTCTACGAGCACATCGTAATCCTTGTAGTCTGTGATGATCTTAGCAATCTTGCTCAATGTCTCCTGAGCACGGCTGTTCACCTCATAGCTACCACTCTGATAGAGCATATTGTCAGCCAGAGAGATGTAAACTACACCCTTCAGAACCTGAACATCAACCTCCTTCATCTCTTCCTTGCTCAAAGAGCGGGTCAGGTTGTTGGTAAGAACCATGTTGAGCGAATCGCTCTTGCTCTTTACCTCAACCAGGTGGCGGATATACTGGTTACTCTCGTTGATCTGGTCAACGAGTTTTTCAATGCTCACGTTGTTCTGGCTTGCATTGTTCAAACTCTTGTCAAGCGAGTTCTGCAACTTAGCGTAATCGCTCTTTGCAGTAGCGAGCTGCTCCTGGGCTGCTGCCAGACTAGCCTCTGTAGCTGCCAGCTTTTCCTTGGTAGCCTGATAGTTGCTTGACAATTCCTTATTCTCATTCTGGCAATTCTGAAGATCCTTCTTACTTGCACAGCTTGTAGCCATCAGAGCTACAGCCATCATTGCCATTACCATTAACTTTGTCTGTTTCATATTCTTTCTAATTTAAATTTTCTTGTTATTATTAATTGATTATAGTATATCTTAACGTCGCTTTCTACCTCCTATTATATTAGAGTTCTCCCGGCTTTTATCCGTTATCCGGAAGCTTCTACATTTTAGGGCATTATAGAAGCTGATTCACTTCTTTCACTTGCAAAGTTACAGATAAGACTCGAATAAACAATATTTGTCAAATGCATTTAGACATTTTTAACCTCTAAATCTTTATTTATCACCTTTTTAACCAAAAAAGGCAACAGAAAGCACTTTTCTTATAGCTAAACCGTCAAATGTAGCCTCTCAAGGTAAGAATAGCCCAAATCTCAACAAAAAAAACATAAAAAACAGTGTTTTATTTTGTAGTGTCTTGAATTTGCACTATCTTTGCACTCGAAAAGAAATAAATACATTAATAATATAAAAGAAAGCAAGTATGATTCTTTTTTTTAGAACTCCATCTAAGAGTGTGATTGCGACCGAGATTGACCACAAACCATCTCAGGACGAAATCAATGAACTTTGTTGGCTTTATGGTGACGCGACTTTAGAGGACGCCCAGCAGTTGCAGGGCTTCTATGTCGGCCCACGCCGTGAAATGATTACTCCTTGGAGTACGAATGCCGTTGAGATTACTCAGAACATGAGTCTTAACGGCATTTCGCGTATCGAGGAGTACTTCCCTGTAGATAGCGAAGACGCTGAGCACGACCCTATGCTCCAGCGTATGTACAACGGTATCGGACAGGATGTGTTCACCGTGAACCACCAGCCAGAACCTATCAAGTACGTCGATGACCTCGAGAAGTATAACGAGGAAGAGGGTCTTGCCCTCAGCGAGGACGAAATGGCTTATCTCCACAAGCTGGAGAAAGAGAACGGACGCCCTCTCACCGACAGCGAAATCTTCGGTTTCGCACAGATCAACTCAGAGCACTGCCGCCACAAGATTTTCGGCGGCCAGTTTATCATCGACGGTAAGGAGATGGAGTCTTCTCTCTTCAACATGATCAAGAAGACCACCAACGAGAATCCTAACAAGATTCTCTCTGCTTACAAGGACAACGTGGCTTTCTCTCAGGGTCCTGTTATCGAGCAGTTTGCTCCAGCCGATCAGACTACCAGCGATTTCTTCCAGGTGAAGGATATCGAGAGTGTTATCTCTCTGAAGGCTGAGACTCACAACTTCCCTACTACTGTAGAGCCTTTCAATGGTGCTGCTACCGGTACGGGTGGTGAAATCCGCGACCGTATGGGTGGTGGTGTTGGTTCATGGCCTATCGCAGGTACCGCCTGCTACATGACTGCTTATCCTCGCCTGAAGGATGACAACGGCAAGAGCGATGTTGAGCGCGACTGGGAAGACATCATGCCAGTACGTAAGTGGCTCTATCAGACTCCAGAGCAGATTCTGATCAAGGCTTCCAATGGTGCATCAGACTTCGGTAACAAGTTCGGTCAGCCTCTCATCACCGGTTCTGTGCTTACATTCGAGCACGAGGAGAATGGTGAGAAGTATGCATACGATAAGGTAATCATGCTTGCTGGTGGTGTAGGCTACGGCAAGAAGCGTGACTACAAGAAGGGTGAGCCACAGAAGGGCAACAAGGTTGTCGTAGTAGGTGGTGATAACTATCGCATCGGTCTTGGTGGTGGTTCTGTTTCTTCTGTAGATACAGGCCGTTACAGCAATGGTATCGAGTTGAACGCTGTTCAGCGTGCCAACCCTGAGATGCAGAAGCGTGCCTACAACCTGGTTCGTGCACTTGTTGAGAACGATGAGAACCCAGTAGTCAGCATCCACGACCACGGTTCAGCCGGTCACTTGAACTGTCTCTCTGAGTTGGTAGAAGAGTGCGGTGGCGAAATCGATATGTCTAAGTTGCCTATCGGTGACAAGACTTTGAGCGCCAAGGAAATCATCGCCAACGAGAGCCAGGAGCGCATGGGCTTGCTCATCGACGAGAAGTATATCAGCGAGGTTCAGAAGATTGCCGACCGTGAGCGTGCTCCAATGTACGTGGTTGGTGAGACTACAGGCGATGCTCACTTCAGCTTCAAGCAGGCTGACGGCGTGAAGCCATTCGACCTCGATGTAGCTCAGATGTTCGGTCATACTCCTAAGACTGTAATGGTAGATGAGACCGTAGAGCGTAAATATGAAGATGTAACTTATTCTGCAGATAACCTCGACGAGTACTTGCAGCGTGTTCTCCAGATGGAGGCTGTGGCTTGTAAGGACTGGTTGACCAACAAGGTAGACCGTTCCGTAACAGGTAAGATTGCCCGTCAGCAGGGTCAGGGTCAGATTCAGTTGCCACTCTCAGACTGTGGTGTCGTAGCACTCGACTACCGTGGCGAGAAGGGTATCGTAACAGCAATGGGTCATGCACCTCAGGCAGGTCTTGCCGATCCTAAGGCAGGTTCTGTACTCTCTGTAGCAGAGTCATTGACTAATATCGTATGGGCTCCATTGGCAGATGGCATGGACAGCATCAGCCTCTCAGCCAACTGGATGTGGCCTTGCCGCAGCCAGAAGGGTGAGGATGCCCGTTTGTACGAGGGTGTGAAGGCTTTGTCAGACTTCTGCTGCGCCATCCACGTAAACGTACCAACAGGTAAGGACTCTCTCTCTTTGACCCAGCAGTATCCTAACGGCGAGAAGATCATCGCTCCGGGTACCGTTATCGTAAGTGCTGGTGGTGAGGTTTCAGATGTCAAGAAGGTGGTTAGCCCAGTTCTCGTTAACGACAAGAACTCTAGCCTCTACCATATCGACTTCAGTTTCGACGAGCAGCGTCTCGGTGGTTCTGCTTTCGCTCAGAGCCTGGGCAAGGTGGGCAGCGATGTTCCTACCGTCAAGAACCCAGAGTACTTCGTTGACTGCTTCAATGCTGTACAGGAACTCATCAACCGTGGTTGGGTAATGGCTGGTCACGATATCAGTGCCGGTGGTTTGATTACAACTCTCCTCGAGATGACATTCGCCAACGTAGAGGGCGGTATGAAGATCAACCTCCACGACATCGCAGATGCCGACATCATCAAGACTCTCTTCGCAGAGAACCCAGGTGTTGTCATCCAGGTAAGCGATGCTCACAAGGACGAGTTGAAAGCATTCTTCGATGAGAACGGTATCGGTTATGCCAAGATTGGTTATCCTGCTCCTGAGCTCCGCAAGATTATCATCAAGAAGGAAGGCTTCGAGCACGAGTTCGATATCGATGCTTTGCGCGACGACTGGTATAAGACATCTTACCTCCTCGACCGCAAGCAGAGCATGAACGGTATGGCCAAGAAGCGTTACACCAACTATAAGAAGCAGCCTATCGAGATGAACTTCGGTTATGGCTTCAAGGGAACCCTCGCTAGCTACAGCCTCGACGCTAACCGTCGCAAGCCATCTGGCATCAAGGCAGCTATCATCCGTGAGAAGGGTACCAATGGTGAGCGTGAGATGGCATACTCTATGTATCTCGCCGGCTTCGATGTAAAGGATGTGATGATGACCGACTTGATTTCTGGTCGTGAGACTCTGGAGGATGTGAACTTCATCGTATTCTGCGGTGGTTTCTCTAACTCCGATGTTCTCGGTTCTGCCAAGGGTTGGGCTGGTGCATTCCTCTACAATCCTAAGGCTAAAGAGGCACTCGATAAGTTCTATGCCCGTGAGGATACCCTTTCACTCGGTATCTGCAACGGTTGCCAGCTGATGGTTGAGTTGAACCTCATCAATCCTGAGCACAAGCATCGTTCACACCTCTGCCACAACACATCCAAGAAGTTCGAGAGTACATTCCTCGGTCTGACTATTCCTCAGAACGACAGTGTGATGTTCGGTAGCTTGAGCGGTGATAAGCTCGGTATCTGGGTAGCTCACGGCGAGGGTCGTTTCTACTTGCCAGAGCCAGAGGATCACTACAACATCATTGCGAAGTACAACTACGCTGAGTATCCAGGTAATCCTAACGGCAGTGACTACAATGTAGCAGGTATCTGCTCTGCAGATGGTCGCCACTTGGCTATGATGCCACACTTGGAGCGTGCCATCTTCCCATGGCAGAACGCCTGGTATCCAGCCGATCGCCGCAACGACGAGGTAACTCCTTGGATTGAGGCATTTGTCAATGCACGTCAGTGGATTGAAGAAAGAGCTTTGAAAAAGTAAAAAAATAAAAAGGTAAAAAATGAATAATAGCGTAAGTTATCTTACATTATTCAAAACATTTTTGAAGATTGGCATAGTCACCTTTGGTGGTGGCTATGCCATGATTCCTATTATAGAATCCGAAGTCGTCGACAAGCATCATTGGATGACGAAGGAGGAATTCTTGGATGCCATTGCTACTACCCAGGTTTGTCCGGGCGCCTTGGCCATCAACATGAGTTCCCTGCTCGGATATAAGTTGGCAAAGACACCGGGAGCCATCGTCTGCACCCTCGGCGCTTCGTTGCCATCGTTCCTTATTATCTTAGCGATAGCCATGTTTTTCCATCAGTTTGAAGACAACAAGGTTGTTGCTGCCATGTTTGCAGGCATCCGTCCTGCCGTCGTGGCATTGATAGTCGTACCTACATTCTCGCTTGCCAAGAGTGCCGGTATTTCGCTTGTAAACTGCTGGATTCCTATTCTATCCGCCCTTCTGATCTGGCTTTTGGGCGTCAACCCAATCTGGGTGATTATCGCAGCTGCCGTAGGTGGCTACATCTATGGACAGTTTATCCAGCCAACGGAATAAAGGTAAAAGGGTAAAAAAGTAAAAAGGTAAAAAAGTAAATAGCTTAAAACATAATGATGATATTTTTTCAGCTTTTCATCGTATTCATTCAGATAGGCATCTTCGGATTCGGAGGTGGCTATTCCATGATATCCCTGATTCAGGGACAGGTTGTTACGCAGTATCATTGGATGACGATGCAAGAGTTTACCGATGTGGTTGCCATTTCTCAGATGACACCGGGACCTATCGGTATCAACACCGCCACCTACTGTGGCTATACTGCTGTCCATAATGCCGGCATGAGTGGCATGATGGCAGTACTCGGAAGTGCCATGGCAACCTTTGCGCTGGTTCTCCCATCCTTGGTTTTGATGATTCTTATCAGCAAGATGCTGTACAAGTATATGAACACCTCAGCCGTCCAGAGCATCTTCATCGGTCTTCGCCCAGCCATTGTCGGATTGGTAGGAGCCGCAGCCCTGCTTCTGATGAATGGCGAGAACTTCTCTACGCCAGCCAATCCCTGGCATTTCTACATCTCCATCGCCCTCTTCTTTGCTACCTTTATCGGCGTGAAGGTGATGAAGATCAATCCTATCCGCATGATACTCTACTCGGCTTTTGCCGGACTGGTATTACTATATTAAACAAAATCTTTCGATTTTATTTGGTAGTAATAAATAAAAATCGTACATTTGCAACAAAAAGGAGATAGACCATGACATATTCACAAGCAGATATTACCGTTCCATACGCTGTGGCGAACTTTGCTGAGATTCGCCACAAGGGATATTATTATGTGGACAAGACCAACTATATTCCACTGCTTGAGCGTTACAAAGCACCAGTTTTTCTCCGTCCTCACAGATTCGGAAAGAGTCTGCTCGTTTCCATGTTGGCTCACTATTACGACCGTAACATGGCAACACAATTCAAAGAATTGTTTGGTGGAACTTGGATTGGCGAACACCCAACAAACGAGCACAACCAATATCTTGTGGTAAGATATGACTTTTCCACAACTTCCGTTGCCAGCAAGAAGGAAGATATCGAAAAGAACTTCAACGCCGTGAATTGCAGTCCACTCCGTACATTGGTGGAACGCAACAGAGACCTTTTTGGAGATTTCAGGTTCAGAGAGGATGGCAATGCCTCCAACATGTTGGTTGAAGTATGCGAGTTTATCTCTTCCCATAATCTTCCACCTCTTTATATATTAATAGATGAATACGACAACTTTACCAACCAGCTATTAGTTGTCTATAAGGACTCGCTGTACCAGGACTTGACCACAGGGGAAAGTTTCCTACGAACTTTCTTCAAGGTTATCAAGGCTGGCATTGGCGAAGGCACCATCCGTACTTGCTTCTGCACTGGAGTACTGCCTGTCACCATGGATGACTTAACCAGTGGCTATAACATCGCAGAGATGTTGACACTGAAGCCGGAATTTACCAATCTATTGGGCTTTACCCATGAGGAAGCAGCCCAATATCTGAAGTATGTCATCAATAAATATGGCCCTCAAGCCTCTTTCGAGGAATTATGGACTCTGATACTCAACAATTATGATGGTTACCACTTTTTACCAAATGCAGAACCATTATTTAACTCTACCATTCTGACTTACTTCCTCAAGAACTTTGCAGAACTGAAAGGCGGCATCCCTACGGAAATGGTAGATGAGAACCTACGTACTGACACTAGTTGGATAAGAAGATTGACCATCACGCTTGACA
Source organism: Segatella copri (assembly GCF_019249765.2). Lineage (GTDB taxonomy): Bacteria > Bacteroidota > Bacteroidia > Bacteroidales > Bacteroidaceae > Prevotella > Prevotella copri_K. The sequence continues at coordinate 2,632,735 of NZ_CP152484.1, forward strand.
ATGCCAAAGAAATGCTCGACAGCCTGTTGATGGATGGAGAATTGTACTATTCACAAGCCGATTTACGCAGTAAGTTCAACAAGCAAAAGTTCTTCTCCCCAGAGTTCTACCCTATCAGCCTCTACTACTTGGGTATGACCACCCTGAAGGACAATTACAAAATGGCTTTGCCAAACTTGACGACCAAGAGTGTATGTAAAAGCATACGTAGCTTATATAGCAGGCAACAAGGCTTGCAAGATTTTTGAAAAGAAAAGTAATGATTAAGGTGGATTTTCATCAGAAAATCCACCTTTTACACTATAATTCGCTTTTTGTCCACCTCTTCTTTGTGTTTTTTGTGTACTTTTGCAACTGTGTATTAATAGCGGCATGAATTTAGGCTTAGCTTGGTTTCATGCCAACCAACAAGTAAACAAACAAACCTAAGAATAAAAAATGAATAAGAAAAGACAGATTTTACTTTCAGCAGTGTTGGCCTCTGCTTTGGCATCCAACGCACAGGTTACCATCAATGTAGATGCCTCTAACCCAGGTATCAAGGTATCTCCTAACCTCTATGGTATCTTCTTCGAGGATATCAACCATGCTGCAGATGGCGGTCTCTATGCCGAACTCATCAGCAACCGTTCTTTCGAAGACGATGACAAGAATATTCCTACCTGGAAAACTGCCGCTCAGAAAGGTGCAAAGATCAATGCACAACTCATCAATAAGGGTTTGCTCAACAATGCACAGGGCAAGGCACTCCAATTGACCATCGCTGCCAAGCCTGCAGCTACAGCCTCTCTCATCAATGAGGGTTTCTGGGGAATCAACGCCGTGCAGGGCAGAACCTATAAACTCTCTTTCTGGGCTAAGGGTAGCTACAAGGGCGGATTGAAGGCTCGCCTCACCAACGCCAAGGGCGACAAGGTTTACGCAGAAACCACCCTCAATGCCAAGGTTGGCAAGAAGTGGACCAAATATACGGCTGAGTTGACTGCCACCGGAAACGACGCCAAGGCTCAGTTTGAACTCGTAGCCGACGGAAAGGGTACCATCGTTCTCGATGTAGTAAGCCTCTTCCCTCCTACTTTCAAGAATCGCGAGAATGGCTTGCGCCCTGACCTGGCTCAGCTTCTCTATAACATCCATCCTAAGTTCGTCCGCTTCCCTGGCGGTTGCTACGTTGAAGGACAGGAATCTCCTGAGAATGCTTTCCACTGGGAGAAGACTATCGGTCCTATCGAGGAACGTCCGGGCCATAAGAACGTTAACTGGCGCTACCGTACCAGCGATGGTATGGGATTCGATGAGTATCTGCAGCTTGCCGAGGATCTGAACGCCAAGCCTCTCTATGTAGTGAATGTTGGTTTGTGGCACGGCGGCATGACTCCTGTAGACAGCATCCAGCCTTGGATTGATGAGTGCATGAATGCCCTGGAGTATGCCAACGGTCCTGTTACCTCTAAATATGGTGCGCTCCGTGCTAAGAACGGTCATCCGGAACCATACAATATCGAGTATCTAGAGATTGGTAATGAGAACAACCAGCCGGATCCTGCGGCTCAGAGCGACCATTACTACGAGCGCTTCAAGAAGTTCAAGGATGCTGTATTGGCGAAATATCCTAAGATGCACCTCATCGGTAACGTGGTGGCTTGGGGTGATGACAACCCTAAGTGGGAAAGCAACGAAAGCGTAGAACTCCTCGACGAGCACTACTACAGAAATCCAGCCTGGTTTGCCGAGAACTTCAACAAGTATGATAACTACGACCGCAAGAGCAGCGAGATTTATGTAGGCGAATATGCCGTAACCCAGGGCTTCGGCAATATGGGTTCGCTCGATGCAGCACTCGGTGAGGCTGTCTATATGATGGGCATCGAGAACAACTCTGACATCGTAACCATGGCATCCTACGCTCCTATCTTCGCTAACCTCAACAACCGTATGTGGGCACCGGATATGATTCAGTATACATCCGATAAGGTATTCGGAACTCCATCTTACTACGTTCAGAACGTGATGGCAAACAACATCGGTACCCGCGTACTGAAGGTGAACCAGGAGAATCCATACAAATATGAGCAGACTCAGGTGAAGCCAGCTATCTGCCGTGTAGGTATGGGAACATGGGGCACTCAGGTTTCTTTCGAGGACAAGGGCTACAGCGATGAGAACGGAAAGGCGCTGCCGATGACCTTGCAGGAGTTGCCTACCGATATCCGTGGACAGTGGAAGACTGAGGGCAGCCTCATCAAGCAGATCAGCAACGAGGAAAGCTGCATCCGTCTGAACCCAGGTGAGATTACCAGCAATGGCTATATATATAAGGTACGCGCGAAGAAGGATGCCGGAAACGAAGGTTTCCTCATCATCTTTAACTACGTGGATAAGAACAACTACTGCTGGTTAAACCTCGGTGGCTGGAACAATACCCAGCACGGTGTGGAGTCTATCGTGAATGGTGCCAAGAGTCAGATAGCTACTACCCCAGGCAGCATCGAGACCGGCAAGTGGTATGACATCGAGCTGAAAGTAGTTGGCGACAGCATCTTCGCCAAGTTGGATGGCAAGGAAGTATTCTCTACCAAGTTGAAGGCAAACACCCTTCCTGGCATATTCTCTACAGCCACACTTGATGAACAGACGGGCGAGGTAATCCTGAAGATTGCCAACACCAGCACCGAGCACACCACAGCGAAGATTAATCTTCAGGGCAAGGAGATCAAGAATGGCAAGCTCATCCGCCTTTCTGCCAAGAATGGTCTGGAGGAGAACACCATCGACAATCCTACCAATATCTATCCTGTAGAAAACTACGTAACTACAGAGAAGAACGGTGCAACGGTAGAGATTCCAGCCAGCTCGCTGAACATCATCCGTTTGAAATAACAGACTACACAGGGCAGAATGCTCTGGGATCCATATATAGGTAATAACATTTTGAATAGTTGATAAGAAAGTTAGTTAGAAAAGAGAAGGCGGCAACCTGCGTGATGCAGATTGCCGCCTCGTTTTTTATCTATTGGCAAAAAAATAATAAAAGCCTATATTGGCTCAAATCTGAATATAGGTTTCTTTATCATTTCGGGTTGAAGATACATTAACATATAGATAGGGTAATAGAGAATCTTGCCTACGACCTGCACATTGCCATTAGAGAAAACTATGGCACGAGGAATAGCGTACTCCTCATTGTTCATCACATTAGAGAGCGCATTATGACGTTTATAATCCTTGCCCGACTTGATTTCTATCGGCAAGACCTTACCTCTATCTTCTATAACAAAGTCCAGTTCCCCCTGCTTCTTGTTATTGAAATAATAAAGATTATAACCGTGAGCACGTAATTCTTGCGCTGCAAAATTCTCATAAATGGCTCCATAGTTGATTTCTGTCGTACCCGTAAGTAAGTCCATCGCTATATTGGCCGCATACTGGCTTGCCAACAACCCCACATCGTTCATGAACAACTTAAATAAATTGCGCTGTTCACCAAGTTTTAAAGGCAAGCGAGGTTCTTCTACATTATAAGTAGGGAGCGCCACACCAGCATCGGCTAGCCATAAGAAAGAATTTCTGTAACGCTCAAATTTTGCATTTTCATTTAATGCCTTCAAAATAAAACGCTTGTTCTTGGCATTCAGTTCAGAAGGTATCAAGTCGAATATATCTTTGATATACAGCTTGTTCTTTGGGTCATACTTGGCTATATCCTTTCCGTAGAGGTGCATGATTTCTCGTTGTGCCTCACGCACTATCTGTAAATTATTCGTATTAATATACTTTTGGACAGCCTCAGGCATTCCTCCGACAATGAGATAAAGATGAATGAGATCATTCAGCTTATTATGCACAACCTCATCCACCACCTTGCATTGCTCATAGCACTCCTTGACATGAGCCATTACTCCAGTACTCATCCCTACAGCCTCTGCAAATTCCTCAAAATCGAGAGGAAACATCTCTTTTTCTGCCATATAACCAACAGGTACACTACGGATATCCTTCAACTCTACCCCTAACAATGAGCCACTCATTACATAGCGATAGCTACCCTCTTCTACCAGGAATTTGATGGCAGTAACCATCTCCGGACATTCCTGTACCTCATCAAAGAAAACCAGAGTTGTGCCTGGAATAAGTTTCTTCTCAGCCAAGGCAGAAAGGCGCAGGAGGATTTCCTTAGCATCAGAAGGAGACTTAAAAGCCTCCCTATACTTAGGATTATTGAGGAAATTGAACTCCACTACATCCGCAAAGCATTCCTTTCCAACCTTCCGGATAGCGAAAGTCTTACCAACCTGACGAGCGCCAGAAACAAGAAGAGCTTTTTTCTCTGTTTCGAAGAAATTGCGTAAATAGCTGTATATCTTTCTGTTAAGCATATCTATATTACTTTTTCTTACCATAATTTATAGGCTTTACGGAACTTTTCCAACCTATTTTAGACTAGAAAAAGGAGCTTTTCCAACCCTTTTTGGGGTATTTTCTGCCACTTTTCCAACTTCTAGCCGCTGCAAAGATACCATTTTTTTCCGAAACTCCTCTATTTAAACAAGAATATTTTATCCGAAAACATAATTGAAGAGCAGGAAGATGCTCAGGATATACAGCGTAGGATTCAGATCCTTGAACTTGCCCACCATCATCTTGATCAATACATAGCTCAGAATACCAAGGCAGATGCCATCGGCAATACTGTAGCAGAGTACCATCGTAATCATCGTGATAAAGGCAGGGAATGACTCGGAGATATCCTCCAACTCAATTTTCTTGAACGAATCAATCATCAATACACCCACCATTACCAGGGCACCACTGGTGGCTGCGCTCGGAATCAGCAGGAAGATAGGAGCCAGGAAAATGCTCAGGATAAACATCAAACCCACAAAGAAAGATGTCAAGCCCGACTTACCGCCCTCGGCAACACCCGAAGCACTCTCCACATAAGTGGTGATGGTAGAGCTACCCAGCAATGCACCGGCTGTAGTACCGATGGCATCACTCATCATCGCCTCCTTCACACCCGGAATCTCGCCCTTCTCATTCTCCTTGATACCCAACTTGGAAACCAATCCCAGAACTGTTCCGATGGTATCGAAGATGTTGACAAGCAACAGCGAGAAAACCACCATGAACATCTTAGGAGTAAAGAAGCCGGTGAAATCGAACTGGCAGAAGATAGGAGCGATGCTGTGAGGAGTAGATACCGGCATCCAGTTGTCAGAGAACTGGGTTACGCCCATCGGAATACCAATCAAGGTAGAGATGATGATGGCGATAAACAAAGAACCCTTCACTCTTCTCGCCATCAGACAGCCGCAGAGCAGGATGCTGATGAGACCCAGGATGCTGACTGGTGTAAACTTGCCGAGCTGCACGAAAGTATCCGCATTGGCAGTAATGATGCCCGCATTCTTCAAACCGATAAAGGCGATAAACATACCGATACCGGCAGAAATGGCGAATCGGAGATTCTTCGGAATACATTCCAATATCTTGTCACGGATATTGAGGAAGGTGATGGCTAGGAAGATGATACCCTCTACGAGCAATACCGCCAAAGCCTGCTGCCAGGTCAAGCCCATAGCCTGACAAAGGGTGAAGGCGAAGAACGCATTCAGTCCCATACTAGGAGCCTGGGCAAAAGGCAACTTTGCCATGAAAGCCAGCAGGAAGGTGGCGATGGCTGAAGCGATGGCTGTGGCAGTAAAGAGAGCTCCCTTGTCCATACCCGTAGTGGCGAGGATGGTAGGGTTCACTGCCAGAATGTAACACATGGTCAGGAAGGTAGTCATACCAGCTATCAATTCCGTCTTGACCGTAGTAGTCTTTGGGTCGAAACCCAATAATGCTTTTAATTTGTTCATTTCTTATATTTATATTTATCTCTATTTTCTCTTTCCCCTTTTCACAACCCAATCCCGTTGTTTTTTCGGGGCGAACAAAGGTAAGAAAAAATAATGAGGAAAGCCTTATTTTACATGTTTTTAACTCATCAGAGTGCCTTATTTTACAAGTTTCGGGGTATTCCGGATGCCTTATTTTACAAAGCATTTTATTTTTAACCATTATGCTTGGTTAATTCGGATTTTCTTTGTAACTTAGCAGCGCAAAACGTAAGGCATGTAGAATTATGGCAAAAATAGTAAATAAATATCCTGTAGGAATTCAGACTTTTGAAGAAATTCGCGAGAAAGGTTATCTCTATGTAGATAAGACCAAATACATCGTGGATTTCAGAGAAAAAGGTATGAAGTATATCTTTCTGAGCCGTCCAAGACGATTCGGAAAGTCGCTCTTTGCCTCTACCCTCCAGGCCTATTTCGAGGGAAGAAAGGAACTGTTCGAGGGATTGACTATTGCTGAATACGAGAAGGAATGGGTGAAGCACCCTGTATTCCATTTCGATTTAAGCGGTGCCAAGCATTTTGATGCAGATGGCTTGAACAGTTATCTGAATCTGCAGCTTTTGCCTTACGAGAAACTTTATGGTAAAGGAGAAGGGGAAATTTACCCTAACGAAAGGTTGGATGGTATCGTAAAGCGTGCTTATGAGCAGACGGGCGAAAAGGCTGTTGTCATCATCGATGAATATGATGCCCCATTGCTGGATGTGGTACATGAAAAGGAAAACCTGCAGCCGCTCCGCCGCATTATGCAGAACTTCTACAGTCCTCTGAAAAAACTCGATCCTTACCTGGAGTTCACCTTCATCACGGGCATCACCAAGTTCTCGCAGCTCAGCATCTTCAGCGAGCTCAACAACCTCGACAATATCAGTCTGTTCGACCAGTACTCAGCCATCTGCGGCATCAGCAAAACCGAGCTTACCACGCAGATGAAACCGGATATTGAAGCTATGGGTGAAACTCTTGGTATGACGTACGAAGAGTGCCTGAATGAGCTGACACAATTCTATGATGGTTATCATTTCAGTGAGAATTCAGAAGATATCTTTAATCCTTTCAGTCTTGTAAAGGCAATGAATGCAGGCAAGATTGCTCCTTACTGGTTTGGTTCCGGCACTCCATCCTTCCTCTTGAAACTCTTGGATAAGTATCATGTCAATCTTTCTACTTTAGAGAGTCAAGAGACAGTATTGAGTTCCTTCGACCAATCAACAGAGGAAATGACAGAAGCCTTGCCATTGCTTTACCAGAGCGGCTATCTGACCATCAAGAAATATGAACCGATGTTTCAGGAATATACGCTGGGCATCCCAAACAAGGAGGTACGCGACGGACTGCTCAACTCATTGATTCCTCATTATGTGAACCCTCGCCGTTCTGACAACAATGCCTTCCTCTTGGGATTCTGCAAGGCGGTTTATAGAAATGACATCGAGGCGGCACTGGAGCACATGCGCACCTATATGGCTACGATACCATATGATTTGGAGAATCACAGCGAGAAGCATTATCAGACTATCTTCTATCTGATGTTCAGTTTCCTCAACATCTATATCCGCACAGAGGTGAAGAGTGCCATCGGCAGGGCTGATGCCGTGATGCACATGCCAGATACAATCTACGTCTTCGAACTGAAGGTAGATAAGAGTGCTGATGAGGCTTTGGCACAAATAGACGAAAAAGGCTATATGCTGCCGTATCATGCAGAGGGCAAGCGACTGGTAAAAATCGGTATCAGTTTTGACAGCACCCAGCGCACTATCAGAGATTGGAAGATTAAGGAAGAATAAAGAAAAAATCCGAAACAGAAGCTTACCAAGTTATCTGTTTCGGATTTTTTGATGCTTATTTCGTTTGGATAAGCCAAGGGTTTCAAACCATCTTGAATTGTTAAAAAAAATAAGTCATAGTTTTCTCCCCCACAACTCATAGTTTCTTTCATCATAACTCATAGGTTTCTTCCCAGCATCTCATAGGTTTCGGCACCAAAATCCATTGTTTTCAAGCAAAAAAGGGCTAAAAAAAACAAACGGACAAATTGAATTTGTCCGGACAAATTGTCCGTATCTTTATAAATCACTCATTTTTAATAACTTACAAGCTACCGGACAAAAGAGCCGGACAAATTCAATTTGTCCGTTTTTTTTAACAGTAAAATAATCTACCAATTTGTTTTTAGAATCTTGTCAAATACCTTATGCATATATAGGAAATAGCGAAAGAAAATAGCGTTTATTTCGCTACGAAACCAATTTTTTGCTGTTCGTAGCGGAATAAACGCTATTTTAACTCAGTTTTAACATTTCAGCAGTATACTTCTTGAAAAGCTTACAAACGTAAGATTGAAGCAACATACTAAAAAGATATTTTACAAATGTTTTTTATTCCAGCGTCAGCCACCCATCTTCCGTCCAGTTGATTTTCTTCTGAACCAGGATGCTGGCACCATTCTTGGCTACGCTGTAACCATGACAGAAGAAGTAATCGCCATCAGGGAAGGAGTAGGCAGAACAATGACCCATCGCCTCATATTCTTTCTTATCGCCTTCCAGAATCAGCGTACCACCGCCATTGCGCATGTCCCTACCCTCCTTATCCAGATAAGGACCGGCAACCTTCTTGCTTCTGCCCACGGCAACACGATAGTTGCTCTTGATGCCACGGCAGCAGTAATCCCAGCTCACGAAGAGATAGTAATAACCACCATGCTTCATGATGAAAGGAGCCTCGATGGCATTGGTGCCGGCAAACTTGGAGGTAGGATTCGGTTCTGCTGATGCATCACCCACGGCATAACGACGGGCGATGGTCTGAGGCTTGGCGCCCTTCTTGACATGCATCGACTTCTTATCCAACTTAATCATCTGGATGCCATCCCAGAAAGAGCCCCAGGTAAGCCAAGGGTTCCCCTTCTCATCAACAATGAAATTCGGATCGATGGCATTCCAGTTGTCTCTATCACCCTTAGAGGCGACGAGGCAGCCCTCATCCTTCCATCCATCCTTATCAGATAAGGAAGTATTGCTCAGCAAGCCGATGGCAGAAGTATTCTTGCCAAAGGTAGAACAGGAATAAGCCAGATACCACTTGTTCTTGAAGCGGATAACATCCGGAGCCCAGATATGCGTGGTAAAACCTGGCACACTATCATGCGTCCATGCCGGAATCTCGCTGTTCTTGAGCACGCCCTGAGGAACGATGGTCCAATGCTTGCGGTCGGTAGAGGTCATCTGCGTGATGCCATGACCTGTGCAGTAGAGATAGTACTTGCCATTCTCATACGCCATTACAGGGTCGTGAACAAAAGGAGTATCTACCACAATCGGTTCCTGCGGAGCATTCTGTGCCATCATCTGACAACCGCCTTTTACAGTAGGAGCAGCAATCATCATTGCTGCTCCCAAAAGTATTTTAGAAATCTTCATATAATTACACCTTATTATATATATAAGAGAATTACTTGTTCACAAATTTCTTTCCGTTCACAATCACTACACCCTTGTAGCTCTTGTCTACCTGCTGACCGGAGAGGTTGAACCACTTGCCATCATTCTTCTTCTGAATGATGATAGGGTTCGAGATGCCTGTAGAAAGGCTTGAGCCGTCGATATAAGAGTTCTCACCGGTAAAGAACACGTTAATCTCAGACGGCTTATCTGTAATAGTCTTTGTATATGAATAATGATACACCTTATTATCCGTTGTGGTAATCACAGCAGTCATCTTGAATGCGCCTGTAGCTGCATATTCCACGGTCATATCTACCAAAGAACCATTCATATCCTTCGCAAATGTATCCCAGTTGTAATCGCTGACACATCCTGTGTTGCTCCAGGCAATATTTTCAAAGTTGTCATTGCGTAACATAACATACTCCTTATAGCCAACAGCGCCATGAGCTACGTTAGAAACACCCAATACCCAACTTTTGTAAAACTCTGCACCCACAGTATAGTTATAGAACTTAAACTGTGCCTTATTGCCAGCCTTCACAGTATAATCCTGGCTCAGGTTAGTAGCATAGGCATTCGTTGTATTCTTCTGTGCAGAAACAGGATAGTAAACCGGAGTAGTTTCCTCTGCCTCAGCATCGATGTTCAGGGTATAATCCTTAGTATATTCATAACCGTCCTTGCTGACAGTCATGGTCATGGTTACCTTACCCTTGCCTTTTACTACGCCCTCATCGGTCAGAATAGAAGGATTGCTTGACTTCCATGAAATGGTAGCACCGAGATGCCCCTCTGTAGGGAGCTTTGGTATAGAATTCAAAGTTGCACCATCTGCGAAAGGAACGCTGGTCTTATCCAATGTATATTTGATAGCCGCCTTGGCATCAGCCTTGCTTCCCCAGATACTCAAACCGCGAGTCTGCAAGCTGGCACCACCTGATGTAGCCAAACCATCAGAAGAACTGAGGGCTGTAAAGCAGAGTGCCTTGATATTGGTATAATCGATGGTCTGCTCGGTAAGCACACCCTTGAACTTCACCTCTGCATTGGCTGTAGCAACACCCTTCAAGGTAAGATTGATGTAGCTTGTACCGCTCACCAGTTCCCATTTTCCGGTATACTCGCCTGAGATAGAACCATCTGCATTGAGATGGATGGTAACAGGCTTCTCATAATCCATTGCTGCCGTATTCTGACGGTAAGGATGAGCTATTATCTGATAATCACCCTCTACCTCTGTTGCATCATAGAGCTGCTGGGTAGCAATATCATTATCAGTATAAGTCTCGCCGCTAAACTCGTAAGGAGCAGCAACCAGCCAACCGTCCTGGTTAACGAAGAGCTGATGTACACGAACCTCATGCTCCTCATCTCTTTTCAAGAAGCGGGTATGGTAAACGATGAGTGCTCGTCCCTTATGGTCTACGATGGCTGAATTATGTCCCTGAGCCAGTTCAGCATTAGGCATGGTTTCCCACTGGTAGTTGCCGAAGAGTTTCACACCCTCGTCGCGCTTGGCATCGCCACCGAAGTTGAGGATATACTTGCCATACATAGCATCAATGCCCGTTGAAGTAAGACAGTCCTTATAAGGTCCGTCAGGTTTCTCAGAGCGGAAAACACGAATCTGATAGCCACCGGCAGCCGTCAAACCACCATAACTCATAAAGAGATAATAATACTTGCCCACCTTCTGGATATAGCTAGCCTCGCCCGAAACATAATATCCGCCGGCAATCTTCTTGCCGAAATAAGGGTCGCTGGTACAGTTGGCATTGGCAGCACCCGGAGTAACGGTCTTACCGCTTATCTGATAAGGGAAAGTATAAGTATAGTCACGAAGACCATTGGTCTTATCGAGTCTGATCATGAAGATACCACCCGACCATGAACCGTAACTCATCCAGAGATTATCATCATCATCATAGAATACGCATGGATCGATACAGTTTGGCCAGTATTCTCCCCAGTGAGCACCATAAGCATCGCCTGGAGTAGCATAGCGGGCAGGAAGCGAAGTGCATTCTGTAGCAATCGCCAAATCGGTATTCTTCCAATCATCAGCTGTAGCATAGCCATTATGACCGAATTTACCAGAGAAACCGCCACAGATAACCGGTCCCTGATATACCCAAGGACCTTCCAAGTCTTCGGAAGTGAAACAGACGATTGTAGAGCACCAATAATCACCATTCAGACTCATGTACATACACCATTTCTTCATGGTCTTGTTGTAGATGACATCAGGAGCCCACTGCATTCCGGCTACGGTATTGGCTGTGTTAGTCCAGGCGCCATTCACGTTGATAGGTCCTTTATACTGCCATCCATGAGCATCGAAGTTACCGAAAGCTACCTCCTCGCCCTTATAGTTCTTCACCTTTTTGATGACGTGAGTGGCGTAAGCATCTTTAAAATTAATCAGTTTACCATTCACGTCAGCAAAAAGACTGTTGCTGGTTCCGGCATTCTCCTCACCTGTTTTGAAGGTGTTCCATATCTGATAGTTGCCCGTAGCATAAGTCTTGGCTCTGCCCAGATGCGAACCGTAGATATAATATAGAGGGTTGTTGGCATTAGAGCCCGTAACATCCATCACGATAGAAGGGTCGTGCACCGCGATGCGCCCTGTTATCGTTTGGGTAGCGTATGCATTAGCCAGATCATTATCGCCGACAGGCGTCTGAGCCATAGCTCCGTTCATCGCCATCAGACTCATGACAGAAAGTAATAACTTCTTCATACGATTTCAAGTTTAAGATATGATTTTTTTAAACCAAGGAAGGTCTATGGTGTTTTCGCCATAGACCTCACCTAAAATATAATAATGTATATTGACAAAGATTACTTGCCGGTTGTTTCACCCTCAGTAGTCTCGCCACCCTCAGTGGTGTCGTCCTTCTTAGGAGCATCAGAGAGTTCCCAACCTGCATTCTGTCCTAAGTTAGGATTCTTCTTGTAAGTGTCATCAGGCACTGGGAAGTAATAATTCTTAGGACAAGAGAACGCACGAGTAGGATGGGTATTATCGTTGCGATAAGTATATACCTGGCTCTCATTAGGAGTTACAACAACGCTATAGATGTTGTAAACCTGCTTGTAGCGTGGCTCACTCTTCTCTGTAGCAGCACTCTTGCCATCAAACAATTTCCAGCGGCGCTCATCGAAGAAACGATGATCCTCGAAAGCCAACTCGATGCGGCGCTCGTTGCGGATACGCTCACGAAGCTGCTCCTTGGTCATACCCTTGTAAGCAGGCATACCCACACGGGCACGAACCTGGTTTACATAGCCGTAGGCAGCTTCAGGACCCTTTGCCTCGTTCAATGCCTCTGCTGCATTAAGCAGAATCTCCGCATAGCGGAAGATAGGGCAAGCGGTAACGAATGTGGTAGGGTTCTTGAAGCTCATATTGTGAACGAACTTCTTAGAGTAGTAACCGGTAGTGGTACCACCATGAAGATCCTGGTAGTCTTTGCCACCTACAGATACATCCACGGCACGCTCCTCGTCCTGACTCTTGTCACCCCAGATACTTCCCTGGTGGAAGATGGTCTGCTCCAGACGTGGGTCACGGTTCTTGTATGGATCCTGGTCGTTGTAAGAAGGATCCTGGTCGATAGGAAGGCCATTAATGGTCTCGTAAGAATCAACCAGATTCTGTGTAGGGTTTACACGACCGGTAGAGTTCACATTACCGGAGAAACCACAAGGAGTGTTGAACATCTCAATTTCTCGTGTATTCCACTCACTGCGGCTGAGGATATACTCAGGATTCAGGTGAGGGGTACTGGTGAAGCACTCATAATAGTTCTTGTTAGGGTTGTTATCGCTTGTAGTGTACAGACGATAAGGATTGGCAGAACTCTTATTGGCATTGATGAAAGCGAGGGCTGCATCAGCAGCTTCCTGCCACCAGGTAACATCATTTGTAGGATTGTTCAGTGCAGAAGCACGATAGAGCAATGCTCTTGACTTCAATGCATAGACAGCAGCACCATTGATACGTCCCCAGTTCTCATTTTCATTGCTGTAACGGAATGGGAGCGCACCGCTCTGGATGATGGCATCGCATTCATCAGCAACCCATTTCAATGCTTCAGGAGCTGGAGTACGGGCAATAGAAGCAGCCTCTGCATTATCCAACACATGATCCTCGATAGGCACTGCACCGAAATAGCCAATCATATCGAAATGAAGGATGGCACGAATGAAACGCGCCTCTGCCTTGTAACGATCGCAGAGTTTGTTGTCGTCACCGCTCTTCTCAGCATTTCCGATGACACTCTCACGTGCCTTTGAAATGAAGTCGTTGCAGACACGGATGCCCTTCAGGTCGTTGCTCCAATAATTCTCAGCAAACCAATGGTTCTTGGCATCATATGAATCGTTCAACACACTGTGATAGTAATGCACATTCCAGTAAGAGATGGCATTATCGGTCATACAGTCACGAGAAGCAGCACGGAACTGACCATCGGTATATCCCGCAAAGGCATCAGGCAAATAGGTATAGGCATTTGCCAAGACACCACGGGTACGGTCGTAGTTGCTGTAGATGTTCTCGTCGGTATAAGTCAAGTCGACTTCCTTATCGAGGATGTCGCTGCAGGAGGTCATACCTCCTACAGCCAGCATCGCCAATGATATATTAACTAATATCTTTTTCATATTCGTTTTTGATAAAATTGATTAGAAACCAATGTTTATACCAAATGTAAATGACTTTGTCTTTGGATACCACCAGCAGTAGCTCAATGGCTTCTCTGGGTCTACATCATCTGGCAGACTGCTAAAGGTAGCAATATTGTAAGCGCTGAAGTAAACGCGGCACTTAGTCATCCACAACTTAGAAATCAACTTAGCAGGCAAAGAGTATCCTACCTCAATATTACGGATAGACCAGAAGTTACCATTGCGTACCCAAATGTTGTTCTGGTAAGAACCTGTAGCACGGTCTGAATCAACTGCATCGAATCCATTATAAACAGGACGTGGATAAGTAGCATTCACGTTGCGAGGATCAGAAGGGTCATCAGTATAGTAACCCCAAGCCTTTGTTACCTCATGGGTACCCATGTTACTCCAACCACTGTAGCTGATAGCCGGTGAAAGGAATACAGAACGACGGAGATAAGCATTCACAATCATGCGGGCATCGAAGCCCTTATACTCGAAACCGAAGTTGAAGGTTGGAATCATCTCAGGAATGATGGTGTATGAATCTGGCACCATATCCTTTGAGTCGATCACGCGGTCACCATTGATATCCTTGAATACTGCTGTACCCAACTGCTGTGCTCCATTAGAGAAGCTGTTGTATGGATACTTTTCCGGATGGTCGATGGCATCCTGCTGAGAGGTTGCAATCAGGTTAGGATCTGAAGCCCACTGGTCGAACTTATAGATGTTCCATCCACCCACACGGTTGGTACCTGTCTGAGCCTGCTCATAGAGTTCGGCTACCGAAGTGTTGTCATAGATTCTATGACCTGCCTTGCGCTGCCACTCTACATCTGGTGCAGTTTCATCGATATCGGTAACCTTGTTGGTATTGAAGGTAAGCTGCCCCTCGATGAAGTACTTGAAGTCCTTGCCGATATTGCCACGATGTCCGAGAACGAGTTCGTAACCGCGGCTTTCAACCTTACCATATGAATCCTGTGCTACAGGCACACCAAGTATGGTTTCTGGCACGGTTGAACGGGATACCAGGATGTTAGAACGCCACTCCTTGAAGACATCGAAGCTACCATAGAGTTTGCTGTTCCAGAGGTTCCAGTCAATACCGAGGTTTACCATCTTGGAGATTTCCCACTTACTGTTGGCATTACCAGTCTTGCTCTCTGCATAACCATTCACAAAAGTTCCGTTATAACCGAAACCGTAACCGGTAGCTGAACCATAGATACTCTGATATGGGTAACGGCCTGCACCGGTGGTTGACTGACCAGCCTCACCGTATGAAGCACGAAGCTTCAAGAGATTGATGAAACCAAGTTTCTTCATCCAGGATTCCTCAGAGAGTACCCATCCTGCTGATGCACCCCAGAAGGTTCCCCAACGGTCGTCTGGTGAGAAGTTATCACATCCCATACGAGAGAGGTTGACTGATGCGATATACTTGTTGGCATAGTCGTATGTTCCCTGGAAGTTGTATGCCAGATAGCGGTTTGAAGATGCACTCTGCTGGGTAGAGTAATCTGAACCTGCTTCCTCATTACGGTAGTAACGGGCAAAGGCACGGGCATCTACATTGTGCTTACCGAAACTGTTCTTATAACTTACACCACCAAACAGATTCAGGTTGTAGTAGTAACCACGCTGATTAGCTGATGGGTTGCTCAAAGCTGCCTTGGTTGTATATTTGGTATACTTGAACTGGCTGACATCGGTAACCGCCAGGTTATCGTAGTCGTAGTTCCATGAATCCATCTGAGCAGTCTGTGTTGACTCGAAAGTCTCGTATGCATCGAAGCTGACAGTACCGAACAAGCCTAAGCCCTTCAATACAGGACTCAAATCGTACTTGGCATTCAAGGTAGAATACAAGTTACGGCGACGGTTCTTCTCCAAACCGGAACCACCCAGGTAACGTACCGGGTTGTTGGCTGTAGATGAAGAATAGATACTTCCGTCAGGGTTATGGGTAGGAGCCATAGGGTTTGCCTCGATTACACCGAAGGTAACGAGGTTGAACACAGGCTCAGTAGGCTGAGAGATGTTATCTATACGTCCACCCAAGTCGAGAGATACATTCAGATACTTGGATACATCGATATCGATGTTAGAACGGAGATTCCAGCGGTTCAGTACGTGCTGAGTGCTGTAACCATCATTCATTTCAGTACCCTCGGTATTCCACATACCCTCCTGGCGCAGGTAAGAGAAGCTTACATAGTAGCGGGCACGCTGGTTACCGCCACTAATCTGCAGGTTGGTGCGATACTGCGGTGCAGCTTCACGATACAACTGGTCTGCCCAAGATGTATTGAAGTACTGGTACTTGCGGATATCATCGTCAGCAAACGTTCCACCATCGCATACATACTTGTAGTTGTCGAGCTGCTCCTGGGTGTACATCGGATCCATACCGCTCAGATAGCGTACCTGATTACGGGTCATCGCCATGTTGTAAGAGTTCTGAACCTCCATCTTGTTGGCGAGGGTCTGGAAACCGACTTCCTGAGTGAAATCAATCTTAGTCTTACCGGCATTACCGCGCTTGGTAGTAACCAAAATCACACCATTGGCACCACGCATACCATAGATAGAAGAAGCGGCAGCATCCTTCAGTACGGTGATGCTCTCGATAGGATAAGCATCGAGGAAGGAGAGGTCACGCTCTACGTTGTCCACGATAATCAGTGGAGAACGGGCACTCTGGTTGGTGGTACGGATACCACGGATAAAGAGGAAGCTCTCCGACCATCCTGGCTCAGAAGACCATTCGTAAGTCTCCACACCATTCAGTGTTGAGGTGAAGGCATTCTGAAGAATAGTAACAGGATGCTTCTGCAATTCCTCGCCTGAAACAACCGAACGGGAATCAGTCAAGATTTTCTTTTTCTGCTCGCCGAAAGGAACAGGAGCGAGATGCTCATACTCGTCAGCATCATCTTCCATCTTGATGACGTATGTACCGTCAAAAGTGGTCACCTTCTCCTGCGCATTCTTGTAACCTACGCTACTTACGCAGATTTCATCGCTAGGAGTTACCTTCTTCAATGTAAAGTAACCTTCCTTGTCGGTCAGGGCAATGCGGCTTTCCTCTGCCACGTTGACAACAGCTCCAGGGATTGGTTCACCCTGGCTGTTGACGATTCGGCCTTTGAGCACCTGCTCCTGTGCCAAGACTGAGCTTGAAGCACAGAGAAGTGCACTCAGCATCAAGACTTTGCTTGATGAAGATACCTTATTATATATATTCTGAATATTATTCATACGATTCTATCATTAAAAGAGTTATTCTTTCCAACCATCGTTCTGGAAGTTCTGACCAATCTTCCAAACCTCAGCCTCTGGGATTGGATAGAGGTAGAACTTGTCTTGCCACTTGCGGTGCTGGGCTACCTTACGGGTAATGGTGCCATCTGCTGCCACGTTTACACCGTAGATATCACGGCCGAGCGCATCGCCTGCTACGTTCCAGCGACGTACATCCCACCAGCGGTGCTCCTCGAAAGCAAGTTCGATGGTACGCTCCTTGTGGATGAAGTTGCGCATAGCTGACTGAGAATTCAAGTCTGCACGATCGGCTACATTACCGATGATACCGCCACGATGACGAATCTGGTCGAGCAGGTTACAAACCTGTGTCTTGTTGCCTGCATAGTCAGCCTCGTTCAATGCCTCAGCATAGTTCAGAAGCAGTTCGCTATAGGTAAAGATCTTCCAGAGGCGCTTGGCTGTACCGCTGTGGTTGCTGCTCAGGATGGTCTCAGGAATATACTTGCGTACATAATAACCTGTTGGAGTAGCATTCTGGTTGCCGATAGGATTATCGCGATGACCATAAACCACATCAATGACATTGGTCTTGGTGCTGGTAGCCTGACCCCACTCACAACCATTGTAAAGAATGGTAGCTGCGAGGCGTGGATCACGGTTCTTCCACATCTTCTGCTCTGTATAACCGCTCTCTTCGTTGATGACAGGCTTGCCGTTTACATAAACCGGAGCACCTGTTGCATCATACTGCTTGAAAGGAGCTGAACCATCTTCCATATCATACATATCTACGAGGTTCTGGCTTGGGCAAAGACCACCCTGTCCACCTTCACCTACTGGAGTATCGGTAGAAATACCGCTCCAACCGATGGCTACATCGTTGCGGAAGAAGATAACCTCAGGGTTCTTGTCAGTATAAGTGTTGAGCAACCAGGCATTGTTGTAGGCTGCTACACCACCGTTGGTACGGTCTTCCAATCTATAATTCTCACCATAGTCAGCGATGAAGCCCGCAGCTGCGTCTGCAGCCTGCTGCCAGGTAACACCGCTCTGTGCTGAGTAGCGTGGACTTGCCATATAGAGCATCATGCGAACATAGAGGGCACGTGCTGTAGGCTGGTTCACCTCACCTGCATAAGTAGCATCGCTGGTCTCTGCATAAGTCTTCAGACTGCTCTCGCATTCCTTCACCTCCTTGAAGAGATAATCCATGAAGGTCCTGAGGTCTGGGCGCTCAGTATAACCTGTCATCAAGTCACCATTAGGGTCGAGCTCGGTAGTAACCAATGGCACCGGACCGTAGCGGAGGAACAGTTCCCAGTAGAAATAGGCACGGAGGAAACGGGCCTCTGCAATATAGTTTGCCTTACGTGAATTGTAAAGTTCTACGTCAATATCTGCAGGGCGAAGCTTGTTCTCTGTGTCCTGCTCCAATGTGTTGATGGTGATATTGCACTTGCGAATACCACGATAGCGACTCTCCCAAGGAGAAGTCAACTCTGCTGCACCGCCACCACCATAATAGTTACCTATATTGAATGTGGTACGTGTACCTGATGTACCGATACTTGATTCAGCCAGGTCGGTAGCAGCATCCATCCATGAGTTGTTCACGCGGTTGGCACCGTGAAGCAGGAAGTTGTAAGTATCGTTGTGGTTCTCTTCCAACAGAGTGAAGTTACCCAACACCTCAGCTTTTGTCAACTCATTGCTTGGCTGCTTGTCGAGGAAATTGCCGAAGGCGTCTTCGCAAGAGGTGAGCGTCATTGCTCCCATAACGAGTGCCAAAGCAAATATACTATATTTCTTCATTTTCGATTCTTTTTGAATGTTCTTGAATTAGAATACGACATTGAAACCTACGTTGACGGTCTTCAAGAGTGGGTAACGGTTTGAACCGTTGCTCTCTGGGTCAACCAAGTCGTCGAGATGATCCCATGTAAAGAGGTTGTTGGCATTGATGTAGAAGCGGGCATTGCTCATACCGATATGCTTGATCAACTCCTTAGGGAATGTATAGCTCAACTCGATGTTCTTCAGACGGACGAATGAACCGTTCTTCAGGAAGAATGAGTTCTGGCGCTGGTTGTGGTCACCGTTGCTTCCGTAATGGAGCAATGGATATTCTGCTGTTGCCAGGTTCTCTGCCTCGCTCTTTGCAGGATTCCAGCGGTTCAGGTGGATATCCTTTACCTTACCGTTGTTCTGGAAGGCGAACATCGCATCGCTGTCGTAGTAACGGGATACATGGTCTACACCCTGGAACATTACTTCGAAACCGATGCCCTTATAGTTGGCACCGAGTGTCAGAGCGTATGTGTTCTCTGGAATATCGCTGTAGCCGATGAATGTCTCATCACGGTCATCGATGAAGCCATCGTTATTCATATCCTTGTACTTCAGGTCACCAACCTTTACGTTTCCGTAGGTTGATACAGGGAAGTCAGGATTATCCAAGTCGGCCTGTGTTACGAAACCCTCGCATACCAGACCGAAGTACTGGTTGATTGGGTGACCTTCGCGCTTGCGGTAAGCGGTCTTGTAAGCAGGCTCATCCATATTCTTAATCTTGTTGGCTGCATGAGAGAAGGTTACACCTACATTATAGGTGAAGTCCTTTCCGATGTGGTTGAAGTGATGGAGTTCCAACTCGTAGCCCTTGTTCTGGGTCTTACCGAGGTTTCCGGCTGCCATCGTTACACCTACCCACTGTGGACGGCTCAAGTATTCGGTCAGGATGTTGTTACGGTTCTCAACGAAGTAGTCGAAGTTACCGGTCAGCATACCGTTGAACAAGCCGAACTCAAGACCTACGTTGAACTTCTTGGCACGCTCCCAGGTTACACCATAGTTAGGATACTGGCTCTCGAAGATACCAGTCTGACCCTTGTTACCGAAGTAGTAATCGTTAGTAATCTGGTTCCACTTCTCCTCATAGAGGAAGCGCTGAGCTACACCACCTACGGTATAAACGTCGTTACCAACCTCACCGTAAGATGCACGGATCTTCAAGTTGTTCAACCAGTTTTCTGTTGACTTCATAAACTCTTCCTGAGTTACACGCCAACCGAGTGAGAAGGCAGGGAAGAAACCGAAGCGCTTGCCCTTGAGGAAGTTCTCTGAACCGTTGTAACCAACGTTAACCTCAGCCAAATACTTATCATCATAACCGTAAGTTACACGACCTACGAGACCCTGATAGCGCTTAGCCAGGTCTGAATTGTAACGGTAGTCGTTCTGGTTGTAAAGTACCATACCTGTAACGTCGTGCTTACCAAACTTGCGGGCGTAGTTGATCTGACCCTCCATATAGAGTTTGTATGTAGTAGAAGAAGCCTTAGAGTAGGCCAGGTCGCCATCTACATTATACTTGGTATAAGCATCTGCACTGGTAAAGTTGTTGCGGTCGTTCAACTCATAAGTTGCAAAAGCTGCACCGAATGTCTTCTTATAATAAGAATCGTAGTCGAATGAAACCATACCACGGGCAGAAAGACCAGGAGTCAACCAGTCCATCTTGTAGTCTGCGATGAAGTTAGTTTCATTGATAGTATTGGTTCCACGATAGTATCCACCCTTGGCAAGGGCAGCCACTACGTTGTCCTGATATACGGCTGTACCACCATAGAGAGTCTTGGTAGTCTCACCATTCTGTACCTCGTAAGATACAGGGAAGATCCAACCTGGAGTATGGTTGATACGTGCGAAGATATCATAGTTGGTTGAACTCTCGTTGGTGTTAGAACCATGACGGTTCTCGAAACGTGTACCGAAGTTTACGCTGAATGTCAGATCCTTAGAGAGGAAGAAGTCCATGTTGGCACGGAAAGCGTAACGGTTGTAACCAGGGCTTGAAGAGTTGCCGTAGACATCCTGGCTGAGGTTCTTGATCAAAGATCCCTGGTTGTACATTTCACCAGATACATAATAGCGCATACGTTTCGTACCACCACGTACACTTACATTATAGCGCTGAGAAGGAGCCCAGTTATTGAGCACCTCATCATACCAATCTACATTAGGATAGAGAAGCGCATCAGCACCAGTCAACTCGCCGGCGCAGCTCTTGCGGTACATTTCGATATCAGAAGCTGAATACTGTGATGGAAGACCATCATTCTTCAGAGCCTCCTCGAGGAGAGTTACAGAGTCGTAAGAATTCAGATAGTGTGGCTTACGGGTTGGAGTACCCCACATAAAGTTGCTGGTCAAACTAACCTCTGGCTTCATATCCTTACCACGCTTAGTAGTAACGAGGATGACACCATTCGCACCACGCACACCATAAACGGCTGTAGCAGAAGCATCCTTCAATACAGAGATGCTCTCGATATCATCAGGAGCCACCTGAGAGAAAGCACGCTCTACACCATCTACCATGACCAATGGAGCGCCGTCGCCAGCAAAGGTAGCACGACCACGGATGTTGATGGTAGCGTCATCGGCACCAGGAGCACCAGATACCTGGGTTGTTACAACACCTGGAATCTTACCGGCAATAGCCTGTGTTACGTTGGCTGTAGGGGTATTCAAGAGGTCATCTGAACTAACCTGAGAGATAGCACCTACGACACTCTCCTTCTTCTGATGACCGTAACCAACGACTACGACCTCATTGATTTTCTGACTTTCGTCCTTGAGAACCACCTTGATATTACGCTGATTGCCTACACGGATGTTCTGAGCAACCATACCGATATAAGAGATCTTCAAAGTAGCGTTCTCGTTCTTCACCTGAATCTTGAAGTTACCGTCGAAATCAGTAACAACACCATTGGTTGTCAATGCTTCCATAACAGTAGCACCGATGATAGGCTCACCCGATTCATCTGACACATTACCAGATACGGTAACCTGTGCTGATGCTCCTAAAGTAAGGAGCACCAGTGTCAGGGTCAAGAATAACTTATGCAATATGTTATTGTTCATTGTTTATTCTATTTATGTTATTGTTGAAGTTCAGCCTCCGTTTAATACAAAGGCTTTCCAATATAGCAAGCTGCAGGATCCATCACAAGATAAGAACCATCAACGATCAGGAAGGCACGGAGCATCTCATTGGCATCACTACAAGGAGCAGTAAATCTCTCGATGTAAACCTTGCCGTTAGTACAGGTCTCTACAGCTACCACCTTGATGTCTGTACCAGAACGGGAAATGGTCATATCTACCTTGGCGCCCTCCATATTCTGGCGGAACACAGCCCACTCATCATCATTGGCTGGATAACCTTCATTATCCCACTTTCCTGAGGCATAAGAACCACCCCAGCCAAATGCATCGCTACGGATAACAAAATACTCTGAATAATTACCACCAGCACGCTCATCATCGGTGCTGACACAGAGGTTCCAGTTGTTCCAGTTGCCAGCACCTGATGTATGGTTTGTGAAACCAAGGTGCAATGAAGCACCGGAAGGAATCTGGAAGTAATCAGAGAATTGTGTCCACCAAGCGGCTGAGCAATCAGAAGTTCCGATTTCGCTGGCTGTAACTTCTACAGCAGTCTGTGCCTGACACTCGTTGGTATCCATGACAAGATAAGAACCATCAACAATCAGGAAGGCACGGAGAACCTCATTGGCATCATTACAAGGAGCAGTGAATCTTTCGGTGTAAACCTTGCCATTTGTACAGGTTGCCACTGCAACTACCTTGATATCTGTACCAGAACGGGAAATGGTCATATCTACCTTGGCACCCTCCATATCCTGACGGAACACAGCCCATTCATCATCATTGGCAGGATAACCTTCATTATCCCACTTTCCAGAGGCATAGGAACTACCCCAACCATATGCATCGCTACGGATAACGAAGTACTCTAAGTATTTGCCACCATTACGTACATCATCTGTACTCAAACAGAGGTTCCAGTTGTTCCAGTTGCCAGCACCTGATGTATGGTTGGTAAACTTCAAGTGAATTGAACCATTTGCAGGAATACGATAGTAGTCAGAGAAGCTTGTCCACCAAGCAGCAGAGCAATCAGAAGTACCGATTTCGGTAGTAGGAGTACCATCCTCCTTCACAAACTCTACATTCTTGAAAGCTTCATCACCACCACCATTACCACCAATGGTCTTGTTCCAATCCTTCTCTTCCATCATGTTACGGATCAGGGTAACATTGTCGATAGATACGGTGTTGGTCTCTTCGGCTGTCAACTTGCTGTCTCCACCTATATATATATAAGGTAAAGAGTTGATGGAATCAACCAAGGTCTTGTACTGGAAAGAGGTAGCACTTGATGATGTC
The DNA here is from genome assembly GCF_019249765.2 of Segatella copri. Lineage (GTDB taxonomy): Bacteria > Bacteroidota > Bacteroidia > Bacteroidales > Bacteroidaceae > Prevotella > Prevotella copri_K. The sequence continues at coordinate 2,656,298 of NZ_CP152484.1, forward strand.
TGATAACCAGAAAGGCTCTTCTTACCATCTACGTAAAGCTGGTAACCTTCAGTAGAAAGCTGAAGGGCTACGAAATGCCACTCATTAGGAGAGAGAATACCTGTCTTCACAGAAGCAGGGTCATTCTCATTCAGGTTCAAACTCTGCAACTGGGTAGGCTTGTTGTAAACCACCTGACCATTGGCAGTGATATAGAAGTGAGCACTGATATCATTACCAGCAGCATCCTTCTCATCTGAACCAAATGAGATAAGAGGTCGGGTCAAGTCTACATCTGCGACTGTTCCGTCCTCAGCTACGGCTGCATCAATCTTTACAGCGAAAGTGATGGCAGCACCATTTTGCAACTTCACACCATTGAAAGGATTGGCAATCTTGGCACCACCCTTACCATTGATGTGCAATACATTACTTGCGAGGGTCTCATCATTGGTCACCTCACATGACTCATCGTGACTTATCATGTCTGAATACTCAGGTTTCTCTTCTGAATACTCAAAGTCATAAGTTGCCACTGTTGTCTTAGATGGGTAAATCTGTCCGCCAGCAGGATCGTCCTGTCGGCCCCAATCATCACCACAAGCAGTGAAACTTAATGCCACCATGATAGCACAAGCAAACGAAAGTAAAGTTTTTCTTAACTTCATAACTTAACGCCTTTAGGTTGTTTGTTTACTATTCAAATAGGTTATTTAAAATTCTTAAATCCTTTTTCAGTGGCAAAAGTACAATTAACCGGATTATATTGGGTGGACAATTGGGTTTTATAGGTGGACAAACCGCATAAATAGTGGATTTTTAAGGATATTACGTGCTTATCCACCAGTTGTGTACCCACACATACAAAACAAGGGGTTACTTGACTTATATCAAGTAGCCCCTCTGTTTTATTTTATTTACTTAACAAATTATCACATCCAGGAACATTATTTCTCCGAAGAATCCAAGGAGGATCTAAGGAGAACTATGCCATATCTGAACCCTGAGAATCCAACTGATCCTTATATGCAGTCGGCGAGATGCCAAACTGCCTGGTGAAGCAACGGGTGAAATACTTCGGATCGTTGAAGCCTACACGGTAGGCTATCTCCGTGATATTTCGGTTGGAAGTTTTATCAGCCATCATCTTGCGCGAGATGTCGAGACGGTAGTTGCGGATAAACTGGGCTGTTGGCAAGCCTGTCTCCTTGGAGAGATTCTTGCTCAGTACACTGCGGGATATACCCAAGGTATCTGCCAGTTCCTGTACACCAAACTCCGAATTATCGTAATTCTTCTCCATCACATCCATCACTTCTTCCATGAATGGACGCATAGTCTCCTCTACCATCTTCCTGTCAGCCTCAATGCTCTTTTTCTGACTGTCCTGATAACGCTTCTGGTTCTGCAGAATCATCTGGATGCGACTCTGCAGCTTTTCAGGTTCATCACTTTCCTTCATCGCAGCCTCGATAGGACGGTACAGAGCTTCTACTTCCTCTTCGCGCATCTTGTTGAGACGGCGCACATAAGCATATTGGAGCAAGGCGATGATACCTATTATAATAAGGGTAACAAACCACCAGCTCTTCCAGAAATAAGGAGTAATCTGAACTTCTACAGAGATTACCTGCTCCTTGTCGGAATTGATAGATGGGATATATTTCACCTCAAACTTATAGTCTCCAGCTGGCAGAGTGGAATAACGCACACTATGCTGACCAGCCTTGAGTTGAACCCACTCATTCTCGTATCCCTTCATGCGATAAAGGTACACGCCCTGTGTCTCGCAGCCATAATTGAGCGCTGAGAAAAAGAGGGTGAACGACTTATCACTCTCATGGATACGCAACTTTCTGGCAATAGAAATGTCTTCTTCCAGATAATCGCTGCCGGCAAAGACAGGCTGGTTATCTACCAGAAGTTCGGTAAAGCACAACTTACCCGTCTGATGCACAGAACGGTTTATGCCCTTTACAGCCATCATACCCGCATCGGTGCCCAGGAATATTTCGCCCTTGGCATTGCGGATGGCTCCATTGAAATAGAACTGTGAACTGATCAGACCATCTTCACGGGAGAAACTGCAGAATGCCTCTGTCTTCGGATTGAAGATAGAGAGTCCATTATCGGTAGCTATCCACAACATACCCTGGTTATCCTCTACAATACCCTTCACGATATTGTTGGCAAGTCCGTTATTGGTGGTATACGACTTCACTTGAGTCTTTCCGTTTTTATCGCTGGTATAGCAATACAGACCGTAGCCGTTACTGCCCATCCATATCTTTCCATCCTTAGCCTGGCAGAAAGACAATATCTTATCGAAGACTCCACTCTTCGGATTGTCGAGTTTATACTGATGATACGTCACAGCGAAATCGCCCTTGCCATGAGCACGCGACTTGAGGTCGACCTCTACCATTCCCCGCACACAACCCATCAGGAGTTTGCCCTTTCGGGTTATCAGAGAACCAATGCAGCCGCGCACATTCTGGCATCCCCTGAAAGGTTCGATGAGTTGGCGGCGCTTCATATCATAGAAGAAGAGACCATCATTGGTTCCGAGCCACATACCATCATTGATAGGATCGTAAGCCAAGGCACCGGCAAAGTTAAGTAAATGCTGATGCTTAGCATCTATCACCAGAGGAATAATCTTGCCCGGCTGACTGAGATTCATCACAGCAAAGCCCCTACCCCAGGTACCAATCCAGAGCTGATTGCGGTTATCGGCTGCAAGAACCGAGACGGTATTATGCGGCAAACCGGAATTTGCCACCGTATAATGAACAAAGTTCATGCTGCCTGGAGTCAAGGCATTGAGACCTCCCTCTACTGTTCCTACCCACAGGGTTCCGTCGGCTGCCGCATACATAGCATTGACAGCATTAGGAGAGATACTGCCCGGGTTGGCGGGGTCGTGACGGTAGAATTCCAAATTCAGCTGACGTGGAGCCAACTTGATAACACCACCTGTCTCGGAACCTACCCATATCTGTCCGTTCTTAGAGAAAAGACTGTTGATAAAGTTGCTGCTCAGCGGATTCACAGCCGTAGCAGTGTTCCAATGTTCTATCTCTCCGGTCTTATCATTGAAGATATCTACGCCACAGAGCGTTCCTACCAGAAGTTTGTCATCTGGAGAAACGGCAAGGTTCGTCACTACTTCGTGCTGGAGCGAATGGTCGGTAGCAGAGCAATGGAATTCCTGCTTGCCACTATTAAACAATCCGCGATTCGTACCCATCCATATCTTACCATGATAATAAATAAGCGCCCCCCCATACCGACCTTCGAGCGGAGGGAACAGGGATGAGATATTCTTTGCTACAAGCTGATTGTTCTTCACAGAAAACTCGCTCACTACTCCATTGTTGCATAATACAACCGTTCCTCTGCGATAGACATCACAGATTCCGAGGTCGGGAGCATTATAAGGATAGGATGTGGACAAGACGCTGTTCACCTCGCCCTTTTCGTTAAAGCCGAAACGGGTAAGCTGGTTGAAAGACAGCATCCATATATTGCCCTTTGCATCACAATATGTTCGGGTGCAAAGGTTCTTGAAAACTTTGTTGAGTTGTGCCTCTACCTGGCTGTTCTCACAAGGTGGAACAACAGGCTGCATCGTTTTGAGGTCGAGAACCTGCGGACCTTCCTCAAAAGCTATCCAAAGGCGCTTGAAATGATCTTCGCAAGTATTGCGGCAGCTGTTGCTTCGCAGACTGATACCAGGAGCCCCCAAACCGAAGTTCATGAAATTGAAACCATCGTAGCGTACCAGTCCACCACCATGCGTACTGATCCATACGAAGCCGTAAGAGTCCTGAAAGATATCATCAGCAAAATTATTCGGCATACCTGCAGCCATATTGAGATAACTTACATTATAGCGACTAGGCAGTCCACCTTGCGCCCAACTGCTCAAGGTTATGAAAAGAATGCTTATTATAGAAAAAATGTATCTAATCATTAACTATTCTTTTGCTCTTTTCTGTCTTCTATCTTAACGTAAATGAAAGAACCAACAGCAATCAAAGCCAGAAATATATACATTCCTAATAATCCGTAATCCATATTATTGCCTTTTCTGTTCTTTGCGATCATCAATTTTGGCATAAATAAATATTCCTGCTGCCAAAAGCAACAAAAAGCCATACATAATAAACAATCCAGTATCCATATTATTTTCCTTTCTTTTTATTATTTTTATCTTTGTCCTTTCGTAAACAGTACAATCCTAAGGCAAACAGCAATGCCGCAACTAGAACTGCACCTATTACAACCCATGTTGAGTCTTCTTGACCAAACATTTTGGCTAAAACATAGCCCGTTATTAAATATTTAGATATATCTAATAGCCATTTTCCGATTTCTCCAAACATTTTTATTAAGTTTTTAAACTTCTGATTGCAAAAGTACGAAGAAAAAACGAAACGAAAGAATTTTTATCAAGAAAAAACGTTCCTAGAAGTGTAAATTTACAACTCTAGGAACGTTCATATAGGAATATACTTGCGTTTTAGAATTCAAGAATCATGCTCTGGCGAGGACGGAGCTTCACGTTCTTGTTGATAAGAACGGTGCGACCGTTTGTAACATCCGTAGCCTTGTCATGAGAACCGATAATCTCTGCATAACGGGAAACATTCAGCTCGTTTGCCTCGTTCTTGCCGTTGATCACCGTCATCACATTCTTACCCTTATACTGGCGGGCAATTACGTAAACACCCTTCTGAGGACAGAACTGGGTCTGCTTGCCCTTGGTAATCACTTCATTGCCCTGACGCCAGTGCAACAGGTTGCTGAGCCAGTTGAACATCTGGTTTTCTGCCTGTGTTCTACCATCTGCAGTAAAGGCATTGTGCTTATCACCAGCCCAACCGCCAGGGAAGTCCTTGCGTACATTGCCATCGGTTACACTCTTGGTACCGTTCATCAGCACCTCTGTACCATAATAGAGCTGAGGAGTGCGATTGATGGTAAGAAGCAATGACAGCGCCTGCTTCAGAGCCAGAGTATCCTTTCCTTCACCCAGAAAGCGGTCGGTATCATGATTCTCAATGAATGCCATTACGCTCTTTGGATTAGGATAGAGATAGTCGTAGCAGAACACGTTGTAGAGACGGTTCATGCCGTTCCACCACTCATCGGTCTCTTCTTTCTTTGCACTGTTGATACGGTCGAAGAAGGCGAAATCCATAACGGTTGGCAGATAGCTGTTCTTCTCTGAAAGTTTGCTGTCCTTCTGCCAGGCTGCAGTATAGGCTGGCTCGGTTACCCAAGTCTCGCCTACGGTATTGAAGTGAGGATACTCCTCGCCCAGCACCTTCATCCAGTGTGCCATCGCATCGCGGTCGGCATAAGGATAGGTATCCATACGGATGCCGTCGATACCAGCGCTCTCTATCCACCACTCGCTGTTCTGAATCAGATACTTGATAACGTGTGGGTTACGCTGGTTGAGGTCAGGCATAGTTGGAACAAACCAGCCGTCTACGGTTTCTGTGAGATCTACCTTGCTGGCGTATGGATCAAGTACCGGAGTCAGCTTATAACTGGTCTGCAGATACTTATCGTTCACCTTAGCAGCGCCATCCACCGTACCGATGTTCTTCTGATGCTCGGCAGTCTGATTTTCAGGAGCCAGCCATTCTGGTTTATTGAACCAGTCCTTTGAAGGCATATCGGCAACCCAAGGATGTTCGAAGCCGCAATGGTTGAAAATCATATCCATCACAATCTTCAAACCTTTCTTGTGAGCCTCATCTATCAGCTGCTTATAATCGGCATTGGTTCCGAAACGTGGGTCTACACGATAATAATTGGTGGTAGCATAACCATGATAACTGCTGTTCTTGCCGTTACTTGGACTGTCGTTCTCCAAAACCGGGGTAAACCACAGAGCGGTAACACCCAACTGGTTAAAATAATCCAAGTGCTGGCGGATTCCCTCCAGGTCGCCACCATGTCGCAGACTAGGCTCTGCACGGTTGCAGGTCTTATCACGCATCGTCTTAAAGGCATCATTCTTCAGATTGCCGTTGGCAAAACGGTCTGGCATCAGCATATAGAGCACATCTTCATTAGAGAAGCCGATGCGCTTGTCGCCCGCCATCTCACGGTTCTTCAACACATACTTTACCTTCTTCGACTGTTTGCCCTGCTTGAAGTTGAGGGTCATCTCACCAGCCTTTGCCCCATCGAGGTTAAGATAAACCAGGAGATAATTAGGAGAATCAAGGCGGGCGATGCTATCTACCTTCACACCCGGATAATCTACCGTTACATCGGCATTCTTGATATCCTTGCCATACACCATCAGCTGGAGTGAAGCATCTTTCATGCCCACATACCAGTCGGTAGGTTCAATGCGGTTCACGTTGACCGCTGCATTCATACTTATTGCACTACTCATAAGCAATAAAGAAGCTATTATCTTTTTCATATTACACCTTATTATATATATAAACTATTTCTGATAAAGTATCAGGGCTGACTGAGGGGCAACCTCAACATCCTTTCCCGAAACAAAGCCTAAGCCTTCCTCATTGATTATACCATTGCAGCAAGCCACGGTATAATTACCCTCAGGAATCTGCATCTTCTTTGCCTCCTTATTGAAGTTATAGATCACGATGATGTTCTTCCAGGCATCAATGCCCTCCAGATTCTTGAGTTGGAAACCTACGAGACAAGTCTGCTGACAAGGCAGGAACTCCAGATGCTGACGTACCTTATCGCCTGTTGAAAGACGGAATGCCAGATGATTCTTGCGGAGCTGGATCAGACTCTTGTAATAAGCAAATGCCTGCGGATACTTCTGCAGATTGGTCCAGGTAAACTGGTTGATGCTGTCAGGAGAATTATAGCTATTGTGTACTCCCTTCTTGTCGCGGAGCATCTCTTCGCCGGCAAGGATGAAAGGAACACCCTGTGAAGTGAATACGCAGGTCTGCGCAAGCTTATCGATGCGGAGCAACTCGGCAGTACGTATTGCTTCAGGGATATTCTTGTCGGTAAGAGATGCGATGCTTGCCTTCAGACGGTCTACCAGACACATATCGTCATGGCAGCTTACATAACTGATCTGCTCGGTAGGATTGTTGGTCCAAGGCTCCTTGTCATAGTTCACCTTTGTCATATCCACCTGCGGATGAGCGATGCCACCCACAATACCGAACTTCAGACTCTCCTCCTGACCTGTAAGACCAGCCAGGAGCGCACCCTGATGGTCATCAGAGAAAGGACCTCGGAGCGCATCGCGCATATCATCGCTGAAAGCACCGATACCCTTGAGCTGCTGGGTATTCGCCTTCACCGCCAGTTTCTCGGTAGGATAAGCACAACTGCCTGCACTCCATCCCTCACCATAAATATAGATGCTAGGATCGATGCGGTTTACCATCTCACGGATAGCCTGCATGGTTTCAATGTCATGAACGCCCATCAGGTCGAAACGGAAACCATCGATATGATATTCGTCTATCCAATATTTCACGCTCTCCAGCATAAACTGGCGCATGAGAGGCTTTTCAGAAGCAGTCTCGTTGCCACAGCCGGAACCGTCAGAATACTTACCCTCCTTGGTCTTGCGATAATAATAATCAGGATAGGTACGCTGGAAATTGCTACCGTTGATATCAAAAGTATGGTTATATACGGCATCGAAAATCACACGGATACCTGCCTTATGCAGCGCCATCACCATCTCCTTGAACTCCTTGATGCGGGTTGCTGGAGAATAAGGGTCGGTAGCGTAACTGCCTTCCGGCACATTATAGTTCTTCGGATCATAACCCCAGTTGAACTGTGGTTTGTCGAGTCGGGTCTCATCTATAGAAGCGAAATCGAATACAGGCTGGAAGTGGATGGCGTTGATGCCCAGATTCTTGAGGTATTCGATGGCCTTAGGCTCGGTGAGGGCGAGATATTTACCCTTATATTTCAAGCCGGATGTAGGAGAAATGGAGAAATCACGCACGTGAAGCTCGTAGACAACGAGATCGGCTGGCGATTTCAGGGCAGGACGCACGTCCTTATCCCATCCAGATGGATCGGTATCATACAAATCTACGATGGCGCCACGGTTTCCGTTCACACCTACTGCTTTGGCAAATGTACCTGGTGTTTCACCCTTGCCAATATCAAAGGTATAGAACTTTCCCTTGAGGTCGCCCATTACTGTAGCCTCCCAGCGTTCATCACCCAACTTCTTCATTTTCAGCGTTTTATAAGCCTTTCCTCCCTGACCTTGCTTATAAAGTCGGAGGGTTACAGAAGACTTTTGGGCTGTTGGAGCATTCAGGATAAACATGGTTTTCTCCTTGGAATACATCATCTCATTGAATGTCTGCTGGGCATTCAATGAAGTTGGTAAAACGGTTGCTGTCAATGCTGCAATTATTAGTTTTTGGATATTCATATTGTTAAGTTGTTGTTATACAGGACATTAAAGCGAACTGAGCGAAAAAAACTGTGACAGATTATCTACGCTCATTTTTAGCGTATTTCCGACCAACCGGACAGTTGGACGGAAATACGGAAATTATAGGCTTATTTAGCGAGCAAAGAGATGGCGAAACCACCACCACGTGCTTCATTAATCTTCAAAACATCACCCTTCTTCACTGTCTTATGAACAATCTTGTAAGATTTAGGGTTCTTCTCGTAGTCGGCATTCTTGCCGTCCTGATAAATAGCGCAAACATACTTCTTGCCCTTATCCAGGAAGTCGAGCTTTACTACGGCTGTGCGGGCTGCATCAGTCTTACCGCCTACAAACCAGTTGTCGGTACCCTTAGCCTTGCGGGCTACGGTGATATACTTAGCTGGCTCTGCCTCCAGATACTTGGAGTCGTCCCAGTCGCAAGCTACGTCGCGGATGAACTGGAAGGCATCATCATACTTCTCATAATGCTCTGGAAGATCGGCAGCCATCTGCAAAGGACTGTACATTACGAGATAGAGAGAAAGCTGACCACAGAGAGTGGTATGAACATAACTCTTATTGTTGCTCCACTCTGAAAGCTTGGTCTCAAAGATACCAGGAGTATAATCCATCGGACCACCCTGCAGACGAGTGAATGGCAACATGACGGTATGATAAGACTTGCTACCGCCAAATGCCTCATACTCTGTACCACGTGCACTCTCGTTACCCACCAGGTTAGGCCAGGTGCGGCAGATACCTGTAGGACGGGTTGCCTCGTGGGCATTTACCATGATATGATGCTTGGCAGCGGTCTCGATGACACGCTGGTAGTGATTGTTCATCAACTGGCTGTAGTGATACTCACCTCTTGGGATGATATCACCTACATAACCGGTCTTCACGGCATCATAACCATATTTGTTCATCAGGTTGAAGGCATCTTCCAGGTGGCGCTCGTAGTTGAGAGCTGCAGAAGATGTCTCGTGGTGCATCATCAGCTTCACGCCCTTAGAGTGAGCATATTCGTTGAGCATCTTGATATCGAAGTCAGGATATGGAGTCACGAAGTCGAAAACATCGAGCTTCTGATGACCGAACCAGTCTTCCCAACCTTCGTTCCAGCCTTCTACCAATACTTCCTGCAAACCGTTCTTGGCTGCAAAGTCGATGTAGCGCTTCACTTCCTCGTTGGTTGCACCATGAGTACCGTTAGGCTTGCACTTGCTGTAATCGGTTACACCGAGACGCACAGATGGCAGATCGTTGGTATAGCTCCAGGTCTTGGTACCCACAATCATGTTCCACCATACACCGCAGTACTTGGTAGGATGAATCCAGGATGTATCCTTAATCTTGCAAGGCTCGTTAAGGTTCAATGTCAACTTGCATGAAAGCATATCACGGGCATCATCACTTACCAGCACGGTACGCCAAGGGGTATTGAATGGAGTCTGGATAAATCCCTTTCTGCCCACGGCATCAGGAGTAAGCCAAGACTCGAAGGTCAATGTTTTCTCATCCAGATTGAGATGCATGGTAGGATAATCCAGGCAGGCAGCCTCATGGATGTTGATGTAGAGTCCGTCCTTGGTCTTCATCTGGAGAGAGGTCTGAACACCGGTATCAGAGAAGACGGTGGTAGATGAATTGCTCTTGTAAGCTTCACGGTTTTTCGCAATAATTGGGCGAATGCCTGTCAATGGAGTAATGTTGTAATCATACTCCTGTGTATCATAATCACCAGGAATCCAGTAAGCGGTATGATCGCCTGCCATGGCAAACTGGGTATGCTCCTCCTGGATGACGAAATAATTCAGACTCTCCTGCTGTGGGAACTCATAGCGCAAGCCCATACCATAATCATATACACGGAAACGGATGGTGATGTTACGCTTAGAAGCAGCCTGGTTCAGGTTTACCTCCATCTCGTTGTAATGGTTGCGGATGGTAGCGGTCTCGCCCCATACCGGCTTCCAGGTTTCATCGAAGGTCGATGTCTTGCTGCCGGTTTCAGTAAAACCATCCATCAGGCTGGTTTCCTCCATGCCCTTAGAGGCATGTTTATCCTTAGCCAGTTCCAATCCTAAGTGGGATGGCTTGCATACAGTCTTTCCCTTATAGCTCATCTCATAGGTAGGCTGTCCCTTTTCGGTCAAAGAGAATGTTACCGAGACATTGCCGTTAGGCGACTTTATGGTCTGGGCTGCTGCCAACATAGGAAGCAAGAGACCCATCACTAATACATTCAGTTTTTTCATACTGTTCAGTTGTTGTTTATTCTTGTTTTTGAATCTTCGTTAGTTTATCTCAATCATTATCTGTTTATTCTTAAGATAGTGCAAAGATACAAAAAACAAAAATACCCTCCACGTTTTGGGAGGGTATTTTTCTGCAAATGAGTGTGCAAACGTTTGCACTGTATATATAATCATGTTAGTTAGACTCTTCCAGACTGCGAAATCATTTCGGTGATACTCTGCACGAAACGCTTGTCAGCAGCCAGATCCTCTATGTTGAGGTGCATGCGATAACGCCAGTAATGCTTAGGGTTAGCCGGGATATTGATACGCTCGGCATCGGCATCTGGTAGACGGAGAGCCTCATCGGTAGCCAACCAGTCCTGGATGCTCAATATGCAGAGCATGGATGGAGAGGTGAGATGGCGGCTGATGATGTCACTAGCCAACCAGCCTGGGAGTGGATGAGGTGCTGGTCCCTGACGGTAGAGCATCGTATTGTAATACTCCTGGGTACGCTGGACATTCTCATCCCACCACATGCGCAGAGTAGGCATATCGTGGCTCGAAATGGTACATACCGAGCGGTATGGGTTACGGCTCAGATGTCCGAACTTAACCGATGGATCCTTTGGCATGCTCTGGAGTTCCAGACTCAATATCTTCAACTCGTCCATTACCCAAGGCACACAGTCTGGCACCATACCGAGGTCTTCGGCACAAACCAGCATGCGGGTAGCCTGAACCAGTTTAGGCAACTTTTTCATCGCCTCCTGATACCAGAACTGGTTGTTGCGGCGATAGAAATAGTCGTTGTAAAGGCGGTTGAACGCAGCCTTGTCATTATCATAGAGCGACTCGTAGATAAAGTCGAGCTGGGCTGAGATACGTGGATGGAAGACGCCAGGGTTGGTATGATCGCGTACGAAGAGTACATCGCTAATCAGGGCATACAAGCCATCACGCAGCCAGAGTTCCTTCTCATCTGTTGCGTCAGCAAAGAGTGCTTCTACCTTGCGCTGGGTATCTACCTCAGGCTTCATCTGATAACGTTCGTCATCCAGACGGTCGAGATACTTCTCCTTTACCTCGCCGGCACGCTCATGGAACACACGGTCCAATACCCAATCGGTAATGAACGGACGGGTGAAACGGTCTTCCTGGAAGTGCAAACCATAGCTTTCTATCTCTTCACGGCTCATAGCAAGCGCCGGTGCAAACTGTCCGAGCAATCCATGTACGCTATGTACCGGAATCTCCCAGATACGGAAGAAGCCCAATACGTGGTCGATGCGGTAAGCATCAAAGTATCTTGCCATGTTCTTGAAACGGCGGTTCCACCACTGGCAGCCATCCTTCAGCATCTCAAACCAGTTATAGGTAGGGAATCCCCAGTTCTGACCATTGGCAGAGAAGTCATCTGGTGGAGCACCCGCCTGACCATTGAGGTTGAAGTATTTAGGTTCCGTCCATACATCGCAACCATTGCGGTTTACACCGATTGGAATATCACCCTTCAAAATAACGCCCTTAGTCTTGGCATGCTCGTGAGCCTCCTGCATCTGTCGGTCCAGTACGAACTGTACGAAATAGAAGAACGCCACGTTCTTGTAAGCAGCAGTCTTAGGGTCGGCAAGCGCCTTGCGCTCAGCCTCATCCCATACCTGATGATCTGGCCACTGGTTGAAATCAGCCGTACCATTCTTATCACGCAGGTATGAATATTGTGCGTAAGGAACCAGCCACAGTTCAGCATCCTGGAAGAAAGCCTTATATTCGGCTGTCTTCATCATCTTTCCACCTTCCTGATTGAAGATTTGGCGCAAGTAATTTATCTTGAAATCATTTACCTTTTCGTAATCTATCTTATCCAGTGCATTCAACTCAGCACGTGTCTTCTCAGCCTCAGCACGAGCCTTGGCATCCTTCAGCTCTGGGAGAGCATGGAGGTCGGCATACTGCGGATGAATAGCGAAGACGCTGATGCAGCTGTATGGATAACTGTCGGTCCATGTATGAGTGATGGTGGTATCATTGATAGGAAGGAGCTGGAGCACCTTCTGACCGGTAGAAGCCACAAAATCAATCATGGTCTTCAGGTCACCGAAGTCACCGATACCGGCACTCTTACGGGTACGCAATGAGAATACAGGCACCTGCGTTCCGGCAAGTTTGCGGTTATACAGAGCGAAGAAAGCCTGGTCGAGTTCATAAGATACCAACTCACCTGCCTTCATCTCCGGCAAATCCACGGTTCTGTTCATGCTGTTTTCCCAGAGAAGCTCGTTCTTTGCATTTCTGAAAGCCACGAACTTAAACTCCAGATGACTGCCCTCAAGATGAGTCGCATCAATATCAGCCACCCATTCATTATAGGTATGCTGAGTCATCGGAAGAATCTTCTGCACATCCCAAGCGCCCAAAGCTTTATCTGCACCCAATACACCCAGACGCTCACCATCGCGAAGCTGAGGAGCACGGACTATCAGACGCACAATCTTGCTGCCCGTTTCCGGCTTCATCACCTGTGGAACCTGATGATTGATGCAATCGGTAAAGGCACTGCTGTAGAGGAAAGCATCCTCAGGCATAGTCTTCCAATGATCGTAAAGGGTATAAGCCGCAGCCTTCTTGGCATTTACTTCGAGCTGATGCTTAATCATAAGCCATTCGGTCTTGACTGCTCTACCTTCACGTTCTACACTATAATAATAGGTATACGATTTTTCTGGTGATTCAACACACCAGTCGCATGCCCATCTTTCACCATCTGTTGTCTCGAGAGGAAGTTTCAGTTCACCTTCCTCCGTCTGAATGTTTACGACGATCTGTTCGCCGAACATTGCTTTATACTCAATATTAAACTGTACTGTCATAAGACTCTTAAAGGCTCTTGAAAATGTTATAATTTATATTTGCTGCTACAAAGGTAAGAAAAACGTATGAAAAACGTATCAGAAATTTGCATTTTTTCTCACACAAACCTTGCAAACGTTTGCACATTCCCCACTCCGTAGAAACAATCAATTAATCGTTCACTCTGTTACTTACACCTATTTCTTATACTTGATAATACTCACAGACAGCGCACCCGCAATCAGCAGGATACCTGCCACAATCATCATATCGCTCTGATGAGAACCCACCAGACTCAGGACAGTTCCACCGCAGATGGCAGCCACAATCTGAGGGATACAGATAGTTCCGTTAAACAGACCGAGATAAGCACCCATGTGACCATATCCCTGCAAAGCATTGGTAACAAAGGTGAAAGGCATCGCCAGCATGGCTGCCCAACCGGCACCAATCATCAGGAACGGAATAAACTGCAGATACTGGTCATGCAGGAATGGTATCAGGGCAAAACCCACACCACCGATAACCAGACTGACAGCGTATGCCACCTTCGTATTCTTAAACAGAGGGAGAATCACAGCCCAGATAACACTACCTACAGCCTGAACTGCAAAGAGAATGCCCACCCAGTTGCCTGCCTCCTGGAATGCTTCAGAAGCAGGATCGGTCGTATTCCATACGGTTTCAGCGATGGCTCCCGTAGAATAATTCCAGAGATAAAGGAAACCAGCCCAGCAGAAGAACTGAACCAGTCCCACCTTCCAGAAGGTAGATGGCGCCTTGCGCAGCAAAGTAATCCAACCGGCCTTGTCTTCAGAAGCCTCAGCATTAGGATTCTTCACTCTTTCCTCTTCACTCTTCGCTTCATTATACTCCGCATACTGCTGTGGATTCCACTCCTTCACCTTCATCGTGGTGTAGATAACACAGAGAATCAGGATAGCCGCACCGATATAGAACGACCAGATGACAGAATCAGGAACCACACCCTTCTCAGCATAATTTTTGATACCGAGGAAGGTAAAGAGGAATGGGAAGATATATCCGGCTACAGAACCGGCATTGCAGAGGAAACTCTGGATAGAGTAAGCCTTTGCCTTCTGTTTTTCATTTACCATATCGCCTACCAGCATCTTGAACGGCTGCATCGCCATGTTGATGCTCGTATCGAGGAACATCAGCGCTATCAGTCCGAAGAGCATCGCACCGCTCACGGTCAGTCCGAGCGAACCGGCGTTCGGGAGCAGGCACATCACCAGGACGGCAATCGTAGCACCCACAAAGAGATAAGGGATACGGCGACCGAAGCGGCACCACGTCTTATCGCTCAACGTGCCCACGATAGGCTGAACCAGAATTCCCATCAGAGGAGGGAGAATCCAGAAATAACTCAAGTTGTGTGGGTCAGCACCCAACGTTGCAAAGATTCGGGAGATATTGGCGCTTTGTAGGGCGTAGGCAATCTGTACTCCGAAAAATCCGAAGCTCAAGTTCCAGAGCTTCCAGAAACTTAAATCAGGTTTTTGTTTCATCGTTATATTGTTTTTATATTTTTATCTTGTTGTTCCTCTCACCACGAGTCGTGTTCTCACCACTCTCTTCTCCACCTCATCTCTAGGGATGGAGCCTTCCACCTGACCAATCAGAATATTGGCAGCTTCCTCGCCTACGGCTACACCTCGCTGCTCAACCGTAGTAAGCATCGGGTCGCACGCCTTGGCACGGTCACCATTGGTGAATCCGCAGATGCTGATTTCTTCAGGCACCTTGAACCCCATCCGCTTGGCGGTATAGAGAATGCCGATGGCCGTATCATCATTGATGGCGAAGAAAGCATCCGGACGATCTTCCTCTATCAGAATATCCGGCGTTATTGCTTCGGCACTGGCACGGTCATCGCAGATCTTCACCCAGTCAGGGTTCTCCGTCAAACCATGCTTTACCAGCGCATCATGATAACCGTTATATCGGTTCTTGGAGATTTCCAGATTCATCGGCGAACCGTAGAAGGCAATCTTCTTGCAGCCCGTATCAATCATGTGGGTAACGGCAGTAAAGGCACCCATATAGTCATCTACCACCACTCGCGAGCAGTTCACGCCCGTACATATTCTATCATAGAAGATGAGCGGCACCCCATTCTGCAGCAGTTTTTCGAAATGGTCATACTGCTTGGTATCCTTCGCCTGTGAAACGATGATGCCACAAACCTTGTTCTGATAGAAGTCTTCACAGATGGCCACCTCCTTATCGTAGCGCTCGTTACTCTGCGCCACCATCACACGGTAACCTCTGGCTCTAGCCTCTTCCTCTATACCCGAAAGCACCGACATGAAGTAATAGTGTACCACCTGAGGCACAATAACTCCAATCACCTTCATCGGCTTCACCTTATTATGTCTTAAAGCTTCACCTAGGAAATTAGGAAAGAAGTTATGTTCACGCGCGTATTTCTGAATACGCTCCTTTTGGGCAGTACTGATACGAGAACTGTCCTTCAATGCCCGGCTCACTGTGGCAACACTTACGCCCAGATCGCGAGCAATATCTTTCATTGTTATTGTTTCTTTATCGCCCATTGCTATTAGTTGTGCTGCAAAATTACGAAATATCCTCAATATTGGTCAGAATTCATTGACATAAATCAAGTAAATTCTGTGCAAACGTTTGCACAAAATAAATAACGGAATTAACATAAAAATAGTACAACATAAGAGAAAAGAACTTAATTTTGCACACAGAAACGACAAGTTTATGGGCAAGCGCCCCATTCCTACCTTATATAATATAAGTAAGATGCCAGAAAGACTAAACAAGAGCCAGAACGACATTTTGAGTAGGAACGACAACAACTTAAGCCAAGAAGAAAAGAAGAAAAAGTAGATAAATAAATATAATTCATTAACTTAAAAATCAAGCAAATGATGAAGCAGGTAAAAATTAAATTGCCTCTCAGAGCGTTGACCCTAGCAAGCGGTCTGCTTCTGACGGTGAGTTCCTTTGCGCAGAGTAATGCAATTAAGGGACATGTGAAGGATGCTTCTGGTGAGCCTATCATGGGTGCTACCATTACAGTTAACGGTAAGGCAGTGGGCATTACCGACATGGATGGTAACTTCTCAGTTGATGCAGCGCCAGGTGCCAATCTTACTTTCACCTATCTTGGAATGACACCAAAAACAATCAAAGCAACATCTAACATGATGATTACCTTGGTTGACGACCAGAAGTCTTTGAACGAGGTCGTTGTCATTGGTTATGGTCGCGCTAAGAAGAACGACTTGACTGGTTCTGTTACAGCTATCAAGCCAGATGAGATGTCAAAGGGTATCACAAGCAGTGCCTCAGATATGTTGGTAGGTAAGATTGCCGGTGTAGATGTACAGACTGGTGGCGGTCAGCCTGGTTCTGGCGCACAGATTCGTATCCGTGGTGGTGCCTCTCTGAATGCTTCTAATGACCCTCTCTATGTCATCGATGGTTTGGCTATTGATAATAACAATCTGAAGGGTACAAGTAACGTCTTGGCGATGATTAACCCTAACGATATCGAAAGCTTCACTGTATTGAAGGACGCTTCGGCAACAGCTATTTATGGTTCTCGTGCTTCTAATGGTGTCATCATCATCACCACCAAGAAGGGACGTGCTGGTCAGAGACCTACCGTTACCTACAATGGTGATGTTACCTTGTCAACCATCCAGAAGAAATATGAGGTGATGAATGCTGGCGAGTACAAGCAGGCTCTTACCAATTTAGGCATTGATACAAGTGCTTTGGGTACAGCCGACACAGACTGGCAGGACGAGATCTTCCGCACTGCCATCTCTACCAACCACAACATCAGCATACAGGGTGGCTTGAAGAATATGCCTTACCGTGTTGGCTTAGGTTTCGAAGACAACAACGGTATCGTTAAGACCAGCTGGATGAAGCGTTTCAACACTTCTGTCAATTTGGCTCCTTCCTTCCTCGACAAGCACTTGAACATCAACTTCACAGCGAAGTATATGTTCGAAAAGGACCGCTATGCCAATTTTGGTGATGCCATCGGTAATGCACTGACCATGGATCCTACACAGCCTGTTCGTGTAAACGATGAGATGTACAATACTGTAGGTGGATATTTCCAGTATCTGGACAACAAAGGCGACAAGATTACAGATCCTAACTGGACAAAGATAGCCAAGAGTCAGGTTCCTCAGAACCCTGTAGCTCTCCTCAACAACCAAAAGATGATAGCCAATACTAATGACATATCTTCAAACTTAGAGGTAGATTATAAGATTCATGGCTTCGAAGACTTGCATTTGCACGCTGCCATCGGTGCACAGTACACTGATGCCAAGCAGCATAATGATATTAACAAGTATTCATCATCCAACAACTATTTTGGTTGGTATGGTACTGACCATCAATACAAATACAGCATCGAAGGAAAAGCTTTTGCTGAATATGCCCACAAGTTTGGTGTGCACGACATCGACATCATGGCAGGTGCTGAGCAGAGCCACTATCACAGAACAACCTATAACTTCGGAAGCGGTATCGATGAGTATTTGAGAGATACCAATCCAGAGTTAAAAGATGGAGAATGGAACTACGTGAATAACCCACAATATATGGCAAACACCATATATAAGAGTCACAACTCTTTGGTATCCTACTTCGGACGTTTCAACTATAACTTGCTGGATCGCTATTTGCTTACAGCAACCTTCCGTGCCGATGGTTCTTCTCGCTTCAGAGAGGGCAAGAAGTGGGGTTATTTCCCTGCAGCAGCCTTTGCCTGGAAGATCAACAACGAGTCTTTCTTGAAGAATGTAAAATGGATTGATGAGTTGAAGCTCCGCTTGGGTTGGGGTATGACAGGTCAGCAGAATGGTATTGACGACTTCTACTATACTCCTAAATATACCATCAGCGACACTTATGCACAGTATCCATTTGGTGACAAGTATTATCAGACCATGCGCCCAACAAGATACAACACTGAGCTGACATGGGAAAAGACCACAACCTATAATGGCGGTCTTGACTTCACCGCTCTCAATGGTCGCTTCGGCTTCAATATCGATGGTTACTATCGTAAGACTACCGACCTTTTGGCAACAGTTTCCATTGCCGGTGGTACCAACTTTGGTGACAATCTCTTGAAGAACATCGGTGCTGTAGAAAACTATGGTGTGGAATTGGCATTCAATGTGAAGCCTATCGTCACTAAGGACTTCTTGTGGGATGTAACCTACAACGTAGGATGGAACCACAATGAAATCACAGAGTTAGAGGCTGGTTTGCAAGACTGGGTTTGGACAGGTAGCAAGGTATCTCGTGGTAACAACACATTGGTACAGGTGAACAAAGTTGGCGAACCTCTCAATTCGTTCTATGTTTACCAGCAGGTTTACGACGAGAACGGCAAGCCTATTGAGGGACTGTATGTTGACCGTGATGGTAACGGCAAGATTGATAATGACGACCGTTATTGCTACAAGAGCCCAGCTCCTGATGTCATCATGGGTTTCACCACCAAGTTCATCTATAAGAACTGGGACTTCAGTGCTGCCTTCCATGCATCTATCGGCAACTATGTGTACTACGATTTCTTGAACTCAAAAGCTGAGTTGATGAAAATCAACGATACCAATCTCTTCAGAAACACAACTGCAGAGGCCGTCAATCTTGGCTTTAAGGGTACAACAGATCTCACCACCAATACCAGTGACTACTTTGTACGCAATGCTTCTTACCTGAAGTGCAGCAACATGACTTTGGGATATAGCTTCCCAGCATTGATCAAGGCAGGTGCAGAGAAGATTTGCAGCGGACGCATCTTCTTCACCGTACAGAACCCATTCATCATTACCAAGTACAAGGGTATCGACCCAGAGGTAAGCAGTGGTATCGACAGTAATCCTTACCCACGTCCAATAAGCTTCCAGCTTGGTTTGAATCTTAACTTCTAAAAATAAAAAAGGAGACAATTATGAAAAAAATATTTATAACGACTGCAATGGCGAGTGTTTTGTGCATGGGCTTTGTCTCTTGCGCAGACGAACTGAATATCAAGTCCATTGACCCACAGTCTACCCCAACATATACAGTAGAGGGTCTCTTGGCCAAGCAGTATGCTACTCTTGGTCTTACTGGACAGAAAGGTCCTGCTGGTTCAGCAGACTTGAGTTGCGATGAGGGTGAGAGCGGATTCATCCGTACCATTTTCAACCTGCAAGAGTTGATGACTGACGAGACAGCATGGGCATATCAGGCCGATAATGCCATCGCTCCTATCACCAATTTAAGTTGGAATAGCGGTAATGACCGTGTAAACTGGGCATACCAGCGTCTCATTTTCGACATCACCTTGTATAACCAATTTATTGCTGAGCAGACTGGCAAGTTAAGTGATGATCAGATTGCAGAAGTTCGCTTCCTCCGTGCACTGAACTACTATTATTTCCTTGACCTGTATCGTAGGGCTCCATTCAAGCTCACTTTCGACGATAGTCTCCCTACCGAGAAAAAGGGAAAGGATCTCTACGACTGGTTGGATAATGAGTTGACCACCATTGAGCCTCTGATGGCTGAGGTGGGCGCTTATGATAACAGTGAGAATTTCGGACGTGCCGACCGTGGCGCAGCATACGCACTTCATGCCCGCTTGGCTCTTAACTCTGAAGTTTATACCGATGGTAAGGTGAAGGACTACCAGAAGGCTATCGATTATTGCGACAAGATTATCAACAGCGGTAAATACGATCTTTGTCGTACAGAAAAGAATGGCTATAGCGGTTATCAGCAGTTGTTTATGGGTGACAATGACTGCAACCCAGAGGCTATGAAGGAAATCATCTTCCCTATCCGTCAGGATGGTTTGAAGGCCCGTGCGTATGCAGGTACCACTTACCTCGTATCGGCATCCACTATCGCTGGTATGCCTTATGCAAGCACAGGTGACCCATGGAAATGTATGTTTGCCCGCGAAGACTTGGTTAAGAAGTTCATCCCTGACGGGAAAATTCCTATGGCTACTGTTGATGATGTCTTGAAAAATCCTACAAAAGAAGAGGTGATTGCAAAAGATAGCGAGAAGGGTATCGGCACTGCTGACGTGATCGCAAAGGCTGGAGACGATCGTGCCCTGTTATATATGGGTGTAGGTGGCTGCGAAGAAGGCAAAGTTCGTACAATCAATCCTGGTGAGGCTATCACAGGTCCTCTGAATGGTGCGTCTTTTGTAAAGTGGAGCAATCTCCATGCAGATGGTTCCACACAGCACGATCAGAACTATTCAGATACAGACTTCCCTATGTTCCGTTTGGCAGAAATCTATCTGACCCGTGCAGAGGCTAAGTACCGCCTCAATGGTAGCCAGGACGGTTTGGAAGACATCAAGAAGGTTCAGAATCGTGCCAATCGTACTGATTTGGCAGCAACTGTAAATGATCAGACTCTTATCGACGAATGGTGCCGTGAGTTCTACATGGAAGGTCGTCGCCGTTCAGACTTGGTTCGCTTTGGCTTGTTCACTGGTTCTAAGTATCTCTGGAGTTTCAAGGGTGGTGCAGAAAATGGCGCAGGTATTCCTGCATACTATGACGTCTATCCTATTCCAGACAATGAGATCAAAAACAATCCTAACATGAATCAGAACCCAAAATATTAATTGTTTGGAAACCAGATTTAATTAAATGAAATCAATTATGAAAAAGATATTCAAATTCATGTTGCTGCCAGCATTGGTACTCCCTTTGCTCTTTACATCCTGTGATGAAGACAGAGACAGCAACCCTACATTGGACCTGAGTCATCTTGCAGAGGGATTTGTATTGAACACTCCTGCTCTTGCAGAAAACAATACCTACGACTTCTACAATGCAAAAAACTTGGTACTGACATGCTCTCAGCCAAATTATGGTGGAGTACCTTACCCTGTGAAGTATTATGCACAGGTTTCTATCGACCCTGCATTCGTCAGCGATCCTACAGTCACTCATAAAGAGTTGGCGACATACGCAGAGAATCCAAGCAGTTTGGATTTTAATGCATACGAAGCTAACAAAGCTGTTGTATCTCTCTTCCGGGCTGCCAATCCTGAAGCAAATATTCCAGAGAAGATGTCTGTTTATATCCGCCTTCGTGCAGTCATTGGCGGTACTTTGAATCAAACCTTGGGCGAGACCTATTCAAATGTCATCACCTTGCCTTCTGTGAAGGCTACTATTCCTGACGCTAAGTTCACAGAAAACCTCTTCTTGACTGGAAGTTCTATCCAGAAGCCATGGGAGAGTTGGAAAACTATTCCTCAGGTATATGACATGGATGGCAATTACTATGGTATCATCTACGTGCCAGCTGGTGGCGAATTCAATTGGGGTACTGAGATCAATGACAAACTCGGCATCAACCAAATCAAGGAAATCAACGATGTAGCTGGTGCAGGTATCACTGCAGGTAACGACCAAAACCTCAAGGTAGCCAACGCAGGTTGGTACACTCTCCACTTCAAGGGTAAGATTTCCAAAGACAAGAAGAACATCAACTGGACACTGAATGTTTACAAAACTCAGGTTTGCCTGATTGGTGCTTGTATTGGTCAAACCGATTGGGGCTTTGCTAACGAAAATGCTCTGACACCTCCAGACGATCCAAGTGGTGATTGGGTTTCTCCTGCATTCGCTGCCGGCAGCGAACTTCGTGTTGCTGTCAAGGTCGGTGACATCGACTGGTATCGCACAGAGTTCTCTATTTACAAGGGCAACGTGTTCTGGCGTAAACATAATATTATAGACAGCTGGGCAAAGAACGTGGGTTCAGATTACTCTGTAACTACCACCCCTGGCAAGAAGTTGTATGTCAACTTTGATACAAATAAAGCTGAAGTTAAATAATTTAAGATGAAAGCAAAATGAAAAAGAAATTTTTATATAGCTTAGCAGTCTTGGCAAGTATTATACTTGCCAGCTGCAACGGCAACTACGATGATTGGGCTCAACCACAGCACAATCCAGAGGAAGAAGCTATCACGATTCCTGGCTTTACTGCAACACCAGTAGTTCAGTCCATCGACTGTTCCAATGTGACAACAGATAGTGTCAGCATCTTCACATTGAGCGAAGCAGCTCTTCCTGAAGGTTTTACACTTGATAATGCTCGCTTAGAGATTATTCCTCAAGGAGAAGATAATGCAATCAAGAAAACCGTTAATGCAAGCATTGAGGGTAAGGCCGCTGTTGCAGATCTTTCAGAAGTAATAGTATCTTTTTATGGCAGGCGTCCTATAGCTCACTCTTTTGTTGCCCATGTTTATTTAAATGCGGTCAAAAATGGTGATGCTGTTCTTATTGATGCTGGTAAATTTAACCTTGAGATGACTCCAAAGTCTCCATTCATTGATTCTGGCTACTACCTCGTAGGCGATATGTTTAATGTCGAAGCCGTTGGTGATGCCGCAGCCGTTGACGGTTGGAATACTGTAAGTGCTAAACAGGCATTCATGCACAGCGACAAAGATGTATATGACGATCCTATTTTCACTATCACTTTCGAAACAAAAAAGGCTGACCAGTATTGGAAGATTATTCCTAAGAAGAACATTGATTCTGATAACTTCTGGGCTGATGGCGTAGTAGGACCTAAGCAAAACGGAAGCGACAGCATGGAAGGATCGTTGACAAACGTTGGTCCTGGTGCAGGTATGATTAAAGAGCCTGGCAAGTACAAGCTCACTCTCAACATGATGGACTATTCTTATACCATTGAGGCAGCCCCAGAGCTATACATGAAGGGCGATGCTAACGGCTGGGATGGATATGACTATCTCGCAGGTGATGGTGTACACTTCACAGGTTTCATGTACCTCAATCAGAACGGATTTAAGTTCACTACAGCGCCAGACTGGAGTGGTACTGGCTATGGCGCAAACTTCGATACAGCTCCAAATGCAGCCTACATCGTAATAACAGAACCTGCAGGTTACTACAAGGTAGATGTAGACTTGTCTGCTAAGACATATACATTGACTTCTATCACTTCTATCGGTATTATTGGTGACGCAGCCCCTAAAGGTTGGGATTCTGACGTGGACTTGACTTATGTTCCTTACAACAAGGAAACTAATGAAGGTCGCTATTGGGAAATCAAAGACATCAAGTTGAAAACTGGTGTAATCAAGTTCCGCGCTAACGATGGTTGGGACATCAATTGGGGTGGAGAGTTAGATAACCTCACTTCAAAAGGTAATCCTGCAAACATCGCTGTAGAAGAAGGCACTTACGACATCAAGCTTTATGCTTGGGCTGATGGCTATGCTAAGTGTGTAATGACAAAGAAGTAAGCATTTGCTTCATCAAACAAATTTAAATATCAATAGGCGGCTCTCAATTCCGGGAGCCGCCTATTTTTTTCTTTCTCCATCCAATAACTTTTCCACCTAAACATTTGGAAGTTACAAGGAAAAGTTGTATCTTTGCCACCAACTAACAAAAACAAGGCATGACAGAAACAGAAATTAAGCAAATGCTTGCCCAAGGCGAACGACTTACCCTGGAATGCAAAAAAGCAAAGACGGAGCTCCCTAAATCTGTTTGGGAATCATATTCCGCTTTTGCCAACACTATTGGTGGCTATATATTATTGGGTATTGACGAAAATAGAAAAGAAACGGATGTTGACAAACGTTTCACTATCATCGGAGTTGACAATATCCCTAAGATTATCTTTGATTTATGGAACACCATCAATAGCAACAAAGTAAATAGAAACATTTTGCTAGACTCAGATGTAGAGGTAACTACAATAGACAAGAAATCTATTGTATGTATCCACGTGCCACAAGCAGATTGGCGAATGAAGCCTGTCTTCTTAAATGAAAATCCTTACAAAGGTTCCTTCAAGCGCAATCATGAAGGTGATTACCATTGCACAGAAATGGAAGTAAGAGCCATGATTCGTGATGCTAACGAAGATGGCAATGACGGAGGATTACTAGATGGTTTTACTCTGGATGACATTGATGCAAATACGCTCCATGGTTACCGTAATCAATTCAAAATACTAAATGCCGACCATGATTGGAACGATAAGGACGATAAAGAATTTTTGCGACTTTTAGGTGGATATACTAAGAATAGACAAACAGGAAAAGAAGGACTGACGGTAGCAGGGCTAATGATGTTTGGAACAGGGTTAGCCATAAGGGAGCGATTTGGAAATTTTCGTATGGACTATCTCGACATGAGCCATCTAGAAGGCGAGGAAAGGTATAGAGACAGACTAACTTACGATGGGCGTTGGGAGAACAACTTGTATCAATTCTTTAGAATTGTTATGCCTAAGTTGACATTCGACTTACCTCACCCTTTTCATATGGTAGGTTATCAGCGTGTAGATGACACACCACAAATGAAAGCTGTAAGAGAAGGATTTACCAACTCGATTATTCACTCTGACCTATTCTTGGATAGTGGTATCTTAAGGATAGAAAAGCATGATGACTGCCTATGCTTACGGAATCCAGGAAATTTGAAACTTCCGATAGAAAACATCTATGAAGGTGGGGTTTCAAAAGCACGCAACCCAAGAATACAGAATATGCTCCGTATGATAGGATATGGTGAGAATATAGGTTCTGGATTTCCAAAAATTATCTCTGCTTGGCAAAAGGCAGGTTGGGGTAAGCCTGAATTAATAGATAAATACGAGTTACAAGAGGTAGAACTACGATTACCTATTCCTAATGAAACTGGTGGTCAAACTGATGGTCAAACTGGTGGTCAAACTGGTGGTCAAACTGGTGGTCAAACTGGTGGTCAAACTGGTGGTCAAATTGGTGGTCAAACTGGATCACCAAAAACAATTGAAAAGGTTTTTGAATTAATAAAAGACAATCCGTATATAACAAGACAAGAGCTCGTGGACAAACTAGCTATCAAGGCAAGTGCAATACAAAAACATATAGAAAAGCTAAAGGCTCAAAAAAGAATAGAGCGTGTTGGTTCTTCTACATTTGGAGGCCATTGGGAAATCAAAGAATAAATAATCCTTCGTTTCATCATCGAAACAACAATATTCAATGGGCGGCTCTCAATTCCGGGAGTCGCCTATTTTTTTCTTTCTCCCCATCCTTTTCAAGTATTTTTTCCCTAAAACCTTGGAAGTTACGAGGAAAAGTCGTATCTTTGCCAACGAATAGCAATATTGCGTCCACGACCTTATAAAGCGTAAGCAGATGGCAAGATTTATAGACCCACGTGTTGACTGGGCTTTCAAGAGGATATTTGGAAGCGAAGACACGAAAGAATGTCTGATTACATTCCTCAACGGACTGTTTGAAGACGAGTTGGTAATCAAGGACGTGACGTTTGCCAAGACCGAAAAACTTGGCTTGCGCCCCGATGACCGCGGTGTGGTCTTCGATGTCTATTGCATCACAAACGAAGGCAAGCATGTCATCGTAGAGATGCAGAAGAAAGAGCAGGAATACTTTGCCGACAGGGCATTGTATTACACGGCACGTGCCATTGTGCAGCAAGGCATCCGTGGAATCTGGGACTACCACTTGGCTCCAGTCTATACGGTATGTTTCATGGACTTTGTATCGCAAAGTCCAATGCTAAAGGAGTTTCGCACCGACCTGGTGCTTACAGATTTGCAAACACGCCAGCGAGTGTCCGACAGGATGCGTATTGTGTACCTCCAGTTGCCATTGTTCGACAAGCACACGGAGGCAGAGTGTATGGATATATTTGATTGTTGGATTTATATAGTAAAGAATATGAACATGTTTGAACAGATGCCATTCAGCGAGAAGTATCCAGTCTTCCGCAAGTTGGCAGAAATAGGCGACCTCCGCAAGCTCTCCCGAGAGGAACTTGAGCTGTATGACGAGGACATCAAGAATATGCGTGATATATATGCCACCAGAAAGTTTGATGAAAAGAAAGGTATGGAAATAGGTATGGCGAAAGGTATGGAAAAAGGTATGGCGAAAGGTATGGCGAAAGGTATGGCGAAAGGTATGGAAAAAGAAAAGCTAGCCACAGCTCGCCGCCTTCTGTCAATGGGCCTTTCTGATGAGCAAGTATCAACAGCCACCGAACTTCCACTGGAGGAAATCCAGAAAATGAAGGAATAAGAAGAGATTACTAGGCGGTTCTCGAACATATCGGGAGCCGCCTATTTTCTTCTCAAAAAATCTTTTCCACCCTAAATCCTTGCGAGTTTCAGGATAAAGTCGTATCTTTGCATAAGAAAAGCTGCACTCGGCAAATTGAAAGCAAGCTTTCTTTGCGCTCGTTTGCATTTTCTTTGCCACCAAATAGCTTAAAAAAAAATTTTCGTTTATGTAAAACTTGGGTTAAAGATAATGAATCTGTGTGAATCTGTGAAATCTGTGGGAGTTTTTTTATGCCCTGGGCTAGCAGCTTTAGCCTTTACCTTTCCGCAGAAATGCTGTGTGAAGTATTTTTGCTTATTCCGTTGTCTGTACATCAGAGGCGGCTTTTGGAGATAATTATTATTAAAAAACTAGAAAACATTTGGCGGTCTCGTTTTTTATTGCGTAATTTGCGTTACGTAAAAAGCGCAATGAACGTTTGTGTAATGAATGATAACAAGATATGGCAAGATTGAACAATCCTTTTGTGGTATATGGCTATAAGGGCGCAGAGTATTTCTGCGACCGCCAGAAAGAGACGGAGAAAATGATTTCTTCGCTGCATAATGAACGTAACATCACGTTGGTTGCCCCACGCCGTATGGGTAAGACGGGATTAATTCATCATGTATTCCATCAGATGGAGGAGCAATACGTGGAAGTGAAGTGCTTCTATCTCGACATCTTTGCCACCAAGAATCTGGAACAGATGGTGCAACTGATGGCTTCTGAAATCATCGGAAAGCTGGATACTGTTTCCCAATCAGCCCTTCGGAAGGTACAGGAATTCTTCAGCTGCTGGCGTCCTACTCTGACGATAGATGAATTGACAGGCATTCCTTCTTTTTCTTTAGACTTGAAACCGAGTGAAGGGAAGGAGAGTTTGAAGCGAATCTTTGAGTATTTGAAGCAATCGGGAAAGCGATGCTACATTGCCATTGATGAGTTTCAGCAGATATTAAGTTATCCGGAGGATGGGGTTGAGGCGATGATCCGTTCTTATATCCAGTTCTTGCCGAATGTATATTTCGTGTTTTCGGGCAGTCAGCAGCACATGATGCAGGAGATGTTTCTGTCGGCAAACCGTCCTTTCTTCCAGAGTTCGCTGGTGTTGTCTTTGCCTTGCATCGGGGAGCAGGTGTATCGGGAGTTTGCCAATCGCCTGTTGGCATCTCAGCACAGGTCGATAGATGAATCTACCTTTTCTTATATTTATCAGCAGTCTGATCGTGTAACCTGGTATGTGCAGTCGATATTGCATGGCATCTACGAGCATGCTTCTTCCGAGATTACGAAGTCTCTGGTAGATGAGGTGATTCTGGAGCTGATTGAGGAGCAGGCGATGACTTATCAGAACTATTGTGCCTGGCTAACCGAGAACCAGCAGATGCTTTTGGGGGCGATAGCTCGTGAGCATTTGGTATCTTCGCCGTTGAGCCAGCATTTTATCAGCACCCACCATCTTCCAGCTACGAGCAGCGTGAAAACGGCATTAAAGGCATTGGTAGATAAGCAGCTGGTAAGCAAGACTCCGACTGGCTATCTGGTTAGTGACCGCTTCTTTGCGAAATGGCTGGTGAGAGGAGGAATCATAGCCAACTGAGGAAATGAAAATTACGTCCCGATGCAGCATTTGCTACGTCCCGATGCAGCAAAAGATACGTCCCGACGCAGTAACAGATACGTCGGGACGTAATTTCAGAAGCATCCTGGTTCCCATCAAGTGAGCCTCTTTCGCATCATGTACGTCATTGCGCAAGTTCATACGTTTCATTGAGTCTACGGATACGACTGCGCTGGGTTAAGGATACGACTGCGCTGGGTTAAAGATACGACTTCGTTGGGTTAAAGATACGACTTCGTTGGGTGGAAGAGTCAATTTCGTTGGGTGAATGAAGTGGCTGCGTTGGCTGAAAAATATGGCTGCGTTAGCTGAATGAAGTGGTTGAAGTAGCAGAATGAAGCACTAAACTTTCTGGTGGCATATATATCACGCATATTCTTGATGTCCTCGTCATAAAGCTCAAGTTCCTCTCGGGAGAGCTTGCGGAGGTCGCCTATTTCTGCCAACTTGCAGAAGACTGGATACTTCTCGCTGAATGGCATCTGTTCAAACATGTTCATATTCTTCCCTCCTTTTTATATTGTTTTATTCTTTGGATTCTCTTGTGGTTTCTATAGAAAATTTCAGCACTCCTAAATTTACCCCAAAAGTCAATCTGCGCATTTTTAATGGCAGCTTATCTGCGAAGACTTCGTTCATGGCAGCTTGTATCTTACCTTCTGTTGCTTTGTCTGGTAAAATACCATGCTCCTTTGCATCTTCATTCACCTTATCTATAGTTCTTGCCAATTTGCGAAGTTGAGTGAAAGTATCAATGATGGCAATGGCGGTGGCAGTTGCCATTGGTGATTTTAATATTGTGGCAAGCATATAAAGTCCTTGCTCTGTAAATCCCTTTACTGTTGCATGAGAAAACTTCAATGTTTCGAGGTGGTCAAAATTTTTGACCACATGCTCTTTCTCGCTGTTAGTCAGTTCGATAACATATCCAGAAGGAAACTTATCTGGATTGTTTCTTATGGCTTGGTTAACCACCTTGGTTGTTACGCCATACAATTCAGCAACATCTCTGTCAATGATAACTTGCGTATCCCTGATGATAATGATTTTACTTTCTGTTTTTACAATATCTTCTTGATGTCCCATAATTTCTTTTTTAAAAGCTATTCGTTGGACAAAGAAAATGCAAACGAGCGCAAAGAAAGCTTGCTTTCAATTTGCCGAGTGCAGCTTTTCTTATGCAAAGAAAATGCAAACGAGCGCAAAGAAAGCTTGCTTTCAATTTGCCGAGTGCAGCTTTTTCTTCTGCAAAGATACGACTTTTCCTCGTAACTTCCGAGATTTTAGGGAAAAAATACTTGAAAAGGGGGAGGAGAAAGAAAAAATAGGCGGCTCTCAGATTGGGAGAGCCGCCTATTGAATATTGTTGTTTCGATGATGAGACGATGGATTATTTATTCTTTGATTTCCCAATGGCCTCCAAATGTAGAAGAACCAACACGCTCTATTCTTTTTTGAGCCTTTAGCTTTTCTATGTGTTTTTGTATTGCACTTGCCTTGATACCTATTTTGTCCACGAGTTCTTGTCTTGTTATATACGGATTGTCTTTTATTAATTCAAAAACCTTTTTCAATTGTTTTTGGAGATCCTGTTTGACCACCAGTTTGACCACCAGTTTCATTCTAAAAGGGGAGGAGAAAATAAGTTTACTGATGTAATTGCGCAATCATGATTGCGCAATTATAGAATGTTTGATTTATTGAACCAATCAAAATCTTTGATCAGTTCGTCCTTATTTATCGGTTGCTTGTTGTAGTTTATGTACTCATATAAGAAGCAGATTTCAACTAAAAGGTCCTTTGTGAATTGTTAAACAGAAATTTCGCAAGTTGGCTCCACACGCCCTGAAGGGACAGAAGCTCCTAGCCCGAACTTAAACCACATGCGAAAGTTCAGTATATGATTTTGGTTGTTTTGCAATTCGGCGGTTGCAACCGCCGAATTACTGTCAAGCATATCCCATGCCTCATAAAAACGTCTCATATCCTGCATTTGAGTGTCTGAAAGTTCAGCTAGGTTCAGGCTTGTTCCTTCAATTTCTGGATTTCCTCCAGTGGAAGTTCGGTGACAGTTGATACTTGCTCATCAGAGAGGCCCATTGACAGAAGGCGGTGAGCTGTGGCTAGCTTTTCTTTTTCCATTCCTTTCGCTATGCCTTTTTCTATACCTATTTCCATACCTTTCGCCATACCTTCCTCACGCCCCTTTTCCAAAGCCGTATCTATGGAGTTCTTGACATCACGATACGCCTTCAAACTATCCTCATATTCTTTCAATTCTGTTGGGGTGAACTTCGCAATCTCCGCCTCCTCAAAGAGTTTAGTAAATACTTTCTCTTTTAAGGCAGCAGGACGTTTATCCAATCGGGAAAGGTTTTTCAACACATACAACCACTTATCATAAAGCGTATCAAGTTCCTTCTCTGTCTTATTGAATTTCGCTATCTCAACATACTTGAAAGATAGTTTGTCATTAAAAACCTTAAGAGTCTTCTTGTCAAGCAAACCCACATCATGGTTGATATCATTCTTGTCAAATGCCTCTTCTTCCAAGTCAAAGTTCAGCAGAGCAACCGTATATACATGTTCAAGTTTGAAGTTCCATTCTGCCCCCTTTTGAGCCTGTTCACGGATAGGAAAAGTAGAATAGAACAAAGAACGATCCTTGAAGTACTTCTGATAAGCATTCTGCATCTCAACGATGAACTTTTCACCACGCTCATTTTCACAATATACATCAAAGATGGCCTTGCGCTCGGCAAAAACATCACCAACGTGCTCACTATTCAAGTACTTCACATCCTTGATAACCTGAAAGCCATCAAACAGTGAATTCAAGAAATTGATGAGCAAATCCTTATTAGGCTTTGTTCCAAAGATACGCTTAAAACCGAAATCGGTAAGCAAGCTGATATATCGTTCTTCTATCCGTTTCATATCCATCTCCTTTTAAAACGTTTAACTGAATTATGGTGCAAAAATAAGCTATTTTCTTGAAAGCACCAAAAAAAACAGCAAGAATCCTTCAAGTTATCAGTAAATTACTCAGAAATAACCATATCAAATGCTAGTGCGTACATACTGCCTCCTTTACTGGTTCAAATAAGTCTTTATATCCAAAGAAGATGTTCCCATCTGCGGTTTTTGCGGAGATGACAATTCCTACGAAAGGATTGTTCTCAACTTCAATCACTTCGCCCTGTGTCCAGTCTTTGGCATGTGTCAAGTCTGGAGATATTAATACTTTGTCGCCTGTTCTCATAATCATAAAATATAAATGTTGTACTTATTCGGTGCAAAGAAAATGCAAACGAGCGCAAAGAAAGCTTGCTTTCAATTTGCCGAGTGCAGCTTTTCTTCTGCAAAGATACGACTTTTCCTCGTAACTTCCAAGGTTTTAGGAAAAAAATACTTGAAAGGGGGGGGAGGAGAAAAAGAAAATAGGCGGCTCTCGGAATTGAGAGCCGCCTATTAATTATGAACACACTACATATGTGTGTGAATATTTGACTAAGTGTTATTTCACTTCAACGAAGGCATAAGCACCTGTGATATCATTAAAGTAAATATTATATGTACCTGCAGGAACAGGAATGTTGCCGCTGCCACCAGAAGTGATAAGAGTACCCTTACTCTCATAGTTCTGACCTTCAGCAAAACCCCAGTTTCCATCATCGCGCCACTTATGATCTGCACGAATCTTCAAGCCACCAGCAGGAATCTTAACATTGGCTTTGTACCAGTTGTGAGGAGCAACCTGCTTAAGGTCGATATCGTCGATATCGTCACCATTACTCCACTTGCCACCTACACCTATCAGGGCAACATACTCGAACTCAGTAGGATTCTGGTTAGCAAGCTTTGTCCACTTGTAGGTCATGGTAGAGAAGTCGGCTGTAAACGTATAGTAAGCACCTGGCTCTGGGCAAATGATAGCACCAGCATTATTGTCAACTTTTAATTTACCTGTTGGGGTTTTGGCGTCAGCCATTGTTGCACTACCATAGGCATTGTTCCAATCTCCCCAATCGCTACCCAACCAAATCTTCAGGTTTGCATCGTCGTTCCACTGAGTGGTATAGCTCTGAACCATAGGAGTCTCAGCATACATGAGACAGGTCTTGCCTTCAGGTTTTTCAGACCATCCCTGTAATTTACCTACAAGATAGTATTCAGGTGCAATCTGCTTGATGGTATAAGTGTAGTCCATCATGTTGATTGTCATCTGATACATACCTGCCTTGGCAATCTTACCAGCGCCAGCCTTTTTACCCTCAGAGTTGGTAGTAAGAAGTTTACCGCTCATAGCGTTATCTCCATCTTGTTCAATACCAACAACACCCTTAGGAGCATTTTCTACAGCCCAAATGTTACCAGCATCTACATTTCCCTGTGGAATTATCTTCCAGCATTGATTGTCCTTAGTTGTTGTAAACATAAGGGTGAATACAGGATCCTCATAAACGTCTACATCAGAGTGAGCAAATTTCAATTTGGTATCCAAACCCCATCCGGTCAAGTCACCTACGAGGTAGTAAGCTGCATCTATGAATGGAGCCTCTGGAACAGCCTTTACCTGGAATTTTGCAGATGTAGCCATCTTTGCGGCTGTTGAACCATTGCTTAGCCATGCGTCAAGAGTGGCATCAAGGTCGCGCTCTGTTGGGCGCTTGCCAAACTTACCTGTGATGTAATTTACCAAGTCAGCTTTTGCCATGTTACCATTAGCATCAATGTCGAATGACTGACCATCGAAATTAATCTTGAAACTAGGCGTGTAAGTATCTTTGGTAGAAGTAGGAGCAACAATGCTCGCTACTTTTACCTTATCTCCTGTAACATCTGCCAAGTTGATGACACCTTCTGGAGTAACGCTACCGTTTCCAAATGATACAGCTTCCTCCTCAGGATTGCTCTGTGGGTTACCCCAATCTGTGTAGTCCTCGGTACAAGATACCATAGACATCAGCAGGGTCATTCCCAATAATATTTTCTTAATCATAATTGTCTATACTTTAAGTGATTTACAATTTAACGATGCTGAATGCACCTGTGATGTCGTTGAATGAGATGACATACTTGCCTTCTGCCAAGCCGAGGTTAGAGTTACCACCTGTACCACATTTACCATACATGTTGATAGCGCCATCTTCTGCGCCATATCCCCAGCTTGTATCCCAAGATCCTGCAATCTTGAACTTGAACTGTGCAGTCTCGCCAGCAGGAACTTCCATTACGTAGTACCAAGCATGGTTCTCAACGCCCTCAGTATTGTAAGGAAGCATTGGAGTATCTGCCCAATCGTTGAATGAGCCAGCAATCTGGATAGTACCATAATCCTTCACTGTACCCTCGTATTCTTTCATTGTAGCAGTATTGTCTGCAGTGTTAATTGTGATTGTGAAGTAACCTGCTTTTGGAGCTACGATGTGACCACTTTCGCCCTCAGTAGCACGATATACTATTGTGCCCGCAGTGTTGCCCTTGGAATTCATACTGTGAGTCCAATCGAAGTCTGACTGAATCTTGAAACCTGCTCCATCAACGTCTCCATTGTCCTTGTAATCACCCGTAATGAAGTAGTTTGTGTATTCTACCTCGCCTGCACCAGTCTTCTTGTCGTAAGAGTAGTTAGGCTTCAGGAACATAGGGAAAGCTTTTACGCCAATATCTTCCTTCTTATCGCCCCAATTGCCTCCGAACATGTTACCTACAAGATACCACATGATAGGAGTAGCATCCTTCAACTCTATGTAGTAAGGCTTTACGTTAAGCTTTACTGAGTTTGATGCGATAGGGTTCAGATGATTTGTGCCTTCCAGAATGAAAGCGTTCATACGAACGTACACCTCCTGCTCAGCAGGAACATTGTCTTCTTTCCATTTCAGAATCTTCACCAAAGCTTTGTCAACTTCTTCAGCAGAGGCTGAAATATCACATCTCTGTGTGGTATTGCTAAGAACAGCGTAGTCTGGCACCTTTTCGCCACTTTCGTCTGCCGCAGCTTCGTCAGTAGAAACTGTGAAAGAGTTAGTAGGAGAAACCTGTATCTCGTATGTTACATTGATTGGAGCATTGTCTGCTGTGTACTTAGGCTGTGACCATGTAAGGCCTAATTCTGTAGAATGCGCCAAGTCAATAGTAGAATTTACATATTCTGGAGTATTCAACTTGAACTCCGTAGGCTGAATCAGCGTTGGGTTTGAGTCGTTGTCATCCGAACATGATGCGAATAAGCTGATGATGCCGACAAGCAGAGCACCAATTATATATTTATTCTTCATATTGCGTTTTCTTTTATAATTCTATTATACTTTAGTTTTTGACCTCGTTATATCCATCAATCTGTGTCAAGTTCTTGTTAGAAAGAACCTCTGAAGATGGGAGAGGATATACATTATAGGTCTTGGCGAAGGTTGTACCATTAGCGCTACCACCCTTGAGTTCCCAATTGTATGTAGCCTGACTGCCACCAAACTGGTTGAAACGGATCAAATCGGTACGGCGGAGACCTTCGCAATACAACTCACGGGCACGCTCATCGAGCATATCGTTAAGAGTGTAAGAAGCATGAACTTCTGCATGAGCACGGTTGCGAAGAGCATCGATATAGCTCTTAGCCTTAGCCGAACCCTCTCCATTGATATGCATCTCAGCCTCTGCAGCATTGAGATAAGCCTCTGCAACACGGAAGAGGAAGAAGTCGATGTCGACATTATAGCTGTCGTGAGGAGTACCACCATTAGAATAGTTGTTATTCCATTTTGGTGTTGCAATACCCTTGACGAATTTATCGTTAGCACCAATCTCCAAAGTACGATCGCCGTCACTGTTGCCTTTACCCCAAAGGATAGCACGGTCGTCAACGTTCATAGCACGGATTTCGGAAGCTGACTTGTTTACAACAACTTTTGGATCGGTGAAGAACTTCTCTACGAATTGTGGACGAACACGCATACCTGACCATGTGTTGGCAGTAGTGGCAGCATCCTTACCTGTAACAGTCTGCATCGTAGCATCCCAAAGAGCAGCTACATAGAACATAGAACCACCCCATCCCTGAGTCTTTTCTCCATCTTGCATCAATGGGAGAAGAGCCTCGCAGCTTGCACCATTCGATCCATTGTCGCCCATGAAGAGCAGGTCGTATGGCTTGTAGCCATTAGCCTTTGCCTCATTAGACATCTTGCTGTCATCGAAGAGCTTATAGTCTGAATTGATAACCTTCTCGGCATATTCGAGTGCCTTATCCCAATATTGATTGTTCTGACCATCGTTATTGAGGTATGTACCAGCATTGAGGTACAGACGGCTTAAGAGCAACCAGCATGTGCCTTTATCAATGCGGCCATAGTCTGGGTCGCTGTCAGTCTCAGGCTTTGCTGCCAGCAAGTCTGGCTCTGCTGCAAGCAATTCGTCCTTTACCCAGTTGAACAGGAATTCACGGCCCATCTGAAGAAGCTCTGCGCGAGTGTAGCTCTTGCCTTCTTCAAACTTTTCGTTGTAAGCGTGGGCCTGACGCGGTGTCTCTGCAGAAATCTTGTCAATGAATGTCGGGTCTCCGAAGAAGTCGAGCATCAAGAAATAGCTGTAGGCACGAAGTACACGTACCTCTGCATACTTAGTTTTATCCTCTTTGGCTGCATCGAGGCTCAAGAAATGATTCTCGTAAGAGATGTTCGACATCAGACGATAGTACAAGTTCTTCAATGTAGCATTACCCGGATCTAACTTATTATTGGCAACATCTGCGATACCGCCATCCGACCACCAGCAGACAGCTTCGTCGGTAGGTACCTCGTTGAAGTTGAACAGGTTGCGTAGAAGGGTTGACTTACCATTGTCGTCGATAGTGAAATCGGCATTACCGTCATTACCCTCCATGATAAGACCAGCATAGCACTTGCTGTATAAGCCCATAATATTAGGATTGGCATCAACAGTAGGGTCAATGTTTCCCTTGTTCAAGTCATCCATGCAAGAGCTCAAGCTTGCTGAAAGCAGAAGAGCTGCTGCTGGGGCAATTATTTTGAATTTATTGAGTTTCATATCGAAATCTATTTTAAAATGTTAGAAGTTAAGGTTCAGACCGAGCAGGAATGTGCGGCAACGAGGATAGATGTTGTCGTCCTTACCTGATGTTACTTCAGGGTCGATACCTTTATACTTGGTGATAGTAAATACGTTAGAGCATGAGGCGTAGATACGGCCAGAGATGCCCTTGTAGTTGCCACCCTTCAGCAGATTGTTGAAGTTATAGCCCAGTGTGATGTTGTCGCACTTCAAGAAGCTGCCATTCTGAACGAAGTAGTCGGTAAGAGGATAGTTGTATGAAGTCCAGCCCAAATTTACAATATCCTTTGTGCTGTTTTTGTAATATCCCTTAGCACTACAAATTTCTTTCGTATTTATTGCACCCTCAGCGTATCCATTGTAGAGATAGTTTCCGAAGCTTGCACGGAAATTACTGCCGAGATCCCAGTTCTTGTATGCAACCTTGAAGCTGAAACCGCCTGTCCAAGGAGCCACGATATTCTTATAGAAGTATCTGTCGTTCTCGTCAATTGTACCATCGCCATTACGATCTACGTAGCAACCCATGATTGGACGTCCGCTCTCATCGTAAACCTGCTGGTAAACCAAGAATGAGTTGGCTGGCTTTCCTACCTTATGATAGGTGATAGCCTGATCCTGACCTACCTTCATACCTGCCTCTATCATATCACGACCACCAGCAAGTTCGGTAATCTCGTTCTTGTTGTAAGCAGCGTTGACGCTCAATTCTACAAACCAGTCCTTGGTCTGGATAGGACGACCTGTGATAGCTACCTCAAAACCCTTGTTTTCCAATGTACCTGCATTCATCAAGAGCGCATTGTCAAAGTTCTGACCTGCAGCGATGGTTGTTGTGCTGAGCAAGTCGGTTGTCTTGCGGATATAACCATCAAGGTTGATGGTGAGTCTCTGGTTGAACATACCATAGTCGAGACCTACGTTCCATGTAGTAGTCGTCTCCCATGTCAATTCGTCATTGTATGCCAATGGACGGTAGAGTATTCCTGGGTTGTTGGCAATACCACCGATTGGATAGAGGAAGTGATTACTTGTACTCTTCTTATAGGTAGCGGTGTAGTACTCTCTACCTGTATCCTGCTGACCGGTCTTACCCCAACCAAGTCGGAGTTTCAAGTCGCTGATAGCATCAACATCTTTCAGGAATTTTTCGTCTTTGATACGCCATGCGAAGGCTGCTGATGGGAAGAAACCCCAACGGTGTCCGTCTGCAAAGCGGCTTGAACCATCATAACGGGCAGTGAATGTAAGGAGGTAACGATCCAACAGAGAATAGTTGGCACGTCCATACCAGCTCACGAGGTAAGTCTGTCCCTTCCAGTTGCTTGTATCGTAAGACTTCACAGTTCCTGCAAGAGGTTCGCCCTTGTCGTTCTTACCTTCGTTGGTAGAAGGATACATAGACTTGCTCCACTGGTCTCCCCAATATTTCATGTGGCTATACTCATAACCAGCCATGATGTCGAAGTGGTTAGCCTTGTTGAAGTCCTTGGTGTACTGAGCATAGGCAGTAGCTACAACGTTATACTTCTTCTCCTTATTTTCGCTGTTGCCACCATAGTAGAATCCGTATGTAGATTGTGGATTGTTGGTGTTGTACTCTCCACCAGTGCTATATTCTCCAGCTATGTTGGCGTGAAGATGAAGGTCTTCGAAACCATGTATCTTATAGTCTGCCTCTACATTACCCAAGAGGATATGCGCACTCTTGTAGAAATCGTAGTTTTCAACTTTTTCTACAGGGTTTGTTGGAGCATCGTCGTTGCGGTTATATGGGAATGTAGGGTCGTATGAAGTAGTAGGTAATGCCCACTGCCAATAGCCACCCCAGTTTTTGAATGTTTCGTCACTGCTCTTTACTGGGCGGGTAGGATCCATGTTGATAGCTGCACCTACTGCATCCTGTCCACCTGGATTTGTTTTTGAGTAAGAATACTTACCGTTGACATTAATGTTAAGGTGCTTGTCGAACAATGATGGATTGATGTTGAAACCGGCAGTAACACGCTTATAGTCAGAACCCTTCAGAATACCTTCCTGACCGGTATAACCAACGCTGACACGATAAGGCATAGACCAAGAATTCTTACTGATTCCACCTGTCAAGCTGACATTATGCTCATGGCTGACAGCTGCACGGTAAATCTCGTCCTGCCAGTCGGTATCGTATGTGCCGGCAGAATAATCTGGAGTTCCATCTGCATTGAACTTCTTCCAGCCTAAGCCTTGGTAGGCAGAAGAATCTTCACCATAATAGTTCTTGATGAAGTCTGTATATTCAGAAGCATTCATCACATCCATCTTCTTGGCAACAGTACTTACTGAAAGTGTACCATTGTAAGAAACCTGTGGCTTCTGACCGCTACGACCCTTCTTGGTTGTAATGATGATGACACCATTGGAACCGCGTGAACCATAGATGGCAGTTGCTGAAGCATCCTTCAATACGGTAAAGCTCTCGATATCATTAGGGTTGACAAGAGACAGAGGGTTGTTCACACCCTTTGTGCTGTTGTTATCCATAGGCATACCATCGATAACAATCAGAGGGTTATTGCTTGCAGTAAGAGAAGCACCACCACGAATACGAATCTGTGCACCATCACCAGGAGCACCCGTTGATGAGTTTACATTTACACCAGCAATTTTACCCTGGATCATATCCTGTGCAGAAGTAATGATACCATGGTTTTTCTCATCAGGCTTGATAGCTGTAACAGAACCAGTCAAGTCGTTCTTCTTAGCTACACCATAACCGATGACAACGATTTCGTTCAAAGACTTAGAGTCATCTTCCAAGGTAATGTTCATGTTACTAGATGCCTTCACAGTCTGTGGTGTCATACCCAGATAGGTGAATGTAATCTTGGCACCTGGCGCTGCATCAACTGAGAAGTTACCATCCATGTCGGTAATGCCCACTGCCTTACCGTTAACTGTAATGGTAGCACCCATGATAGGCTCACCAGAAGCATCCTTCACATGTCCCTTAATTGCATTACTCTGCGCAAAGGAACTCACCGTCAGAAGCAGACCGCTTGCTAGGGTCAACGCTCTGAGAGGCAATTTAATTTTTACCTGCTTCATCATTTGCTTGATTTTTAAGTTTGCAACTTGCCCTCTCCTTCAAGTTTCTGAAAGCATCATGTACCTAAAAGCGTACCTAAAGAGGCTTGATTTGGTCCAAAAGGTTCACCGCCTCAACCTTCTTTCTGTTCACTATCTCGGCATATACTTGCGTGGTTATGATGTTTTGATGTCCCAACAGTTTGCTGGTGGTATAGAGGTCCACTCCCATCGTGAGCAAGGTGGTGGCAAAGGTATGACGAGATACATGAAAAGTAACTGGCTTGTCAATGCCTGCCTCCCTAGCCCATTGCTTCAATCGATAGTTGACCGAGAAGAACGATGGCAGCTCAAATACCTTGTTATCAGCCCTTGCCTGTCCTCTTGCTGGCATCCACGACAAAGCATTCTCCGACAAGGGTACCGTTAGCACATGACGGGTCTTCACCATCAACTTGCTAATATAGTATCCCTCCGTACCTTTTCCGATATCTGCCCATCGCAATGTCCTGACATCACTGATGCGCAAACCACAGAAGCAAGCGAAGAGGAAAGCTTGCTTCACGGTTTCATCCTTGCAAGGAGTAGCCATCAACAATCTGATTTCCTCGATGCTGAGATAGCAGCGTCGGCTCTCTCCCTGACCAATCAGCTTTTTCTCTTCTTTCTTCAGTAGTTTGGTGGGATTCTCAGGTATGATACCTTCTCTCACCGCCTCATTCAATGCAGTAACAAACGTATTGTAATAGAGGCGTGCCGTACCCTTCGCCAAGTCTTTCTCATGATGTTCGCCCCGCTTGGGCACATCCGTACCAATGGTCTTGGCATGAGCCAGATACTGTACCAAGCCTTCGCAATACACCTTGTCCAGTTGTGCCATGCGAATATTCTCACCCTTGTATCTTATCAAATGCAAGAGGGCATGCTGGATGTTGGCAGCATGACTGCCGCTCTGTCCCTGCTGTCTTTTTTGATCAGCATATAGCAGCATCCAGTCTTTTAAGAGCATATCCTTAGTCACCATCTCTCGCTGATAGTTACCGTAGCTCATACTCCACTCCCTGATCCGCTCACATCGGATGAGCATAGCGGTGCGCAAAGTAGCTTCATTCTTTGCCTTAGCCTCCTTGTCGCTTCCTCTTTTGTCATCTACCAGCACCAATCCCTTCAACCGCTCGTAGGTATAGCCTCTACCCTTGCTTCCAGCTTGGTAAGTACGCAGATAGATTGCCTTGTTGCCACTCTTCAAAGGTTTCACCCAAATCTTGATGGGTTCCTTTGCTTTTGTTTTAGTTCTCTTTTTCGCCATAATCTTTACTGTTTCATCTGTGCAAAATTATAAGCAAAATATATCTTCATCAAGTCTTTCAAGTTAAAGTACCTAAAGACGTACCTAAAGAAACAACTTTATTAGTAAATGCAAACGTTTGCACAATTTATTTGCTTGATTTGCATCAATTTTTGAACAAGCTAATGAAATAAATCGTAACTTTGCCAACGTATAACAATACAACTTGCAATTAAACATAAAATAATAATCACAAGATACAATGATAATTATGAAGAAGATATACCTTACACTCCTTGCCGCAATGGCACTCACACTTGGAGCATGTTCTAGCAGCAATGACCCTGATCTTCCAGATCCTGAGCCAACGCCAGCGCCTACCCCAAGTCCTGAACCTGAGCCTGAACCAAATCTCAATTCGCAAGGCTGGGCTAGCGATTATAGCGGCGTTATGCTGCAAGGATTCTCTTGGGATTCTTATAATGAATCACAATGGAAGGTCTTAGAGAAGCAGGCTGATGAGCTGAAAAATTATATCGACCTTGTTTGGCTTCCACAAAGCGGAAAATGTTTGGAGACCACTCAGGTGATGGGTTATATGCCATATTACTATTTTAATCAGAACTCTTCTTTCGGATCTGAGGCTGAGCTCAGAAGTCTGATAACTAAGTTTAAAGCCGCTGGTATAGGTGCTATTGCTGATGTAGTCATCAACCACCGCAATACGGAGGGCTGGTATACATTCCCTGCTGAAACATATAAGGGAGTGACCTACCAGATGCAATCTACAGACATCTGCAAGAATGATGATGGCGGAACTACAGCAACCCAGGCTGCCACAGACGGGGTAAGCCTCAGCCAGAACAATGATGAGGGAACCGACTTTGGAGGTTGCCGTGACATCGACCACAAGAGCGAAAATGTGCAGAAGGTGATCAAAGCGTATCTGAAATATCTGAAGGATGATTTGGGTTACACCGGTTTCCGCTATGATATGGTGAAAGGCTTCGATGGTATCCATGTTGCCGACTATAATGATGCCACAGGTGTAGCATACTCTGTAGGTGAATACTGGGATGGTAACGACAAAATAGAAAGTTGGATAAACAGAACTAACAAGAAGAGTGCTGCCTTCGACTTCCAGTTCCGTTATAATGTACGCGATGCCGTAAACGGAGCGGCTAACGGAAAGGTGGCAACATCTTCAGACTGGTCAAAGCTCAACAGTAACGACAATCTTATGCACGATGCCAATTATCGTCGTTATGCGGTTACTTTTGTAGAAAATCATGATACACAGAAACGCTCTGAATCAGAACAGAACGACCCTCTGCGCAAAGATACCATAGCAGCCAATGCCTATATGCTCGCCATGCCAGGCACACCATGTATCTTCCAGCCACACTGGAATGCTTATAAGTCTGAGATAAAGGAGATGATTGCAGCCCGCAAATATGCAGGCATCACTAATATGAGCAATTATGCCAACAAGCAGAGCAAGAAAACTCTTTATGTGAACGAGGTTACTGGTACTAAGCACAAACTTCTTGTGGCTGTAGGTAATGATGCAGCAGGATATGCAGGAGAAACAGGCTATACGAAGATTCTTTCCGGTTATCACTATGCCTATTTCCTCTCTAATGATGCAGAGACCTCTTGGACAAGCATGCCTTCTGGCTCATACGAGGAAGGTTTCAAGACCACACTTACTGCAGTCAGCCAGACAGAGGGAGCCAAATTGGTTTATACCTTGGATGGTTCAAATCCTACTTCGAAGAGCACAACAGTAGAAAGTGGTAAGGAAATCAGCATCAATGGTACTTGTACCTTGAAGGTTGGATTGCTTGTGAATGGTAAAGTTAGAAATATCGCCACACATCAATATACGATTGAGAAGTTCAAGGCATATAAATTTATGGTTTATGTGAATGCCGATGCTGTGAACTGGAATTCATTATACTGCTATACATGGAAGAAAGCAGCATCTGTTGAGTGGCCTGGTGAAAAGATGACAGAAACAAAGACCATTGGTGGTAAGACATGGTACTACAAGGAAGTCAGCATTGATAATGCAAACGAGTTGGTGAATATCATATTCAATAATGGTAAAGATAAGCCGCAGACTGTAGATATAAAAGGTCTCACCAGTACGGCTTACTTCGA
This sequence comes from Segatella copri, assembly GCF_019249765.2. Lineage (GTDB taxonomy): Bacteria > Bacteroidota > Bacteroidia > Bacteroidales > Bacteroidaceae > Prevotella > Prevotella copri_K. Next base: position 2,699,177 of record NZ_CP152484.1, read on the forward strand.
AATCGAAACATCCAAAGATGGTAAGAAACATAAAGTGAAGGATGTTACAGCAGAATACATTAAATAAGTTCAAAGAATAGTTTCAGTTTTTAGTTTAAGTTTTTCAGTTTTAAGTTTTTAAGTTTTTAGGTTTATTAAGGTTTATGTTTTTAGGTTTAGTTTTGTGTGAACAAAATTATTAGTTAGTTGTTTTAGGTTAGGAAAAAGAGGTATACCCAAGATTCATCTTCGGGATATACCTCTTTTCTTATTTTAATTATTTTCTTATTCTACTTATCTTTCGCGCTGGTCAGCACCCCACATCAGTTTCTCTCTCAGGGTAGAGAAATAACGCTGGTTGCGCTGCTTCACAATCTTGATGCTATGAGGAGCCTTGCGGATGATAAGGCGAGTTTCCTCCGTCATACGTTCACTACGACCATCGATGGCTACCAGATAGTTGTGGCTGCGGCTCTCGATATCGAGCGTGATGACAGCCGTATCGTTGATGACGATAGGACGGATGTTCAGACTGTGAGGAGCCACCGGAGTAAGACAGATGCTGCCACTCTGCGGAATGATGATAGGACCGCCATTAGATAGATTGTATGCCGTAGAACCGGTTGGCGTGGTAACAATCAGTCCATCAGCCTGATAAGTAACGAGAAATTCGCCATCTACCTGCGTACGGATGGAAATCATCGAAGCATCATCACGCTTCAGTACGGCGATATCGTTGAGGGCGAACGGATTGCCGGCAAGTATGCCACCTTCTGCCTCCACCTGAATCACCGCATGCTCCTCTATCAGGCATTCACCGGCATAAAGACTGTCCAGCGCCGACTCTATCTCACTAGGCAGCACATCGGCAAGGAAGCCCAATCTGCCCATATTCACACCGATGATAGGCGTACCCTTGGCTCCCACACGGCTCGCTGCCTTCAGGAAGGTACCGTCACCACCCATAGAGATGACATAATCCACATCGAAGTTGTAATCCTCGAACACCCCAGCCGCCTTCACATCGAGATGCTGGTCGCGGGTAAGAAACTCGTAATAAGCATTCTCCACATAAACTTCAGCCTCCTTCTTTTCGAGATAAAGAAGGATTTTCTCTATCGAAGCCGACTTCTTAGCCTGGTATTCATTACCAAATATTGCGAATTTTAAATGTTGCTGTGCCATTTATTTTGTTATTTCAATAATTATTCTTACTTTTGCAAAGGTAATCATATTATTTGAATAACAAGACAAAAAACAAATAAATTATGGCTAAGGTATATGAATTTCTTGCCAATGGCTTCGAGGAAATCGAAGGATTGGCTCCGGTAGACATCCTCCGTAGAGGTGGTGTAGACATCAAGACTGTAAGTGTAACGGGTACTGAATGGGTAGAAACATCGCATGGTGTTACCATCAAGGCTGACCTGAAGTTTGAGGATATTGCCAGCTTTGAAGATGCTGACATGCTGATGATTCCGGGCGGAATGCCAGGCAGTACAAACCTCAACGAGCACGAAGGTGTGCGCCAGGCGCTCATCGCACAGCACAAGGCTGGCAAGCGAATCGGTGCCATCTGCGCAGCCCCAATGGTTCTGGCAAGCACAGGCATCCTCGAAGGAAAGAAGGCTACCTGTTATCCTGGCTTTGAGCAGTATTTCGGCGAGAACACCGAATATACCGCCACCCTCTTCCAGGAAGACGGCAACGTGATTACAGGCGAAGGTCCTGCCGCAACCCTCCCATACGCCTATAAGATATTGAGCTATTTCGTAAGCAAGGAAACCGTAGCTGCCCTGCAGGATGGCATGATGTATGATCATCTCATGCAGAACAAGTAATAACAATGAGTGAAGAAAGGCAGGATTAGAATTCTTCACTCTTCACTTTTAACTCTTCACTTAAAAAATGGATTACGTAATCATAGTAGCCGGAGGCAAAGGCCTCCGCATGGGAAGTGAGATTCCAAAACAGTTCTTGCCGGTAGCGGGCAAGCCTATCCTGATGCGCACCATAGAGCGTTTTCATGAATATGACCCTGCATTGAACATCATCCTGGTTCTGCCGGAGAGTCAGCAGGCATACTGGCACCAGCTCTGCGAGGAGCATCATTTCAGCATCAAGCACCAGATAGCCAATGGTGGCGACACCCGTTTCCAGTCATCCAAAAACGGACTGGCACTCATTCCTGATGATGAAGATGGCGTAGTGGGTATTCACGACGGCGTGCGCCCATTCGTATCTAAAGAAGTCATCGAGGAATGTTTCGAAACGGCTCGCGAAGAATATGCAGCCATCCCTGTATATGCCGTAACCGACACCCTGCGCTATATCGACCAGCACGGAGGCGGAAAGAATGTGCTGCGCAGCGATTACCGCGTGGTGCAGACTCCCCAGACCTTCGACATCGGTCTGGCAAAGCAGGCTTTCAACCAGGAATACAAGGAACAGTTTACCGATGATGCTTCGGTGGTAGAAAGTCTTGGCTGTCAGGTTGCAATGGTTGAGGGTAACCGTGAGAACATCAAGATTACCACTCCATTCGACATCAAGGTAGCGGAAGCTTTGTTGGGCTGATAATCTGCATGTCATCCCTGTTAGACAGGATGACGAAGACTGAGCCATAAGCTGGCAAGTTCAAGTTCACTATCTGGCGAATTCTGGAAGTACCGGTACGGAAGGTTGCCGTAATCTGGCGCTCCTTATTCTCCTGATTAATCAGGAAATAGATATCCTTCCTGCCCGTTGCCTCCAGAACCAGACGGTGGGCATAATCCATATTCTCAGGCAGTATGACATCCGGATCGATGCCATACTGCAAGAAGTTCTTCGCCTGATAAGGCTTGTCGATGATGACGATGCCTTCCTCACGCAATTCCTCCAGTTTCGCTTTTATCTCAGCAGAGAGAGAGCTATCCGGCTGCGAAACCACGAGAATGCGATAATCCTGATTTCCAGGCAGTTTACCTTTCGGACTATATTCGAAATTCCATTTCAGCAAGGCATCCTTGTTGATCAAATCGTATTTGTAACCACGAGGGGCACGATAGCTGTTCTTCTGTTCGGGGTTTTCCGAAGGATGAAACACAGCGATATCAACCACCGGTCTGCCCTGCTGCAGATAATGCTGACACATGGTGATGTAATCCATGAAACCTCGAGCCTCTGGATGCCGGACAATATCATGCTGGAAAATGAACCTGTTGATGCCAAGCGCCAGGTGGCGGTCTATCAAAGGTTTGAGCAAGGCGGGCGTTCCGTTCCGTGCGCCATAGTTTCCTGTACAAGCCACAGCCTGGACCGGATTTTCATTATAGATATGGGCTCTGCTTACGGCACGGAACATATCGTCGGGATGATCGGTACGCGGGATAGGCGCACAAGAAACCTCAACATACAGTTCTTCTGCCAGACGGGTGAAGGTCTGGAAGAACTTCTCCTTTACCAGTTCCTCGATGGTGAGACGGATATCATTCTGTACCTGTTCGTATCGGGAAGCCGACTCCAGCGGAACACCTGCCATGACAGGAAGATAGGGGATGAGATCATAGCCGCGGCGCACCTTGAATTCTTCGGCAAACTGACAGCCCCAGTTCTGGCTGCCCCACTCTCTCGGGTCGATATACAGATACGATACCACATCGCCATGCGGACGGTTCAGTAACGGCGCATACCAGGAATCGAATAGTTTCTTTACGGCTGCCGGTGAGAACCTGTCCACCTCAAGTCCCATACCTTTCCCATCCGTTGCATGAGTCTGTCCCGTTGAGGTATGTCCCATCCGCAACAGGCACCAGGAGCCCTTAGGCAACTTATTCTGCAAGATACCATTCACCATGACACCCATCACCATTCCCCCTTCCATCTTCAAGGGGAGCACATCAGTCATCGGCACCGCCTCGCTCCGGGCAGCCGAATCGGTTGCGTTGCGCCAGGCAGGCCCCGTTTTTCCTTTAAAGCGGATGGCAAAAGCAGCAATATCCTGATAATATCCACCTTCGCTTCCGGCAGACTGCATCTTTCCGTCCTTATAACTCTCGGGCTGCCACATCTGCAAGCCTTCAATCTTCTTTCCGCCCTTCACGATGGTATCGGTCCAGACAACCTTCTGCATCGATTCAGCAGGGAGGACAAGCGGATTGCCAGGCAAGACATGGATGCCTATGTCAAAATCGAGAGAGTCGGCTAGCTGGAAGGAATAATCCATCATCTTCCAGAACTCAGGCGACAGCTGTGCCACCCCGTCCTGAGATTCCAGACACTCGCCGGCTTCACGTACCGGCATCAGCCAGATACCACCCATACCTACATTCTTCATACCCGTCAGATCGGCATGAATACCCGGTCTGGAAACGGAGCCATACTTCCAGTTCCAGAAGGTCCAAGGCTTAGCCTCGTCATTATATGCCATTGCCGACACAACCAGAAGCGCCAGCAAAGCTATCACCATATATCTTTTCTTACTATTCATGAAAGTTTTAATCTTATTCGGTGCGAAGGTACGAAGAAAAATCAATATAAACAAATAAAAAAGCCACAATTGCGGAAAAAAAGCGTTAAACATTTTGGCTGTTTTGCCATAATGTTGTACTTTTGCATCATTATGAATAGTATTTTAGACCAAGACATCATGTTCCTGCCGGGGGTAGGACCCAAAAAGAAAGAGATACTGAGCAAGGAGCTCGGCATCAACTCTTATAGTGACCTGCTGGAATACTATCCATATAAATATGTAGACCGCTCCAAGGTTTTCCACATCAGCGAACTCAATGCCGACATGCCCTTTGTACAACTCAAAGGCAAGATACTCAGCTACGATGAGATAGATACCGGCAAGCGCAACAAACTGCTGGTAGCCCATTTCTCAGACGGCTACGGTGTGGCAGACCTCATCTGGTATCGCGGCGCCCAATACATCATGAAGACCTATAAGGTGGGAACCGAATATCTCGTTTTCGGAAAGCCAACCATCTTCAACGGCAGATTCCAGTTTACCCATCCCGATATGGACGATGCCACCAATCTCCAGATCTCAGAGATGGGCATGCAGCCCTACTACTCGCTTACCGAGAACCTGAGAAAGCGCGGCTACACCTCACGTTCCATAGAGAAGATGACCAAGCAGCTGGTCACTATCCTTCCTCCTATTCCCGAAACGCTGCCAAGCCATATCGTAGACCGTCTGCATCTGGTTTCGCGCGATGCAGCCATCCGCATGATTCATTATCCGCATTCCCATCAGGAGATGCAAAAGGCTCAGGTACGCCTTAAATTTGAGGAACTCTTCTATGTGCAGCTTAATATAATAAGGTATGCCACCGACCAGCGCCGCAAGTTCAGGGGCTATGTCTTCAACCGCATCGCTGACATCTTCAACGGGTTCTATGCCCGTCATCTGCCTTTCGAACTGACAGGAGCACAGAAACGGGTGATGCATGAAATCAGAGCCGATATGTGCAGCGGCAGACAGATGAACCGTCTTCTGCAGGGTGATGTAGGTTCAGGCAAGACGCTCGTGGCTCTCATGACCATGCTCATTGCGCTGGATAACGGTTATCAGGCATGTATGATGGCACCTACCGAAATTCTTGCCGAGCAGCATCTGCAAACTATCTGCGACTTCCTGCAGGGAATGGATATCCGGGTAGAACTGCTCACAGGCATCGTAAAGGGAAAGAAGAGAGAAAAGATTCTTGCCGACCTGGCTACGGGCGACATCCAGATTCTGGTAGGCACCCATGCCATCCTCGAAGACCCGGTGATTTTCAGAAGATTAGGCGTAGCCGTCATCGATGAGCAGCATCGCTTCGGTGTAGCACAGAGAGCCAAGCTGTGGAACAAGAGCGAGAATCCGCCTCATATCCTCGTGATGACCGCCACTCCTATCCCCCGCACCCTCGCCATGACCATTTATGGTGACCTGGACGTGAGCGTGATTGATGAACTGCCACCGGGCAGAAAACCGATACAGACGCTACACAAGTTTGATACCCAACTCACCAGTCTCTATCAGAGCATCCGCCGCCAGATTAATCTCGGCAGACAGGTATATATCGTCTTTCCGCTGATCAAGGAAAGCGAGAAGAGCGACCTGAAGAATCTGGAAGAAGGTTACGAAACGCTGAAACAGGCATTCCCGGAGTTCAGACTGAGCAAGATACACGGAAAGATGAAATCTGCCGAAAAGGAGGTAGAGATGGAGCAGTTTGTGAAGGGCGAAACACAGATTCTCGTTGCCACCACCGTGATAGAAGTTGGTGTAAATGTGCCCAATGCTTCTGTGATGGTCATCCTGGATGCACAGCGCTTCGGCCTGTCCCAGTTGCACCAGCTGCGAGGCCGTGTAGGAAGAGGCTGCGACCAGAGCTACTGTATTCTGGTAACCAACTATAAGCTTTCAGAAGAAACCCGCAAACGTATTGATATCATGTGCGATACGAACGACGGTTTCCGTATCGCCGAGGCCGACTTGAAACTCCGTGGTCCCGGCGACCTGGAGGGAACGCAGCAGAGCGGCATGGCTTTCGACCTGAAGATAGCGAATATTGCCAGAGATGGTCAGCTGGTACAACTGGCACGCACAGAAGCACAGGAAATCATCGACAACGATCCCGAATGCAATGCTCCTCATAACGCCCTGCTCTGGAACCGCCTCAGGGAATTGAAGAAAACCCATATCAACTGGGCAGCCATCAGCTAAAGCAGCAAGCAAGAGCAGTTCCTGTTATCAGAAAGCAAGCAAAAGCAGTTCCTGTTATCAGAAAGCAAGGCTAAAAGGTGGCTTCAGCTATCAAGCAGCCTCACCCCCGTTCCAGGCGATTCCATCGTCTGTCCCAAAAGTAAAAAGTATAATTATGGATAGAAGAAGAAAGCCGGCTATCAGGGAGCCGCGACCAGAAATAACCCTGGAAGAAATGAGAGCCATTCTCGAAAACATTACAGAAATAGAAAGCGCAACAGGCATCAGATATGTCAAACTGCATGTCACGGCAAAGATGATTATCGGTATCAGAGAGTCATCGGGTAAGGAATTTACCATCAATCTCAACGACCTCTACCGCGCTTATCAGGAATGCCTCCGATTCACCAGTCCGGAGGTAAAAAAGTATATTTTCATGGGGCATTCTCCTGCCGTAGCTCTGTTGAGAATGCTACAAAAGCATGAAACGTATTAAAAGTCAACTCCTTGCATCTCATTTTCCTAATGTAAGTTAAAAAAAAGGCTAGGGCGTTAAATATCGCCCTTTTGGCTTTAACAACTTTGGTTTTTTGAAGTTTTTTTGTTATATTTGCAACGTCTATATAACAAAACCGCTACATGAAGGCATTTGCCTTAGTGGTTTTTGCAGAATTTCTTGTATGATTCTGCGCTGTTGACACGAACCTAAAAAAGAAAATAGAAAAAGTAGTATGAGTTTTAAAAAGAGTATAAAGAAAATTTCGGTCGTTGCATTGTTGGCGCTAACAGCTTCTCCCGTTTGCGGACAAGATCTGTTGGCAAGACAGGCACCTGTAGACCACAGAATGAAATCGCTCGACACACTCGCTGTGTCGCATTATCGAATGATTGAAGACAGAGAGAACCCTGCAGCCGAGCTGTATGAGGATTTCTCTAACAAGTACGCTCACAGGGCTACAACCTTGCCTGAGCACTTCCGCATCGATCTCCGTCATTTCTGCATGCCAACTCCTAGTCGCGTTGTCACAAGTAACTTCGGTTACCGTGCTAGCTTTGGCCGCCAACATAAAGGTATGGACATCAAGGTTTATATTGGCGACTCAATCCGCTCAGCCTTTTCAGGCAGAGTTCGCATCGTAAGATATGAAGGTGGTGGTTACGGTAAGTACATCGTGATTCGTCACAACAACGGTTTGGAGACTATCTATGGTCACCTCTCTAAGCAGCTCGTTACTGAGGGCGAAGAGGTAAGAGCCGGCGATGTGATTGGCTTGGGTGGTAATACGGGTAGAAGTACCGGTTCGCATCTCCACTTTGAGACCCGTCTCTGTGGTGTGGCTCTGAACCCGGCACTCTTCTTCGATTTCCGCAACCAGGACGTTACAGGCGACTTCTACAGCTTTAACCGTAATACCTACGAAAGCGAATCAGCTGATGCCAATGCTGCCCGCGGCAAGGTTGGCAACGGTGGTTACACCAGAGAGCAGGTTAACGGCGGCGAAGTGGGAAGATACTACGAACTGCCTGCTGGCCACGAGAAGCTCTACCACAAGGTGAAGCCAGGCGAAACGCTTAATTCTATCGCAGAAAAGCGCGGCGTATCTGTAGAGCAGATCTGCAGACTCAACGGCTACCGCAAAGACAAGAAGGTTAGTGTAGGACAGATTATCAGATACGTATAATACGTATAAAAGAATAAACTCAAAAAAAGAGGGTGTTTCATAAATTAATGACACACCCTCTTTTTTTAGACCTTTATTTTCGCGATTCCCCGGCATTACAAGATGCCGAAGAGTCGCAATACATCGTTCAGGTTGGCAACGACAAGCAGAAGAATCAGTATGCCGAAACCAATATACTCAGCACGCTCCATGAACTTATCGCCCGGTTTGCGACCTGTGATAATCTCATAGAGAAGGAAGAACACATGTCCACCATCAAGAGCAGGGATAGGAAGAATGTTCATGAAGGCAAGAATGATGCTCAGGAACGCTGTCATAAGCCAGAATGCATGCCAATCCCATACAGATGGGAAGAGACTGCCCAGCGCACCGAAACCACCCAGACTCTTGGCGCCTTCCTTAGAGAAGACATACTTCATATCGCCCACATAACCGGCCAAGACATTCCAGCCGTATTTGATGCCGGCAGGGAAACTCTCGAAGAAGCCATAGTTGACATGAGTAATCTTATAATCGAGCATGACAGGATGATTGTAGAAACCAAACTTCACACCCTCTTCGGTAGACTTCAGGAGAACACTCGACTTGACGGTATCGCCAGAAGCCTTGAGATAAGTAACCTGAGCTGTAAGTGCTCTGGCACTGTCCTGCGGCGTCTCAGCCGAAGCAAGCACATCCTCTACTCTGCCCAATTCAATCTGAAATTCGTTGAAAGAGACTACCTTTTTATTATTAATAGCAAGAATCTTATCCCCCTTTGCCAAACCGAGTTTGCTGGCAGGCGAATCCTTCATCACACTATCAATCTGCAGAGGTACATACACATCTACGAAGCGAGGACTGCTCTTAATCATACTGAGCATGTCGAGATCACCAGGCAGATTAAGCGTCATCGGTTTGCCCTGACGGATGATATTGACCTGCTTAGCCTCAGAGAGATTACGATACAGATCGCCATCAAAGGTCTTGAACTCACCCAGATCGGTGCTTACCAGAATATCCTTGTCCTGGAAGCCCAATGCCTTTGCCTCGGTATTGAACTTCATACCATAACTCATATCGCGGGTAGCCACATAATTGTCGCCCCAATGGAACAGAATCATGGAATAGATGAAGAGAGCCAGCACGAAGTTGACCAGCACGCCACCTATCATGATGAGCAGGCGCTGCCATGCCGGTTTGCTGCGAAACTCGTATGGCTGTTCCGGCTGTTTCATCTGTTCGGTATCGAAACTTTCATCTATCATACCCGAAATCTTACAATATCCTCCGAGCGGCAACCATCCCAAACCATAGGTAGTATCCGAATTCTTTGGCTTGAACTCGAAGAGATGGAACCAAGGGTCGAAGAACAGATAGAACTTCTCCACTCTTACACCAAAGAGTTTGGAGAAGAAGAAGTGTCCACCCTCATGGAGCAACACTAAGATGGAAAGCGACAGCATCAGCTGCAACGCTTTGATCAAAAATACTTCCATTTATTTACTTTGAACTTTGAACTTGGAACTTTGAACTTTATGATGAGCCCTATATCCAACGTTCATTTTAACTATTAACTATAAACTATTAACTATAAACTATTACTTGTGCATCAGCTCTGTAGCTATGCGGCGAGCCTCAGCATCGGTCTGCAGATAGACATCGAGGTCGGGATTACTGTCGAAAGTAGCCTTCGCCATCGTCTCTTCGATGATATCAGCCATCTGAAGGAAGCCACACTCACCTTTGCGGAAGCCGGCATTCACTATCTCGTTGGCTGCATTCACGATACACGACATATTACCACCCTTTCTGATGGCATCGAAAGCCAGTTGCAGGCACTTGAACTTCTGATAGTCAGGCTTGAAGAACTGCAAATCCTGCGTTTTGAAGAGGTCGAGACGATCGCCATTCAGATGCAGACGCTGAGGGAAAGAGAAGGCATACTGGATAGGCAGACGCATATCTGGCACACCCAACTGAGCCTTGACAGCACCATCAACAAACTGAACGGCACTATGCACAACGCTCTGCGGATGGATAAGCACCTCAATTTTGTCAGCCGGAACCCCAAAGAGCCATTTAGCTTCTGTCACCTCGAAGCCCTTGTTCATGAGCGAAGCCGAATCGATGGTTATCTTGGCACCCATATCCCAGGTAGGATGCTTGAGGGCGTCGGCAGCAGTCACCTTCTCCAACTGCTCGTGGGTATAATTACGGAAAGGACCACCCGAACAGGTCAGAAGAATCTTCTCTACCTCGTTGTCGCCCTCACCCACCAGACTCTGGAAGATGGCACTATGCTCGCTGTCAACAGGGAGGATAGGCACATGATATTCCTGTGCAAGATTACAGATCAACTCACCCGCTACCACCAGCGTTTCCTTGTTGGCAAGACATATCTTCTTACGCGCCTTGATGGCATGGATGGTTGGTTCCAGGCCCGAGAAGCCTACCATGGAAGCCAGCACCATATCGATAGGCTCAGCCTGTACGATATCGCAAAGCGCCTGAGCACCGGCATAAACCTTGATATCAGGCTCATCACTGAGCATATCCTTCAGCTCCTCGTAGCGAGCCTCATTGGCTATGACCACAGCAGCCGGATGGAACTTGCGAGCCTGCTCGGCAAGTTCCTGCACTCGGTTGTTGGCGGTGAGGCAATATACCTCGTAAAGGTCACTGTGCTGCTCGATGACATCAAGCGCCTGTGTACCGATACTTCCCGTAGAACCGAGAATACATATCTGTTGTTTCTTCATATTTCTTCACTTTATAAGTCGAGCAATCCTTCCGGAATCGCCATTCTGATTTCTTTCTTTTCAGCGCTCACCTCTTCGATGAGGTCATTGCTGGCAGGGATGAGGATTTCATCACCTGCATCGGTTGTTACCTCGAAAAGAAGGTTGAGGGTGGAATCGTCTACATGTTCTATGGTACCTACCACCTTGCCGCTTACAGCATCTACCAGATGGAAACCGATGATTTCTGCCCAGCTCATGTTCTCTTCATCACTGTCAGAGAGATGACGTGGGAAGAAAACCTCGCAACCGGTATAGTTGCGTGCCTGCTCCTGGGTATCGATATCCTCAAACTTCACGAGCACATTCTCATCGTTCTTAAAACGATATTCCTCTAAATAGAAAGGCACGAGGATGCCATCGATGTCGAGTACCAGGTACTCGGCATCTACACGGTCGAAAACATCATCTGTAATGGCGAAAGTAATCTCGCCCTTCACACCATGAGGTTTTCCCAACTTGCCTATCTTATATACTTCGTCACGTCTAATCATTCAACATTCAACATTTAACATTTAACATTGATTAATCACTGACACGGGTAATCTTGGCACCCAGCGCATTAAGGCGATGCTCGATATCCTCATAACCACGGTCTATCTGGGCGATATTGGCAATGCGGCTGGTACCATTGGCACTCATGGCAGCAATCAGCAGGGCAATACCGGCACGGATATCAGGACTGGTCATTCTGCCAGCACGCAGTTTGATCTTATGGTCATGACCAACCACCACAGCACGGTGAGGATCACAGAGAATGATCTGCGCACCCATATCAATCAGTTTATCCACGAAGAAGAGGCGGCTCTCGAACATCTTCTGATGGAAGAGGACGCTGCCACGAGCCTGGGTAGCCACTACGAGGAGCACGGAAAGAAGGTCAGGAGTGAGTCCTGGCCAAGGGGCATCGGCAAGCGTCATGATGGTGCCGTCAATAAACGAATCGATGACATAATGTTTCTGTTCTGGAATCACAAGGTCATCGTCCTCTATCTTTATCTTCACTCCCAGGCGGCGGAATGCATCAGGAATAATGCCCAAATCCTTGACAGACACATTCTTGATGCGCACACCTTCGCCACACATTGCCGCCATGCCGATGAACGAACCTACCTCAATCATATCAGGCAAGATGCGATGCTCGGCACCATGCAGTTTATCAACACCCACGATGGTGAGCAGGTTGCTGGCGATGCCGCTGATCTGAGCGCCCATCGCATTGAGCAGATGGCAGAGCTGCTGGATATATGGCTCGCAAGCTGCATTATAAATGGTGGTAGTGCCCTTTGCCAATACTGATGCCATGATGATATTGGCAGTACCGGTAACCGAAGCCTCATCGAGCAACATATAGCAGCCCTTCAGCTTCTTAGCCTGTATCTGATAAACATTACGCTCATCATCGTGAACGAAGTTGGCGCCCAGATACTTGAAGCCCAGGAAGTGGGTATCCAGACGGCGACGACCTATCTTATCGCCTCCCGGCTGAGCTATGGTAGCCTTGCCACATCTACCGAGCAGCGGACCTATCATGAGCACACTACCACGAAGAGAAGAACATTTCTTCACAAACTCCAGACTGTCGAGATAATCGAGTTTCAACTCATCACTTTGGAATGTATAGTCGTGACGACTGTGCTTGGTTACCTTGACACCTATCTCCTGGAGCAACTTAATCAGGTTGTTCACATCCAGGATGTCCGGCACGTTGGTGATGCGCACAGGCTCGTCGGTAAGGATTGTGGTACAGATAACCTGCAGGGCCTCGTTCTTGGCGCCCTGAGGTGTGATAGTACCTTTGAGCGGATGACCGCCCTCTATGATAAAAGACTCCATAAGCTTGTCTACTATATATAATAATGTGGATTACTTTTTCTTCTTATTATTATTTACATTCTTAGGCTGCGCCTCAATCTTCTCGAAAACGAAGGTATCGAGATCGAGCTGGATGTTGCCATCGGTAAAACGTGCCAGATCGGAAGCTACCTTGGCTACATCACTGGAGCCATGGCTCCAGGTTACCAGGTCGCGATGCATCTGGTTGGCAGTAAGCTCCACGAGTTTATCGCGCTCCTCACTTGGTTCCATCGTCTTCAGCTTTTCGAAAATCTCGAAGAGCATAGCTCCATAATGGCGCACCGGGATGTGCTGCATAGGATATGGCAAAGGCTCCGGCTTGGTTGCTATCTTCACAGCATCCGATACATCATAAGGGAAATCGATGTCGAGCTGGAAATTGCTCATGATGGCAAGCTGGTCCCAGAGTTTCTGCTCATGGTCCTCTACCCCTCTGTTCTCAGGGAACATACGGTCCATGACTGCAATAATGGTCTCTGCACAGCGCTGGCGCTCTTCACGGTCGGTAAGCGTCAGACAATGGTCTACCATCTGCTGAATCTCACGGCCATACTCAGGCAGAATGAGCTTAGCTCTCTGGGTATTATAGTCTAATCCTTCTATATTCATTCTTACAACATTTTATATAATCAATAATTCTAGAGCAGTTTCTTTGGCATCTTAGCCACGAAATCCTTGAGATAGAAAGGCACGAAATATGCCACATCTTCGAACTTGCCCTCTACAAAACGCTTCTCTGCCAGCGGAGCCATATTCTTAGCCAAAGGCTCAATGCCCTCTACGAGGTGAGCATTCGGATGGTTGATGGTCTCCATACACTTGGCAGCGCCATTTCCGAAGAAGTATACATGATGCTGGTCCAGATATTCCTTGTAGGTATCAGCATCCACAATATCAGCCTGAATAGGGCGAACCACCTTCAGGGCGCGGTCGAGCACTTCGGCATATACCTCCATGCGGCGGGCGTCGAGCATAGGTACGATGAGAGCGTCTTCCTCCTCAGGATGTTCGCCAAGCAATACAGGCACTGCCATCAGTTCGAGTGTTGGAACAGCGATGAGTTTCACACCGCGACCATAACAGATGCCCTTCGCCATACTCACACCGATACGCAATCCGGTATAGGAACCCGGACCACAACTTACCGCCACAGCCTCCAGCGGAAGACCATGAGAATCGAGGAAATCAAGAGCCTCATCCACAAACACACCCAACTTAACAGCATGGTTCGGACCTGTGTGATCTTCCTGGTTGAAAATCACCTGTCCACTATCACTAATTGCCACTGAGCACACGTCCGTACTCGTCTCAATATTCAAAATACACGACATAATTAAAAAATATATTCTTAAATAAGGTGCAAATATACTCATTTTCTCGCTTTTTTTTGTACTTTTGCAGAAATTTAACGCGAAAGATTATATGATACAGTCAATGACAGGCTTCGGAAAAGCTACCGCGGCCTTTAAAACAAAGAAGATTAATGTAGAGATAAAGTCATTAAATAGCAAGACGCTTGACCTCTCTACTCGTATTGCTCCGCTCTATAGAGAGAAGGAGATGGAAATCCGTCAGTATATCTCTAAAAATCTAGAAAGAGGCAAGGTTGACTTCGCCATCTGGATTGATAAGGATGCTACTACAGATGCCACTCCTATCAACGCGGCGCTTGTACAGAATTATTACCAGCAAATCAAGAAGATTTCGGCTGAAACAGGCATTCCTGAGCCAACCGACTGGTACAGCACTCTGTTGCGTCTTCCTGATGTAACAACGAAGACGGATGTGGAAGAATTGAGCGATGAGGAGTGGGAAGTGGCAAAAAATGCAATTTGCGAGGCTGTGAACCATCTCGTAGCCTTCCGCAAGCAGGAAGGAGCCGCTCTCCAGAAGAAATTCACAGAGAAGGTGGATAATATCCAGACTCTTCTGGCTAGCATCGAACCATACGAGAAGGCTCGCGTGGAGAAGATCAGACAGAACATCGTTAACGGCCTGCAGCAGATTCCGAATGTGGATTACGACAAGAACCGCCTGGAGCAGGAACTCATCTACTACATCGAGAAGCTCGACATCAGCGAGGAGAAGCAGCGCCTTGCCAACCACCTGAAGTATTTCCGCGAGACCATGAATGAGGAAGGTCATGGTGTAGGAAAGAAACTCGGTTTCATCGCACAGGAAATGGGACGCGAAATCAACACCACCGGCTCTAAGAGCAACCAGGCTGAGATGCAGAACATCGTGGTGAAGATGAAGGACGAACTGGAGCAGATCAAGGAGCAGGTGCTGAATGCCCTCTAAACAAGAGACAGGCACCTCCTCTCTCCCCAAGAGCCCCCTCAAAAGCCCCCTCAAGTGGCGTTTTTGAAAGCCTCGCCCCCGTTCCAGGCGATTATCGCCTGTCCAAAAAGCCCCCTATCAAACAGCAAATAAAGAAAAGAAGAAGAAAAAATGAAGAACGGATTGTTAATTTTCAGCGCCCCATCGGGCAGCGGTAAGAGCACAATAGTAAACTGGCTGATGAAAGAGCACCCGGAATTGAAGCTGGCTTTCTCTATCAGCTGCACCTCTCGTGCTCCGCGCGGTACAGAACAGAATGGTGTAGAGTATTTCTTCCTCTCTCCAGAGGAATTCAAGGCTAAGATTGAGGCTGACGAGTTCCTGGAGTACGAGGAGGTTTACCAGGACAGATTCTACGGCACCCTGAAGTCACAGGTAGAAAACCAGCTTGCCAAGGGCGAGTCGGTGATTTTCGATGTTGACGTGAAGGGTGGTGTAAACATCAAGAAGTATTATGGCGAGCGTGCCTTGAGCATCTTTGTGCAGCCTCCTTCGGTAGAGGAATTGCGCCGCCGTCTGGTTGGCCGCAATACTGATGCGCCTGAGGTGATTGAGCAGCGCCTTGCCAAGGCAAGCTATGAGCTGACCTTTGCCCCTCAGTTTGACCACGTGGTCGTAAACGATGACTTGGAGAAGGCTCAGCAGGAGGTTTATCAGCTCGTCAAGGCCTTCCTAGACGCAGAGTAAGAAATGAAGAAGGTAGGAATCTTTGGCGGTAGCTTCAACCCCATCCATACGGGCCATATCGCATTGGCGAAAAGCCTTTGCGAGAAGGCCTGCCTGGATGAGGTGTGGTTCATGGTTTCGCCCATGAACCCATTCAAGAAGACCGCTACCGACTTGCTCGACGACCAGCTGCGCCTGGAAATGGTAGAAAAAGCGCTGGAGCACGAGCCACAACTGAAGGCATGCGACTACGAGTTCCGCCTGCCTAAGCCATCTTATACCTGGCACACGCTGCAAGCCATCAGCAAGGATTACCCCGAAAACGAGTTCACCCTACTGATCGGTGGCGACAACTGGGCTGCTTTCGACAAGTGGTACCACCACGACGACATCCTAGCCCACTATCCCATCGTGGTTTATCCGCGTCAGGGAGCCAGCATAGGCAATGTGCCAGAAGGCGTTACCATCGTAGAAACTCCACTGCTCAACATCAGCAGCACGGAAATCAGAAAGCGTATCAAAGAGGAGGAAAGCATCAGGGGAATGGTGCCGGAATGCATCGAACAACTGGCTGTCAGAAACTACAGGCAGCTCTAAGCATCCCTCTCTCCGAAAACGCTTAAAATCATATTTAAACAACAAACAGCAAAAAATGAGTTGGAAAGAAATCATTAAGAAGTGTCTGAACGTGGCTTCTGCGCCGATTCGCAGAAATGCCAACTTCTTTGTGTTCATGTACCTGCTGGGCATGATCAGTTCTATCGTGACTACACCAGCCAAGGGGACTTTATACGACAACCTGTTCCTGGAACTCTTTGTCGACCTCTATGTTGTGTGTGCCGTTGTCGCCATCTTCCCCAAGAAGGTGCGCTGGGGTCTGCGTGCCGTACTATACCTTATATTATATAGTACAGCTGCCGCCGACACCTATTGCTACGTGAATTTCGGCTCTACGCTCAACCCTTCTATGCTGATGCTGGTGGGCGAGACCAACAGTTCGGAGGCTAGCAGTTTCCTCTCAGCCCTCATCTCTGCCGAGGTTCTCTTCAGTAGTGTGGGCTGGATTCTGCTTCTGGCTCTCATCCAGATTCTCATCGCCATCTTCCGCAAGCAACTCATCAAGCTATACGTTTTCATCATTACTGTTCTGGAGTTGGCTTCTGTCAAGAAACGGCTGATGGCTATCCCCCGCATGACTGCAGCCATGCCTGCCAGTTTCGGAATCCTATGCCTCATCATCTTCATCATAGGATGCTGCACCTCCTGGCACAACAAGATGGCTTACCATAAACTCATGAACGGTAGAACGATAGGCGAAGTAGAGCATATCCTGACAGAAAAGGATCATGCTGTACTCTATCTGCCTGTCTACCGACTCCAATTCAGCATCTATGCCAACCAGCTGGCTGCGCATCAGATTACCCAACTCATTCATGCTGCCCACGAAGTAAAGGTTGACAGCTGCAGCTACCGCTCGCCAAACATCGTGCTGATTATCGGCGAAAGCTTCGGCCGCCATCATTCCCAGCAGTACGGCTATTTTATGGATACCACTCCACAGCAGGTAGCCTTGGAGAAATCGCGCAAACTCACCAAGTTTACCGATGTGGTAACCTGCTGGAACCTGACCAGTTTCGTTTTCAAGAACATGCTCTCTACCCATGTGGTAGGCGAGAAAGGCGAATGGTGCGACTATCCGCTCTTCCCTGAAGTGTTCCGAAAGGCAGGCTATAACGTAACCTTCATCACCAACGAATTCCTGCCACAGGCAAAGGAGGCGGTTTACGACTTCAGCGGCGGTTTCTTCCTGAACAACCCGGAACTGAGCAAACTTCAGTTTGACCATCGCAACACCCAGCTCCACGACCTGGACGACGGACTGCTGAAGGATTATGATGACAGTCTGAAGAACTTCCAGAAGGAGCACAACCTCACCATCTTCCACCTGATGGGACAGCATGTAAACTATAAGCAGCGCTACCGCACCAAGCAAGCCCGGTTCTGGGCAAGCAGTTATGAAGACAAGCGCCCTGAACTGACCAATGCCCAGCGCAAGATGCTGAGTCATTACGATAACGCCACCCTCTACAACGACTCTATCGTAGCCCAGATTGTAAAGCGTTTCCAGAAGCAGGATGCCATCGTCATCTACGTGCCCGACCATGGCGAGGAATGCTACGAAGAGAACCGAGGCTTCATCTGCCGTAACCATTCTGCAGAAATCGACTGGCCGCTGGCTCACTATGAGTTTGAAATTCCGTTCTGGATATACTGTTCGCCAAAATATATCAGGAACCACCGCGATATCTACCGTCAGATACGCAAGGCTAAGGACAAGCGCTTCATGACCGACGCCCTGCCTCATCTTCTGTTATATCTGGCTGGCATTGAGACACCTACCTATAAGGAGGAATATAACATCCTGAGTCCGAAATATGACGAGATGCGACCACGTATCCTCAAAAACTCTGCCGATTACGACAAACTTCGTGATGCGCATCTGGAAAAGATAAAAAAGGAAGAAAGTAAAAAGGTAAAAAAGAAAGAAAGGAGAAACTGATTATGAATAGTGCTATTCTATCACGCCCGGCATGCAATGCCCTGAGAGGACTCGCCATCATCGGCATCTTCTTGCATAACTACTGCCATTGGCTGGGACCTATTGTCAAGGAGAACGAGTATCAATACTTCCAGCACAATGTTGACTGGCTGAACCAGGTAATGGTCAGCATGGACCTCAACCTGCCTGTGCACTTGCTCTCGTTCTTCGGCCATTACGGTGTGCCCGTATTCCTCTTTCTGAGTGCTTACGGACTGGTGATGAAATACGAGGCTAAACCTCATCTCTCTACCGAACAGCAGGCCAGAATGTACAACATCTCGGGCAAGAAACTTACAGGAAGCATCAACTGGCGCGAACCGCTCCACTTTATCCGCTATCACTATCTGAAACTCTTCAAGATGATGATAGTAGGTTTCGTGGCATTCACGATGCTCGACCTTATCACGCCTGGCTCTCACCACTATGCAGCGCTCGACATCGTTGCGATGCTGGGCATGTTCAATAATGTATTGCCAAATCCGGATAACATCATCTGGCCGGGTCCGTACTGGTTCTTCGGTCTGATGCTGCAACTTTACATCGTCTATCGTCTGCTGCTCTATCGCCGCCATTGGGGATGGACCGTAGGATTGATGGCCATCTGCATCGTCATCCAGCTCCTCCTGGGCTTTGACAATCCGGAGAGTGAAGTGATGAACCGCTACCGCTACAACTTTATGGGCGGCATGTTGCCATTCGGTTTGGGCATACTCTATGCCAGATATGGCGAAAAGATACTCATGACGTTCCATTCGCCTATCACCAACTTCTTTGGCTGCATCTTCTGCATCTCGCTTATCTACAGTCTGAGCGGCAGCATGGTTGGCTGGACCTTCGTGCCTTTCTTCTTCTGTCTGCTGAGCGTATTGGTAGCCGACCTGCTCCAGAACATCAGCTGGCTATCAGGTATTTATAAGGTATTAGAGTGGATGGGCAGCATCTCCGCCGCTCTCTTCGTATGCCACCCTATCACCCGCAAGATATTCATCCCTATCAGCCGTCAGGGCGACATCTATGCCGGTCTGCTCCTCTACATCATATCGAGCATCTGCCTGGCATGGCTCTTCACCCTACTGATGAAGAAGATTCCAAACCCGAAATATTAAAAGAAAATCATGAAGATTAAAGATATAGAACTGGCGAATATCAGCCGGTTTCGCGGCGAGTTGATGGGAGCAGCCATGCTGTTCATCATCCTCTTTCATGTGGCATTGCCTAGAGAAGATGCCTTTTTCGGGCTTCGCAGAATGGGCAATGTCGGTGTAGACATGTTCCTCTTTCTCAGCGGAATAGGTCTCTGGTTCTCGTGGATGAAGAATCCTTCTGCCAAGCATTTCTTCATCCGCCGTTATCTGCGCATCTACCCTACCTGGCTCATCATAGCCTGCCTCTTCTATATCCCTTCTTTCCAGGGCGGAAGCACCTGGAACTGGATCTATCTCTTTGGAGAGATAACCATCAACTGGGGCTTCTGGCTGCATGATGAGCTCAACTTCTGGTACATCCCGGCTACGATGATGCTCTATCTCTTTGCCCCTGCCTACATGGAACTCATCAAGCGCCATCCTATCTACCGCTGGCTGCCGGTGGTGATGATCATGTGGTGCATCCTGGTACAATATGTTACCCCGATACATCAGGCTGTAGGACATCTGGAGATTTTCTGGAGCCGCGTGCCTATCTTCTTCATCGGCATCAACATGGGTGAGATGGTAAGACAGAAACAGACGCTCGACGGCGCTTCGATATGGATGATATGGCTCATGTTCCTAATGACGCTGCTGGCGAGCATCTTTCTGGAACAGGAGAAGCATGGCATGTTTCCGCTCTTCCTGGAACGCATGCTCTATATCCCGCTCACCATCACCAGCATCCTGCTGCTGAACCGCATCTTCCGCCGCACACCGAGCTGGTTTAACAAGGGGTTCATGTTTGTGGGAGCGCTGAGTCTGGAGTGTTATCTGCTCCATATCCACTTCGTGCTGAAATACCTAGAACCGCATCACTTGGGCTATTGGCCTACCTTCTTCATCTGCATAGGCATCACCCTGCCTGCAGCATGGATTCTGAGCAAGATAACCGGATGGATTTCTAAAGAGTTAGCTAAGTTTATCAAGTAAAAAGGAGTTTATTTATTAAGAAAATTGGAGTTTTATGAACGAGAATAAATTGGAAGACAGTAAAGGTTTTGCTGCGCTGCTGCGACTGGTTCGCCCAAAACAATGGATCAAGAATGGCTTTATCTTCTTACCGCTGTTCTTTGGCGGCGCCCTGTTGCATGCAGATGCCCTGCAGGAGGGTCTGATTACTTTCTTCGCCTACAGTTTTGCCGCATCGAGCATCTATTGTTTCAACGATATCTATGATGTGGAGGCCGACCGCCGCCACCCGGTCAAGTGCCATCGTCCGATAGCATCGGGGGCGGTCAGCATCAAACAGGCATACGGACTGATGTTCCTGATGTTTGCCCTCTCTATGGGTATATGCAGCCTGCTCGGCTCATGGGAGACGATGGGAATCATCATCTTCTATTGGCTTCTGAATCTCGGCTACTGCGCCAAATTCAAGCAATATGCCATCATCGATGTATGTATCGTGGCTTTCGGTTTCGTACTCCGTCTGCTGGCAGGTGGTGTAGCAACGGGCATCGTACTCAGTAAGTGGATTGTGCTGATGACCTTCCTCATCACCCTCTTCATGAGTTTTGCCAAGCGCCGCGATGATGTACTGCGCATGGAAAAGACGGGCGAGGCTCCCCGCAAGAATACCATCCGCTACAACCTCACTTTCATTAACCAGGCTATCACAATTACGGCTTCCGTAACCCTGGTATGTTACATCATGTATACGGTGAGTCCGGAGGTAATTGATAATTTCCATACTGATTATCTCTATCTTACGAGTGTCTTTGTGCTGGTAGGTTTGCTGAGATACATCCAGATAGCCGTGGTAGACCAGAAGAGTGGTGACCCTACGAAGATTATCCTGCGCGACCGCATCACCCAGTTTATCGTGCTCGCCTGGTTGCTCTCCTTCCTGATCCTTATTTATATCGTATAAGAAAATGAAGAAGAAAATATATTGTTTCGATTTCGACGGAACGCTGACAACAAGCGATACCCTGCTGGAATTCATCAGATATGCCAAGGGTACCGGTCGTTTTCTGATGGTTTTCCTGATGTACAGTCCGCTCCTGGTACTGATGAAGTTGCATCTTTTTCCCAACTGGAAGGCGAAGCAACTCATCTTTGCCCATCTTTTTGCCGGCATGCGTATCGAGAAGTTTGATGCGCTCTGCCGCGATTTTGCCGAAGAATACCAGCATCTGTTGCGCCCCAAAGGTGTTACGCTGGTACACGAAGCCCTGGTTGCAGGTGCTCAGGTTTTCATCGTGAGTGCCAGCATCGACAATTGGGTCCGCCCGTTCTTTAAAGTTCGCGGCCTGGATGGAGTCAGGGTTTTAGGCACCCAGATAGAAGTGATTGACGGCAGACTTACCGGCAAGTTCAAGAGCAACAACTGCTATGGCGAGGAAAAGGTGCATCGCATCTGCGAGGCACTGACCACCACAACCGCCAATGCCTACGGTACCCCCTCATTATCTTTCGACCGCACGCAATACGAGATAGAGGCATTTGGCGACAGCCGAGGCGACAAGGAGATGCTCGCCTATGCCGATAAAGGTCATTACAAGCCCTTCAGAATTTAGAAACGCATAACGGAAGACAGGAAAGCCTAACGGAGTCGCGAACCATCTTGCCAAGTACCCATGTACGGCGAAACGCCGTACCAAGTATACCAACTTACTGACTTACAATACATTAGCTTGTTATGAAACAAAGGAATACAGACATCGACTGGATAAGAGCCATCCTCATTATTCTCATGATATTGATTCATATCGTGAGTTTCGGCAACGCATACCCCCAGCTCAAGGCAGGCATTCTCTCGTTTATGATGCCTACCTTCCTCATCATTACGGGCTATCTCGTGAATATCGAGAAAAGCCCAAAGGAGATGGGAAGATACCTGATGTGTCTCGCTTTGCCTTACGTCATCATGGTTACCGGGTTTTCTGTACTTTCCTATTTCATGCCCGTAAGAGATGGCATCACGGAACTATCCCTCGCGCAGATTTGCGAGAAGATATTCGTTACTTCCATCGGTCCCTATTGGTTCATCCAGACCATGATTATCTGCGGCATTCTCTATTACGTCAGTTTCAAGGGAGCAACCTGGGGAAAACTCAGACAAGGGGAAACAACGATGAGTACCACTACAAGCCTCTTCATCTTCGCCACCCTACTCCTGCTCCTGTCCAAGACACCTGCTCTTTCGCCGAGTGCCGCCACCTATTATTTCATCGGCGTGGTGCTCAGACAATGCCATATCGGCTTTGACAGGATATTCCGTCCTTCCCCAGCAGCCCTACTTCTCTGGCTGCTACTTCTGGGCATGGAAGAATGGTACGACTGGGGCACGCTCGCCATCGTCTTCTCCTGCTGGTGCTGCATTTCATCCCTGATGTGGATACACAGCCTCATCAACCGCCTACAGGATCATGCCTACGTTCGAAAGACAGAAGACACCTTATTATATATAGGCCGCAACACGCTGCCTATCTACCTCTTCCACCCAATCTTTACGATGGCAGCCAAGTTTTATCATCCCCTCTTTAGCTGGGACAGGAGCGAGATTATCTTCGCCCTCGTTACCATTTTCATCGCTATAGCCGGAAGCATCGGCATCGCCAAGATGATGGAGAAGACCCATCTGGCTTATCTCTTCGGAAAAGGAAAGATGCTGAGATAAATAATACCAGGATATATTTGGTAATTTGGAGATTTTGAAGTACTTTTGCAACATGAATATCAAGAACAAGATAAATAATATGGATGATGCCAAGCGAGAGAAGCTGGGCGAAGTCATCAGATTCGGAATCGTAGGCGGACTGGCTACGGTACTGCAATATGTCATCTACCTGGCTATGATGCCGGCGCTGGCCCATTTCATCCCCAACATGGGCGACCACAGTCTGGCTACCACAGCCAACACCATCGCCTACATCGTGAGTTTCATCTTCAATTTCATCGCCAGTACCCGCTATACCTTCAAGGTAAAGGCGAATGCCAAGCGCGGAGCAGGATTCACCCTCTCCCACGTCGTCAATTACTCGATGCAGACCCTCTGCCTCAACCTCTTCGTAGGCTTGGGTCTAGCCAAACAGCTGGCTATGATACCCACCCTCTGCATCTGCATCCCGGTAAACTTCCTCCTGGTAAGGTTCTTCCTGAAGAAATAAGGGGATTCCCAAAACACGATAAAAGAAAGATATGAAAAAGATATTCGATATTTTTAAAATCAAGAAAGAGGAAAGAGTTTCAGCACTCGTCGCACTCATCATAGCATGTGCCCTCAATGCCCTGACTGTCATCAAATACCACAGCCAGTTCTCGCAGATTACAGATAATTATCACAAACTCTTTGTCAAGACCTTCCATGTGGCAGGTTTCGACCCGCTTACCTATAGCATCGTATCTCACTGGGACACAGAATATAACGTATACCGCCACCCGCTGCTGGCGTTCTTCATGTATATCCCGAATCAGATAAATCAAGGATTGATGATGCTTACCGGCATCAACTGCGTTCAGTTTGTCGTGGGAGCTATCCTGGTGTTCTGCGCCTTCTATTCCTTCATTTTCCTTTACCGTATATTCAGAGAAGTGATTGGTACAGAGCGCTTTGATGCCAATCTACTCTCTGCCTTCTATTTCTCTTTTGCCTATGTGATGGTTTCAGCGATGGTACCCGACCATTTCATCATGTCGATGATCATACTCCTCTGTACCCTGTATATCACAGGCGTATGCATGAAGAAAGGCAGACAGCTTACCATCTGGCAGACTATCCTGCTCTTTGTATTTACAGCGGGCGTATCGCTCAACAATGGTCTGAAGACCTATCTTGCCGCCCTTTTCACCAATGGCAGAAAGTTCTTCAGTATCAAATACTTCCTGATAGGAGTCATCCTTCCTGCCGCACTCATGTGGGCTTTCGCCAGATGGGAATACCGCACCTTCGTATGGCCTAAGGAGATGGCAAGACACGAGGCTAAGATGAAGAAAAACAAGGAAGCCACAGCCAAGATTTACCAGCAATACCGCGACAGCACTGGCGTGAAAGACTCGGCAAAGGTAGAAACTGCCGTCAGGAAAATCATCAAGGATAAAGCGCATGCCAAATATGTTCGTGACCATAAACAGATATGGAACAAGAACACGGGCAAGCCTATCGCCAAGGGCGAATTCATGAACTGGACCGACAAGACGACCTCCCGCTCGCAAACTCTGGTCGAGAATTTCTTCGGTGAAAGCATCATGCTGCACCAGCAGAACCTTCTGGGCGATGTATTGCGCAACCGTCCGGTTATCGTGAAATACCAGTCTGCGGTCAATTATGTGGTAGAGACATGCATCGTTGTGCTTTTCTTACTTGGCATCCTTGCCGGAAGAAAATCAAAGTTCCTCTGGCTCACCCTGACATTCTTCCTGATGGATACTGCCCTCCATATCGGTTTGGGCTTCGGTATCAACGAGGTATATATCATGACTGCCCACTATATGTATGCCCTTCCTATCGCCATCGCCTTCCTGGCGCTCAAGGCAAAAGGAAAGAACCTGAAATGGGCCTTCAGAGGATTGATGCTCGCCATCACCCTCTATCTGTGGATAAGCAACGGATATCTGCTGGTAGACTACATGCTAGGATAAATATTAGCAAGAAGCCTTGATCCAGCGGATGATATCCTCATGCTTCATATCAAACTTACGGGCAAAGAGGCGGTTGCTTTGTTCCAGCTCCTCTTTGTCTGCAAAAGTCCAAACGTATGGATTGCCCCGTTTCCAGTCGATAAGTCGCATGCAGCCCTCATATTCATCTTTTTCAGAATACAGGGCGGCTCTAAAGGCAGGCTGATTCCATACCAGGGTCTGCAGGAAGAACTCATCAGGGCAGAAGGTATAATTGAATCTTTTCAATACAAACGGCTTCTGGCTCACCACATACTCCACGCATGCCTGCGTGATGCTCACCCAGTTGGCACCCTTGGCAAAATCCATCTTCTGGCGATGCAGGAACGGCATGAGCAGCATCGAAAGATATTTATTCAGTCGCCTGGTAATGGCATTCAAAGCCCCATACTTCGAGCGGGTAAGACTGGTAAATAGCCAATAACGCATCATCTTCCGGCGGCAATCCCATTCAAATTCCTCACCATGATTGATGCCCACAAACTCCTTACCCTGATGCTCCTCAAAGAACTGATGGATGTAATCCTGCGATTTGATAGGTAAATCCTGACCACTCAGCAGATGGTAGTAGGCATAAGGTCCATGCTTCAAAGCCTCCTCGAAAAGCACATACTCCGCCTTAATCTGGCTCAGATTTCCCCAACGCACATCCACCCTCTGTTCCAATAAAAAGAGGCGTGCCTTGGAAAGAACCAGCGGTTCGGCACCATCAAGCATATCCGATTTCCGGTCGATATGCAGAAATATATCATTTCGCTCATCATCGAGCATCGACAGCAATACCCTCAGAAGCGGTAAACTGCCATGAGCCATTATCAAAAAAGCATGTTTCATTGTCATTATTTATCTTTATTATCCAACTGTCCGTCCTGATGACTTTTTCATCATCATTGCGACAAAGATACACCAAATAAAAGAGAATACAAAATAAAACTCCGTTTTTATCAGAAAAAAGACACAAAATAGAGCCTTTCTTTTTGAATATTCAGAAAAAACAATTACTTTTGCAGCGCTAAGAAGGAGATGCGGCATGCATCAGCCCAGCAAAAAAAATAATCAGAGAATGAACAATATATTTAGAATTAAAAAAGAAGAAAGGCTCTTTGCCTTGATTACACTCATCGTTATCATCGCCTTTAATGTGCTGATGATAACCTATCATTTTGATGATTTCGGCAAACCGAAAGCAGGATTCTGGACACTCTTCACCAAGAACTTTCAGATTTCAGGTTTCGACCCCTACACCTACCTTACCCTCTCGAAGTGGAAGGTGTATTACACGGAGTATCGCCATCCCATGCTCCCTTTCTTCCTCTATCCTTTCTCGCTACTGAACGGCTGGCTGATAGAACTCACCTCCCGCAACTGGGCAACTACCATCGTGGCGGTGATGATGACATTCTTCTCCACCTACTCCACCCTCTTCTTTAGAAGAATCTTCAGAGAGGTGATGCAGCTGAAGGCTATAGACAGCAATGTGCTCACAGCGATGCTTTTTTCCTTTGCCTACGTGCTGCTCGTCACCTTTGTGGATGACCATTTCGGCATGTCGCTTTTCTTCCTGTCAATGACACTTTATCTGGCAGGCAAACAGCAGCAGGAACACCGCAGCATGCCTTGGTGGCAAACAGCCCTGCTCTTTTTCTTCACGGCAGGCATCACGCTGAGTAATGGCGCCAAGACCTTCCTTGCCGCCCTCTTTACCAATGGCAAAAAACTCTTCCGTCTGAAATATTTGGCATTGGGCATCATCTTGCCTACCCTTCTGATAGGTGCTGCAGGCATCTACCAGAACAAGGCATTCATCATTCCGAACCGCCTGGAAGGAGAAAGGCTCGTGGCTCAGAAAGCAGCGAAAGACAGTACTTTCAGAGCCAAAATGGAACAGAAACAAAAGCACGATAAGGCTATCGCAGGCAAGAATATCCAGAAACGGGGCATGCTTTCATGGGCAGATATGTCTATCTCCCGTTCAGTATCACTGGTAGAAAACGTTTTTGGCGAATCGCTTATCCTGCACAGAGAACATCTGCTGGAAGATATCCACAGCCACCGCCCGATATTCGTGAAATATCAGACACCTATTCCTTATATCATAGAGAGTATCATCGTGATTCTGCTGTGTATGGGCTTTTGGATGGGAAGAAGATCGGTCTTTCTCTGGCTCACTGCCTCATGGGTGGCATGCGATGCCTTCATTCATCTGATAATGGGATTCGGACTGAACGAGGTTTACATCATGGCTGCCCATTGGGCGTTCATCATTCCGATCTGTATCGGATATATCATCAGAAACTGTAAGGAGAAATATCTGCCTTATCTTCGTGGAACACTCGCAGTTATCACCATCTTCCTGTTCTTCTATAACAGCACGCTGATATTCCAGTATCTCACAAGATAAAAAAAGAGAATCCGACAAGATAAAAAAGTATCTTAGATTAAAACCATCATGCTGAAAATAAGTATCTTAACCCCTATCTATGGAGTAGAAAAATATATCGAACAGTGCGCCCGTTCACTGTTCGAGCAGTCGTATGCGTCTATCGAATACATCTTTGTAGATGACTATACCCCCGATAAAAGTATCGGTATTCTGCAAGCGCTCCTGAAAGAATATCCTGAAAGAGCACAACAGGTACGCATCATCCACCACGACAGAAACCGGGGCGTGGGAGCTGCAAGACAGACGGCATTGATGGCAGCTACAGGCGATTATCTTTTATTTGCCGATAGCGACGATATGCTGCCGGAAGATGCAGTTGAGAAGCTGGCAAGAAAAGCAGATAGTAGCCATGCCGACCTGATTGATGGCGGCTACAAAGAGTGGTGCGATGGAAAGGCAGGAATGCTCCAGAAACCTTTTGAAGTTTCTGATGAGAAGCTGCTCAAACTGCTTGTCTGTCAGAACATCATCACCAACCGGCTGTGGGGCAGAATCTATAAGCGTTCGCTCATCATGGAGCACAGGATATTCTTTGAAGAGGGCATCAACTATGCGGAAGATCTTTTCTGGAATGCCCAGTTTATGTTCTACGGCAAAAAGGTGAACATCGATGATGCAGTATATTATTACCGTACCGACAATGAGAATTCCTACAATCACAACATCTCTGAAAAGAATCTCCTGTCATACTTCAAGTCAACCCGCCGACTCATCGATTTTTTCGAGCAGAACGATAAGAAGCATCAGTACCTCAGGGCCACAGAGATAGGCATCGTCAATGCCTACCGCTGGGCAGCAAACGCACAGGTAGCCTTCGAAAAGGTGGATCAGGTGCTCGCCTACAAGCCTAAGAGCTGCCTCATCCGACTCATCATCAAGCTCATCAAAAAGGGGGTACCTGTCAAGAGGGTGAATCTTATCTACCTCGCTTACAGAAAGCTATACACTCTTCTAATATCTGCACCTTCAGCAGTTTCATGATACAGAAGTAGATGGTGGCAGAAACCAGCAGACGAACCAGCAGCAGGAGATAGATGTTCTGCAGGCTGCGGGTCATAAAATAGGTAACTACCATCGTGGCTGCCGCGCAGAGCATGAATGGCAGTATATCCTTTGCCACATCCAGGAACCGCAATCCGGCAACACGCTTCATCATCCACTGCCAGACCAGAAGCCAGGCGATGATAAACACGGTATAGGCTATCACCATGGTCTGGATGCCATATTGATGACAGAACAATACCAAGGCGAGCAAACCCACTACCTGACCGATGTTGCACCACATATATACATCAGAACGTCCCTTGCTGATGGCAAGGTTCTGATAGAGCGTATAAATCGGCATAAAGGCACCGCTCACACAAAGAATCTGCAACAGCGGCACACTGGCTATCCATTTCTCATGAATCGTAATCAGAATGAATTCGCGTGATACCAGGGTCAAGCCAAACATCAAGGGGAAAGAAAGGAATGCCGTGAAACGGAGCATCTTTCTGAACACCAGCAACTCGCGGTTCTTATCGTCCTGGATAGAAGCCAAGACGGGCTGAGCTATCTGTCCCACCGTATTGGCAACAAACGAATTAGCCTTGGTGTCCCAGTTGTATGCCTGACTATAGTTACCCACATCATTAATCGGATAGAACCTGCCGAAGACAAAGGTCAATACATTGTTGCTCACCGTATTGATGATGTTGGTAACCAGAAGTTTCACGCTGAATCCGAACATCTTCCTTACCGGTCCGAAATCGATATGAAAATTCGGGCGCCATCCCGTATAATAATATCTTCCGATATTCAGCACGAGGATAAAGATAACCTGCTGCCAGGCAAGACTCCAGTAAGCCATGCCGTTGAATGCCAGTACCAGTCCCACGACATTCGAACTGATCAGAGCCATGAAATTAACGACGGTAATCTCCTTGTTCATCATGTTCTTCATCATATATCCGTTCTGGGCGATACCAAACGAAGAGATGAAGAAACTCAGGAACACGAAGCGCGACAGAGAGGTGAGACAAGGCTGATGGAAGAAATCTGCTATCAGCGGCGCACAGAAAAAGAGCACCACATACATGGTAAGACTCACCAGGACATTAAACCAGAACACCGAGTTATAATCGTTGTCGGTGGGTTTCCTGATATTCACCAGTGCCTGGGTAAACCCGCTACTCTGCAGATTGCCCGCTATCAGGGTGAATATGGTGAGGATGCCGATGATACCATAATCGGCTGGCGACAACAAACGCGCCAAGAAGATGCCAAAGAGGATATTGAGTACCTGGGTAGAGCCACTGTTCATCGCTCCCCAAAACAATCCCTTGGCGGTTTTTTCCTTTAATGATTCTGCCATCGTTTCTATCTGATAAATATGGAATATTACTTGTTTTTACTTTTTAGAATGCAAAAGTAGCATAAATAGTTTGAAGTTCAAAACTTTTTGCTTACTTTTGCAGCCGTAAAACAGAAAAAAGTATGGATATTAAGAACATCAAGAAGGAATGGAACGCCACAATACTCGATATATTGAAGGCTTTCATCGAAATCTGCAACAAGTATCACCTCAGATATTACTGTTGTGCCGGCACCGCTATCGGAGCCGCCCGTCACCACGGAATGATTCCCTGGGACGATGACATCGACGTACTGATGCCACGCCCCGACTACGACCGTCTGCTCGAAATCGCCAAGCATGAAGACTTTGGCAAATACGAGGTAGTAACTCCCTACAACAACGAGTCATACCCTCTGTATTTCTCCAAACTCGTGAACCGCGAAACCACCCTTATCGAGGAGAAGGAGCGTCCCTGCATCATCGGTCTTTACGTAGATATCTTCCCTCTTGATGCCACCGACGATGACCTGGAAACGGCAAAGGCGCTGTATCGCAAATACTCGAAGACCATCAACCGTCTGAATGCCGTAACCACCCACAATACTTTCTTTGAGTACATCTCCCTGCTCCTGCACAAGGAAACTTGGGGCCGCTTTGCCATCAAGACGCTCGCCTTCTTCTGCCGCAGCAAGATGCGCCACCGCCTCATCCAGCAGATGGACAAGATGAGTCACCGGTATGACTTCGATAAGGCGAAGAACGTACTGGTGAATACAGGTTCCTACCACTATAAGGAGATTTTCCCGAAGGAATGGCTCGGCAAGGGCAAGGAATTCCCGTTCGAGGATACCACCGTCTTGCTGCCGGAGCAGGCTGATACCTATCTGCGCCACTTCTTTGGCGACTATATGAAGTTTCCACCCGTAGAACAGAGAGTAGAGAAACACCTTCGCTACTATCTGAACATGGAAAAGCGGGAAACATGGGATGAGATTAAAAGAAAGCTTTAGCCTTCCCTCACTTCCTGCAAGGTATGTCCGAAACCTTCTTCTACATCAAAGAGCGGTTTCCAGCCTAAAGCCTTGAGCTTATCCGTACTGAAGGTTGCCTTGGTGATAGGCGTGGTATTGCCCTGCTGCGCATCCGCCTCAGGAATATCAAACACCACCTTTCTATCCGCTTTCCGGGCTATCAGCTCTGCCAGTTGGCGGATGGAGATATTCGATTCTGAATGAGCCACATTATAGGCATTTGCCCTCTCGCCATCCAGCAGGAGGCGCAAGATGGCATGGGCGGCATCTACCACATAAAGCCAGGAGCGGAAAGCCTCACCCTTACTCTTCAGGACGATATCCTCACCCTTCAGAACATTGCGGATAAACTGGGCATACACCCTATTGTCACTCTCCGTAAAGCCCGGACCGTAGGTATGACTCAGTCTGGCTATCACCACATCGGCATCATACTCTGCTCCGTATGCCATGCAGAGCGTTTCGGCAGCACGTTTGGAAGATGGATAGCAGGCACGCACCGATGCACAATCCACATAGCCGCTGCTCTTCTCGC
This sequence comes from Segatella copri, assembly GCF_019249765.2. Classification (GTDB taxonomy): domain Bacteria; phylum Bacteroidota; class Bacteroidia; order Bacteroidales; family Bacteroidaceae; genus Prevotella; species Prevotella copri_K. The sequence continues at coordinate 2,730,918 of NZ_CP152484.1, forward strand.
TAAATTCAGAGCCATCGCCCTCGCCATAGATTTCACCCGAAGAGATATAAACCATGCGCTGCATGCGGTGGCTCAATCCATATTCCAGCAGGTTGGATACGCCGTTGATGTTTGCCTTCATCACCTCTACAGGGTTCTGCTTAAAGAAGTTAGGACTCGCATTGCTGGCTGCATCGATGATGTAATCAGCGCCCTCAGCCAACTCATTATAGACTGGTTCCCCTATCATCCTGTCCATGCTCTTGATGACAGGCTGGGTAACGTCTATCTCTGCAAAGAAGAAAGATTCATCCTCCCAATAGGCAGCAAACTTCTGTCGGGCACGTTCCTTGTTTCTTCCGGCTGCTATCACCTTGTAGCACCGGGCAGGATTCTGCATCAGCACATCAACCACACAGCCTCCTACCAATCCTGTAGCACCAGCCACAAGAATGGTCTTGCCATGCAGACGCTCCAATTCCAAACCTTCCCGGAAAAGGCGCGCAATATCTTCCTTATATAGTGAATTTCCTATCATAACATATTTATTTTAACCAAGCCTCAGGCTGAACCTTCATCAGTGCCTTCAGTATCTCCAGATCCTCAACGGTGGTTATCTTGATGTTCTTCTCTGAACCAGGCACGATATGCATCTGTCTGCCTCCCAGTTCTGCCATCAGGGTACAGGATGCCACCGAATTGGTGATGCCCTTCTCCTTAGCCTCTTCGTGGGCTGCTATCAGATTGCCCAAACGGAAGGTCTGGGGTGTCTGGGTACGGATCAGTTTGTCGCGCGGAATACTGGTGTTGGTCGTGAAACCATCTTCGCTCTCCAGAATAGCCTCTCTACATTTGATACCCGTAATGGCATAGCCATACTTCTGGCAGATAGCGATATTGGATGAGATGATGTCTTGCGACAAGAGTGGGCGCACGGCATCATGCACCAGCACCAGGTCGTCATCACCGCATCCCGCCTCTTTCAAGCCATAGATACCATTGTGGATCGACTCCTGACCATTGCTCCCGCCAGGGAATATCCATTTCAGCTTGGTAATGCAGAACTGGTTGGCATACGACTGCAGTACCGTTTCCCAACCTGCCAGACATACCACAGCAATACCCTGAATATCAGGATGCTTCTGAAAAGCCATCATCGTATGGATGATGATAGGACAGTTGTCTACATGCATAAACTGCTTTGGGATGTCCTGTCCCATTCTATTGCCAGAACCTCCGGCTATGATCAATGCATAGTTCATATTCTCTATCTTTAAATTGATTATTTCTGAATGATTCTCCCCGGATTCCCTACCACGGTAGCCCCGTCGGGAATATCCTGGAATACCACGGCACCGGCGCCTATCGTCACGTGGTTGCCGATATGGATGCCGCCGAATACCGTGGCGCCGGTATAAATCTTCACGTCATTTCCTATGGTAGGTCTGCCGCCCTTGCCGTTGCCCAGCGTCACCATCTGCAGACAGTAGAAGTCATCACCTATGCTTTCTGCGTTGAGATAGGTGGCATAGCTGTGCTCCAGATGCGCACCCTTCCCGATATGCGGACACCAGATGGTCATCGTACGCTCGGGAGGCAACAGCCAGCTGATGAAAACCGAACGGTATTCGCCCATGCGGTAATAAAACAGATTGCGGAAACTCCTTTCGCGGGTGCATGCCTTAATCAGGTTGAGCACCGTAGGCTTCCTGTCCTGCACCTTCAGCAGGTCGGCATCTATCTCCTTCTTATGGAGCAGATACAGAGCGATATGCGGCAACATGCGCACCGCCGAAGCTGACAATATGATGGTTTGTACTATCGGATTCATGACTCTAAATCTTATTTATCTTATGCAAAGATACAAAAAATAAAGCAACTAGCATGCTTTTATCCGAAAACAATTGTTCTTTTCACTAAAAATAAGATAATAGAACAGGGTTTGTAGAATTTTAGTCGGTTTTATTGCTAAATAATGTGAATTAAATAGCTTTCCATATAACTTTTCCGTACCTTTGCACAAAGTTATATATAACGATATTTTAGAAGAGGATAAAACAGAACATTATGAAGAGGATATTGATTGTAGAAGACGATTTGGCATTCGGAACAATGATACAGACTTGGCTCAAAAAGAAAGGATTCGATGTAGAAAGGGTAACATCTGTAGGCGCTGCCATCAAAGCGATGGGAGCCGGCGATGCATTCCATCTGGTTCTTTCCGACTTGCGCCTGCCCGACCACGACGGACTGGTATTGCTCCAGCATATCAGAAAGACCGATGCCCACCTGCCTTTTATCGTAATGACTAGCTATGCAGAGGTTCAGAATGCTGTATGTGCCATGAAATCGGGTGCTACCGATTACGTGGCTAAACCCTTCCATCCCGAAATTCTCTTAGAGAAAATCCGTGAGGCTATCCAGTCGGCTGCTTCAGCGGTTTCTGCCCCTCAGCGTGCGGAATCTGCCACCATGCAGGATGCGCCCCAAGAAGAGCAGCAAGGTGCGGAGGTGCCTAGATATATAAAAGGTGAAAGCGAGGCTTCCAAACAGCTCTACGAGTTCGTTTCGCTCGTTGCCCCAACCCCGATGTCAGTGCTCATTCTCGGAGCCAGCGGCACCGGAAAGGAATATGTGGCGCGCAGCATCCACGAACAGAGTCTGCGCAAGGACAAGCCTTTCTATGCCATCGACTGCGGCGCCATCCCTAAGGAGGTGGCGGCATCTGAATTCTTCGGATATAAGAAGGGTGCCTTTACCGGAGCCGAACAGGATAAGAAGGGCGCCTTCGAGATAGCTAACGGCGGAACGGTTTTCCTCGATGAAATGGGAAACCTCAACTACGAAGTACAGGTGCAGCTCCTCAGAGCCTTGCAGGAGAGGAAAATCCGTCCGCTGGGCAGCACGCAGGAGATTGATGTGGATATACGACTCATCTGTGCCACCAACGAGAATCTGGCGCAGGCGGTAGCCGAAGGCAAGTTCAGAGAGGACCTCTATCACCGCATCAACGAGTTTACCATCTACATGCCTGCCCTCAAGGACAGAGGTGCCGATATCTTCCTCTTTGCCAACCTCTTTATCAAGCACGCCAACCAGGAACTGGGCAAGAATGTGCTCGGAATGGATGCCAAAGCCTCCGAAATCATTGCCTCATACGACTGGCCGGGCAACCTGCGCGAACTGAACAATGTGATGAAGCGCGCCACCCTGCTCACCCGTGGCAAGTATATCGGTGCCCAGGAACTGGAGAAGACGATGGCACAGACCTCCACAGCCCGACCAATCAATATGCAGCTGCACAGCGAACAGTCGGAACAGGAAAGCATCGCCGCTGCCCTGAGAGCCACCCACGGCAACAAGAGCAAGGCTGCCCAACTGCTTGCCATCGACCGCAAGACACTCTACAACAAGATGAAGAAATACGGCATGGAGTAAACATGCCACACCCCGATTCCCCAATATATTCCACACTATATTGGGGAATTTTTCTACACCTTTTCCCCACTTTCCCCACACCCCGTTTCTGGCACGAAACGTCATCTCCTCTGATTATCAGACACTTAACAAATTCATCGATTTTTGGCACGCCTATTGTGATATTATTTAGCGAACTCGCAAATGAGTTTCAGCAAGAGAATTAATAAACAATAATATTCACAATTAAAAAACAAAAGAATTATGAAAAAGTTAGTATTTGCAGTTATCGCAGCAGTAGCAATGGTATCAGTTAGCAATGTATTTGCAGGTAACAGAATGGTAAGCGTTGCAGGTTCAGAACCAGTAGACACAGTAGCTCCAGCCGACACAACAGCAACACCTGTTGAGGCACCAGCAGCAACAGTGGATTCAACCGTAGCAAAGTAAATCCACCTTCAGAAAATAGTAATTACGCGTCGCTTTCAATGAAACAGGAGATAGATGACCAGATTTTGGCATTTATCTCCTGTTTTCGTTGGTTTATATCGCATTTTTGATTAACTTTGCACGCAAATAGCAAAAAGACTCAAAACATTAAAAGATAAGAAGATGCAGCAAACAAACGTTCCTTTCAAGGTAGCCCTGGGTTACATCATCGTCGCCATCGTACTGATTCTGGCGATAGGGTTGGTATATCGCAACACCACATCCGTGCTCGCTATCAACCAGGCAACCCGCGACTATATCGAAAAGCGACAGGCAGCCGACAGCACCATGTCCAACCTGCTCAAGGAGGAACAGACCAATCTGCAGCAGCTTACCCGCGCCATGCAGGGCAAGTCATCCCACAACTATCTGCACGAGAAGATGAACAGCCTCAACAGTGGCGAAGATTCCGTTGTCGTGCATTCCAAGGCACCCAAGACCCATGTGGCAAAGAACACTACCGTAGAGGTGATGAAAACCCGCAAGGGCTTCTTCCGCCGCCTTGCCGATGCCTTCAGGAAGGAACATGCCGAAACGCTCAGCATCAGACGCGACAGCAACCAGGCTGTCACCGATACCCTCTCTACCCCAGTCAACTTAGCCGGAAACGTAGCCGATATCCTGGAACAGATTGACCGCAAGGAGAAGCAGTCTACACACGATAACCATGATGCCATCAACCGCGAGGTGAGAGACCTGCAGATAACCAATGCCCGCCTCGCCCTGCGCTCCTCCCAGCAGCTCAACGATATCCACCAGCGCGAACGTCAGGCGATGCAGCAGGCTATCAACCAGGCGATGCAGGCTCGCCAGAATCTGCTCTGGCAGATAGGTCTGCTTGCCATCGTAGCCATCACAGCCGCCGTCATCCTCGTCTATTACATCTACCGCGATACGCAGAAGGAACGCATCTACCGCGAGAATCTCGAAGAGGCTAACGAGGAAATCAGGCGCATCATGAACCAGCGCGAACGCCTGCTCCTCACCATCACCCACGACATCAAGGCTCCGGCTGCCAGCATCTCGGGCTTCATCGACCTGATGAAGGATTATGTCGACACCCCGCAGGGCATCTCCTGTCTCAACAGCATCAAGGGTTCTGCCACCCATCTCTCCCGGCTCGTTGCCGCCCTGCTCGATTATCACCAGTTGGAAAACGGACTGATGAAGCTGAACCCTGTAGATTTCTCGCCTGCCGACATGTTCCGCCAGTGTGCCGGAGAGATGCAGATCCTGAGCCAGGAGAAGGGATTGGAACTGCATCTGGAGCTCGATGGCATCAGCAGTCCGCAGACCTACTACCGTGCCGATGCCTTCCGTATCCGTCAGATACTCAACAACCTGGTGAGCAATGCCATCAAGTATACCGATAAGGGCAGCGTCACCATCCAGGCAGCCATCAGTCCCCAGCACCTCCTCACCTTCTCGGTAAGGGATACCGGCAAGGGCATGACCACCGAAGAGCGCCAGAAGGTGTTCCAGGCGTTCACCCGTCTGAAGAGTGCCCAGGGCATCGAGGGCACCGGTCTCGGACTGAACATCACCCAGGAACTGGTCAATCTGCTTCAGGGCACCCTGCGTCTGGAATCCGTCAAGGACAAGGGCAGCACCTTCACCGTCACCATTCCGCTTGCCTTAGGTACCGCTCCTGCAGCAGAAGAGGCAGAAGAGCAGAAGCCGCTCGCCCCAGCCAAGCCCCATTTCGAAAACCACAAGATACTGCTGCTCGATGACGACCCGTTGCAGCTCCGTCTGCTTCAGGAGATGCTGAAGAAGCTGGTAGGCGACAGTTGGCAAGTCTTTGCCTGTCTGCATGTAGCCGAGGCGCTCACCGTGCTCCACAACGAGCATCCTGCGCTGATGATGATGGATATCGAAATGCCCGAGATGAACGGCATCAGGATGATTCAGCACATCAACCACAGCCACATGAAGGTAGTAGCAATGACCGCCCACGATGCCAGCATCATCAGAGAGTTGAAAGAAGCCGGTTTCGACGATTGCCTCTTCAAGCCGTTCAGCACAGAGAAGCTGAAAGAAATCCTCGGTTTGGAGGATGCAGCATCAGAAACAGAGGATATTGCAGAGAAAACATCATCAGAAGCAGAGGATATGGCAGAGAAAAACAATAAGAAATCCCGCTTTGCAGCCCTCCTGACCTTTGCAGAAGGCGATCCGGAGGCAGAAGCCGAGATACTCAGCACCGTCAAGCAGGAGTTGTCATCCCATCTCCAGAACCTCCAGCAGGCAACAGAAGGCGAGTTATCAATAGAAGCCATCGGCAAGACAGCCCACAAGCTCCTCCCTATCGCCACGATGATAGAGATGGAGACCCGCCAGCACATCGCCGCCCTCGCTCCCGAGCATATCAGCGATCTGTCAGAATCTCAGATAAGAGCCTACACCCAGGCCATCATCGCCGACCTGAAGGGGCTGTTAAAGGTAAAAAGGTAAAAAAGGCCTACCTCCGTTCGTCCCCGTCCCCAGCGATTCCATCGCTGGTCCCCGTAAAGTTAAAAGCCCCTGATGCAAGAACACACCAGGGGCTATTTTTCAAGACTTAAGGGGACCAGCGATGGAATCGCTGGGAACGGGGCCGCTTTTTTAGTTGATAGTTTATAGAGGGCTAACGCCGTCGAGCGAGGCTGCCCTATCAACTATTAACTATAAATTATTAACTAAACGAAAGGGGTTAAGGCTCTTTTTACCTTTTTACTTTTTTACAGCCCCTCTTATCACGAACCAGGCATGAACTGCAAGGGTGGGAAGAAGGCCGTAATGGGTGCGCATCACCTGAAAACGCTCCTTCAGGGAGGCTTTGTGGTTCTGCGTGGTCATGCCGCCATCCAGAAAATGGGTGAGGACGGCATGGACGTTGCGCAACGGCAACTTGCGGCGAGATGACTCCCGCATGATGCGGATGCACCAGTCTACATCTGCCGAATAACGGTAGTGCAGATCGTAATGAATCTCACGGGCTATGTCTGTGCGGGCATAGAATGACTGGTGGCATACCAGCATGCCCCAGATGAACGAACGCCACGTGAGCTTCTTGGGTGGGGCTAGACGGCGATGACGCAGGAAATGGCCCATCTCGTCCACGATATCGGTATCACCGTAAAGTACGCCGGGCAGTACTTCGCCTTCGCCTACACAGCCTTCTACATACTCCAGCGTATCGGCTGTAGGAAAGGTGTCGCCGGCATTCATGAACACCAGGTAATCGCCCGTAGCTCGGTCGATGCTCTTGTTCATGGCATCATAAAGTCCCTTGTCGGGCTCTGATATGACCACGATTTCGTGCGAGCTCTCGCCTACTGCATTGCGATGCTGATATGCCTTCACCAGCTGGAGGGTACGATCGCGGGAACCGCCATCCATGATGATGTGCTCGATGTTGCAGTAGGTCTGGCGCTGCACGCTGTCGAGGGTACGCTGCAACTCCTTCTCGGCATTGTACGTACAGGTTACGATGGTGAACTTAATCATAACTTATAGTTTTTGTAGGCCATCGCCTCGTTATAAACTTCAATATATTTCAATGCTACGGCATGCTGCGAATAGTTCTGTGCTACCTTCTGCAGACATGCCTGCTTCAGCGCCGCCCTGTCGGCCTCTTCGAGTACCCAGTGGATGCCACTCGCCAGGTCTTCGGTATCGCGGTAGTTGGCCACGTAGCCGTTCTGCTGATGGTCTATCATCTCCGGTATACCTCCTACCCTAAAACCGATGCTCGGCACGCCGCATGCCATCGACTCCATGATGGTGTTAGGGAGGTTATCTTCGAGCGATGGCAGCACAAAGGCATCTGCCGAATTGTAGATTGCCACTATCTGCTTCTCATCGCTGACATAGCCGAGCGAATAGGACGGCAGGGTGAGGTTTACTTCCTCGGAATGGCCGCCCAGGATGGCGATGGCGGTATTCTCCTTCATCTCGGGATAGCGCGCTACCAGCCGGTCGATGGCTTCGATGAAATAACGCATGCCCTTGCGCTCGTCGGTTACACGCTGGGATACGAAGAGGATGATATGCTTGTCGGCTGGCAGACCGGCACGCAGACGCGCCTCTGCCTGATTCTGCGGACAGAACACGTGGGTATCTATCGGATTCGGGATGTTGGTGATGCGCTGACCTACGAAGAGACCGCTGCCCTTAGCCTGCCGTTCGAGCCAACGGCTACAGGTGACGAAGGAGATGGCGCCGCGATGGTAGAGTTCCTTCTTACGGCGGAATATCTTTGCTGAGAGGTCGTTCTTGCTGCCTTTATTGGGGAGAAGCGGACAGTTGCCGCAGGCGGAGGCATAGCGGTTGCAGCCACGGGCATAATGGCAGATGCCGGTAGCTGGCCAGAGATCGTGCATGGTCCATACCACCGGTTTGCCGCTGCGGATTATCTTGCGGATGTTCTTGAGTGAGAGCATGCCCTGATTGATCCAGGAGAGATGGATGACATCTGCCTCCTGAAACTCGCGGAGCCTGGTGATATCGGTGCCCGATGTTGCCATGTCTACCTCCCAGAGGCGCTGACGGGAGAAATGGAGATGCCAGAACACGCACCAGCGCTCCCACAGGAAGTTCCACTGCAACCTGAGCGAACGGGGCAGACTGACCACGGTGATGTCTTCTGTCTCCTTGTCGCGTACCAACATCTTTGCCTTAACGCCATTGTTGTTAAGGGCATCCATCAGGCGGTTGGCTGCTACTGCCGCTCCGCCTGTCTTTTCACTTGTATTTACTATGAGTACTCTCATCTGCGTATATTTTTGATACCGCAAAAAGCTGCGTATATTGATTGATACTGCAAAGATAGCACAAATCGGAGACAAAACAAAATAAAAAGGCATGTTTTTTTCGAGGAAATCGGAAAAGAGGAAACGGAAGGGGGAGAAAGGGGCATAAAAAAACATACCACAACTCTCAACGAGCTGTGGCATGCAATATGTTTAACTTAAAAAATCTAATCAAAATAGTCTCACGACCTTCTCAATTATCGGTTAAACAATCTACCTTAAAACCTAATAACTAAAAACCTAAATCTATTACTACTAACCTAAACAATCTATTAACCTTTTGACACTGCAAAATTACTACTATTTCGGCTATTCACCAAATATTCAGCCAAGAAAGTGTGACGTTTTTGCATTTTTTTGATATATATCAAGCAAAAATGAACAAAAGAAACGGAAATTAACAACTTTCTGACACTTTTTCTACATTTTGCAGAATATAAAGCTTTTGATGTTTTTTGAAAGCTTTTGCCCTTACAGGGCGACAGGTTTGCGTCCGTAATCACCCAGGGCGATGCCCTGGGCTAGGAGCTTCTGCCCTTTCAGGGCGTGTTGCTTGCGTGCTGTCCGATTAAGGGCGTGTTGCTTGCGTTCTATCCTTTCTGGATAAGAACGGTGGCATAGGCGGAGATGCCCTCCATTCTGCCCGTGAATCCGAGTTTCTCGGTGGTTGTTGCCTTGATGGATATCTGGTCTTCGTCTACCCCCATTACCTCTGCCAGACAGGCTTTCATGGCTGGCACATGCGGGTTGAGTTTAGGGCGTTCGGCACAGACTGTGGCATCGATATTGCCCAGTGTATAGCCCTTGGTAGCTATCAGTTCCATCGTTTTGCGGAGCAGAATCTTAGAATCCACATTCAGTGTCTCTGCTGCCGTATCCGGGAAATGATATCCGATATCACGCATGTTGGCGGCACCCAGCAGAGCATCGCAAATGGCATGTATCAGCACATCGGCATCGCTGTGGCCCAGCAATCCCAGTTCATAATCTATCTTGATTCCTCCCAGCCACAAGTCGCGGTTCTCCACCAGCTTGTGGACATCATATCCAAATCCTACACGTATATTCATAACTTTAAATTAATTGAATGTTGAATGTTGAATGTTGAATTTTTGCCTAACGGACTCAAGGGCGCTAGCCTAATTCAACATTCAACATTCAACATTCAACACTATTCATTCAACATTCAACATTCAACACTATTCATTCAACATTCAACACTATTCATTCAACATTCAACATTCAACACTCAACATTATCTCTTAAACAGGTCCTTCAGTCCATCCATATCAAACGACAGGGTGAAGCGGAGGGTCTGGTCGAGCGGGTTACTCTTGGCGGTAGCCACCACATAGGCAGCATCGAGCGAGAAGACATTCATCTTGAAACCGGCACCTACGGTGAAGTACTTGCGGTTACCCTTGCTCTGACTCTCGTGATGATAACCGGCACGGAGCGCAAACTTATCATTATATACATACTCGGCACCCAGACCATAGTTGATTTCCTCCAACTCTTCCTTGAAACCGCCAGGGGCATCGCCGAAACTCTTGAAGATACCGCTGATGCCCGAAATATCATCATACTCGCGGTGCACGCGGTCTTCGTATTCAGAATTATCCTCACCCTCTTCCTGCTTCGGAACGGTAGGCACCAGATACTTGCTGGCATCGGCTGCCAGGGTGATGCGGTTGTACTCGTCGATAGGAATCATCAGCGAAGCACCCAGACGCATGTTGGCTGGCAGGAACTCGCCATACTCCTTGCCGCTGAAGGTAATCTTACTACCGATGTTAGAAATATTCAAACCCAAACCCAACTGGCATTCGCGCTGGCCGATGACCACATAGTTCTGGTAATAGGCGGCAATATCGGCTGCGAAAGCGGAGGCTGGCGAATTATCTTCGGTATAATCGAAGCGCATATCGGAATAGATCCAGCGGATGGCGGCAGCAAGAGAGAACTTCTCGCTGAGCATCAGAGAATAAGCCACATCGACCGACATCTCGTAAGGATTGATGGTCATACCCTTGCCACTCTCGGCACCTTCCTGACTGGTAAACACTTCGCCCATATTGAAATAGCGGAGCGATGCTGATACGGCGCTGTAATCGCCAATACGGTAATAGCCAGATAGATAGGCAAGATTCATATCATTGACCAGCGAGCGCAGCCAAGGAGTGAAGCTGAGCGACACACCAGCACGCGAAATGGTGAAAGGATATTTTGCCGGATTCCAGTACTGGGAATTGACATCAGGGTCGGTAGCCGCGCCGACATCTCCCAAACCGCCACCACGGGCATCAGGAGCTATGGTTTGCGAAATGACTGCATAGTTCACAGGATTGAAGAGGTCTTTCTTATCCTGCGCCTTCACTTCTGATGCCATCAGAACGAGACATCCCAAGATGAATATCTTATAGATTCTTTTCATTGCCATTGTAAATATATTTTTTATTTGATAATGATGAGTTTCTTGACTTTAGAGGTGTAGCTGCTGCCATCGCTCGCCACCTTGACGCGATAGAGATATACGCCGGTGCCCAGAGGGGTGCCGCTATCGGAGGTGAGGTCCCAGCTTACGGTATAGCTGCCCGAGGTAGGTACACCGCTTTCGGAATGGCGCCAATGCTGTCTGCCCGATGAATCGAACACTTCTACCACCACGTCCATATCGCTCTCTGTGCGGTCGTGACTGATGATGAAGGTGGTGGAAGTCTTAGCCGGATTGGCGGTTACGCCCACATCGAAGAGCGCCGGACTCAGTGCCTTCACCACATTGAAACGGAGCTTCACCGTAGAACTGTTGTTCTGGATATCCCAGGCTCGGAAGGTGAGTTCGTGCTTGCCCGGTTCCAGTTGCGGTATGCTGTAATAGGTAGAACCGCTGGTATAGGTTCCGAAATCGTAGGTGAAATTGCTGTTCAGCACATAGGTCTTCGACATATCGCCATCTATCACCAGCTGCAGGTCGTGACCGATACCGCTTCCTGCAGCATTGATTCCGTCCTTATCGGTTATCTTTGCCACAAAGAACGGGGTGGTGTTGACATTGCCGCCATCTACGAAGGAAGGCGAATTGAGATAGCAGTAGATGGAAGGACCGATGGAATCGTTCTTCTGCTCCTCGCTCTCGCCTACCGTAAACTGCTCGCTGGAGCCGTGGGCGGAGAGAGTCTTGGAGGTATTCACCGCATAGAGGTTGACCAGACCGCTCTGGTTGGAATAATTGATATCCAGCGGAACGGCAAAGGAGAAGGCAAACTTGCCGCCTCTTACGCTATCGGTGCCCTGATACAGGGTCTTGGTTCTGTCTTTGTATTCGAAAGCCTTCTCAGCACCGTCTTTGCCGGTATCGTTCAGGCGACAGGTAACCGTCTCCTTGGAATCTCTTACGGTAGCGGTGATGACGCCCCGGAAGTCGTCTGCTCCCTCAATATGACCTGCCATGCGGGCGATAGAGCCTGCCTTCAGCATCGGCAGGGTTGCGGCGCCGGCAACAGGTATGCCGTTGATGGAATCTACAACTATCTGATGCATAGGCAGATTGAGCGAAAGTGCCGGGTCGCCCAAGAGGGAATAGTTGAGATGGTTCACGGTGACATCGGTGCCGGAGGTTGGTCCGGTTCCGGTTACCAGGTCGTTCTGCGCCAACCGGTGTGCCTCGCCTATCGTGATTGGCTTGCCGTTAACCAGACTGAGCACTCTGTAGATGAAGGCGCGGTTGATATGTCTGTTATACTGGGCGTAAACGGTACGGGTGGTGCCATAGAAGGCTACTGCGCCACCTTTATCATTGAGCAGCGCTGATTCGCCGATATTGGCTTCGAGACCGTCGAACGGCATGATATCGCAGGAGGCGGTTACCCAGAGCGACAGGTTGGTATTGCGGAAATTGGTAAAATCGGTGAGTTTCAGAACCGATTCGCTCGACATCTGGGTAGGATCGCCATGTCCGGCATAATCCATGATGAGGGCTCCCGCCGCCTGCTGCTGTTTGATGATTTTAGCAGCCTCAGGATAGGTATTGCCCGAAGAGGAGGTTTCGCGGGTATAAGCATCCCACATCACCTTCTTGACGAGATAGGCGGGATAGGTGGTGAGCACATCATTTGCCACCTCATCGGCATCCTTCATGTGGATGTTTTCGTTTCCGTCATCGCCCATAAACATCAGGGTGTTCTGCCAGGCGCCTACATTGGCATTCTGAGCATAACTGATGGTCTTGTCTACCAGCACCTGGGCTTCTTCTGCATAAGTTACCGGGAAACGGCCTACGGCTACATCCTGCAGCTCGCGGTTAGGATACAGTCCGGCTCCCTCGCCGAGCATACCGAACCAGCTGTCGCTGACGAAGCAGGATACGGCGCTGAAGGAGTTTTCACTCTCAAAGCACAGCAGGTAATCGTCAGGATTCAGGGTTCTGCAACCGGAGGTAAGCATGCGGTTATCCCATACGCAGTCGCCGAAGAGCAGGAGATATTTCGGCATGTCAGCCTCGCTCTGCGCCTTATCAGAAAGCATGCGCAGGTAGCGGCGGTAGGCGTTGGCATCGGGGGTACCGCTAGAAAATTCGTTATAGAGTTCATCGGCAGGCACGATGGTAACGCGCAGTCCGTCGTGCTGTTCATGAAATTTTTTCAGCCGCTGAGCCTGTTTCAGCAGTTTCTGTGAGGTCGGGATGATGATGACCATATCGGCTGCTCCATCGGCATGATGATCCTGGTTGGTGATTCCGTAGACATACTGGGCAGCCGGAATCTTTCCACCGGAGGCAAGGTTGGCAGCGGTAAAGGCACAGCTTCCAGGCTCTGCCCACGTTACGGAGATATAATCGAGGCGGATGGAAGCGCCCGACATGACCTTGATGGAGATGGTATCCTTATCCTGGAAATCGGAATCGGGATAGGTGACAACCTTCTCTGTAGCCTTGAGGTAAGATATATCCTCCGTCGGATTGTCATCCTTGAGAGAAAGGGTGATTTCGCCCAAAACCTTGCCGTTCTTCAGTATCTGAGCCACGCTGTTTGTGGCGGTAGTCAGGGCTACGGAGAGTTTGCCTGCCGCAGAACCGGTGGTATTCGTAATCACCACTTTCTTCTCATCGCCCACCTTCAGTTCTTCTGCATCGAAGAGGTTTCTGCCGCCATGATAGTAGCTGTAACCATCTGACTCATAGAGGGAATGGTAATCGTAAGGCTGCGGATAATGGGAAGAGACAAAGGTGGCTGAATCCTGCACCAAAGGCTCTCCATCGGTCTGGGTAATAAAATAGTAGCCGTAATCGGAATAAGGATTACGGACGCGCTGGAGGGCGGTTTCTGACTTCCAGGATACCGGTCCCCGGGCATAGAAATAATGCTTGCCGCCAACGATGCACTGGGGAACTTCCTGCAAATCGTCGGTAGCCTGCAGTTCGCTCGCCAGAAGGGCTTCGTTCTGCAGATTGCCGCCATAGCCGTAAATCTTCACCTTGCTGATATCGGAGAAGCCTGCCTGGCGCACTACCTGTTCGGTAAGCTGATGGAAACCGGTTTCGCTGACTCTGATCTTCGCCCATCTGCCTGAGGCTAGAACGGAATGGGAGGCATAGAGGGAAGAGGCTGAGCGCAAAGCATCAGAAGAAGTGAAGGCTGATACTTTGCCCTTAGCCAACAGAGAACCTCGACTGGAACGCTCGGAACGCTTCAGAGGACGGGCATCTATCTGGAGCATGAAGCTGACCAGCAGCTGATGGCGGTTATTGCGGAACACGACAGGACTGAAATCTATCTGGAGTACGCCCTGCTTACGGCATTCGGTAACCCGCTGCTGGGGAAATACCTGCTCAGGAGGGACTGCACCCGACAGGCGGTTATAATTGGCGATGTCGGAGGCAGTCATGTCGATATACTCGCCATATTTCAGGCTGACGGTATATACAGAGTCACGATATGCACCGGTCAGAGGAATGGAATACACGAAACGGGGCAACACGGAATCTACTCTGACTTCTGAAGAGGTCAGATTGAAGAATCGCTGTGCCTGAGCAGGAGCCACCAGCATGAGCAGGCATGCCAGCAGCATGTATTTCCAAACCTTCGTTGTGTTCATATCGATATATTACTTGCAATATTGTTTATTTACAGTGAAAATCGAGCACTTTCCTGTCTTCGAGATAGCCTACGAGATGGTCGTCGATGTTGACAGGACCGCAGCCTGTAGGACATCCGGTATAGAGCAGGTCGCCCGTCTTGAGCGTGAAGTACTGGCTGATATAGGAGATGATTTCATCTACCTTGTAGAGCATATCGCTCGTGCAGCCTTCCTGTACGGTCTTGTCATTGAGGTCGAGGCGGAAGTGCAGTGCCTGGATATCACGGAACTTCTGGATGTCGACCCATTCGCCGATAACGGCAGAACCGTCGAATCCCTTGGCGAGTTCCCAGGGCTGACCAGCCTCACGCAGCTTCTTCTGCATCTCGCGTGCCGTAAAGTCGATACCTACGGTTACTGCATCGTAATAGCGGTGGGCAAAACGCTGCGGAATGGTCTTTCCCAACTTGGAAATTCTGACCACCACTTCGGTTTCATACTCTATTCTTCCCAGATGATCAGGGATGAAGAAAGGCTTGCCGTTATTGAGCAAAGCAGAATCTGCCTTGGTGAAAATGACAGGACGCTCTGGTTTAGATAACGTGCCATGCAGCGATTTATTGTGTTCGGTATAGTTCATACCGATGGCAAATATCTTCATAACATCAAATTTTTATATAAAAAAGAAATGGGAGTTAGAAGCAAAGCGAGGCTTAACTTCATAACTCCCGGTATTCTAATTTAACTATAAGTCAAATTAACGCTTGCTTTTGAGTAATGATTACTCAGCAGCAAGAGTAAAGCGCTGGTAAGCAACGATCTTGAGATCCTTGCTCTGAGAAGCGAGGTACTGAGCAACAGTCTGCTTGTCACCGTCACCGAACTGGAACTCCTGGTCAACGAGGCAGTTCTCCTTGAAGAACTTAGCCAGACGACCATTAGCAATGTTCTGGATCATAGTAGGGTTCAAAGTAGCAGCCTTCTCCTCACCAACAGTCTTCTTGATGTTGCGAGCCTCTTCAGCCTGCTCAGGTGTCAACCAACCCTTCTTGGTGTTGCTCTCGATGTGCTCCTCAGAGTCAACGTGAGCTGGGTTGATGCCAGCCTTCTTCAATGCTGCGTTAACAGCCTTCTCTACGAGCTCTTCCTTAGTCTTGGCAACAGCAACTTCGAGCTCAGTCTTCTTAGTCTCCTCAGAAACTGAAGACTCGTCGAGAGCTACAGGGCGCATAGCAGCAACCTGCATAGCTACCTTGTGACCAGCCTCCTCGTTGTTCTCGTTGAGCTGAACCATAGTACACAAAGTGTGCTTGTTCATGTGGTCGTAAACCTCGATGTTGTCACCCTCGAGAACACAGTAGCCGTCGAGCTCCATCTTCTCGCCAGTGATACCAGAGCGCTGTGTAACAGCAGCCTGAGCATCAGCATCGCCAACCTTCAAAGTCTTCACCTCGTCGAGAGTGTGAGCCTTGGCAGCGATAGCAGCGTCGAGGATGTCAGATGTCAACTTGATGAAGTCAGCACCGTTAGCTACGAAGTCAGTCTCGCACTTGAGAGCGATGATAGCAGCGAAATCGTTAACCTTCTTAACGAGAACGCAACCGTTAGAAGTCTCACGGTCAGAACGCTTAGCAGCGATAGCGAGACCACGCTCACGGAGCAACTCCTTTGCCTTATCGAAATCACCTTCAGCCTCTGTGAGTGCCTTCTTAACGTCAGCAAGACCAGCACCAGTCATAGCGCGAAGTTTCTTGATATCTTCAATTGAAACAGCCATAATAATATTTTTATATTAAAAAGTTAATAATAATCTTTGCTTAAAAGCTACTAAAGCCATCGAATCATAAACAGAATCAATGGCTTCAGTATATATTTCTTTGCCTAATTACTCAGCCTCGTCCTTGCGGGCAGCCTTCTTCTTAGGCTGGTCCTTCTGCTCAGCAGCAGCCTTGTCGTCAGCCTTCTCAGCCTTGCGCTCCTCGAGAGCCTCAGCGATAGCACCGCAAACTGCAGTAAGGATAGCATCTACAGAATCCTTAGCATCGTCGTTAGCTGGGATAACGTAATCAACATTCTTAGGATCAGAGTTGGTATCTACGATACCGAACACTGGAATACCAAGACGGTTAGCCTCCTTAACAGCGATATGCTCCTTCATTACGTCAACAACGAAGAGGGCTACTGGGAGACGAGCCATATCTGCGATAGAACCGAGGTTCTTCTCCAACTTAGCACGCTGGCGGCTTACCTGAAGCAACTCACGCTTAGAGAGGTTAGAGAATGTACCATCGTTCAACAGACGATCGATGTTTGTCATTTTCTTAACTGCCTTACGGATTGTAGGGAAGTTGGTGAGCATACCACCAGCCCAACGCTCGTTTACGTATGGCATATTGATAGAAGCTGCCTTCTCAGCAACTACGTCCTTAGCTTGTTTTTTAGTAGCGACAAACAGAATCTTTCTACCTGTCTTGGCAATTGTCTTGAGAGCCTCAGCAGCCTCGTCGATCTTAGCGACAGTCTTGTTGAGGTCGATAATATGAATACCGTTACGCTCCATGAAGATGTAAGGAGCCATTGCTGGATTCCACTTGCGACGGAGGTGTCCGAAGTGGCAACCTGCCTGAAGTAACTGGTCAAAATTTGTTCTTGACATTGTTTTTTCTTTTTTAATTGTGTTTACTTTCTTTTTGAATCTAATGTTAGATCAGTCGATGAGTAGTCCCCGATTAATGGAATCTCACCGATTTAGATACTAAACTTTTTAGCTCAGCTATATATAATCTGTATATATATAATAAAATATGTATAAGATTAACGCTTGCTGAACTGGAAGCGACGACGAGCCTTTGGCTGACCTGGCTTCTTACGCTCAACAGCACGTGAGTCACGTGTCATGAAGCCTGCATCCTTCAAAGCCTTCTTATCGTTAGCGTCGATCTTAACGAGCGCGCGAGCGATAGCGAGGCGGAGAGCCTGGCTCTGACCGGTGAAACCACCACCGTCGAGGTTTGCCTTAATATCATACTTACCCTCAGCTTCGAGCAACTGCAATGGCTGCTTTACTACATAGCGAAGGATTGCTGATGGGAAATATGTCTCAATATCTTTCTTGTTGATTGTGATCTTACCGGTACCCTCTGTGAGGTATACACGAGCTACAGCGCTCTTACGGCGACCAATTGCATTAATTACTTCCATTCTACCTTAATTATTTATACTGGTTAATATCAATAGCCTTTGGCTGCTGTGCCTCGTGCTTGTGCTCTGTGCCATCGTAAATGAAGAGGTTGTCCATCAAAGAACGACCGAGAGGGCCCTTTGGCAACATACCCTTGATAGCGTGACGGAGGATCTTGTCCATTCCATCAGGACGCTTGCGCAACTCTGCTGGAGTGTTGAAGCGCTGACCACCTGGATAACCAGTGTAACGAGTGTAAACCTTATCAGTTTCCTTCTTACCAGTGAAAACTACCTTAGCGGCATTGATAATGATTACGTTGTCACCACAATCTACGTGTGGAGTGAAAGTTGGCTTGTACTTTCCGCGGAGCAATTTAGCAACCTTAGAGCAGAGGCGACCTACAACCTGGTCGGTAGCGTCGATTACGACCCACTCTTTCTTAGCTGTTTCCTTGTTTACGGAAATAGTCTTGTAACTTAATGTGTCCATTTTAAAATTTAAATTTACTACTAAAAAACGTTTTAATCTTTTTTACTCACTATTCAGACAGGTGATTCACTAACCACATACCCCGGCCACAGGGCATGCTATTAACACACCATATCTTGGGGACTCTAAGTGTATCCCCGAAATAATCGGACTGCAAAATTACACATTTTTATTTGATTATGTGTAGGTTACGAGTTTTAACCCCAAACTTTTATGAATATTTAACTTAGTTTGCGCTTTTCTGCTCAGGATAAGCAAAAAAAAGCTCCCTCAGCACAAAGACCGAGGGAGCCGAAATGAAGTCTATTTAAAGCCCTACTTCGTGGGCTCGAGAGAAGATATATAACTTACTTTAAAATCACCTTCTTGCCATTGATGATAACAAGACCCTTGGCAGACTTGCTTATGCGCTTGCCGTCGATAGAGTAAACCTTGTCAGCCTTAACAGCCTCGCTGACAGTGATGCCGCTGATGCCGGTTGCAACCTTCTCAGCCTCTTTAGCCTCATCTACAATCTTCTGAGCCTCAGCCAGGATAGCGTCAATTCTAGCCAACATCGCGTTGAACTGCTCCTGAGTCAAGTCTTCCTGAAAAAGCTTCATGTACATCTGGCTCATCTCTACATTAAGGTCATCCAACTTGGTAAAGTACTTATCCTTTACTGTTGGACACTCTGAGTCAAGGGTAGAGAGGTATTCATCCATCTTCTGAGCAGCTGGATAATACTTTGCGTTGAACTGCGCCATCCACTCATCCTTCTGTGCCTGAGCATACAAGTCAGAGATATTCGCCTTGAAATAACCAAAGTTCTCTACAAAACCATCAATCTTGCTTTCTGTATAAGGAGCCGTAGGATCAGCTGGTGCCTGAGCAAACTCAGCAGCAAGGTTCTTCCAATACTCTGCTGATTCATTTACCGCAGAAAGGTCATACTCAGGGAAATCCTTCTTTATCTTTGCTATTTCTGCATCCAATGAAGCGAGTGTTGCTGTGATGTCATCCAGCAAAGTGCTGGCTTTCTTTGATGCAGCCAAGAGGGCATCGGCCTTTTTGCTGATAGCATCCAACTGGTCACACATCTTCTTTGCCTGCTCTGCTGTCTCTATAGGACTACCCATCATAATCGGCATATAAACCTGCATCATGTCAGCATCCAGCTCATCGAAAGCTGGTGCATAATGATTCTGTACGTTCGCAGGAATCTGTCCCAAGCACTCAGCCTTGTGCATATAAGCAGCATTATAACTGCTATTCACCTGGAAAGAATAAACCTCCTGCTCTGCATTCTTCACTGCATCCTTGATACCTTCTGCTATCTCTTTTACAGAAGCCAGATAGCTATCAACCTCAGCTGCAGTAAGCGTCTTTGCTTCAAACTTTGCCTTAGCCTCATCTGCTATCTTATCAAGACTTTCCTTGTTGAAATTCAACGAGTATTTGGTATCCTCTGCATCAGGATACTTGTCGTTGATTTCCTTCAGCATAGCGTCGATGTTCTGCTGCACTTCTGCGATAGACTTCACAAGTGCATCATACTGCTCCTGAGTTGCAAGAGTCTGACCCTCTTCTGCTGCAGCCGCAAAAGGCTGGGCAGCTGATACTGAAACCGCTGGTGCTGCGCTCAACATGAGCATAGCCGCAAAAAGTAATTGTTTCTTCATAATCACTTACATTAAAAGTTAATACTAATATTTATTATCTCACGATTTTATATACGCTGTTTCCCTGCTTCACGATATAAATGCCATGACGCATCTCCTTGGCAGAAACCCTGCGGCCATTGAGATCGTAGAATCTCTTCTGTCCATTACGTGACGGGGTGGCTGTGACGGAACTGATACCCGTAGAACTTGCCGGTGTCACGATGAGTTCCTTGGAACTGTAAGAAAGTTCACCCTTCTTGCTGGCGTTTACTACCAGCGCATAGGTAGCATCTGTTTCCAGACCTGAGAATGCGAACTCAGTCTTGCCATTGGTAGAAACCTTCTGGTAGGCTGCCACCGGTTCGTGAATCAATGCATTGCATCCCAAAAGCACATCATCGATATAGAAAGCACCGGAAGTACGCTGGATGACATTCAGTCTTACTGAATCAGCCAACTCCGGCAAATCATAGCTATAGGTATCTCCCGAAGCCATATCAGCACCGCCCTGCAAAGTAGCAATCTGCTTCCATTCTCCATTCTGATAAGCCTCTACTGCCAAGGTTGCCTTGGTTGAAGAAGATGACTTGGCGAAGAACTTGACAGAAGATATACGGTTGCCGGCAGATGCCATCTTCAGATAGGTATCTATCTTGTTCAGACGGAGGCAAGGTGATTCCTCGCCATAATTGTTCATGCTCAGGTTACCATTGGTTTTCCAAAGCGAAGGCATACCCTCGAGTTCTTTGCTGAAATCATAGCCCTTCTGAGTTGCCTCTGTTGCATAAACCAACTTATGCAGGGTGACCACGTAATCATCTGCTGCTTCCATACTTTTCCATGAAGCCGTGAAGCCTGTTTTACCGACTGCGGTAACCTTTACATCAGTCACATAATACTTGCTGAAAGGAATAGCGGCAGTAGTAAACTGCTGGGTGTAGACATCAGAAGAATAAGAGCCACGGTTAGCCTGCAAGGTAATCTCATAGGTTGTTTCAGGACTCAAGCGCTCAACATGAAGAGAAGGCTGTGCTGCTGTATATACCTTATTATTATAGAGCGGCAGAGATTCTTTCTTTCCATTCACCACTGAACTGATGTTCAGAACATATTGCTTGGCAACCGGCACATCTGTCCATCCTATCACAATACTGCTATCCTGGACCTCAGTAACCTTCACGTCAGGAGTATTCAGTTTCAGGTTCAGTCCGCCGAGCATGAGATTGATAACGCCATCCTTCTCCTCGATATCATCCAGTGACATCACCTTGCCACCAGCCCAGGAAGTCAGATTACACTGAGTCACATTCGATGTTCCAGGGAACGGATCTCCCGCACGGGTATTGTCGGTAAGCTTGTTGTCAGCCTCAACGATATCCAAACGCTGATGAGTGCCAGTGATGTTCAACTCATTTTTCTCCCAAGCCTTGGCATCATAATCGATATGCCAGAGCAACATGCCATGACCCGGAATGAACGCATCCCAGCCCTTCTGCTGGCGGTTCTCCATGATGAAGTATTCCTGATCATTGGTTCCTCCCACAGGCACCATGTATGCCTTGTTGCTGTCGTTCAGGTCGGGCAGAACATTGAGGGTATCTACCCCATTCTTCAACACGGTCAGGTCGAGCCATCCCAGACAGGCACGCTCATAGGCAGAGAATGCCGCAGGCGTATTGCCATTGTTGTTATAAGAAGCCTGTGCCATGGTATCGAAAGAACCAGGGGCGAAGGTTGTTATGCCATAATTAACATCATAATGGTCGGCAAGACCCAGCACATGACCGAATTCATGCACAAAGGTACCGATGCCGGCAGGCTGAGGTGTGATGAGGGTACCATTGATTTCGTTGCTGCAGGTATAGTTGCCTACCTCTACTCCATTCAGTTTCAGCGAAGTCTGGGCAGCTCCTGCCTGCGTAGCGATATCCGAATAATAGGCAGAATGTGGCCAGAGGGCATTGCCATCGCCAGAATCAGCCTCACCCTTTCCGGCATAGAAAAAATAGATGTTGTCAATGTAGCCATCCTGGTTATGGGCATATTGGGAGAAATCAACCGATGAGGCTGCAAGTGTACAAGCCTCTCTCACGAATTCCTCCAGACGGACAGGATTATCTACGGAAGAGCCTTTGTTGGCTCCATAATAAGAATATTTCTCAGGCAATGTTACAGGACCGATGACATCAAACTGAGGTTGGAATCTGCCATTGGAACTGTTCAGATAGAAATCTCTCGCACTTCCATTGGCACCATTGCTGTAAGTAAATCCAGGTTCATTGAGCATGTTGTTGAAGAACTGATGTGCATCGCTACCTACGGTAGAGAATTTGGTATCAGCAAACTGCACCAAGATGACCAATGAGTGAACCTCACCAATGGTTGGGAAATTGTTCAATTTCTCTTTCTGAGGATTGCTGCCGACTTTCAAAGAAGCATTCCTGCGAGACGAAAGGGTTTGCTGCAACTGCTGCAGACGGGCACGCTTGAAAGATTCAAGGATGGCAGACTTGTCCTGACTCTCAACGAACGCCTTGACCTTTGCTGTGCGCTCAGAAGCCTCAACAGCCTTGATGCCGCTAGCCTGCACCTTGCCATCCTTCCAGTCGGCATACTCGTAATTCCGCTGTCGGGCATTAAACACGAGCGGAATGCCATCGGAAGTCAGCGCATAATGGCCGTGCTCATCACCGCGCATCTGGATGGTGAGCCAGGAGCCATCAGCCTGCTTCACCTTCAAAGGCTTAGGATAAGCAGGAATAGCAAAGGTGGTCTGCACGAAGCAGACCACCAATAAGCTGAATATAATGATTCTTTTCATACTTACTTGATAACGAACTTAGCTGTAGCCTTATGACCAGCCTTATCAGTTGCCTTTACGATATAGAGACCAGAAGTCAAACCAGAAGTACTGAATGCAGCACCTGAAGTCTTGCCTACGAGTTTGCCATTTACACTGTAAACCCAGATAGCATTAGCACCCTCGGCAGAAATCTGACCATCAGCAGCCTTGATAACCAAAGCCTCTGCATCCTCTACGTTCTCGATACCACTTACAAAGTTCTTGAAAATAGTTACATTGATAGTAGCAGAGAACTCACCGAACTTAACGGTAACTACATCGATACCCTGCTTCTTACCCTTGATAACCAGGTCGATGGTGTTGCCATGAGCCTCACCAAAAGTAACAATGGCATTATTACTCTTAGTAGAAACATCCAAGTCTGACTCCAAGTCAGCGTTCTCCATGCCGTATACAGAAACCTTGACAACAGCAGTACCCTCATCGGTAGTACCTACAGTTACGTCATCAGAGCTGACAGCAAATGCCTTTGCAATATTGTTGAAGTAAAGAGTAGGAATCTTGCTTCCGTCTTCTTTCCAAGGCTCAGCGAGCTTATTTCCGTAAGCATACTGCAAACCTGTGAAGAAGTCCTTGCCCATCTCCTTGGCAGCCTTGTAGGCACCCTCAACGCTGGTAGCGTCTGTGCTACCTGCATCGTTGGTAGAATAGTTGTTTGACAAACGCTTCTCAACCTCAGGAGTCTCGCCCTCAGCATATTCCTCATCAGCAACAGTCTTACCGGCAATCTGATGAACAGTAGCAGGAGCGTTCACCTCTTCGCCATCCTGTAATGCTTTGACAGAACCATCGAATACACAGTTCTTTGCAAAACCGGAGGCACCATACATCCTGTTCCTCTCCATTACACCAATGATACCACCGGCAGCATAACCGTCCCAGGCAGACTTCTTGGTAGCTACGATATCAGCATGGCTGACAACATTAGAGATTTCGTTGAAGTAATTATAACCAACTAAACCACCTACTGCATTCTCAGCTGTCAACTGACCGCGAACCTCGCAGTTGGTGAACTTACAGTAATCATGAGGAGTACCTGCAATACCGACAATACCACCCAAAACAGTCTTGGCTATGGCATTGACATTTGCATAACATGCGTTCACACTAGAGGCAGAACGTGTCTGACCAACGATACCACCTACATTCTCAGAGTTAGGCAAAGTAATCTCACCTTGGAAAGAACAGTTATTAATATTGGTCCCAAGATTAGCGCTACCAACGAGACCGCCCGCAGCTACAAAGTCCTGATCATCACCTGAAATTTTGGCACCATAAACAAAAATGCTATCTACATTGGTAGCCTTGCCCTCACCATCATAAGTGTAATTGGTCTCACCTGCCAACACACCTGCATACTGGTTGGTATTGGTCACCTCTACAGTAGGATTCACGAAAATCAAGTTCTTGGCAATACCATTGAGGTCGAGGGTACCAAACAAACCTGCATGATCCTCTGTAGTCTTCACACCGAGGTTGTAGATAGTATGACCATCACCATCCAGAGAACCAGTGAAGTTCTTGACAGGAGCCCACCACTGTGCAGCCTTAGACATATCAATATCAGCTACCATCTTGTAGTTCTTGGTTGGCTCCAGAGCCAGCTGCTGGAAGTCACCAGTAGTAGAAATCAGGTATGGATCCTCTACGGTACCTGTACCACCCTGTTCAAACTTGGTGAAAGGAAGGTCGTAGAAGTTCATGTCATACTTGTTGTTCGCTCTATCCTCGAACACGACAAACATCTGGCGCTTGCCCAATTCGTCCATAACAGGGAAACTTGCCTGTGAGAAGACATAGTTATCATCACCACGCCATGACTTGATAACGGTACCATCGAGTGTGGAAACTTCCAATACATTGTCAATCTTGTTACTGCCATCCGTGCGGCGCTTCTTGGCAATATATACATACTCCATATCATCATCGGTATTGAAGAGATATGGGTTGAGTGAGGTGCTGTTGATCAACGGAGTGAAGTTTTCTGCCTTCAGACCCAAGTTAAGTCTGTCAACATGATCGATGGTGCAATCAGGGTTCACCCAAGCGATAGGAGCAAGAACCTCGCCTGCCTCATTAGACTGTGCCTGTGACAAAGCAATGACATACTGGTAGCCCTGTGCATTGGCAGTAGTTGGGTAACGGTCGAAATTAGAAGAGATGGCATTGCCATCAATGCTCTGTGGCAACACACTAACCTTCTCGCAAGAAGGAACATCAACCAGCTGAATCTGCTGACCTGAGCCTTCGCTTGTACCTATGGTCTGCAAGAACCACATCTGGTCTGACTTACCATGGATGGTATTCAGCAAGCCCCTCTTGTTGCTTGTTACCTTGTCGCAGATATCCTTCAACTTACCATTCTCTGAATCGTAAACAGCATAAGAAATCAAGTCTCCATCCATAGCAGGAGTATAATCGTAAAGCCCTACAACATAGTTCAATTTGCCGTTGTTGCTGAAGTAGCCCTTAGACAAATCGTTGTTGCCGAAGAGACCGAAAGCTGCAGAACGGTATGGAGTGCCCTCTGGTGCATTGATAGATACACGGACGCTATCCACCTTGTTGAAACTCTTATCGAAAGTTCTCAATACCAGAAAGTTGTCCGGCTCCTGCTTAATATCCATGGAACCATCACCTGCATCGGTTTTTGTAAATGGCTTATCATACTCTGCCAGAACATAGTAAGGAGTACCATCCACATTCATACAGTTGAAGCAAGAACCCTGAAGATAGGTAATCTTGTTGTCAATATCAAAGTTGAAAGTATGCTCTACAGTCCAGTCTGTCTGTCCATTGGCAGGAGGTGCGATGACATCGATACTATACTTCTCATCAGACTCGTGAGTCATGATGAGACGCTGGTAGCTATTCCATCCCTTTGAAGCATCGAATACAAGACCGGTACCCTCCATCTCGAACTTGATTTCACCTGTATTGATATCATAAGCACGGGTGAGGTACTTGTTTGCGCCATTGAAGGCATCGTGGAACTCTACCAGGATTTCGTTAGACTTCTCGTCTCTATCGAAGAGTTTCTTGGTGATAGGACCGTATGGAGTGATGTCTGCCACATGCTTCCATCCTTCAGGAACCTTGACGCTGAAAGAACCTACCTGCTTGTGGTTATTATCAAACAGGGTAATCTTTGAAGACTCGTGGAAGTGGGCTGTATAAAACTCGCTGTAAACAGAGTCTCTGGAAGTAATGTCCTGGGTAAAATACCAGTTGCTTGCGTCTGGAGCAGTTACCCATCCGTAAGTCTGACCCGAAGCCGCATTGGCAGGAGTATCACTACTACGCATAGGAGCATTGCTGACTGTAGCAAAGCCAGCCTGACGCATCTGATAAGCACTGTTGCTGCAATCCACCAAACCAGGAACAGATACCAGGCGATGAATGTCAACATTCTTAAACTTTTTGGCAAACGATGCCTTGCTAGAGGCCATCGCTGCTGTGCCGCTTGCTCCCAGGAGCAAAGAGAGGCAAAGTGTAGATAAAATTCTCATAATAAAAACTTATTAAGTTTATTTGATGATAGATGATTTACGATATGACTGCCATGCAGAAAGCTTGGTAACAAGACTGCTGGCAGATGGCGCCAACTGGCGAGCCAATGCCGGTGCCTGCTGCTTGACAGAAGCAGGATCTTTCTTTGGAACTGACATGATATATGGCGCTACCATCCAGCAGAAGTCGTTGTAATAATTAGCCTCTGAAGCACTCTTCGCCTTGAATGTCTGCAAGAGCATGGCAAGGAATTCGCCCGTCTTGTTATTGATGGTATAAGCAGTTCCGCCAAAGAATCCGTAAGTTCCATACTCCTCGCTATACTTCAAGGTAGCAGAAAGAAGACCAGACTCTGAGCCCACATAGCCAAGAGCATCCGTATCGAGGAAGGTATCATAGATATAGTACTTACCAAACTTACCCAGATACTGGCTGCTGCGGGTCTCCACACTACCTGTTTCTTCGTTGATAGAAACAGGGAATACCAGTCCCATTTCAGGAATAGCAAGTTCGGTACGGCTCAATTTGGCACGAACAGTCTGGAGTTCCAACTTCGTATCCTCATTAAAATCGTAATAAGCAAACACGTATTCTCCGGCAATATCCTTGTCGAAATCAAACTGCTTCACGATGAATGAATCGGTAACGGCTGCTACCTGATACTTGATATAATCAGCACGGAGATGACCGGTTGTATTCTCGCTGAGCGATACCTTCAATTCCTTGCTATTGGTATCAACCGAAGCTTTCGCCCACTCAGGAGCATAGATAACCTTCATATCGGTGTTAGAACGGTATGTCTTCGTAAACTCAACAGGCTGATTGTTGCTATAAATCATATTAGCATTGTTTATCTCAAGCACCAAGCCATACTGAGCTACATTGATAACCACAGAATCGGTCTCAGTCTTCTTGATAACCAACTTGGCGTTACGCGACTGGCGGGAATCGTTGGCAATAGCAGCCAGTTTCACGGTGCTACCCTCAATGCTGGTACTGAGCCATGAAGGCTCATCGGTATAAGCCTTCATTGGGGTACAGTCAACGGTGACAGCACCTTCGCTGTCGTTAGGTCCGAGCATAGTCTGGGCAGAAAGCACGTTGATGGTGCTCTCAGCCACAGCCTGATAATCGCTATCGCTGCTGCATGATGCCATCAGCCCCATGGCAGCTATACCTATTATATATATAGATTTCTTCATCTTCATTTTTTATTTGTTTGGAGTCAAATTAGAAAGGAAATACCATTCGATGACAAATATATACTTATCATCCTTCGTGATAGGCTCACCTTTGCTTGTACAAGCCAAGGCAATAAAAGTATCGGTGGTATAGCCTCTATCAGCCACGGTTCCATCATCCTCGAAATCACCTTCCTGAGCAACACCGTGCCATACGATATTCATACCACCATTTCCGAGCAATGCACCCTTATTCAAGTCAGCATTCATCAGCCACAGGGCAGGATATCTACCGCTAGGATCTTCAATCATCTGAGATGGCAGGTTAAGGTTACCCGTCTCTGGATCGAAGTCCAATCCTATATTATAAGTATATCCACCTGTGGTGAATGTACCCTTCAGCATGTTCTCCTCATCTTCTATCTTAGAGATGGTTATATCGCAGGAACCCTGCATGGCAGAGAGGGTCCATTTGCCTACCCAGGTATCGATGCTAGGAGCATAAGTTTTCAAGGTAAGAGCCTCATTGTCTTTGGCTGACAACACGCCAGTCGGGCTGACCAGGAAGTCCTGTACTTCGTTACCATCCAGAACCACAGGCTCATTTACGGCATGGATACCGGTGGTAGTAATATAGAATGGCTGCTCTACAATCTGTCCGTTGGCTGTACGCGAAAGGATGCGACGTTTGCTGGAATTAATCTCAATCATCTTGCTGGCATCAGTAGAATTGCCTACGCGATAGTTCACACCCAAGCGCTTCTGCACATCAGCGATGCTGTTCAGATAAGAAGTCCAGTCCAGATCGGCAGGTATGCGGGTGAATACCATTTCATTCTCCCACTTCTTTCCTCTTACGAAGATACTGTCTTCTGTAAGTTTGGTAACAACAAACTCCCAGTCGCCCTGGTCACCTTCAATCTCACCATAAGTAGGTTCTCCCAGGAAATGGAAGATATTGTTGTAAGTATTGAAGGCGAGCACTGGTCCCATGCTGCGGTCAACGGTATAACTGGATGTTACACGCTCTGTAGGGTCAGCGATGGCTGCATCACCAGCCACAGTCACCTTGCCATTGGCAAACTTCATGAGGAAGGTGTAACCGCCACCGGTCATTCCCTTGCCTGTAAAATAATGAAGCTGCCATCCGTTCTCAGAAGATTCCAGAATCTTCTGGGTATTCTCAATGGTGCTCTCGATGCGGTTGGCAGCCGACTCGTCGAAGAATTCCTTGTCATCGTGCAGACACGACTGCAAGCTCATGCTGCCCAACAAGCAAACGATAGCTACAAATATATGTTTCATAAATCTATTCTATTTTAAATGTTCCAAATCCAAAGAACTCAACTCTTTACCTCTTCGCAGGATGGCTGCTCGCAATACATCGATATCCACATCCCATGAATCCAGCATATAGTTTCTCACGATGTTAAGCTTCTGGTTCAATGCAGCTACAGCCTCGTCGCCACCTACCTTCTGGGCATCGTCGAGGATAGCCTGCCACTGCTCAGGAGTATAAGTGATATAGGTTGACAGCATCTCGGCAAAGTCCTCCAGACCCTCTGACATGGCGTATGGAGTAACAAAACCCTTGCCATGAGCCACAGAATCCTGAACCTGATACCAGTTACCACTTACGTAACCCGACTCGGTAATCTTATTATAAGATGTGTCGTAAGGCTTCTTCTGGTTCAAAATGTGGGTGAACTCGTGGTGCATGGTGTGGAAGTAATACTCTGTCATAGAAGCATAGCTTTCCAGCATGGCATCGGTCAGACTGTTCACCTGATAGAGTGTAACCTTCAGACCGCCCTCGGCAGTACCCAGAACAATAGTTCCGTTGCTGTTGTAGGCTGGACTACCAATCAGGTGGATAACTCTTGGCACATTGTGCTTCACGAAATCAGGTCCCAATACCTCGGCGTATGAATCAAGCCAGAGATACTTGATGATGATAGCCAACTTAGCTGACTTGGCAGAATCGGCTGGTGTCAGGGTATACTGATAATCAGACTCGATGTCCTCCATCTTATACTTGAAATCGATGTTGTAAGGACTTGTGTAGTTCTTCTGCAACCACATGTCCAACTGGTCTCTCTCTGGAGAGGTAACAGGGAAGATGGTTGGTCCGTCCGGGTCTTTGTCTGAGCAGGCCACGAAGCCTAGGCCCATCACCAATGCCAACATCAACATATATATATTATGTTTCATTTCTTTCTATTACTTTATGTTTTTTACTTATTGCGAGGGTTTGGTGTAACACCCGCTGTGATTACATCCTGTGGCAACTGGATGGCAAGACGTGGGTCACGTGCCTCCATGGTGTCGGTGATGCCTGTAATCTTGTAGTTGCTCTTCACATCACGGCGGTAGATGGTGATGCCGTAGCGCTTTACATCCTGCATGCGCAAGCCCTCATGAATGGTCATGATTCGACGGAGGTGAAGGATGCACTGCAACATAGGCTCCTCTGTATCCTTGCTGATGGCGAAGGCTGTATGGAACGCCTTACGTGGAGTTGGCTTCTCAGGAGTATAATAAGCGGTAACATCATCGCTATAGAACTTCTTGACATCATCCAGCGTAAGCTGCACACCATCCTTAGAGAAGGCAGCCAACTCGGTGTTCAGATCGTTCAAAGCCTCTGCGTAATGACCGAGCAAAGCCTGAGCCTCAGCTCTTACGAGCAAAGTCTCATCGGCAGTAAACTCTGCATATACTGCGTGAGGGGTACCGATACCTGCCTGGATATCAGCATATTCGAAATCATAAGGGACCTTACGGAGAATGTACTTAGAAAGAGATCCTGAGTTGAACACGGTATAGTTGAACACCTTGTCGCTAACTCCCCAAGGACCCTCTGACTGGATGGTCTCCTTGCTTGAAACAATGGCACTATGTGCATACTTGTCACCATACTGGAACGGACCACCGATGGCACCCCATTCAGAAGCAACTACCTGCAACAGGAGGTTTGCCTTGACCGATGAACTGATGTAAGCATTAGGCTGAACCTGCTTGTTAGGAGAAAGAGAACGCCAGGCTGCCCAGTCTCGCAACATACTCTTGGCATTGCTGCCCAACACTTTGTTGGCATACTCCACAGCCTTGTCATACTTCTGATAATAGAGGTAGAAACGGGCTGCGAAAGCGGCTGCAGAGGTAGAAGTGAAATGGAACTTAGGCTTGTCATAAGTTGAGCCTACCAGTTTCAATCCTTCCTGCAAGTCCTTGTCTATCTTGGCATAAAGGTCTGCCAGTGTACCACGGTCGTACTTCACGTGCACATTGGTTTCAACGGTTTCCGGGTAAGGAAGACCCAGGTCGCTGGCTGCAGTGGTTTCATCATAAGCCATGCAGAATACGTTTGCCAACTGGAACATGGCATAGGCACGGCACAGGAGAGCCTCACCCTTCTGGGCTGCATAAGAGCTCTGGTCTGCCTGACTGTTGATGTGTTGCAAAGCGATATTGGCTGTGGTGATGGCATCATAGTAGGTTGACCAGTAAGTAGAAGGTGTCTCATAAGAACTGGTCTCGGTGATGTCGTCCCATTCGTATGCCTGCTGCTGGAAACGGTCGGCAGCATCCCAACCGGTATTCAGGTTACAATCGGTATTGTCTGAATACATTTCCAGCAAATAGGCTGGATGTACCTGTGGGTAAGCATTAACCAGGAGCTTGGATACATCGGAAGGGCTCTGCAAGTCCAGACGGCTATCTGGCTGCTTGTCCAGATAATCGTTGCAGGAAGACAAGCCAGCCGACAATGCCAACGCTACAATGGCGATATATAATTTCTTTATTTTCATTTTTCTTTTCTACAATAATTAAAGTCCAAGTTTCAATGTAAGAGTAAACTGCTTTGGCATTGGTGAAGCCACACCACCCGCATTCATAAACTCAGGATCCTGACCGTTCAGCTTCTTGTCTGCATAGAGCAGCATGAGGTTGGTAGCCTGAAGCTTCAATGAGATGTTGTTCACTGGTGATTTTTCAAACCAGCGGTGTGGGAAGTCGTATGCCAGTGAAATTTCCTTCAAGCGGATGAAGTCACCCTTGGCTGTGCGAACAGATGTATAGTTGTAAGCATTGTAGGCAGTAGCAAGCAATGTGCTGTTCTGCTCATACTCATAACGGCTCACTACACCAGGCACATTGGTAACATTCTCATCACCAGGCTGCATCCAGCGGTTCTTGAAATCGTGGGTCATAGAGGTCAAGTCGTTATACTTGGCACTGAAAGCCGGGTCAAGACGAACCACGTTTCCGAAGGCGTATGTAAGGAATACGTTCAGATGGAAACCCTTATAGTTAAAGGTGTTACCCAAAGAGCCATTGTAAACTGGGTCTGTAGAACCCTCGTAAATCAGATAGTCTGTATTGTCACGCTCCTGGAAGTTGAGGTTACCCACGGTAGCCTGGCCCTTCTCATTGATGCATACTGGATACCCCTTCTCATTGATGCCCACGAATGGGATTGAGAACAAGGCACGGGCAGGATAACCCTGCTTGGCAAAACCGTTACCCTGAACCAGGTCGATAACGCGACCCTGATTGTAGAGGTCAGTAATCTCTGTACGGTTGTGAGAATAAATCAGACTGGTCTGCCAGCTGAAATCCTGGGTCTTGATATTGGTAGAAGAGATACTCAACTCCTCACCCCATGACTTCATGGAACCTACA
Source organism: Segatella copri (assembly GCF_019249765.2). Classification (GTDB taxonomy): domain Bacteria; phylum Bacteroidota; class Bacteroidia; order Bacteroidales; family Bacteroidaceae; genus Prevotella; species Prevotella copri_K. Next base: position 2,763,227 of record NZ_CP152484.1, read on the forward strand.
TTGGCATAAGCGGTGCCATAGAGCTGGGTAACAGTAGGAGCAATCTCATCGAAGTTGCGACGCTGATATACATCGAAGGTCACATTCAGACGGTTGTTGAAGAAACCTGCATCCACACCGAAGTTGAACTCGTGCTTCTTCTCGTAAGTAAGCTCATCATTACCGAGTGCTGCTACCACAAATCCCAACTCCTTGTCGGTAGTTGTAGGACGGTAAGGGGTATTCATAGAGAGCTTGGTAAGTGCATTGCAGTAAGCTGCATCAGGAGGAGTACCAGTCAAACTGTAAGACACACGGAAGGTGAGGCTTGACAATGGCTTGAGTTTAGGGAAGAAGCTCTCCTCGTGTACGTTCCATGCACCTGACAGGTTCCATGTAGGCATCCAACGTGCCTTGGTGGTACGACCCATCTGGTTAGAACCTTCATAGCGGAATGTTCCGTTCACTACATACTTTCCGTTGAAAGAATAGGTAGCATTGGCATAGAATGCTGCACTGCGTGAATCGGTGTTGCGCAAGCTGTAATAGTTTGAGTTCTCCTGGTCCAACTTCTTAAAATAGAGATACTCGAAGTAAGCGGTCTCACCACGGTAGTTCATACCCCAGCCGTTAAACCAGCTGCGGTTACGGCTGATGCTGGTAGTTTCGAGACCACCAAAGAGGTTGACGATGTGCTTCTGCGCAAAAGTATGGTTGTAGTTGACTGTGGCACGGAAGTCATAGTCCAACATACGGTTCTCTGTACGCTGATAGATACCACCCTGCTTCAATACTGATACTGGCAAGGCATAGAGGTCGTCCTTATCAGTGAAGAGCAGCTTGTTGGCATCACGGATCAGTGCGTTGTCCATGGCGCGATAAGCCAAAGCCTGGTTGGAATCTTCCAGAATGTTGTGCTCCTGTGAAGAAGTGCTATACTTGATGGCACCCAGGGTAGCGAACTCAAGATCCTTGAATGGCTTCCACTTCAACTCCAACTGGAACTTGGCATCAGCCACGTTCAGGTCGATGTAGTTGCTCTCCAACTCATGCAGGATGTTGAATGCTGCATAGTTGGCATGATAATAAGTATAAGGATCGAGCGCACGTGATGTGTTCAGGGCGTAAGAATATGGGTTGATATCGAAGTCACGCTTCACCTGACCTGATACTACATCCACATCCTGTCCCAAAGTTCCTGGAGCTCTCTGCTTACGGTAAGAACCACCACCAATCAAGTTGACAGAAAGATTATCAAGAATATGATGAGTCATATTCATGCTCACGGTATAACGGTTCACCTTGCTATCCTTGTACCATCCTGGGTCAACCATAGCAGAAAGTGAAGCATAATAGTTACTCTTCTCGGTACCACCGCTCAAGCTTACAGAGTGGTTCTGCATGATGGCAGAAGAGAAAAGCTGCTTGAACCAGTTGGTATTGCGATACTCAGCCTGCTGGAGATAAGCATTCTGAGACTCCTGATTGTTGGCAAGTCCGAACATACCAGAAGTACTGTTGTAGGTATTGATGAGCTCATACATCTTTCCATATACACCATAGTCGCTACCATTGAGAATATCTGAAAGATTGAGCCATCCCTTATCCCTCAACTCCTTGTAGATGGCCATCTGGTCCTGAGAGTTGAGAATATCAAAATTGCCATAAGATGGAATCAGACGGGTGGTAAACTCACCGGTATAGTTCAGATGAGCCTGTCCCTGCTTACCCTTCTTGGTAGTAACGACGATGACACCTGCCATCGCACGCGCACCATAAATAGAGGTAGCAGAACCATCCTTCAGAATCTGGAAACTCTCGATATCATCAGAGTTCAAGCCTGCGATGGCAGAAGAGATCAGGGTCTCCGGGTCACCGGAAGCCAAATCATCTGCGCTCACATCGGATACATCCTCCATAATAACGCCATCCACTACCCAAAGAGGTTTTGAAGAACCATAGATAGATGTTGCACCACGCACACGAATCTTTGGAGCAGAACCAAAGGTACCACTCACGTTCTGCACAGACACACCGGCAGCACGGCCTTCCAAAGAACGGCTGATGTCGGCAACACCATTCAATTTTGCTTCCTCGGCATTTACACGGTCGGTAGCACCGGTAAATAAGCGTCGGTCTGTTTTCTGTAAACCAGTAACAACTACCTCCTGCAACTGCGCTTCTGGATGAAGCACCACCTTCATGTGGGCAGAGGCAAGCACTGTCTGACTTTTCATTCCCACGTAACTAAACACGAGTTTAGTTCCATTAGGAACGTTCAATTTAAAGTTACCGTCAATATCTGTGACTGTACCCTTAGTGGCTGCCCCCCCAGAAATTAAAACAGAGGCACCAATAATCGGTTCGTTGTCATCCGCAGATATTACGGTTCCAGATACGTCAATCTGGGCAAACGCTGCTCCGATGCTCATCAAGAGACAAACAAAGAAGAGCGAGAGTCTTTTTTCCATAATTTCTCGTCTTATTTTAAATTATTTTATAATAATGTGATATCGGCTGCAAAATTACAACAAAAATATGAAATATTATCTTTTTTTGCATAAAATCTGCAAAAAAATTCTATTTTTCCTATTTTTTGTAAGATAAATCGAGAAATTAACAAAAAATAGATAGCACAAAGCCACAACAGGGCTACAAAGTATCATCTTGTCATTATACATTCGTCAAAAGCAAAAAGTATGCCTTCCGACCGCAATAAACTGCTGACAGATTACATTCCTATCGTTCTGCAATCTGAAAAAACTTATATTGTAAAAGTGCCGACTATAATGATGAGGTAACATCAGGTTCTTCCGTGATTTTTTCTTTAGCTTTACATCGCTGAGATTTCCATATTTTCAACTGACTCCAATTTATTCATGAATATTGCAAACACGACAATGAATAGCAATATACTGTAAATCAACGCGTTACATATTTACACTTTTAGAATAACGAATAGAAATTCTATAGTCGTACGACTAAGAACCCTATAGTTGTACAACTATAGCTCTATGGTTGTACAACTATAGCATGTATAGTCGTACAACTGTAGCTTTATAGTCGTACAACTATAGAATCTTATTTTGCTGAAAGTGATAAAAAAGGGGCAACACGCATGTTGAAATCCATCTTCTCACTGCTAGATTACCCCAAACCAAGGAAGCTAATTATGGATATAAATATTTACATTGCCACATAGCAAGGAAACAAACTTCCCCACGTTCTTTATATTACTTATAACCAACTTTACCATATTCACGGAATCTAAAAGGGTGTGTCATAAGATAATTATTCACCCTCTTCTTGTTGTTGGAAGAGATAGGATAAGTTGTTGGGAGAGATAGGATATGTTGTTGAGGTAGTCAGTATCTCCGGTCGCACAACAGCTGTTGTGCGCTTGCATAACAGCTGATATACGCATGCACAACAGCTGTTGTGCATGCGGTAATCAACTGTTATGCGCCAACTATTATCTAGACTTACAGGGTAAACGCATCAAACTTTTTACCTTTTAACATATAGATATTAATGTTGTATCTTATTGAATATTAACTATTTATATTTGCTTGTACCAAAAATATTTTGTATCTTTGTAAAGAATAATTAAACACTTAAAAGTTACAAAATGAGCATAATTAAGTTATCTAAACAAATTCCAGACCCAAGAGTCACAGGACGAACTGTTCATAAAATGGAACATATTATCTATATTACCATAGCAGCAGTACTGGCTGGATGTCAAACATGGGATGATATTGCTGAGTTTGGAAGAACTAAGAAGGAGTTCTTCAAATCTCGTTTGGTAGGTTTGGAGCACATTCCAAGCCATGACACCTTCAATCGTTTCTTCTCTATATTTGACCCAAAGGGCTTTGAACAAATTTTTCGCGATTGGGTCAAGGAAATTGTTGGTGAGGTCAAAGGCATAGTAGCCATTGACGGCAAGTTAATGCGTGGCTCCAGCAAATGCGATTCAGAGCACACATTGGGCAAAGATGATTTTCGCATGTGGATTGTGTCGGCATGGTCTTCTGATAACAATATCTCTCTGGCTCAAGAGAAGGTGGGCGACAAGACTAACGAAATCACCGTTGTACCAAAGTTGCTTAGCGCAATAGACTTAAAAGACACCATTGTAACGATTGATGCCATGGGATGCCAAACCTCTATAACCAAGAAAATAAGAGAGGGAAACGGAGATTATATTATTGCATTGAAGAAAAATCAAAAGACAAGCTATGATTTTGCAAAGGATATCATAGCCGAATACACTGATCGTGACTATCAGGGTATAGTTTCAAAGCATACTTCCTTTGACAGAGGGCATGGCAGATTAGAAGAAAGGAAATGTATAGTGGTGAGTTATGGCAGCACTACTCAAAAAATGTTCAAGAACAAATTTGAAGGGCTAAAATCTATTGTTGGCATTCTGTCACGAAGAACTATCGTTTCAACAGGTGAAACTTCCGAGGAAAACAGGTACTACGTAACTTCCCTAGGAAATGAAAGGCCTGAGGGAATCGCCAATGCAATAAGAAAGCACTGGGGAATAGAGAATAATTTGCACTGGCAATTAGACTTTACCTTTAGAGAAGACGAAAGTAGAAAGGTGAAAAATGCAGCAAGGAACTTCTCTACTATTACTAAGATTGCTTTGTCCATCCTTAAAAAGGATAAAACGATCAAGGGAAGTCTCAACTTAAAAAGAATGAAAGCTGGCTGGGACGAAAATTACCTGTCAAAACTTTTGGAGGCGAACGCATTTTGATGCGTCCGCCCTGTCTAGACTTATGACACACCCTCTTTTAATTAGGCAAAGTGTTAAATCTTGGGAAAACGGATAAAAAGCACGAAGATAGACAGATATTTAGCCAACTTTTTTAACGCTGATAAGAAAGCGTTGATGTTGACTGGAGCAAGGTGATAAAAAAAGAGTGCACTGTAACAAACAATGCACTCTTTTTTTATTATCTTAATTCCTTATCCAGGAAATATTATCTGATAAACAGCAGTTCACGATACTTTGGCAATGTCCAAAGTTCATCGGCTACGAGAAGCTCGAGCTTGTCTATCTGATAACGGATTTCCTCCATCTTTGGAGCTACCGTGTCGTGATATGCTACTGCCTTCTCGCGCTCACTCTCTATCTTGTTGGCTACCTTGCGGGCATCTACCAATGCCTCTACACCACGCTCTATTGACTCGGTGCGCTCGGCTATCTCACGGATAATCTTCACGTTGCGGGCTGTCAGTTTCTTACCTTCCTCGCCACCGAAGATGTGAATCATGCCCTCTACATTCTTTGCCAGACGGCTCTGATAGTGGGTAGCCACAGGGATGATATGGTTCATGCTCAGGTCGCCCATCACACGAGCCTCAATCTGAATCTTCTTGGTATAGGTCTCCCACTTCACCTCGTTGCGCGCCTTCAACTCGCTCTCGCTCATCACGTTGGTCTTGGCAAACATCTCGATGCTCTCCTTGTCCAGGTAACGGTCGAAGACTACCGGGCAGGATGCCTCGCAGTCCAAGCCACGCTTCTGAGCCTCTTCCTTCCACTCATCTGAATAGCCGTTGCCATCGAAGCGGATTGGCTTGCAGGTCTTGATATCCTCGCGTACAATATCTATAATAGCCGATGTCTGGTCCTCGCCCATTGCTATCAAGGCATCTACACGAGCCTTGAAGTCTTCGAGAGCCTCAGCTACGGCAGCATTCAGTACGATGAGAGATGACGCACAGTTGGCCTCTGAACCTACGGCACGGAACTCGAAACGGTTTCCGGTGAAGGCGAATGGAGAGGTGCGGTTGCGGTCGGTGTTATCGATCATCAGCTCCGGAATCTCAGGGATATCCAGCTCCATACCCTTCTTGCCAGCCAGGGCGAAGAGTTCTTCCTTGTCTGCCTTTTCGATATGGTCGAGCAGGTCGGTGAGCTGCTTGCCGAGGAATGAAGAGATGATGGCTGGTGGTGCCTCGTTGGCTCCCAAACGGTGCGCATTGGTAGCGCTCATGATAGACGCCTTCAGCAGTCCGTTGTGCTTGTATACACCCATCAGGGTCTCTACGATGAAGACTACGAAGCGGAGATTGTCCTCCGGTGTCTTGCCTGCTGCATGGAGCAGTACGCCGGTATCGGTGCAGAGACTCCAGTTGTTGTGCTTGCCCGAACCATTCACACCAGCGAATGGCTTCTCGTGAAGGAGTACACGGAAACCGTGCTTGTGAGCCACACGCTTCATCAGACTCATCAGGAGCATATTATGGTCTACGGCAAGATTGCACTCCTCATAGATAGGTGCCAGCTCAAACTGGTTTGGTGCCACCTCGTTATGACGGGTCTTGCAAGGGATGCCGAGTTCGAGCGCCTGGATTTCAAGATCCTTCATGAAAGCCTGCACGCGCTCAGGGATTGTTCCGAAATAGTGGTCGTCCATCTGCTGGTTTTTCGCAGAGTCGTGTCCCATCAGGGTACGGCCCGTAAGCATCAGGTCAGGGCGAGCCGAATAGAGACTCTCATCTACCAGGAAGTACTCCTGCTCCCATCCGAGATTGGTCTGCACCTTCTTCACCTGAGGGTAAAAATAGTGGCACACCTCGGTAGCCGCCTCACTCAGCGTATGGAGCGAGCGGAGCAATGGAGCCTTGTAGTCCAAAGCCTCACCGGTATAAGAAATAAAGATGGTAGGGATACAGAGGGTATCGTCGATGATGAACACAGGCGATGTAGGATCCCATGCAGAATAGCCACGAGCCTCGAAGGTGTTGCGGATACCGCCGTTAGGGAATGAGCTGGCATCAGGTTCCTGCTGGACAAGCAATTTGCCAGAGAATTCCTCAATCATACCACCCTTTCCGTCATGCTCCACGAAGGCATCATGCTTCTCGGCAGTACCTTCTGTCAATGGCTGGAACCAGTGAGTATAATGTGTTACCCCGTTTTCCTCAGCCCAGAGCTTCATGCCGGCAGCCACGGCATCAGCGATGGAACGGTCCAGACGAGTACCGTTATCTATCACATCGATGAGTTTCTCATACACATCAGATGGCAGATACTTGTACATCTTCTGGCGGTTGAATACATACTTGGCGAAGTACTCCGAAGGGCGCACCTTGGGAGCCTCTACCTCTACAGGTCTTTTCTTAAAGGCCTCGGCTACAACCTCAAATCTCAAATTAGCCATTCTTTCTTTTATTATTAATTATAAGTTTGCGGGTGCAAAGTTACGAAAAAATGAGCAAATTGCTAGCGTTTGAGCGTATTTTTTATGCAAAATTCAAACTTTTCTTATTCTTAGCCTGCAAAAGATAAGACAATTCACGCATATTATTTCTCGGATTTGAGTATTTTATCGCCGATTATTTCTCGGATTTGAGTATTTTAACGCGATTTATTTCTCGGATTTGAGTATTTTCGCTATATTTGCACCTGTTATTCAAACAGTTACGATTATGGCAGAATATATACATAGAAACATAGACTCAGAACTCATCGCCTGGAAGGAAGATTCCATGCGGAAACCCTTGCTGCTTCGTGGTGCACGTCAGGTTGGTAAGTCATCAGCAGTTAAAAACTTGGGAAAGCAATTCGAGTATTTCGCCGAGGTAAACTTCGAACGTAACAAGGCTATCAAAACCTTCTTTCAGGGGGATATTGACGTACGATTGATTGCTAAAAAAATCAGTAGCTATATCAATGTCCCTATAGAAGCAGGTAAGACGCTCCTCTTTCTCGACGAAATCCAGGAATGCCCTGAAGCCATCATGGCACTACGCTTCTTCAAGGAAGATTATCCTGAACTGCATGTCATAGCCGCAGGATCACTTCTGGAATTTACGCTTCAGGAACTCCCTACTTTTGGAGTAGGAAGGATTCACTCGCTCTTCATGTATCCGATGACTTTCGATGAATTCCTGTATGCCAATCACGAAGAAGGACTCATCCTTCTCCGTAATGAAGCGTACGGAAACCAGTCTTTAGTTCAAGCCTTCCATGATAAACTCGTGGAATACTTCCGCACCTACCTGCTTGTTGGAGGCATGCCGGAATCTGTTCTGGCATGGACCAAGACACACGATTTCAACCGATGCAGAAACATCCAGGAAGACATCATTCTGACATACGAAGATGATTTCAGCAAGTATAAAAAGAGAGTCAACCCAGATTTACTGCGCACAACGATGCGTGGCATCTGTCATCAGGCAGGAGAGAAACTGACATACAAGCAAATATCAGCAGATTATCAGAGTTCACAAATCAGAGAAGCCATCCGCCTGTTGACACTTGCAGGAATCGTTACTCCTGTGGTCGCTACCTCGGGCAATGGTATTCCGCTGGATGCGGAAGCTGACGAGAAAAGCATGAAGGTCCTCTTTCTGGACCCAGGATTACTGTTAGCCGTGCTTCAACTGGAAGGCGACCTGTCTCAGCAGCTCATAGAACTTATTTTAGCCGGCACTCCTCAGGAACTTGTCAATAAGGGAGGCGTAACAGAAATGGTTGCCGGACTCGAGATGATGCGTTACAAACCATGCATCCAGCGCCAGAAGATGTTTTATTGGGAGAAGAAGGGGAAGAGTGTTGCCGAGATAGACTATCTGGAAATCCACAACATGAAGATTACCCCTATCGAAATCAAATCGGGCACTCAGGGCGGCATGAAGAGTCTCTGGCTATTCATGAGAGAGAAAAAGCTCACCGAAGCATTCCGTTGTTCCTTAGAGAATTTTGGATCATTTGATTACATTGACAAGCAGGACGATGATGCCATAAGGCATGTCACCATACTGCCTCTCTATGCATTATCCCTATTGAGAAGCCGTTAATAGTCTGCTAACAAGCAGGATTAGGAATAAAAGTGCCTTTTTCCTACATGGCGACGTAATCTTTCCTACGTCCTGACACAGAAACTCCTGCGTCGCCATGTAATTTCAAGGGCATTAGAAGAGAAAAAATCCCTTGCAACCACTAGAGTCGCAAGGGATTCACATTATCCACTTATCTATTTGTACCTTAAGGATTTATTGAAGACTGGAGGTCGGCAATTAGAAACGGTATACAACAAAGCTGTTTGGCTTCATCTTCACGTTCAATACATTGCCCTGAACCTGTGCATCTGATACTACAGGAACAACCACGTTTTTATTGTCTATCTTGTTTTCTGCCTGAATATCGTCGGCATGGAGAACGGTTACCTTACCTGGGTTCAACTTCTTGATACCATTAAAGGTTACGTTGATTTCCTTTGCCTCGTTAGAGGTGTTGGCAATCTTTACGATGTAACTCTTGGTAGCCTTATCGAAGCAAGCGGTGGCATAGAGACCCTTCTCGCCTGCTACAGCCTTGCCGTTCTCGGTAAGTTTCAACACATTGGTACCCTTGTTCTCGCCGTAGAGCTGTTGAACATAGTAGTTGGCAGAACGGACAGAGCTGAGGTTATCGAACCAGATGAGGTCCGGACGCCACTGCCATCCCTCTACATGAGCGAAGAGAGGTGCATAGGTAGCCTGATAAACCACATCAGCATTACGCTCCAAACCGGTCATGAAAGCTGCCTCAGAAAGGGCTGCCTCCCAAGAGTTTGGATCATTCTCGGCATGAGCAGCATACTCGCCGGCAAAGACCTTAGGACCCTTGCGGTCGTACTTGTCGTAACGGCTGGCATTGCTGCGGAACCATTCCGGACTCTTGTAGTAGTGCTCATCCACCATGTCTACGCCCAACTTGCGCATCTGCTTCCAACCGTAGTCGAAGTCCTTGCCATCAGCAGATGGACCAGATGAACCGCAGATTTTGATCTTTGGATACTTGGCATGAATCTGCTCCATAAACTTCTGCAGACGCTCAGGATACATAGGACCCCACTGCTCGTTACCGATACCAATCTGCTTCAGATTGAATGGTGCTGGATGACCCATATCGGCACGGAGCTTACCCCACTTAGAGGTAACAGGACCATTGGCAAACTCGATGAGGTCGAGTGCATCGTCGATATAGCTCTGGAGATCCTTGACTGCTACATGTGCATTAGAATCCTTATCATCGTTCTGATACTGACAAGCCAGACCTACAGAGAGAATAGGCAATGGCTCAGCACCAATCTTCTCTGAAAGGAGGAAATACTCATAGAAGCCCAAGCCCAATGACTGATAGTAGTTAGGGAAAAGGCGATGTGGGAAGGTATCTCTCCAGCGGTTCTCGTTCAGAGGACGGTTCTCTGGAGCACCCACAGAGTTCTTCCACTCATAACGGGTATCGAGGTCGGTTCCCTCTACGATACATCCGCCAGGGAAACGGAAGATGCCTGGCTTCAAGTCAGCCAAATCCTGTACGAGGTCGGCACGGAGACCATTCCAGTTGTCCTCAGGGAAGAGAGAGATATGGTCGAGGTCTACGCTCTCAGAACCCTTCTCCAGATAAACACGCATCAAACCCTTGGCATCGGTCTGAGGAGAAGTAAGGGTAGCAGTAAGCTTCTGCCATTTATTATTGGTGATGTTGATGACCTGCTTGGCAATCACATCATTCTTTGAATTGACGAGTTCTACGCGAATCTTGCCCTGCTTGCCATCGATGAGATGAAGACGACCATATACGGTGAAATCGTACTTCATATCCTTCTTCAAGCCCATGCCGAAGAAGCCACGGTTCTCAAGACCAGTCTGCTTCTCACGTGCACCTGCGCTCTCAAGTGTTACATAATGAGGATTGCGGTCGAAGGCAGGTTTTACGTCGCTGAGGGTTACATTTCCGAATGTATTCCATCCCATCAGGCGCTGTGGGAATTCGAAGGAACGGTTCTCTACCATCTCTGCATAAAGACCACCATCGGCACCGAAGTTGATATCCTCGAAGAAGATACCATACATGGTAGGCTGGATTTCTGCTCCAGGCTTGTTGACCTGAACAGTAAACTGATGCTGTGCGAAAGCTCCGAGTGAAGACATCGCCAGCAATGCTGCTGCGAAAAATTTTGCTTTTCTCATATTGTTCGTTATTTTTATTTTTTAGGTCTGTACTTACACCTTATTAAATATAGGTGGTGCAGTAAATCTTCTGCAAAGATAAAAAAATCCACCCCGAATGAGGTGGATTTTCTGTTTAAATATATTGGATTTTCGTATAAATCCCTGCTTTTCTACTATTTATCTAATGGAATGAGCACGAAAGTGAAGTTCTTATCGCCATAATGGAGGCGATATTTCTCCAATGGCCATGCACCCCAAGAGTTCTCACCAGCCACACCAGAATGCTCTGCATCGAGGAAGAGATTGGTGAATTTTGACTTCTTCAGATTGAAACTGTGGCGCTGATCCTTGTCATCACCATCATCCAGTTCTTCGGTATCGAAGTGGATGGCGGAAGCATAGAACGGCTTGCAGCTCTTCACCTTGAATCCGAAGCCGGAAGCATCGGTCTGGTTCCACCAGCGCATATCGCCCTTGGTTCCACTCTCCTGTGGACGGATGTATGGGAAGTACTGGTTGTCGGCATCATCGCTGTAGATTCCGATGCGCATGCAGTCCTCACGGTCTGAATAGTTCTCGATAGGACCACGGCCGTAATACTGGCTCTTGTCCATATCGTATGGCAACTGCATCAGCATACCGAAACGGAACAGATCGCTGACCTTGGCATCATCAAAAGCATCAAACTCCTGGCTTACCTTCATCGCACCGGTGTTAGGCATGATGAGATAATCGATTTCCAGCTCACCCTTCACCTCTGGCATCTCATAGGTTGCACAGATGCTGATGGTGTTTGCCTTCTTATCCTTTTCAACAGCTACACCCTTCAGGTTCATGACAGGGTTCTTCCAAACCTGGAACTTCTTCTGCAGGCCTGCACCGAAATCATTATCAGTAGGAGCACGCCAGAAGTTTGGCTTCAGGGTACCGCCCTCGCCGAGGAGCGACTTGCCACGATAGGTATATTCAGAGATGAGACCGGTGGTACGGTTCACCTTGACAGTCAGATCAGGAGTTGTAACGGTGATATCCTGCTCGCCCTTCTTATCGATGAGCTTAGCCTTCACCTTCTTGCCGTCCTGAGCCTTAGCCATGTTGTCTGCACAATGACCGCAGCACTTCTTCTCCTTCACTGCCAGCTGGGCATAAGCCACAATCTGACCAGCCTCCATCAGAGGTTCAGCCTTCTTCAGACGGAAATCGATGTTGAGGAACACCTCCTTGCCCTTTACCTTAGAAAGGTCGTAAGGGATGGTGAAGTTCTTGGTCTGCTGGGCAGCCACTTCGATATCAGCGATGGTACCGTTCTGAGTCTCCACGCCATCCTCAATGAGGCTCCATGCCAAGGCATAGTTGCTCAAATTGCGGAAGAAGTTCTCATTGTATACACTTACTTCGCCCTTCTCTGCATTCACCATCTTAGCCCAGATGTTCTGATACTGGTAGGCTACCTCGTAGGCATGAGGATTGAGCTGACGGTCAGGACCGATGATACCATTGCAGTTGAAGTTGTTGTCGCTAGGGTCGTAATTGTTATAATCGCCACCGTAGCAATATTCTATTTTGCGGAGCTCTTCATTGCTCATCTTCTCAGGATTCTTGATGGTCATCGGCTTCAATACCTTGCGGTGCAAGCCCTGGTCAACGAAATCCCAGTCGAAACCACCCTGAAGGATAGGATACTTGCGAATCAGATTCCAGTAATCCTTCAGGTTACCGCCTGAGTTACCCATGGTATGGTTGTACTCGCACTGGATGAGCGGCATCGGACTGTTAGGGTCCTTCGCATACTTTTCACAAGCACTTACAGGATAGTACATAGGGCAGAAGATATCGGTACCCTCGCCTCTGTGAGCCTGCTCATACTGAACCGGACGGCTCTGGTCCTGGCTCTTGATCCACTTGTAAGCCTGCAGGAAGTTATCGCCCATCACTGTCTCATTACCCATACTCCAGGTTACGACACTAGGATGATTGAAGTACATGGAAACATTGTGCTGGTTGCGCTCCATAATCTGCTTGGCAAACATCGGTTTCTTGGCAGCAGCATCATCGCCATACTGGAAACCGTGACTCTCCTGGTTAGCCTCAGCTACCACATAGATACCATACTCATCGCAGAGTTCGTACCAGCGTGGATCATCAGGATAGTGACAAGTACGGACAGCGTTGATATTCAGGCGCTTCATAATCTTGATATCCTGAATCATGCGCTCCATGCTCAATACATAACCTCCGTCAGGGTCCATCTCATGACGGTTGGCACCCTTGATGAGCACAGGCTGACCGTTGACAAGGAATTGCTTGTTCTTGATTTCCACCTTGCGGAAACCTACCTTGACAGGAGTCATGCTTGCTGATTTCATGTTGCCATTCTTCAGCGCGCTTGAGAGGGAAACCTGCAGTGTATATAAATAAGGTGTCTCGGCACTCCACTTCTGAGGATTAGCTACGTTCATCGTAATGTTGGCTGTTCCATTCTTTGCCAATCCTGTAGCTGTAGCCACCTGCTTGCCCTCTTTGTCGAAGAGGATGAAGTTCAGCTTGCCTGTTCCCTTTACCTTGGTAGAGATGTTGAGCACACCATCCTTGTAGTTGTTTACAAGGTCAGGAGTAATACGGATATCCTCCAGCTGCAACTTGGCATCGCGGGCAAAGAGATAGCTCTCACGAGCCACACCACTCAAGCGCCAAAAGTCCTGATCCTCATCCCAGGAACCATCACACCAGCGGAAGGTCTGGAAGGCAATCAGATTCTTGCCCTTCTTCAGATAAGGAGTGATGTCAAACTCGGCAGCTACCTTGCTATCCTCTGCATAACCGGCAAACTTGCCGTTTACATAGAGATAGATGTTGGAAGTTACGCTACCGAAATGGACTACAACCTGCTTGCCATCCCAGTTGGCAGGAATGTCGATGATACGGCGGTAAGAACCTACATGGTTATCCTTGGTAGGAACTGCTGGTGGCTGCTGGTCGAAATGGCCGCGCCAGCCGAAGCCTACGTTCACATACTCCGGATCACCGAATCCGTTCATCTCCCAGTTGCCTGGAACATTCATGGTCTTCCATTTGGAGTCATCCAGATCTTCCTTGTAGAAGTCAGTAGGACGCTGGTCGGCATTAGCCACCCAGTTGAACTTCCAGGTTCCGTCGAGCGAAAGGAAATACTTGCTTTCCGTCTTGTTCATGTGCAGGATATCCTTGCTCACGATCTTACCGTCTTTCTCAGAAACCCAGTCATCTGCCGGATAGGTGAAGAAATTGGTGTGCAACGGAAAACGATTGATGGCATTCACCTGAAGGTCGTGCCATTCTGTGTAAGTTGGCTGCTGGATGGTCGTCTTATTCAACGACTTAATGGCTGCCTTCGGTTTGGTTGCACCGAAGGTTGCCATAGCCAATCCTGCCAAACTTAATGTAACGAACAGTCTCTGTTTCATGTTTGTCAGTTATTAATATATCAGATTGAATTTACACCTTATTATATATAGGGCTATTCTATACCTTATTATATATAGGCATCTTACTTGATGGCAAGATACTTATCATATTCGCAGGCTGTAAGAAGCACAGCGCCTACACCGAAGTTTGCCTGAGAGTTGGCATCTACGGTCTGTCCTGGGATGGCTCTTTCGCCGATAGGCTGAACATAACCCACCTTGCCATCTGCCTGAACGGCTGTCTCTGTGAGATAAGTCCAGGCACGGTCGATGACCTTCTTGTACTCCTTCTTGCTGAGATAACCATTGTTTACTCCCCAAAGCATACCATAGGTAAAGAAGGCTGTACCACTGGTCTCAGGACCTGGAGCGTGCTCTGGGTCCATCATCGAACGGGTCCAGTAACCTTCCGGCTGCTGGATTTCAGCTACCGCCTTAGCCAGTTTCTGGAATTTATCTACGAAGAACTGATATTGCTTGTAGTCCTTAGGCATATCCTGGAGCACCTTAGCCAAACCTGCGAGAACCCAGCCATCACCACGAGCCCAGAAGTCTTTCTTTCCGTTGGCACTCTTGTGCTTTGGATAGATGTACTTGCCGTCACGGAAGTAGAGGTTGGTCTCCTTGTCGAGCATAATCTCATCGGTGGTGAGGAGATTATCGTAAAGCTTATCGAGATACTTGGTATCGCCGGTCAACTTATACATCTTGGTCATCACAGGCATCACCATATAGAGAGCATCGCTCCACCACCAGTAGTCTGTTGGCTCTGAGTAAGCTTCAAAATGCATTACTTCCTTGGCACGCTTCACCATATATTCTGATGCAGCGGCATTTCCCTTGGCTGCCTCGATGTTATAGAGGTCGATGTAAGTCTGGAAGCAGATTTGCCAGTCGCCGAAGAGAACGTGATCCTTACCCTCGCCGTATGGTTTGTACTTCCACTTGGCTGGGTTTGCCTCCGTAGCACCGGTCCAGTCGTTGTGTTCAGCCCAGCGGATGGTATAGTCGAGCATCTTCTGGTCCTTGAGCATCTTATATACCTCCATGTTTCCGGTATGATAAGCGGCATTATCCCAGAAGGCACGAACCTCAGGCTTGTTGTTAGCCTGCCAGTAGTTATTCACTTTGGTGATGAGTTCCACCACCTGTTCATGATCCCATTTTTTGGAAGCCTTCACTTCCTTCTTATTCTGTTTCTTGACCTTAGCGGTCTTCTTGGCTGGCTGTGCTGCATTCAAAGGCAAAGCCAAGGCTGCAGCTGCCAACATCATCATTATCCTATTCATTGTTTTTAATGTTGAGTGTTGAGTGTTGAATGTTGAGTGTTGAATGTTGAGTGTTCTGTGCTTGATGTTTTATTTAACGCTATACTTTGAGCAAGCAAGTCAACATTCAACACTCAACATTCAACATTCAAATGAAAAAATTACCACTTGTCCTTGGTAACGATATCGTCCTTCCACTGGTAATCCTTAGGGAACTGCTGGTTGTTCCATGCCTTCACCTGAGTCCAAGGCTGTGCTGCATCGGTCCAGAAAGGATGGTCGGCAGGCAAACCGAGAGGCATAAAGGCGAGGGTTGTCATATAGAGCGAGCCGTTATTGGTGTACCAGTCGGCAACGTTCTTCTGACTGTTTCCACAGAAACCGATAGAGAGATAACCCTTCTCGTTGAAGTTGTTCTCCTTATCGAACATGCGATGGAGCACCTTGGTAAGCGCTGCACGCACCTGACCGTTGCTCAAATCACTAGGCAACGTCTGATACCATGCCATCAGAGCCAGCGGCTGCATCGTAGCCATACGGTAAGGAATACTTCTTCCGAAAGCTGGGAAGGTTCCCTCTGGAGAGATGAATCTTTCGAGAATGATGCTGTACTTCTGGCAGCGTCTCAACTCTCTATCGTAGTATTTCTGATAGTCGAGACGGGAATTCACCTTGGCATCTACCATCGCCTGGAGAGTTTCCAGATACATTGGATGGAACACATAGCTGCTGTAGTAATCGAAGGCGAACGAAGGACCATCAGCATACCACCCATCACCCACATACCACTCCTCTACCTTGCGGCAGGCAGAATTGACGCGATATTCATCGAAATCGCCACCCGCCTTCGCCATGAAGCTCTCGATGGTTGAAGAGAAGAGCAACCAGTTGGTATAAGGAGGGTCGATGTGGCGGAGCTTGGCAAACTCTGCGAGATAACGCTTCTTGGTCACCTCGTCGAGAGGCTTCCAGAGGGTATCGTAGGCACGGAGGAAACTCTCAGCGATATAGGCTGCATCTACCAGGTTCTGACCACCGATACCCCAGCAGAGATAGTCAGGACTCTGAGGGTCTACGGCATTCTTATAGGAAGCCAATGCCCATTCACGCAGCTGCTTGCGCTGCTTGCCTTCGGCAGTAGCATCATCAGGAAGGGTGAGCCATGGAGCCACACCTGCCATCAGTCTGCCGAAGCACTCCATATAGAGCACCTTCTTGTTACGGTTGTCGAAGCTAGGACTGAACTCAGTCTGCATGTTCTTCTGCAACTCGCCCTTAGCCATGTTTTCCAGCACAGGCTGCGCCATCTTGTAGGCAAGCGAGCACCAATATTGGCGGTCGCTCTGCTGTATAGTCTTTTTCTTGGCAGAAATTCCCATGAAAGGAACCAGCGCCAAGACGAGAGTCATCATGATATTTCTATATATATAATTCATAGATAGTTGTGAGTTTGATATTGTTTGTTATTTTTGATATTTTGAATGCAAGTTGTAAGTTACTGATTACTTCAGCTAAGCAACTGCAAAGATATGTATAATTAATTAGAAACAAGCAGAGCGACCGTATTTTTTATTGTTTTTTCAACACTGGTGCACCGTTTTCCCAAGAAATTGGTACCCACAAGTGTCTACTGTCACTCAAGTGTTTAGGATTCCACATGTCTGCCATGAATACATAGTCGGCACCATGGAACATTTTCTTCTGTGCTGCAGTTTCTACCTTATATATAAAGGTACCCTGTCCGCCGAAGGTCTTGTTGGCACCCTCACCACGGCATGGATTAGGCAGCTGTTCCCAAGGACCATAGATATTCTTCGCCTTGAACATGCGGGCTGCATTAGGCGCCCAACCGGTACATCCGCTGGTAATCATCCAGTAGATGCCATCCTGCTTGAAGATGGTAGGAGCCTCATTCTGTCCACCTGCTGCCACACGAACATAGCTGCCGTTGTGCTGCATGTAGTCATCCGTCAACTGTGCGATTTGGAGCGTTAAGTTATCCTCAGAAGAATAGATATGGTAAGCCTTTCCATCATCGTCGATGAAGATGGTCATATCTCTTGACATTTGTCCTCCCTCGAAATCTCTCATCCAGAACATGCCGCGCTCTATCTGTTTGCGCCACTCCGGAGTCCACCATTTCTTCAGCTCCGGGAAGAGAAGCTGATGCTTGAGGTCGGTGGTATCTGGCTTGGCAAATCCTACAGGATAGATACCCGGATTCACTCTGCCTGAGCGGATGAACTTGAAAGGTCCGAAAGGAGTATCGCTGGTTGCCACGGCATAGCGGGCAGCACCATAACCCCTACCCTTCAACTCGAGATGGAACCACATCACGAACTTCTTGGTCTTCTGGTTGTAGAGAACCTTAGGACGCTCGATGATGCAACCACCCTCGATATCGCAGCCTGCTTCGTTGGATACAGGGAGTACCAATCCATGATTCTTCCAGCTCTTGAGATCCTTGGAAGTGAAGCAACTTACGCCGAGAGAGCTGTAAGGCTTGCCATCCTGCGAGCGGCTTTCGCCATACCAATAGTAGGTACCTTTGTAGTTGAAGATGTTGCCACCGTGCGCATTGATATGCTTGCCGGTATTGTCTTTCCACACGCCTCCGTCCATCGGAGCCTGTGCCATTGTTAGAAGACAAGACATCATCCACAACATGATAAATACGAATAGTTTATTCATTTTGCTGATGTTATTATTAAGTTAGTGAATACGCCAATTGTTGCAGTCGTTTGTCGGGTGCAAAGTTAGAGAATATCATCAACTTCATAGTTCAATTATCGGTAAAATAAGGACGCAAATTGAGATAAAAGGGCAGAAAACAGTCAAAAATGACTATTGCAGCCCTCTCATCATCTACTTAACCAAAATATCAATCTTAATCCTTATCTTCATTCTTATTCATTCTCCGGGTCATAAACCACCTTGTTGGCTTCGAATACTGCAAGCTCTGCGAGGTTGAAGTACTTATTGTCGCCGAAGGTCTTGGTAACAACCAGACGGAGATGGGTGAACGATTTGCCGGCATCGATACCCTCAGAGGTATATTCAGCCTGGCTGGCAGAAGGAAGACCAGAGAGGATTTCCTTGATGCCCTCCCACTTCTCTCCATCATTGCTGATCTGGATATCGAGATTTTCAGGACCTACCTGAGAACCGTTACGGTTGCGATACCAGAACATGAATACTTGATGAGCCTCCTTGAAGTCTATCTGGATATATTGAGGAAGAGGCTTCTGAGGAGATGACCAGCGGGTATGGAAGAAACTGTTATAGTTGCCATCCACCAGGTTCTTGATAGGCCCCTCAGAAGGTTCCTGATCATCGGTACTCAACATGTCTGCTGTGACATTTATCTTATCACCCTTTGTATAGGTAACGGTAGCAGGGAGCAAACCCGACTGAGCCTTTACCTGCATAGGAGCACCCGCCTCGTTCTTGTCGTTGAATGCCTGGAAGGTGAAGGTATAATCACCATACTTCTTCAAAGTATTCTCAATGAGGAGCGTACGTGTATGGATAGAAACCACATTGGTTACCGTCTCCTGATTAGCTGGATTCACATACGAAATCTTCATATATGAGAAAGTGGAATCGGCAGGAACTGTCCAGTTCAGGCGGATGGCACCAGGAAGAGCCTCGGATGTTACAGCAGAAGCATCAATAGTCTTTGGAGCTCCTGTATAACCCTGATATTCGAAATCGGTGATATTGCTATCACAGGAAGCCAAGACTGCCATTCCAACTAATGCACTAAATATATATTTAATTGCTTTCATTGTTTTGTCTATTTGTTTGTTCTACTTGGGATTGCCCAGCCCCTTATATTTAAACGTACCTATATATAATAAGGTGACATATATAATAAGGTGAAGAGCAATCCATGTATTTACTTTGATTGATTACCAGCCAGGATTCTGCTTGAAGTCTGGATTGGTATGCTTCAGGAGTTCACTCTTGGAGATTGGGAAGAAATACATCTTGTCGTCCCAACCACGATTCACGACATTGCGCTTGTAAGTGAATGTTCCATCCTCGTTCTTGGTAATCTTCATCTCTGTGATAGTAGCGAGCTTGTTGCCTTCCTTCCAGCGACGAACATCATAGAAGCGATGATCCTCGAAAGCCAACTCTACCATGCGCTCGTTCTCATACTTCTTCCAGAACTCGTCGTTGCTCAAGCCCTCTGCCAACTCAGGCATCTTTACATCCTCACGATTGCGGATTACGTTGACTGCCTCACGAGCAGACATTGGGAGGTCGGCACTGACTGCATCGGCACTACCGAGATACTTGAACGCAGCCTCAGCATAGTCGAGATAGAACTCACCCAAGCGGAAGACCACCCAAGCATGAGGAGTAGAAGTTGAGTTGACTGAAGAGATGTTGACATTGCCATCGCAATACTTCTTCAGGTAATAACCTGTAGGAGTAGCACCTACGATAGGTTCACCATTCTTGCCACCATAGTAGGTCTCCAAGGCATCGCCATTGTAAGAAGGCCACTTCTTCTCACCGTTCACGGCGATAGTCATGCCGAAACGTGGGTCGCGGTTGGCGTATGGATTCTGGGCATCATAACCACTACCCTCCTCGTTCCAAAGCTTACCGTTCTTCATCTCGTAAGCATCTACGAGTGTCTGTGTTGGGCAGTTGCCACCATTACCATTCTCCAAGCCACGTGGATAGTTATCGTACTCGAAAGCATTCATAGCACCCATACGGATAGCGTAGATGAGCTCCTTTGCCTGCCAGTTGTTGGAACCCCACAGGTCTGAATACTTACCGAGCTGCACACCATTTGCCAAACAAGCATCGATAACAGCTTTGCTAGCAAGAGCAGCCTGATGGTAAAGTTCTTTGTCATCATTGGTATTGAAGAGAGGACTTGCCTCATAGAGCAAGGTACGAGCCTTCAAAGCCAAGACAGCAAGTTTGCCTACGCGTCCCGTCTCGTTAGCAGCAGCATCATCACCCAACTTAGAGTAATCCACAGGCAACTTGTCTGCAATCGCATCACATTCCTTTACAACGAAGTCCAATACCTCTTTGGCAGGAGTACGAGGAAGCGCATTAGCCTCGTCCTCTGTCAGCACCTCTGTAGTGAAAGGTACATCGCCGAACTTCTCCACAGCTGTGAAATAGAAGTAAGCACGAAGGAAACGAGCCTCATACTGGTAGCGATTGAAGCGCAACATCTGGGCATCATAGTCCTTGTTGAACTTATAATCAGAGAAATCACACTCATCCATGTGAGCCAAGAAATAATTAGCCTGACGGATAGCAAAGTAATTGTAGCTCCAGTTATCCATGGCGTTCAATGCACTCCAAGAGCCATTGGTAAAGTTCTGTACGCTACCGTTCTTCCAAGAGAATTCTGCCTCATCACAAGCGGATGCAAGCATTCCCCTGCTATATGGCGCAAAGCCATCCTCTAAGAAACCATATATATTGGTAATGAAGCCTGCTGTATTATCGAAATTGGTAAATACATATTTGCTATCATAATCGGTGTACTCATGATAGTCCATCTCATCACCGCAAGATGCGAGCAATGCCAAGCAAATCATGCCACCAAAAATCTTATTTAATTTCATTGTCGTATTCTTTTAATGTTGATGATTAGAAACCAAGTACGAGACCGAGAGATACTGAACGGTTTAACGGATAGGTTGCACCATAGCACTCAGGATCCAACTCCTTGATATGATCGAAGCAGAGCAAATCTACACCACGAACATACAACTTGGCATTGTTGATAAACTTTGTTGCACCCAAGAGAGACTTAGGGAAGTTGTAGTAAACTTCTACATTTCTCAGCTTGAGGAATGAACGGTCAGCCAACCAGATAGAGTTGTATCGGTTGTTGTTGTCATTGGTCTCAGCAGACAAACGAGGGAACTTGGCTGTTTCTGCTGTTGCTGGAGTCCAACGGTTGTCGAAATAGTACTGACCGATATTGGTATTGTTTACCAAAGGACGGTACATTGACTGCGTATCCAGATAAGCACTGTAGTTAGCTGCACCTTGGAAGGTTGCTGTGAAACCTAAGCCCTTATACTCTAGACCGAGATTGAAAGAATAGTAAATCTCAGGACAGGTAGTATTGTAACCCATCTTTACCACGTCATCTTCATTGATGATGTTATCACCATTCTGGTCCTTATACTTAATGTCACCAGGTTTAACCTCAGAGAACTGCTGTGCAGGACTGTGATCAATATCAGCCTGATCCTTGAAGAAACCTACTGCCTGCAGACCGAAGATCTGACCTACAGGATTGCCGGTACGCTTCAGATAATCGTAAGCACGTGGCTCCTCATATTCTTCCTTGATTTCGTTCTTTGCCAAAGTGTAGTTCACACCAGCTGTCAACTTCAGGTCCTTAGCGATTTCCTTGGCATAGTTGGCACCGAGTTCTACACCCCAGCTATCTACGATACCACCGTTGATATAGCGGTTGGAAGCACCGAGAACAGAAGAAACCTTACCACCAGCGTTTACCCACTGACGGTCACGACGCTGGTAGTAACCATCTACGGTCAGGTTCAAGCCGCCCAATACGGTAGCATCCATACCCACATTATACTTGGTAGCACGCTCTGCCATCACATTGGTAGAAGCCAGACGAACTTCAGACCAACCGCCGGAAGAAGTTGCATTGTCCTTTCCTACGAAGTAGCTGTTGCCATCGCCAAAGGTCTGGTTCCAATATCCTTCTGCTGGAATATAGTCCAGATTGATGATACCCCATGATGCACGGAGCTTCAGAAAGTCGATGAAGGATACATTCTGCATGAAATTCTCCTTGCTCAACACCCAGGCAGCAGAAACTGTTGGTGAGAAATTGGTACGATGACCCGGAGCCAGCTTATTGGATGATGCCAAAGACAGAGATACATCTGCCAGGTATCTCTCCTTGTAACCATAATGGTTGTAGAGAGTGGCTGTGGTACGATACTGGGTATTGTTCTGCCCATTCCAGTTGCGATACTCATAATTCCACATCAATACAGAGCTGATGCTATGGTTACCGAAGGTATGGTCATAGTTGGCACCAACGCCGAAGTTGAAGTTCTTATTCTGCCAGTCGAGTTTACTGTCACCAGACATCTCACCATCCTTGCCTCCTACATAGTTTCCCATACCATATTTGTATTCCTTAGTATGATTCTCCCAGTAAGCAGCAATGTTATCATAGGCGATACGAGTCCATACACTCAAACCATCTGTAACGGCAGAAAGATCCTGGCTCAGCGTCATATCGGCAAAGAGAGAACGGGTATGAGCCTTGCTGTAAGCACGGCCTTCTGTCAATGCTACAGGATTGTAATATCCGGTCCATGTTGCATTACCACCCCAGAGACCATTTTCGGTCTTGATAGGGAAAGCTGCGGCAGGAACTGTATAAATCTTACCCCAAAGATCATCACTGCTCAAACCTGGGCGAGATGCCTCCATCAAGACTCCGTTCAAGTTGGTCTGCAACTTGGTAGTTGAAGTCAAGTCAATGTCCAGGTTGGTACGGATGCTACCCTTGGAATACTTATTCTGAGTAGAATAACCAGAATTCTCCTTTGGATGAGCAATGAAACCGAGATTGCTGATGAGATTCACATTGGTATAATAGCGAAGACGTTCGCCACCACCACGGAAGGCCAGGTTGTAAATATCGCTGGAACCATTATTCTTGAAAGTCTCGCCTATCCAATCTACATTAGGATAGAGGTATGGATTGCTTCCATCCTTAAAATAACCTAGCTCCTCTTCGGTATAACGAGGTGACTTACCATCGCTCACGTATGCCTCGTTCAAACCGAGAGCATAGTCGTAGGCATTCACGAACTTAGGACGACGAGCCTCCCAATTGAATGCATGGTCGTAAGTAAACTTGATTTCATTGGTCTTATACTTACCACGCTTTGTTACGATGTTTACCACACCATTAGCTCCCTTGTAACCATAGAGAGCTGTGGCAGCAGCATCCTTCAATACGTACACGTTCTCCACTTCCTCTGGCGAAAGATAAGTGATGTTGCGCTCGATACCATCTATCAAGATGAGCGGAGAAGAGCCGTTCAAGCCTTGCAAACCACGCACATAGAAGGAAGGCTCATAAGAAGCGTAGTCGCCAGCACCCTGAAGGGCTGTCAAGCCGAGCACACTACCACTGAGCAATGAGTTGCCAATATTCTTGGAAGAACGCTTATTGAACTCATCATTGGAAGCACTTGCAACAGATACTGTAGATTCCTCTACATTCTGCTTGATGCCAAAGCCAATCTCCACAGGACGAGAAGCATAGTCCATCACCACCTTTATCTCCTTGCTGCCATTGAGGGCTACAGTCTTCTTCGACTGGTCAGGAGCATCAATAATCAACTTATCGTTGGCATTGGCACCTATCTCGAAGGCACCATCCTTATCGGTATAAGCCTTGATGAGCTTATTATTCAGGATTTCTACCAAGGCACCAGACACTGGGTTTCCCAGCTTATCGACTACCACACCTGTGACATTACCATTCTGAGCGAATGCAGAGATGCTAGCCAAAAGTACCGAGGCAAATAATATATGTCGTTTCATATCTTATATTCTTTAATATTATGATAAGATTCGTTATTTAATACCTTTCTTCAGAAATTACCATCCAGGGTTCTGAGTCAAACCATAGTTCTTGTTGATTTCAGTTGGAGGGAATGCAGAGAGAAACCACTTGTTGTCCCAGTTGCTCCACCAAGAACGGCGAACATTCTGGATTTCATACTTCTCATATCTATAATGAGTAGGATAGTTTGGTTCATAGCCATCCTCCTTTTCTTTCTTACCCTGCCACTGGAAGTTATAGTCCTTGCCATCTTTCTGTCGATACATCCGAAGACCATGTAACTGCTTCTGGAAGATGTCAGAGCGACGATAACGAATCAAATCGAAGAAACGAGTCTCCTCGAAACCAAATTCAACTGCACGCTCCTTCATGATGGCATCAAGCACGGTCTGCTTATCGCCCCAGTTCTTTGAGGCATCAGACTCTTTCAACCCCTTCAAGCCCACACGAGCACGAACTATGTTCACATTGTTGATAGCCTTGTCGAGCTGACCATTCTGTGCCAAAGCCTCTGCATAAATAAGATACACCTCTGCCAAGCGAACGTATGGCCATACATGAACTCGGTTGGTCTCACCATTGAAATAGAACTTGTTGTTGGCGAATCCTGTAGCAAACTGGCCAGACTCCGATGTACCAGCGCCCTTACCGCCATCAGTACCTTCTACCCAGTTCTCATAACGGCGACCACTATAGTTACCATTATCATTCATAGTTGTCTGTACACCATTCACAATCATGGTCTCATAGAGACGAGGGTCACGAGTCAAGTCAAAATTCTTGTCAGGATTAACGAACATGGTATCTGGGTCTTCCTGCAATACCTTGTCTAGATTGAATGGACGGCCATCCTTCCAGTCAAACATTTCCATAAATTCCTCTGTTGGAGTATAACCGCCATAGGCATTCCATTCACTTACAAATAAGTAGTTATGGCCACCAAAGGCATTGTCTGTCCACCCGTTACCATCGTAACGAACACGAGTGCCCATCAACATCTCGGTAGTACCACGCTTAGAGTAAGCTGCACGGAAAGCTGCACGATACTGTCCAGACGTTGGATGACTACCTTCTGCCTGTACCAACTTATAATATCCCTCAGCCCCTAGGGCTTGGAAGAACTTTTCACAAGCGGTCAGACATCTCTGCCAACGCTCAGCCTTATAATCGCCATACCAAGCCTGATGATTGGCATTGGCGGCATCAGCCTCCGAGCCTGCACAAGGAGTCTCACTATTAAATAAAGGTGAAGCAGCAAATAAGAGAATCTTGCACTTCAAAGCCTCAGCGGCAGCCTTGGTAAAGCGACCATCCCAAGCCTCTTCTACGGTCCAAGGCAAGTTAGAGGCAGCCTCATCAAGCAAGCCAACCATAAAGTCTACTGTTTCCTCTACCGTACCACGAGGCTCCTCATAAGTAGCATCGGTGCCAGAATAAGAATTCTTCACGATAGGCAGACCACCATAATGGCGGAACATATCGAAATAACGAGAAGCAATAATACACTTAGCCTCTGCTTTCAAACGATTCTTCTCACTTTCCTCCATATCTGGAGTTTTATCCACATTCTCTAAGAAAATGTATGCTGAACGTACGCCTTCCCATACGCGCTCGTTGGTATAGCCAAACTTACCACGATCACCTGGAACGTATGCACCAGGGTAGTAGAGACGATTTACATCATCCCAAGAGTTGTGGCTGTGCCAGCAGTCAGACAAAGTCTCGAAAACACCAGTGTTCATCTTTACGGCTACACCGCCATCCCAATAGTAAGGGATACCATAATACATGTAGGCATAAGTTCTCCAAAGGAACTCACGAGTATATTCAGCATTGTTGAAAATGGTGTCCTTGGTAACATCACCGCCTGGGGCTTTCTCCAAGAAGGAATCACCAAACTTCCAATCATCTACACAACTAGTAAATATGGAAGACAATGCAAATGCAAAGAATGCACCTATTAATATCTTATTTAGTTTCATAATAATCTATATTTTTATTAGAATCCAACTTTCAAACTCAAAGAGAATGATCTTGTCAATGGATAGGATGGACGAGAACTTGTACGAGACTCTGGATCACCCCACTTAAAATCGGTGATGGTGAAGAGGTTATAACCACTCAAAGCCAAAGTCAAGTCATTCATCTTAATCTTCTTCATGAATGGGAAGTCGAAATGATAAGCTATCTGTGCATTCTTCAAGCGCAAGTATGAAGCATTCACCTCATAAAGGGTTGAACCTGCATAGTTGTTCTTAGCTCCACTCATAGTAGCACGAGGGTACTTGGCGTTAGGGTCTGGATTATCTGGAGTCCATGTATGGTCGTACTGATACTTCAGCAAGCCCTTCTGTCCTGTATCACCCAATGGTTGGCAGAAGGTTTCATCGAGCATACGACTCACATTCCAAGCACCAGTCCACTGCGTGCTTACCTCCAAGTTTTTCCAACGGAAACCAATGTTGAATCCGATAACATACTCTGGGTCATCTGTATGACCAAGCTCGTATGAAGCATCGTTGGAATCGATGATACCATCACCATTCAAGTCGACATACACTGCATCACCATTCTGAATCTCAGATGAACCATACTGAGGAAGTTTGGTACCATACTGTGCCATATATTCCTCTTCGGCAGTGTCACTATAGAGTCCCCAATATTTAAAGATGCTGCGAGAGCCGATACGGTGTCCCTTCTTATACATCCAAGAGTAGTTCTGAGGAGCCTCATAGAGTTCCTTAATTTCATTCTGGTTGTAAGACAAGTTGCCCTCTACCCAATAGCTGAAGTCCTTACCTATCTTATCATTCCACTTGAGGGAAACTTCATAACCCCAACTGTTCACCTCTCCGAGGTTGGCTGCAGGCAATGTGAAACCGAGAAAACCAGGAGCCATATCACTAGACACAAGGATGTCCTTACGATGCTCGATATAGTAATCGAAGGTTGCCTTCAAGCGGTTGTTCAAGATATTCAAGTCTACACCATAATCCTGCTTGAAAGACTTCTCCCATGTTACATCAGGGTTGTGCTTAGCCGACTCATAGGCACCTGAAGCGAAATTGCCTGAGTTTACACCGAAGTTGTAACCTATTCCGAAATCGTATGGGTCGTCGGTATACATAAAGCGAGAGCCACCAATCTTGTCATTACCGACAAGACCCCAAGATGCACGAAGCTTGAAATAGTCTACCACCTTGCGCAATGGCTTGAAGAAAGGCTCCTCGCTAACAATCCATCCTACAGAACCTGCAGGGAAGAAGCCATAACGATTGTTTTTGGCAAAGTTTTCGGAGCCGTTATAACCAACATTAAACTCTGCCATATAGCGGTTGTTCCAGTCGTAGGTGACACGACCCACCAAACCTACATATCCTGATGGGATAGAAGAATAGGTAGATGGATAATAGGTCTTGCTCTGGTTGTACAGGGCAAGCGCACCTACATGATGCAAACCGAAGTTGCGGTTATAGTTCAAACTAGTCTCAAAATACCAGTTACGGCCCTTGCCAAAGTCCTCACTATATCCAAGCTGGGTATCATTGCCATGCTTACGGTATTCCAAAGAACCATCTGGCTGGGAAACAGGTGTATAATAAGCAGCCTTAGCACCACGCTGCTTGGTAACAGAATAGTCGCTGTTATAAGAGCCTTTCAACTTGAAAGACAAGCCCTTGGTAATCATATCGAGTTTCTGATTCAACACAACGTCGGCGTTCAAGGTATTGGTGTTTCTTGACATGTAACCCAAACCATAGTAAGCACCGAGACCACTGGCACCAATAAACGGCATATTGTCACTATCATAGTCAGTAGAAGCCATCACATACTTGCCATTCACGATACCCGGACTAGAGAAAGGAGTTGCCCAATAAAGATGACGGAATAACTGGTCGTTGTCCTCACCAGAGTATGGGGTATTCTTCGTATCAACACGCCCCCCCAGGTTTACACTGATGGTGGTAGTCTTGGTTACATCGAAGTCTAAGTTGGCACGATAGTTAAATCGCTTGTACTTATAGTTGAAATCGTAAGGCAAAGCCTGCTGCTTGAAGAGACCATCCTGTGTAAATGCACCTACAGATACGAAGTAGCGCATACGCTCAGTACCACCAGAGATATTCACATTATGCTGTGTCTGGATGGCATGATCCTTGAAACAGTAGTCTATCCAGTCGGTATCTGGATATTTGATAGGATCAGAATGATCCTTGAGTTTCTGAAGAACGGTAGGAGAGAAGAATGCGCTCTCATCGGTTACGCCATCGTTCTTCTTCATCTGATTATAATAAGTAGCATACTCATAGGCGTTAGCCAACTTAATCATATTGGTAGGCATTACCACGCTCATAGAGGTTGTGGCAGAAATGTGAGCCTTACCCTCCTTACCACGCTTGGTAGTAACGAGGATTACACCATTGGCACCACGCACACCAAACACGGCTGTAGCAGAAGCATCCTTCAATACGGTGATGCTCTCGATTTCGCTTGGGTCAATGTCGTTGAAGTCACGCTCTACACCATCCACCTGAATCAATGGAGAAGAATTGTTGGTAGTAGCCTGACCACGTACCAGGATAGTTGCAGCATCAGCTCCCGGCTCACCGGAATACTGTACTGATGAAAGACCTGGAACTACACCAGAAAGCATATTGTTGATGGAACCAGTAGGTACCTTGGTCAACTCTCCACCCTTGATGTTAGAGATTGCGCCAGTAACAGTAACCTTCTTCTGTACACCGTAAGCCACCACCTGTACATCTTTCAACACCTGAGAATCGTCCTCAAGTACTACATTGATGGCACCACGAGATACTTTCACAGTTTTTGGCTTGCAACCAACATAAGTAATCTGCAAACTCTGACCACTCTTGGCATTCAGTTTAAAGTTACCATCAAAATCAGTAACTGTTGCAGTTTTCGTACCTACAACTCGAACAGTAGCACCTATAATAGGCTCACCATTCGTGTCCTTTACCACACCTTCCACGTGGTTATCCTGCTGCACTGCCTGTATACTGTTCTGTACAGCCAACAACTCCTGTGGAAGCAATGTCATACCTGCAGACATTGCCATCATGAAAAATAGCCTTCTTGACGAAGTTATTAGATTTACATTTTTCATTATAGTTGTATTTATTTAGTTAGTTATTAATGCTTTTATTAGAGGCAAGCTCTAGATTAACATATCAGACAGCATGTCCGATTTGTTTTTCGATTGCAAAATTCGTTCTTTTTTGTTAAACAAAAGAGTATATTTTGCGATTTTAGGGGAACTATTCGCCAAATATTACCATTTCTCTAAACTATCCTTAAAAAAATAGCGATAACAAATAATTTATAAACCTAGTATTTTTGATAGACACGTACATAGTCTACAAGATACTGGCAAGGAAATGGAGTGTTTGTTAACGAACCTCCATTGTCCCCTCCCAAGGCTAGATTGAGTAAAAGATACATATGATATCCACGGAATGGGTTGTAATCATCATACTGGCAATGCTCTGCACGGGGATTCACCGTAGCATTCAGGTTGATGCTGTTGAGCAACTCATCGTCTACATAGAGCTTGATGAAATCCTCATCCCAGTCCATGCGCCATACGTGATACCCATTCTTCCAATTAGGGTTGGCAACCATCAAATCAGATATTTTCTTCACCTTGCTATTCCACTTGGCATGCCAACGCTGGGTAGTACCCCAACAAACATTGGCATGCAGTGCCTCCTCACCATTAGACGGATAATACTCCATCATATCGATTTCTCCACTGTAAGGCCACTCTAGGTTCTCGTTGCTCAACAACCATATGGCTGGCCAACAACCGAGAAAAGCAGGAAGCTTGGCTTTTACCTCAAACCTGCCATAAGTCCAAGCACTGATATAGTCGCCCGAGGTCTTGGCACGTGTTACCACACTCGATGAAGTGTAATGATAGATCTTGCCATTCTTGTCTTGTACTTCCTCCTTGCGAGCCTCAATGACCAGGTTGCCATTCATGCACCATGCATTCTTGGTGGTATAAAGTTGCTCCTCGTTGTTGCGATGTCCCAAGTCGTAAGTCCAGTAATTGGGGTCTGGCTCTCCATCCTGGTCAAACTCATCGTGGAAAACCAACTTGTAACCAGGATATTCCTTAGGCTTATTATCTGTTGACTGAGCTGAAACACTCGTTGCGGCCATCATGACCACACTCAAAAACATTAATTTCTTCATAAAACAGTTTATTAACTTAAGTCTAAAATTTAAATTGTTGTTATTCTTGCCGATGTTCTTTCGACTTTATTTAGAAAATTTGGAAACGGCTGATGCTCGAAGGCATCACATTATTATATATTTATTAAGTTAGAAACAAGAGACTTGCGTCTCATTTTTATTATTTAAGTGCAAATTTAAAGACTTTTCTGCGACTTAAAGTCATCAAATCAACAAAATAGGAAAAGAAATCACTAAAAAGTTGGTATTAAGGAGCAATATTCGACAAAATTGCTTATCTTTGCAAAAGCTTAGCAACACTTAGCAATTAGAAAACAACAAAATTCAACAGACAACAACTTGAGATACATTTACATCATACTGTTATCACTCGTTAGTCTGGCGTCCAATGCTCAGACCTTTCCATACCGTTATCTCCCTCCTATCACCATTGCACCTACCGAAGAGGCTAGCTGTATGTTCTTCGATAAGGAAGGTATGATGTGGGTGGGAACCAATGCCGGAGTGAAATCTTACGACGGCTATCATGTGAGAACCTACAAGACGAATGCTTATCAGCCAGGCATCCTACCCAACAATACCATCCGGTCCATAGCCGAAGATCATCAGGATAATCTCTGGCTGGGTACACGCAATGGTCTGGTAAGAATGAACAAGCGCACGGGAGAGTTCAAGACTTTCTTCCTACCAGAAGAATCGCAGCGCATCATCTATACCCTCTTCGTGTCGAAAGATGGAACCTTATGGATTGGAACAGATGGCGGACTCTCCTACTTCAATTCCAAGACCGAGACATTCTATACCTATAATAATAAGAATGCAAGGCTCATTGACATAGATGGCAGCAAAAACAGAATTACCAACTATAGCGTGAAAGCCATCATAGAAGACAGAAACGGCGACCTGCTCATCGGCACCTGGTCGGCAGGGCTCTTGCGCTTCCGCCGCGGAGGCAACACCTTCTATCGCTATCCACGACTCAACGCCACCAATTCTGCCTATTCCCTCTTCCTCGACAAGCACGACCATCTCTGGGTAGGAACCTGGGGATACGGTGTTGTGCGTCTGGACAATCCTGGGAATGTGCGACAGCCGGAAATGCATCAATACCCGTATAGCACCAACCATTTTGATACCTTCTATAAGATAGTACACGACCCTGTAACGAAGACGCTCTGGGCATGTACACGAGAAGGTGTGTGCTATCTCGAAGAAGATATGCCTAAGGCAGAATGGAAAGGTTATACCTCCATCGGCAACAACCCTCTCAACTTCAACAACGACATCGCTACCGATGGCAAAGGCAACATCTGGCTCTGCACGCAGAACAACGGCATTCTGCAAGTCAACACCCAGCCTTCGCTGTTCAAGCTCTGGAATCTCGATACCAGTCATACGAATCTCACCATCAACTACGTATATTCCATACTCACTACCGATGGCGAGAATTTCTGGCTGGGATTGAATCCATACGGCATCGCCCTGCACAACCGCAAGACAGGCAAGACGCTCTTCAACCAGGAGATTCCGGGCTTTGCCGGCATCCCGTCAAGAGTCTTCACCACAAGTATCTCGGATATTGCCAGGAGAAGCAATGGAGAAATCTGGTTTGCCCTCAACAGCTATGGCATCATCGTCAAGCCTCTGGGTAAGCCAGCCTACCAGATCAAGCACGAAACCCATCCATCGGTAATCAGGGAAGATTTCGTCAACACCTTCTTCGAATCGGGAGACAAAACACTCTGGATAGGACAGCGCAATGGTCTGAGCATCGTTACCCCTGATAATCAGAGCCATCTGATCACGATGAAGGATGGTAAGAGAGACTTGACTTCATGCGATATCCGCCATATCTCGCAAGACAAGAAGGGAAATATCTGGCTTGCTACCGATAATGAAGGCATCATCCGCATATCGGGTAATGCCAGGAATCCAAAGTCCTTGAAATACAAGCAGTATAACCCAGACCATCACAACTTTGCCATTGATGATGCCACTGCCTGCCTCGAAGACTCGAGAGGAAGACTCTGGGCTATCTCAAAGAGTGGCGGACTCTTCCTATATAATAAGGTGGAAGACCGTTTTGAACCGAAGAACCACGAATATCATCTGCCGGGCGACCGTGTGTTCACCATCAAGGAAAATGAAAATGGCAATCTCTGGCTCACCACCGACTATGCCCTCGTGAACATCATCTGGGGTAATGACAGCGAAAAACCGAAGGACATCACCTACTTTACCAGCGAGGACGGCATAGGAAATGTTCTCTTCTCGCCAAATACGGCATGCAAGTATGGCAAGGAACTCTTCTTCGGAAGTCGAACCAGCTTCTTCTCGTTCATGCCGTACATGAAGGCTAAGCTAAAAGGTAATAGAAGACCGAAACTGGTGATAACAGACGTCATCATTGATGACCAGTCTTTCGCCCAACTCGACTCCATCGACAAGGAAGAGATTTCGAAAGAAATGCCTGCCTATACCCGCAAAATCACGATACCGGCAAGGGTGAAGAAATTCTCCGTAGAATTTTCTCTTCTTACCTACGGCAATACAGAGAAAAACGTATATGCCTACCAGCTGGAAGGTTATGACGAAGACTGGCAGTACTGCTCCAAAGGTGTCCATAAGGCAGTCTTCCAGAATCTTCCTTCCGGAACCTATCACCTGAGGGTAAAAGCTACAGACGGCTACGGCAAGTGGCAGGAACTGCCATACACCATCGCCATCCAGGTTTTGCCGCCATGGTATGCTTCCCGAATAGCCTTCATGTTCTATATCCTGATGCTCATTGGCGGCATCTTTGCTGCGGCACGCTGGTACAAGGAAAGGGTGAAGACCAAAAACAGCCTGCAAATGGGCGTTATCCTTACCAATATCACCCACGAGCTGCTCACCCCTCTTACCATCATCTCTGCCACCATCTACAAACTCAAGGCGATGGCACCACAGTATGAGGAAGACTATCTCGTGATGGACAGCAACATCAACCGCACCACCCGACTCCTGCGACAGATTCTGGAAGTAAGAAAGTCGCAGGCAGGACAGCTGCATCTGCTCGTGAGCCGCGGAAATCTGATTTCGTTCATAGAAGAAGCCTGCGAGAATATCCGTCCGATGGCTGAACACCAGCAGGTTACCCTATCCCTGGAGAAGCCGAAGGCAGAAGGCATGGCATGGTTTGATGCCGACAAGATGGATAAGATTATCTACAACCTGCTCTCCAACGCCATTAAATATAATAAGGTGGGAGGCAAGATTGATGTATCGCTCAGCCTCGGCAAGGAGCAGGCAGTCATCACCATCTCGGATAATGGCATCGGTATGTCGAAGGAGAAGATGAAGCATCTCTACACCCGATTCTTCGATGGCGACTACCGCAAGCAGAACATGCCGGGAACCGGTATCGGACTGTCGCTGACCCACGACCTGGTGAAACTGCATCATGGCGACATCCAATGTGAGAGTCAGGAAGGCGAAGGCACTACTTTCACCATTACCCTGCCTATCAGGAAGAGTGCGTATGCACCTGACGAGATAGACAACTCAGACAAGCCAAACGCTGTAAATCAGGAAGCTATCAGGCAGGCAAGTCTGGAAATGAAGCAGGTTTCCCAACCAGTTTCTGATGAAAAACCTAAACTGGCACCTGTCCGCCAGAGCATCTTTATCAGAAAGAACGTAAGCAAGATTCTGGTGGTTGAGGACAATGAGGAGTTGCTCGCCCTGATGCTGCAGGTTTTGAGCAAGAACTATCATGTGTTTACGGCAAAGAACGGAAAGCAGGCGATGAACATCATCCTGAAGGAGAAACTCGACCTCGTGGTGAGCGATGTGATGATGCCTATTATGGACGGTATCGAACTGACCAAGCAGCTGAAGGCAAACAAGAGTTTCTGGCAGTTGCCTATCATCCTGCTCACCGTCAAGAACAAGGAAGAGGACAAAACCGAGGCTTATGCCGTAGGAGCAGACGCCTATATCACCAAGCCGTTCAAATTTGAGGAACTGGAGGTGCGCATCAATGCCCTGCTTGCCAACCGCAAGAAGATGATAGAAAAGATTCAGGCTGAGGTTTCGCTCCAGGCAAATGTCGAGAGCGAAGCACAGGCGCATCTCAGTAACCCGGACCAGGCTTTCATCAACAGCGCCACAGAGATGGTGAAGAAGCATCTGTCGGATGCTGAGTACGACCGCGAAGCATTTGCCAAGGATATGGCGATGGGCGAATCTACCCTATATAATAAGGTAAAAGCCACAACCGGTCAAACGGTCATTGCCTTCATCACCAGCATCCGCCTGAAGGAGGCTCAGCGCATCATCCGGTCGAACCCTAACATTCTGGTCAGCGATGTGGCAATACAAGTGGGCTTCAACACCCCGAAGTATTTCTCTAAGTGCTTCAAGAAGGAGTTCGGCATCTTCCCGAAGGAGTATGCAGAGCAACTGAAAAAGAGATAAATACCCTACCAAACTGGCAAAAAAATAACACGGACAAATTGAATTTGTCCGGCTCTTTTGCCAGACCCCTTGTAACAGCCTAATAAATAGCTACTTACAAAGAGCCGGACAATTTGTCCGGACAAATTCAATTTGTCCGTGTTATTTTTTTTAGAGAAGCCTGCAAGAGGTTAAGCTCTTGCAGTATACAAAACGGTGAGTTACGCTATCAAAAACTATGAGTTACGCCCCACAAAACTATGAGTTAGTTTTCTTAACATAAAGCTCTAAAGCAGCCAAAGGAGAATAAGAGAGGTTGGAACGTAAACAGTTGGGAATGAGTAGATTTGCACAAAGTTGCCAAATCGGCATAAAGCAAGCGAGTGAGGAATATTGAAGTAGTTCAGTTACTAAATCGTGAGCCACAGTTACCTATGCAAAGCAGGTAACAATGCGGAAAGGCAACTTTGTGCATCAACGGATTTTATTGCGCTGATTCTCAATGTTTTGCGTATCAAGGAACGCTTACAAAATGATTATATTTGCACACTCAAAATGTAAGCGTTATGAAAATCGAAAAATTCAAGGTGTTGCTCTACCTGAAAAAGAGCGGAATGGACAAGAATGGAAAAGCTCCCATCATGGGACGCATCACGGTGAACAGGACTATGGCGCAGTTCTCCTGCAAGTTGTCTTGCACTCCATCGCTTTGGAATCCTCGTGCCAGCCGATTGGAGGGCAAGAGCAAGGAAGCCGTGGAAACCAACAAGGACATCGAGCAGTTGTTGCTTTCCATCCAAAAGGCTTTCGATGTACTTGTGGAAAAGAGAACGGACTTCGAGGCTAAGGATGTCAAGGAGGCCTTGCAGGGCAGCGTCAAGACACAGACCACCCTTCTCTCCTTCGTGGACGAGCATATCAGTGAACTCAGCACCCATGAGGGCATAGATATGTCGAAGAGCAGTGTCTGGACTTACAGAAAGATTCGCAAGAATCTCGCTGAGTTCATCGGGGAGAAGTATAGGTTGACTGATTTGGCTTTCGGACAGCTGACCGAGCCTTTCATCAGCGACTTTCACCATTACCTGCTTGACGAGAAAGGCTTTTCATCAGGAACCATCACCATCTATGTGTCGCTCTTCAAGAAGATGTGCCGCATTGCCTTTGAG
This sequence comes from Segatella copri, assembly GCF_019249765.2. Classification (GTDB taxonomy): domain Bacteria; phylum Bacteroidota; class Bacteroidia; order Bacteroidales; family Bacteroidaceae; genus Prevotella; species Prevotella copri_K. The sequence continues at coordinate 2,799,330 of NZ_CP152484.1, forward strand.
CGAGGCTTGTGCAAGAACCTGCTGTTCGCCCATTATCGGGTTGGCACTCCAAGGGTTACGACACCCAAGTCTCTCAGCATGTCTGATTTCATAAAAATCCGTGATGTGGAACTGCCCGAAGACAAGCCTAGACTATCCGTTAGCCGTGACCTGTTTCTTTTCGCCTGCTATGCAGGAACAGCCTTCATAGACACCGTTTCCATCACGAAAGCCAATGTCAAGGTGTTGGAGGATGGTGACAAATGGCTCGTCTATAACCGCAAGAAGACCGGAACACTTGCCAGGGTGAAACTCCTGCCCGAGGCGTTGGAGCTGATGGCGAAATACGAGGATGGGGCAAGAGATACCCTTTTCCCATTGCTGAGCACGAATCGTGTTCGTATCGATCTCATCACCATCTGCAAGTTGGCGGAAACGAGCAAGACCTATTCCTACCATTCGGGACGACACTCGTTCGCCAGCCTCATTACGCTGGAGGCTGGTGTGCCGATGGAGACCATCTGCAAGATGCTCGGTCACAAGGATGTGAAGATGACGCAGCGGTATGCGAGAGTAACCCAAAAGAAGCTGTTTGAGGACATGGACAAGTTCATCGCTGCAACCGAGAAGGACTTTATTCTCGCATTATGAACAGGGCTTTCAACTTTTCTTTTTACAGTTTCAACTACATTATTATATTATAAGGACAACAACTATGAGCAGAAGTACATTTTCAATTTTGCCTTACATCAACAGACAGAAGGTGAAGGCAGACGGAACAGCCAACATACTTTGCCGCATCACCGTTGACGGCAAAAGTGCAGCCATTTCCACAGGCATATCCTGTACCCCACAGGAGTGGAACGTCAAGAAGGGAGAGGTACGGAACGCAAGGGACAACGGACGATTGGCAAGTTTCCTTGCTGAGGTCAAGGATAAATACAACTCACTTCTTTCCACCAACGGCATCATCACCGTGGAAATGCTGAAGGCTGTGTTGAAGGACAAGGACACGACAGGAAGGTTCTTGCTGAACTTTGGTGATACCATCGTGGAATGGTATCGAACCTCAAAAGCCAGACAAACCTTCCTGCACAAGCGGACATGGCAGAAGAACCTGAGAGCCTTTGTCCATTCGTTGGATAAGGACGACATCGCCTTTGAGGACATAGACGAGAATTTCGGGGAGGAATACAAGCTGTTCCTGAAACGAGACCAGGGACGTATCGACAGCTACGTGAACCATTGCCTTCTCTGGCTGAACATGTTGATGTACAAGGCAGTGGACAGGAGCATTATCCGCTTCAATCCCATAGCCAAGATAGGGTATGAGAAGAAGGCAGCCCCGAAGATGACCCATATCAGCAAGGCAGACTTCATCAAGATGCTCTCTACTCCGATGGCTGACGAGCGAACGGAGCTTGCACGCAGATGTTTCATTTTTGCCTCGCTCACCTCCTTATCCTATATAGATGTAAAGAAACTGTACCCTCACCATATCAGTGAGAACTCCGATGGTAGGAAGTTCATCCGCAAGGAAAGAGAGAAGACAGGCGTGGAGTTCTTCGTGCCACTCCATCCGATAGCAGAGAAGATTCTTTCGCTCTACAATACCACGGACGACAGCAAGCCTGTTTTTCCACTGGGTGAGAAGAAAGACATCTATCTTGATGTGCATACCCTTGGAATGGTGCTTGGCATAAGTAATAAGTTGGGATTCCACGCCAGCCGCCATACATTCGGAGTCTTGATGCTCAACGAGGACATTCCCATCGGCAGCATAGCCAAGATGATGGGACACGCAGACATTACAAGCACGCAGGTCTATGCGCAGGTGACGGAGCAGAAGATTTCAAATGACATGGATAAGCTTATTGCCAAGCGAGAAAGGAACAGATTATCGAACGAAAAAACTATAGGAAAATGAACAGAGGAGTTATAACTATCAGCGAGAGCGGAACGGTATCCATGCCGACCGATACTGTATGGATGACCATGCAGGAGATTGCCGACATGTATAATGTGTTCGGCTGCTATGTGCGCAAGGCTGTCAAGGCTGTATTCAAGGACGGCATTCTGAAAGAGCAGGGTGTACGCCGTCATGTCAGGAAGAACGACCGCATCAGCTATGATGTGTATAGCCTTGAACTCGTCATTGCGGTAGCCTTCCGTATTGACAGCATTGAGAGCCGAGCCTTTCGGGAGTTCATCATGCAGTCCGTCATCGGCAGACAGACAAGCCGCACTAAACTGGTCTGTATCTTTACAGAGAATGCAAAGGCATAGACCTGCCATAAAGCAACGTTCCTTGGAGGCTTTGCGCCTCCAGCCACTTGGGCGAACCACCGCAGTGTGTTTTAGCATGGTATTAGATTTATACAGGTAACACAAATGATACCCGGCAAACACGACCAACTCGGTATAGCCAATAAAACGAGGCGACAACCTATAACAACCACACTCGGTAAGTTATACGTTGTCGCCTTATTTTATGCCGTCAAAAGCAACCTACACATTCTTCGTTCGGTACGCCTCACGATAGTTAGCCATCAGAATCTTCTGAATGTCGGACTCGCGGTAGAGTATCTTTCCGCCAAGCTGGATATACGGGATGACACCGTTGTTTCGGTAGTCCTGCAGGGTTCTTCGGCTCAGTTGCAGCCTGGCGCAAAGCTCCTTGTCCGTCATGAAGCGCTCACCGCCAAGCATGGGGCGGTAGTTCATCACGGCACGTTCAAAATTGTCAACCATTCGGTTGAGGTGGTTCACGATGTGGTTCATCCACTCGCTGTTTCTTGTCATTACTTCATTGCTCATAGTTGTCTCGTTTTATTGTTGATACTTACGTTACTCGGTTTACTTGCTGCTTTGGATTAAGTGGCTGTTGTATATTGACAGCCTAACCTGTGCGCTTGCGAAAGCGCATGTCCTTTTTCTTGTCCTCCACTACTGCTACGATAGCCATCACGTCCTCCGGCTTGTAGTAGGTCTTGTGGCTGATTTGCGTATAAGCCAAAGTTCCGTTGTCCCGAAGCGTCTGCACTGTCCGTGGGCAGATGTTGAGCGTCTGACACACGTCCTGCGTGTCGAGCCACTTGTTCATGGTCTTGTCCTCACTGCGCTCACGGATTCTGTCCATGCGCTTCACGAAGTTCTCCAACTGGGCATCAAGATAGTTGAATGCCTCTTCCTCGAATACGATGAATCCCATACTTTTCTTTTTTCTAAGTTAATACTATATTGTATGTCGCAAAGCTCCACGCATATGCTGTGCTCCACGTTTGTGAGTGCAAAGATAAGGCACGGCAATCTAAAAACAAGCGTTTTCAATTTCTGTGGCAGTATGTTGCCGGGGTTTGCCGACTTCAACGCCAAAAACAACAAGAAAAACTTGCACGACTGCAACGGATACATGAACAATGATGAGTTGAGAAATACGTTGAAGTTCTCACAACTATCTCGGTATGCAAATAAGCAAGCCACAACTAAATTGCCACGTTACACCCAATCAGTTGCATGGCTGCACTCAGTACACTTACTTTGCACCCGACAATCGGTCAATGGTGCAAACCGTGACCACTATACCAACAATTTAAACAATGTAAGTTATGGCAAGAACAAAAGAAACGAAAATGTCTCCTGAACAGCAGGAGAAAATGACACAGGAGGTGATGGTTTCGCTTCAACCATCCACTTATGGTAAAGACTATGCCCAAAAACATAGCTCTTTCTTTGAAGAGGTGGAGAACTCCGATTTAGAAGTTGTGACAGAGGATGTGGCTGCAACAACCTCCAACATGGAGGACGAGCTGACGAACGAGGCTCAATCGCCACCGAATCCGCAGAAGCGCATCAGTGGCAAGCAGCGCAAGGCGACATTAGAGGAGTATCAGCAGACCTTCCTCCAAGTTCCAAGGATTGACGACCGCAAGCCAGTCTTCGTCAGTTCCGATGTACGAGACCGTCTTGATCGTGTCGTCCGCATCCTCGGAGGGAGACGCATGAGCGTATCGGGCATCATCGAGAACATCGTGCGCCACCACCTAAGCCTTTATGAAGAGGACTTCGAGGCTTGGCGCAAATTGTGAGAATTAAGGTCTGCGACCTTGGACGTGGATAGCTGAAAGGCTGTAATTCCAACTAACGTGTTCTGAGAGGGAGCGAGGTTATGTTTTGGGAACCCCAAAACGCCTCGCTCCACCATGAGGGCGGAGAAATTTTGCTCCCGACGGTCGCAGAAAGTGAGTGTACCAACTGTAAACAGTATATCGAATGACAAGCATACATGAACAATACAAGAAAAAGGGCGGAAGACCGCCCACAGGCAGGGTTCGCAAGCTGTCGAAGTCTGTCACGGTGAAGTTCTCGAAGCCAAGCTACGAGGCATTGAGACTGAGGGCGAGAAAAGCCAACCGCAAGTTGGCGGAGTACATCCGGGAGTCCGCCTTGAACGGCGAGGTAGTCAGCGGACACAACACGGAGGCGGTTGCCATTGCCAAGAACCTTATCGGCATGGCAAATAACCTCAACCAACTTACCAAGCTGTCGCATCAGAGAGGTTTCCACGAAACCCATGTATTTGTGGTGGACTTGTTGAGGAGATTGAAAGACATCCTTGGCGAGTATCGCCAAGCAAGTCCAAAATCGAAGCCATGCGGAATGAGCAGAAAGGAGGATACCACATGATAGGCAAGCTAAAGAAGGGCAGCTCATTTGGTGGTTGCATCCGTTATGTTACAGGCAAGGACGAGGCGAAAATCATCGCCTCGGATGGTGTGTTACTCGGCACGAATGCCGAGATAACGCAAAGTTTCGAGCTACAGAGGCAGCTAAATCCAAGGATTAAGAAGCCTGTGGGACACATCGCATTGAGCTTCAAACCCGAGGACAAGCCACGTTTGACGGATGAGTTCATGGCTAAGATAGCCCTTGAATACATGCGGATGATGGGCATTACCGATACCCAATTCATCATTGTAAGGCATCACAACACGGACAATCCTCATTGTCATATCGTGTATAACCGCATCAACAATGAGAGCAAACTCTTATCAGACAGGAATGATTACAGGCGTAATGAGCAGGTGACCAAGGCTCTAAAATCCAAGTATGGACTGACTTACGGAACGGACAAGAGCAAGACTAACACTCGCAAATTACGCAATGCGGAACGTGCCAAATACGAGATTCACAATGCCGTCAAGGATGCCTTGAAAGGCGCTGATAGTTGGCAGAAGTTCAAGAATGAACTAGCAAAGCGAGGTGTTCTCTTGGAGTTTGTCTATAAGGACAAGGAGCGAACCAAGGTTCAAGGCATCCGTTTCTGCAAGGATGGATATAGCTTCAAGGGTACGCAGATTAGCCGAGAATACAGCTTTGTCAAGTTGGATGCAAGACTTGGCACAGAGTATAATCGTGTATCGCCAAGAGCCGAATCTATGCAGGGAGGACAACCAAGTTGTCACCAAGTAGAACAGACTCAACCAACGGCAGAACATACCCAAGACCCTTGGAGTGGTATTTCTTCCATCGACTTGTTCGCTCCGTCTAATGCCCAAACTTATGAGCCATTCCCAGAGGAAGAATCCGCCAAGAAGAAAAAGAGAAAACGCAGAAAGGGCTTCAGCCTTTGATGCAAGTTACAAACTTAAAATTAGAATCGAACATGAAAGAAGAACTATTGGAAGCCATCTACGGCACAGTTGAGAGATTGGAGCAGAAAGTTGATGAACTTTCTGTTTCCACAAAGAACGCAGGAGCGGAAACCGTTCCTGCAAGTAATGACATAACCAAGTTGGATAAGTCAATCAATGCGATGTTTATCAAAGAAGAGGAAGTCAGAGATAAAATATCCAAATTAAGAGATGCCATTATCGTTTTTGCTGACCTTATTAAGGTTGAACTTGGCAAAAATGAGCAGCGAAGCAAGTTCTTGGTTGATGCTGTCAAGCAGATGAAACAAGAGCATACTGTCACCTCAAAGGCATTGCAAGATAAACTTGAATTGATGAACAAATCACCTCAAAAGAAGGTTGTAACCCATCACTTCGAGCCAACCTCAAAGAATGTTCTTCTTTTCATTGGTGGCTTGGCTCTATCCCTTGTCATTTCCATTTGGGGCAATCTCACCCAATGGCGAGATTACCAAGATTGGGAGGAGGCAGACTTGAAATATAGGGCATTGAAGATGGTGCTTTCTACTGATGACCCAAACATTCACTACATTGAAAAGTACTTCTCTATATGTCGAGACGAAAATGTTATAAATAATGTGAGGAATCGTGTTGCTGCTTACGAGGATTCTGTTCGCCACCATTATAAAATGATAGAAATGGCAACATACAAGGATAGTCTTACCAATTGCAAATTACTTGAAATTGAAGGTAAGAATATGCCTTGAAAAGCCAAATAAAGGACTTTTTCTTTATGTAACACAATTTTAATATTTCCGCAAATACGTTGTAATTTTCATATAGTACCTTTGCAACGTCATGATTCCTTATATACTGAGGATTGATAAGAATATAATAGATTAAGCAATAAAAAAATAATTATACAATGAATAATAAGGGGATTTTAACAACGGCCTTGTGCCTATCTGTAATGACCTTGACGATGGCACAGAGTATCACGGGAAAAGTAGTGGACACCAAGGGTGAGCCTTTGGCTTTCGCCAATGTGGTGCTCCTAAATCGGCAAGACTCCGCGTTCGTCAAGGGAGCGGTGAGTGGAGAGGATGGTAGCTTCTCTATAGACTCCATCTGCAATGGCGGAATCATCAAGGTAACATCCGTGGGCTACAAAACCATCTGCAAGGATTGCGAGGGTGAAAATGTGGGTGTCATCAAGATGGAAGAGGACAGCAAGATGCTCGGTGAAGTTGTGGTGAAATCATCACGCCCTGTTATTGCCATCAAGGGCAATGCCTTGGTTACTACTGTAGTTAATTCTCAACTGTCTCATGCAGGCACGGCGAACGATGTGTTGCGCCAAGTGCCGATGGTTACTGGCAGGGATGGAAACTTCGAGGTGTTTGGTAAGGGTACGCCGCTCATCTATATCAATGGTCGTCTTGTCCAAGACAAAAATGAACTTGCACAGCTCAATTCACAGGACATCAAGAATGTTGAAGTCATTACAAATCCTGGTTCCAAGTATGATGCCTCCGTCAAGTCTGTCATCCGCATTCGCACCAAGTTGCCACAAGGTGACGGCTTTAGTGGAACACTTCGTGCGCAAAATGGCTTCCGCCACTATTTTTCGAGCATGGAGCAAGCTAACTTGAAATACCGTACGGGTGGACTGGAGTTGTTCACCAATCTCAATTACTATGGCGGCAAATTCTATAGTCATGAGAATACGAACATGGAAACGCAAGGTTCTACTACTTGGCTTCAGAACATAGAGAGCATCAACCGCATGAGAAATAATGAGTTCTTTGGCAAGTTTGGCTTGTCATGGATGATCAGTGAACGTCATTCCATCGGTGCTTACTATATGAATGGAGTGGGTTTACAAAAGCCTCATTCAGATTATAGCTCTATATCGTATGCCAATGGTAAATTGGACGATGAGGTTTCAGCTGTGAAAGAGGGGAGAATTCATGCTGTGCCGAAGCACCATGCCAATATCTATTATAATGGTGATGTAGGCAAACTGGGCATTGACTTCAACATGGATTATATGTGGAGAAAGAAGCATGAAAATTCCGATCAGTCTGAGACGAATATGAATCAGCAGAAGAATTTGGTGGCATCCACAAGCATTGGACACTCACGGATGTTTGCGGAAAAGTTGGTGTTGAGCTATCCTTTGTGGAAAGGACAAATCGAAGTGGGAAATGAATATACAGCCTCTCAGGTGCTGAATGATTTCAATATCAATATGGCAACCATTGGCAACAGCAATACCAAGAGTGACGAGAAGAACATGGCTGGTTTCTTCTCCATCGGTCAACAGTTTGGGAAAATCGCAGTAGAGGCAGGTCTTCGCTATGAGCATGTTCGTTTTAAATATACAGAGGATGGACAACTCAAGGAAGATAAGAGCAAGACTTACAACAACGTGTTCCCTTCACTCGCCATTTCTACAGAGATAGGTAAGACACAATGGGCATTGAGCTACAACAGCAAGATGCAGCGTCCATCATACGATGACCTTGATGGAACACTCAACTATGTCAATCGCTTGACCTTGCAAAGTGGTAATCCTTATCTTTCTCCTGTCAAGATTCATTCCGTGGAGTTGATGGGTGCTTGGAAGCAATTCTTTGCAAAGGTATCATACGAGTACAAGAAGAATGCCATCATCAACGAATCGAAACCATACGGCGAGGATGGAGAAATGAAGTTGCTCACGATGGAGAATACGCCAAAGATACAAGAGTTGCAGGCTTTCCTTGGCGCACAATTCCAAATCGGATTTTGGCAACCAAAGGTAAATGCCGGCATCATCAAACAGTGGTTCTCTGGGGAATATCTGGGTGAACGCAAGTCCTTCTATAATCCATTAGCTGTAGTACAGTTTCAGAATGCCATCCATTTACCAGGCGACATCTGGATGAACATAGACATAGAATGGAACAGCCGTGGTAACAAGGAAAATATGAAACTCAGTTCTTCCTCATACCTCAATGCCAAACTTTACAAGGCTTTTTGCAGAAATCGTTTCTCGGTTACGCTCGAAGGTAACGACATCTTCAACAAGAGCAATCGTGACGTACAATTCTACAACAAGGATGTTACGCTTTGGCAAAGCATCACAAACGACAGCCGTTCCTTGCTCTTGACATTGCAGTATAACTTCAATACATCAAGAAGCAGATACAAGGGACAAGGTGCTGGTAAAGAGGAGTTGAATCGCTTCTAAAAATAAAAAGAGGTATCCGAAAATCTTAAAAAGAGTAGGAATATTTCGTAATTTTATACATTATGGAAACAAACACTTTATTGAAGCTCTCAGAGAAAATAGAGCTTTGTGGATTAGAGGACGAGTGCAAATAGTCCTCGCCCTCGCAGTTGCTTTCTACAAGATACCTTATCCTATATCCATAGATGCTAATGGTGAGGTCATCAATCAGAGAACAGTGCAAGTGTTTGTGCCATACAAGTATTTGTATCTTTTCGATGAGCCAAGGACGGCTCATGTATCTTTCGAGGGCAACGATAATGCATCTTATAACTGCGACATCACAAGCCATAAAGCCAGGCTCATACATAGGGAAGATGGTAACTATTTTATGGCTATAGCCACTGTGAGTACACAGGGACAAAAGTCCCCTGTGTTGCAAAAGTACATGAAAGCCGATGTCAGAATCATCGTCAGCAACAAAACGTTATGGCAGCAGGTATTCGGATAAGCTATATCCGAATACTGCTGTTTGTTTTTGGATACATATTGTTGGTAAGCATCAGATTTAACTCAAAAAGTTCTAAATTCCGTAAATTTCTCCTTGCTAGTTATGGGATATTTAGAAAATTGTCGTATCTTTGTCCCCGAATTGAGGCGTTCTTTGCATATTGCAAAATACAGAAACGAGCAGAAGTCCGCTCGTTTCCATATTGTTACCTATATAATATAGGCAAACGCCCAACTTCTTGATTTTCAATCAAAGCCCAATTTAGAGTGAGTTAGTTTTCTTAACTTAACTCATGTTTCGCAAGTGGTTTAAGTACGGGCTAGGAGTTTCTGCCCTTTCAGAGCGTGTGGGGCAAAACTTGCGAAAGCTCAGTTATATATATATACTCATACAATCATAGAAAAGCATATAAATAATTAAAACTTTTTCAATATCCGCTAAAAGAAAATGACAAAAAAGTTTGGTGTTTCCAAAAAAATGCATTACCTTTGCCATCATAAAATAAACAACGAAACGACATAAAAATTATGATGACAATCGAAGAATACAGAGCAGCCATCTTGCAGGCTTTACTCGATGCTAAGAACGAGGACGGCACTCCAGCCATTACTCCAAGGGAAGCACAGGAAGCACTCAACGGATTTACCGACGACGAGTTGCAAGACGGAATCCTATGGAATTCGCCCGAAGACGTGGCATCAATTATCCTCGAGGGATAAATCACGGAAGTTATATTCAGCTACCAACAGATAAGAATAGGAGCAAAGACCCTTTTTGCGGGGGTTTTGCTCCTATTCCCATTTATACTTCCTGTTCTTTCTTCCTTTAAAGACAGTCTTCAACAGCCCCGCAATACTTCATTTCTGTTGCAAAAGCAATAAAAAACTAAAGAATGCGACAAAAAACAAAAGAATGTGCAATTTTTCTTTCACAATTCAATTATTATTTGTAAATTTGCAGCCGCATAAACGGAAAGGGAACTTGCAAATCCCTCTTCAATCAGTTTAAAAAGATAATTTTACCGGTAAAAAAGATATATTAAATAATGAAGATAGAAAACGAAATCATCAGCTCGGTCATCGCTGCGGTGAAGGAGCTTTATGGTCAGGACGTACCTGAGAAGATGGTAGCCCTGCAGAAGACCAAGAGTAATTTCGAAGGTAACCTTACCCTCGTCGTATTCCCATTCCTCAAAATGTCAAAGAAAAAGCCTGAGGATACAGCACAGGAAATCGGCGAATACCTGAAGAAAAACTGCGCTAACGTTATCGCAGACTTCAACGTGGTTAAGGGTTTCCTCAACCTTTCTATCGCTCCTGCCGCTTGGGTAGGACTCTTGAACACCATCAACGCTGACCCTAAGTTTGGTGAGAAGCCAGTTACTGAGAACAGTCCGCTCGTTATGATCGAGTACTCTTCTCCTAACACCAACAAGCCTCTCCACCTCGGTCACGTGCGCAACAACCTCCTCGGCTGGTCATTGGCCCAGATTATGGAGGCTAACGGCAACAAGGTAATCAAGACAAATATCGTTAACGACCGTGGTATCCACATCTGTAAGTCTATGCTCGCCTGGCTCAAGTGGGGCAATGGCGAAACTCCTGAAACTTCCGGCAAGAAGGGCGACCACCTCATCGGTGACTACTATGTAGCCTTCGACAAGCACTATCGTGAGGAAATCGCAGAGATCAAGGCTCAGTACATGAAGGAGGGCATGGACGAAGAAGCTGCCACAGAGAAAGCTAAGGTAGAGGCTCCGCTGATCAAGGAGGCTCACGAGATGCTCGTAAAGTGGGAGAACAACGACCCTAAGGTACGTGCTCTCTGGCAGAAGATGAACAACTGGGTTTACGCTGGCTTCGATGAGACTTACAAGATGATGGGTGTAAGTTTCGACAAGATATATTATGAGTCAAATACTTACCTCGAGGGTAAGAAGAAGGTAGAAGAAGGATTGGAGAAGGGTCTCTTCTTCCGCAAGGATGATAACTCTGTTTGGGCTGACCTCACCAACGAGGGTCTCGACCAGAAACTCCTGCTCCGTTCAGACGGCACCTCTGTTTATATGACTCAGGACATCGGTACTGCCGACCTCCGTTTCAAGGACTTCCCTATCGACAAGATGATCTACGTAGTAGGTAACGAGCAGAACTACCACTTTCAGGTACTCTCTATCCTGCTCGACCGTCTCGGTTTCAAGTGGGGTAAGGACTTGGTTCACTTCTCTTACGGTATGGTAGAGTTGCCTAACGGAAAGATGAAGAGCCGCGAAGGAACCGTAGTAGATGCTGATGACCTGATGGCAGAAATGATTAAGGACGCTCGCCAGACAAGCGATGAGCTCGGCAAGTTCAAGGACATGAGCGAGGAAGAGCGCCAGGAGATTTCACGCATCGTGGGTCTCGGAGCGTTGAAGTACTTCATCCTCAAGGTAGATGCCCGCAAGAACATGCTCTTCAACCCAGAAGAGAGTATCGACTTCAACGGTAACACAGGTCCTTTCATCCAGTATACCTATGCCCGTATCCGCAGCATCATGCGCAAGGCAGCAGCCGAGGGCATCGAGATTCCTGCAGAGTTGGGTGCAGATGCTCCTATCAACGAGAAGGAGATCGACCTCATCCAGAAGATGAACGACTTTGCAACAGCCGTAGCCGATGCTGGCAACAACTACAACCCTGGTGGTATCGCTAACTACTGCTATGAGTTGACCAAGGAGTTCAACCAGTTCTATCACGACTACAGCATCCTGAATGCAGAGAGCGAGGCTGAGAAGATTACCCGTCTGGTTCTTGCTGCCAACGTGGCTAAGATCTTGAAGAACGGTATGTCTCTGCTCGGCATCGAGGTTCCAGAAAGAATGTAATATATACATAAGATATAATAACCTACAATTTAAAAATAAAAAAAATATTGACTATTTGACATAATGAGCATGGCCCTGGAGCTCGACTCCAAGGCGCATGCTCATTTCAGTTTTAGCCAATCCTTTTTGTTTTCCAACCCCAAAAAGAAAAAAGATGAATAAAATGCCCGTAAATCCTCCTTCATGGAGAAACGATACTGTTTTGCCTCTACCCAACGAGGTAGTAGCCAACGCCTGGGCTGTGGATGCCGCCTGTTCCGGCAATCCCGGTCCGATGGAATACCAATGCATCGACCTTCAGACCGGTGCCCAGGTTTTCCATTATGGTCCTATCCACGGCACCAACAACATCGGCGAGTTTCTCGCCATCGTCCACGCCCTCGCCCTGATGCAACAGAAGGGCATTACCGACAAGATAATTTATAGCGACAGCGTGAATGCCCAGCTATGGGTAAGCAAGAAACAATGCAAGACCAAACTGGAGCGCACTCCCCAGACCGAGCAGCTCTATCAGGTCATCGCCCGAGCCGAGAACTGGCTCCGCACCCACCCCATCAACATACCTATTATAAAATGGGAAACGAAGAAATGGGGCGAGATTCCAGCCGATTTCGGAAGAAAGGGATAAGTTTTTTCAGCCTTAGCGCTTCGGATTCTTTTCGTAATTTTACAGTAGTATTAATCTTGTTTTTTAAAAGAAATAATATGAGATTTTATACAGAAGAAGATATATTAGATAAGCATATAGGCAAGATAGGAAGTCCTCATCGTGATCAATTTGAGAATGAAATCAACAGATTCTTAACCAAAGAGACCACCAAACTCCCAGATTGTTCTTGCTGATTCAGTAAGCATCACCTTTAGATAGACTGTTTAAGAAATAAACGAAGCCATCATCAAAATACTCTTCACTCTTCACCTTTCGGCCGGAAACCCCTGTGTTTATCGGCATTCCGAGGGGTGAAGAGTTGTTTTTATCTCTTCACCCACTCTTCACCACTCTTCACCTTCAGGAACGGAAACAGATGCGAAAGACAGATAGGAGGATTGCAAATCTGCCAGAACTGAAGGGTGAAGAGTGGTGAAGAGTAGGTGAAGAGTGCCCGAATACTCTTCACCCCTCGGAATGTCTTACTACAGAAAAAGTGTACACCATTTTAACTTAAAAAAGTAAAATGGAAAGTAAAAAGAATGTACCAAACACTTACAGCTTGGACTTTAAACTAAAAGTCTTGTCAGACATGTGTGAGAATGGCTTGTCAACATTTGGTGTCGCAAAAAAATATGGTATAAAAACCCATACGACGGTACTTTATTGGCTTCGACAATATGTTTTAACGGAAAAATCATTATCTTTGTCGCAGGAAACAATGCAAAAGGTAATGGATATGCGCAAGAAACATGAATTAAGACAGGCAGCACAGGTAAAGACTCCTGAGGAGAAGCTGCAAGAGGAAGTGAGCAACCTTCGCAAAGCTCTACAGTATTCAGAGCTTCGTAATGAGGCCCTTCAAGAGCTTCTGAAGATTGGTAAGGAAGAGTATGGCATCGACTTGCTAAAAAAAGCTGGCGCCAAGCAGTAGACAACCTCCAACTCAGACACCCGGAACAATCTCTGGGTTGCCTGAGTGGACTGTTTGGCAAGACGCGAGGAGGTTATTACTCTGTTAGCAAGCAGAAGAGACTGGAACGTGACATACAAGAGACCACGATGGTGGCTGTGATCAAAGAGATTCGCGAACAAGCTCCTGGCACCGGTGCCTACAAGTTGTTCTTGATGCTAAAGAGCACATTTGCCGACAAGATGGTAGGTCGTGACAAGTTCTATAAGTTGATGCGTACGCATCAACTTATGCTTCCACCGATGCGCCGCCGACACACGACGAATTCGAACCATAACTATCGAAAATACAAGAACTTGGTTAAAGGGTTTGCTCCTACAAGACCTAACCAACTTTGGGTTGCAGACATTACCTATGTGGACACAGATGAGGGTGTTTGCTACCTTCATCTGATAACAGATTCTTTCACACATGAGATCATAGGCTGGGTTGTTTCCGACACCTTACTTGCCATCAACACGCAAGAAGCTTTAGAGCAGGCCATACGACAAGCAGACGCAGAGAGCCTACTGTATCTGATACACCATTCTGACAGGGGATCCCAATACTGCTGCAACGCATATGTAAATCGCCTAAAGGAAATCGGTGCAAGCATAAGTATGACAGAGGATTACAAGCCAACAGATAATGCCGTTGCAGAACGAGTGAACGGTATCATCAAGCAAGAGTGGCTTTATAGGATGAAACGTCCCAAGAACTTGGCTGCCCTAAAAAGCATCATGGAAGGGATTGTTCGATTCTATAACGAAGAGCGACTTCACTATAGCAATGGGTTGCTCACACCGAAAGCCATGAGGGAAAAACACTCTTTGGAGGCTTCACGCCTCCAGCCGTGAGGCAAACCACCGTGGTGTTTTTCATAGTTTTGTTTTGGTAGAACCAATAAAAAATATTAACTTTGCAGCAAAGGAGGTGTTGTCAGAACACATATGTAAAGATTATTGACGTGTAAACCATTTCAGTAAGGCTTTTCTTATTGTGTATAGTATTTTAGTAAGAAAGTAAAATTAGTGTATAGTAAACCAGTAAGTAGAACAAGAAAGGTGTACACTACTTTCAGTTAAAGACACATCAATCATCGCAAGTACTTGCATCTATCATCGTAAGTACCTGCATCGACCATCGTAAGTACCTGCATCGACCATCGTAAGTACCTGCATCGACCATCGTAAGCACTTGCATTAATACACGCTATTTTGCTCGAAATGGGGTAAAAACACCATTTCGAGCAGAATTTACTTGGCATTTACAAACCGATACTTCACTTTCGCCATCGGATAATTATCATTCAGACGCAAGATGATGCGATAAACGTTATCCTTCCATTGCGTCTTCATGATGCCATCCGTCATCTGCACCTTTTCTACTGATGCAGAGAGATACTGCGCATCATATTCCAGACGAACCAAACCGCCCTGAAGGAGGATTCTGCCTGCCTTCTGAACCACAGGCTTGCCATACGACATCAGGATAATCTGGTTATCGAAAACCTGACCGTTCAGTCGGTCCTTCTCTATCTGCAGGGAATCGAGCTTGTACTGCTCGGTTACTTCTACCCAGTTATATTCCCGGTCCAGGGCGATGGTACGCTGCCATTTTTCCACATGCGCTCCTTCGGTATAAGCCTTTTCGAGATTCAACGATAGGGAAGAAACACCATCTGCAAAGACATGATTCACTTTCTCGGCACGATACTTCCTGCCATCCTTCTGCTCCAGACCATTGATGATAGGAACATTGTGATAAGCCGAACGGCAGTTCATCAGCTCGAAGCGCTGGTTGCTAAACGACTTCGAAGTATAAGTATCACGACCCAGGTCGATGACCACCGGCTGATTGTTGTGATAAACGATGAAGTTTCCGATATCATTGTGGTTATGGCTTTCGGCATTGTTTCCGCCTTTCGCCGCCACAAACCAGTTCTTGTTGCTCGCCACCATAATCTGGGAATTTAACAGATAGGCATCTTCCGTCTTAGGCTCTACAGCCGCTGTTGCCTGACACTTCGGCAACATGGAGAGGAGCATCAGTTCCCTGCCCAGCTTCGGATAGTTGCCCGATTTCAGGAAGAGCGTAGAAGGCTTGAGGGAATACTGATATTTCTTGCCCACATAAGCCGCCAACTGCATCATCTGCTCATTCTGTAAAAACTCACCGTATGGGAAGAGGATGTTGATATTCGGAACATTCTGAGCCTGGGCATCCGAGAAATTCACGAAGGTAAGGTCGTTGATATACATCGTAGTGATGAATCTGCCCATATTCTCCACCTTCTTCTTCTGAGCTTCATTCAATGTCAGAACCGCCTGCTTAGGAGCAAACTGCATGAAATAGAGCGACTCGAAGAACGAGGCTCCGGCACAATCCCAATAGCTGACACCTTCCTCGCAACCACCATCATCGGGATAACCCTTCATAAAGGTTCGCAGACATTGCTGCACTCCCTTGAAGGCAGCATCCCGCAGCTTGGCATCGGGTTCGCAGATCAATACGGTCTGCAACCAGTTGGCTGTAATCCAGGTATTCCAGTTGTTGGCATTGTTCTTCCAGCCCTGCGGCTGATTCAATACCGGCTTTAGGAATCGGCGATCTATCTCGCTTCTCACCTGATCACAGAGTCCCTTTTCCTTCCTGTTGATTTCATCTTCCAGCATATAGAGGGTCCATGCAAGCATGCCTGCCGTCTCAGCATTGAAGAGATCTACAGGCTGGATATCCTTTTCAGGATGGTCTTTCGGATAATGCGCCGGTATTCCCCACCAGGGTTCCTTCTCTATAAAATAATGTAGACCCTTGCGGATGGAAGGCAGGAACCGTCCCCTGCCCTGCATGATTTCCGCCATCACCAGACAGACAAACTGTTTTCTGATACCGAAGCTAGCCTCCTCATATCGGGTGCGGTTACCATTGGTTCGGAACTCGGCAAACATCGAGTTAGGAATGGCATTCCAAGGTTTCTTCTGATAGAGATTGCCCAACCGGATATAGTCGTTGCGCATCGCCAAAGGCACCTGCTTCTGCCAATACTTATCGCCAGCCTTCGGGAAAGGCACAAAAAAAACTTGGGCTTTCATCAACATGGATGAAAGCACCAAGTCTAATATCATTATCAATTTCTTAGTCATATCGTTTACTTTTTGCGTACAAAGTTACGAAATTATAACAAGACCGAAGTCTAGAAAAAGATAATTCTAGAGAAAAAATCGCTGTAAAGCGGTATTTTAAGAGAGAGAGTTTCACAATTTCCTCTGTTTATCCACCTAGAACAGATTACTTCCTCAAAGAATTGGCTGTCAGTTCCAGAAGGCTCTGCAGATAATCATAGTCAGTATCCTTCATCATCTTGACAAGAGCTACAGTACATCTTCGTACAACAAATGAATCAATGCCTTTCAAAAAACATAATTGTATCTTTAAACCAAAACAAAGAAGCAGCCTTTCTTAAAATAGCAGAAGTTGATAAATTATAATGATATCCATACTTCCTCATTCGTTCTATGACATACTCATTTGTGTGGCAGTTGACGTGCCCCCATCCTTTTTGATTAGGAATAGCCCAACTTAACAATATATATTTCTTAGAATTATTCACTAAATTCTGTATAAATACATCTTCATATATTTGCGGAATATGTTCACCTACTTCCAAACAAAGTATAAGTTCAAAAGGTTCTTTTACACTTATAGGAAGCGTAAAATCAGCATATTGACAATAGAAGCCATCATTAAAAAGTAACGAAGACATCTCTTTTACATGAGGATTTCCATCATAACCATTCACTTTATAACCTTGTTTATATAGAAGATAAGTATACCATCCTGGGCCACATCCAAAATCTGCCACATCTCTAACTTTTAATAAAGATAATAAACTTAATAGCTCCCTTGCTAAACTCTTGTCGAAAAAATGTCCTACTATTGATTTTGTTCGCCAAGCACCATTTTGAGTATCAATGTTGGCACGCTCATCACAAAGTAGGTATTTTTTTATGTTATCTTTGACTTGTACAGATTCAATTCCATCTATTTTTCTACAGAAAATAGCATCGCTCGTAATAATACCAAACCAATTTGATTGATCAAGAACATTAGGATGACCATCCTTCGTTCCTCTCCAATCAATATATCTTAAGTTGTCATCTATTACATTTTTGGCAATAGAAGAATTCATCACAATTGTTGCAAAGAAACTTTCTTCTGGAGCAAAAGTATACTTAAGTCTACGATAAAAACTTTTATTCTTTTGTGACACTATATATTCAGCACACTGCTTCGTAATGGAAAACCAGTTGGAACCTCCATAAATATGCTCATATTGATCTGGGATTCTTCTTTTGAACCCTATTATTTTCTGTAAATAAATGATAAAATCAGAAAGTTTATTACCCCATGGGAAATAAGTTACAAAGTTCAATCTGAAATATTGAAACCTTTCATAAGTTCCACGTTCCCATTCCTCATAAGGCAATTGTTCTGTTCGAATAAACTCTTTTCCCTCATACCGTTCGAAGAAATGGAGAATTTCCGTCATGTTCTTAATCGGATAGTCTTGTCCGCTTATCATATGAAGGTAAGTTATTTCTGGGTCAGCAATTGCTTTCTCCATTAAAAACAATTCTGCTTTCAACAAAGAAAATGTTCCCCAAGTTACTTTATATTTTCTATACACACCTTTAACAATAGGGCATAAGTCAAGCCAAGACAATTCTTTTTGAGTCAACAATGCCTTTCTATCTACATGAACGTAGATATGAAAAGAATCATTAAAAGAAAGAATCAGCTCCTTTAATTGCTTGAAATTCTTATGCCAAATTATCAATACTCCATGCTTCATGTCATTGCACTTTTATAGAATTAATGATTTCGTCTTTTGAACTATATCTTGTTTGCTCCAACAAATAAAGCCCATATCTTTTCTGCTCATCAGAACGATATTTTCCATTGATGTCTCTTGGATGAGAAAGATGAAACAAAGGACCTTGCGAACGATAAACTTCATATCCAAGGACTTCTAATCTTTCTTTTCTTTCAACATCTTCTGGAGCCCAACCATAAAAGTTTTCATTTTCCATACCTGCCTTTATATAAACATCTCTGTTTATAAAGACAGCACCTCCATTTGCCAAATGACCATAAGGAAGTAGCATCCGTGGTACACTTTTTTGCAAAATTCTTATATCACTTTGAGCAATATACAATTCTCTAATAATAGAGGTCGTTTCAAAAAAACGCCCATCATAAGGAAATGCTATTTTATAATTAGACTGTAAAGCTTCATATGCTTTTACTATTTGAGGAAAGTCTAGAATAATGTCAGAGTCCCAAATTCCTATATATTTGGTAGCAGTTTTGCGAATAAGACTATTAATATAATGAGTTCTATAAAATATCGGGTCTCTATCTTCCACAAAAAAATAGTTAATGTCCTTAGGCAAAAGTCTTTCCAGCAATCCATTGTTATAAGGCGCAGCTTCCAACACATAAATATTTGTTTCAAAATTTCGAAGAATGCACTCTATGGACTTTAGTAAATTCTCTAAACGAACGACAGAATCAATTCTTACAGGAATAAGAAAAGACATTTCCAACAAGTTAATCTTTTGTTCCATACTCAACAATATTAATATAAAGTAAATATAATCCAAGTATACCATCAAGTCCTTTGGGAACTTCGGCTACCTTAGTTTTGTTCTTATAATAAGAAGAACTCTTTATCTTTTTAAGAATCAAGTCGTAAGGTATCTCGATTTCAATACCATTTTTGATATAATACTTTAACGCGAAATATAATCTGATTAATCCTAATTGCCCAAACAATTGATTATCTTTAATTTCACTTACTATTATTGCGTTAATAGAAAATGACCTCTTAAGCCATTGCATATATGTCTCCCACTCATTCCCCAAAGAGAATTCCTTACTTACCAGACAAAGTGTATAATATAAGTATGCCCTATTCTGCTGAAGATAGGGAATTCTTGTTATAATACCCATTCTAATCTCATTGATTATTCGTTCCAAATAATAGGTATATACTCCTAGTTTGTGTAATTTGAACAAAACATACAAAAAAGTAACCAAGTCGTAATGAGCATCAGCAAGTAATGGTTCATCAGCCAATATTGTATTAACCCTTTGATGTATATAGGCTATAATTTTAATAGACCATAATTTTAGAAATTGCTTATAAGGCTCTTCTATAGTCTCTAACTCTAATCTTTCAGTTAAAAATACCAACACATCTAATAGATTATGCAATTCTATCACTTCAGAATTGGTATCTATTCCCAAATTAGTAGTCTTATACAAATACGCTTCTATAGTTTCAAAGAACGACTGTCCTTTTCCTGTTAAAAAGCCTTTTTTATTAAGCCACATAACAAATAAACCAATTCCAGTTATACCATTTTCAATATCAACGGTTGGAAGTTGCTTTATACTATTTGTAACTCTCAAAAGCATTTTTTCAGCAAGGGTTTCGTAGTTTTCATCTTTAGCTTTTTGAGATAACCAAAAATAAAAAGCACAATACCCAGATTGTCCATGTTGCAAATATACATTATGCATATTTACATCAGAAACTATTTGTCCTAAAAGAACCTGTGTAAAATCATCCTTAATCATAGTTATATTTTATATCATTGTCTCGTTGTATTGTTTTATCTGTTTCCTTAACTCGTGCTTTCAGCTTTCCTAATCTCAATATGGCAGAAAACATAAATGATGCTTTATAGTACTTGTCATACGATTTTACATTATAATTGTTTGTTGCCTTTTCTGTTTCATTTATCTTATGAATATTAAAGAAATTATCGGCAGAAAATACTAACCTCAGCTTATTAGTAAAAAAGTATTTTGAAAGAGAAACACTATAAAAATATTTGGCATATCCTCTTCCTTGTAACAAAATACTTCTTGAAAGGTAACTGCCTTCTATGTCAAGGTAACAGGCCTTAGGCAATTCGTATTCCATAATACCTTTTACAAAATAAATCCAGCCATGCTGCTTACAATCAATTTTTGGTGCAGAGTAATCCACATAGCTTATTGATTGCATAAGCCGTGCATATACATTTCGAGAAAGTCTTCCTGACAAAGAGTTGTATAACATCAAATCATTTTTCTTACCAATATTGCCTGTTGTATTATGCAATATACTCTTATCGGTATATTGGTAGTTTAATATCAAGCGATCAGTTGTCGCATAAGTTAACGAGGTAATGAGCGTATACCTCTTAATTCTCTGGTTAATTGTAAAATCTATTGTATGGGTATTCTCTGGCTTTAAATCTGTATTGCCGTACGTCAACTGCAATGGAGTTGTATAATCAACATAAGGATCCAAGACCGAGATGTTTGGACGTGAAACATTCATGTCATATGACAATTCCATAGACATGTTATTAGAGCATTGATATGCAAAGCTTAATGAAGGGAGCAGATTACTAAAATGCTTTCTGAGATTGTGATTGCTGTCAGAATGCAACAATTTATCTTTTTGATACTCATAGCGCAAGCCCAAGTCCAGCTTTAATTTTCTTGAAGAAATCGCATAAGAGCCATAAAGATTTGCGACTTGTTGGGTATGATTATAGGCAGAATCATCATTTCCAAGAAATTCCTGTTTGTTGGCTAATGACGATTTTAGCAAACTCCTCTCATTAGACTGAGGACGCAACACCAATTTTCCACCTAAAGTAATTCTTTGAGCCTTATTTATGTTATGCCAAAAACTTGTTTCAAATGTATGGACTGGAATATTGGATTTTTCTTTTTCCACATAATTATAGAAAGCATTAAAGGACATATTTCCCAAACCAAGTGTATCTATTTTCTCATATATAGAGGATGTAGTTTGGGTATATGGTCTATTGTAAAAGTTATAGCCTAAATAAAATTTTCCATTCAATACGTAGCTTTTGACAAAACTATGCTCAAAACTTATGGTCGCATCATACTCTGTATTTTTAAACAATCTATGATTCTTTTTCACATAAGAATAGCTAAGCGCACCATTTTCCTGATACGTAACGGTCTCCTCACGAGAATTCTCATGTGGATTACTGAAATTGCTCAATATAACTCTGCCATAGAGATTTATCAACGTTGTATTATTGGCTTCATAACTGGAAGAAAACTCTATACTATGAGCATTGGATTTATATCCGTCAAAATGAATATACTTGTCTGTTTGATAAAAAAGAGTACTCTGCTCTCTTATTTCTTTAGACTCATTTGTTCGTGAATGATCATAATCCCAAATGTTTTGGTAATTCAAACTTACAGTAAAGTTTTTATTTTTCGTTAACCCAAATATAGAATTAGACATACTTTCATCCGACACTCTTGTATAAATGGTTCCGAGCAAGCCTTCTAGATGTCCTTTTGTTACAATATTTACAACTATGGTGTTTGAACCATATTGCAAACCTGGCTGAGTATTAACTTCAATTCTTTTCAGATTTGAAGCTTTCAAGGCTTGGAATATAGTCATGACATCCCCTTTAAGGAGAGGGTCTCTCATACCATTCAACTCATATACTATGCTTTTTCCATTCTCTGCACTGATTCCGTTATTGGCAGAAACTATCAATAATGGAACTTTATGCATTACATCTAAAGTACTTTTATTTTGTGCCGAAGAATCATTGCTCACTTCATAAGTAAACATACCAGGAGATAGCTTAATCAATGGACGCATAGCCACTACCTCGACTTTTTCGAGATTAACATGAGTCGGCTCCAAAGCAATTGTGTCTTTTAAGGCTAAAAGACTGATGGAACGACTAACATACCCCACACAGCTCAAATGCAGGGAATTGCTATTTTTCTTATAATTTCCTTTAATTACACTCATTCCGTGAATGTCCGTTATGCCTGTTGCTGTTACATTTTGTAATGAATCTAAAAACAACAGACTCACTGACGGAATAGGAGAACCGTCCTTGGAATCTATGACACAAGGATAAGTACTTTGAGCTTCTACATAGACAACAGAGAAGACAAGACTAAGTATTATGAGAAATATTCTATTCATTACTCTAAGTAAAATTTATTATATGGGATTGGAGCTTTCGGGCATCTTGGGTCAGGAAAGTCCCATTTATCCATACCATACGCCATTAATATTGTTTTCCAACATACGCCCTTGCCTTGTCTACAAGAATTTCTTTCTTTACAAGTATAACATTGACTTTCTGATTTTCCTTTTTGAGAAAAATTATAAAGCTCCATAGCCCTATCTGAATTCCAAATATCTCGCAATGACGCATCATTGATATTTCCCAACACAAACTGGGGAAGACTATACAATTCCTCACAAATAGTAATATCTCCCGTTGGCAACAACACTACATTGCGAACATTTCCTGTACATAAAGCTCTATCACAAAAATGCTGCTTGCGAAATAAAGCATCATACATATATGAAGCATCATATCCTGAAATATTGATATTCAACTTCGGATAATTATGCTTTATGCTATTTATAAATGCCTCAAGAACTTTGAAGTCTTTTTCTTTTACTGATAATTCTTGAAAATTATTTTTGTATAACGAATAACCACAAGGATTTACTCTTATTTCTCTTATATTGTCATATTGAGCTATAAAATCAAATAATTCCTGTAGGTTATCACATGAACAGTTGTATCTTGTAATAACTACATTAATATTTGTCCTCATCTTTGCTTCCTGCAAATTTGATAGAGTTTCTTTCATTCGCTCCAGATAATTCATATCCACATGAAGCATTGCATGCAAAGTCTCTTTGTTGACAGAGTCTAAAGAAATTTGCATTCGTTGTATACCTATGCTTTTCAATCTGTTTATTACTTTCTTGCCGATAGGCATTTTTGTGGATATGAGTGGAGAATAGTGGCATTCAATAAGTTTTTTTAAAATATCAAAGATTCCTGGATGTAAAAGAACTTCTCCTCCATTAATGTCCATCTCAAGCACACCATTGTCATAACATTCTTGAATGAAATCTAAGACTTTTTGGGTAGGCATACAATTATTACCAAATGCTTTACGATTAGCATAACAATAGCAGCAATCCGTATAACATTTCATAATAAGTTCCATATTGACATAGACAGGATAATCTAAACGAATTTGTTTGTAATTAGGAGTACCTATATATCTAAAATCGTTTACACAATAATTCTGCTGCCTATTGACATTCTGCGCCTTTTTAACTAATATTTCTCTTGGGAAAAGCACGCAATGCCCATGCTTATCCCTTAGAGTAACCATTTCCTTATTCTCTACAAATGGTAATATGATTTTGCGCATTTTCTCAAAAGGAATATTGAAGAAGTGAGCACAACTAGCTATTTCATTCTCCAAAGGGCTTTCTCCTCCGAAAAATGAAAGCATCATAGCTTGAAAGGGATGGATAAAAGTAAACCAATCTTCCCCTCCATAGCTTAACTCTCGCTTAGAGTAAAGTATTACCCTATTCCCATCTTGCCTTAATAAGTAATCAGGGTTTAACTGATATGAATCCATTGTAATCAGCAGTCCTTTGGCTTTCTTTACTTATTTGATTCCTTGCAACCTCTTATGCAACCTTCACTACAACTACTACCTTTTTTCTGGGTGTCTTTGCATCCATCTCTACAACTTTCTTTGCAAGAACCACTTCCACCTGCACATGAAATGTCAGGTATGCCATAATTGTCATACTCTGTTACACCACCAAGGATATCTTCAATATCCTCTTGTGAAAAGTTCTCTTTTCCCAAATTCAAATTGTCTAATTTTTCTAATTCCATAACAATAATTTAATTAAAATCTAATACGTTGCAAATATACTTAACAAATAATCATAGTAATACTTTTCTTTATTATATTTAATATTTTTTAAATTCCAGTCTTGACATTTTAACTCATATTAAACCGGAAAGGCGTATTTGTAATGATTCTGTCTTTTAAAAAAACATGTGTTCAAAAGAAAGCTAACAGGTAGCCCGCCCTTAAACACATGCAAAATATCACTTTTAAGCGGTATTTTAAGAGAGAGAGTTTCACATTTTCCTCAGTTTATCCACCCAGAGCAGACTACTTCCTCAAAGAATTGGAAGTCAGTTCCAGAAGGCTCTGCAGATAATCATCGTCTGTATCCTTCTTCATCTTATTCAGCGAATTGGCGAAGAAATTCTTCTCGTCAGCATTCAGCAACTTGCCGTATCCCTTACAAAGCTTGACTATTTTGTTGGCAATGCCCGTCTGGAGGGTACGCCGAGTCACCTGATTTCCAAAATAAGGGTATTGGTCTCTGGCATTCTTAAAGGCAGCACGGAGCGTGTTGAGTTGCATTATAAACTCTGCAGCATCCTTTGGCGGAGTCATCTCCAAGTCATAACTGCGAACCAGATTTTTGTTATACCTGATGTTGCCTAGAGAAACAAGAGAATCCAAACCTTGAACAGCATTCATCTTATAAGATAATGGCTTCTTATAGGTTTGCGGATCCTTGGAGTAGAACTTATATACACTGCCCTTTACCGAACGATCCATTCCCTGATACCATACCAAGGCATAAACATATCGCATGGTAGAATCCTTGCTGTCGCGGAAATACTGCAGGTTATAGTTGCGGTCTTTGTGAGTACCAAACTCGTAAGTCATGGAATTATCCTTGCCATACCCCACCCGATTCGTTTCAAGACTGAGAGAGCCCGCTTTCTTGGTAAAACTAATATAAGCGAGGCGACTATTGCTCAATAAAGCCTTTTGAAAGGTATCCACCATTTTCTGCTTTCTCTCAGGAATAGCGAACTCAAATCCCTTCATCATACCAATATTATAGGTATTCATAGAGGAAGAAGTAACAAAGTCGCCTTTCAACAAATCCTGTGCGAATACATCAAAAGCCTGGTCGATAGCCGGTATAGGCTCCTGAGCATGGCAAGCCGAAGAGAGCATCATCAGGCAAGCCACAAATGCTAATTTAAAAGTTGTTTTCATATTCTTCTTCTTTTTAATTGTTTCTTTTTAATAAACCTCTTGGTCACCACTCACATAGTCCTCATCATGCACATTCTCCTCGCTTTCGAACGAGGCACTGGCAATTTCGGCATTGAGCGACTGGGTCTGAAGAGCATCGACGAGATAGAGTTTGAAGAACATTTCGTTCTGCTGTGTCTCCATCTCCCGGAGATGCGCATCAGCAAGCTTTTCCGGCTCTGCCAACAAAGAATCGGTAGCAATATTCTGAGCTATCCAAAGCTTTGGAGGAGTAGGAGCAAACAGATGCTGACGATATTGCCTCTGCCTGTGCTCCCTTGTCTTGGGAGATACGGAATCACCCGATTTTTTTATCTTTTCAGGCATGGAAAGATTGGCATCTGTCGATTTCTCCTCGTGGACAACAGCAGAATCAACATCCTCCTGAGTCGTTCTGCCATCGAGTTGAGCCATCTTCGAATCGTCCTGATGCCCTGTCTGTTGACCTATCCGAGGAATGGCAATCACAAAGAGCAGGGCGATGGATGCAGCCATACCTATCGGCAACCATAGGCGACGCATTCGTGCCTTAATCTTCGGATGAGCATCTTCTACATGATTCTCTGCCTCATAGTCGAGGGGCATCCCTTCATCGAAATATCCAAACATCATCTGATATTCCTTCAAGTCATCGCTCAGATCGGGATGCTTACGAAACCACTCCCCTATCAGAGCCTCCTCTTCCAGAGAAGTCTCACCAGCCATAAATCGGTCGAGCAACAGTCGTATGTCCTTTTCTTTTTCGTTCATATCCAGTTTCCTCCTTTATTGATTATACCTATTTATATATAAGGGCTATCGACATCTTTTTCTGATTTCCTGCAACATCTGCTTTCTTGCCCTCGAAAGCAAGACAGATACAGATTCAGGGGTGATGCCCACGATTTGCGCTATTTCCTCAAAGCTTTTCTTCTCTACCTGTCGCAGATAAAGCACCTGATATTGGTTGGAGGGCAGAGCCTTGAGGCGTTTTTGCAGCCACAGCTCGTTCTCCGAGTTTTCCACTTCCACATCGGGCAGCGCATAGTGGCTAGGCGACTTATCGAAAGGCTGGGCATCTATCGAAATCATCTTCCGCTTGCGAAAGAAGTCGATGCAAAGATGCTTGGCGATGCAACCCATCGAACCTTTGGCATGAGCAGCAGACTGAATATCATCCTTGATGGCCCAGAGCTTGAGCATCGCATCCTGTGCGATATCCTCAGCCTCATCGCAGCCAACACCATAACCTTGACTGATCTGCAAGGTTATCTGCCGCAACTGCGGAACGATATGGATGAATTCATTCTCTGTCATTAGCTCTCTTTTGCTTTATTTATTCAAAACTACAACATAAACGGAAAAGAAGTGTTTTTCTTAACGAGATTAACTTATATTAACAAGAAAGCCTGGCAAACGTCATTGCCAAGCTTTCTTGATTTTAAAAACTATTTATTACTTATCCATAAACGACAAGCCCTGATAGAACCAGACATTCATCTGGTTGGCACCACGATGATTCCAGGCATAGTAAGGGATCAGGGTGAGGTTCTGAACCTTGACAGAAATGACACCTTCCTTCTTTTGGTCCAAGATATGAGCAGGTGTAGAAATTGCCTTGACTTTGAAGGCAGGAGCACCCTTGGTCTCCTTGTTCTCAATGCTGTAGTTATCTACCAGCGAGAAAGACGGCTTCTTAGCCATGATGGTGCGGAGTACAGGCTCGTTATCGTTATCCACAGCCTCAGCGCAATATACCAATGGTCCACGCTCTACGGCAACCTTACCCTTATCATCTGCTACCTTGCCATTAGCAACCACTGTACGGATTGGCATATCGAAATGGATGCGGATCACATCGCCCTTCTTGATATTCTTGACAGGGAGATAACCCTTGTTGGCATCGAGGTCAGCCTCTACAACTTTGCCATTCACGGTTACGCTATAAGCAGGCTTCTCGGCATCGCTATACTTGTAAAGATCGCTAGGTACTACCTGGTTGCGAACCCATCCAGGAATACGAACCAGGAGGTTGGCATTCTTTACACCGCTCTTCTTCACAGCAATCTTGATATCGCCGTTCCAAGGATACTCGGTAGTCTCCTCCAAAACCACATCCTTACCATTCACCTTGATGGTAGATGTATTGCCGGCAAAGAGGTTAACATAGATATTGTTATCCTTCACGCCATAGAGATAGCCAGGAACAGAAGGGATGAAGCGGCACAAGTTACTTGGGCAGCAGGCACATCCGAACCATGGCTGGCGGGTTGTGTTGTTATCTGCATTGAAGGCATACTTGCCATCGCTAGACAATGGGTTTGGATAGAAGAAACGACCACCATCCATACTCATACCTGATATTACACCATTATATAAGGTACGCTCCATGCAGTCGATATACTTGCTCTCGCCGTGAAGCAGGAACATACGTTCGAAGAGGTAAACCATAGAGATGGCTGCACAGGTTTCGTTGTAGGCAGTCATGTTTGGCAACTCATAGTTCTCGCCGAAAGCTTCACCGGCATGACGGGCACCTACACCACCCGTAAGATAGTACTTCTTGCCAACGATGTTCTCGAAAATACGGTCGATGACCTTCATATAGGCAGAATCCTTGGTCAGGGCAGCCACATCGGCAATACCGGCATACATATAGCCGGCACGAACAGCATGACCTACCGCCTCTTTCTGCTCCAGGATAGGAGCCTGGCTCTGAGAATATGGGTTGCGGATATGGGTCTTGCCACGATAGTCGAGCAGATACTTAGCCTCATCCAGATACTTCTTCTCACCGGTCAGGGTATAGAGACGAGCCAAAGCCATCTCTGCAATCTGATGTCCCGGAACGATGGTAGTCTGTCCTGGTTTAGGTCCCACTTCCTTTACCACACAATCGGCATAGCGCTTGGCGATATTCAGGAACTTGGTGCTTCCGGTAGCCTGATAGTGAGCGCAGGCTGCATCTACCATGTGACCGAGGTTGTAAAGCTCGTGGCTCGCCTCCTCATCCTTGACCCAACGTTTATTTCCCGACCACTGGTGTGGATGCTTTGGGTTGATGGTACGGGCGGTATAGAGATAGCCATCTGGCTCCTGTGCCGCAGCTACCACATCGAGCACGCTGTCGATGTAAGCCTTCAACTTCTTGTTCGGATAAGTCTGGAGGATGTAGCTGGCACCTTCGATGGTCTTATAAACATCGGTATCATCGAAAGAGAAGCCCATGAACTTGCTCACATCCCACTCCTTGGTATCCAAGCCCGGGTGGTTAGGATGCTGCAAGGTATAGGCAGCCATATCGAAGTTCTTGTAACGGTGCTCGCTCTCACACTTGCTGAAAGCCAATGGCACGGTTACTTCTCGGGCAGCCTTCAGACGGGCACCCCAGAAAGTATTCTGTGAAATTTTCACACTGGTGAATGGTACTTGAGTAAATGGATAACCATTGCCCAATGTCTTTGCATTCTTCGCCATGGTTGGCACAACTACGGCTGCCGAAAGCAATACTGCTGAAATTAATCTCTTCATTTTCAAATAGGTTTTATTAATTTTATATTATTGTTTGTTATTTCGGTTGCAAAGATAAGAAAACTTTCCGACTATAGTGTATAATAAACAATAAAAAAGCAGGTAATTATCAGTCAAACACCTATATTTATATCATATTTAACTCTTTTTTTTGTTACAATCGTTTTTTTATCTTACCTTTGCAGTCAAATTAGAAATACAATAATATATCAAATATGAATCATCTTCCATACCGTGCCATCGCCCTTGATCTGGATGGCACCCTGACCAACCACGACAAGGTGGTTACCCCGAAAACCCGCGAAGCGCTGCTCCAGGCAGAAGCCGAGGGTGTTGTTATCATCCTTGCTTCAGGCAGACCGACCTACGGCATCGAACCGGTGGCGGAATGTCTGGAACTGGATAAACGAGGCGGATACATCCTATCTTATAATGGCGGCAACATCGTGAATGCCAAGACTGGCGAAAAACTCTTCGCCCAGTTCCTGCCTGATGAGGTGATACCTATATTATATAGGTACGCGAAGGAGAAGAACCATGCCCTGCTGGGATATGCCGGCAACGAGATTATCACCGAGATGCCCGACGACCCGTATGTGAAGGAAGAATCGCGTATCAACAAGATGAACATCCGAAAGGTAGAAAACCTGTTCGAAGCCCTGGAGCCTCACCCTACCAAGCTCCTCATGACAGGCGACCCGGCAGATATGCTCAAGGCAGAAAACGAACTTTCAGAGATTCTGGGCGACAGGATGGACATCTTCCGTTCAGCCCCATTCTTCCTGGAACTGGTTCCTAAAGGCATCGACAAGGCAAAGTCCCTGCTCCGCCTTCTGTCGAAAATCAATCTCACCCCAGCCGATATGATTGCTTTCGGAGATGGCTACAACGACCTGAGCATGCTGAAACTGGCAGGCATGGGTGTAGCCATGCAGAATGCAGCACCAGAGGTTAGAGCCGAAGCCGACTACATCACGCTGTCCAATGAAGAAGATGGCGTAGCTGCTGCTTTGGAACATTTCAGTAAAAAGGATTTTTAAAAGTAAAAAGGTAAAAAGGTAAAAAGAAACTAGGGAGATTATACCCCGCTAGGCTTTTTACCTTTTTACTTTTTTACCCTTTTACCTTTCAACAATCAGTCCACCCTTAGGCTGCATTTCCACCTTCAGGTTTCCCTTCTTATCCACCTTTACGGTCTTCATCTGAGAAACAGGCCAGAGAGCCTTCTTGTCCTTGCTGGCAGTTTCATGATAATAGGTAACGCTCTTGCCGGCAAGCATTGGCAGATTCAGGGTGAGCTTCATCACCTGGTCGGTTCCGTTCAAACCAGCCACATACCATTTATCACCATGGCGACGGGCAACAACGGCATATTTTCCAGGATAACCGGCGATGAACTTGGTCTCATCCCAGGTAGTAGGAACGCTCTTCAGGAAATCAATTTCGTGCTGAGGAAGTTCAGAGAGATTGTTCGGATAGATGGCGATACATTGGATAGCAGCCTGGTTCATGATAGCCGAAGCCATCTCGAAAACATCAGTAGTATAACGGCGATGACGACTCTTGTTATCCTTGGAGAGATACTTGTTCATGATGGTACCACCCCAATCCATCGCAGCCACGGCGTTGCGGCAGAATGGATGCATGGTCAGTTCGAAAGCCTCCTGCTTGGCATGATACTCAGAGAAGAATACATTCTCCGAAGCCAGTACAGCCTCGCTCGATACATAGTTAGGATACATGCGCTCCCAACCTCTTGGCAGGGTGCAGCCATGGAAGATAACCTGAATGCCATAATCGTTGGCATCGCTCAGGATGTCTTCATACTGCTGCATGGTATGCTGCTTGTCGCCACCAAAGAAATCTACCTTGATACCCTTGATGCCGATACTTTTCATCCAGGCCATCTCCTTCTTGCGGGCCACGATGTTATCCATGATGCCACGAGGTCCCTGAGGTGCATCGTTTGCCACACCATTGGAATTATACCAGAGCATCAGACTCACATTCTTGCTCTGCGCATACTTGCTCAACTCTGCTATCTTGTCTCTACCAATCTGGGTATCCCAGAGCGCATCAACCAGCACATATTCATATCCCATGGTAGCAGCCAGGTCGATGAACTGCTTCTGGTCGTTATAGTTGCAGGATTCATCCTGCCAGATGAGCCAGCTCCAGGTATACTTGCCTGTTCCGTATTTCTGGGAAGCCTCGAATCTTGGCTCTACTACATCGTATGGAATGGTGGTCTCTACCAGAGGCTTCAAATCAGAACCCACGGTAATGGTGCGCCATGGAGTGGAACCCGGAAGGATGAAGGCGCCCGATGTAGAACCGATGCCATCTGCCTCCTTCTCCATTGGGAAGGCGATCTGATAACCCTTAACAGCATCATAATCGCTGATGTGACAACCCGGATAGTTGCCATGAGTACCCGTCTCGCTGACCAAAACCCAGCCATCGCCGCCTACCTTGAAGAGGCAAGGGAAAGTATAGCCATGACCATAACCCGACTTGGCTGTAAGAGGCTGATCCACCTTATAATCTTCTTCATAACTTGGTTTGGTTCGGGCAAAACCGATGAGCGGATCCGACTGTGGACAGAGGTAGGTGGTGGTTACCTTCGGCAGATTGAAGGCTGTCTTCTCCTCGTTTACGATGAGATGCTGTGCCTTCAGTTGATCAAAAGTATAACGGAAAGCCACATCGTTGTTGCTTACATTGAAGGTAACCGTCATTGGCTGCTTCTTGCCGTTGATGTATGTCACGTTGAGCTGGTTGGCATGATAATCTACATGCGAAACCTTGGCGGTGCGGAGGTCATAGCTCTTCTCCACCTTTATCTCATTCTTGCCCTGATAGGTCAAGCCCTGACTGAAATCGCCTACATTGGCAAGGAGTCCGAGCTGTGATTCCTCCATCATTCGCTTGCCTGCATAGTCGATGGAATAATAGAGTTTACCATCGCGGTCTTCTACCACGACATTCAACTTACCATCAGGAGAACTGACAGTATTCTTCTCTGCGTATGCACCGATGCTCGCCATCAATGCCAGCGCTACTGCTAAAACGTTTTTCTTCATTTCCAGATAAAAGTAATTAGTTTATTTGTTACTATGTTTTTATGCCGCAAAGTTAAGCAATATTATCGAATAAACAAAAATTAAACCGAATTATTTTGTACTTTCTTCAAATAATAGTAACTTTGCACGAAATAAACTATACACATATCAGCAGTTATGTTACAACTTGACAATTTCTATAAGGCTCGCTTCGTGCTGAGCAAGGTAATAAGAAAGACTGAGCTGGTTCACACGCCAAGAATCAACCCAGAGAGTGATGTTTATTTGAAACCAGAGTGCCTACAAAAGACCGGTTCGTTCAAGATTCGTGGTGCTTACTATAAGATTTCACAACTCACCGATGAAGAAAAGGCGAAGGGTGTGATAGCCTGTTCTGCGGGCAACCATGCACAGGGTGTAGCTCTCGGTGCCACCGCCATGGGAGTGAAGAGTCTTATCTGTCTGCCAGAGGGTGCTCCTATCTCTAAGGTAGAAGCAACCAAGCGACTGGGTGCTGAAGTCTGTCTGGTACCTGGCGTTTACGATGATGCCTACCAGAAGGCGCTGGAACTGAGAGATGAGCATGGCTACACCTTCGTTCATCCTTTCGATGATGAGAATGTCATCGCCGGGCAGGGCACCATCGGTCTGGAGATTCTCGACCAGTTGCCAGATGTAGAAGCTGTCGTCGTTCCTGTAGGTGGCGGCGGACTTATCTCTGGTGTAGCCTTTGCCATCAAGTCGCTGAATCCTAACGTCAAGGTATATGGCGTTCAGGCAGAAGGAGCAGCAAGTATGGTCCAGAGTCTGCACGATCACAAACAGGAGAAGTTGCCTTCTGTAGCGACCGTAGCCGATGGTATTGCCGTAAAGGAACCGGGCAAGATTACTTTTGAAACCTGCTCCAACTATGTTGACGAAATCGTAACCGTGAGCGAGGATGAGATTTGTGCAGCCATCCTGAAACTCATAGAGAGTGAGAAGATGGTAGCCGAAGGTGCCGGTGCAGCCAGCGTGGCTGCCGTGATGTACAACAAGGTTCCGGTGAAGGGCAAGAAAACCATCTGCGTGGTAAGCGGCGGTAATATCGACGTAACCATACTGAACCGTGTCATCACCCGTGGTCTTGCCAAGAGCGGCCGTCTCTGTACCATCGAGATGGAGCTGGATGACAAACCGGGAGAATTGGTAGAGGTATGCTCTGTCATCGCCGGATTGGGCGGTAATATCACCGGTGTTCACCACGACCGTTCTGCCAACCGCAACAAGGTGAATGCCTGCGTGCTCCGCCTCACCATGGAGACTCGCGACGAGGAACACGTAAAAGAAATCAAGGAGGCTTTGGAATCAAAGGGATTCCACCTCTGGATTGTTTAATGTTAAGTGTTGAATGTTGAATTATACATTGTAAATTATAAATTATAAATTAGATTATGAACGCAATTCACACAGACAATGCGCCTGCAGCTATCGGTCCATATAGCCAGGCTATCGAAGTAAATGGTTTTGTATTTGCATCTGGTCAGATTCCTATCGACCCTGCAACAGGTAATTTCGTAGAAGGTGGCATCAAGGAGCAGACTCGTCAGAGCCTCACCAACGCCCAAAACATCCTGAAGGCAGCCGGAACAGACCTTTCTCATGTGGTTAAGACTACAGTTTATCTGAACAGCATGGACGATTTCGCAGCCATGAACGAGGTTTATGCCGAGTTCTTCAGCCAGCCATATCCAGCCCGTTCTGCCGTAGCTGTAGAGAAGTTGCCAAAGGGTGCCCTCGTAGAGGTTGAGGTTTTGGCAGCCAAGTAATTCTTCCTTTTTTCTATCAGGAAGTAAAGTTTCTAGGTGAAAATATTCTTTAGATGGTATCAAGCATTACATTAAAGAATCTGATTATAGGCTATCGTTCGAAGCACCAGCTCCGGGCGATAGCCTCACCTGTTCATGCCTCGCTCCAAGCCGGTGAACTGACCTGTCTCATCGGAGCCAACGGAGTGGGCAAATCTACCTTACTCAGAACTTTAGCCGGATTTCAGCCAGCACTTGATGGCGAAATCCTGATTCAGGACAAATCTCTTTCCGATTTCTCTGCCCAGGAACTCGCCAGAGAAATCAGCATCGTTCTCACATCGAAGACAGACCATGCCCAGCTCTCTGCAGAAGAGATTGTTGGTATAGGCCGTTCTCCCTATACCGGTTTCTGGGGCACATTATCTGCTGGCGACAAACAGATTGTTGCCGCAGCTCTTCAGGAAGCCGGCATTCTGCATTTGGCTCAAAGAAACATCAGCGAACTGAGCGATGGTGAACGTCAGAAGGTAATGATAGCCAAAGCCTTGGCGCAGCAAACCCGCATCATCATCCTGGACGAGCCAACCGCCTTCCTCGATTTCCCCAGCAAGATAGAAACTCTCCAGATGCTCCGCCATCTGGCGCACGAACAGCATAAATCCATATTACTGTCAACCCATGATGTAGAGTTGGCGCTCCAGCTCTCCGACCGTCTCTGGCTGATGGAAGAAAGCCGTTTCTCTATCGGCACTTCTAAAGAGTTGGCTGCCGATGGTTCCTTATCCAGATTCATCAATCGTGACGGCATCCGATTCAACCAGGATTCCCTCCGCATCGAAATCAAATGAGTTTTCGTAATTGATTTTTTCTATGGTTGCACGCAAGCACATGAAGAAAAATTCTCAAGTGGCTCAGTTTGCTAACTCAAGTAGCTCAGTCAGCGAGTTCAGACGTCTCAGTTAGTTGATGCAGACGTCTCGGTAAGCCTACGGATACGGCTCCGTTAGCCTACACAGCCATATCTGTAACCCGATGCAGTCATATTCGTAACCCAGCGCAGTCATATTCGTAACCCAGCGCAGCCATATTTGTAACCTAACGCAGCCATATTCGTAACCCAACGCAGCCATATTCGTAACCCAGCGCAGCCATATTCGTAACCCAACGCAGCCATATTCGTGAATAAGTTTTAGATAATTATCTATCATCCATCACGATTTACATACACCACGCACATTAATACACTAATATACAGATACTTAAATAGCGTGACAGATACTCCGAAAACGGGAATATCCATCACGCTATACAGAAGAGATAATTACCTCATTATCAAACGTTTAAAGATTTGAAAAGAGGAAACGTGTAAAATCTAGCACTTTGAAAGCTAGGATACGTACAACAACA
Source organism: Segatella copri (assembly GCF_019249765.2). Lineage (GTDB taxonomy): Bacteria > Bacteroidota > Bacteroidia > Bacteroidales > Bacteroidaceae > Prevotella > Prevotella copri_K. Next base: position 2,834,936 of record NZ_CP152484.1, read on the forward strand.
AGAATACCAAGAAGTTATGAGACGTAAGATCTATAATCAATTATTAAGATGGAAATCAGACGATAATGGGCAGAACGCATTACTCATTGATGGGGCACGACGAATTACCTATCGACTCCTTACGTCATTCACACCTCAGACTTAGCGGAAAAAGATGGGATAGTATATCTGCCACTCTATATGACACCCCTGCTATAAACCAGAGCTAGAAGAGGGCGTGCAAAGACTATATCTTGCACACCCTCTTTTTTTTTCCGATTCCTACAATATCTCCAACTGATCCTTTACCGCTTTATAGCAGCGGCGGGAAACCGTGATTTCCTCATGGTCGAAAGGAGGAGAAAAGATGCAGCGGAGCGTATAATTCTCGATGCAGAGAAGATAATCGAGATTGATGATGCAATCCTGACGAACCTGAGCCAGAGAAGGCGACATGGAAAGGATGGTCTTTGCCGTGGTCTGCCTCTTCAATTTATAAACCTGCCCATTCGACAACTTCAACTGCCAAAGATGAGTAGCCTCATCAAAAGTGCAACTGAACACATCATCGGGCTTCAACATCAATAAACCCGAAATGGTCTGAATGGCAAGACGCTTGGCTGCTGTTCCCAGCATCCCATTCATTCCCGAAAAATCCTGAGCCTTCTGAGAAGCCAAGACTGATTCAGAAGAACAGGAAGAGGACTCTGGAACGAAAGAAGCATCTTCATCCACATCATCTCCATCTTTCATTTTCTGCCGGATTCGGTCTACCACCAGTTCAAACTCATCCTGCTGATAAGGTTTCAACAGGAAATCGAAGGCAGAGGCTCTGAGCGCATCAATCATATACTTATCGAAGGCGCTGTAAAATACTACGATAAGTTCCATCGGAATTTCATCTCTCAGAGATTGCAACACCTCAAAACCCGTCTGTCCAGGCATTTCGACATCGATGAACAGCACATCGGGCTGTATGCTCATCACCAGATTCTTTGCCGATACCGCCGAAGAGGATGTGGCAATCACCTCAAAATCTTCCAGAGTTGCCAAATCATCCTGCAACCTGTGGATGCTCTGTGGTTCATCGTCCACAATCACAACCTTAATTCTATCTTGCATGTTATTTCGTTTTAAATTCTTATGAAAAGTTTCTTACTTAAAGACATTATAATCGTAATTACATGGAACTCCGATACTTACACATATTCCTCTATTCCTGGTACCACCCTCCTCTTCTGATGCTCCTCTGTTGCTCTGCATCTTGAAAAACATCTTGCGTTCGTTGCTTGCATTAAGCATTTCGATGGTACTGTTCAGAATTCTCAATCCGGTTCCCGTACTGGCAGCACAATTTTTCTTTTTCTTGCCAACGGTACCCGAAACTCCACATCCGTTGTCTGTAACATCTATGCGGAGCATATCGTCCTCAACCCAGATATTTACATCCAGCAAAGGCTTATCTTCCGTCTCTTCCATTCCCACAAAAGCATGTTTCAAGGCATTCTCTACAGGAATCTGGATAATCATAGACGGCAGCATAAGCTTCATATCCACATCCTTGGCAACATGGAACTGAGGCATCGGAAGGAACGGATTGGTTTCATGGCGAAGAGTAGAATAGCTCGTCACCATCTGCAGTTCCTCTTCCAAACTTACCGCCATCTTATCGCAAGAAAGCAAGTAGGCACGCAGTACCTGTATCAGGAGCTGAAGCGGTTTGACATTAACCCCCTTCGGAAGATTAGATACGAAGATATTGAGCACATTAAATACAAAATGAGGCGAGAAACGATTGCGCACATTCTCCATCTTCAGAGCCATCATCCGGTTCATCTCCTCATGATGCTGATGCTTGCTGCGCAACCATTTGTAACGGAGGAAAGCGATGAGAGCCAACACGCTCATTACCAGCAAGCCGATAATCAGGAGCAGGATGACTCTAAAGGATCTTACCTCTGCTTGCGTGGTGCTAAGGGATAAATCACGGCGAACGATGGCCGTATCCTGCTTGAATCTCAATTCATTCTCCTGAACATTCGAAACCATCGTAGCGTTACGGAGCGAATCGTCGTACTGATTCATCAGTTTCTGATATTGCAGAGCCTTGGCATATTGTCCCTTGCGCTCACAAAGAGCCGCCAGTCCCTTATGATAAAGGTAAAGATAATTAGGCGACATCTTGGAGAGATTGTATGGCTTGTTCAAAATCTCAGTAGCCTTCGCCAGACTATCCTGCTTCAGAGCCAGAGATGCATTCAATCCATCCACATAGAATTGCACATCGCTCTGCATGGAGGGCTGGGCAAAGAAGAATTTCGTGGTAAGAGTCAGATATTTCTGTGCAGAATCCAACCGGTTGAGCTCCAGATAAGTCTGTCCGAGATTAGCATCAACAATAGCCGTCGCCAGGGGCTGTTCCATCTGCTGTGTAGCCTTTTGAGCCTTCAGAAAGCATTTCAGAGCCTCAGCCGGTTTTTCCTGACTGCTGTACACATTTCCCCAACTGTTGTAAAAGAAATGAACATCTTTCGGATTCTTTGGCGGATACAGGCGTTCAGCCTTCTGGAAATAATGATGCGCCAGCTGATAGTTCTGCAAATCATTATAAACCTGTCCCAGTCCTGAGAGAATACTGTTCTGGGCTTCATGCTGATTCAGAGAATCTGCCAGGAAATAGGCACGGCGATACCAGGAAGAAGCATCCGCCAGCTTACCCATCTGTCTTGACGCATCGGCAATATTGATACATACATCAATCGCCTCGCCGCAACTGTCAAGGTTCATGATTTCATGATAAGCTTTCTCATAATAATTCAAAGCCTCCTTCCTCTTGCCGGAAACCAGCAAAAGTATGCCTTGCAGATTATCAGCATAAGAAAGAATTCTGTTGTCAGGAGTTTGTTTGCAATAAGCGTTAACCGAATCTATCAACGACTGGCATTGGGCATCAGCCCCCTTCATATAATAACATTTAGCTATTAATAATTTTTTCCATTGATCGCTTTTATCGGGATTACCTTCACATTTGAAATTTCTTATCAGCATGATCATCGAATCAGGATAACTCTGCATGAGAGATTGGTGACCGGACACAAATTCATCGATATCTTTATGCCACAACTCATCATCCTTCTGCCGATGAGAACAAGCGGCAAACAGCAGCAGCAGAACGAATAGCCACAGAAGGCACAGTCCGTTCTTAATCTGCATCGTCATTATCTTTCTATATACACTTACCATGATAGACTATTTAAATGAATTTATGTTTCAGTTGCGAAAGTACAACAAAAAATCCAAATAGACAAAAAAATAACTGAAAAACTCATTTTTTATATAAAATATGAACTAAAACGCGTTTAAATGTGTATCTTTGTAGCATGGAAATGCATTTATTCAAAAATATAGAACTAAATAATATGCCTGAAAGGATGAACAATCCATTCAGCTACGAACCTCATCCGCTCTGCATCGAAGCATGCAAGGAGCTGCAGGCTGAACTCTCACAGCGAAACGACTGGCGAGAGGAAATTGACCGTGGAAAGATGTTCGGCGTACTTATCGTAGAAACCGGTAACGGTAAGATTGGCTATCTGAGAGCGTACAGCGGACAGATTGGCGGCAGAAGCGATTGGGAAGGTTTTGTGCCAGCCGTTTTCGATTATCTTCAACCCGACGGATATTTCAAGGTACATGAGGCTGAGATTTCGGAAATGAACCAGCAAATCAGACAGTTTGAAGCCAACGAAACCCTGATAAAGGCGAAAAGCCTGATTGATGATTTGCAGCAAAAGCGCCAGGAAGTTATCGCAAACTATCAGACAAAGATAAAAGAAGCAAAGGAAAAGCGAGATGCAAGGCGCCAGGAAGCCCTTTCAGCAGGAACGCCCCTGAGCGAGGAAGAGGAGAAAGCGATGATAAAAGAGAGCCAGTTTATGAAGGCAGAACTGAAGAGGCTGAAAAAGTCGATAAACGAAAAGACGGCGTACGAAACGCTATATGAAAACTACGAAAAGGATTTGAATAGTGCAAAACAGCTCCGCAAACAGTTATCTGAAGAACTTCAGGAATGGCTGTTTTCGAAATTTCAGATGCTGAATGCGGAAGGAGAAACCAAGGACCTGCTGGAGATTTTCAAGGACGAGGCGGTTAAGATTCCACCTGCCGGAAGTGGAGAATGCTGCGAGCCGAAACTCCTGCAATACGCTTACCAGTATGGCTACAAGCCTCTGCAGATGGCGATGTTCTGGTGGGGAGAGAGTCCGAAAGAAGAAATCAGACATCATCTTCAGTTTTATCCTGCCTGCAACGGAAAATGCAAACCGATACTACATTGGATGCTGCCTAAAACAGTCTTTGAAACCCAACAGACCGAAACTACTATATATAATAAGGTGGAAACGCTCTACGAAGACCGTGAACTGGCTGTCATCTATAAGCCCGAAGGTTTACTTTCGGTTCCGGGGAAAGATGCAGCCCAGCCTTCCCTCTACGCTCTGATGCGCAGGAAATATCAGGAAGCTACCGGTCCGCTCATCGTCCATCGTCTGGACATGGCAACAAGCGGACTGATGATTATTGCCAAGACCGAGTTTGCCTATCATCGCCTGCAGAAGAAGTTTCTGAATCATCGGGTTCAGAAGAAATACGTAGCCATCGTTTGCGGAAAAGACAAGGAATCGTGCAACCGGATTCTGAAAGAAGCTGAAGGCAGAAGAGGTTACATCTCGCTCCCCCTGATAGCAGATTTTCTAGACCGTCCACGCCAGATTGTAAACCGCGAACAGGGCAAGGAAGCCATTACAGAATACGAGGTTCTAGAGCGTATTGACGATACCCATCTTCGCCTGGCGCTCTATCCTAAAACGGGCAGAACGCACCAGCTGAGAGTGCATTGTGCTCATCAGGAAGGTCTGAATGCCCCTATCATCGGCGATCCGCTCTACGGCAACGAGCCGGCAACAAGACTGCATCTTCATGCAGAGGAAATCACATTTGAGCACCCGATGACGGGAAAGAAGATGACTATAACAAGAAAGGCTGATTTCTAAAGTTTATACAAAGAACATCACGATAACCTGAGCTATCACCACTCTGATAAACATGCCGAGCGGATAAACCGTAGCATAACTGATACTTGGCGTATCGCCATCCAGCGTCTCGTTGGCGTAAGTAAGCGCCATCGGATTCGCCATACTTCCACAGAGGATTCCGCAGATACTGCCGAAGTCATACTTCTTGGTCTTCAGGATGATGAGACCTACGATAACCACAGGCACAACCGTGATAAGGAAACCGATGCCTACCCACATCAAACCTTCCGGACGGACTACCGTCTCGAAGAACTGTCCACCAGCCGCCAATCCCAGGCAACCGAGATAGAGGGCAAGACCCAGTTCTCGCAGCATCAGACCCGCACTTCGCGTCATGTAAGAGATGAAATGCACACGAGGCCCCAGCGCACCAATCAGAATACCCATCACGATAGGACCACCGGCAATACCCAGACGCACAGGAGCCGTCATTCCAGGAATATCCAGAGGAACGGTTCCTACGGCTAGACCGAGAATGATTCCGAGGAAGATAGCGCCGAGGTTCGGCTCGTTCAGGGTCTTTACGGCATTACCCAGAAACTGCTCTACATGGTCGATACTCGTAGGGTCGCCAACTACCGTCAGTCGGTCGCCGTACTGCAGACGGAGGTCATCTGTAGCAAGCAGACGGATATCACCACGAAGCACTCGGCTCACATTCACGCCATAGGAATTTCGCATCTGCAGACTGCCCAGGCGCTTGCCGTTCAGTCCCGGACGGGTAACAACGATAATGCGGCTTTCAACCTTCGCATCAATCGCATTCCAGTCTACCTTATCATTATTCCACTCCTTATCCACCTTCTTTCCGAAGAGAATCTGCATCGCCGAGACCTCGTCCTTATTGGTAACCACGAGCACATTATCATTCGTATGAAGAACCGTATCAGCCTGAGGAACTATCACCTGTTCGCCTCTCCACACACGGGAGATGATGAACTTGCGATGCGTCATCATCGTAATCTCTGCTATGGTATTGCCGTTCAGGGCAGGATTCACGATTACGTATTGTCCGATAGACGTATGGTCGTCATCATCATTATTGCGAATCTCCAGATCTTCCGGTTTCACAAAGAGTTTGCGCAAGAGCATCATCGCCAGGATAACGCCCACAACACCCAACGGATAAGTAACGGCACAGCCCAGAGCCGCACCTTCGCTAGGCAACCCCAACTGCTGCAACGCCTGCTGGGCAGCACCAAGGGCAGGCGTATTGGTTGTGGCGCCACACAGGATGCCCATCATATCAGGCAGACTGATTGGCAAAATCCAGCACAAGCTGAGCGAGAACAAGGTTCCCACCAGGATGACTGCCAGACTCCAGAGATTGAGTGAAATGCCTTCGTGACGCATCGAACCGAAGAAGTTAGGACCCACATAAAGACCCAGCACATACACAAACATGGTAAGGCCGAAGCTTTCTGCAAACTCCAGCATGTTCTGGTCAATAGAGATCCCTAGATGACCCGCTATAATACCCACGAAGAATACGAAGGCTATGCCAAGGGAGATTCCTTTGACATGAATCTTGCCGAGGGCAAGACCCAAAGTACAAATCAAAGATAGGATGACGATGCCTTGCACCGCCGAATGCACGTTGATTAAATTATCAAACCACATAATGTTTCTTTATATCTATTCTAGATAATATTAAAAAAATTGCTTTTTCTCGATGCAAAGGTACATTAAAATGCGAACAAAACAAAATAATTCCCATTTTTTTTTGTATTATTCTCGATTTGCAGTACCTTTGCATCCGCAAAATGTAATAAAAATGAAAGATATTTGTTGTATTGGGCACGTAACAAAGGATAAAATCGTGACCCCGAGCAGTACGGTTTACATGGCTGGCGGCACCTCTTTTTATTTTGCCTACGCCATCAACCAATTGCCAAAGGATGTAAGTTTCTCGCTCATTACGGCGATGGATCCTACCGAGAAGGAACCGGTTGAAAAGATGCTCAAGGCTGGAATAGACGTCACCTTGAACCCATCGCGCAATACGGTTTTCTTCGAGAATATTTATGGCGATAATCCTAACGACCGTAAGCAGCGTGTGCTTGCCAAGGCAGATCCTTTCACCATCCAGCAGCTGGAGCATGTAGAGGCCAAGGTCTTCCATCTGGGCAGTCTGCTGAGCGATGATTTCTCGCCAGAAGTGGTTGCCTTTCTTGCCAAGAAGGGAAAAGTTTCCATCGATGTGCAGGGATATCTGCGCGAGGTGAGAGACGAGAAAGTTTACGCCATCGACTGGCAGGACAAGCTTGATGTGCTCAAGAACACCTATTATCTGAAGGTGAATGAGACCGAAATGGAGACCATTACCGGACTGAAGGAACCGAAGGAAGCCGCCAAGCTGATTCATGCCTGGGGCGTAGCCGAGGTTATCATCACCCTGGGTAGCGAGGGCTCTCTGGTTTATGTAGATGATACGTTCTACGACATTCCAGCCTATCCTCCTCATGAAGTAGTAGATGCTACCGGATGCGGCGATACCTATTCGGCAGGCTATCTCTACAAGCGCCTGCAGGGAGCCAATCCGGTAGAAGCCGGTAAGTTTGCGGCAGCCATGTGTACCATCAAACTGGAGCACAACGGACCATTCAACCGCAGCATCCAGGACGTAGAACGCATCATGAAATAAATTTTAGATAATTTATCCTATTATCTTCTTATTTTTGCCTGAATTGGTGTAACTTTGCATCCAATTATGGAACAGATTTCACCAATTCAGGCATTATTGCAGCAACGCACCCTGCTCCAGCTGGAGTATTATACCGAGAAAGAAGCCTTCCGCAAGCTTACCGAACAGATGGGCATGCAGCGGAAGGTGAAACGAGGTGATGCCTGGTTCCCGCTACAGGTGGGAAAGAGCTTTTATAATTCGCTGAACCAGACAGCCATAGAGGTTTTCCGAACCTCTGACCAGGATATCGAGCACAATTTTGAGTTCGGTCGCCCCGTCATGTTCTTTATGGTCAAGAAGATGGGCAAGAATGAGAACCAGGGCAACACAGCCCTTCAGCAGCCAGAAAACGCTTCAGACGCTAATCATAAAGTTCAAAATTCAAATCTCAAAGGTCAAAGTATTAAATATTTCTCCTTCACCGGAACCGTGAGTTATGTAGATGGCGACAGAATGGTGGTTACCGTACCCGATTCTGCCCCTCTGCTCGAACTTCAGCAGTCAACCGATCCTATCGGCGTACAGCTATCCTTTGACGAAACCAGCTACAAACTGATGTTCGAGGCCCTGGACCGCGTAATGAAGGCGAAGAACAACCGTCTGGCTTATCTCCGCGATTTATTCTATTCCCATCAGAAGGCAGGAAGATTCTCCTTCGAACCGATGAAGTTCCCTTGGCTCAATCCTACCCAGGAAAGGGCTGTAAACGAGGTGCTTTGGGCGAAGGATGTGGCCATCGTTCACGGACCTCCGGGAACCGGAAAGACTACAACCCTGGTGGAAGCCATCAACGAAACCCTGATGCGTGAGAGCCAGGTGCTGGTGTGTGCACAGAGCAATATGGCGGTAGACTGGATATCAGAAAAACTGGTGGATAGAGGCATCAACGTGCTCCGTATCGGAAACCCGACCCGCGTGAACGACAAGATGCTGGGCTTCACCTACGAGCGCCGCTTTGAGAGCCATGCTGATTACCCTCAGCTTTGGGCAATCCGCAAGGCAATCAGGGAATTAAGAAAGAACAGGAAGAAAGGAAGCGAGAACTATCATCAGAAGATGGACAGGCTGAAGAGCCGTGCTGCCGAAATAGAACTCCGCATCAACGCAGAACTCTTTGGCGAGGCGCGTGTCATCGCCTGTACCCTGGTAGGCTCAGCCCATCATCTGCTGGAAGGCATGAAGTTCGGTACCCTCTTTATCGACGAGGCTGCCCAGGCTTTGGAAGCTGCCTGCTGGATTCCGATGAAGAGAGCCAGCCGGGTGATTCTGGCGGGCGACCATTGTCAGCTGCCACCTACCGTAAAGAGTATTGCGGCATTAAGAGCCGGACTGGGCAAGACCCTGATGGAGCGCATCGCCGAAAACAAGCCGGAGGTGGTAACCCTGCTGAAAATCCAATACCGCATGAACGACGAAATCATGCGATTCTCCAGCGACTGGTTCTACGGGGGCAAGGTGGAGAGTGCGCCTCAGATCAAATACCGGAGCGTATTGGATTATGACCATCCGATAACGTGGATTGATACTTCAAACGAGGAGAATCAGATAACGATAGAAGGAGAAGATGCTCCTGAGGATTCTGCTTCCACAGCATCTTCTGTATCTGCAGCCAATCAGAATTCTGATTTGAACTTCAAGGAGCAGTTTGTGGGCGAGAGTTTCGGGCGCATCAACAAGGCAGAAGCCGAGCTTACCCTGCTCACCCTGGCGGAATACTTCACCAAGATAGGCAAACAGCGCGTTTTGGAGGAAAGAATCGATGTAGGCATCATTTCGCCTTACCGTGCCCAGGTACAATATCTCAAGAAACTCATCAAGAAATATGAGTTCTTCAAGCCTTACCGCCGCCTGATCAGCGTAAATACGGTAGATGGTTTCCAGGGGCAGGAAAGAGACGTAATTCTCATCTCCCTGGTACGTTCCAACGACGAGGGACAGATCGGATTTCTGAAAGACCTCCGCCGCATGAACGTGGCGATAACGAGAGCCCGAATGAAACTCATCATCCTGGGCAACAAGGACACGATGACGAAGCATCCTTTCTACAAGAAACTGTGGGAGTATGTGGAGGCAATCAACAATAACGAATAAAATAAAATAAAGACTATTTTATGCTACAACGAGACTACATACAGCGGTTGATTCGCGAGTTTATGGCGGCACTCGAAAGAATGCTCGAAAAGAAAGAGGTGGAAGTGAGACGTGAGAAGATTAAGGAGCTCTACAATCAATACGTAGGCCCTTACGCCTTCTACAGCATCGCCACCATAGAAGACGTGATGAAGGCGATGGCAGGAATAGAGGACGAGGAGAAACGACTCTCCAAGATGGACATGCTTGCCGAACTCTACTATCACGAGGCAGATACCGTGGGACAACCTACAAGAGATGAACTCCTGAACAAGGCTTTCATGCTCTTCGATTATGTGGAAGCCCACGGAGATACGTTTTCCATTGAGCGCCGCAACAAAATGGCACAAATCAAACAGAAAGTGGGAAATGAACTCTACTAATGACATGACTGTAGGCTCGCCTTTGCGAGCCATCATCAAATTTGCTATTCCACTAATCCTGGGTTACATCCTTCAACAGATGTATCTCATTATCGATGCCGCCATCGTGGGAAGATGGATTGGCGTGGGAGCTCTTGCGGCAGTAGGCGCATCCAGTTCCATCATGTTTCTCATCATGGGCTTCTGCAACGGTTCCTGTGCCGGTTTTGCCATCCCTATCGCCCAGGCTTTCGGCGCCAGGGATTATGCCAAGATGCGGGCTTACGTAAGCAACAGCATCCGCATCGCCGTGGTGTTTGCCGTGGTCATCACCTTCCTTTCCTGCATCTTCTGCGGAAAGATTCTGCATCTGGTGAATACGCCGAAGGAGGTGTTCGATGACGCCTACATCTTCCTGATGCTGCAGTTTGCGGCGATTCCTTTCACTATCGCCTACAATCTGCTCTCCGGTCAGATCCGCGCCCTGGGCAACTCGAAACAGCCTTTCTATTTCCTCATCACAGCTTCCGTTATCAACATTATTCTAGATGGCATTCTGATTCTCGGTATGGGGTTAGGTGTAGAGGGAGCAGGTATTGCCACTTGGCTTTCACAGGGAATTTCCGTGCTGCTCTGTATCTGGTTTATCAAGAAGAAAATGCAGATTCTGATTCCGAAGGGAGAAGAAAGAAAATTCGATAATAAGAAGATAAGCATTCTGCTGAACAATGGTGTTCCGATGGGTCTGCAGTTCTCCATTACCGCCATCGGTCTCATCATGCTGCAGAGTGCCAACAACGCTCTGGGAACGGTTTATGTGGCTGCATTTACTGCCTCTATGCGCATCAAATATCTCTTTACCTGCGTTTTCGAGAACATCGGAGTAGCGATGGCTACCTATTGCGGTCAGAACCTGGGAGCCAGGAAGCTGGATAGAATCGGTCAGGGCGTAAGGGCTGCCATCAGGATGATGCTGGTTTATTTCGTCTTCACCTTCCTGCTCATCTATCCGTTTGCCGACGAGATGATGATGCTCTTCGTGGATAAGGGCGAGGCAGAAGTGGTGACTTATGCTGCCCAGTTTATGCGTATAGCCAACTATTTCTATCCTTGTCTGGGCTTGCTCACCATCCTGCGTTACAGCATCCAGGGCTTGGGTTACAGCAATCTCTCGATGCTGAGTGGCGTGATGGAAATGATAGCGAGATGCGGTGTGAGTCTCTGGCTGGTACCAGCCCTGGCGTGGACGGGAGTCTGCTTCGGCGACCCTGTAGCGTGGGTCATGGCAGATCTCTTCCTCATTCCCGCCTTCCTGTGGCTTTACAAGCATCTGAAGAAGGAGCAAGTACGATAGGGTATTTTTGACGTTTTAAAAATTTGCATTAAAAAATATTCTGCTAAGGGTTAGGAAAATGAAAATTCGATTGTAATATAGGCAAAAGAAAAGAAAATAAAGTAATGCAAATAAACAAAGAAACGATAGAACAGCTTTTCCGGCAGCATTATCTGAGGATGTACCAATTGGCCAGGGTACTTCTGAAGGATGATGCAGCCAGCAAGGATGTGGTGAGCGAAGTCTTTGCCGATGTGCTCGACGGAAAGACCCAACTGGGTCTTGATAACGAGACTATAACCAGCGATTCGCCCCTGCCTTCCACTAACGTCGGGAGCTATCTTCTGGTGTGTGTGCGCCATAAATGCCTCAACCTGTTGAGCCGACAGAAGATGAAAGACCGGGTTCATCACCTCCTGAAAACCGATACTTCGCCTTCGATAGTTCCCCAGGAAGCGATGATTGCCGAAATAGACAGGGAGACCGAAAAGTACGAGGCAATTCTGGCTTATATGGATACAGAACTCACGCCACAAACCCGCAAGGTACTCGATCTCCGTTTTCGGCAGAAACTGAAATATCGGGAGATTGCTACGGAATTGGGCATCAGCGAAGTGGCAGTTTATAAGCATCTGGCGCAAGGCATCAGAAAATTAAAGCAAAAGTTTAACCCTTAGCAGATTTATTATGGACAAGTTTGAAAAAATACTGGATATCATCAACCATCAGGAGAAGTATTCTGATGAGGAGATTCGTGAAATATTGCAGGATGAGGAATGCCGAAAACTCTATCAGACGATGATGGAAGTGGATTCTGCACTTGAAAACCCCTCTCCTATTATTAATATAGATGAGGAATGGGAGAAATTCAGCCAGAAACATCAACTTCAGGAAGTATCCCATCCTATAACTTCCTGGCGCAAACTGGCAGCATCCATCGCCGGCTTTGTCTTGATTTCGGGTATTGCCTTTGCTGCAATCCATACTTACATCAAGCGCAGCCAGGAACCAACCCAGGTAATCGCAGATACTCATCCGGAAGTCATAAAATCAGATTCCGCAAAGCAGGTAGCAGCAAAGGATTCCCTGACTCATCCGAAACCAGAAAAGCCAGCCATTCACAAGATTTTCGAGAATGTGGCTTTCGAGCAGATGATTTCAGAGATTGCTTCTTATTATGATTTACAAGTGAAGTTTGAGAATAACGAGGACAAGACCCTCCGCCTCTATTACGAATGGAACAGTCATTCGAGCATCGAGAACATCGTAAAAGAACTGAACCAATTCGAGAATGTAAACATCGAATTGCAACAAAACGAGCTGATTGTAAAATAACAAGCTTATCAAAAGTAAGCATAATATTATCGACTCTCAAAGTAATCATAAAGTTCAAAGCTCAAAGTTAAAAAGTATCATTATGAGAAGATTTTCAGCCATCATATTCCTGCTGTGCACGTTCGCCCTGGCGATGAGCGCACAGCACATCCAGCGCAACTATCACAACCGCAGCATGTCGGACGTCCTCATCGACCTCGACAAGGCTTCCAAGCGCTACAAAATCAGTTTCATCTACAACGAACTGGAGGATTTCACAGTTACCCAGAACGTGAAGACAGCCAATATTCCCGATGCCATCCACAAGGTAATCGGTTTCTATCCTATGCAGATGACCTTGGGCGACAGCCTCATCACGGTAGAATGCATACGCAAGAGCGAGCGCAAGCTGATAGGCAGACTGATAGACAATCACAATCTTCCTGTAGAATTCGCCAATATCCAACTGCTCAACCCGAAGGATTCCTCCTTCCTCTGTGGAGGCGTAAGCAACGCCAATGGCGATTTCGTCATCCCCTGCCAGCAGAAGCAGGCCCTTATGAAGGTTTCTTTTGTAGGCTATAAGACCATTTGCAAGCTGGTATCTATTGCCCGCATCGGAAATGTGAGGATGCAGGCGAATTCATACCTGTTGAAAGGGGTGACCGTTGAAGCCGCAAGGGTTGTAGAAAAAGTAGATAGACAAATCATCTTCCCTACAAAAGAGCAGGTGAAAACGGCTTCCAATGGTTATGATCTGTTGGACAATATGTCTTTGCCTACCATTATCGTAAATCGAGCAGAACGCAAAGTTCTGTCACTAAAGGGCGGAGATGTGCAAATACGTATCAACGATGTCAAAGCTAGCATGCAGGATGTTTTAGCCTTGCAGCCGGATGAAGTTACAAAGGTGGAATTCATCAATGTTCCAGGACTCAAATATGGAGACAACAATCTGGATGCAGTCATTAACTACCAGGTCCGCCGACGCTATGCCGGTTATGTGGGTGGAGTTTCTACGATGCAAGGCACCAAGGCTGGTTTCAATAATAGCGACGGTTATTTCAAATACAATGTGAAGAAATCGGAATTCAGCATCAACTACAGTTTCTCCTATCGCTCGGTAGAGGAACGAAGCTATGAGAGTCTCGGTACTTATCATCTGCCCACAGGAGAAACTCTACATCGCAATTATTTAGGTTATGATTCTCCGTTCCTATACACCACCAATAATGTACAGTTGGGTTATAATCTTAGTGAGCCAGACAAATATACATTGAATGTACGGTTGAATTTCTACAATCACAACAGTCCTGTGAGAGGCATGAACCAGCTTTATCAGGAAAGCGGCAAGGCAAATCAATATCTGCAAAACAACAGAAAAATGCTGGAGCAGATTCCATCTCTGGACATTTATTATTCGCTCAACATGCCCCATGACCAGAACCTGGCTCTGAACCTGGTGGGTACTTACATCGGCACAGATTACCAGTATCGTATGAGGGAATATACGTTCAACAAATCGCCGGATGAATCTGTAAAGAACGCTCCGCTGACCGATTACAGTTATGATGCAACTGGTAGAAAGCGCTCTCTTATTGGTGAAGGAACATACAGCAAGAACTGGAAACAGATGGCTTTATCGGTAGGTGGACAATATAATATCAGCCACACAGATAACATCTATGTGGGAAGCAGTAATGCTGATACGGAATTGAAGTACAGCAATCTCTATCTTTTCACCCAGCTACAGGGACAGCAGAAGTGGTTCAGTTATCAGGTGGGAGTTGGTGCAACCAGGTCTTCCATCCATCAGGGGGAGAACGGATACAGCAAATGGCTGTTTCGACCACAGGTAACTTTACAGGCAAAGGCTAGCGACCGTCTGAGTTTTAAATGGAGCAGCAAAATCACGTCAGACATCCCAAGCCTTTCCGACTTGAGCGAGTTGCGCCAATATTCCAACAGCTTTGAGGCGCGTGACGGCAATAGCGGTCTGAAGCCATTTACCGGCTACAACAATACCTTGTCGGCTTCCTGGAACATTCCGCTGATGTCTGTGTACCTGGAGGGAAACTGGACGTATTACGACAAGCCAATAGCCACTTCTATCTTGCCCGAAAAGCGGGAGGATGGCTCTTATCTCTTTGTGAGCAAACCGGAGAATCAGAAGAATCATGATTACAAGCACCTGCTGTTGACTCCAGAAGTTCACCTCATCAAGGATCATCTGGATTTGAACCTCATGTACGAGTATCAGAATGTCAAGACAAAGGGTTTGGATTATTCCCACGAGTTCAATTACTTCAGTTATGGAGCAGAAATTCGGTACATGACGGGCAATTGGAACATTGGCTATGGTGCCTATAAGGTGGAAAAGAGTTTTTGGGGAGAAAAGACAAACGGCGGAGAGCCAACCTCCAATCTTGCCGTAACCTACAGTTATAAGAACTGGCAGTTTGGCGTTCTCGGATTATTCGTATTCTATCCTCATGGCTGCGTGTATAAGGATGAACTTTTCAACAAGTATGTGCAGCAGAAGAACAAGGTACGCCTTGCTGACCAGGGCAACATGCTTGTCTTTACTGCCAGCTTCAACTTCAGTCATGGCCGCAGATACCATACAGGCAGCCGTAAGCTGAACAATAGCGATAGAGATAATGGTATCAGATAGAATAGTTTTATATTTTCCTGAAATCACAAATAAGCAAAAGGCTGAACTTCCTAACCCGAAGTTCAGCCTTTTTGCATGTCATCAGTAATCCAAATACGCATTTTATCGTTTATAGACGACAAGCATCATTTTTAGGGTAATTTTGCGGTGGGACGATTACCCTTCTAAGAGAAGAAAATAATATTTCCAGTTAGGAAAATAAAAATCTCTAACTGGGAAAATATTTAGGATGGAAATGACTCAAAACAGACAGTTGAGACTCACTTTCCGGTTTTTCCGACTCTAAATCGGGTAATAGTCTCAGTTATCCCGTTTTTGCTTGCATTTTTTAGGAAAACATGATTTTGTATTTCAGCAAGGTCTAAATCTACTTTAAAGCAAAAAACAAAGCAATTTTGAGGGTTTGGGAGACCTAAAAAGAATGCTTTTGTAAAATCTTTCGAATAATCTATAGGGCTGAGACCGAAAATAAAAAACTGAGAAACCTTCATAAGTCGTTGCTTTCTAGGGAATTAGATTATCGCCTCTTTTCCTTTTACTTGCTTCCATAGTCTCAGTCTCAGAGTCTCAGTTGTTTTTCAAGCACCCCCTCTTCTTCTTATATACTTATATATTATATATATATTAATATATAATTAATTAATAATCAATAAGTTATAAAGATAAAGAAAGAGAGAACGGAAAAATGGTACCCCCTTTATTTATAACTGAGACTCTGAGACTGAGACTCTCTGCTCATCCCGAACAAAAAAGCAGGAGTCTGCCAGCATCCCTGCCAGCAGACTCCTTTTCCATAAACCGAACCTAAATTTTACACTTTCTTTTTCTAGGAAATGCAATTACAATGTAAACCTAAATATAACCTATTACCTTGATGAAACTTCTAATACACTTTTCTCTATTATAACGCTTTGCAAATGAATACCTTCTTAAGACTATTCAGCAACAGCCTGCTCTGTAGACTCCTGCTGAGTATTCTCTACAGGTGCATCCTGAGCCTTTACTTCCTCTGTAGGCTGCGCATTCTCCACCTGCTCTACAGGAGTTTCCTGCTTGGCAGAATCCTCAACGCTAGCCTGAGAACTGATAGCTGTGTCTTCTACTGTTGAATCGGCTGGAGCTACTGTATCAACTGGAGCTACTTCAGAATTACCCATCATTTTGCTAGAAGCAAAAACATTACTTACTGAAACCATTACCATAGCTGCGATTGCTGCAAAAACGAACTTCTTCATAATCTTATCTTTTAAACTGTTATTACTAATATTGTTATTTACTTTCGTTGTGGATTCATTATCGAACCCGCTATTCATTATCACAAGATGCGTGCCAGAAAATGAGCAAATCGACTACTTCTCCTGATTATCAGCCACTTATCATTTCCGTATCAAAAAAAAGAGAGTGGGGAAAATGGGGAATGAGTGGGGAAAAAATCCACAAAAAAAATGGGGATTCCGTTCCAGATAACTTCCATTTTCCCCAAGAAACAGTTTTGTTTCACCCCGAATTCCGGATTTCTTTATTGCTTCAGATTCATTCCCAGCCATACAAGAGAGCATGGTTACCCCAAAAGAAAGCACAAAAGCTAGAAAAATGAAACAGATATAGCCCTCAAAAACGCTCCTTTTTGGAAGATACATTCCTTTTTCAAGTTATACGGAAGATTGATGATTGCGTTAACCACTTGATAATAAGCCTTTTAGAAGAAAGTAGATTAGAAAATCTTCCAGATTCCAAATCTTCCAATTATTTTTTCTGCATATCCCTCCTACCTCTATTTTTATATATATTTATATATGTTATATATATAATTAACTAATAATCAATAAGTTATACGACATAAATAAGTAAAGAAGAAGGACAAACTAAAGATGCATACCCTCTTAAAATTAATTGGAAGAACTGGAATCTGGAAGATTTAGCAGGGTAACTGGAACGCTATCATTTCATTAACTATCTGATAATGAGCCTTCTAGAAGAAAGGAAAGCGTTCCCGTTCCAGTTGTTCCAATTATTTTTTCAACATATCCCTCCTACCCCTATTTTTATATATATATTTATATATTATATATATAATTAATTAATAATCAATATATTATATAATATAAAGAAGTAAAGAGAAAGGACAATCGAAAGATATAAACCCACTCAAAATTAATTGGAACAACTGGAACAATTGGAACGCAGCCAACCGGAGCAAGCTAATTGGAACGCAGCCCCAGGAAAATCCCCTTTTCTCTAGAAGGCAAGACCTATCCATTTGCTTTTCACCTTAGGAACAGAAAATCATAGGAAAAACATTAAATTTCCTTAAACAAGCTACCTTCTAGGATTATTTCAAAGCATAGTTAGAAATATTTTCGTATCTTTGCAACCGAAAGTCCCTTGGAAAAGTGGCAGAACAGAGCAAAAAGTCCCTTGAAAAACGTGCATGGATTCAAGAAAAGTCCCTTGAAAAACGTGCACAGCATAAAGGGCAATACATCATAAATCATTAGAGAACAGATGTTTAAACGAAAAACCGAGAAATATCTCAAAGAATGGAAAAGTGATGAGCACAAACACTCATTCTTCCCCTCTACATGGCTTTTCTGCTGAAAAACAAATAATCTTCATTAAAATATCGGAATTCTAAGAATAATCCCGACAGAAATGATTATTTTTGCAAACAAAAACAGAATACTGTAGATAAATGCAGAGGATAACGCATAAGAGAATCAGGATTTCCTGGCTGCTGCTATTGGTTTACCTGCCGATGCTGCTGGTCATTACGTTTCACCACCATGGTGAAGCGCAGGGAACTCATGCTGATTTCTATTGTGCCGATTGTGCCCATCATGTTCATCACGACGGGCATCTGATAGCCCTACAGCATACCATGCATGACTGTGTGCTTTGCCAATTGCAAAGCACTCCTTATCTGGCTCCATCCCTCGTGGTTTGGGTTGCCATCGCCGTGCTCCATCTCTCCCCTCGCCGTGCCTTCTGCTCTCCTTGCTTGTGCAGGGCGAAGGGGGTAAAATCTACCCGTGCTCCACCTTATTCTCTGTTTTTATAAATAATTGAATATTAACAGAATAAGGTAACAAATAACATAATGAGAACAATATTGAAAGCAATATTGCTGATGAGTCTGTGCTCATCGGCAACAGCCCCTGCTATGGCTATAAACAGAGCAAATCATGATAAGAAGGACGCAAACATTCATGAAGAGGAAGCAAACGATTCTACCAGACACCAGCCGCTGACGGAATCGAGCGTGAAACTGAACGAAGTGGTGGTAACAGGCTTAACGGGCAGTCAGAAACTGAAGCAATCGCCGGCACCCATCTCCTTTGTTTCTGCCCGCCAGCTCGAAATGCAACCTTCTACCAACATCATCGACGCCATCGCCCACCAGCCAGGCGTTTCGCAGATTACCACGGGAAGCGGAATTTCAAAGCCCGTGATCCGTGGCCTGGGCTATAACCGCGTGGTAGTGGTAAACGATGGAATAAGACAGGAAGGACAGCAATGGGGCGATGAACACGGAATAGAAATCGACCCCGCTTCGGTTCATTCCGTAGAGATTCTGAAAGGTCCGGCAAGCCTCATGTATGGCTCAGATGCGATGGCAGGCGTCCTCATCTTCCACTCCGCTCCTACCCTTGCCAAGGGCGACATGAGAGCAAATTTCTCAACGGGTTATCAAACCAACAACGGACTTTTTGATTATTCGCTCAACTTTGCCGGCAACCAGGGCGGATTCGTCTGGAACACCCGCTACAGCGGAAAGATGGCGCATGCCTACAAGAACAAATACGATGGTTATGTATTCGGTTCATCACTCAGAGAGCAGGCATTCTCGCAGCTTCTAGGCTGGAACTACCGCCAGGGGCATTCGCATCTCACACTCGATTATTATCATCTCACTCCGGGCATCGTAGAGGGAGAAAGAGATGAGAAAACGGGCGAACTGGAAATTCCGGATGGCTACGATGCCAAGAGTTACGGCAAACCGATGCCTTATCAGCAGATTCACCATTACAAGGCGGTGCTCGACAATTCCTGGTTCCTGGGCGACGGCAATCTGAAACTCCTCTTGGGTTATCAGCAGAACCGCCGTCAGGAGTTTGAGGAGGAAGAGAATCCGAAGGAATGCGGACTCGATTTCATGCTCCATACCATGAATTACGACCTGCATTATCTCTCGCCGGAAATGAATGGATGGAAGTTCTCTACGGGCATCAACGGCATGTGGCAGCAGTCGATCAATAAAGGTTCTGAATTTCTGATTCCAGCCTATCATCTCTTCGATTATGGTGTATTTGCCACGGTGAGCAAGGAGATAGGCAAACTGAACCTGAGCGGCGGCATCAGATACGATCATCGCCATCTGCACAGCGAGGCTTTGAGAGAAGAGGATGATGCTGAACCGCATGGTTCTGGCTTGAATGATTCTTTCCGCTTCCAGGCCTTTAAGCGCAGCTTTGAAGGAGTAACCGGAAGCATCGGATTGGCTTATGAAATCCTGCCCGATTTCAATCTGAAGCTGAACCTGGCAAGAGGATTCCGTGCTCCGAACATCAGCGAATTATCATCGAATGGTGTGCACGAGGGAACCCAGCGATACGAATTGGGAAATACGAGTCTGAAGCCGGAAAACAGCTGGCAATTCGACTTTGGTTTGGATTATTCTTCGCCTATCATTTCGGCAGAGCTCTCGCTGTTTGCCAATCGCATCAACCATTACATCTATAGCGAGAAGTTGGCAGATGAGAACAATCTGCCTGTCCTCATCGACGACACGCCAGCCTATCAGTTTACTTCGGGCGACGCCCGCATTCTGGGTGGTGAGGCGAGCATCGACATCCATCCTGTGGAGCATCTGCATATCGGCAACACCTTCTCGTATGTCAACTCGGTTCAGTTGCATCAGCCATCCGAATCAAAGTATCTGCCATTCACCCCAGCCCCTCGCTGGGTTTCGGATGTAAGATATGAGTTTGTCTGCGACGGCAAGACTTTCGACCATCTCTTCGTAAAGCTACAGATAGATTGCAATCTCCGCCAGAACCATTATTTCGCAGCCAACGATACGGAGACCGCTACGCCATCGTACACCTTATTAAATATGTATGCCGGTACCGACGTGAAGCTCCATGGCAAGCGCCTTCTCTCGCTCTATCTTTCGGGCGAGAACCTTACCAACCGTGCTTACCAGAACCACCTGAGCCGTCTGAAGTATCTTGACGTAAACCAGGTTACAGGCAGAAGAGGCGTTTACAATATGGGCCGTAACTTCAGTATAAAGATAGTGGTTCCGATAGAGCTGTAACTCCCCTTTTAGGATAAGCAATTCCTCATCAGGAATCAGAATTTTGAATAAACAAGTGCCGATAAAGATGCCAAAAGCTGCCGGAAAAGCAACTTTTGGCGCCATTATCGGCATTTTTCCGTCTAATTATTAGACAATCATTACCCATTTCCGATGATATTTCGTAACTTTGCACCATGATTAAGAAACAAGGAACGATATTGATTGTTGATGACAACCGCAACATTCTTACTACGGTAAGGATGCTGCTGGAACCCATATTCGATGGCATCATCACCATCGCCAACCCTAACTCCATCCCAGCCAAACTGAGAGAAGAGCACCCCGACGTGGTGCTGCTCGACATGAACTTCTCCAGCGGAATCAATTCGGGAAACGAGGGACTGTACTGGCTCAGGGAAATCAAGAGCCTCAGCCCGAAAACCGAGGTGGTGCTCTTTACCGCCTATGCCGACATCCAACTTGCCGTAACAGGCATCAAGGAAGGTGCCGCCGACTTCATCGTGAAGCCTTTTGAAAACGAGAAGATGATACGTACGCTGGTAGAGGCTAGGGATAAGAACAGGGCTGTGGATAACGTTATCAACAGGAATGGTGGAAAACCTGGTGGAAAAGATGCGCAAAGCGCTATGTATTGGGGAGATAGCGAAGTTATGAACAATTTGAGAAGTATTGTGGAAAAGGTTGCTGCAACCGATGCAAACATCCTCATTACGGGCGAAAACGGAACGGGTAAAGAGGTGTTAGCCAACGAGATACATCGTTTATCCACAAGATGTGGAAAGAAAATGCTGCCTGTGGATATGGGAGCCATTACGGAAACCCTTTTCGAGAGCGAACTTTTCGGTCATGTAAAGGGTGCCTTTACCGATGCCAAGGTGGATAAACCGGGCAAGTTTGAGCTTGCCGACGGCAGCACCATCTTCCTGGATGAGATAGGAAACTTATCCTACGGTCTTCAGGCAAAACTCCTTACCGCCCTGCAACGCAGAAGCATCGTAAGAGTGGGCGGAAGTACGCAGATTCCCATCAACGTACGACTGGTTTGCGCCACCAACCGCAACCTGCAGCAGATGGTAAACGATGGCGAATTCAGAGAGGATCTGCTCTATCGCATCAACACCATCCATCTGGAATTGCCTGCCCTGAGACAGAGAAAATCAGACATCGTTCCGCTGGCAGAAAGATTCCTCCATCAATATGGCGATTTATATAATAAGTTGAATCTCCGTTTTTCGGAAGAGGCTGAGAAAAAACTTACCAGTTTGCCATGGTACGGAAACATCCGTGAACTTCAGCACGCCATCGAGAAAGCCGTGATTCTGTCTGATGGCGGAATGATTTCTGCCGAAGATATTGACGGCGGAAACCAGCAGAAAAGAGAGAAGCCCCTGGAAGAGGTTCAGACGCTCGACGAGATGGAAAGCCGAATGATAGAGAAAACCATCAGGGAATGTGAAGGAAATCTGTCGGTAGTAGCCGCAAGACTGGGCATTTCCCGCCAGACGCTTTATAATAAAATTAAGCGATATGGATTATAAACTAATTATAATTATCGTGCTTTTGCTCGTGGCTGTAGTGGGTTACATTCGCCTCTACCGCCACTATCGCCGAAACATCAAGAAGGTAACCTTTCTTTTTGATGCGATAGATAATGGGGATTTCTCCTTCAGTTTTCCTACGGAGAAGAGGTTTAAGGAGGATAAGATTCTGCATCAATCCCTCAACCGAATCAAGCTCTTCCTGCAGCATACGAGAGAGGAGCAGATGGATCGGGAGAAATATTACGAGCAGATTCTGAATGCGGTGGATACGGGCATCCTGGTGGTGGATAGTCACGACAACATCCTGCAGCACAACCAGGCAGCCCTCCGATTGCTCGATACGGATGTGCTTACCCACATGAACCAGGTAAAAGGAAAGCTGAAGGATGAACACCTGGCAAAGCATGAGACGCAAGCCATGCTGAAAGACAAGCACGTGCGCATCATCGCCCTGAGCGACGTGAGCCACGAACTGAGCAATCAGGAGGTGGATTCTTGGATCAAGCTGATTCGTGTGCTGACCCATGAAATCATGAATACCATCACGCCGGTTACTTCGCTGAGCGAAACTCTGCTTACCCGGGTTACAGAGGATAAAGACCTGAAGCAAGGCTTGGAAACCATCCACAAAACAGGAACCGAACTGTTGGCTTTCGTCAACAACTATCGCCGTTTCACCCATGTTCCCCAGCCTCAGCCTGCCCTCTTCTATGTGGAACCATTCCTGGAAAGAATGGCGTTGCTCTGCAACCACGAAGTAGAGATTTCGGTTTCTCCCAAGGATTTGCTGGTTTACGCCGACGAGAGCCTCCTCTCTCACGTAGTAACGAATCTTCTGAAAAATGCCGTAGAAGCTTTCAGGGAAAAGGAAAGAGAAGACAAGCAGGAATGCCGCTCCGCGGATTTGCAATCCGCGGCAAGCAAGAAGGCATTTATCCGTCTCAAAGCCTATGCCAACGCCCAGGAATCCATCATCATTGACGTGAGCAACAACGCCGGTCTCATCGCCGAAGATGTAGCCTCCCACATTTTCATCCCGTTCTTCACCACGAAGCCGGAAGGAAGCGGAATCGGTCTCTCCCTCTCCCGCCAGATCATGCGAGTAAGCGGCGGCAGCCTCTCGCTCCATCAGGACAAGGCACAGGGAATCACCACCTTCCGCATCATCATCCCATAAAAAAGTATAATTTTGGGGAGGAAAGTTTGGCACTTTCGCTTTTTTACCATATCTTTGCCATTATAAAAGATTAAGCTTATGTCAACCGACGATAAGACCATATTAAAGATAAAAGATATAGCTAAATCTGCTATTCCTTCAGGAAGCAAGGCTATATTGTATGGATCAAGAGCGAGAGGTGATGCTCGCAACGATTCAGACTGGGACATTCTTATCCTTTTAGACAAAGACAAACTGGAACAAACAGACTATGACAAAGTAAGTTACCCGTTTGTCTTGTTAGGTTGCGACCTCGGCACAGAAATCAATCCAATTCTTTACACAAAGAAAGAATGGGAATCGTATAACTTCACCCCTTTTTACGAGAATGTAAATCGAGACGGCATTAGTTTAATATAAAAGTTATGGATCAAGTAAACAAAGACACATTAATCAGTCTGCAAGTAGAAAAAGCCAAGCGATTTTTAACTCAAGCAGATGAAATGGTTGAACTAAAGCATTGGGATTTAGCAGCCAATCGCTATTATTATGCCTGCTTCCATGCCGTACAAGCTCTATTCATAGCAAAAGGTGTTAATGCCCACACTCATGCTGGCATTAACACCCAATTCAGCTTACACTTCGTAAAGACTGGTATCGTAGATATCTCTTATGGCAGTTTCCTCGCCCGTATGTTCCAATTAAGGCAAAAAGCCGATTACAACTGCGCCTACGAAATTTCCGAAAATGACATCCTGGAAATTATTGGCTTATCACACGATTTTATAAAAACCATATTAAACTTAGTCAAATAATTACTGATTGCCCTCCGCCTCCACAATCTGTCCATCAAACAGGCGGATGGTGCGATGGGCTATCTTGGCATCATGCTCATTATGCGTTACCATGACGATGGTGGTGCCCTCGTGGTTCAGCTCGGTAAGCAGATGCATCACCTCGGCTCCATTCTTGGAATCGAGGTTACCCGTAGGCTCATCGGCTAGGATGAGCTTCGGACCAAAGACCACGGCACGGGCGATAGCTACTCGCTGCTGCTGACCACCAGAAAGCTGGTGAGGGAAGTGCTTGGCACGATGGCTGATGGCCATTCGCTTCATAATCGCCTGTACCTTTGCCTTGCGCTCCGCCTTCGGAATGTTGAGGTAGGTAAGAGGAAGCTCGATGTTCTCCTCTACATTCAATTCATCTATCAGGTTGAAGCTCTGGAACACAAATCCGATTTCTCCCTTTCTCACATCCGTGCGCTCCTTTTCCTTCAGGTTTGCCACCTCGTGATTACCCAGGAAATATTTTCCCGAAGTTGGGTTGTCGAGCAAACCGAGAATGTTGAGCAAGGTGGATTTGCCACAACCGGATGGTCCCATAATGGCGACAAACTCGCCGTCTTCTACTGTGAAAGATACGTTATTTAAAGCAATCGTCTCCACATCTTCTGTGCGGAATGACTTGCAAAGATTCTCTACTTTTATCATTTCTTCTAATGTTTAATGTTTAATTTGGGCATACGCCCTTAAATCTGTGAAATCTGTGGGAGACTTATTCATCCTTGAGATACTTCACCGGATTACTATTCGCCACCTTGTAGCAGTTGATGACGACGGAAAGCCCGATGATGACGAGCAAGATGATGGTAACGCCGATAAACAACAAAGGCGTCATCGTAATCTTCTCGCTGAACGACATGAGCCATTGTCTGGCTATCAGCCAAGCCCCCAAGTCGCCCACGATGATGCAAGGCAAGGCAATCTTCATGATGTCCTTCAGGAAGATGCGAAGAATATCCTTCACCTTCGCCCCGTTCACCTTTCTTATTGCAATCTCCTTGCGGCGGCGGTTCACCTCATCACTCGTATAGCCCACCAATCCGAAGAGGGCGATAACCATCGTTACGATGCCGGCTACCAGGATTCCGTTGCGGAAATGGAGCTGGGAAGCATACTGTGCCTTGAACTCAGACTCATAGTCGAGTACCTCCACTTTGTTGTTTGGATACATCAATTGCACCTTATCTCTTAGGTCTGCCAAAGCCTCTTCTGTCAAGTCATTGTACTTGACGAGCATATAAGAAGCAGGAGTGGCTGAATAAAAATAAACAAATGAAGCAGATCTTGAATCTGCATTTTCCGTGCTGACCGTACCATACTTCACATCATTGACCACACCACAGATTGTCATCGTTTCATTTTCGTTGCAATGTGCGGAAATCCACACTCTCTTGCCTACAGCACCGTCTTTCCAATGCCCCAACTTCGTCAACTTCTTCGCTAAAGTCTCGTCGATAATCACTTGACGACTACTATCCGTTCGCTCCGTGAAGAAAGAGCCTTGTACAAACTTTATGCTCATAAGGTCAAAGTAATTGTCATCAACGCCCTGCGTGTCATGGATAATCATTCGAGTACGATCATCCCCTGGCAAAGTCAAATTATTTCCATTTACACTCCAGTTTTGCAGTGGCACACAATAGGTAGATGCCACTTGCTTAACATTCGGCAAATGCTTGAATTCCGACAAGCATTGCATTCGTTGGTCTGGCTTGATTCCCTCTACATAAACGATTGCCACATCCTTGTAATCATAACCAGGATTCAGATTCACCATTTTATTATATTGACTATTGACCACAAAGAGCAAGCTGAACAACAAGCCAGAGATAACGAACTGAATACCGAGCAAGGCGAGCTTCCAACGATTACGATTCTCGCTATATCCACGGAATGCAATCGCCACTGGAATTTTATTGTAGAGCCATCCCGGCACCAAGCCGCCAACCAAAAGCACAAGGACGCAAATGGCAACCAATATCCAACTGCCACGATTAAACAACAATGTACTTACAGGAGCAGAAAGGAAATTCTCTATCGTTCCCTTGCAAAGGAAGACGAGGATAGCAGCCAATATCACCGACAACCCAACATGCACCAAAGCCTCGGAGAAGATAATCGCATGAATGTTCTTCGGCTCTGCACCATAGCACTTGCGCACCGCCATCTCACGAGAACGAGACACGAGGTTGCCCACGATGATGAGCAGATAGTTCATCACGGAGGTAAAGAGTAGCACAAAAGCGATGATTCCCATAATCCACCCCATCATCTTGATGTAAGAATTTTGGGTATATACTTTGCTAAGAACCGTAAAATCATAATCCAAAGATATTCCTGATTGTTTCCATTCCTTCAAAGGGAAATGGTCTTTCCTCATCTTGTCAACGTATGGACGAAGTTCGCTCGCTTGACATCCTTTAGCCAATCGGATATAGGAGCTATAACAGTCGTTGCCTAACCAATTATTTCTTCCATCATACCCCAAAACTTCCCCGATACTGCTTAGCGACAAAAGAACTTGCTCGTCATGTAGAGAAGCACCCCAAGGAAAGCTCTCGAACACACCACCTATCGTGAAAGTGATGCCGGGATGTTTTGGCATTATAAAATGCTTGCCTACCACATTGCCACCAATCTTTGCAGCCATCTTGGAATCTATCATACAATAGAGCGGACGAGAGAGGACATCCTTTGCTTTGCCCACTAATATCTTTTGTGGGAACATATCAAAGAAGCAACTATCTGCCAGTAATATATTGGCAGAAATGGATTTTTGGTTTTCCAAGTTGCATTGGTTTTCTCCAATATCTACCACTCGTGTTGCAGCCTCCACCATAGGAGCATATTGCTTGATGCCTGGGGCTGTGGCTCCTGATGTTGCAAAATAGGAAAAAGGGTTCTGCCCCTCTGCGTCACTTCCCATCGTTCCCACTTCTGAAATCTGGTACGTCCTTTCCCATCCTGGGAAATACGTATCGTAAGTCTGCTCGAAATAAATCTCGGCAATTATTACCGAACTGATTGCCAATCCGAGCGCCAGACACAATATCTTCACGAAATTGTGCTGCCCCCTTCGAGGCAGATTCTTGAATGCGTTAATAATATGATTCATATCAAATATCCTGTTTCAAGGGCGTTAGCCCAATTTATCACTAATCACTACTAATTAATCATTACTAACTAATCACTACTAATTAAAAACTAATACATCATTATCCTTATAGGCCTCATAGCCACTAACGATGACCTGCTCGCCCGGCTCCAAGCCCTCAATCACCTCATAATACTGAGGATTCTGGCGACCGATGGTTATCTTTCGGCGATAAGCCTTCTTGCCACTCTTGTCTAATACGAAGATCCATTGACCGCCCGTTACACTATAAAACGTGCCTTTAGGGATAATTATTGCCTGCTTCGACTGACCGAGCTGCAAATCTACATAATAAGTCTGACCGGTTCGGATATTGCCAGGGCGAACACCTTTGAAGATGAAGTCGATGCGGAACCTGCCGTCTCTTACCTCGGGATAAACCTTGCGAACCTGCAGGAGATAATGCTTGCCGTTCTGGTCGAAAGTGGCTGTAAGTCCCGGTTTTACCCGGTCGATGTAATGCTCATCCACCTGCGCCTGCACCTTGAAATCGCTGAGGTCGTTGATAACTCCTATCTTCTGTCCGGCAGAAATGCTCTGTCCCAGCTCCACATCTAGCAAGCCGATTTCTCCCGAAATGGTGCTGCGGATGTTCAGCTTCTCCTTGCGCTGGCGAACCAGTTGCACATTCTTCTGCATGGCTTCCAGATTATCGCCCATCTGATCCATCTGTGAACGGCGGAGCTGGGCATCCTTCTTCAATCGCTTGCTGATGAGCGCATGCTTCTTGACGGCAAGGTTGTAATCTTCCTTAGCCTTCAGATACTCCTCGCGCGAATTGAGTTCTTCCTTGTGCAACGCCTCCTGATGCTGATAGGAACGGCGCTTGGTAATGACATCCTGCGAAAGCGACAGTTCCTCGTTGCTATTGTTCAGGCGGTCCTGCTCCATCGAAATCTGGGTATTGCGAAGCATATCCTGCTTTTCGGCAAGTTCGCTTTCGGCATTCAGAATCTCCAGGTCGAGATTCGAATTGCTCAGTTTCACGATTACATCGCCCTTGTTTACGTGGGCACCTTCATCCACCACTTTCTCCAGAACAATACCGCCTTCCTCGGAACTGATCTGCACCACGGAGATAGGAACC
The DNA here is from genome assembly GCF_019249765.2 of Segatella copri. GTDB lineage: Bacteria > Bacteroidota > Bacteroidia > Bacteroidales > Bacteroidaceae > Prevotella > Prevotella copri_K. The sequence goes on from NZ_CP152484.1 coordinate 2,863,610, forward strand.
ACCTGTCCATCCACCGAAACATAATCGTTGAACTGCGCCTTCTCTACGGTTCCGATGCTCAATCCCTTCCTGTCCACCTTAAGGGTGGAAGAGAAATTGCTCAATCCCAGCCAAATGAGGACTGCGATCAAAACCGCTCCTCCGCCAATCCATGCCCAATACTTGCGAGGCACGAGATATTTTTTCTTTTCTATCTTTATATCCATAATTTTATCTTATTAAATTTTCTCCCTGATAATAAGCAACCAATCTCTGTTTGATAATGAGCAGCATCTGCATCTGGAGTTCCTTGATTCTGCTTTCCAGAAGCGTCTGGGCTGCGGTATGAAGATCGAAGGTGGAAAGCATTCCTTCTTCAAACTTCCGGCTCGACATGTGATAGGCGAGCGAATCGGAGGTCACCTTCTTCTGCATCTGATGCAACTCCTTGGCGTAACCCTCTGCATCCATTACCGCCTGGGCTATCTGGTCGTGAAGTTTGCGACGGGTTTCCTCCAGGTTCACCTGTGCCAGTTGCCAGTCGTTACGCGCCTTCTTCACGCTGTGCCAGCGGTCGCTATTATAAATAGGTATGGAAAGGGTCAACGCGAGGTATTCGCCCTGGTTGTTGCGAAACTGCGAGGCAAACCCATCGTATTGCCCTTTCTGAGAGAGATTCTTATAATAGTTGGTAGAAATGCCACCACCGAGAGAAAGTGACGGCAGTAATCTGCCTTTTGCTATTTTATAATCATACCGTGCCCGCTCCACTTCGTATTCTGCCGACTTCAAATCGGGAGAAATATGCTGGAAACCCTGGTAAATGGCTTCGGAATTTGTATAAGAAGCTGAAACCTCTTTATTTTCTGCCTTTAGCTTCAAATTCTGCTCTTCAGCTATCTGGATTTTCAGTTCTTCATCCACCGGAAAATTCATCGCCGATTTCAAGGCGAGCAGACTCTGTTTTGCCACATTCTCCCGATGCGTAAGATTGTATTCATCTTCCGCCACCTGCGATTCCATCTGCACCACATCCGGTCGGCCTTTCTCGCCCAGTTCATACAGGCGCTTCATCTTATCCAGCATCCGCTTGCTTTCGTTCAGTTTCTCGCTTGCTATCCGAATGCTTGCCTCAGCATAGGCAGCATCCACATATTTCTGCATCACGTCGATGGCTCGGCCGTCCTGAATCTTCTGCATCGCCGTGGCTGAATAATCCCGGCTCAACTTAGCCTGCTTCAAGGCGTTGATGGTGGCGAAACCGTCGAAGACATTCAGTTCGGCATAAAGCTGATAATAGTTGTTAAATGTCGTTACATTATTATAAGTATTGGTTTCCGGGTCGATGTTTCGTCCCCAGGCGTACTGTCCCTGCACGCCACCCGTAACGGTAGGCAGGAATCCTGCCACAGCATGCTGGTAATCCTGCTTGCGCTGGCGGGCGTTTACCACCTCCCGCTTCACCTCCGTGGCGTGCTCCACGGCGTATTTCATACAGTCGTCAAGGCTCCAGCTCTGTGCCGAGGCGCCAGCCGCCCAGACCAACCATCCTATCAATATTCCTATTCTTTTCATAATTTTCTTCATTTTGGCATGATAAGGACAAGAGCCGTGCCAAAACAGCATTTCTCCTGATAATCAAACCATTAAATAAAAACTCTCATTAAACAAACTGTCCAACAATTAGACACCACCGTCTAATTGTTGGACAGAAACCGCAGCTTAAAGCTGATCATTCATCGCATCCACCACTTGTCCATCAAACAGATTGATGATGCGACTGGCGTAAGTAGCATCGTGCTTGGAGTGCGTCACCATCACGATGGTGGTTCCCTCCTCGTTCAGCTCGCTAAGCAACTGCATCACCTCCATACCATTCTTGGAATCGAGGTTACCCGTAGGCTCATCGGCTAGGATGATGCTTGGCTTGCCCACCACGGCACGAGCGATGGCAACCCTCTGCTGCTGACCGCCCGAAAGCTGATGAGGATAATGCTTGGCACGATGACTGAGCTTTACCTTGCGCAGGATGTCGAGCACTCGCTCCTTGCGTTCCGCCTTGCCAATGCCTAGATATTTGAGCTGCAGGTCGATGTTCTCCTCTACCGTCAACTCATCTATCAGATTGAAATTCTGAAAGACGAAACCGATGCGACCCTTGCGATAAGCCGTGCGCTCACGCTCCTTGAGATGTCCTACCTCCTCATCGCCCAGCCAATACTTACCCTCGGTAGGTGTATCGAGCAAGCCGAGGATGTTGAGCAAGGTAGACTTGCCACATCCCGAAGGTCCCATGATGGCTACAAACTCGCCATCCTTTACATTGATGTTCACGCCGTTCAGGGCGATGGTCTCTATCTCTTCTGTACGAAATATTCTCGTTAAATTCTCTGTACGTATCATCTTGATTTAATGTTTAATGTGTAGTGTTTAATGTTTACTTCGCTCATCATGCTATTCCATCTTGATGCTGTCTATCGGATTCTCCAGAGCGGTGCGCAGGGTATAGCTGAAGACCGATACCAAGGCTAGCAGCAAGGTGAAGATAGCTCCTGCTACCAATGTCCACCAAGGGAAATCGATGTGATATTTGAAACCTATCAAGTATTCTTGCATCAGCTTGACACACAATGGGATGGCGATAACCACAGCCACACACGATGTGATGAGGAATCGCTTGGAAAGTTGCCATGCCGCATCTGTCACCGAGGCTCCCATCACCTTGCGCAAGGCTATCTGTCGGCGCTGCTGGTTGCCGTAATATACCGACATGCCAAACAAGCCGAGGGCGGAAATCAAGATGGAGATGCCCATGAAGGTGATGATGAGCACCATCATGTTGTGCTTCTCCTTGAGCGCATCAGCCAAGGTGTCGTCCAGATACTCCGTATCCATGTCGGTAGGTACGCCCAGCTGCTCCTTAGCAACTTGCTTGCAGGCACTCTGGATAGCAGCCAAGGCTTGGGCATGGTCGCCACGAGTCTTCACCAATATGGTCCAAAGCACATCATGATTAGAAGGAACACGTATCGCATTATGATTTCCAAATTTGTCAGATTTGAACTCATCAAGAGCATCGCCACAGTGGAAATCTTTCACAACGCCACAAACCTCATATTCCGGCTTGCCTTCACGATTACCGAAATATGGTTTCTTGCTCGATACGCCAAAGGTTCGCTTGGCTTCCTCGCTAACCCAGATTTTGCCTGGCGTTGGGTCAGAATATCGCTCCAGCACCTTGAAGCCCATCATCTTCATCGCTATGGAATCCAATACGCTCAATCGCAAGAACGCTATATTTTCTCCCTTCTCATCATGCACTCCATTAGCAAAGCTGATGACAGGATTGTTGCCGATAGCCGTAGCCTCCTCCACCTCAGGCAGAGATTTCAATCTCGCTATCAACGCCGCGTTTCTGACGTCCACATTATCAAACCCGAAGGTGGTGGATACGCAGAGGATATCTTTTGTTTGATAACCCAAAGGTATGTTGGCGAGATGGCGCATCTGGAGCATCATCGTGATAGCCATCACCACTAGCGACATACTGATAACGCTCTGTGCCACAATGAATATCTTGCTAAACCACATCTTGCTGCGCAAGCGGATGGTGCCCTTCACCACATCTATCGGATTGAAACGAGACACCACGATGGCTGGGAACAAGCCCGACAGCAAGGAGATAACGAGATAAGCCACCAACAGGCATCCCCAAACGGCAGGCGAAGAGAAGAGCGAAATCTTCGTATCCAAGATGCTATTAAATAAAGGTGTGAATGCCCAAGCCAGCAAAATGCCCAGCAAGAAGCAACCTGCCGTGAAGAGTGCAGCCTCCTTGATATAGCGCAATACCACACCCAGTACCGACTCACCCAACAGGCGGCGGGTAGCCATCTCCTTGGCTCGATTGCCTATCTGCGCCACGGTGAGATTGATGTAATTGAAGATGGCTGAAAGCAAGAGGACGAGTGCCACAATCAAAAGGACATTGACCAAGGTCTTGCTGCCATGACGGACATGCGAGCATGTAATATCTGAAAAATACAACTTGTCCCAGCGCACCAAGCTAGAGCCCCACAAGAAACTGCCAGTCGTCTTCTCACGACTCCACCATTTCTTCCAATAGCCCATATATTTATTGAGCAACGTGGCATTCACCTTTTCTGGGTCAGCGCCATCTGCCAATCGGACGATGGTAACAACCTCGCCAAACTGATCCATCGGATACAAATCTGCGTCCTTAAATTTCATGGAAACAAAGATGTCGGTGGGTTCCAGCAAGTCTTCCCTGCCAAAATCATCCACGATGCCCACTACCTTGAATTGCAGCGTGTCGCACTTAACGACCTGCCCGATAGGATTCGCATAGCAAAAAGCCCTCTTGGCAAAAGACTCGGAGATAAGGGCCTGGTGCTTATCCGTGAGCACACGATGAGCGGAGCATCCCCTGCACTTCATTCCCATCATATCCAAGAAGTTAGGATCTATGGCACGTGCCTGCACATGAAAGTATTGACCATCCACCACAGCACCCTTGTCTGTATAATAATCGCTAAATCGGGTCCATTCCTTGATTTCCGGGATGGAAGGGAAAAACTCCTTAGCCGTACCCAAGGTCATGCCAAGGTAATCGCCCGAACCAGGCACATAGAGGTTCTTGGCATCTGGCTGATGCGTGCCCACCCGATACTCCATGAAGGCGTAAGATACCAAAATCATCACAAAAGCCAAGGCTATCGAGAGTCCGAAAGCCTCGATAGCAGTATAGAGCTTGTTGCGCGATAAAAACTTAAAATAACTTTTCATATCTGTTGTTTCTTTATTTTCTGATGCTTTTTCTGATGCATCCTATCTGATGCTTTTTTCTGACGCAAAAGTAATCATTCCTTTTGATTCTGCCAAGAATCAGAAGCTAGCGGCAAGCGGATTGTATGAAATTCATACACTCTTCTGTATGATAATCACACATCATCTTCCGTTTTGTTGGCTAATTCAAGAAAAAAGTGTACTTTTGCAAACAAAGACAAAAGATATAACAGAACACAAATAGATGAAATACGGAACTCCTGACTTTGACAAAATGTGTACCTATAAAATAACATATCCTAATTTTCAGGCATTTAGCAAAAATAATCTCTGTAAATGGGTGACGCAACGACTATTTTTTGTATCTTTGCACCATGTTTGTACGTAAGAAGAAGCACCGCAGTGGGCATATCGGAGTGCTTGTGGTGGACAAGAGCAATGGCAAGTTCCGTGAAATCAAGAGTTTCGGTGTTGCGAAGACAGATGCCGAAGCGGATGCTCTGTGCCTAGAAGCGAACAAATGGATAAGAACTTATGGTGGACAGCAAGAGATTAACTTCACAGAACCAGACATCAAGCAAAACGAAGAGGAAGAGACAGAACGAGTACTGTCTAACATAGACTCCCTGCTTCTAAATGGACACCAAATTATCCTAAACCAAGTATATGACAGCATAGGTTTCAACCAAATTCAAGATTCCATACTTCGCCATTTGGTTATCGCTCGCATCTCTCAACCCATGAGCAAACACGCAACAGTAGATTACCTGAAGTCATACTTTGATGAAGATGTCGAGTTGTATAAGCTTTATCGCTACATGGACAAGTTGTACTATACCCAAAAAGAAGAGGTACAACGCATCAGTGTAGAGCACACCAAGCGCATACTCGGTGGACATGTAGGTCTGATGTTCTATGATGTGACCACACTGTATTTTGAGACCAGTAGAACAGATGTGCTGCGAGAGTCTGGTTTTTCAAAGGATGGCAAGACATCAGAGTCGCAGATAGTGCTAGGCCTCTTGGTCAGCCGTGATGGCTATCCTCTGTCGTATTGTATTTTCAATGGAAGCCAATACGAGGGATACACCATGCTACCTATCATAGATGATTTCATACAACGCTTCTTTCTGGACGATTTTGTAGTGGTGGCTGATGCAGGGCTCATGAGTAAGCGCAATGTAAAGTTACTGGAGGATGCAGGATACAAATATATAATAGGTGCTCGTATTCATACAGAGTCTGAGCAGATAAAAGAATGGATCTTGCAGCAAGACAAGATGCCTGGAAAATTTCACGAATACAGATATGGTGACAATGCAAGATTGATCCTCGGCTATTCCGAAGAACGAGCAAAGAAGGATGCACATAATCGTGATAAGGGAGTGGCAAGGCTCAAGAAGGCATATGCAAATGGAAAAATCACAAAAGCCTCCGTAAATAAGCGTGGCTATAATAAATTCTTGGAAATCAGCAAAGACATAGATGTAGTTATCAGCGAAGACAAAATCAAGGAAGATTCACAGTGGGATGGCTTGAAAGGTTATATAACCAATACTTCCATCACACCAAAGGAAGTTGTCGAACAATACCACGGTCTATGGGTCGTGGAACGAGCCTTTCGTGTAACCAAAGGGAACTTGGAGGCACGCCCCATCTTTCATTTCACAGAGAAAAGAATAGAGGCACATATCTGCATATGCTTCATTGCATACAAGGTGTATAAAGAACTGGAGCGTATCTTAAAAATTGCCAAGATAAACAAAAGTGTAGATTCAGTTTTGAAAATTGCTAAGACCATAGCTACTATCAGAATCAACATGCCGAATAATGGGAAGGTCAGGCAAGAAACATTGCTGCTGACTCCTGCCCAACACTCTATCAAGCCCTTGTTTGATGTTCAAAAGATACTAGACGGGGGCAAAAGTGACGATTCTGCCCCCGAAAAATAGAAAAATCCAAGATGGGTGACGCATAGTCAAAGTCAGGAAAAGATATAACAGAACACAAATAGATGAAATACGGAACTATACTTGTAATCGACGACAATCCATCGATACTCACAGCCCTGAAGATATGCCTAGGCGGCACATTTGAGAAGATTCTCACCTTGCCTTGCCCAGACACAGCCCCCGCTCTGCTCCAACAAGAGCCAGTGGACATCATCTTGCTCGACATGAACTTTTCGCTGGGCGTAAACAGCGGACAGGAAGGTTTGCTTTGGCTTCGCACCTTGCGCCGTCTCCATGCCAACATCCCCGTGGTGCTCATCACCGCCTACGCTGATATCCAGCTCGCCATCAAGGGATTGAAGACGGGAGCCGCCGACTTTGTAACCAAGCCTTGGGATAATGACGAACTTATCAGAACCCTGAAAGATGCCATCGACCGAAGCCAGGAAGTGGAGACACTGGAGAGCATCGAGACCACGCATATCCACAAGGTGGTGGATCAATGCCACGGCAATATTTCTCGTGCCGCCGAACTGCTCGGCATCACTCGCCAAACGCTTTATGCCAAGCTCAAGCGATAATCACTTATCAAAATCATTCCCGTTATCACTTATCACAATCATTCATGATTATCAACATCTGATATGGACACCATCTTCCACATATATATAATAGGTATCATTCTCCTCATCATCGGAGGCATCATCTATCTCTTCTTGCGCCATCAGCGCAACCTGAAGAGCCGTGCCTTCTTGATGCAAGAGGCTATCCGCAATGGCGATTACTCCTTCCGTCTATCCACCAAGGGATTGCTCTCTGGAGAACGAGCCTTGCAGCAAGCCCTCAACGATATGGAGAACGACATCGGCAGACTGGTGGCGCAGCATGAGGTGGAATCTTGGCAAAGGCTAACCCGTGTGCTCACCCATGAGATTATGAACGCCACCGCCCCCATCTCCAGCATCTGCCAAGCCTATCTGAGCAATCCCGACATCCAAGGCTCGCCCTACGAGGAAGGCATCCGAGCCATTCGAGACACCAGCAAGTCGCTCACCAGTTTCGTGGACAGCTACCGCAAGCTCACCCAGCTACAAGAGCCTGTCATCGAGAACATTCCACTCAAGGATTTCGTGGAAGGCATCAAGCCGCTCTATCCTCAGATAGAATGGCACATCCATATCCCTGAAGATGCCACCTGGTCTGCCGACAAAAACATGCTGCACCAGGTATTTATCAATCTGACCAAGAATGCCATCGAGGCTCACGCCTCAGCCATCGACATTCGATGCTTCCACAAACATCCAGAGAGCATCGAGAGTTCACAATTCTCGGGCATCTATTTCAGCAACAATGGCGCCCCCATCCCAGCCGATGTGGCAAAGGAGATGTTCATCCCCTTCTTCTCTACCAAGCCATCAGGTTCGGGCATCGGCCTCTCCATCTCCCGCCAGATGCTGATGATGCAATCCATCAACCTCTCCCTAGCCGAGCATAATGTGGCAGGCTATCATGTAACATTCCGAATGAACAGCTGCGACATCGTCACCTCGCTATGCACGATGCTATGATGCAAGCCATCAGCCACTCCATACGTAGTAACAAAGGTGATGACCAAAGAAAGCTTGGTCTTGGTGGAACTTTGGAAGAGTTCCATGCGCTGCCGCAACAGCTGCTCGTAGGCATCAGTGATGCGGTATTCCGACTTGCTGAATTTCATCTCGCATAGATGCACGATGCGGTCGGCACGCTTGATGACCAAGTCTATCTGCCCACCTCGCTGCTTGTCATCCGCCACCTTTCTCCATGAAGAAACTTCCGTAGCCATGCCTGATATGCCCAAGGCTTTCTTGATGCAATCCGTGTGCATCAAGCAGACAATCTCGAAGGTAAGTCCTTGCCATGTAGAAACCAAGCGTGACTCAAAATTGTGGCTCCACCATTGTTCATCCCCAGATGTATCTTGCGCTATAAACTTATAATAGAATAAGGTATAGAAATCCATCAACCGATAGATGGTATCTTTTGTCTTGCAACCAAAGTTCTGACTGCGTGAGATAAAATCGCATCTTTCCAAATTGGTCAGTACACGAGTGAGCGTACCTCCATTCGCCCCAATGACTTTGGAAATTTCCGTACGAGTCATACCATCATGGTGCTGAGCCAATGCTTTGACCACGCTGATATACAGTTCGGCATTGCTGAACAACGCATTATAGAGTTCATCAAACTCCCCTCTCATGATACCGCCATGAGAGAAGAAAAGGCGATCCACATTCTGCACCAAACTCTGTCTTGGGTCGATAAGGCTCAGATAGAATGGGATGCCACCCATTACCATATAGCATTGCAATATCTGGTATCTGTCCCACTTGCAATGCTTGCGTTGCAAGTATTCCTCCACCTCATGAAGCGTAAATGGGCGCACATAGATACTAGAGGTAATTCGGGCATGCAAGCCACCCTGGTTCTCTATCAGATTATCCACCATCCAGGAAGTGGCGGAACCGCTGGCAATGAACACGATGTCGCTTCGGCGAGCAGCCCAACCATTCCAGAAATTTTCCAAAGCCGAAACAAAATCCGACTTCTGCGTATCTATCCAAGGCATCTCATCGATAAACACCACTTTCTTCCTGTCTGCATCAAGCAACTCCAGATATTCCTCAAGAGCATCAAAGGCATCAAACCAATCGGAAAACTTATCTGGCTTACTGCCCGAAAATTTCTTCAATGCCTTGCCGAAACTCGTCAATTGTCTTTGGCGAGAAAGATTATGTCCTCCCACAAATGTAAAGTCATAGGAACCTTGATAGTATTGGTCAACAAGGAAGGTCTTGCCTACTCTTCGTCTTCCATACACTATCACAAACTCAGAGCGGTCGGATTCCATCACCCTATCCAGTTCCAAGCACTCTCGCTCCCTACCTACCAACTTATTGCTTGTTCCCATTTTCTTCGTTTTTTATTCGTTTCGATACTGACTGCAAATTTAAGCCAATTTTCCCGAAAAACAAAGAAAATGGGCGATTTTTTACCCAAATCTCATTCAAAAACATAGATTTGGGTAAAAAATCGCCCATTTTTTAGTTTCCATCACTATTTCTTCATTACCTATCTATCAAAGAGATTGATGATAACATGCGAAACTTGAGTCAATTATTTCTGGTACTCTTCACTCTTCACCTTTCGGCCGGGAACCCCTGTGTTTATCGGCATTCCGAGGGGTGAAGAGTTCTTTTCATCTCTTCACCCACTCTTCACCACTCTTCACCACTCTGTTTTGGAGGATTTGCAAACCGCTAAGAGAATTGGCGCAAGATACGCCTGAAGGGTGAAGAGTGGTGAAGAGTAGGTGAAGAGTGCCCGAATACTCTTCACCCCTCGGAATGCCGATAAACACAGGGGATTCGGGGCTTTTGGTGAAGAGTGAAGAGTATTTGGCAGAAAGCCTATACGAAAACAAAATAAAGGAGTTTTCAATAACTGTTCCAGTAAAACAGCCGACTAGCCACTCATGCGCTAGTCGGCTGTTTGCGTTTTGCCAGTTGGCTATTTATATTTTGCCAGTTGGCTATTTCCGGTTCTCGCATCAGCTGTTCCCGACATTTTCTAATAATCCTCCATATAACCCTTGGTAAACATATCGTAGGACAGGGCTTCTAGTTCTGAGAGCGTCATCTGCTCTACCGAATGCTCTATCTTACGTATCAGTTCGTCTCGCTTGAAATCGTCGTCATCACTCAGACGCGATGTAAATCTGTTACTCATTTTCTTGAATGTTAAGTGTTGAATGTTAAATGTTGAATTGGGCATACGCCACTAAATCTGTGTCATCTGTGAATTGAAAATCGCTGGCCGAAGGGAAAAGCAAATCTATGAGAAGATTACATCCGCTCATAGGTGTTGATAACATTTCCATCATACGCCTCGTGGCTGATTAACCGGACGTTATGAGGAAGCATAGGCGCTGGCGTTCCTGAAGTTACGGAGTTTTCCACAGATGTGGACAACAACGTTTCTACCCTGATTTCATCCCAAAGTCCAGCATCGAGGAATGCCTGATGGGTGATGGCGCCTCCCTCTACTATCAGCGACTGCACCTTATTATTATATAAGTACTGCATGATTTGCTGCAACACTTCCGTCTTGCCCCGTGAGAAATCCAGACCTTCGAAACAAGGATGATGGCGGTCGATGACCAGGCGCATCGGGTCCTTGCCGCTCCAATCTCTAACGTTGAGCTGACTGTGGTCGCGCTCATCGGTTACGCGGCCTATGAGGATGGCATCGTTCTCAGCACGCAACTTGTGGGAGAGCATCTTGGTGAAAGGCGAGGAAATAGCCATACCCCTACCCCCGTTGTCAAGAAAGCCATTCGCGGTCTGCGCCCATTTCAGGATGATGTAAGGACGCTGATGGGTGTTGAAGGTGATGAAGCGCTTGTTGAGTTCGAGACATTCCGCCTCCAGAACGCCTACTGTTACTTCGATGTCTGCCTCGCGAATCTTGCGGATACCGCGGCCCTGAACCTTGGCAAAGGGATCTACGCAGCCACAAACGCATCGCTTTACTCCTTTTCTTACTATCAAATCGGCGCAAGGCGGCGTCTTGCCGTAATGAGAGCAGGGTTCGAGACTCACATAGATGGTAGCTTGGCTTAACAGATGCTCATCCTCGGGCTTAACAGATGCAAAGGCGTTGACTTCAGCATGCCCTTCGCCGCATCTTACATGATAGCCTTCGCCGATGATTCTGCCATCCCCACTCACGATAACGGCTCCCACCATCGGATTGGGTTTGGCATTCTCTCTTCCGTTTTTCGCCAGCTGCAGACAGCGGCGCATAAACATTTCGTCTATTTCCTTTTGCGACAACGGTTCGCCCGTCTTCACATTCTGAAAAGAAACATTATTTTGTTCCATATCTAAAACTTTTCTTCGTTTTTTACTTACTTTTCGATAAAATGTCGTACCTTTGCTCTCAAATCAAATCATAATATACGATTTAGAGATGAAAACGTATCAACAACTTTGGCAATCCATTACCCCTCTATATGAGGCGGGCGAAGCACAGGCTATCGTCCGCACCGTGCTCGATGTGAAGTACGGAATGACGCTGACCGACATAATCTGCGGCAAAGTTAATGAATTATCTGCAGATGAAGAAAGAAAACTGGAAGAAATTATCAGAAGATTGCAAAAAGGCGAACCTGTACAGTATGTTCTGGGCGAAGCTGACTTTGCAGGAAGAACCTTCCATGTAGAGCCGGGCGTGCTGATTCCGAGACCCGAAACGGCAGAACTCTGCGAGTGGATAGAAAAAGATGCGACTGAAAACAAAGGGATTACGGAAGGAGAGAAGGAAGAAAACGCCACCCGCATCCTGGACATCTGTACGGGTTCGGGCTGCATCGCCATTACGCTGGGACTGGACATCGGCGGCTCGGAGGTTACGGGTTGGGATATTTCGGAAGATGCCTTGAAGATAGCACAGGGAAATGTTGCGCTTCTGGATGCCGGTAACGTAAAAATAGAATATCAGGATGCCCTGAAGTTGGCGGAAACATCGGATGCCGAAAGATGGGACATCATCGTGAGCAACCCTCCTTATATCTGCGAAAAGGAGAAAGCGGATATGGAGAAGAATGTGTTGGAACACGAACCCGATCTCGCCCTCTTCGTGCCCGATGAAGATCCTCTGAAGTTCTACAGAGCCATCGCCGAATATGCCTCTTCAGCCCTCAAATCCGGAGGTGCATTATACTTCGAAATCAATCCTATCTACGAAAAAGAAACAAGGGAAATGCTGGAAGGATTGGGTTTTAAAGCTATTAATACAAAGGAAGATGCCTTCGGAAAGCAGAGAATGATGCGAGCCGGCAAATCATAAAGTTCAATGTTCAAATCTCAAAGTTCAAAGTAAAAATCATCATGTTCAAATCTCAAAGTTCAAAGTATAAAAAGCCGATGACCGAGCAGCAGGCGCTCCTGAAGCTCACCACCCTCTGCACCCAAGCCGAACATTGCTCGCAAGAGATGATCGACAAGATGAAGAAGTGGGAACTGCCCGAAGATGCCATCGCCAGAAACATGGAATTCCTGACCGAGAAGAAATTCATCGACGACGAACGTTTCGCACGTTTCTTTATCAACGACAAGATAAAATACAACAAGTGGGGACGCCGGAAGGTGGAACAGGCGCTGTGGATGAAACATATTCCGAAGGACATCTCCGACCCTATCTTCGAAGAGATTGAAGACGACCTGTATATGGAAACCCTCCTGCCCCTGATGAAAAACAAATATAAAACCATCAAGGCAAAGAACGACTATGAACGCTCGATGAAACTCATCCGCTTTGCCCTGGGAAGAGGATACAGCATGGAGGTTATCCACAAATGCATCGACCGGATGAAGGAAGAAGATCTAGGAGACATCGATTTCGAAGAGGAATTCTAAAGCAAAGCATCAAGTTCAATATCCAAACCTCAAAATTAAGAGTAAAGCCATGCGTACCAGCCTGTTAAGAGACATATTAGATTTATTCTTCCCCCGAACCTGCGCCATCTGCGGAAATGTGCTCGCTGGCGGGGAGGAGATGATATGCATAAAATGTCTGCTCCGCATGCCGGGAACCGATACCTGGAAACAGCCCTACGACAACGAGATGGCAAAACTCTTCTGGCATCTGATTCCCATCGAACGCTGCTGCGCTCTCTTCCATCACATCAGCCATGCCACATCGGCTAGAGCCGTCTACCAGCTGAAATACATGCATCATCCTGAAATGGGAATCTATCTGGGCAGAATGCTGGCAAAGAAGGGGTTAGGCATTCAGTTTTTCGACGGAATAGACGCCATCATCCCCATCCCGCTCACCCGAAAACGAGAAAAAGAACGCGGCTATAACCAGAGCCTTCTCATCGCCAAAGGCATCCGGCAACTCACCCATCTAACCATCATCAAGGATGCCGTAAGAAGGAAAAAGTTTAGCGAAAGCCAAACCCACAAGAACCGGCAGGAAAGACAGGAAAACGTGAGCCAGGTTTTTGAAGCCGCAGCAACCTATCATGACGGGCAGGGCGAGCACCCCATCACGCAACTTGAGGGCAAACATATCCTCATCATCGACGACGTATGCACCACCGGAGCCACCATCATCTCCTGTGCGGAAACCCTGATAAAAGCAGCCGGAAAGATGAAGATAAGCGTGCTGACTGTAGGTTTCGCACACGACTAAAGGCCCTTTTTGCCGAGAGTTAAAACATTTTAACCCTAAATATAGCCGCCGTGTGCAAAAATCATTGTACCTTTGCAAAATAATTAATAATAATTTAATCCTTTAAGATTATGGACAAACTGAAGAAAGAATTCGCATCTAAGTTATTGAAAGTAAAGGCTATCAAGTTGCAGCCTAATGATCCATTCACATGGGCTTCTGGCTGGAAGTCACCATTCTATTGCGATAACCGCAAGACTCTCTCATTCCCAGAACTCCGCAATTATGTAAAGCTTGAGCTCGTTCACGCTATCCTGGAGCAGTTCCCAGAGGCTGATGCTGTAGCCGGAGTAGCTACTGGTGCCATCGCACAGGGTGCTTTGGTTGCTGACGAACTGAACATGCCTTTCGTATACGTTCGTTCTAAACCAAAGGATCACGGTATGCAGAACCTCATCGAAGGTCAGCTCGACCCTAAGGCTAAGGTTGTGGTAGTAGAAGACTTGATTTCTACCGGCGGCAGCTCTCTCAAGGCAGTAGAAGCTCTCCGCAAGAACGGCAACGAGATTGTGGGCATGGTAGCTAGCTACACCTATGGTTTCCCTATCGCCGAGAAGGCTTTTGCTGATGCTAACGTAAAGCTGGTTACTTTGACCGACTATGAGCACGTAGTGGCAGAGGCTCTGGAGACTGGCTATATCAAGCAGGAAGACGTAGAGCTGCTCCACGAGTGGCGCAAGGACCCAGCTAACTGGAAGAAGTAATCAAGCTGACCCATCAATAATGAGTACAAGTACATTCGAAAGTAATATCAAACAGATTCCTCACAAGCAGGAATCTGTTTATCGTACATTGAGCGATCTGAATAACCTGCAGATGCTCAAAGACCGCTTCGAGCAGGTGAAAGACCAGATTCCTGAGGACAAGAGAAAGGAAATGGAAAAGCTGAAGGACCTCAAGTTTGATAGCGACAGCATCTCTATCACAGCACCTATGGTGGGTGAAATCAAGATGCGCATCATCGACCGCGAGGAGCCTAAGACCATCAAGTTTGAAACAGAAAACAGCCCTGTTCCTTTCAACTTCTGGATTCAGCTGCTCCCTACAGGCGAGTTCTCATGCAAAATGAAACTCACCATCAAGGCAGAACTTAACATGTTTATCAAGGGTATGGTGAAGAAGCCATTGCAGGAAGGCATCGAAAAAATTGCTGATGCGCTTGCGATGATTCCTTACCAGGATTAATAAATAAAGAAATTATGGCACATAAACTTTGGGAAAAGAACTTCGAAGTAAACAAGGAAATTGAAAGATTCACCGTAGGAAGAGACCGCGAACTCGACCTCTATCTCGCCAAGTATGACGTGCTGGGCAGTATGGCACACATCACCATGCTCGAAAGCATCGGACTCCTGGAGAAAGATGAACTCACTCAGCTCCTTGCCGAACTGAAAAACATCTACGCCATCGCCGACAAGGGCGAATTCGTAATAGAAGACGGCGTGGAAGACGTTCATTCCCAGGTAGAACTGATGCTCACCCAGAAACTGGGCGACATGGGCAAGAAGATTCATTCGGGTAGATCACGCAACGACCAGGTTCTCGTAGACCTCAAACTCTTCACCCGTCATGAGTTGAAGGAGATTGTGGACGCCGTGAAGATTCTCTTCGACGAGCTGATTCAGAAGAGCAACCAGTATAAGGACGTGCTGATGCCGGGCTACACCCATCTGCAGGTGGCTATGCCTTCATCATTCGGTCTCTGGTTTGGCGCTTATGCTGAAGGACTTGCCGATGACATGCTCTTCCTTCAGGCTGCTTACCGCATGACCAACCGCAACCCATTGGGTAGCGCTGCCGGCTATGGAAGTTCATTCCCATTGAACCGCACCATGACCACCGAACTTCTCGGTTTCGACAGCATGGACTATAATGTGGTTTATGCACAAATGGGCAGAGGAAAGATGGAGCGCAACGTGGCTTTCGCCATGGCTACCGTGGCAGGAACTTTGGCAAAGATGGCTTTCGACGCCTGTATGTTCAACTGTCAGAACTTCGGTTTCGTGAAATTGCCTAAGGAGTGCACCACCGGTTCGAGCATCATGCCACACAAGAAGAATCCAGACGTATTCGAGTTGATTCGCGCCAAGAGCAACAAGCTCCAGAGCCTTCCACAGCAGGTAATGCTCATCATGAACAACCTGCCAGTAGGCTATTTCCGCGATCTCCAGATTATCAAGGAAGTGTTCCTCCCTGCCTTCGACGAGTTGAAGGACTGTCTGCAGATGGCTGCCTACATCATCAACAAGATGGAGGTGAACGAGCATATTCTTGACGATCCTCGCTACGACCCTATGTTCTCAGTAGAAGAAGTTAACCAGCTTGCAGCCAACGGAATGCCATTCCGCGATGCTTACAAGAAGGTAGGACTGGAAATCGAGGCTGGCGAATTCAAGCCAAACAAGGATATTCATCATACTCACGAAGGCAGCATCGGCAATCTCTGCAACGACAAGATTCAGGCGCTGATGGAGCAGACCCTCTCTGAGTTCCACTTCGAGCGCATGGAGAATGCCGAGAAGAATCTTCTGAAATAAAGACAGAAAGGTTTCTGCATGAAGAATAGCATATATAATAAGGTATATATATATAATAAGGTGAAGAGCATGGCTGGAATAGCTATGCTCTTACTTTGTTCGTGCGATGCAGAAAACAGCATCAGCACCAAATATCCCTGCCAGTTCTATTTCAAGTCGCAATACCATCCGGGCACAAGTCTGGAAACAGCCCTCAACGGAACGGGCGTCTACACGATGGTTAGTGCCAAAAAGGTGAATGGAGCCTGGAATATCTATTCTACATTAAACGATGGAAAAAACAAGACGGAAACCATCATCCTCTCTACAGCCAAGGAGAATTATGCCAACTATACCTATCTGGGAGCAGGCAACGACCCTAAAGATGCCAAAAAGAACGGCTTCATCATGGGACTTACAAACTTCAGCGGACCTGTAGCCTGGGACCGCCAATGCCCCAACTGCATAGAACAATATGGCGGAACCAACTATCCGCTGGAATGGACCGGCAACCGCCAATCGGTAATTTGCGACAAATGCAAACGCATCTACAGCCTGGAATACGGAACCATCTCAAGCGGCGGAAAGAGCAAAAGCGACAAGCCGCTGATGCAATATCGGGTAACCTACGGCGGCAAAGGAACCGATATATACGTGGGAAACTAAGCAGAAACGGAGGACAAACGAAAAAAATGGCGCTTTCTTGTCTTAAAAAATGTAAATCGTTTGGAGATTTAAAGAAATAGCATTACCTTTGCACCCACATAACGCGGAAATAGCTCAGTTGGTAGAGCACAACCTTGCCAAGGTTGGGGTCGCGGGTCCGAGTCCCGTTTTCCGCTCAACTCTTAACGTTTACCATGCCGCAATGGTGGAATTGGTAGACACGAGGGACTTAAAATCCCTTGGCCAGTAATGGCTGTGCGGGTTCGAGTCCCGCTCGCGGCACCTTAAAGTTTTTCCTTATGAAAAAATTTGCTTACATCCTCATTTTATTCATTACGCTGGTCTTAACATCATGTGGTGTTAGCAGTGGGCATTTCAAGTTTGAAGGCAAATTTCTCAACATGAATCAAGGCGAATTTTATGTATACAGTCCTGACGGGGGCTTCGAAGGCGTTGATACCATCAAGGTAGAAGGCGGCCGTTTCACTTTCGAAACCGAATGTAAGGAAGATTTTACCATTATGCTTGTTTTCCCTAATTTCTCTGAGCAGCCTATCTTCGCAAAATCGGGCAAATCAGTAGAAATCAAGGCAGATGCTTCGCACCTTAAGGAAATGGAGGTAAGCGGAACCGAGGATAACGAACTGATGACAAAATTCCGCAAGAACATTCTGAAAGATACGCCACCTGAGGCTAAAAAGCATGCTGAAGACTTCGTCAGAGAACATCCGAATTCTGTGTGCAGCATCTATCTGATCAAAAAATACTTCATCACTTCTACACAACCTGATTACCGCAAGGCGCTCTCACTCATCAATATCGTAGAGAAAGAACAGCCTAAAAACGGACAGTTGGCTAAGATGAAGCAGTTGGCAGAAACCATGAAGAATGTAGGCACCGGTGCAACCCTGCCTTCATTTACAGCATACGATATCAACGGAAAACTCGTTTCTAGTACAGAAATGAGCAGCGCTCCGGTTGCCGTAATCTACACCTGGGCTACCTATAACTATGACAGTCAGGACATGCAGCGCGAACTGAAGAGCCGTCAGAAGAAATCGAACGGCAAGCTTAAGCTGATGGCTTTCTGTCTGGATGCCAGCAAGAGCGAATGCAAGAACAACATCAAGCGCGACTCTATCGCATGCCCTATCATCTGCAACGGCGAAATGCTGGAAGACAAGACCTTGAAGAAGTTGGGATTGGGAAACCTTCCTGACAACATCATACTTCAAAATGGTAAAATCATCGCCCGAGGCATGAAAAAGCAAGAGCTTTACAATAAGCTCGACCAACTGCTAAAATAAATACTTTCGAGCTAGTCAAGAACCCATAAAAAGCACGCCTATATGTTAGTAAAGACATATTGTGCAGCAGTTAACGGACTAGAAGTAACTACTGTAACCGTAGAAGTAAGCCTCAACAGAGGCGTCATGTACCACCTCACAGGCTTAGGCGACGAGGCGGTCAAGGAGAGCCGTAACCGAATTTCAGCAGCTCTCCAGTATAGCGGCTTCAAATTTCCGATAGCCGACATCACTATCAATCTGGCTCCAGCTGACCTCAGGAAAGAGGGCAGCAGTTTCGACTTGCCGCTTGCAATCGGACTTCTAGGTGCCAACAACAACATTCCCGAAGATCATCTGAAAGAGTACATGATGGTAGGCGAGCTGAGCCTTGACGGTACGCTCCAGCCTATCAAAGGTGCCCTACCGATAGCCATCAGAGCAAGAGCAGAGCACTTTAAGGGACTGATTGTGCCGGAACAGAACGCTCGGGAAGCGGCTGTCGTAAACAATCTTGAGGTTTACGGCATGAAAACGCTTTTCGAAGTCATACAATTCATGAGCGACAGAAGCAATCCTTCTCCTACAATCGTTGACACCCGCAAGGAATTTTACGAAAACCAGACACATTGTGAATACGATTATGCCGACGTCCGCGGTCAGGAGAACGTGAAAAGAGCGCTCGAAGTGGCTGCGGCTGGCGGACACAACCTGATTATGGTAGGTCCTCCAGGTTCCGGAAAGTCGATGATGGCAAAACGTTTGCCGTCTATTCTTCCTCCTCTCACGCTATCTGAGAGTCTGGAAACAACACAGATTCACTCCATTGCAGGCAAACTGGGCAAGAATGTATCACTCATTTCCCAACGCCCGTTCCGGTCTCCTCACCATACCATCTCTCAAGTGGCTCTGGTAGGCGGTGGAACTTCACCACAACCGGGAGAAATATCGCTCGCCCATAATGGCGTTCTGTTCTGCGATGAACTTCCGGAGTTCAATAAAACCACTCTGGAAGTACTCCGCCAGCCATTGGAAGACCGCCACATCAACATCAGCAGAGCGAAATATTCTACAGATTATCCATGTTCATTCATGTTTGTGGCAAGTATGAACCCTTGTCCATGCGGATATTATGGTGATCCGACACATCGCTGTGTCTGCACGCCAGGCCAGATTCAAAGATACATGAACAAGATTTCGGGACCGTTACTCGACCGCATCGACATCCAATGCGAAATCAGTCCCGTTCCTTTCCAGGACATATCGAAGGCAGCACCAGGTGAGCCAAGTGCCAAGATCAGAGAAAGAGTCATCAAGGCAAGAGAAGTTCAAGCCGAAAGATTCAAAGATTATAAAGGCATCCATTGCAACGCCCAGATGACCGAAAGAATGATTCATCAGTTTGCCGAACCCGACGAACAAGGTATCGAACTGCTCCGAATGGCAATGGAGAAGCTTTCTTTGTCAGCCAGAGCCTATAACAGAATCCTGAAAGTGGCACGAACCATTGCTGATTTGGCAGGAAGTGAACAGATTAAGCCTGACCATATAGCAGAAGCCGTGGGATACAGAACCCTCGACAGAGGCGATTGGGCAGAAAGAGGACATTTATAATCATAAAGAAGATATATGTAAAAGGATAAAAATCCGTTTTTTCCTATCATTCGCTCTAAAAAGTTGGATTTATAAGGGAAAAAGGGAGAAAAAATAGAAGAATAGCCATTTTAAAATAGTTACAAACCTGTTTTAGAATGGCTATTTTCTTTTGTCATTACGAAAATATTACCCCATGAAGACAAAAATACCACAAAAAACAGACAAAAACGAATAGTAAAATCGTCCAAGACGGGGTAATTTCTATTCTCCAAGGTGTAATAATTGATTTTAATTAGCTTTTAAATTTACGAAAATCACTAATTCTAATAAAAATTACCCCATATAGGATAAAAAAATGCATTACCTTTGCAACCGTAAAAAGAACACTAGCACAACGCTAGTTTAATTATTAACAACAAAACTATTAAGATTATGGATTGCATTTTTAAAATTACAAACGCAGTAAAGAAGATTGGTTTCGTAATTCTTCTTGCAGAGTTGGCCGTTATCGCCTATATGAACGTAATGTAAGAAATCTCTCTATAGATATAAATATATAAGGAGGAAGTTTTCTACATACTAAGGTAATTAGATTGTAAAAGGTCAACAACATAAGTTGTCAAAACGAATAAGTTCGTAGAAAAAGTAAATGATAATAATTAGGTACAGTCCTATCAGGGAGGAGTCTGATGGAAGTGTACAAGATGGGAGGCTCTTGCAGAGATGCAAAGGGCCTTTTTTTGTATCCTGCCCTACGCTATCCTTACTATAAAAACACTAAAGAACCCAGCTTTTTACACCTTATTATATATATAAGTAAGAAAAAGCGACGATAATTCTTTCTTATCTCCAACATTTTTTGTAATTTTGCAGCCAAATAACAAAAATATATTAGCTAATATGGAACAAAAGAACTTTAAACGTACTACCGTGACTGCGGCTTTGCCTTATGCTAACGGTGGTGTGCACATCGGTCACCTGGCAGGTGTATACGTGCCAGCCGATATCTATGTTCGCTATCTCCGCCTCAAGAAGCAGGATGTTGTCTTCATCGGCGGTAGCGATGAGCATGGTGTACCTGTTACTATCCGTGCCAAGAAAGAGGGTATTACCGTACAGGAGGTGGTTGACCGCTATCACAATCTCATCAAGAAGAGTTTCGAGGACTTCGGTATCTCTTTTGATATTTACAGCCGTACCACTTCGCCTACTCACAATAAGTTTGCTTCAGACTTCTTCCGCACACTCTATGACAAGGGCGTATTGGAAGAAAAGGTAGAGGAGCAGTTCTGCGACGAGGTAACAGGCGAATTCCTTACTGACCGTAATATCGTAGGTACTTGCCCTCGCTGTGGTGCAGAGGGTGCTTATGGCGACCAATGCGAGAAATGTGGTGCTACCCTCTCTCCTGAGGAGCTCATCAACCCTACCAACAAGAACAACCCTGGTCATGGTCTCGTAAAGAAGCCTACCAAGAACTGGTATCTTCCATTGAACAAGTATCAGGATTGGTTGAAGAAGTGGATTCTGGAAGGCCACAAAGAGTGGCGTACCAATGTTTACGGCCAATGCAAGAGCTGGTTGGATATGGATCTTCAGCCACGTGCCATGACCCGCGACTTGGATTGGGGTATTCCTGTTCCAGTAGAGGGTGCAGATGGAAAGGTGCTCTACGTTTGGTTCGATGCACCTATCGGCTACATTTCTAATACCAAGGAACTCTGCGATGCTCATCCAGAAAAGTGGGGAACATGGCAGAAGTGGTGGCAGGATCCTGAAACACGTCTTGTTCACTTCATCGGTAAGGACAATATCGTGTTCCACTGCATCATCTTCCCTACTATGCTGAAGGCTCACGGCGACTATATCTTGCCAGACAACGTACCAGCCAACGAGTTCCTGAACCTGGAGGATGATAAGATTTCAACATCCCGCAACTGGGCTGTATGGTTGCACGAGTATCTCGTAGATTTGCCAGGCAAGCAGGATGTATTGCGCTATGTATTGACAGCCAATGCGCCTGAGACCAAGGACAACAACTTTACCTGGAAGGATTTCCAGGAGCGCAACAACTCTGAGTTGGTTGCCGTTTACGGTAACTTCGTAAACCGTGCCCTCCAGCTCACCAAGAAGTATTGGGGCGGCGTAGTTCCTGCCTGTGGTGAATTGCAGGAGGTAGATGAGAAGGCTATCGCTGAGTTTAAGGACGTAAAGGAGAAGGTAGAGCAGTATCTCAACGTATTCAAGTTCCGCGAGGCTCAGAAAGAGGCTATGAACCTGGCTCGTATCGGTAACCGATACATCACAGAGTGTGAGCCTTGGAAGGTTTGGAAGACCGATCCTAAGCGTGTGGAGACCATCCTGAACATCTCCCTGCAGTTGGTTGCCAACCTCGCTATCGCCTTCGAGCCATTCTTGCCATTCTCTTCAGAGAAGCTCCGCAAGATGATCAATATGCCTAACTTCGAGTGGACTCAGCTCGGCAGCACAGATTTGCTCAAGGCTGGTACCCAGCTCGGTGAGCCTGAATTGCTCTTCGAGAAGATTGAGGATGAGGTTATCGAAAGACAGCTCCAGAAGCTTGCTGACACCAAGAAGGCTAACGAGGAGGCTTCTTATCAGGCAGCTCCTATCAAGCCAGAGGTTAGCTTCGATGATTTCGAGAAACTCGATATCCGCGTAGGTCACATTCTGAACTGCGAGAAGGTAAAGAAGTCTAAGAAACTCCTGAAGTTCACCATCGACGATGGTTCTGGCGTAGAGCGCACCATCTGCTCAGGTATCGCAGCCTACTACGAACCAGAGCAGCTGATCGGCAAGGACGTATTGTTCGTAGCCAACTTTGCTCCTCGCAAGATGATGGGCATCGAGAGTCAGGGTATGATTCTGAGTGCTGTTAACTTCGACGGCTCATTGAACGTAACTTCTCTCCTTGGCAAGGTTAAGCCAGGAAGTCAGGTAGGATAAAGAATCATAGAATCATCTGATTATCAGATAAGGTAAAAGCCTCAAATCCTTTGCGGATTTGAGGCTTTTCTTATTTCTATCCAAATATTCTTTTATAATGTAAAACGATAACCCACGGTAAAGGTCAGAGCCTTGTTCTTACAGTTATCCCAATCACCCTTGCTAGCCTTCGTCAGGCTCACGTTGTAACGGGCATCCAGAATCACGTTCATATATTCATAGCTCAAGCCCAAAGGAATGGCTACATCCACCTTCTTGGCAGGCCAAAGAGCTTCGGTTTCATGCATATCCTTGTATGTAATCGACCCGTTCTTGTCCTTCTGAAGGTCGGTTTCCTCTCTTTTCACCTTGCCGTCACCACAAAGGAATCCCACCTGAACGCCTGCATTCACCGACAAACCCTCTACAAGATAGGCTTTCAGCATGAGCGGTACCTGGATATAATCGAGGTTCACGTGATGATTCTTGATACCTGTATATTCCCCTTTTTCAGCATTCTCTGTCAACTCACAGTCAGGGAAGCGCATACCCTGTCGGGCATAATAAGCACCCAGCGTAATACCCAGGCTCTTACCTATGCGATATTCCACATCTGCGCCACCCATGAATCCTGCCTGATACTTAGACTCTAGCGAGGTTCCCTCCAAAGTTTCCAGAGTCAATCCGCTCCAGTTAGCCAGAGTTACACCGATACGGGGAATTACCGAGAATCTGCCTACCGGACTCTCCACTTCTTGTGCCTTTGCTCCCACAACAGCAAGCAGCAGCACCATCATTATAACTATTTTCTTTTTCATTTCCACAACAGTTTGTATAATATAATAACAAGAAACAAGGGATAATATTGCATCCAACTGTCATTTTTCTCCATGAAAGACCTGTTCTCGTAAAGTGTTAACGAATCTAACTCATAGTTTTCTTCCCCTCAACTCACCGTTTTCTGGAGCATAAGTCATAGTTTACGCCATGCCAAACCTGCATTTATGACCTAAAAATATAACACGGACAAATTGAATTTGTCCGGTTG
Organism: Segatella copri; assembly: GCF_019249765.2. GTDB lineage: Bacteria > Bacteroidota > Bacteroidia > Bacteroidales > Bacteroidaceae > Prevotella > Prevotella copri_K. The sequence goes on from NZ_CP152484.1 coordinate 2,887,683, forward strand.
TTTGTCCGACATCTTTGTAATCTTCTCATAGTCAGCGATTTATATCATGCCGGACAAATTTGTCCGGACAAATTCAATTTGTCCGTGTTTTTTTTCTTGGAAAGTTTTCCTCATCCCGATTAAAAGATAAACATTTGGGGGATTTGGAACATTTCAAGCAAAAACATTTGGGGGATTTGGAACATTTTAACAAAAAACATTTGGGGGATTTGGAACTTATATGTATCTTTGCGCTCAAAATCAGCAAGTTATGAGAAAAAGAACATTTAAAAGAAAAGTGTACGACAAAATGCTCGAATGGAAGCGAGAGAGAAATGGTAGCACAGCCCTCTTGCTCAAAGGAGCACGCCGTGTAGGAAAGTCAACAGTAGCCAAAGCTTTCGCAGAAAATGAATACAAAAGCTATATCCTTATAGATTTCGCACAAGCATCTAAGGAAGTGAAACAGCTGTTTGACAACTTCATGGACTTGAACTACATATTTTTACGCCTCCAATCAATCTACCAAGTAATCTTGGAGCCACGCAAATCAGCCATCATTTTCGATGAAGTACAAATGTGCCCACAAGCCCGGCAAGCCATCAAATACCTAGTAGCAGACGGAAGATACGACTACATAGAGACAGGCTCTCTTATCAGTATCAAAAAGAATGTAGAAAACATTTTGATTCCAAGCGAAGAAACACGTTTGGATCTCTATCCGATGGATTACGAGGAATTTCGATGGGCAATGGGCGATACTGCTACATTTCCCCTTCTCAAGCAGTTTCTCGATGCAAAAGTTCCATTGGGAGCAGCGCATCGAGAAGCTATGCGCAACCTTCGTCTATATATGCTTGTAGGTGGAATGCCACAAGCCGTAAACGAGTACTTAGATACCAACAATCTGAGCAAAACAGATGCCGTAAAGCGAGAAATCATAGAACTTTATCTTGACGACTTCAGAAAGATTGACAAAACAGGAAGAGCTGCCAAGTTATTCGAGAGTATTCCTTCCGAATTAAACAAAAATTCAGCCAGATACCAGGTAGCAAGCGTATTGGATGATGCAGGCAGAAAGAATCTCATGGGAGTCTTGGCAGACATGAAAGACAGCATGGTGGTCAATTTCGCCTATCACGCAAATGATCCCAATGTTGGTTTTTCATTACATAGTGACGAAGACTACTATAAAATGTTTGTTGGAGACACAGGGCTATTCGTCACACTTGCTTTTTGGGATAAAGACTACACAGAGAACACCATTTACGAAAAGTTGTTGAGCGACAAACTGAGTAGCGATATGGGGTATGCCTATGAGAATCTCGTTGCCCAAATGCTTACCGCATCAGGAAACAAACTGTTCTATTACACATTTCCCCATGCAACAAGTCACAAGAACTATGAGATAGATTTCTTGCTATCTCGTGGCAAGAAGATTTATCCGATAGAAGTGAAATCATCAGGATATAACAGTCACAAGTCGCTAGATGAATTTTGCCAGAAGTTCTCTGATAGAATCGACAAAAGATACCTATTATATACGAAAGATTTCAAAAAAGATGGACAGACCTTATTGGTGCCAATATATATGACACCCTTGCTATAAATAAAATATAACACGGACAAATTCAATTTGTCCGTGTTTTTTTTCTTGGAAAGAAGCGAGCTTTACAGCCAGCATTCTTACCCCTGTATTCGTCAAAAGTGTGATTTATCACAAAAAAATCGAATAACATGGAGATAAAACGTTATACAATGCCACTCGTTTAAACAGTAACAAAAAGCTATATTTATCCTTCTGCTATCTTCCATTCACCAATGGTTCGCTTTTGGCTGTCGTAGTTGATTCCAACTTTTACCATTCGTTTGCCGTCAGCTGAATAAGGAATGAGATAGCCTTTGTCATCAATCTGCTGCAAAGCTTCCTCAGCCGTCTTATCAAACTTCAATTCCATCACATAGATTGTATCCGGCATGTGAAGAACGGCATCTGCTCTGCCTATTGCACTATCCTCCTCCACCAAGATGTAAGCACCCATCAAATTAAAAATGAGATAAAAGACCGTTTGGAAGTCCTTCTCGTTCTTGTTGGCAAGTCGATTGGAGATACTGGCGAGATAAGCCTGCATTTTCTGCAAAGCACCATCCATATTATTGTTATATAGTTGCTCCAAAAAGTCGAAGATGAAACTATTATTGTTCAACGATATTGGAGAGAGATAGTTAGGAGCCAAGGAACGAACCATCCCTACACGCACTTCCTTGTTTGGATAATCCAGCTGATAGCTCTGCAAGATAGGGTTATACTTCTTGATGGTGAGATACCCACTCTGATAAAGCAATGGTAAAGCAGAAGTCATCTGCTCAGGAGAGACATCGAAATCATCCACCCCTACGGATTTCTGTTCTATATCCATCACCCCCACATGATGTTTGCGTAAAGTGTTGATAATGTATGCAGGAGTACCTGAACTAAACCAATAAGCTGCTATTTCCTTACTTCTCAACGCTTTAACCAGACTAAACGGATTAAACACATCTTCTGATTTTTTACTGAAATGATAACCATCATAATATGAACTCAACTCGGCAACCGTTTCATCAAAAGTTTTTCCCAAAGACTTGGCTAGCAACTCAACATCAGGCTTCATCACCGTCAGTAGTTCTGTCTTGCTGATACCACAGATAGCAGAATACTGATCGAACATGCTGATATTATCCAAATTATTGATCTCGCTAAAGATACTCAACTGAGAGAACTTGGTGATACCCGTGATAAAGGTAAATTCCAGCCAAGGGTCGAGATATTTCAATGGGCTATAGAACTTCCTCATAACCAAGCGCAATGGCATCAAACTTTCCTTCTCATGCACGACATCCAAGAGAGGAGCATCATATTCGTCTATCAAAACGACCACCTTTTGACCCGTCTTCTTATAGGCACGCTTTACCAAAGACTGCAAACGCTGGCTCGGCTGCACCGCCAATTCGTCACGTCCATAGACCTGCTCGTATTCTGAAAGCATGTAGCCCAGCATCTCTTCTAACCCTTCGGGTGTCTGATTTTTGGCAGTACTCATGTCGAAGTGAAGAACAGGACGTTTCACCCATTCTTTCTCATATTCGCCAAGTGCCAAACCATCAAACAGTTCCTTCCTGCCCTCATAATATGCCTGGAGCGTAGAGACAAAAAGCGACTTACCGAATCGTCTTGGACGATTCAGAAACACATATTTAGAACCATTACGCAAGAAATCGACAATATACCTTGTCTTATCTACGTACACATAATTACCCTCTCGTATATCAGAGAAAGTTTGCATTCCTACTGGGTATTTTCTTATCTTTTCCATAGCCATATTACTTTAGACGGTGCGAAGTTACGAATAAAATATCAGATACGCAAATAAAAAGACAAAAAAAGAGAGGCGAGCTTCACAGCCAGCCTCTCCCGAGAGATTTATAGAAAATGCCACTCATGGCATTCCTATATCGTTGATTAAAAATATTATCAAAATTAATTTGCCTTTGGCAATGTTTTACTCCAATCATTCTGAGCAACACCAAAACCTGAATTGATTTCGTCAACAGGAATTGGATATACAAAGTCTGAAATCTTATAATTGTTAAAAGTGAACTTCACCTCTGGGGCACCATAAGCATATACAGATGCCTTTTCGTCCCAACGGCGCAAATCATACAAACGAAGTCCCTCCTGGAATAATTCGCGAGCACGCTCATCCTTCAAGAAAGCAAGAACCTCATCCTTTGTTGTACCCAACTGCTCGGCAGAAGTAATATCCGCATTACGCTTTGCCACAACTAACAAAGAATTTCTAGCCTCATCAAAATCTGCGGCAGAAGTTCCATGAAGCTTAGCCTCTGCCTTAATGAGATACATTTCTGGCGCATTGATCAAATAGTTTGTCGTTGTTACGGTAGGGAACTTACCACCCTTAAAGACAGGCTTGGTTGGTGTAGATGAAGCATCCCAAATGAAGATTGAAGTTCTGCAATCATTTGCACCATACATCTTCTGAAGTTTAGGACTTGGACTAAAGCTGTAAGTTGACCACAATGTACCGCAAGATTCTGCTGACCAGTTATGCTTGTCATCAATAGACAAATAGAACAAGCTCTCCGTATTGACACCTGTAGAAGAATACATTGCCTTGTATTCATCTGCCGTTGTTGCTATAGCAGACACACCTGCATCATCAAGAGCTTGCTGAGCATAAGACGCAGCGTCAGACCAATTCTCCATATAGAGATAAACACGAGCCAACAATCCTTCTGCTGCAGCCTTGGTAAAGTAAACTTTCTTGCCTCTATCTGCACCAGCTTTGCCAAAATGCTCAATAGCATCTTTCAAATCGGCGACAATAGACGTGTATGTTTCACCTACCGTAGAGCGAGATACCTGCTCGAAAGCCTTTATTGGCTCCTCTGAAATTACAATACCTGGTTGATCAGAAAAATCCTGACCATTTACCTTGATTTGATGACCATAGATATTGACTAAAGCAAGTTTAGCATAAGCACGAAGAGCGTAAGCCTCAGCCAAAGCGACATCCAAAGTCTTCTTATCTTCCTCTGTGGAAGTCTCATACAATTTCTTACCTGCATTAATTGCTCTCGCTGAATTATCAATTACTTTGTAACCATAATTCCAAATATAATGCAAATAGCTTTCCTCATCTGTCATCGTATAAGAATAGATGGCATCCATATGCTTTGTAGAACCATTCCAATATGACAAGTCTGTAGGAATATCACCAATCATCGTTGCATAGTCTCCTGCAAAATAATAGTGATAAAACCAATCGTACTCACCATTTACGGCATGACTTACAGAAGATGCATCTGTCAAGCCATTATCTACATCAACACCAGAATAGTTCTTGGTGTCAAAAAAGTCATCTCCACAACTTGTCAAACAAGTTCCTGCTACTGACAAAAACAGTAAACCTAATATATGTTTCTTCATATTATTCCTTAATTTGAATCTTTTTAGAAAGTAATCTGAATACCACCAACAAATGTAGTCACACCAGGATACTGCCATGCGATAACGCCATTATCATATGTATCAGGTGTATATCCAGTAAAGTCACTTGCAGTAAAGGTGTATAAGTTATCTGCTGAAATGTAAATACGTACCTTTTGCATGAAAGCCTTCTTTGTCAAAGAAGATGGCAAAGTATAGCCCAATGTAACATTACTCAAGCGCAAGTAGCTTCCGTTCATGAGGAAACGAGAAGAAGTCGCTGTTGAATTATCTGGATCATTGTAAACATAACGAGGATATTTTGCATTAGGATTATCCTCTGTCCATGAGTTAAGAGCCATATCTTTGAGCGGTGTCATCTCACTCATACCCCAACCTGTAAAGGCTGCGCCATAATCATAGACCTTAGCACCCAAACGATAATTGAAGCTTAAACTTGCATCAAGTCCTTTCCAATTGATAGATGTTCCAAATCCACCGAATACCTTTGGATCAGCAGAACCCAAATGACGCTTTGCAGCCTCCCTATAATTGCTTGTTGTCTCATCACCAGTTTCATTCTTATACCATAGAGGCTTACCATTGGTTTTATCCACACCTGCATATTCTCTCATATAGAACTCATTGTATGGATAACCCTCTTCATTGATTGTCAATGTATTGACGATAGGTTCACCACTAGACAACTTAACCACACGGTTTTGGTTCCAAGTCATATTAGCATAAGCATTCCAATCCAAGTCCTTTCTATGCATGATAGTAGCCTTCAAATCTACTTCGATACCTTGGTTACGAATCTTACCAATGTTCTTATAAGTGCTAGACAAACCAGTTGTCATAGACAAAGGCATTTTCATCAAGGCATCAGATGTAGTCTCATTATAGTAATCCAAAGACAAATGGATGCGATTAATGAAAGAAAGGTCAAAGCCTACATCAAATTTCTTAGAAGTTTCCCAAGTCAACTTTGTATTAGAGATTGACTCTGGAGCAATACCTACCACACCATCATAGTTGTGACCTGCCATATAATAACCACGTGCAGCATACCAATCAATGTCTTGGTTACCTACAGTACCATAAGATGCACGAAGAGTAGCATTGGTAATAATAGGATTATCCTTCAAGAATTTTTCAGAAGAAAGACGCCACTTGGCGCCAACAGACCAGAAATTACCCCAAAGATTATCCGTTCCAAACACAGAAGAACCATCTCGGCGGAAAGATGCAGATGCATAGTACTTATCAAGATATGAGTAATGTGCATCAGCAAAATAAGACGCCAATCTTGCCTCTCTCTGCTCATATTCAGGATCTTCCCACTTACCTGCTGTAGAAAGTTTGTTCATTCCCAAAGAAGCGAATGGGAAATCATAACCTGTATAATGATCTGAATAGTAAGACTTCTTCTGCATCTCCTGACCCAACATCACAGATACATTATGCATATCGTTAAACGTTTTATTCCATCCCAAGACATTGTTCCAAGTGATGGTAGTAGAACGCGAATTGAACTGATCACCATAACCATTGTAATCTCCCATTCCCTGTGGATCGTAAATAGCAGACATATATTGATACTCACGATAGTTCATGATATTTACACCTAAGTTTGTACGGAAATAAATACCATTCCAAATATCAACTTGCACGTATGGATTCAAGTTCAATGTCTCATTGCGACTTTCGTATACATTACCCAACTTATCTGCAAGAGCAAGAGGATTATATAAGCCATAAGTATAACCATAGTACTTGCCTTCCTCATCATGAGTTGGATAGAATGGTTGCATCATAGAAATCGCAGCGGTCATAGTATTACTCATTGCACCTGCAGTTGACTGACTTGAACCATTCTTAATAGAGAAGGCATAATTAGCATTAGCACCTACAGCAAAGCGACCGAACTTGCTCTCCACATTGACACGACCAGAATATCTCTTAAAGTCAGAAGCAATTACCAAACCCTTTGTATCGAGATAACCAGCACTGATATAGAAACCAGTCTTACCTGTCTTTCCCTGAGCACTGATGTTGTAGTCTTGATAATAACCATGGCGAGTAACCTCATCTATCCAATTGGTAGATCTCTTGCCATCCCATTCGTAATTCTCAGACAAAGCAGCTTTTGCATCATCAATATTATCGAACTGACCTGCAGCTACACGACCTTGCGCATAGAGATTCATAGTCTCCTCAGCATTGGCATAATCCATGTTGTTATTTGCCATAGAAGTGAAGCCTTGCTTAATATCAACATTGATATTCAACTTGCCCTCAGTACCCTTCTTGGTGGTAATGACAATCACACCATTAGCTGCACGAGCACCATAAATAGCAGTTGCGGCAGCATCCTTCAATACAGTAACAGTCTCAATATCCTCAGGATTCACAGATGCCATTGGATCCAGGTAGTTACCCTCGCCAGAGTATGCACCTTCCGTATCAGAGTTCATTGGCATACCATCGATTACATACAATGGCTGAGTACCTGAACTGATAGAAGAACGTCCACGTACATAGATAGAACCCCATGTACCAGGCTGACCTGTAGAGTTGTTCATCTGAATACCAGACACATTACCCTCAAGTGCCTTCACAAAGTTGGCATCACTCTTCTTTTCAATCTGTGAGCCATTCAGCAAAGAAGCTGCACCAGTAAAAGAGGCTTTCTTTTGGACACCATAACCAGTTACAACCACCTCATCAAGGGTCTTTTGGTCTGCACGTAGTTCTATCTGAACCTTATTACCCTTAATTGTAACTGTTTTGTCTTCCATTCCCATGTAAGAAACCTTCACAGTATTCTTACCCTGAGGAAGAACGATAGAAAAGTTACCGTCTACATCGGTAACAGCACCAGTATTAGTACCAACAATCTTGATTGATGCGCCAATAACAGGCTCACCATCCTCTGAAGCTACTACCTTACCGGTAACGGATGTTTGGGCAAAGGCTACTCCACAACTGAGAATTGCCCCCCCCACAAATAAAGCGATTCTTTTAAACATAATCTCTCTCTTTATTAGATAATAATTTATAAATTTATAATAATCGGCTGCAAAATTAGATTTTTTTTCGGATATTTGCAAATATTTTGAAAGAAAAATTTAATAACGCACATAAAAAAGTCTGTTTTTAACACTTCTACCTTGTCATATTGCAACAAAAAGGATATTTTTACAGCAATAAGGCTATAATTTGTAAGAACAGAAATAAGAAGGTTCTTAAGTTATCTATACAGGCATCTGCCGGGTAAGACGTATTGCTTAAATACGTAGAACAAATAGATTAAATAGTCACAGTTCTACGATTCATCGGTTCTAACAACTGGTTCCGTATGGTTGCCGGTGTCTTACTACAGAAAAAGTGTACACCATTTTAACTTAAAAAAGTAAAATGGAAAGTAAAAAGAATGTACCAAACACTTACAGCTTGGACTTTAAACTAAAAGTCTTGTCAGACATGTGTGAGAATGGCTTGTCAACATTTGGTGTCGCAAAAAAATATGGTATAAAAACCCATACGACGGTACTTTATTGGCTTCGACAATATGTTTTAACGGAAAAATCATTATCTTTGTCGCAGGAAACAATGCAAAAGGTAATGGATATGCGCAAGAAACATGAATTAAGACAGGCAGCACAGGTAAAGACTCCTGAGGAGAAGCTGCAAGAGGAAGTGAGCAACCTTCGCAAAGCTCTACAGTATTCAGAGCTTCGTAATGAGGCCCTTCAAGAGCTTCTGAAGATTGGTAAGGAAGAGTATGGCATCGACTTGCTAAAAAAAGCTGGCGCCAAGCAGTAGACAACCTCCAACTCAGACACCCGGAACAATCTCTGGGTTGCCTGAGTGGACTGTTTGGCAAGACGCGAGGAGGTTATTACTCTGTTAGCAAGCAGAAGAGACTGGAACGTGACATACAAGAGACCACGATGGTGGCTGTGATCAAAGAGATTCGCGAACAAGCTCCTGGCACCGGTGCCTACAAGTTGTTCTTGATGCTAAAGAGCACATTTGCCGACAAGATGGTAGGTCGTGACAAGTTCTATAAGTTGATGCGTACGCATCAACTTATGCTTCCACCGATGCGCCGCCGACACACGACGAATTCGAACCATAACTATCGAAAATACAAGAACTTGGTTAAAGGGTTTGCTCCTACAAGACCTAACCAACTTTGGGTTGCAGACATTACCTATGTGGACACAGATGAGGGTGTTTGCTACCTTCATCTGATAACAGATTCTTTCACACATGAGATCATAGGCTGGGTTGTTTCCGACACCTTACTTGCCATCAACACGCAAGAAGCTTTAGAGCAGGCCATACGACAAGCAGACGCAGAGAGCCTACTGTATCTGATACACCATTCTGACAGGGGATCCCAATACTGCTGCAACGCATATGTAAATCGCCTAAAGGAAATCGGTGCAAGCATAAGTATGACAGAGGATTACAAGCCAACAGATAATGCCGTTGCAGAACGAGTGAACGGTATCATCAAGCAAGAGTGGCTTTATAGGATGAAACGTCCCAAGAACTTGGCTGCCCTAAAAAGCATCATGGAAGGGATTGTTCGATTCTATAACGAAGAGCGACTTCACTATAGCAATGGGTTGCTCACACCGAAAGCCATGAGGGAAAAACACTCTTTGGAGGCTTCACGCCTCCAGCCGTGAGGCAAACCACCGTGGTGTTTTTCATAGTTTTGTTTTGGTAGAACCAATAAAAAATATTAACTTTGCAGCAAAGGAGGTGTTGTCAGAACACATATGTAAAGATTATTGACGTGTAAACCATTTCAGTAAGGCTTTTCTTATTGTGTATAGTATTTTAGTAAGAAAGTAAAATTAGTGTATAGTAAACCAGTAAGTAGAACAAGAAAGGTGTACACTACTTTCAGTTAAAGACACCGGCATATGCCAGCAAGGTTGCTGACATATGTCAATAACTCGTTTGGCATATGTCAGGAACATTGTTGACATATGTCAGGAATCTTGTTGGCATATGTCAGCAACCCTACAAATCTAATTCCTCAGACCAACAGATACGTTATCTATAAGCATAAGATATATCTGTTTCAGACTTATTATCTGCAAAGAATAAATAGAATATCATACTGACTGCAGGGAGCGGAATACTTGACATACCACAAAAAAGAAAACGTTTACGGCACTTTTTAGTTAAAAAATTTGGGTATATTGCACATTTTTCGTAATTTTGCGCACGATTTCAACGACTAGAACAAAACAAAGTGGTTTTACACCTTATTATATATATAGAGAATGATATATGTAGGGGATTGTCGTTAGTATAAACAAAAGTATTAAGATAACAATGACTCACAATTTGTTAAAAGGCAAGCGTGGCATCATCTTCGGTGCACTCAATGAGGAATCAATCGCTTGGAAAGTAGCTGTAAAGGCTGCTGAAGAGGGTGCTACTATCGCACTTAGTAATACAGCTATGGCTTTGCGTATGGGTACGCTGGATAAGCTCGCTGAACAGATCAACGCTCCTATCATCGCAGCTGATGCGACTAGCGTAGAAGACTTGGAAAAGGTATTCACTGAGGCTCAGGAGAAACTCGGTGGCAAAATCGACTTCGTGCTCCACTCTGTAGCTATGAGCCCTAACGTTCGCAAGCATCGTACATACGATGACCTCGACTACAACTTCCTGAACAAGACATTGGATATCTCTGCTATCTCTTTCCACAAGATGTTGCAGGTAGCCAAGAAGTTGGATGCTATCAACGAGTGGGGTTCTGTAGTAGCTCTCACATACGTAGCTTCTCAGCGTACATTCTTCGGTTACAACGATATGGCTGATGCCAAGAGCATGCTCGAAAGTATCGCCCGCAGCTTCGGTTACATCTATGGTCGTGAGAAGCACGTGCGTATCAACACCATCTCTCAGAGCCCTACAGCTACAACAGCAGGTAAGGGTATCAAGGATATCGAGAACATGATGGACTTCGCCGACAAGATGTCTCCACTCGGAAACGCCGTAGCTGAGGATTGCGCTAACTACTGCGTGATGATGTTCTCTGACTTCACCCGCAAGGTGACCATGCAGAACCTCTTCCACGATGGTGGTTTCTCATCAATGGGTATGAGCCTCCGTGCCATGAACCAGTATGCTAAGGATATAACTCCTTATGAGGATGAGAACGGTAAGGTTATCTACGGATAATCAGGCAGAAGAGAAAAAAATCTCACTAATATACAAACAGGTATGTTCGGTAAAAATCTGAGCATACCTGTTTTTTTATTCATATCCACCCTCTATCTTAAACTTGGCAACAAGCGGAAGATGATCGCTGTATCCACCCAAATATCGTGGACCGAGATAGGTGCGGAAAGGTTTCTTTCCGCCATATTTCTCATCATCTTCTAAGAGGAATGGCAAATCTCCTATCTGACAACTCATCTTAAGCCGGGAAAGCGAAGGACTGAAGAGAATCTGGTCAAGACTCCGCCAATCTCCATGCCAGCGATAAGTAGCCTTGGCACCATGAGAGCCTTTGACGCCAACAGATATATTAATAAGGTGATGCTGATAAAGATAACGAAGGGCCGGAGAATCGGAATAATCGTTGAAATCGCCGGCTACGATAATCCTTGCACTATCATTGAGCGCATAGATAGAATCTACAGCAGAAACCAGCTGGCTAGCTACCTGCAGGCGGTAGGGACGCGAAAACTGTTCGCCGCCACGACGGCTAGGCGCATGCAATACAAAGACATGGAGCGTATCATCATTCATAATCCGCCCCGAAGCGTAGAGAATATCTCTCGTAGGACGAGTATCAGGCAGCGGCTTGATGCGGATAGACCGGAACTGTATAAGCGCAAAAGAAGATGGCTGATAAAGCAAAGCCACATCTATGCCTCGTTCATCAGGCGAATCGGTCATCACATAATCATAATTCACACCGCGAAGAGCTGAACGCCGGGTTAAATCAAACAGCACACTATCGTTCTCCACTTCGCAAAGCGCCACAAAATCGGGAACATGCCAGGACTTCTCCGAGGGTCTTGAAGGATTATCTGGAGAGGCGATACCAACAAGCGACAAATCTTCATAACCCAAAGCTACTATAGTCTTGGAAAGATTTGCCAGCTTGCGCCAATAGCGATAAGGCGTCCACTTGTAACTGCTCTGTGGCAGGAATTCATAGTCATTCTTCAGCGAATCATGCCTCGTATCGAAGAGGTTTTCGCAGTTCAACTCCACAAAAGTGAGGAAACTTGATAAGATGAGAGTGAAAAACATAACATTTTATTTTGTATTGTCAACGATTTGATGTATCTTTGCAGTCGGTTTACAATGGTCCTATAGTTTAACGGATAGAACGGAGGTTTCCTAAACCTTTGATCCGAGTTCGATTCTCGGTGGGACCACGTACTTTCCTTATCATTCCAGAGATGATAAAACAATAAAGGTCGCTCCTGACAATCAGGAAGCGACCTTTATTATTTTTATATTCTTTCCAGTATCTTTCTCTATCCGACATACATCGGACAGAGAAAGAATGAAGAGTTTCTGATTACTTAACTTCAGCAACCTCCTCAGCTGGCTCTTCCTTAATCTTACGACCAAGAACGATGTAAGCCATTGGAGATGCAATGAAGATAGATGACAATGTACCGAATACAACACCCAGGATCATTGCGAATGAGAAGCTGCGGATGCTGTCACCACCGAGGATGAAGATACAGAGCAACACGAGCAATGTTGATGTAGATGTATTGATGGTACGAGCCAATGTCTCATTGATAGATGCATTGAAGAGCTGCTGACGGTCGCCCTTAGGATGCAACTTCAAGTTCTCACGGATACGGTCGAATACAACCACCTTATCGTTGATAGAGTAACCTACCACGGTCAGGATAGCACCGATGAAGGTCTGGTCAATCTCCAATGAGAATGGAACGAGCCCCCACAGGAGTGAGTAGAAACCGATTACTGTCAAGGCATCAAATGCCAAAGCTACAGTAGAACCTACAGAGAAGGCCACGTTGCGGAAACGTATCAGGATGTAGAGGAAGATAGCAATCAATGCGAAGAGCACACTATAGATAGCACCCATAGTGATATCCTTAGCCACAGAAGGACCTACCTTTGTACTACTGATGATAGAACCACCCTGACGAACGTCTGGGTTCTTGAATGCCTCAACACTCTTCTGAGAAACCAGGTTAGCCTTCTTCAAGGCATTGTAAAGGATGGTCTCAGCCTCATCGTCAACAGTTGGACTGTTGCTCTCAATCATATAGTTGGTAGATACACGGATAGTCTTACCGTCTGTACCGATAGCGATAGCACTTGTAGTAGCCTTAGTACCATCTGCATTGACGAAAGCACCGCCAAGAACGGTACGGATCTGCTCAGGCTCTACAGGATTCTCGAACTGTACTACATAGTTACGACCACCAGTGAAGTCGATACTCTTACTCAAGCCACGAACAAAGAAGCTACCAATGAATACAACTGCAGCAACGATTGCTACGGTGAAGGTAGTCTTGTACATAGACATGAACTTATACTTCTTACCCTGCATCAGGTTGTGAGAAACAGGAGTATCAAACTTGCAGTGCATCCACTTATCGTGGTTCAACTTATAGTCGTAAACCAGACGAGTCAGGAACACAGCAGTGAAGAATGAAACTACGATACCGATGATCCATGTAGTAGCGAAACCACGGATAGGACCTGTACCGGTAGTCAACAGGATAACACCAGTAATCAAAGATGTCAAGTTAGAGTCGAAGATAGCAGAGAAAGCGTTGCCATAACCGGCAGCTACAGCCTGCTTCATACCCTTACCAGAGCGGAGCTCCTCCTTGATACGCTCATAGATAAGCACGTTGGCATCCACGGCAGTACCCAGAGACAAGACCATACCGGCAAGACCTGGTAACGTCAGAGCCGCCTGGAAGGACGTCAGAATACCGAGTGTGAAGAATACATTGACGAGCAATGCCAGGTTAGCCATCATACCAGGAATGACATTGTACATCATCACCATGTAAACCATCAGGAGTACGAAAGCTACAACGAATGATACAATACCCATCTGGATAGACTGTGCACCGAGTGTAGGACCTACAACCTCCTCCTGAACGATACGTGCAGGAGCTGGCATACGACCAGACTTCAATGTGTTAGCCAAGTCCTTGGTATCCTCGATAGTGAAGTTACCGGAAATCTGAGAGCTACCACCATCAATCTCGCCGTTTACACGAGGAGCAGAGTAAACTACGCCATCCAAAACGATAGCAATAGCCTTACCTACGTTAGCCTTGGTCATCTGAGCCCACTTACGTGCGCCCTCAGTATTCATCTTCATGCTAACAACAGGTGAACCCATCTGGTCGAACTCGTCCTTAGCATCGGTAATTACATCACCCTCCAAAGGAGCACGACCTGTAGTGGTAGTCACCTTCAAGGCGTGAAGCTCAAAGATATTCTTAACCTTCAGGTTATCAGCTGGCTTAGCACTCCAAAGCAGACGCAAGTCTGATGGCAAAACGCGCTTAGCCACAGCAGAGTAGATAATCTTGTTGATAGCAGCAGTATCGCGAACGCTAGCATAACCAACAGTGCTCAAACCACCACCGAGCTGCAAACGAGCCAACAATGGGTGAGCCTTGATAGCAGCAGCATTCTGAGCCTCCTCGCCTACCTTGCTTGCAGCATCGTCCTTCTTCTTGATAGAGAACTTAGCCTCAGCCTTCTTAGGCTCAGCCTTAGCAACTTCTTTCTTTGCAGCAGTTGAATCAGCAGCAACAGAGTCTGTCTTCTCCTCACCGTTATCACCATTTGCGATACGAGTATCAAGCTGCTGGAGATAAGGAGCGATTTCCTCTGAGTTGTATGTCTCCCAGAACTCAAGGTTTGCACTACCCTGGAGCATCTTACGCATACGCTCTGGCTGGCTGATACCTGGCATTTCTACCATGATACGGCCCTGCTGACCTTCCAACTTCTGGATGTTAGGCTGTACAACACCAAACTTATCGATACGGGTGCGGACAACATTGAAAGAGTTGTCAATAGCATCCTGTACAGAAGCGCGGATAGCCTTCTCTACCTCTGCGTCGCTGCTCTGAGGAGAAACCTTGCCCTGCAACTGCTGGGTAGCGAACACTTCTGCGAGTTTATGACCTGGTGCGCTCTTATGATAAGCGTTAATGAAAAGTGACACGAAGTCACCACCGTTAGCTTCTTCCTGAGCTCTAGCTTCCTTCATGGCATTGGTAAAACCAGCGTCGGTCTTATGATCGGCAAGGTTTTCAAGTACATCAGGTACAGAAATCTCAAGAATTACATTCATACCGCCCTTAAGGTCAAGTCCAAGACCAATCTGAGTCTCCAAGCAGTTCTGGTAAGAATAAACACCTAAGTACTTAACAGAATCCTTATAATCCTGCTGAGCAATAGGATCTTTAATCTTTGCAGCCTCGCTGTCATAGTAACGTGTGGCAAACGAGAATGACAAATAGAAGATACTTGCGAGTGTCAGTAAGACGGCTACACAAATTACAATTCCTTTGTTTTGCATTTCTATTTATTGTTATTAATTATTTGTTTCTTTTCAATTGCTTTTAGGGATTCTTTCAAAAACCTCCATAAAGTTGTGCAAAAATAAGCATTTTTTTTCTTATATAAGAATAATTTGCTCTATTTTTGCTTTTTAGGGCGCATTTTTAGCTTACAAATGATAGGATAGTGGTCTGAAACGGCGATTTTATCATCAACTTTACATTCATAAGGCTCCCAATCGTCTGAACACATGATATTGTCAATGCGAACAAAAAAGCCTCCATGATGATAGCTGATACCCGGTCCGTTACCACTTGCAATGTAGCAATCCGTCAAATCTTTAGCTATCGTTCGATGAGCATAAGAGATAGGACCATCATTAAAGTCACCGCACAAAATAATACTCTGTTCTTTATGCTGCTGAATGTATTTTGCTACAGCCTCAGCCTCCGGAGCCCGTTTCTTTGTTGCCTCGGCAAGTTTTACAACGAGCAGTTTGGACGTTTCTTCTGCAGTATCAACCTGCAATTTCCCGATAACAAGATTCTTGAACTGGCGTCTGTCCTCTAAACTTAAGCCGGTAGTTTCCAAATGATTATTGATGAGAAGGACCTCTCTATCTTTCACTTTCAGACGATACGCTACACTCATATTTCCTTTCGATTCATAAGGAATTCGCTCTTTCGAAAGAATAGGGTATTTACTGAGCAACATAAGACAATTTCCGCCATTCACGTGCATCGTTGTATCCTGATAAGCATACATGGGCTTGAGCATGCTATCTATCTGTTCAATATTCCGGGCTGTAGGACATGCTTCCTGCAGACAAACTATGTCTGCATCCTGCTCCTGCAGATAAGCAATACAGATATTAGTTCCTTCGGCATCCTCTGTCTGTGCACCAAAATTCCAGGTATTATATGATAGAACTTTGATACAACCTTTTGGAGTTTCGCCAGAAAAGTTGATTGGCATATACTTGCGGACAGGAACAAAACAGATCAAGAAGCCTAAGAATGGAATAATGGCATACTTAGACCGGAAGAGCAACCAGAAAAGCAAAAAGCCTAAGTTAACTATAAGAAAAACCGGGAAAAGTAAGCCAAGATTAGCCAATGCGGCGAACTTTTCCGGCTGAAAGAAGTCAGAAAAGCCCACCAGCAACATGATGATGATAGTTGCCACATTAGCACCAGCTACCATCTTATATGTAAATTCCTTAAATCCTTTAAACATAGTTTCCTACTTATTACTCTGATCAAAGAGCATCTGCTTTTCACTCTGAGTCAAGCTATCATAACCGCTTTTCCTTATCTTATCCAAGATCCTATCTATCTCTTCCTGAGATACGACCTTTTCATTGGTCTTACATTCAGCATCCTGTTCATAAGTCGGATTATAAGATTCATTCTTGGTATAAGTAAAATGCGTTCTACCTGCCCGACGCTTTCCGCCGAACATACCTTTCAACTTATCAAAAGCATCAGCAGAATTAGACTGACAGTAACCATTACCAATCTGCTTACGCCAATAACGGATCAGGAAGAATCCAAAGACCATACCTCCCAAATGGGCAATATGAGCCACACCGTCATCAGAGAGAGAGAATGTTGAAACCAATTCTATGACAGCATAGCCTATCACGAAGAATTTAGCTTTAATAGGAACTGGCAACGGGAAAATGAAGAGACGCTCGTTTGGATAAATCATACCAAAGGCAAGCAATATGGCATAAATAGCTCCTGAAGCACCCACGGTAGTCCATAGGTTCAGATATTGCTCCATTGTTATTCTGGCTCCATTAACACTGACATAATCATAAGCTGCCATATCCTTTGCCACATAAGTAATATACTGTGCAGCTTCCTGGAACAAACCTGCTCCCACTCCACACGCTATGTAATAAAAAAGGAATTTCTTTGGTCCCCAAACTCTTTCAACCACACAGCCAAACATCCATAAGGCAAACATATTAAAGAGAATATGCTGGAAACCACCATGCATAAACATGTAGGTAACTAACTGATAAATATGGAAATCGGATGCCAGGAAGAAATGAAGCCCAAACATATCTGTCAGGCCAGAACCGCCACCCATACTCTTGTCCATCAGCATGCATGCCAGGAATGCTACTACATTCACTATCAGCAAATTCTTTGTTACAATTGGAATATTGCGCATAACTTTATTTCTATAAACAGTTTAATAATCTGAATAATATTTGTATTTTGGCGACAAAATTACGAAAAATATCCGTGAAAACACCAAAAAATAGACTTATTACACTTAAATTTCAATAATTTCATCACTTTTCTGCTTTTTTTATTTGAACTTTCACAAGAAAAAGCTATATTTGTAAACGAATTCAACTAAGAAACAACAATATTATTCATTTAATAACGAAAAATTATGAACAAGACAGAATTGATTGACAAGATTGCAGCAGGTGCTGAGATTACAAAGGCACAGGCTAAGGCCGCTCTTGAAGCTACAACAAACGCATTGAAGGAAGCCCTCATTGCAGGTGACAAGATCCAGTTGGTAGGTTTCGGTACATTCAGCATTAACGAGCGTCCTGCTCGTGAGGGTATCAATCCAGCTACTAAGGAGAAGATCCAGATTGCAGCTAAAAAGGTTGCTAAGTTCAAGGCTGGTGCTGAGCTTGCAGATGCAATCAACAAATAATTGTAAAGATTATTTTAATTACGAATATAGGGCAGTCCTTTATGGCTGCCCTATATTTTTTTATTCTATTCAAGTTTATTCAAATTTAAATCTTCATATTTGATCCTTTATTTTGGCTGCTTTCCGATATATGCCAAGATACCACCATCTACATAGAGAATATGACCATTCACTGCATTAGAAGCATCTGAAGCCAAGAAAACTGCAGGACCTGCCAACTCTTCTGGTTCCAACCAGCGACCTGCAGGAGTCTTTGCACAGATAAAGCTATCGAATGGATGACGGCTACCATCAGCCTGACACTCACGGAGAGGTGCAGTCTGAGGAGTTGCGATGTAACCAGGGCCCAAGCCATTGCACTGGATGTTGTACTCACCATACTCTGAGCAGATGTTACGTGTCAACATCTTCAAGCCACCCTTGGCAGCTGCGTATGCAGAAACAGTCTCACGGCCCAGTTCGCTCATCATAGAACAGATGTTGATAATCTTACCATGACCCTTCTTGATCATACCAGGGATAACTGCCTTAGATACGATGAAAGGTGCAGTGAGGTCAATGTCAATAACCTGCTTGAAGTCATCTACAGACATCTCTGTCATAGGAATACGCTTGATAATACCTGCGTTGTTTACCAAAATATCAATAACACCAAGTTCTTTCTCGATGTCAGCTACCATGTTTTTCACCTGTTCCTCATCTGTTACATCACAGATATAACCCTTTGCCTCAATACCCTTTGCTTTGTAATCTGCAAGAGCCTGATCCATGTGGTGTTGGCTACGGCAATTGAAAGCAATCTTAGCACCAGCTTTGGCATAAGCCTCAGCAATAGCGAAACCGATACCATAAGCGGCACCTGTAACGAGGGCAACCTTACCCTCCAATGAGAATAGTTTGTTAAAGTCCATACTTTTATTTTTTATAAATTGTTTGATTTGTTACGAGGGCAAAGATACAAAATAATTTTGAATATCACCCTAAATCAATACGAAAGATGCACCCTTTTTACTTATTTTCTCATTTTATTGACTACTTTTCATCAAAATTGACCTATCATAGATGCAAAGAGCTTGTTGTATCCGAACTTTATTATAAACAAAATAACCCTCCAAATCCGCAAAGACTTGAAGGGTTATTTATGACTTGTTGTCCCAGGCGGATTCGAACCACCACTGACAGAACCAAAAACTGTAGTGCTACCATTACACCATAGGACAAGCAAATCGAATGCAAAGGTAGTGGATTTTTTCTCCACTACCAAATATTTTCAATACTTTTAACGATTACTTAACGGTAATCAAGAAGTAGTTCTTCTTACCTTTCTGAACCAAAAGATACTTGCCGTCAATCAGGTCATCAGCAGTTACAACCTGATCGAAAGCAGCGAGTTTCTCCTTGTTGAGTGAAACGCCACCACCCTTAACGAGCTTACGCATCTCGCTCTTACTTGGGAAGATCTGCATACCTTCCTGGTTGAAGAGGTCAACAGCTGTACCACCGAGCAAGTTCTTGTCGAGGTCGTAGTGAGGTACATTGGCAAATACATCATTCAATGTAGCCTCATCGAGCTGTGCCAAGTTCTCCTTGGTAGCCTTACCGAAGAGGATGTTGCTGGCTGCGATAGCCATATCCAAATCCTCCTGAGAGTGAACCATTATGGTAACCTCCTCAGCCAAACGCTTCTGAAGTACACGGCGACCTGGATCCTGCTTGTGCTCCTCTACGAGAGCATCGATAGTCTCCTTGTCAAGGTCAGTGAAGATCTTGATGTACTTCTCGGCATCATCATCGCTTACGTTCAACCAGAACTGGTAGAAAGCGTAAGGAGTAGTACGGTTACGGTCCAACCAGATGTTACCGCTCTCTGTCTTACCGAACTTCTTACCGTCTGCCTTGGTAATCAATGGGCAAGTGAGGCAGAAGCACTCTGCATCGTTACCCAATGTACGGTGAATCAGCTCAGTACCGGTAGTCATGTTACCCCACTGGTCGTTACCACCCAACTGGAGACGAACACCATACTTCTCATACTGATAGAGGAAGTCGTAGCCCTGGAGCAACTGATAGGTGAACTCAGTGAAAGACAAGCCGTCGCGAGCCTCACCGTTCAAGCGCTTCTGCACGCTATCCTTCGCCATCATGTAGTTTACAGTGATATGCTTACCAACCACACGAGCGAAATCGAGGAAGGTGAAGTCCTTCATCCAGTCGTAGTTGTTCACCAACTCCGCCTTGTTAGGCTCATTGCCATCGAAGTCGAGGAACTTAGATACCTGCTTCTTGATAGCTTCCTGGTTATGATAGAGAGTCTCTGAATCGAGAAGATTGCGCTCCTGGCTCTTGCCAGAAGGGTCGCCAATCATACCCGTGGCACCGCCGACGAGGAGATAAGGCTTATGGCCACAACGCTGCAAGTGGCGCAACATCATGATACCACAAAGGTGACCGATGTGCAGAGAGTCTGCAGTAGGGTCGGTTCCGAGATAGGCAGACACCATGTGGGTGTTGAGATATTCCTCAGTACCTGGCATTATCTGCGCCAGCATACCACGCCATTTCAATTCTTCAACAAAATTTTTTGCCATAGAATATGATTTTTTATTATATTATATAATATGTATAAGGGGCCCAACAATACAGTCGGAAACTTACGGTACGGGATCATAACCCGAACCACCCCAAGGATTGCATCTTAAGATGCGCCAAACAGCCAAAGCCAGTCCCTTAAAGGGACCATGCTTCAGGATGGCTTGTCTCGCATACTCTGAGCAAGTGGGCTGAAAGCGACAGGAAGGTGGCGTATAAGGAGTAATACACTTCTGATAAAACAATATCGGCAGTATAAGAATCCATACCAACACCTTTCTCATGCCATGTGCTATCATAAAGAGAATCTTCATCATAAACAGCTCTCTTTCATGACTGTTTCAGATTGCATCTCCTTGATATTATCAACCAATCTATCCAAAAGTTTAGTCATTTTGGTTGAAACCAGCTTTGAAGGCTGCAATTGTTCTGTTTGCCAAACAAAAGCCACAAGCAATTGTTTTCCAACATAATTCTGCATACAAGTCTCCAGCTCTTGTTTTTGATAACGAAAAGCTTCACGTATCTGTCGCTTTACCCGATTGCGCTTTACTGCGTGCTTAAAATAACGCTTTGATACACTGATAAGAACTTGAACAGAAGGTGCTTGCTCATCTTTCTTGTCAACAAGAAGAAACACCATTCTCATAGGCCATGCCGTCATTGCTTTAGCACCACCTCCAAAGAGCTGTTCTATAAGTGTCAGTTTACATAGATGCTCTTTCTTTCCGAATGTTTTATTTCTGTCTGTTGACATATCTATTCTATTAAATATTTTCTATTTATTATGACGTTTCAGATAATCTGCCAAAGCACCTGTCATAGATGGAAAAACTTTATTAGGAGCCTCCAGATCAAGGCGTAAGCCCTCATCTTCAACCGTTTTTGCTGTAGCAGGACCAAAAGCGCCAACAGCGATATTCCCTTGTTCAAAATTAGGGAAATTCTTCTTCAGAGCCTTTACACCTGTTGGGCTAAAGAAAAGCATCATATCATAATCGAAGTTCTTGATTTCCTCTTCTGAGAAATCATTGCTTACAGTACGATACATGACACATTCTGTATGATTGAGTTTTTTCTCATCAAGCAAGTTGGCAATATCATCATTATGAACACTGCTTAATGGTACCAGATATTTCTCGGTTTTATGGCGAGCCATCTGTCCCATCAACCCATCAATTTTACCTGTATCACCAAAGAACACCTTACGCTTGCGATACTGAACATACTTTTGGATGTAGAGAGCGATAGTCTCTATCACACAGAAATATTTCATATCTTCAGGAATTGTGATACGCATCTCCTTAGCTAATTTAAAGTAGTTGTCTACTGCATGACGAGATGTAAATACGACAGCAGTATAGTCAAGCAAATTTATTTTCTGCTGACGGAATTCTTTAGAAGAGAGCCCCTCTACCTTAAAGAATGGACGGAACACGCATTCTACTCCATATTGAGCCTGGATATCGAAGTAAGGAGACTTCTCACTTGCAGGTTTTGGCTGAGAAACTAAAATTTTCTTTATCATTTTGTCTTAAAAGTTTATTTTCAAATAATGACTGATTAACACAAGTCCACCCCAAAGAGCGAACAAGGGTATCACTTCAAGGGCACAAAAGTACAAAAATATTTGCAGAAACACGCCATTTCTTCTAAAAAAGATAATGTAAGCCTTCAAAAAAGCCAACAATTTAACTAATCCAAGGATAGTCAACGTGTATATCACTGCAATTTGCAATGGAAAATCGAAATACGACAAAAGCATCACCATTGGGAACAAGGCCACTCCTTGACATGATATAAGGAACAAGTATGCCTTGAGCCATTGTACATTTTTTTTCTTTTCAAAGAATACCCAACCAGAAATCACATAGAGGAACGCCTTCAACAAGAAATAGCCCCCCATACAACCAGCATATATACTGATTACCTGATATTGGTCTACGATAAACGTATCGCTGATAGATGCTTTCGAATAAATGAAATACCCGATTGCCAGCAAAAGACAGGTCTGCAACACGAAGAAGAACTGGTATCTTACTTCAGAACTGGTCTCCGTCACCTCTGTTGTACCGATGCGTGGAGTACGGAAGAAGGTTTTTGCCTGGCGTATAACAAAATGCTTAGATTTAGAGAATGCTATACAAGCCAAGAGAAAACAGACCAACAGCAATGAAGTAATAAAGCTATCACCAGCTACCGTATAGGGAACAGGATCACCTGCCACCCCTAAGCGTCCACCCTTTAATTCCGGATGAAACAGAGAATCTTTTGAAAAGAATGACTCACGATAATATTGTGGCAAACTTACATCCCTAAAACTCTTACCTGCCTTATGTCCCGGCAAGTGTAATGTATCCGGCATCTTGCTCCAATGAATCTCACTGGGCTTGATATGTGCCCTAATCATGGAGTCCTGCTGAGCTGGCGTTGCATTCTTAGGCAGCCAGCTCAACACCTCTTTGGGTGTGAGCTGGCTGCTATGTTGCCTGAGCACTTGCTGTTGCGATTCAGTCTCAAGTGCGGCATCTGTCTGTATCGAATCTGCCTGTTGCACCATTCCTTAAAGTCCGAAAACTTTCTTGATTTCGTCTACCTTATCTAATTTTTCCCATGTAAAGAGTTCTACCTTCACAGTTTTAGCCTCATGATATCGGCTGGTGAAGGTTTTCTCTACTATCTCATTCTTACGTCCCATGTGTCCATATGCCGCAGTTTCCTGGAACATTGGCTGGCGCAACTTCAACTGGCGCTCGATTGCTTTAGGACGAAGATCAAACATTTCTGCAATTTTCTTTGCAATCTCGCCGTCAGTCATATTCACATGGCTTCTGCCGTAAGTATTTACATAGATACTAACCGGTTCTGCCACGCCGATAGCATAACTTACCTGAACCAACATTTCATCTGCAACGCCGGCAGCAACCATATTCTTTGCAATATAACGGGCAGCATAAGCAGCCGAACGGTCAACCTTACTGCTATCCTTTCCAGAGAAGGCACCACCACCATGAGCACCCTTACCTCCATAAGTATCTACAATGATCTTACGACCGGTAAGACCTGTATCTCCATGAGGACCACCAATCACGAACTTACCTGTAGGGTTTACGAAGTACTTGATGTCATCATTGAAGAGAGCCAACACCTTATCACTCAGGTGAGTCTTTACTCTTGGAATCAGGATATTGATTACATCCTCACGAATCTTTGCCAGCATAGCATCATCATCGTCCTCACCATTTGCCTTCTTGATAAAATCATCATGCTGGGTAGAAACTACGATGGTATCGATGCGCTGTGGGATATTATCGTCTGAGTATTCGATAGTTACCTGGCTTTTAGAGTCCGGACGGAGATAAGTCATCACCTTGCCCTCCTTGCGGATATCTGCAAGTACACGCATGATGAGCTGAGCCAAGTCGAGTGATACCGGCATATAATTTTCGGTTTCCGTTGTTGCATAACCGAACATCATACCCTGGTCGCCTGCACCCTGATTATCATCCTCCTCACGACTTACACCGCGGTTAATATCATCACTCTGTTCATGAATAGCAGTAAGCACACCACAAGAGTCGCCGTCAAACTGATATTCGCTCTTGGTATAACCGATTTTCTTGATAGTCTTGCGGGCAATGTTCTGCAAATCAACATAAACGTTAGAGCGAACCTCACCCATGATTACTACCTGACCAGTAGTACAAAAGGTTTCGATGGCGCAATGAGCGTGGTCATCGTAAGCCAAAAACTGGTCAAGCAATGCATCTGAAATCTGATCAGCCACTTTATCTGGATGTCCTTCAGAAACTGATTCTGATGAAAACAAATATGCCATATTTTCTTACTTTATTTCTATTAATTATTGATATTCATTATTTTGCGGCTGCAAAGTTACTCATATTTTTTCAGATTTTGTCATATTCCTATATAAAAAACGTCAATTCCTTGTGCTTTATCTGTTATTCGGGCATCTTTTGTCTGTTTTATCAGAATCAAGCACTTGGTTTTCTTCACTATATTTGATATTTCGAGGATGATGTTCCAAGATAGCTCTGCGCAAATCTGAAGTTTCAAGATGAGTATAAATCTCTGTGGTTCCAATATCTTCATGCCCCAGCAAGGCCTGAATTACTCTCAGATCGGCTCCACCTTTCAACAAGGCTGTAGCAAAACTATGGCGTAAAGTATGAGGAGAAATGGTTTTCTTGATTCCTGCATCATAAGCCGCATTTTTTATCATGATAAGTATCATATTACGTGTGAGATGAGCACCTCTACGATTCAAGAAGACATAGTCTTCCTCACCTGGCTTGATTGTCATCAGATTCCGGTCTATATACCAAAGATTGATTTCTTTCAGAGCCTTACCAGAAATAGGAACGATGCGTTCCTTGTTACCTTTACCTATGACCCTAATAAACTTTTCTTCTTCAAACACATCGCTTTTCTTTAGATTCACAAGTTCCGAAACGCGAAGGCCACAGGAGAACAGGGTTTCTATAATCGCCTTATTACGCTGTCCCTCCCATTTTTCCAAATCGATAGCCGCTTCAAGCATGTCAACCTCTTCTACAGATAAATACTCCGGCAAATGCTTTCCTATTTGGGGAGAAACCAGTAATTCGGTCGGATCGTCTTTTATATAATCATCAAGCACCAGATACCGGTAGAAAGAACGGATTCCGCTCAAAATCCGAGCTTGTGAACGAGCAGAAACACCACGATCATGTAAACTTGCAGAAAAATTCTCCAAGTCTTCCAATTTCATTTCCGTCAGCACCAAATTGTTCTTATCAGCATACTCCAAGAGAAAATTCAAGTCATGGTAATAGGCATCCAACGTATTTTTGGAGAAATTACGCCCCAACTTGAGGTATCTCATATAGTTCTTTATAATTTCATTCCTCATTTTTTGTCAGTTTCCTTAATTTATTGTATCTTTGCATCGTCTTTGCATAAGACAGGAGAGTACAAAAGATCTCAGCCGCAAAGATACGAAAAAAATATGGATTACGATTAAAAATCAAGTAAATATGAAGATACAAATTATTAATGGTCCAAACTTGAACCTTCTTGGTGTAAGAGAACCGGGTATTTATGGTAGCAATTCTTTCGAGAGTTATCTGCCTAAGCTGAAAGCAAAATTCCCTGATATTGAGATAGAGTACTTTCAGAGCAACATTGAAGGCGAGTTAATCAACAAGCTGCAAGAAGTAGGTTTTTCCTATGATGGTGTAGTACTCAATGCTGGCGCCTATACTCATACCAGCATCGCCTTGCAGGATTGTATTCGCAGTTTGAAATGCCCTTGCGTTGAAGTACACATCTCTAATGTGCATAAACGTGAAGAGTTCCGCCATCATTCATATATTTCCTGTGCTTGTCTGGGCGTAATCTGCGGTTTCGGTCTGGCTTCTTACGAACTTGCCATTTCTGGAATCTTAGCACAGAAAGAAACAGAAGAGTAAGATTTCCGTTACTCTAAATCCATCAGATTATGACAGAGACTGAACTCATAGACAAATATATCTGCCAGCATATAGAGCCTGAAGGCGATTATCTGTATCGTCTTTACCGCGCCACCAATATACATACTATCCATGGACGTATGGCTAGCGGCCATATTCAGGGCAGACTTCTCAAGATGCTTGTAGAGATGATTCGCCCGAAGAATATTCTGGAAGTAGGCACATTTAGTGGCTATAGTGCTATCTGCCTGGCCCAGGGATTGCAGGAAGGAGGAAAACTCTACACTTTCGAAATCAATGATGAGATGGAAGATTTTACCCGTCCCTGGATAGAAGGTTCGAATGTTGCCGACAAGATTGACTTCCGCATCGGTGATGCCAACATAGAAGCGCCCCAACTAGGCGTAAAATTCGATATGGCTTTTGTTGATGGCGATAAGCGTACCTATATAGAAACGTATGAAATGGTTATGAGCATCCTGAACCCTGGAGGCTACATCCTTGCAGACAATACTCTTTGGGATGGTCACGTCATTGATCCTGCCTACGACCGAGATCACCAGACTCAAGGCATTCGGGCTTTCAATGATTTAATAGCAAGAGATCCTAGGGTAGAGGTTGTTATCTTGCCACTACGCGATGGTCTTACACTCATCAGGAAAAAATAAAAAATCAATTAGAACAAGAAATGGCATGAATCTCCCATGAAAGATTCATGCCATTTCTTTTAGTATATGCACCCAAGTATAAGAAATTCTGTAGGTTTTAACTCAACAGCCTTTTACTCAGCGCTCTTACAGGATACCATACAGCAAGCCAACCTACAGCAATTACAGTAACGAAGATAATGGCAACATCTGAGTAATGGACACTTACCGGATAAGCATCAACAATAAAGGAGCCTTCAGAATCTCCCAGACGAACAAATCCATATTGCTGCTGCAAAAAGCAGAGGAGCAAGCCCAATCCAATACCGATAACAGCACCTATCACGGCTATCATTCTACCTTCAAAAAGAAATACTCTGGTAATCTGCTTATCGTTAGCTCCAAGATTACGAAGAGTCACTACATCATTTTTCTTATCAATAATAAGCATAGAAAGCGACCCGATGATATTGAAACATGCAACAACTAAGATAAAGGTCAGGAAGATATAAGCAATCATCTTCTCTATCAACATAATTTTAAAGGTATCTTCCTGTTGTTCAAATCTGTCAAGCACTTTATATTTATTACCAGCTATCTGCTGCATCTCAGCCTTTACAGCATCCAGATTGCTACCCGGTTTCAAGCGTAATTCCAAATCAGAGAGCATACCTTGCTGACCAAAGAGATTACGGGCAAATGAAATAGAAGTGATGATGTAGTTTTTATCATACTTAGCCTGTTTAACGGCAAAAAGCACTCCAGGAGAGTTGAGCGAGTCAACAACAAAGCCATCACCTGGGTTAGTCATATCCAGCTGTCCTTCCTTTTTAGGAGCATAGATTTTCAGGAAAC
Organism: Segatella copri; assembly: GCF_019249765.2. GTDB lineage: Bacteria > Bacteroidota > Bacteroidia > Bacteroidales > Bacteroidaceae > Prevotella > Prevotella copri_K. Next base: position 2,915,474 of record NZ_CP152484.1, read on the forward strand.
CATCCCATTGTGCTCCTATGCCTAAATTCTGGGCAAGACGGATACCTACGGTTCCATATTCCAGATTGGCAGCATGCAAGGAGAAAGAGCCATCACCATATAAAATATCTGTAATATGAGAAAGTTCTGCAAAATTATCATCTACACCCTTGATTTTCACCATAGCCTGATGATCATTATAGATTGCAAGAGCTTGATCTTCTACGGTTTCTGTTGCAACATCTACCTGCGGCAAAAGACGAATCTTAGTAAGAATAGGATCATCTGCAGGTGCAGTCTTTCCCTCAACAGGCACAACCTTGAGTTGTGGATCAAAACTCGTAAAGAGTGAAGCTACCAGGTCATGGAAGCCGTTAAAAACACTCAGAACGATGACCAGAGCCATCGTAGCTACCGCCACTCCTATTACAGAAATAGAACTGATGACGTTGATGACGTGCGTACTCTTCTTTGAGAAAAGATACCTGCGAGCTATAAAGAATGGGAAATTCATAATTCTATCTTACCTTATTTATATAACAGTATAGGGAGTCAAGAATTGCCGTCTTAACTCCCTTGTCTTTTTACTTCTTTACTCTTTTACTTTTTCAAGAGTTCATCAATGTGCTCCAAATAATCGAGACTATCATCAAGGAAGAAACGGAGTTCTGGAATAATACGTAACTGGTTTCTCACTTTTTTACCCAAGTCGAAACGGATCGTCTTCTCATTTGCATTGATATTCTTCAAAATCTCCTCTCCTTTTTCAGAAGGGAACACACTCAAGTAAGCAGTACAGATACTGAGATCTGGACTTACTCTAACCTTAGTAACACTTACCATCACACCATGCATCATGCGGGTTTGTGACTGGAAGATAAGACTCAACTCCTTCTGGAGAAGTCTTGATATACGGTTTTGTCTTGTTTCTTGCATAACTATTAACTATAAATTATTAACTATAATACTATTCAAGATCTACATGTGTAACCTCCACCTGTTCATGAAGGAAAATCTGTGCAGATTCCTTGAATTTATCCTCACTCTCTGTTGTGAGATATCGGCAAGAGCCTGTTTTGGTTATCATCTGTTCCATCTGCGGATGGCGTTTCAGATAATCTTTCAGACTGTTTGCTACATATTGTCCTTGCGGAACCACTCTTACGCCATCAGGAAGATTCTTCACAATGCTGCTCATAAGAAGCGGATAATGCGTGCAACCCAAAATAATGGTATCAATATCAGCGTCCTTCAGCATCAGCTGGTCGATGCGTTTCTTTACGAAATAATCAGCTCCCGGACTATCTGCTTCATTGGCTTCCACGATGGCAGCCCAAAGCGGACAAGCCACGCCATTCACCTGAATCTCTGGCCAAAGTTTCGAAATTTCCATATTATAACTTTGGCTTTTAATAGTACCTTCTGTAGCCAGAAGTCCCACGTGATTACTCTTGGTAATAGTACCAATTACTTCGGCAGTAGGGCGGATAATACCCAGAACTCTTCTGGTGGGATCCAACTCAGGAATATCGCGCTGCTGCAAAGAACGTAGTGCCTTAGCCGAAGCCGTATTACATCCCAGGATAACGAGATGACACCCCATAGAGAAAAGTTTAAGCACAGCCTGGCGTGTGAACTTATAAACCACCTCAAACGAACGCGAGCCATAAGGAGCACGAGCGTTATCACCCAAGTACATATAATCATACTGAGGCATCGTCTGGCGCAACCCATGCAGGATGGTCAGTCCGCCATAACCAGAATCAAAGACACCGATTGGTCCGGGATTAGAAGGCAACATCATTTCAAAGTCTCCTCCAGCAAAGCTGTAATATCCTCCCCCATCTCTTCGTTGAGATAAGGAGCTGCATTATTGTCTGTATTGATGATAAAGGCAAAGCCCTTCTGCTTGCCAATCTTTTTGGCTTCCTCGTTTATTTTTGCTTTGAGCGGAGCATAAGCATCATTCTCTGCTTGCTGCAACAGGCGGGTAGCCTCAGCCTTGAAGGCAATATTTTTCTCCATCAATTCACGCAATTCAGCCTGACGTTTCTCCAGAATTGTCTTGGCATAAGTGCGCTGTCCATCAAGAAATTTCTCATACTTAGCATTAAACTCAGTTTCTACACGTTTCGTTTCTGCATCGTATTTCTCACGGAGTTCATCCATATTATGCTTGGCTATAGCGTAACCAGGCATAGTATGAAAAACCTTATCAAAACTAAAGTAGCCAAAATGCAAAGGAGCAGATACAGCAATCTGTTGTTGCTGAACCTTTGCTGCAGGCGTTGTATGCTGGGCTGAAACAATCAAAGAGATGAGAGCAAAAGCCAGAAATAAGAGATTCTTTTTCATGAAGAGTGATACCATTTATGATGAATACCTTATAAATACCTCGTTATTGAAAATGAGAAATAAGGGCAAGCACTTCTGCCTGCCCTCAATCTATATTCTTTTTATTTGCCTTGATTACTTAATCTTAGCCTGTACTTCCTTAGTAACGTCTACTACGTTAGTACCTGTATATACAGCTGCACCATCCTCGAAGATGAAGGTGTAGTTGCCAGCCTTGCCTACAGCCTCGATAGCTGTACGTACCTTTGCTACGATAGGCTGCATGAGTTCGCTGCTCTTCTTCTGCAACTCCTGCTGACCATCCTGGTAAGCCTGCTGAATTTTCTGCTGGAGAGTCTGCAACTCAGTTTCCTTCTGCTGCTTTGCAGTAGCGTTCATTGTACTGGAACCCTTCTGATACTCGTCAGCCTTACGCTGGAACTCATCCTGCATAGACTTCAAGTCATTCTCCTTCTGCTTCTGGAGAGCTTCCATCTCGCCATTAGCCTTAGCTACATCTGGCAAAGACTGCATAATCTGCTGAGTATTTACTTTACCAAACTTCTGAGCCATCATAGTCATTGGTGCACAGAGCATCAACATTAAAATAAGCTTTTTCATTGTTTTATTCTTTTTAATTATTAATTTCTAAATGAAGTTTTCATGCTGCCAACCATTGGCAGATATACTTACCGGCTGCAAATATACAATTATTATTTGGAATAACCTAATTTTTGGAGCACTTCGTTGCTAATATCTATCTTAGGAGAGCCAAAGATGATGCCGCTGTTGCTAGCTCTATCGAGAACAAGCGAATATCCGCGCAGGTCTGAAATCTCTTTTACTGCTGTATAAATCTCTTCCTGAATAGGTCCCATCAATGCCTCACGCATCTTATAAAGGTCGCCTTCTGCACCAAAATATTTTTTCTTCAAATCGCTAGCCTCCTTCTCTTTCTGCATGATGGCATCCTGCTTAGCCTTCTTCTGTTCCTGGGAAAGGAACACTACCTCGTTCTGATAGTTCTTATACATGGTGCTTGCCTCTGTGTTAAGAGCTTCTACCTCAGCCTGCCATTTGCGGCTTACCTGATTCAGCTGCTCGTTGGCACGCTCATAAGCGGGTACATTCTTCAAGATGTACTCCATATCTATCAATGCATATTTCTGTGCATGTGCTGAGATGGCTGCTACAGCCATCATCAGCATCAATACTATTTTCTTCATAAAACCCATTTTTAGAATTCCTGACCTAAGATGAAGTGGAACTGGCTTCCACCCTTCTTATATGAGCTACCATTCCATACTGTATCGAAACCGTAAGCCCAGTCAATACCCATCAGACCAACCATAGGCAAGAAGATACGTACACCGACACCGGCACTACGCTTCATGCTGAATGGGTTGAACTTCTTGGTTTCATACCAGGCGTTACCAGCCTCTACGAAGGTCAAACCGTAAATGGTTGTGTTACCTAAGAGGAATGGATAGCGAAGCTCCAATGAGAAGCGGTCGTATGCATAAGCATAGTAACCGGTTGTAGGACTGTAAGATACAGAACCATTCTCATAACCGCGGAGTCCGATTGTTTCCTCACCATAATATGATGAGTATCCACTCATACCGTCACCACCCACATAGTAGGTCTCGAACGGACTCTTCTTATACTTGTTATAAGAACCGAGCAAACCGAGTTCTACACGGGTCATCAATACGAAGCACTTCTGACCCTCTGTGAGTGCAGTATAAGTCTTTGCCTTGAACTTCCACTTATGGTATTCAATCCATCTGTACTTCTCCTGCTGCTCAGCAGAATAGGTTGGCGACTTAGAATCGTTGGCAAGATTCTTGTAGTCCTTGTTGTCGAACGCACTCCATGGCGGAGTAAGGTTGACACTTGCCTCAACCTCAGAACCACGACGTGGGAAGAGTTGGTTATCGGTTGATGTTCGGTTCAATGCGATGGTCAAGTTCAAGTTGTTCGCATTACCGTTGGTCATCAACATATAGCTCCAGTTCTTCATCATGTAGCGCTGGTAAGCCAACTGTACAGACAAGGTGAAGTAATCATCCGGCCAACGGAGGCGCTTACCCCAACCGAGGCTTACACCCACCATCTGGATATACTTGTCTGGATCGTAATAATTCTCGTAGTTGTTATAGTAACTAGAACCATAACCATACATATAACTGTAATAGTTGTTCATGTAAGCACTATTGTAATAGTTGCTTGACACGTCGGTACTCTTACTGTAGTATGCACCTACGCTGAACTGGATAGGGCGCTTGCCGCCAAACCAGTTGGTAGAGTAGCTTACGTTATAGCTCTGGTAGTAGGTACCATTGGTCTGTGCGCCGATACTCAGCACCTCACCATCACCGATAGGCATGATACCACGATGCTCCTTGTTTTTGTTGAAGAGGTTTGCCATAGAGAAGTTGTTGAGCTTCAAGCCCACACGTCCGATGACACCCGTCTGACCCCAACCGAGTGAGAACTCAATCTGGTCGTTACTCTTCTGCTCCAGGTTCCAGTTTACATCAACCGTACCATCTTCAGGATTAGGCTTTACATCCGGGCTAACCTTCTCAGGATCAAAGTGTCCCATAGAAGCAAGCTCACGAGCCGAACGCATCAGAGCATCCTTAGAGAAGAGGTCACCTGGCTTGGTACGGAGCTCACGGCGCACTACGTTTTCGTAAAGACGAGTATTACCATTGATACGTACATGGCTCAGATAAGCCTGAGGTCCCTCTGTTACGCGCATCTCCAAATCGATAGAATCGCCATCAATATTGATTTCAGTCGGTTCGATACGAGAGAACACATAACCATTATTATAGTAGAGGTTAGAAACAGCGTCATCATCTTCATTCAGGCGCTTACCCAATATCTTCTGGTTATATACATCGCCCTTCTTCATGCCGAGCAATGCTTCGAGATAAGCTGAAGAGTAAACGGTATTACCTGCCCAGGAGATGTTACGGATATAGTATTTCTTACCTTCATCTACCTTGATATAGATATTAACGTGCTTCTCATCGAAGTTGCTCACACTATCTTCCAGAATCTGAGCATCACGGAAACCATACTCATTATATTTGTCGATGAGTTTCTGCTTATCTTCCTTCCAACGCTCAGGGGTAAACTTCTTCGACTTGAAGAAAGTAGCGAACTTACCAGCCTCATGCGTCTTGGCAAAAGCACCCTTCGAGAAGAGTCCACCCTTAATCTTGCGGTCAGAAAGCTGTTCGTTTCCATCGATTGTTATCTGATGTACCTTGATTTTTTCTTTCTTGTCAACAACAACATCCAGGATTACCTGTCCCTTGTTGGCAACATCATCGCGCTGGTTAATCTGGATATCAGCGTTCTTGAAGCCCTTATCATCGAAATACTTCTTGGCGAGAATCTTGGCACGGTCGAGCATATTCGGAGTTACCTGAGTGCCCTTTACCATACCCAACTTCTGCTCCATATCTTCACGCTCGCTCTTTTTCAAACCTACATAGTTGATATTAGAGATACGTGGACGAACCGCAAGATAGATATGGAGATAAAGCTTCTCACCTACGATAGAGTCGGCAGCGATAGCCACCTTCGAGAAGAGTCCATGTTTCCAGTAGCGCTTTACGGCATTGGTAATCTCGTCGCCAGGCACAGTAATCTCGTCGCCCACACTGAGGCCGGAGATACCTGTGAGCACATAGTCTTCGTAGCCCTCAACACCCGAAACATTGATACCACCAATCTTAAGGGTACGAGGTGTACCAGCATACGAGATGTCAGGGTTTACGATTTTATCTTGTGCCTGAATCTGCATGCATGCCATTACGCCGAACAGCAGGATGAAAATCTTTTTAAATCTATTCATTTATACCTTATTATATATAATATGATTTTTCTATGCTTGTATGAGGTTTGCCTATTTCTCCTCCTCTTCCACCTGTGCCTCGGTTTTTCCAAATCGACGTTGGCGGTTCTGATAACTTGCTATTGCCTTATGCAAATCTTCTTCATTGAAGTCTGGCCAGAAGGTATCACAGAAATACAACTCAGAATAAGCTATCTGCCAAAGAAGATAGTTGCTGATACGGAGTTCACCTCCTGTACGTATCAGAAGTTCAGGATCTGGCATGAAACTGGTCTCAAGATGCTTCTCGAAGTTCTCCTCTGTCAGTTTATCCTCTATCTGCTCATAGGTTGAACCAGACTCGAGCGCTTCTTTTACCATTTTCTTTGTAGCATTCAGGATTTCCCAACGTGAAGAATAGCTCAATGCCACTACCATAGTCATAGCATCGTTTTTCGCAGTATGGTCCATGGTCTCCTGAAGCTTGTCCTGTACCTGTTGTGGCAGGCGTTTCAAATCGCCTATCACACGGAAGCGGACATTATTCTTCATGAAGATTTCATCTTCGAGCGAAGTCAGTACCAGTCCCATCAAGGCAGCAACCTCATCGGCCGGACGGTTCCAATTCTCTGTAGAGAAAGTATAGAGGGTGAGATATTTTACCCCCAACCTGGTACACTCCGATGTAATTCGGCGCACGGTTTCTACTCCAGCCTGATGGCCGTAGCTACGCTCCTTGCCCCGTTCTGTTGCCCAGCGACCATTGCCATCCATAATGATAGCGATGTGCTCAGGAATCCTGTTCATATCTAAGTTGTCCATCATTCTTCTTTATTACAAGTTTTACATTTTGCACTGAAACTATAGGTCACCGAAACGGCTATGGTAGAATAGCAGTCGGAATTCTTGAAAATGCCACTGCTCTTTACCCAGTAAGGGTCTTTCACACCATCCAGTTCATCGCTGAGCGAGAAATGGAAAGTCCAGGCCAGTCCCAAGTTCAACCTTTCGTTTACTTTATATTTTGCGCCGATGCCTAAAGGCACGTTTGCTGTAAATACATTTTTTTCATTACCTTTTACGTAGGTTGCTCCCAAGCCACCCAGTATATAAGGAACCAGACGCTGAGCTCCACGATAGTCTCTACCTGTTCCGTAAGGCCAGAAGTTGTACTCAAACACCAGATTCATATCAACCAGCGTAGAATTGAAGGAATAGGGATTCTCTGCATAATCAGGATAGAAAGTATCCACATTTGCCGAAGAACCTTTTATTTTTCCAAAGCCCACGCTCAGTTTCAAGTCCTTGTAGGGGTCGAAATTGTATCTTCCCACCAGGAAACCGGCAGGTTGCATGTCGCCAAGCACATTTCCGTTAAAGTCGCCTTCATAGGTCATCACCCCCACACCGGCGCCTATCTCCATGCGATATTGCGGATCGTCCTGTGCACGAACCGCCATACAGCCCAGAGTTAAGAAGGCAAGCAGGATGATTAATCTTCCTTGCTCCAGCCATCTATATTGAAACGTCCTCTCCATACGTATCCGTTTCTGATAATCCAATAATAATGTTGCTTGTCGCGGCAGAAAGCGAAACGACCTTCTTCAGTAGCAAACTTAGCAGGCAGAACAACCATCTTATCCTGCTTCCAAGTCAATCCGGCATCCTGGCTCTTATACCATTTGCCGTTACTGCCTAAAGCAACGAAGCCTGTATCGGCAGCACAGGTAATTACCTGATCCAGCCAAGGCATTTTTCCACTTTTATTGTTTTCGATTTCCAGATAGTTCCACTGTCCGTCTTCATTTGCATCATAGTCAACCGTGCGCAACCATGTGGTAGCAACCGTATCTTTCAAAGCCTTGTCGCGAGTACCCAGCAGCATTACGTTCTCTACATCCTTAGCAGAGAGTACGCCAGCCACATTCATTGAGATATTCTGTGTTGGCAAATAGTCTGCATCTTTATCAAGTTTCTCTGCCTCCCAGCTGACACCCTTATCTTTTGAAACAGAGATACCTGTAGCAGTATAAGCATAGAGATACTTGCTGCTTGCACCAATGAGCTGCTTGACATCTGCATTTCCAGGAACCAATGTCCATGTTTCAGCATCGGCAGAAGCATAAACTTTGCCGCCATCTGAGATATAGAGTTCGCCATCCAGCGCTACTGCACTCTGGTAAGCGTCACTACTTAAGCCTACGTTCATCGTAATAGGTGACCAGGCGCTGCCATTATTGATGGCTGACTTCAGCACCTTAGTACCCTCGGCAGTCTTGCCGAATACATAGATGTCATCACCACAAGCTACAGCCTTCAGATCAGAGAACGCAGCCAACTGACTGTTGTTCTGAGCCAGCTCATGCCACTTAAACTCATAAGGCAACTCCTTATGTACGTTTACGGTAACCTGATACTCGGCATAGGCAGAGTAGTCGCTGCTGTAAACTCTAATAAAGCGAGGCTTTGAGAAGTTGATGGAATCAGAGCTTGAATAGTATGCTGCGACAGAATCACGCTTGTTGATATCCATCAGGAGAATAGGGCTGTTATTCTTGCTGCTGATAGTAGCCAACATGGCAGTATCCCTCACCCCACAAGGCAAGGAATCTACATTATAAATCCAGCGTCGTGCCTGATCTATGTAAAATTTATAGTCAGAGCCCTTCACATTAGCCTTGAGCAAGGTATCTTTACCTGCCTTCGTTTTGGTATATCTGTCAAGACTACCCAACGAGAAAGCCGTGATGGCTGTATCATGTGTATATTCTACTGTTGTTTCATCGCTGCTCAAGCAAGAAGAGAGCGAGAGCGTAGCTGTAATCAGCGCTATGAAAGCAAAAAACTTCCTTTTCATTCTATCCTATTTTATTTTTAGCTGCAAATTTACTGAGAATTCTTTAAAAACTCGACCTTTTCTCCTTATTATTATGCAAATTATTCATTTTAGGCGCATTTTTTAAGTTTTTTAGTGATTTCGAGGCGTAAAAACGAAGAAATCCCGCTTCTTTTGCAAGAAACGGGATTCCATATTTAGTATAAATTCGAAGTGTCGAATTAGAGCTGTGGACCAGCAGCAACGAGAGCCTTACCAGCCTCGTTTGTCTCATACTTCTTGAAGTTCTTGATGAAACGAGCAGCCAAATCCTTAGCCTTCTCCTCCCACTGAGAAGCCTCAGCGTATGTATCACGTGGATCGAGGATCTTAGGATCTACGCCTTCCAACTGTGTAGGAACTACGAAGTTGAAGAATGGGATAGTCTTTGTAGGAGCTGCGTCGATTGAGTGGTCGAGGATAGCGTCGATGATACCACGTGTATCGCGGATAGAGATACGCTTGCCTGTACCGTTCCAACCTGTGTTAACCAAGTATGCCTTAGCACCAGACTTCTGCATCTTCTTTACCAACTCCTCAGCGTACTTAGTTGGGTGCAACTCCAAGAATGCCTGACCGAAGCAAGCAGAGAATGTTGGAGTAGGCTCAGTGATACCGCGCTCTGTACCAGCCAACTTAGCTGTGAAGCCAGAGAGGAAGTAATACTTAGTCTGCTCAGCGTTCAAGATAGATACTGGTGGCAATACACCGAATGCATCTGCTGAGAGGAAGATAACCTGCTTAGCAGCTGGACCCTGAGAGAATGGACGCTGGATGTTCTTGATGTGGTAGATAGGATAAGATACACGAGTATTCTCGGTAACAGTCTTATCTGCGAAGTCAATCTTACCATCCTTAGCTACAGTTACGTTCTCGAGGAGAGCGTCACGTGTGATAGCACCGTAGATATCTGGCTCAGACTCCTTGTCGAGGTTGATAACCTTAGCGTAGCAACCACCTTCGAAGTTGAACACACCCTCGTCGTCCCATCCGTGCTCATCGTCACCGATCAACTTACGCTTAGGGTCTGTTGACAATGTAGTCTTACCTGTACCAGAAAGACCGAAGAAGATAGCTGTATTCTCACCGTTCATATCTGTGTTGGCAGAGCAGTGCATAGAAGCCATACCCTTCAATGGCAAGAAGTAGTTCATCATAGAGAACATACCCTTCTTCATCTCACCACCATACCATGTGTTGATGATAACCTGCTCCTTAGAAGTTACGTTGAATACAACGGCTGTCTCTGAGTGGAGACCCAACTCCTTCCAGTTCTCAACCTTTGCCTTAGAAGCATTGTAAACGATGAAGTCTGGCTCCTGATCGAACTCAGCCTCGTTCTGAGGACGGATGAACATATTTGTTACGAAGTGTGCCTGCCATGCTACCTCAACGATGAAACGTACCTTCATACGTGTATCCTTGTGTGTACCGCAGAAACCATCTACTACGAACAACTTCTTATTAGAAAGCTCCTTCTTAGCGATCTCCTTAACGGCGTTCCATGCCTCTGGAGTTGCCTTGTGGTTATCGTTGTGATACTCCTCAGAATCCCACCATACAGTGTCGTGAGATGTAGCATCGTCAACGATGAACTTGTCTTTAGGAGAACGACCAGTGTAAATACCAGTCATTACGTTAACTGCACCGAGCTCAGTCTCCTGACCAACCTCAAAACCCTCGAGACCTTCCTTAGTCTCCTCATTGAACAATACCTCATAAGAAGGATTGTAGAGAACCTCAGTTGTACCTGTGATTCCGTACTTTGCTAAAACTGACTTATCAAACTTTGCCATTTTATTTTAAATGTATTTAAGTTGTGAATAATTTCTCTTTACCTTTTTATCTTGGTTGACAGAAGAAATCATCATTCTCCCAAAACCGCCGCAAAGTTACGAAAAATATGTTTTATAGCAAAGATTCTTAGGTATTATTCTTTCTTTTTAAAAGCTTTTTAGGTTAAAGAACTTAAAAAAAGCCGATTCGACCGACATTTGCCACGTTGACTTTGCAAAAAATCTCTGCTTAGAGAAAAACAAGCAGAGATTTACACCTATTTTATATATAAGAGGATATTTGAAGGAAAAATAAGATAGCAACAGTTCTTTCATTCCTCCAGAGAGAAAATAATTGCCCAAACATTTTGCCGTTTCCGAGATTTATTATATCTTTGCAGAAAAACTACAACTATATGAAGATAAATAATTTAAGCGAGCACAATTGCATCATCAACCGCTATCTGGCTGAGATGCGTGACTGCGATTATCAAAAGAACCGATTGCTCTTCCGCAACAACATTATGAGAATCGGTGAGTATGAAGCCTTTGAAATATCAAAGACTCTTAATTACGAAAAGACTGAGGTGACTACACCACTCGGTGTGGCCCAGGTCAATCTTCCTACCGAAAAGATTGTCATCGGTACTATATTCCGTGCCGGACTTCCTTTCCACGAAGGTTTCCTCAATATTTTCGACCACTCTGGCAATGCCTTTGTGAGTGCTTATCGCGAGTATACCAACAAGGAGCATACTGAGGTGGGCGTACATATCGAATACCTCGCCACACCTGATCTTACTGATAAGGTGCTCATCATTGCCGACCCTATGCTTGCCACAGGTATCAGCATGGAGATGGGTATGAAGGCTTTCCTCACCAAGGGCAATCCTAAACATATCCACATTGCCTGTGTTCTCGCTGCACCTGAGGGCATTGAGCACGTCAAGAAGACCTTCCCTGAGGACAAGACTACCATCTGGTGTGCCTCTATTGATGAGGGGTTGAACGAGCATAAGTATATCGTGCCAGGCTTCGGCGACGCCGGCGACTTGTGCTATGGCAGCAAGCTCTAAGCCGCAGGCTTTATAAAAAGTATAGCAACTCTACTCTGAAATACTCTTCACTCTTCACCTTTCGGCCCGAAACCCCTGTGTTTATCGGCATTCCGAGGGGTGAAGAGTTATTTGTATCTCTTCACCCTCTCTTCACCACTCTTCACCGACAGACATTAAAAAAAACTGAACTTTCGCATGCGGTTCAAGTACGGGCTGAAGGCCCAAAAGTTCCTAGCCCAGGGCGTGTGGGGCAAAACTTACGAAAGTTCAATAAAAAAGAGGTACAAGACCGCTACAACAGAAGGGTGAAGAGTGGTGAAGAGTGGGTGAAGAGTGCCCGAACACTCTTCACCCCTCGGAATGCCGATAAACACTAGGGATTCGGAGCATTTGGTGAAGAGTGAAGAGTTTTTCGTCTATCGCCTAAAAAAGAAAATCAGACGTCTAAAAGGAAATCAGACAAACCCATTTCCGAGGACTGTTAAAGACAAACAGCCGACTAGCGGATAAGGCGCTAGTCGGCTGTCCGGCTTCTGCCAGTTGGCTGTCCTACTCAAACAGCCAACTTATCTCCGAAAGATAAAACCTTTAATAATGGAACGAACTGCCCCCCAGGAACTCTCGCAGAAGCGAAGTAGGCGGCAGATTATTATAAGGTATACCCTTGAAGTATTTCAGGAACTTAAGCAACCGGTAAGCCTCAGCATATTCCTCGCAATTCTCCGGAACCTGCTGCAGCAGCGGCTCTGCCTGCGTCTTAATCACAGCCAGTTCATAAAGCATTGCCGTATTGAGCATCGCATCGGCATTCTCCTGGAACGGGAATATCCACTTGTTCTCACCCGCCCTTACCGAAGGCCAGCGATGAATGGTTTCCTGGGCAGAGACACCTCGATACTTGTAATCGCGGATGATGCGGCGAAGCAAACGGTTGTCTGTTGTCGGGATATAATTGTGATTGTCCAGAAGAATCGTGGTCAGCGCCGAAGCATATACTCTGAATATCTGCTCCTGCGGGATGTGGGCAGTCAGCTCGGGGTTCAATGCATGAATGCCCTCTACCACCAGCACATTGTTATCGTTCATCTTCAGCTTGTTGCCGCTCTTTTTACTCTTTCCGCTCTGGAAATCATACTTCGGCAATTCTACCTCCTCACCACGGAACAAGGCGTTGAACTGCTCGTTGATCAAATCGAGATCCAGGGCATAAATGCTCTCATAATCATATTCGCCCGAAGCATCCTTCGGCGTTTTCTCCCTATCTACGAAATAATCATCGAGCGAAATCTGGAGCGGTTTCAATCCGTTTACGGCAAGCTGTATGCTCAGGCGCTTGCACGAAGTGGTCTTGCCCGAAGAAGAAGGACCTGCCAGCAGCACCAGTTTCACGCCCTTGCGGCTGGCAATCTCCTCAGCAATCTTGGCAATCTTCTTCTCCTGCAGCGCCTCGCTGATATTGATGATATCGGTAGAATGATTGGCATCTATCGCCTGGTTAAAATCGCCTACAGTCCTGATGCCCAGGATACTCTGCCAGCGATGATGCTCCTTGAATATCTCAAACATCTTGTCCTGTCGGGTCATTTCGCCCAGCACATCCGGGTTCTTGAGCGAAGGAATGCGCAGGAGCATGCCATCATAATATTTCTCCAGCCCGAAGAGATAGAGCTGCGAGGTATTGGTGAGCAGCGTGCCGTAGTAATAATCTACATAATCACCTATTTTATAATAGGTAGTATAGATAGAGCCCGATGTCTTGAGCAGTTTCACCTTCTCAACATCCCCTTTCTCCTGGAACAGCGCAACAGCCTCTTCGGTAGGCACGGTGAAGCGGCGTATCGGCATCCTGGCATCGATAATCTCCTGCATGCGACGGCGGATAATGTTCACATCTTCATCAACAACAGGTCTGCCCAGGCGGATATCTACGTAGAAACCATTCGATACGGGGATATCAATCACCACATCTGTAGCAGGATAAATGTCCTGTACCGCCTTGCAGAGAACAAAGAAGAGGGTACGGGTATATGCACGCGAACCGGATGAAGAAGTCATATCAAGGAATTCTACATCTTTAGAATTATAAACACGATAATGCATGCCTTCAACCTTGTTATTTACCCTTGCAGACACCGGTCCGTGGGTCATTTTGAGGTCAAATGCTGAAAAAATATCAAAAAGTGTGCTTCCGATTTCTACTTTCTGAGATTTTTTATTATTTTTGCAACGGATTTGAATTACTTGTTTCATTTGTATTAAAACTATGTTACAAAATTAAACTAATCTACCCGCTCTCGAAGCCCCCGAAGGTGCTTTTTGAGCATCGGCTTACTCTTTTAAGAAGAGAGACGCCTACAGAGTGTAAAGTTACGAAGAAATTCGGAAACTTGATGTATTTGACAACATTAATTAAGTTATTATATGTCGATTTGGATATTTTTTAAGCTTATTGGAGCACTCGCCCTACTGATGTTCGGTATGAAGTCCATGAGCGACAGTTTGCAGAAGATGGCAGGACCACAGCTCCGCCATGTGTTAGGAACCATGACCACCAATCGTTTGACGGGCATCCTCTCGGGTACGCTCATCACCGCAGCGGTGCAGTCTTCTACAGCCACGACGGTGATGACCGTATCATTCGTTAATGCTGGTCTCCTTACCCTAGCCCAGGCTATCTCCGTTATCATGGGCGCCAACATCGGAACCACACTCACCGCATGGATCATGAGTGCCGGTTTCTCGTTTAACATCACAGATTTTGTATGGCCGGCGTTCTTCATCGCCATCATCCTGATTTACAGCAAGAAACGCAAGATTATCGGCGACTTCATCTTCGGTATATCCTTTATGTTTCTCGGTTTGGGTACTTTACGCCAAACCGGTATCGACATGGATCTGGCTCATAATCAGCCGGTTCTTGAATTCTTTGCAAGTTTCGATCCTCACAGTTTCCAGACTACCATCACCTTTCTGATTATCGGTAGTATACTCACTATGTGCGTACAGAGTTCGGCAGCCGTCATGGCGATTACGATGATCCTCTGCTCTACCGGCGTATTGCCTATCTATCAGGGTATTGCGCTTGTGATGGGTGAGAATATCGGTACAACCGTAACCTCCAACGTGGCAGCGCTCACCGCCAACACCCAGGCCCGGAGAGCGGCGATGGCGCACATGGTGTTCAACATCTTCGGTGTGCTTTGGATACTCTGCATATTCCACCCGTTCATCCATCTGGTTTGCGGCTGGGTAGGTTTCGACGATGCCATGGAGAAGACTGATCCTCATTTCGTAGCCAATGCAACCAAGCTATCCTTTGTGCTTGCCGCCTTCCATACCACCTTCAACCTCGCCAATACCTTTATCCTAGTTTGGTTCATTCCACAGATAGAGAAGCTGGTATGCAAGATTATCCGTCCTAAGAAGAATACCGATGAGGACGACTTCCGCCTGCGCTTTATCCAGAGCGGTATCATGAAGACACCGGAAATCTCTGTCTTGGAGGCACAGAAGGAAATCCATTGTTTTGCCGAGCGCATCCAGCGCATGTTCGGCATGGTGAAGACGCTTCTTGGCGAGACCAATGAAGAAAAGTTTGTAAAACTCTATAGCCGCATCGAGAAATACGAAGGCATCTCTGACAACATGGAGATAGAGATTGCCAAGTATCTCGACCAGGTGAGCGATTCTCATCTTTCTGACGAGACCAAGGCAAAGATTCGTGCCATGCTCCGTGAGATTTCTGAAATCGAGAGTATCGGTGACAGCTGCTTCAACATTGCACGCACGCTGAACCGCCGTTTCAAGGGCAAGGAAGACTTCATCACTTCACAGTATGAGCACATGCACCAGATGATGGAACTTACCGACAATGCCCTTACCCAGATGAACATCACCCTCGTAGGTCATAAGGGAGACAACGATGCCAACCTCTCTTTCAACATCGAGAACGAAATCAACAACTATCGCAATCAGTTGAAGAGCCAGAACATCAACGATGTGAACAACCATCTCTATACCTACGCCATCGGTACCATGTATATGGATATCATCCAGGAATGCGAGAAACTCGGCGACTATGTAGTAAACGTAGTAGAGGCCCGCATGGGTGTAAGACAGCATGAAGCTTAGGGAGAGTTTATAGTTAACAGTTTATAGGGCATGAAGTTCATTAGTGAGCTTCATGCCCTATCTTTATTTTCTACCTATATTAAATAGGACAAACAGATATGTTTTTAAGCAAGATACTTGATTCACAACAGCAAAGTTGCCATAAAGAAGTGATTTCACAAAGAAAAAGAAAGAATTTTGGCATAACATAGAGGATAACTCGATTTTTTGTTGTAATTTTGCAGCCGAAATTGCAATTTTATAAATAATTAATGAAGATTCTAGTAACGGGTGCGTCGGGCTTTATCGGCAGCTACATCGTGGAAGAGGCCTTAAGACAGGGCATGGAAACCTGGGCGGCAGTACGCCCTACCAGTTCCAGAAAGTATCTGCAAGACGAGCGCATCCATTTTATCAATCTCAATCTTTCTTCAGAGGAAGAGTTGGAGAAAGAACTCGCCCCGCACGAGTTCGACTATATAGTGCATGCAGCCGGCGCAACGAAGTGCCTGCATGCAGAGGACTTTTATAAGGTAAACACAGAGGGAACCAAGCATCTGGTGAACGTCCTTCTGCGCCTCCAGATGCCTATCAGGCGATTTGTCTTTGTCAGTTCGCTCAGCATCTTTGGAGCCATCCGCGAAGAGCAGCCTTACCAGGAAATCTCAGAACATGATACTCCTAAGCCAAATACTGCATACGGAAAGAGTAAGCTGGAGGCAGAACGCTATCTGGACAGCATCGGCAATAACTTCCCTTATATCATCCTCCGCCCTACAGGAGTTTACGGTCCTAGGGAGAAAGATTATTTTCTCATGGCGCAGAGCATCAAGCAACATGTTGACTTTGCTGTAGGATTCAAGCGCCAGGACATCACCTTTGTATATGTACAGGACGTGGTACAGGCTGTATTCCTGGCTCTGGATCATGGAATGAACGGCAGGAAATACTTCCTCAGCGATGGAGAAGTATATCAGTCGGCTGCCTTCAGCGACCTGATAAAAAAGGAGTTAGGCAATCCTTGGATGCTACGCATCAAGGCACCTGTCTGGGTGTTGCGCATCGTAACCTTCTTCGGAGAATATCTCGGAAGGATGACGGGCAAGATGTCGGCCCTGAACAATGATAAGTACAACATTCTGAAACAGCGCAACTGGCGATGTGATATTGAGCCAGCCATGGATGAACTGGGCTATCATCCTCATTATCCACTGGAAAGAGGTGTGAAACTCGCCATCAAGTGGTACAAGGATAACGGATGGCTGTAAATTATAAACTAATAAGAAGCGTGATAAAAGATTATTTCAAGATAGACAAGAACCCGAAGAAGGGACTGATGACACTGGAATGGGTCATGCTGGGATATATGGCAATCACCATTATCACCATGCTCTTTACCTACACCAAACTCGTAAACCCGGAAGCTATGCTCTGGGGACGACTGAGAGTGCTCGTCATGACCATCGCTCTTTGGGCAGTATACCGCATGATACCTTGCCGCATCACCAAGATGGTGCGCATCATCGCCCAGATGGCTTTGCTTGCCTGGTGGTATCCCGACACCTACGAAATCAATCGCATGTTCCCTAACCTCGACCATATCTTTGCAGGTTGGGAGCAGGATCTTTTCGGATGTCAGCCCGCCCTGCTCTTTGCCAAAGCCCTGCCTTGGGCTGTAGTAAGCGAACTGATGTCGATGGGCTACTTTATGTATTATCCGATGATTGCATTGGTTTCATTCTATTATTTCTTCTGCAGATATTATGAGGCTGAAAGAGCTGCATTCGTCATGCTCACCAGTTTCTTTATCTACTATCTCTTCTACATCTATGTACCGGTAGCAGGTCCGACCTTCTACTTTGATGCAGTAGGGATATCAGAAATAACCAAAGGCATCTTCCCGGCTTTGGGCGATTACTTCAACACCCATACCAACTGCCTGCCGACACCGGGCTACACCGATGGAATCTTCTACCAGCTTGTAGAAGACGCCAAGAACGCCGGCGAGCGTCCTACAGCAGCTTTCCCAAGTTCGCATGTGGGCGTGAGCACCATCTGCATGTTCCTGGTCTGGCATACCGGCAACAGAAAACTGCTATACGTGATGCTGCCATTCTACATCTTCCTGTGTCTGGCTACCGTATATATTCAGGCGCATTATCTCATCGATGCCATCGCCGGCCTCATCTCTGCCGTCGTCATCTATTTTGCATTGATGGCAGTATCGAAGGGAATGATAGAACATCATTCTCCTTCTTCGCGACTGAGATTCAGATAGTTACATATATTAATTACAATAACATTATAAACGAATAGAATTCATCTAGAACAATGAAGAAACTATTTATTGAGACTTATGGCTGCCAGATGAACGTGGCAGACAGTGAGGTAGTTGCCTCTGTAATGCAGATGGCTGGCTACGAAATTTGTGAGAAAGAAGAAGAGGCTGATGCCATCTTCCTGAACACCTGCAGTATCCGCGAGAATGCAGAGAACAAGATTTATCATCGCCTCGACACCCTCCATGCTGAGCAGAAGAAGGGAAGAAAGGTGATTCTCGGCGTTTTGGGCTGCATGGCTGAGCGCGTGAAGGATGACCTCATCCAGAACCACTATGCCAACCTGGTTTGCGGACCAGACAGCTATCTCAACCTGCCGGATATGATTGCGCAGTGCGAGATGGGTACCAACGCCATCAACATCGAACTCTCTAAGACAGAGACTTACCGTGACATCGTGCCTCAGCGCATCGGTGGCAACAGAGTGAGCGGTTTCGTAAGCATCATGCGTGGTTGCAACAACTTCTGCCACTACTGCATCGTGCCTTATACCCGTGGACGTGAGCGCAGCCGCGATGCCGAGAGCATCCTGCGTGAGGTTCGCGATTTGCAGCAGCGTGGCTTCAAGGAAGTTACCCTGCTTGGACAGAATGTAAACAGTTATGGTCTCTCGCCATCGGGCAAGCGCGAGGAAGGCAGTCTTTCCTTTGCCGAGCTCCTCCACATGGTAGCCCAGGCTGTACCGAATATGCGAGTACGCTTCACCACCTCTAACCCAGAGGATATGACCGAGGACATCCTCCACGCCATTGCCGAAGAGCCAAACCTCTGCAAGCACATCCACTTCCCTGCACAGAGCGGAAGCAACAAGATTTTGAAGCTGATGAACCGCAAATACACCCGTGAGGAGTATCTGCAGCGCATCGCCGATATCAAGCGCATCATCCCGGGCTGCGGCATCACCACCGACATCTTCGTGGGTTATCACGACGAGACCGAGGAAGACCATCAGGAAACCCTCTCGCTGGTAAAGGAAGTAGGCTTCGACAGCGCCTTCATGTTCAAGTATTCAGAGCGCCCGGGCACCTATGCCGCCAAGCATCTGCCAGACAACGTTTCTGAGGAAACCAAGATAGCCCGCCTCAACGAACTTATCAAGTTGCAGACCGAGGTGAGTGCCGAGCAGAACAAGAAGGATGAGGGCAAGGTATTCACCATCCTCATCGAGAACTTCAGCAAGCGTAGCCGCGAGCAGATGATGGGTCGAACAGAACAGAACAAGGCAGTTGTCATCGATAAGGGCAACCACCACATCGGAGAGTTCGTGAAGGTTCGCATCACCGGTTCTACCTCTGCTACTCTCTTCGGAGAAGAAGTAAAGGAGTAAACCCAAACTCTTCAGAACAGCTTTTTCTGAATAAAAAGACTCTTCTGAAAGAAAAAACAGAATATAAACAAGAAAAACCGCCAAAAGTTTGGCGGTTTTCTTAAAAAGCACTATATTTGCACCTATGAAGGAATTCTTGCAAATTTTACGCCGATTCGTCCCTCCATACAAGAAGTATCTGGGACTGTCAATCCTGTTCAATATCCTGTCTGCGGTATTGAACATCTTTTCGTTTGCAGCCTTGATACCAATCCTGCAAATCCTGTTCCAAGTAGACGGTGGTATCCGTGTCAACGAGTATATGCACTGGAATGGAGATTGGGGTAGCATCAAGGAGGTTGCAACCAATAACCTGTATTATTATATTCAGGAGTTTATTGTTGTCCATAGTGCATCAACAGCCCTTTTGGTCATCGGTGTATTCCTAGCCTTTATGACATTCCTCAAGACGGGAGCCTATTTTCTCTCGTCAGCCACCATCATACCTATCCGTACAGGTATCGTAAGAGACATCCGCAACCAGATTTACCAGAAGATAAACAGTCTCTCGCTCGGTTTCTTCAGCGAGGAGCGCAAGGGAGATATCATTGCCCGCATGAGCGGTGATGTGCAGGAAGTGGAAAGCAGCATCATGTCGTCACTCGACATGCTCTTCAAGAACCCTATCCTGATCCTCTTCTATTTCATCACACTCATCTGCATCAGTTGGCAGCTCACCCTCTTCACCATCCTCTTTGTGCCACCTTTCGGCTGGTTCATGGGAGTAGTGGGCAAGAAACTGAAGGCACACAGTATCGAGGCACAGGCACTTTGGAGCGATACGATGAGTATGGTAGAAGAAACGCTGAGCGGCTTGCGCATCATCAAGGCGTTCTGTGCAGAAGAAAAGATGAACAAGCGCTTCAACCAGGTGAATAGCAGTTATCGCGACAACATCATGCGTGTAAACATCCGTCAGCAGATGGCACACCCGATGAGTGAGTTCCTGGGAACCATCCTCATCGTAGTGGTATTGTGGTTTGGCGGTATCCTGGTTCTGGATTACGGCAGAATCGACGGTCCTACCATCATCTTCTATCTCGTGATGCTCTACAGCATCATCAACCCACTGAAGGAATTCTCCAAGGCGAGTTACAATATCCCAAAGGGATTGGCAAGTATGGAGCGTATCGACAAGATTCTGCAGGCTGAGGTGGAAATCAAGGACAAGGAGACCCCTGAGCATATCAGCAGTTTCGAACATCAGATAGAGTTCCGCCACGTTTCCTTCGCCTATACCGACCGAAAGAGCGCCGAACTGGTTTATGTATTAAAGGATATCAATCTCGTGATACCAAAAGGCAAGACTGTTGCACTTGTTGGTCAGAGCGGTAGCGGTAAGAGTACGATGGTAGATTTGATTCCTCGTTACTATGATGTACAGGAAGGCGAGGTGCTCATCGACGGCATCAATGTGAAAGACCTTGCCGTACATGACCTTCGCATGCTGATAGGAAATGTAAACCAGGAGGCTATCCTCTTCAATGCAAGTTTCAAGGACAATATCCGATTCGGCAAGACCGATGCTACGGATGAGGAAATAGCCAATGCAGCTAAGATAGCCAATGCTTACGAGTTCATCACCAAGTCGGAGAAAGGTTTCGATACAAATATCGGTGACCGAGGCGGCAGACTTTCCGGTGGCCAGCGCCAGCGTGTCAGCATCGCCCGTGCCATCCTCAAGAATCCTCCTATCCTCATTCTCGATGAGGCAACATCAGCCCTCGATACCGAGAGCGAGCGCCTGGTTCAGGATGCCTTGGAGAAACTGATGAAGACCCGTACCACCGTAGCTGTGGCCCACCGACTGAGTACCATCAAACATGCAGACGAAATCTGCGTATTGCATGAGGGAAGGATTGTGGAGCGCGGTACTCATGAGGAGCTGATAAAAAAAGAAGGATATTACAAGAAGTTGCATGATATGCAGCAGGTGTAATATAATGTTAAGTGTTGAATGTTAAATGTTAAGTAGCATTCTTGCTTATATATAATAAGGTGTAAATCATAGGACTTATGACAAAGATTGTTTATGCGCTGTTTTATGCAATATCGCTGCTGCCTTTCAGGCTGCTCTATTGCATTGCCGACTTCGAGTACTTCATGATGTATTACGTCATCAAGTACCGCAGGGGTATTGTGCGTAAGAATCTCACCAGCTCTTTTCCTGAGAAATCAGAAGAAGAGATTATCGACATCGAGAAGAAGTTCTATCGCTGGTTCAGCGATTACTTCTTCGAGGCTGTCAAACTGCTCAGCATCAGTGACAAGGAGTTGCACCAGCGATTCCAGGTCATCAACAGCGAGGAAGTGGAGCAATGTTTCCTGGAAGGTCAGAACGTGGCAGCTATCCTGGGCCATTACTGCAACTGGGAGTGGCTCTCATGCGTGGGTATCGAACTGCCCAAGTCACGCAAGATAGGCCTCATCTATCATCCTCTGCGCAACCAAGCCTTCGACGAACTCTTCAAGCGCATCCGTTCTCACGAGGAGAATGGCGTGGTGGTGCCCAAGAAAGAAATCCTCCGCTATCTGGTGGATTACAAGCGCAAGGGCATCATGAACATCTTCGGCTACATCAGCGACCAGGGTCCCAAGTGGGAAAACATCCACCTGTGGCTTCCTTTCCTCAACCATCCCGAAACCCCAGTATTTACTGGCGGCGAGAGAATCATGAGAAAGATGAACGATGCCGTGTTCTATGTAGAGATGTCCCGCCCTAAGCGAGGCTACTACACGGCAACATACAAACTCATCACCCGCAATCCGAACTCCCTGCCGGAGCACGAGATTACCCGTCGCTTCTTCCAGATGCTGGAAGAAACCATCCGCAAGAATCCACCTTATTATTTATGGACGCATAACAGATGGAAGCGAACCAGGGAGGAGTTTGACAAGCGATATGAGGTGGTGAAGGGGAAAGTTGTACCGAGAGAATAGAGTTGTTCCAAGAGAAATAGAGTTTATCTTAATAATAGAAAGGGTTACAAGATGATAGAAGCAAAAAGAGTACCTTATGGAGTCTCTGATTTCCTGAGAGTTATCAGAGAAAATCAGTATTACGTAGATAAGACTATGTATATTCCGTTGTTGGAGGCTCAACCCGACAACCTGATATTCATTCGCCCTCGCCGCTTCGGCAAGAGCCTGTTCCTCAGTATGCTCGAAGCTTACTATGACTGCAAGATAAAAGACCAGTTCCAGGAAATCTTCGGAGGTCTCTGGATTGGCAGTCAGCCTACCCCTCTACAGGGCAAGTATCAGGTACTGACGCTCGATTTCTCGCAGATAGGAGGAAACATCGACAACCTGGAAGAGCGCTTCAATTCGTATTGCAATATCTGCTTTGACGCTTTCATCAACAGATATGCACAATTCTATGATGAAGCAACCAGAAAGACCGTTCTTGCAGAGGATGTAGCATCCAACAAGCTTGCTACTATTCAAAAATACGCAAAAGAACAGAATTATCAGCTGTATCTCATCATTGATGAATACGACAACTTCACCAATACCGTGCTCAATGAACAGGGTGAAAAAGTGTATCATGCGATGACGCATGCCAGCGGTTTCTACCGCGACTACTTCAAGAAGTTCAAGGGCTCATTCGCCAAGATATTCATGATGGGTGTAAGTCCTGTAACACTAGACGATGTTACCAGCGGTTTCAACATTGGCTGGCATATTTCAACCAAGCCCGAGTTTGACAAGATGCTGGGCTTCAGCACAGAAGATGTACGAGCCATGTTTACCCGTTATCGCGATGCGGGACAGATTCCGGCAGATAGCGATATCGAGGCAATGATAGAAGAGATTAAGCCGTGGTATGACAATTATTGCTTCTCAGAGGCATGCTTAAACAGTAAGGTCAGGGTTTTCAATTGCGATATGGTGTTATATTATCTCCGTAATTACATGGACGATGGTAAAGCCCCTAAGCAGATGATAGACCCAAACACGAAGACCGACTACAACAAGATGAAGCGACTGCTCCAGCTCGACAAGCTAGACGGCAACCGCAAGGGCATCATCCGCAGGATTACGGAGGAAGGCAGCATCGTATCAAATCTATACGAAACCTTCCCAGCCAGCGAAATTGTGAAGCCGGAATACTTCCCAAGCCTACTGTTCTATTACGGCATGCTTACCATCAAGGATACTTTCGGCGACCAGTTGCTCCTGGGAATCCCGAACAACAACGTCCGCCGTCAATATTATGGCTATCTGCAGGAGCAATATCAGGAAATCAACCATATCAACCTGAATGAGTTTGGTTATATGCTCACCTGCATGGCGTTCTATGGAAAATGGGAAGATGTCTTGGGCTTTATGTCGAAGGCTTACGCCGAAGTGGCATCAGTAAGAGATGGCATCGAAGCCGAGCGCAACCTGCAAGGTTTCTTTATGGCATATCTCTACCTGAGCAGCTATTACATTACGGCTCCCGAGCTTGAATTAAATCACGGCTATTGTGATTTCTTCCTCTTGCCCGACCTGACCCACTATCCTACCAAGCATAGCTACATCATCGAACTGAAGATGTTGCCAGCCAAGGATTTTGAGGCAAAAGCCGAGGCACAATGGCAGGAAGCAGTAGAACAGATCAATCGTTATGCCGCAGCACCAAGAATAGAAGTCTTGCGCCAAGGCACGACATTGCATAAAATCATCATCCAGTTTGCTGGATGGGAAATGAAACGAATGGAAGAAGTATAAACTTGCACATCTAATCAATAGGCTATATGAAGGAAAGAAGATTATGATGCCGTGTTCTATGTAGAGATGACCTGTTTTTTCTACACATCTGCTCTTTCTACTGCAAATTTAGTCGCAATTGCGACATTTTTTGCAGTAACATTTGGAATATTCAATATAAATTCTTATCTTTGCACTGCAAAAACAGTCGCAATTGCGACTAAATTTGCAGTACGAATCATAAAAGGCAAAGAATTATGGCTATAGAAAGAAGAGAATATGTCAATCTACTCATGCAAAAAAGATGGAATGGGAAGGTTAAGATTGTCACAGGCATTAGGCGCTGTGGCAAATCTTTCTTGCTGAATACCCTCTTTAAGCAGAGATTGCTAGAAGAGGGAACTCCTGAAGATAGCTTTGTCGAGCTAGCATTGGACCGAAAAACCGACCTTCAATTCAGAAATCCCAATTTACTCTACGACTTCGTGCTAGAGCAAACCAAAGATACGAAAAAGAAGTATTACGTGATGATCGATGAAATTCAATTGTCATATAAGGTAAAGAACACGAATATCGATGAATCTTTAGTTCCAGAAGAAGACAAAGATATGCTATTTACAACCTTCTATGATGTTTTGAACGACTTGATGGTTCGGTCAAACCTTGACATTTATGTCACTGGTTCAAATTCCAAAATGCTATCAAAGGATATCGTCACCAATTTTAGAGACCGTGGCACAGAAATTAGAGTATCTCCTTTGTCCTTTAAAGAGTTTTTCTCATATTCTGGACTCGAAAAAACAGATGCATTTGAACAATACATCATGTATGGCGGTATGCCTTTAGCTGTATTGGAACCAGATGAACATGAAAAGGGCAAGTATCTTCAAGGACTCTTCACGAATGTATATATGAAAGATATTGTAGAAAGATACAAACTAAAAGACGATATAGTCCTGAGTGCTTTGGTTGATGCCCTTTCCTCATCAGTCGGTTCGCTGACTAACCCACATAAGCTGGCATGTACTGCGGCAACACTATTAGATAAGACCACATCAGACCATACCATCAAGAACTATCTTGACTACTTGGAAGATGCCTTTCTATTTAATAGTGCCAAAAGGTACAACATAAAAGGCAGAAAGTATTTTAATACGATTCAAAAGTACTATGCTGTGGATCTTGGATTAAGAAATGCCAAGCTAAACTTTCGTCAACAAGAGCGTTCACATTTGATGGAGAATATGCTATTTAACGAGCTCATTCATAGAGGCTACAATGTTGACGTCGGGGTTGTTGAAGTAGAACAGATGGTTGAAGGCAAACGCAAGAAAAGCCAATACGAAATAGACTTTGTCATCAACATGGGTAATGAAAAAGTATATATTCAATCAGCCCTCAATGTTGACACTCCCGAAAAGAAAGTGCAAGAAACGTTCTCGCTTCATAATACGGAGGACTTCTTTCGAAAATTTGTTGTTCTCGATGGTAGTCAAAAGATATGGAAAGATAATGACGGTGTAATATATGTCGGCATCATACCTTTTCTGCTAGAAGACTATTTAACTGTAAATTAAATCCATCCGCACAGACAAAACGAAAGAAGAATAAACATTCATTTTAAACTATCAGAATAAGAATGAGAAAGATTAAGATAAATCCTAAATACGAATATCTGAAAGACTTCCTAGAGAGCATCCCTGATGTTTTCGAGAAGGAAGGACGTGTGATTTATACGGGGCGCAACCTCATCAAGGTACTTACTGCACCAGATGGAACACAGGTTAACGTAAAGCGCTTTCATATACCACATGGACAAAACAAACTCATTTATTCCTGGAATATCAGGAAGCCAAAAGGTCAACGGGCATTCGAATATCCTATGATTCTGAAAAGAAAAGGTATCAATACTCCTGAACCTTTAGCCCTCATTGAAGAGCGTAACTTTCTGAATCTCTTAGGATATAGCTATCTTATCACCATCCAGTGTGACTATGGTCATACCCTCTATGAGATGGCAGATGCTAAGCCAGAAGAATATCAATACG
This sequence comes from Segatella copri, assembly GCF_019249765.2. GTDB lineage: Bacteria > Bacteroidota > Bacteroidia > Bacteroidales > Bacteroidaceae > Prevotella > Prevotella copri_K. The sequence goes on from NZ_CP152484.1 coordinate 2,941,906, forward strand.
TGGCAAAAGCTTTAGCCCATTTCGCTGCAGACATTCATCTGCATGAAATCCTCCATAAGGACTTTACACCAGGCAATATTCTCTGGAAACAAGATGAAGAAGGCTTCCATTTCATGCTGGTAGATATCAACAGAATGGATTTCGGACCAGTAAGTGAGAAGAAAGGACTTTATAATCTCAGAAGATTCTGGGGGCCCAAAGAATTCACCCGTATCTTAGTAAGCGAATATGCCTTGCTGCGCAACATAGATACCGACAAGGCTGTAGCCTATGTGATGAAAGAACGGGCTAGGTTCTGGACCAAATATGGAAAGAAGCACGAAATTCCATTCCAGCTAGAATTATAGTTCAAATATATCTCACTTCAAAACTATTGAATATGGAACAAAAAAGACTTTGTTATATTAGTCGCAACTATTATAACCTGACAAGCGCCGGCAATAAAGCAAAAACAGACAACGAGGATACGCTTGCAGAAATGGGAGCCATCAATCTTGGCTTGCCTCGCACTATCAGGAACAGTAAGATATTAGCATTCTTCCTGGACCTGATTGGCATCCTTCGTGCCTGTATCTTACTCCAAAAAGACGATGTGCTGTTCTTGCAATATCCTGTAAAAAAGTACTTTTCGTTTCTCTGCCATATAGCCCATCTGAAAGGAGCCAGAACGGTTTCTCTGATTCACGACCTCGGTTCTTTCCGCAGAAAAAAGCTCACTATCCAGAAAGAGATAAACCGTCTTTCGAACAGCGACTATATCATCGCATCAAACGAGAAGATGAAAGGATGGCTCAAAGAGCATGGGTTACAGAAGCCAGTTGGTGCCCTGGGCTTATTCGACTATCGTTCTGAATCAAAATGCTCGGAAGAAGCAACAGAAAGAGAACAGGTAAAGGTTGTCTATGCCGGAGCCTTGAGTATGAAGAAAAATTCATTTCTGATAGAACTTTCCAAGACATTGAGCCATTGGCAATTACTGGTTTGTGGAAACAAAGAAGGTCTGCAAGGTTTGCAAAACAATCCTCAGATTACTTACCAAGGGTTTGTACCGTCAGAGGAATTTATCAAGCACATAGATGCCGACTTCGGACTGGTATGGGATGGCAATTCTCTTGATGGCTGCTCGGGAGAATACGGGCAATACCTGAAATGGAATTCTCCTCATAAGGTATCCTTCTACCTCCGTGCCGGTTTGCCGCTCATCATCTGGAAAGAAGCTGCCGTAGCTCCTATCATCGAAGAAGCAGGAGCAGGTATAACCATTGGTTCGTTGGAAGAGCTGGATGACAAACTTGCCAATCTTACCACGAAACAGAAAAAGGAGATGAAAAAGCAAGCGGTAAATTTGGCACAGAAACTGAATAAAGGAAGTTTTCTGACAAAGACATTAAAAGAAATTAATTTTAGATAGAATGATTCAAGACAAGAAAGTCATTATAGCTATTCCTATATATAGGGATTTACGTGAAGAAGAGATTGTTGCTCTTGACAATAATCTCGAAATTCTACGTAATTATCCTACTGTACTGATAAAGCCTACAGGGTTGAATACTAATGCTTTAAAAGAAAGGTATCCACAAGTAGGAGAAATCGAAGTAAGTAATCAGTGGCTAGGAACCATTAATGGTATTATGGGATATAACGAAATGATGACATCTCCCGATTTTTATAGTTTATTCAGCGATTACGAATATCTCCTTATCTGTCAGACAGATGTATGGATATTCAGAGATGATCTCATGAAGTGGATAGATATGGGTATCGATCTTGTTGGTGCACCATGGCCTAACAGAAATATGTATCTGCACTTTCCAATGAAACAATATCTCCAACTGAAAGTAAAGTTAAAACCTGCTAACAAAAATCTCCATTGCCAAATGTTTGGCAGAATTGGTAATGGCGGGTTCTGTTTGAGAAAGGTAGAAGTATTCAAGAAGCTCTGCATCAAGTATGCCCAAGAAATTCAACTGTATAATTCTTTTGAAGATCCACTACACAATGAAGATATATTCTGGGCATTAGTTCCAACAGAACTTAAACTACCAACGATAGAGCAAGCTGCAGATTTTGCCTTTGACCGCAAGTTGGAACTATGCTATAAAATAAATAATAATAAGCTTCCTATGGCTGCTCACGGATATGACCGAAAACATCGAAAAGAATTTTGGTCAAAGTTTATTCCAAAAGAGGCATTTAAAAAACAATAAACAAAAAGTATATGGACAAGATTCTTACAATTATCATACCTACTTATAACATGAGTGAGTATCTTGATACTTGTCTAAAATCATTGATTATCAAAAGCAATCTATTAGAGGTGCTTATTATCAATGATGGAAGCAAGGACAATTCTTTGGATATAGCTAAAAAGTATGAGAAAAAATATCCACATATATTTAGAACTATAGATAAGCCAAATGGCAATTATGGTTCTTGCATCAATCGTGGACTAAAAGAAGCGACAGGAAAATATGTTAAAGTGCTAGATGCTGACGACAAATTCAATACTGAGTCTTTAATGAACTTGGTAGATATTGCCTCAAAGACAGATGTTGATGCATTTATAACAGACTTTTCCAAGTCTCATGTAAATGGCAAAGAAGATCATGTGACTTTTAACTTGCCAAGCAACCAAACATTGCAGTTTACAGACTATTGCTGTCATAAAGACATCATCAATCTTTGGATGCACGCCATTACATACAAACGCGAGAATCTGTTAGCTATCAATTACAAGCAAACTGAAGGTATTTCTTATACTGACCAAGAATGGATTTTTATGCCATTAACTACAATCAGAACGTTTAAGTATGTACCGGGAATTCTCTACATATACACATTAGGTCGTGAAGGGCAGACCATGTCTAACACATTCTCGGCAAAGCATTTCAAGGATAATCTCATATGTACGAGCCACATTTTAGACAGTTATGCTACACTCACCAATGTGAACTCTGCAATAAAAGATATGCTGGTCGAGAAGTTGTTTAAAAGAATAAGATACATATATAAATTCTATTTATTGAAGTGTCAACAGCCAGATTACACGATACTAACAGAATTAGATAAAAAACTAGAGATTACATGTCCAGAAGTATATGAACGTTCTAATCATATTATCATGAGTAGCCCACTCTTGTTATACAAGTATATCAAGCATTGGCGCTCCAATCCAAACAGTAAGTTATTACAGTTTATGATAAAAATATACAAAGGCAAAAAATCTCTCAAATAATAAAACAATGAAGATTTCACTAATCATATCCACGTATAATCGCCCCGAGGCTTTACGTTTGAGCCTTATGAGCGCAAAAGTTCAGACACGTATACCTGACGAAGTAATAATCGCAGACGATGGTTCTAAAGAAAATACAAGAGAACTTATAAAAAACTTCGCCAAAGATTTCCCATGTCCAATTCTCCATGCATGGCAAGAAGATAAAGGCTTTCGCCTGGCAGAGTCTAGAAACAATGCTCTTCGCATGGCCCATGGAGACTATATTGTGTTTATTGACGGAGACATCATTATGGAGCGTCATTTTATCGCAGATCATGAGCGCTTAGCTGAAAAAGGATATTTTGTTATAGGAAGTAGAGCTTCTTTAAAAAATAAGCTCACCCTTAAGCTTATCAAAGAAAAGAAGATAAATATCCCGTTTTACACTAAAGGCGTAAGACGGAAAGAAAATGCCCTATGGCTACCTTTTCTCACATTTTGTACAAAAAACCTTTACCACAAGCGTCGCTTCTATGGCAGAGGTGCCAATATGGCTATGTGGTTTGAGGATTTGCGCAAAGTAAATGGCTTCAACCAGGAGTTAATAGGCTATGGGTATGAAGATTTCGATCTGTTCAACCGTCTTTTCAATATTGGGCTAAAGCGAAAGTATGCTAAGTTCCAAGCTATAGAGTATCATCTCTTCCATGAAAGAGATAGCATTTGCTGCGAGAATGAACGCCACTTTCTTAAGGATATGAAAAGAACAAGATGCAAGAAAGGATTAAAAGAAATAGAATAACGATTTAAAATAGAAAGAAATGATTAATACGACTTCATTTTTGTTATCAATTATAATTCCATCCTATAACATGGAGGAATATATTGGAAACAATTTAAAAAGACTTGTTGCCACACAGCACTTAGATAAAATAGAAATTATTGTTGTCAATGACGGCAGCAAAGACAACACATCTGCTATTGCACACGAATACCAACAGCAATTTCCACAGAACATTATTGTTGTTGATAAAGAGAATGCACATTATGGTTCATGCATAAATAAGGGCTTAGCACTTGCTCGCGGAAAATATTTCCGGATTCTCGATGCTGATGATTTTTTTGAACCTGATGCATTAGACGCATTTGTTGAAAAACTGGAAACTTGTGATGCAGATCTTGTTGTTACACTCAGAACAGAAATAACAATAGACAAAAACGGAAAGGAAAAAACTAAAAAGTTCCCTATTGCCAATATTGAATACGGAAAGGTTTATGAGGCCTCAAGTTTTGTAATCACAGATTATTCTAAAAAAGTAGAATTCAACATGCATAGCATGACTTACAAGAGTAGTATTTTGCATAAAGTAGGTTTAGTACTTCCTACAGGAATCTGCTATACGGACCTGCTATATTGCCTTATACCTTTAAGTTCTATCAAAGACCTTATTGTATATGATATATATCTATATAACTATCTTGTAGGAAGAGAAGGAAATAGTACTAACGCTATAGCCTTAAAGAAGAACTTTTCTCATATTACAAAGGTACTTACATTGATGTTTGAATATCTTGACGCGCAAAAACAAGAATGTCTGACTCCAGCTATCAGACTCAATCAACTTAGATATATTGACGAAGCCGCAATTCTTTTTATGCAAAGCTTAAGATTCAATAAGCATATCAAAAAGGAAGATTATTCTAACATCACCGTAGTAATGAATTATTGCAGAAAATATGGAATAACAAATAAGTATATGAAGAAATATTATTTCCGTATATGGCAATTATTTAATACACGATTCTCGTTAAATTGCATGTTAGGCTGGTATGCCTTTACGCACCCATTTAGAAAAATATAACTTAGTTAGCGCAAGTATGAAGAAATATGATTATCTTATAGTTGGCTCCGGCCTCTTCGGAGCCACATTCGCTCACCTGGCTCATAAGCAGGGAAAAACTTGTCTGGTGATAGATAAGCGACCACATCTCGGTGGCAATATCTATTGCGAGAACATAGAGGGCATCAACGTACATAAGTATGGGGCTCACATCTTCCATACATCCAATAAAGAGGTGTGGAACTTCGTTAACTCTATCGTTGAGTTCAACCGCTACACCAACTCGCCTGTGGCAAACTACAAAGGCAAACTCTATAATCTGCCTTTCAATATGAATACCTTCTATCAGATGTGGGGCGTAACCACACCAGCAGAAGCACAGGCTAAAATTGATGAGCAGAAGGCAGAAGCCGTTGCTAAGATGAAGGCCGATGGCGTAAGCGAGCCTCGCAATCTGGAGGAACAGGCTCAGGTGCTCATCGGTAAAGATATCTATGAGCGTCTCATCAAGGGATATACCGAGAAGCAATGGGGACGAAAGTGTACAGACTTGCCAGCCTTCATCATCAAGCGACTGCCGGTACGCCTCATCTTCGACAACAATTACTTCAATGACAAATATCAGGGAATCCCTATGGGGGGATACAACAAACTCATCGATGGTTTACTTGAGGGGGCAGATACAAAGGTATCAGTTGACTTCTTTAAAGACGAGATAGAACTCCCAAACGGCAACAAGGAGGTACTGAAAGATCATTGGAAAGAGATGGCCTCTAAGCTGGTTTTCACAGGCAAGATAGATGAGTTCTACAACTATCAGTTTGGTAAGCTCAACTATCGCACTGTCCGTTTTGAGCAGGAAACCATCGACTGCCCTAACTATCAAGGTAATGCCGTGGTAAACTATACTGAGCGCGAAGTGCCATATACCCGAGTGATTGAGCACAAGCATTTCGAAATGTTCGGAGCAGAAGTCTATGAGACCCCGAAGACGGTTATCTCTAAGGAATATTCCACCGAATGGAAAGATGGCATGGAACCATACTATCCGGTAAACGACAAGGAGAATTCTGAACTGTATGCGCAATACAAGAACCTGGCAGACCAGGAAGAAGATGTAATTTTTGGTGGCCGCCTTGCCGAATATAAGTATTATGACATGGCACCAATCATAGAGAAAGCATTGGCTATATTCAAATAAAGCTATTCTGTAAAGCCCCTTCTACATTCGGAATATATTGGCTCAGGAGAGGTTGCCCGTAGATGGATAACCTCTCCAGAGCTACTTTAGTATTATAGAAAAAACCATATTGACTACAACGCCCAAAGGAACGAAAAGATTTTTCTCTTATTTTTCTTCTGATACATTTTGAGGAGTTGAATAATCCTTTGTCATCATCCCGTAAACGAGCTTAAACCATATCAGCACGCAAGGCAATGCCTTCAAGGCGTAAGGCTGCACGTAGTTCTTGCGGATGAAAGCAGGGAAAAGATCGGATGGCGACATGCTCGTCAGAATGAAGGCAAACACCATCAGCGCAACGTCCCAGCAGCGATTGATTCTGCATATTGGAAAACATATTCTCCATGTTCCTGCCCGCAAGGCTGACGTGCCACTCCTTATACTGGTCGATGATATACTCAGGACTGGTTATCGCCATCGGCAAGACAAAAAACAGGACAGCCCATCCTATCAATGCTGCCACAAACTTAACCTTGTGCTTGGAGAAGAAGAACGCCAAACCCACGATACCATAAAGCTTCACGAAGGTTCCTATCATGATAAAGCAGGCTGCCGTAATATCTTTCTCTTTCTCTATGCAATAGAACGATGCGATGATGATGCTGAAGAACGGACCATAGTGGTTCGAATCGAAAAACTCCGAAGGATACTGGGCATACAATGAAGTCTGATTCCAAGCATGCCAGAAAACATACTTGTATATCAAGAAGTTATTGCACTTGTAAATCTTGATCAATGCTGACACCACACCTAGAATCAACCAGAGCCCCAGCAAGGTGCGAGGGTCGCTGAAGAAAGGGCGACAAAAAAAACGCTTGATACCTGCCAGCCACTGGCTATTCTCCATTTTTGTACTATCCATTCTATCTGTCTTGTTATGAATTACTTTATTTAGTTGGCAAAATTTCGCAAATTCCACGTAATTAGCAAATAAATCCATATTTATTTTGAGAAATCAGTTTTTTAATATACCTTTGTCCCGATAATTAAAGAAAAAACAAAAAGATGAACATAGGATTCGATGCTAAAAGAGCGGCACAAAACCGCACGGGATTAGGCAACTACAGCAGGTTTGTCATCAGGATTTTGTCGGAGAAATTCGCCGGCAATCAGTATCATTTATATACTCCCAAGCCTCATCGCATGCCCTATCTCCAGGAGATACCAACAATCAAGCACCTGTTTCTCCATTTTCCTCCCCAAGGAATATGGAGCAGGCTCCGTTCGCTTTGGAGAGTTTGGGGTATCTCAAAAGATATACAAAAGGACGGCATCCAAATCTTCCATGGCTTGAGCAACGAACTTCCACTCAATATCGGAACTCCCGAGCAGCGAAAGATGAAGACGGGCGGCAAGGGATGCAAATACATCGTTACCGTTCACGACCTCATCTTTATCCATACTCCCCAATACTATCATTGGATAGACCGGCAGATATACAACTTCAAGTTCCGCCGTGCCTGCCAGTGTGCCGACCGCGTAATAGCCGTCAGCGAATATACCAAGCAGGAAATCATGCACTATTACCATACTCCGGAAAGCAAGATAGACGTGGTTTACCAGGGCTGCGACCCAGTTTTCTCACAGGAGATAGAAGCAGGAAAGCTGCAGGAAGTAAAGGCAAGATACCAGCTTCCTGATAAGTTTGTACTCTATGTGGGAAGCATCGAGGAGCGAAAGAACCTGATGCTGGTGGCGAAAGCCATGGCAGAACTGAACAGAAGAAACGGAAGTCAAGGAATTCAGAACCAGGCACAGGATCAGGCGGCAGCTGCCATCCACGTGGTAGCCGTTGGCCGCCGCACGGCTTACGTTGACAAGATACAGGATTTCCTTAAGACGCAAGGCATAGATCATCTGTTTCATTTCTATCATCAGGTACCTTATGCCGACCTGCCGTCATTCTACAAATGGGCATCCACCTTTGCCTATCCTTCCAGAATAGAAGGCTTCGGCATTCCGCTGCTCGAAGCCATCAGCAGCGGAGTTCCTGCCATCGGATGCACCGGTTCGTGCCTGGAAGAGGCTGGCGGGCCAAACAGCATCTATGTGAATCCTGATGATGCGAAAGGCATGGCTGATGCCATCTTGCGCACCTGCACGGATGAAAACCTGAGGCGGCACATGATAAGCGAAGGAAAAAAATATGCGCTCAATTTCTCCGACGAGAAGCTGAGCCACGACCTGATGAAAGTTTATGAGAACCTATCAGAATAAAGGTTCTCATAAACTTTCTATTCTAAACAATTTCTCCCAGCCCACTCTTCTCTTGAGCCGAATTACATTGGCAGCAATATCAAGGCGATATTTTTTAGATGAGACCACCACAAAACAGCGGATTATAGTTTTTTGAGAACTTGCTATATTAAGAGCCGAGCTTGCAATATTAAGCCGTGAACTTGCAATATTAAGCCGTGAGCTTGCAATATTAAGCCACGAGCTTGCAATATTAAGCCGTGAACTTGCAACCTTAGAGACCGGAACTTGCAATATTACTTGGTATATTTGAATCTGAACTTGGTATATTTGAATCTAAGCTTGGTATATTTGGGCTTAAACTTGCAACCTTAGAGCCGGAACTTGCAATATTACTTGGTATATTTGAATCTGAACTTGGTATATTTGAATCTAAGCTTGGTATATTTGGGCTTAAACTTGCAACCTTAGAGCCAGAACTTGCAATATTACTTGGTATATTTTAACTAGAGCATGGTATATTAGAGTCTGAGCTAGCAATATTAAGTCACGAACTTGCAACCTTAGAGACCGGAGCTTGCAACCTTAAAGACTAGAGCTTGCAACCTTAGACTAGAGCTTGCAACCTTAGAGACTAGAACTTGCAACCTTACGGAACGGAACTTGCAACCTTAGAGACCGGAACTTGCAACCTTACGGAACGGAAGTTTACAATATCCTTCTGTTTTTTTCGTCAATAGCACCCTTTTAGTGTCATGGTCGGTGTCAAAGAGTCAAAGTTCTGTGCCTTGTCTTATTTTTCCTTTAACTCTTCCGTATTTCACGTAAAAGTTCGCGTAATTGATTTTAAATTACGTGAAATTACGCGAACTGTATTCCGATGACTATCAGATAGTTAAGACATCTTCTCGGGTAATTCTCGGGTAATTCTCGGGTAATTCTCGGGTAATTTACGTCAACTTCCACACTCTTCTCTTCAGCCACAACGCCAAGATAGGGTCACTCATTTCCAGATGCTTAGGAGCTGAAATCGTGATCAGATCTTTCACCATCAAGGACTTCTTGAGGCGGGTTACATTGGCAGCAGTACCCAGGCGATAGGTTTCCAATATCGCCGTCTGGGTGAAACCGGTATGTACTCCATTAGTGATGGCATGCAGGAAATTCATCTGATAGGCTGAAAGGTCTTCGGTTTGCTGGATAAACAAGGGCTCACAGGCATCCAGCAACCGGTCTATTCCATATTTCAAGTCCTCTTCTGTAGCTGCAGAATCATCTTGCACGCGCAACCATACAAACCATGCCAACTGCTGTACATAAGAGGAATACCTATCTGTTACCTGACAGATTTCTCGAGCCAGCTCTTCAGAAATATGCTTGCCGGTAGATTCGAAACGCTGACAGATATACTCCACCCAGTCTTTCTCGCTAATTTTATTCAGATAGAAGAAATCACCAAAGCGATAGAATGGGTAACTGGCATTCTGGAACATCTGTTCCATCATGTGTTTCTTGCTGCCATAAAGACAGTAAGATACATGGCTCTGTAATTGCCATACGCTACGAAGTTTCTTCTGGAAAGTCAAGGAATCTGGAAAATCACCTATCTGCTGAAATTCATCGATACAGACTACTATATGACAACCTTTTGACCGAGCTATCATTTCCGGAAGTCTCAAAACCTCTTCTGTTGTATTGTTACCTGCATTATACTCCAAAACCAAAGAGAAATCTGTCAAAGGATCTTGCCCAATACTGATTTTCGGAACGAAACGACTCAAGAACACCTTGGCATTCTCTATCCATTCTTCCCATTTTGAAGAAGTAGCCCGAACCACGGCCGTGGCAAAAGCATTGATAAAATCATTCTCTGAGCGACAACCAAAGGCATCTATACGAGCTATCCTGATGTCTTCGCTCTCTACAAGCGAACACACCTTATCCACCAATGAAGTCTTACCCATACGACGAGGTGAAATCAATATCGTATTCACTCCATACGTAAAGTTCGCCTTCAGGCGTTCTGTTTCCTCTCTTCGGTCGGTGAAGGAATCTCCCTCCACACGAACACCGAATACAAACGGAGCTTCTTTACTTTTTCTCATAATCACTACCTTATTTTATACTATACAGCTTTTCTTCTGCAAAGATAGCAAAAAAAAACAAATTAAACAAGGTTGTTTTAAACAAAGTTGTTTAAAACTAGCATTTTTATTACGAATTAACTAATAGTCAATGGATTACGGGTAAGACACCAAAGAATTTAATGGGAATATTTTTAAAACACGGACAAATTGAATTTGTCCGGATGGTTGTCCGGCAGGCTTATAAGTACCAGGAAAACAACACGTTATGGCACTCCGGACAATTTGTCCGGACAAATTCAATTTGTCCGTATTATTTTTTTATGAGAAAGGAAGAAGAAGAAAAAGGGGATTACGGATTGAGACGAGAACCTGTTATCCGAGAAGCTATAACCTGGCACCCGAGAAACTATGATTTAGCACATAAGAACCTATGTTTTCCGACCCACAAAACTATGACTTAGATTTTTTAACACAATTTGCTCCAAATGGCTGCTGAATTTCGGACCTTATCACACACTCAAATTTGGCGGTTACAGAAGATAGTCGTATTTTTGCCCCCGTTTACCGGATATTCCGACAAGCTAACTTTTAAACATTAAATAATTATGGAGAATAAAAATTTAAGAAACATAGAGAACCTTTTAGCCGCTAAGGCAAGTACACAGCCTCTTTACGAATTCCCTGTAGACCAGCTTCCACTCGGTCTTCGCGACTCGCTCTCTGGCGTAGCCGCAGAGGCACGCGTGCCTGCCCTCTTCTCTGCCCTCCCTATTGCCGCAACCTACGCAGACCGTCTGAAGGCGAAGTATTGCGACGGCAGCGATACTCCGATGGCACTCATGTCTATCATCATCGGAGAGCAGGCATCAGGTAAGGGCGTATGCCGCCGCATTGAGAACATCTGGGCGAAGAAGATGGATAAGGACGATGAGAAACCTCGTGAGGATGAAGCCTGGTACCAGCAGCACAAGGGCAAGAAGGGTGTAGTGGATCCCAAACCTTGCATCCGTCACATTGGCGATACTATCTCGAAGTCGGCATTGATGCGTCGTCAGCTCTGTGCCGATGGCCATACCATGTATATGTTCAGCGAGGAGCTCGGTTCGATGAAGAGCGTATGGAAGGTGTTCGGCGACTACTTCCGTAAGGCGTTCGACCAGAGCGAGGTGGGTCAGGACTACATCACAGCCACCAGCGGCGTAACCCACGCCCAGCTCAACTTCTCCGGCTGCTGCACCCAGAACATCTTCCAGAAGTTCTTCACCGATGATAACATCGAGGACGGATCTTCTTCAAGAATGATGCTCGCCAAGATGCCCGATACCTCCTTCGCACCCCTCAGCCAGCACCACGGCTATACCGAGGAAGAACAGGCAAACATCCTCAAGGCAGTAACTCTCCTTGAACGTAGTCACGGCGTAATGGAGCTGCCCCGTATGTGCGAGGAGTTCTGCCAGTGGCTCGAAGCAAAGAGACAGCTTGCCCTGGCGAATGCCGACCGTGTGATGGATGTGTATCGTCGCCGTTCCGCCGTCATCGGCTTCCGTTGTGGCGTCATCTTCCACATCCTGGAACAGACCGGAGAGGAAACAGATGCCTGCATCCGTTTTGCCAAGGCTGTGGCCGACTACGTGCTCGCCATGCAGATGGAGATGTTTGGCTTGCGTCTCGACAAGCAGCAGCAGGACAACGAGGCAATCCCAGTCTATAAGTCTCGAAACACCCTGCTCTTTGCCCAGCTCCCTGAGCAGTTCACCCTCTTCGATGCCAGCCGTGAGCGTGGCGACGGAGCCAGTCGTGAAACCATCCGTAAGATGATAAGCCGTTGGACCAAGCGTGGTCTCTGCAAGAAGCTGAAAGGTGGCGACACCGAGATCTGGCAGAAGCTTACCCTCTCGGCATAAAGCACATCTACAATCCAGGCATAAAGCATCTTGAATCTCCTGAAACAGTAAATCCCCCATCACGCAGCCAAAGCGTGATGGGGGATTACTGTTTCTGATAATATCGTTTTTTTATTGCTGATGTCGCTCGATATATTCAGCTGCCTGGATATTCGAGAAGACATAGTTCTTCAAATCCTGGAACTTAGACTCCAGCTTGGTTTCCTTCAGATTGCCATTCGGCAACACATCATAGCAGAAACTGCGGTTCATCGACGGATTATAGACGAAGCAACGCTGATGATCTCTTGCCACAATCTGATTATCTGCCGAATAGAATACCATCGGGCGCTGCTGCTTCAGCAGATCCACGCCGAAGCCCTCGTACTCATAATTCAGATTCATCAAGCCGAAAAGCGTAGGCATCACATCCACCTGCATGCCCAAGCCCGCATACTGCTGCTGCGGAACACCAGGACCAAAAATGATGAGCGGAATATGGTTGTAAGACTGAGGCAACTCGCCCTCGCTCTTACCCACCAGCTTACCATGGTCTGCCTGAATCACGAATATCGTGTTCTTATACCAAGGCTCCCGGCTTGCCTTCTTCAGAAAGTCGCCTATCGCCCAGTCGGCATACTCCACAATCTGTGTTTCCTTCTCCTTGGTCTTCGGCTTGAAGAAATCAGGAATGATATATGGCGGATGATTGCTCACGGTGAGGATGGTAGCCATGAAAGGCTTGCCCGTCTTCGCCTTCTGGTTGATGGTGTTGAGGGCGTAGCCCATCTCGAAATGGTCGCTCACACCAAAACTGTTCACCACCTCGCTCTTAGGATAATTCTCCTGAGAGAAGATGTCATCGTAGCCATTGGTCTGGAAGAAAGCCTTCATGTTGTCATACTGTGCCTCGTGAGTCATGAAGAACATGTTCTCGTAGCCATACTTCTTCAACACCGTGGCGATACCCTTGCGGCGTGGAGTTACCGTTCCCTTCATCAGGTTTCGGAACATGAGAGCAGGGAAACTGTAGAGCGTAGCCGTCATGCCATGGTTGGTATGGATGCCGGCACTATAAAAGTGGGTGAACGCCAGGGAATGATGATAGAGCGAATCGAGCGTTGGGGTGAGCGGCTGCTGATTGCCGAAAGTACCCAACAGGTTTGCCGACATCGACTCCATCAGTATCACCACCACGTTAGGATGATTCTTCTTCGCAGGAGATTGACCCCTCTTCATCATCAGGGAATCGTTCACCACCTCACGCTTCAGAATATTCGTGCTATCCACCTTTCCCATAATACCCAGCCACTGGCGGGTATTCGTGATAGCCTCAGCGTATGGCATGAGATGCAACTCCTTGTTCTCCTTGCGCATATCGTCGAGCGCAGAAGTAAGGAGATTGAATGCCGGATTGATGCCGAGCTGGTTGAGAAAAGAATCCTCGCAATAGTAAGCCTGGCTCACCTTGATAGGGTTATAGCCCATTCTGCCACGGATGCCGAAGAGGCAGGCACCTATCAGAGCCAAGGAAATGAAGAAACGTGCTCCCACCAGCACTAGGTGCATATTGTCCTTAGGCAGAAGGAAGAGCCCCTCGAAGTAGCGGCGCAGACGGACGAGCGCATAGATAAACGCCCCCGTAAACACGAAATAGAGAGCGATATAGAGCCAGTAGGAAGACTCCTGCAAGAGCATGCCCGATGTGGTGGCTACATAGCCGAACCACCCGAAGATGCTGGAATTGATGTTCTTGAAGAAATACTGGAAATAAGGAGTATTGGCTGCCGAAGGCATGAAGGCGATGGCAAACCATGCCGCATACCAGATGTTGATGCCACGCAGCAAATGGCGATGACACCACCCCAGGCTGGCTGCTATCAGGAGCACAGCCACAGGCAATACCGAAATATAACAAGCTATGACATTATCAAACCATACACCCTTGACAAACGCCATTACCCTACTCGCCTCTGCATCTACAATCATGCCATGCAGGGCGATAAATTCTACCAATCTGAACAGAGTCATCACCAGCAATGCCAATACATGCACCGAAAGGAGATACCCAAAAGCCTTAAAATATCGTTTCATTTTTATTCTACTTTAGAAATCGGCTGCAAAGTTAATAATTATATCCCAATAAAAGCAAAATTTCTAGCCTTATTCTGTCTATAAACAAATAATTATATGTAACTTTGCAGCCAAAAATACATAATAAGACTTCGATAAGACATGAACATCAAGTACAACAAAGCCCTATGGCTCATCATCATCCTGGCTATCGTGATGATGACTCCATTCCTCGGACTCACCGATTTCAATACCAAGGGAGAACCTCGCGAGGCGGTGGTTGCCTACACCATGCTGGAACATGGCAACTGGATTCTGCCTATCAACAACGGAGGTGATATCCCTTACAAACCGCCATTCTTCCACTGGTGCATCGCCTTCTTCAGCCTCTTCATCGGCCATGTGAATGAGTACACCTCCCGCCTGCCATCTGCCGTATCGCTGGTATTGATGACCATCGGCGGTTTCGTGTTCTATGCCAAGCGCAAGAACGCCCCAACCAGCCTCATCGCAGCCATCCTCACGCTCACCGCCTTCGAGGTGCACCGTGCGGGAATGAACTGTCGTGTGGATATGGTGAACACCGCCTTCATGGTGGGAGCCATGTATCTGCTCTACCGCTGGTGGGAGAAAGGAAAGCACCAGTTGCCTTGGCTCGCTATCCTCTGCATGAGTGGCGCTACGCTTACCAAAGGTCCTGTGGGCATCATTCTGCCTTGCTTTGTGATGGGCGTATTCATGCTTACCCAACGTGAGAACTTCTGGGGCATCGTATGGCGCATGGCTCTAACCGCCCTGCTCTCGCTCATTATTCCTTTCTGCTGGTATTATGCAGCCTATCTGCAAGGCGGCGACGAGTTTCTGCGCCTGGTGAAGGAAGAGAACATCGACCGATTCATGGGCAAGATGGCATACGAATCACACGAGAACCCAGCGTGGTACAACCTTCTCACGCTCATCACGGGCTGGTTGCCTTACACCTTATTATTATTGTTCTCGCTCTTCATTCTGCCATGGAAGAAGTTCTCGAAGACCCGATTCCTGGAGAATGCGAAGAAGGCTACTCCGCTGCAGGTGTTCACCTGGCTCGCCTTTCTTCTGGTGCTCTTCTTCTACTGCATCCCTAAGAGCAAGCGCAGCGTTTATCTGCTGCCATGCTATCCGTTCATGGCCTATCTCATCGCCGAATACATCGTTTGGATGATGAAGGAGAAGATGGGAGCCTTGAAGATTTATGCCGGGATGATTGCTTCGATAACCCTGATTCTCAATATCGCCCTGCTGGTGGTAAAAAAAGGATGGGTGCCAGAAAGCATCTTCCACGGCAAGCATGCCATAGACAATATCGCCATGCTCCATGCGCTCGAAAACAACGATTTGCTCATCCCATGCTGCATCTTTATGGTTATCACTTTGGATGGAGTTTACCTCATCTTCCGAGCACTCAAGAAGAAGAATTCAGGCAATATTGTTTCATATACCCTTGCCACCATCGTGGGTCTCTTCCTGATGCTCGACTCCAGTCTGCAGCCACCTGTACTCAACACGAAGGCCGATAAGCACCTGGCGCCGGTTATCGAGAAGAAGTTTGATACCAGCAAACTCTATTCTTATATGTCGGTAGATATGCTGCATTTCTTCAGCCTCAACTTCTATCTGGGCGATAAGATCCAGCAGTTTGACAAGGTATTGCCACAGGATGGCGTGCTGATGATTCCGGAAGAAGACATGCCTGATTTCCTTGAGAAATTCGGCAAGGACTACACCTTCCAGAAGGTTTGGGAAGTAAGAAAGACGGTAGAATGGCACAACAAGGTAGGTTTCTACCGATTCGTGAAGACTAGTGCCAATATTGCACTTAACAAATGATTAATGATTAATTATTAGTGATTAGATACAAAAAAAGCATCGGGATTATAAGTACCGATGCTATTTTTGTATCTATCAAATTGATATTCTTCTTATTTTCTTTCTTCGATAAGATTATACTCTTTCTTCGATGAAGTATCGTGGGCGGCGCTTCACCTCGGTATAAATCTTGCCGATATAGACGCCCGTAATGCCTACGCCCGTGGTGATGATGCCTCCGATAAACCACATGGAAACAAGCATGGAGGTCCAGCCCTGGATGGTCTTGCCCTGGAAATATTCTACCAAGGCAAAGATAATCATGATGACTGCCACCAAAGTCATCGCCAAACCCAGGAAGGTGATAAACCGAAGAGGTGCTACGGAGAACGAAGTGATGCCATCGATACTGAAGCTCAGCATCTTGGTAAACGGATACTTACTCTCACCCGCCTCACGAGCCTTGCGGTCGTAATAGACGAATCCCTCCCGGAAGCCCAACTGGCGTACGATGGATCTGAGGAAGAGATTGCGCTCGGGATACTGCATCAGAGCCTTCAGGGTGCGGTTGGTCATCATGCGGAAATCGGCATGATTGTAAACCGTATCCTTATCCACACTCTGCATCAGCTTATAAAAAGCCTGGGCGGTAAAGCGCTTGAAGAAGGTATCGGTCTTGCGCTCCTTGCGCACACCATAGATGATATCCTTGCCTTCCTGCACCTGGCGCACCATATCCACGATAACATTCTCATCGTCCTGCAGGTCGGCATCGATACTTACCATCGCATCGCAATGGTCTACCGCAGCTTCCATACCTGCCCAGAGCGCATTCTGATGGCCTCGGTTATGCGACAGTTTGATGCCATGCACATATCCATGTTCCTTGGCAGCATCCGAAATCATCTGCCAAGTATGGTCACGACTGCCATCGTCGACAAGCAGCAGTTCTGTGTCGGCATCAGTCTCTTTCTTAATCTTTCTGATCAATGCCCCCAGCACATCTAAGGTCTTAGGCAGCACTTCTTCCTCGTTATAACAAGGGATAACTATCAATATCTTCATTTGTAAGCCAGTATTTATTCAGATGCAAAAGTAACTCATTTTTTCTATTTAAACAAGAAAAACGTTTAATATTTTTTATTCTTGATATATATTTCCCGTTTTTCTCCATTCTTTCTTACCATTTCCACTTTACCTGTATCTCCAGATCGGTTTGCGAAGAGCGGGAGATTTCCTGCAAACCAGAAGAGATGTGAGAGCGGTCGAAATAATCGGTTGTACCCAATTTGGCGATAAGCAGCAGATGGGAACCTATCTCTGAGCGTGCCACCAAGGCGTAACGGATACCCTCGCCGTAGTAGCTTCCGAAACTCATCTGATAGAGCAGACCGGGCTCATAAGCGTAGATACGGGAGGCAAAATCGGAAGTATGGAAATAGCCCAGGCAGCCTCTCAACGTTCCTTTCAACTGCTTCTTCCATTTCCATTCCCATCCTATATGCTCGCTCACCATATAGCCTTTACTAAGCTCATCGCCCTCATTCTTCATCGTGCTTTCCGCCTGGCTCATCGTATAGTCTAAACTGGTTTTGGCGCTCCATCGTTTTTGGACTATTGTGGTATAGAGGCGCAGACGGCCGGTCGTGGTTCCCGCCTTATCCTTATAACGGAACCTTCCTCCTACCGTCAGCACTCTTGAGGGCTGGAAGAGGATATTCACCAGATTATCCCAACTCTGAGTGCTCTCCCTGGTCTGATACTTAGGCCAGGCGAAATAGGCGAAATCGCTGTAGGCTGTGATGCTCCAATGATGGGCAGGAATCCAGGTAAAGCCCAGATATACGCCGTTTTCATCCTGCACATCGCTCCCCTCGGAAAAGCTGTTGCTGAAGAGAGAATAATATCGGGCAGAATAGAACCTGTGAAGAGCCATGAGCGTGAAATGGTCGGAACAGAGATAGGAGGCTGCATTGAGCGTGGCTATGGAACCGCAATCGCCCGTAGCCGTTTCGCCGGAGAGGGTGAGGCGATGGGAGATGTATCCATAGCTGATGCTGGCATTCCAGAAGGCATTCCCCTCTGGAGCAAAACGCTTGTAAAGCTGGCTTTTATTGGGCGTGAGCGGAAGGGAAAAAGAGGTATAAAAGGCTGTACCTCCAATGTGCCAGCCCTGATGCCGGTAACTGATGTTGCCTCCCACAAGGGTATTGGATGCTACCTTCTGTTTAGCAATCTCATTCACCGTGCGATGCAAACCGGTCTTCAGGATGGTCTTGATGCCCCCGCCGTCAGCAGAAAGCGTAGCATCTATCTGACGATAAGAAAGAAAGCCGGTCAGTTCGAGGCCCTTTAATAAGGTATAGGTGGCTGCTGCGCCTTGCAGATAATTGGCTGAAGAACGGGAGGAATGACCGCGGATGATGCAGGAAGATGATCTGCCCAAGGAGGTTAAGGCTGAGAGTTTGCCGAAGCCGAAATCATTATTGAGTATCAGTCCTAATCCTGCATTCAGTCTGTATCTGCCCAGGGTGATATTCTTCCATCTGCCCAGATTCTTTACCTGAAGATAGAAGGAATAGAAGTCGTAACCCATCGTGTTCCTGCCTCCGAAGAATGGTTCGCCGGCATCCTGAGAAGCTACGAATCCCAGTTTGACGGAATTGCCGTAACGAAACTGGTAGCGCAGTCCGTGCTTGTAAGGATAACCCAGATAGCCGTCGGTTCCGCTCGCATCGCCTTTGCGCTCATAAAAAGGAACCTTCAGCATGCCCATCACCTCGTGCTTGCCATACTGGGCGATGTTTTTAAGACTGGGAAAAGCCGGCTTGCTCCCGTCATCGGCCACATAGAAGAAACAACTCATCAGCTGGCGCTGATACCAGTCGATGCTGCTTATCAGGGTAAGCTCGCTCATACTCTTCAGCTGTCCATAGCGGTAGATATAGAACAGGATGTCTTCTACCTGCGATGCAGTAAGAAACGGCATGCGCTCCAGTTCTTCTCTCGTTGCCGTATTCAGATTGACGGGATGCTGTGCCATCTCCTCCAAATCTTCTTCATAGTCCTGCCAGGCTACATGCTCGAAATCTTCGGATGCAGAAAGATCGGACAGCAGTTGCTGCCAGGGTGGCGAAGCGGAAAGAGAATCTTCGGGCACGGCGCCCTGTTCTGAAAGAGAGGAAGATTGGGCTTGAGCCCATGAGGCACAGAAGATTTGGGAGCTGCCTACGAGAAACAGTTTCAACAAGAGGGATGTTATGGAATGAGCATGCTTCATGTGTAGTAGGCACTTTGTTTATTAAATTAAGACAAAGTTACTGCTAAAATATGAAAAAGAGAAAGAAAAAGCCAAGAATCTTTCTCAAATTGAGAAATAATCTGTAATTTTGCGGCGTAATTAGTAACACAAAGGGGCTTACACCTCTTTATATATAGAAGAAGCTCCACGAAAAAAAGGAGCTGGACAAAGAACATTGAGGAGATTTACATGAAACAGAAAATATGCTTTTTACTGGCGATGCTCTTCTGCATCACCCTGCAAACCATGGCACAGACCGATGGCGACAACCCTGAAGACAGGGAGGTGGACATGGATGCTCCTACCTTTGAACCGATGGTGAAGGTAGGAAAAGTGCTCCTGGATCATGACAGCGTACAATATGTTCAGGTGAACAACGTGTACGTTTATCCGCAGCCGGTTTTCAAGAACGCCAAGGAGCGAATGGCTTACAACCGTTTGGTATACAACATTAAGAAGGTGCTGCCGATAGCCAAAGAGGTAAGAAGGATTATCATCGAAACGGGTGATTATCTGGAAACGCTGCCTAACAAGAAGGCAAAGGATGCACACATGAAACTGGTGGAGAAAGGTATCAAACAGGAATATACCCCGAGAATGAAGAAACTCACCTATGCACAGGGTAAACTCTGCATCAAACTGGTATATCGTGAGTGCAATTCCTCATCCTATCATCTTATCCAAGCCTTCCTGGGTCCTATCCGTGCCGGATTCTATCAGGCATTTGCAAGCCTCTTCGGTGCCAGCCTCAACAAGAAGTACGACCCGAACGGCGTTGACAGATTAACAGAAAGAGTGGTAAGACAGGTAGAATCGGGGCAGATTTAACCAGCTCATCTTATTCAGAAAGCTCATATACTTAGGTATAAAAGCATTTCCTATCAATAGGAATTGCTTTTATACCTAAGTTTTTTTGTTGATACAAGCAGAAGAAATCTCCGTTCATCGACGTTGAATGTCCGTTCAGCGTCGTTGAACGGCGGTTCATAGACGTTGAACGGCGGTTCAACGTCGATGAACGAAGATTTAAACAGACTGAAAAAAGAAATGTTCCTAAGAAAAGCAACAACTTTTCCTAGGAACATTTCCTTTTATATTCGAATGGGATGCCGACCTATTCCTCAGTATAAAGCACCTGAATCATGGTCTGGCCAACCGCCTTAAGCACATTCTTATCCAGATGAGCCATATCATCACTCACGGTGTGCCAGGTAGGACCGAAACTGCTCTGCTGGCAGTCCGGATAATAAGCAATCACATCTACAGTAGGAATCTTAGCCTTCTCGTTGACCGGAATATGATCATCAGTAATCATTCCGCCATCGCTCTTAGGGAAGTAAGAGCCAAAACCAGCCTGACGGGCTGCAGCCCAAACCTTCTTCACGATGCCACCAGCATACTGCATAGACATACCTTCACGATAGAACTTGGCTCCCTGTCCGCCCACCATATCGAGGAGGATTCCGAAACGAGGATTATATCCCTCAGGCTTGTTCTCGCTCCAGTACTGGGCACCCAATGCCCAAGTATCGCCATCGTCCTGAACATCAGCCCACTGAGGTGTTCCCCAGTCTTCAGTATCGAAACATACGAAATCTACGCCGATGTTAGGATTCAGCTTCTTGTCTGCCTGCAGCTGGCGGGCTATCTCCAACATGACGGCTACTCCGCTGGCTCCATCGTTGGCAGCCATTACAGGCTTGCGCCAGTTGGTACTGTCAGGGTCGTTGTCAGCCCAAGGACGGCTGTCCCAATGGGCACAGAGCAAGATGCGGGTTTCAGCCTTCGGGTTGTAATGGGCGATGATATTGGTATTCTTCAAGATGGTACCATCATAGCCCTTGAGGTCAGCCTTCTGGGTCTCTACCTCACAACCAAACTGCTTGAACTTGCTCACAATCCATTCACCACACTTGTCGTGCGCCTCGCTGTTCATGACGCGAGGACCGAAATCGCATTGTGCGGCACAATAAGCCAACGCCGAATCGGCATTAAAGGCAGGACCTACAGGATTCAACTTCTCTGCTTCCTCTACCTCCTGAACCTCAGGCGAACTCGAACTGTTCGCATTCTTATAGCTGATAGCTCCAGCTACCACTCCGGCAGCAACTACCAAGCCTAAAATTATCTTCATTTTCTTCGTCATAACATTAATGTTTAAAGTTCTGCACCTGCGTCATCACTCTGAGCCAGTTGCCTCCCCAAATCTTGACAATATCCTGCTCGCTATATTTGCGGCGCAACAGCTGGAGGGTGAAATTGATGAGTTCAGAAGAGTCGGCGAGACCTCTGATGCCGCCGTCTCCATCAAAGTCGGTACCCAGACCTACGTGGTCGATACCCATCACATCGATGGCATGCTCAAGATGGGCGATAGCGTCCATGATGTCGGCTTCACCCTCTTTACGCAAGAATCCGTGATAGAGCGTGGTATGAGCCACACCACCCTTTGCTGCGAGGGCACGCATCTGGTCATCGGTCAGATTACGAGGCACATCGCAGAGCGCACGGCTGCTGCTATGGCTGCAGACAATAGGCGTCTGGCTGATATCAAGTGCATCGTAGAAACTCTTCTCGCCACCATGACTCAAATCTACCATGATGCCCAGACGGTTCATCTCATGAATCACCTTCTCGCCAAAACTGCTCACACCATTATGGGTATTGCAGCCGCGGGCACTATCGCAGATATCATTATCACCATTATGGCAGAGCGTGATATAAACGATGCCGCGCTGGGCGAAATGCTTCACGTTACTGATATCGTGCTCCAGGGCGAGACCGTTCTCGATGCCGAGCATGATGCTCTTTCTGCCATTCCGCTTATCGCTATAAAGATCGGCAGGAGTGCGGGCTATGCTGAGATACTGCCTGTTCTTGCTCACAATCTCTTCTATCTTGTCGAAGATGAGGTCGGCATACTGCGCAGGTCCCTTTACATCGAAAGCCACCTTGCTGCTGAAGCTCTCACCTATCTGAGGCTGTGGCAGGTAAGCTACCATCGTGGTAGCATCCTGATGACCATCGGTCATCTTATGGAGATCAACCAGGATGCGGGAATCGCGATGATCAAACTTGATGCCCTGAGGGAAGAACATCGGAGTATCACAATGGGTATCGAGCGTAAGGATGCGCTTATGCAACTGCTTGGCTGCATAAAAGTTGTTAGCCTGATTAACCAGCCATTGGAAAATCTTCAATCCTTCTTCTTCCAGCCATTCCGGATGCCATTGCACACCGAGAATCTGCTTATATTCGCTACTCTCTACAGCCTCTATAATATGATCGGAAGATTTGGCGATGGTGCGCAGATGATTGCCTGGCTCGCTTACCGCCTGATGGTGGAACGAGTTGACAAAGATCTTCTCCTTATTATATATATTATATAAGGTGGAATCTTTCTTGATTTCTACGATGTGGGTAGGTTCAGTACGGTCGGCATCCTGGCTGTGTTTTACCAGTTGCTTGATATCCTGGCACACCTTTCCACCCAGCGCAATAGCGAGGGTCTGGATGCCCCGGCAGATGCCAAGCATCGGAATCTGGCGGTTGAAAGCCAATCGGGTAATCATCAGTTCGGCAGCATCACGTTCCTGATTGATGTTGTGAAGACGGGGAGAAGGCTCTTCGCCCATCCACAGCGGGTTATGGTCGCCGCCACCCGTCAGAATCAATCCATCAAGATGCTCCAGGGTATTGACGATGACCTGAGCATCGGCAACAGGAGGAATAATGACTGGCGTACCGCCAGCCGCTATTACCTGCTTATAATAACGGTCGCGAAGCGTAGCATCGATACCTTCATAATTGGCAGTAAGGCCAATTACAGGCTGATGCTTCGCTTCGGGAAATCTAGAGTATGCATCCTGGAGATGCGACTCTAAGTCAAATGTTTCCATTTGTTTATCTTTCAAAAAATAATGATTCAAGATCTTCTAAAAATCGTACTCAGGTATGGAGACACTTATTAATCTTCATCGAGAAGTACAGGAATCTCACGCTTGATGCTCTGCTCAAGAGAGATAAGCGTTTCGGTAGAAACCACACCAGGGATAGCCTGAAGCTTATTGTTGAGCAGATCCATGAGCTGCTCGTTGTCGCGGGCATAAAGCTTGATCAGCATGGTGTATGAACCGGTTGTAAAGTGGCACTCTACGATTTCAGGAATGTTCTGCAAGCGCTCTACCACCTTTTTATACATATTACCACGCTCCAAGTTCAAACCTACATAAGTGCAGGTAGAATAACCCAGGCTTTTAGGGTTTACATCAAAACCGCTACCGGTGATGAAACCATCCTCCATCAAGTGCTGAACACGCTGATGGATGGCAGCACGAGACACGCCACATTCTGCGGCTACGTCTTTGAAAGGAATACGGGCATTCTTGGAAAGGATGCCGAGAATCTTTCTGTCTAGATTGTCTATTTTCTCCATTTCGTTTTGTTTTATATTATTCTATTTATAAGGTACTTTTCTATACCAGATAGCAAAATTAATAAAATCTATTGAAACTGCAAACAAAATGCACGAATATTTTGCAATATCCGTGCATTTTGTTGTTTTTTATACTGTTTTTAACCAAAAACCTTGGCATTTTGCTACTTTTAGTAGAAAAATCATACGCTTATCTGATAACCTCGGAGAAGTAATGATCACGCAAAGGTTTCACCACTTTATCACCCGTCAAAACTATCTGCTGCTTAAGACGGATGTCTTGAGAAGAGGCTCCAATCTTCAGTTCATACGTTCCTGGAGCTATGTTCCATTGACGATTGCCTCGATGAGAATAATAACCAAACTGATCAGTATAGAACTTGATGCATACTCTCTTGGTTTCGCCAGGATTGAGAGAGATGCGGGTAAAGCCCTGCAACTGAATAGGATGAATCTGCTGGTTGCTCTGAGTTGGCGACAGATATACCTGCGCTATCTCATCGGCACGAACCTTACCCGTATTGGTAACCTCAAAGTAGATATTGCTCGACTCTGAAGCCGTAGAGAGTTCCTTAACAGCCTGCAAGTTCTTATAGGCAAAGGTTGTATAGCTCAATCCATAACCGAAAGGCCACTCTACACGGGCATCCTGACGGGTGGAATAATTATAGCAGATAGGCTCATAAACCTCAGTATTAGGATAGCTGACACTCAGCTTGGCAGATGGTGAAATCTTGCCATAAAGAATGTCAGCCACAGCTGTACCACCCTCTTCACCAGGATACCAGGCCTGGATGACTGCTGCACAACGCTTAGCTATCTTGGAGATAACCTGCGCACGACCGCCGAAGACTACCAGGACTACAGGTTTGCCCGTAGCCAAGAGTTCCTCAACATATTCCTCTTGCTTACCAGGAAGTTTGAGACCATCTCGCTCACGGTTCTCACCACAGAGCATCACATTCTCGCCTACAGCAGCAACGATAACATCGCTTTCCTTTGCCATCGCCAAAGCTTCTGCCTTGTCTGCCTTCTCGCCTGAATCAACCTTGCGATGCAGGAGCTGATACTCCCAGGCGCGCTTATCGCCAGACTCTTCAAACTTGGTCTCTATCTCCTCTGTCCAGTCGCAACCACGAGAATACTTAATATTAATACCCTCAGGTTTACTTGCCTGCATTGCCTCTAGCAATTTAACGATATGTGGCAAGTGGCTAT
This sequence comes from Segatella copri, assembly GCF_019249765.2. Lineage (GTDB taxonomy): Bacteria > Bacteroidota > Bacteroidia > Bacteroidales > Bacteroidaceae > Prevotella > Prevotella copri_K. The sequence goes on from NZ_CP152484.1 coordinate 2,967,248, forward strand.
CATCCCACTTTTTCTTCCAACTCTGCCAGAAATAGAACATTGAAGGGAAAGAGTAGTCACCACACATCGCCCAGATAGAATTGGCATTAGGACCCGTGAGCAAGATATTCTTAACCTGCTTGGCGCTGTTAACATCAGCCTCCTTCACAAGAGGCAAAACACCATTATTCTCCAACAAGACGATAGACTGGCTGGCAATATCGTAAGCCGTCTGCCGTTCTTCCTTAGTATCAAGCTTTACATCCTCCGTACTATACAGATATGGATTCTTATCCATCAGTCCTGCCCGAATCTTATAACGCAGAACATCCTTTACAGCACGCTCAAAGACTTCTTTCTTAACAAGTCCCTTATCCAAGGCTTCCTGTAAATACTGATAATTTTCACCTCTAGGGAAATCAACATCATTGCCACCATTGATAGCAGCCACAGCTTTCTGAAGAGGAGTATCTAGTCCCGGCAACTGGTCAATGGCAGTATAATCGCTCACCACCATTCCATCGAATCCGAGATAATCTCGCAAAATATCGTTGAGGATCTCACTATTTGCCACGCACTTGGTACCATGAACAGCATGATAACCCGGCATCAAAGCCTTGCTACCTGCCAGACGAATCATCGTCTCATGAGGCAAAAGGATATCTTCCATCATCTCCTTCTCATCAGCATCACCGCCACCACCATATCCCAGATAGTGTTTAGAGCAAGCTCCCACTCCCTTCTTGAGGTCACCCTGCTGAAGACCCTTGACAAAAGCAGTACCCATAACGGCAGAAAGATAGCCATCCTCACCGTATGATTCTTCCAGACGATTAAAACTTGGAGTACGGCAGACGTCTACCATAGGGGAAAGCGACAATACGCCACCCATCTTGCGAAGAGCGGTACCTGTCTGCAAAGTCTTGAGCTCTGCCAACTCTGGATTGAATGAGCAAGCCTGACCTATCTGCTGTGGATAGACTGTTGCATCTTGCGTATTGATACCCGAAAGAACTTCCTCGTGAAAAAGAGCCGGGATACCATTTGGGGTATGATGTATCAACCAATCTTGTACAACAGCCACACGCTTTCGCAAGAAATTGGCATCAACCAATTCCTGACTGGCGTACTGAGAAAAATGTCCAATACCATAAGGAATGAGCTGCTTGCATTTGACGGTATCCAAATTGCCTTCCGCATCAAAAAGCTCATCCATATACCCACTTCTCAACTGAGCGATACGCTCTGGCTGTGACATTCTGCTGTAGAGTTCATCTACCTGTTGGTTCACTTGCTGCTCCGTATTGTTTATGTTACAGCAACTAGCCATCAGCACAGTTGCACATACGGTTGTTGTAATTTGTTTCATCATTATCTTTTAGGTTAAAAATATGATTATTGAAGTTGTTTATTATCATGTGCAAAGATAATGCAAACGAGCGCAGAATATCAAGCTTGCTTGAATATTTTGCCGAGTGCAGTTTATCTTCTGCAAAGATAATGCAAACGAGCGCAGAATATCAAGCTTGCTTGAATATTATGCCGAGTGCAGTTTATCTTCTGCAAAGATAATGCAAATAAGAGAACTAACAGATTCGCTTTCCCGTTTTTTATGCAAAAGCAACAAACACAAACGTAAAAGAAACAAAAGAGCCAAAGATAACACTTTATCCTTGGCTCTTACCTTATTATATTTAAGTAGTAATTACTTGTTGAAATGAATTCAGTAATTACTTTCTCTTTCTGGAAGCAGCTTTCTTGCCGTTTGACTTGGCAGAAGCCTTAGCCACCTTCTTCTCTGCTCCTACAGCTACATCTTCCTTCAACTCGCCAGCAGGCTCAGCCTTAACCTCAGGCTTTACGATGCTGACAAGCTCTAGGTCGAACACCAAAGTAGAGTATGGAGGAATCTGACCAGCCTGGCGCTCGCCGTAAGCCAACTCGTAAGGAATGTAAACCTGCCACTTACTGCCCACAGGCATCAGAGTAAGCGCCTCGGTCCAACCCTTAATCAAGCCATTGGCACGGAACTTGTCAGTCTTGCTGCCACCATGCTTGGATGTAGCATCAAAAACGGTACCATCAATCAGACGACCCTCGTAGATAACTTCTACCTCATCGCTAGCCTTAGGCACCTCGCCATGACCTTCGGTAATCACCTTATACTGCAAACCGCTAGGCAACACCTTTACACCAGGTTTCTTGGCATTAGCAGCAAGGAACTTCTCGCCGGCACCAGCCAAAGCTTCCTTCTGGAAATCGGCAGCAGCCTTAGAGGTAAAGAATGTTGTATCATTAGCCAAAGCTGCGATAAAACCATTCTGGAACATAGCATGGCTGATAGAATCGCCTGTGCTCTTCAACTCTTCCTTTGTGCCAGGATATACGCGCTTCTCTACCAGTTTGGCAACCTCCATACCTGCAGAATAAGCTACGGTCTTAGGATTGATACCCATGGCAAGCGCATCCTTGTAACCACGAAGGAAATTCTCCATATAGGCAGTATCTACCTGAAAACTCTGCTGGATATAAGGAATCAGACCACGAGTGGCATTCATACCAGCTACATAACTCAAAGAATCGGCTGATGATTTCAACTCAACAAGAGTAGCCGCCTTCTTAACCTTCTTCTTGCTTGCAGCACTAGCTGTAAACAAAGAAGCACCCGCCACGAGGACGAGTGCTGTCATTAATATTTTCTTCATTTATAAGTCCTCTATAAAAATGAGTTCCCACAAAAATTACTTGCCACCAACTGAAATCAACTCAATCTTGAAAATCAATACAGAGAATGGCTTGATCTGACCCTGCTCGCGCTCACCATAAGCCAACTGCTGAGGAATGTAAACCTCCCAAACAGAACCTGCTGGCATGTGAACCAAAGCCTCAGTCCAACCCTTGATAACCTGGTTAGCACGGAGATCTACGGCCTGACCACGCTTGAAAGAAGAATCGAATACCTTGCCGTCGATTGTCTTACCCTCGTAGTTAACCTTAACCATAGAAGTATCCTTTGGCATAGGGCCGTTACCCTCCTTGATTACCTTGTACTGAACACCTGAAGGCAGAGTAACAACTCCTGGCTTCTTCTTGTTGGCAGCGAGGAACTTCTCACCAGCAACCTTGTTAGGACCATATTCCTTCTCCATGTTCTTAGCCTTGATAGCCATCATCTTAGCCTGAGCCATCTGAGCAGCCTGCTCAACAGTCATCAAGCCCTTCTTGCCAGTAGTACCTGTGATGAAACCAGCCATGAAGTTCTTCAGAGAGATAGACTTTGTAGAATCCTCACCGAACACCTCGTGGTTGATGCCCTTAACCATCTGGTTAGAGATCTGCTGACCAATCTGGATACCTGCATAGTAAGCAGCCTTCTTCTTGTCGTCACCAGCGTTGGCACCATCGTTAAGACCCTTGATGAAATCATCCATGTAAGCAGTATCAACGCCCATGCGCTCTACCAAAAACTCCTTCAGACCCTGAGTCTGAGACATACCCATAGCATAGCTCATAGTATCTACATCAGTCTTGAGATCTGCCTTAGGAGTAGAATTGCCACAACCTACGAATGTAGCAGCAGCACAAGCCACGAGGGCTCCGAAAAATAACTTTTTCATTTCCTTATTTATATTTTAAATCTTTATTTTTATCTATTATATTCCAGGATTGCCTTTACTTCATTTAAATATATCTACTAACAGATTACTTAACGGCAACGAGCTCAACATCGAAAATCAAGGCTGAGAATGGAGGGATAGATGCACCTGCACCACGCTCGCCATAACCCAACTGATAAGGGATGAAGAAACGGAACTTGGCACCCTCGGTCATGAGCTGAAGACCCTCTGTCCAACCAGCGATAACCTGGTTCAATGGGAAGGTAGCAGTCTGACCACGATCGTAAGAGCTATCAAACTTAGTACCGTCGATAAGCGTTCCCTCATAGTGGCACTCTACCTGATCGGTAGCCTTAGGAGCCTTGCCATTACCTTCACGCAAAACCTGATACTGCAAACCGCTCTTAGTAGTGATGATACCATCCTTCTTGCCGTTCTCGGCGAGGAACTTCTCACCAGCTTCCTTAGCAACCTTACCCTTCTCGGCAGCAGCAGCCTGAGCCTTAGCCTCCTGCTCTGCAAAGAAGTTCTGTACCAACTCCTGAGCTTCCTGCTCGCCGAGCTGAAGTTTACCGGCGATGGCATCCTTTACAGCCTGTGCAAAATCATCAATATTCAAACTCTCTGCACCCATAGAAGCCAACTGGCGACCGATGCCGATGCCCAAAGCATAACTTACTTTATCCATAAAATTTATTTATAATAATGTATTAATAATCTTAAAATGTACTTTTTGTCCTTAAAACGAGTGCAAAGATAACATTTTTCTCGCTTAAAACGATGTTATTTGCAGAAAAATTGCTAAATTTGTGCATTCTTAATAAAAAGATTAAGAAAATATGAATAATTAAAACGTGATAAGATGAAGAAACTCGTATTTTTAACCGGTGCAGGCATGTCTGTGGAGAGTGGTTTCAAAACTTTCCGTGGAAATGATGGATTATGGGAAAACTATCCTGTAGAACAGATAGCTACCCATGAGGGATGGGAAGCTGACCCTACCCTAGTAACAAACTTCTATAATATGTTGCGCCATAAACTCTATGCTGCACAACCTAACGAGGGGCATAAACTTATCAAGGAACTGGAAAAAGACTTCGATGTGACGGTAATCACCCAGAATGTAGATAATCTGCATGAGAAGGCAGGTTCCAAGAATGTAATCCATCTGCATGGCGAACTATCAAAGGTTTGCTCTTCACGCGACCCTTACGACTATCGCTACATCAAGGAATTACCCGAGGATGATTGCGAGGTAAAACCTGGAACCGAAGCTGGAGATGGAAGCCTGTTGCGCCCATTTATCGTTTTCTTCGGCGAAAGCGTTCCTATGATTGAGCCGGCAGCCGAAGCTGTACAGCAAGCCGATATCTTCGTCATTATCGGAACCTCACTCAACGTTTATCCTGCTGCAGGTCTGATTTCATATACCAAGCCTCACATTCCTATCTATCTGATAGACCCGGGTGCCGTAAACACCAATGGATATTACAAGATAGAGCACATCATGAAAGGGGCTTCAGATGGTATGAAGGAACTGAAGGAAATATTGGAAAAATAAAAACATTCAGAATATATAAACAACAAAAGCAAACAGGGAAGCATCCATTGATACTTCCCCGTTTGCTTTTATTACTTTTATTTTCTTTCTATCAATAACATTCTGCATTACACAGCCTCAGATGTTCTGACTCCCATGCGAGCCTCGGCGACATTAACCACATAATCACCCAGTTTTTCGCATTCCTGAATGATATCCATATACAATGTACCTACACCATAGGTATAAAGATGGTTATCCACATCATCCAGGTTCTGGTTTCTCAACTGAGTACGATAATTATTAATCTCAGTCTCGATATTGTACGTATGGTTGAGACTGATAGAATGGCGTTCATGAGCAAACATATAGTTCATCTGAGTCAGCGCCTCATCTACCAACTTAAACATCTGATGAATGTTTTCACTCTGCTTGGCAGTAAACTCCTCCTTGTTTTCACCCTTGCGCTTAATGGTGCGGGCAAGATTAAAGCAACTGTCACCAATACTCTCGATTTCAGAAATCTCACGCAACATCGCACGGATCTTCGCCTTGGTATCATCACTCAGATGAGCATCGCTCACCTGATCAAGATACTTGGCAATCTCAATCTCCATATTATCAGAAATACCCTCATACTTCTCGATACGCTCATAGAGCTTGTCGAAAGTCTTGGAATCCTGAGTTTCCAGCAATTCTCTCACCATACTAAACATACGATGGATACGCTCGCCAAAACTGCCGATTTCCTGCTGTGCCTCGAAGACAGAAAGTTCTGGGGTCTTCATGATGCCAGCCTGGATAAAGCGCAAACGGAAATCTTCATCCTCCTTATCTGCCTTAGGCTTGATAAGTTTGCAGACAACTTTTTCCAACTGTGGGATAAACCAAATCAGAACGCCCGTGTTGCAAACATTGAAACAGGTATGGAACATCGCCAGAACAATTGGCAACAACTTCGTCTTCTGTGCCGCAGACATACCACCATCAGGATCATACCCCACGATAGAGCAAACGAAATCTACAAATGGATAGAACAGGCAGAGAACCCAGATTACACCAAAGACATTGAATACCAGATGGGCCAAGGCTGCACGACGAGCCTGGGCATTGGCACCCAAAGCGGCAAGATTGGCTGTAGCGGTAGTTCCGATATTCTCACCCATCACCAAGGCAATACCCAGATAGATAGGAAGTACGCCTGTAGAACAGAGTAAGATAGTTATAGCCATCACAGCCGCCGAACTCTGTACGATACAGGTTATAAGCGTACCGATCAGGAGGAAGACTACAATCGTGAAATGACTCTTTGTATCAAAAGATCCAAAGAAATCGATAACCGCCGGATTATGTTCCAAATCGAGAGCCTTACCCGCACTACTCAACAGAACGAGCGAGAAGAAGAGGAAGGCGATACCAAAAAGAAAATCTCCGAAATAACGGCGCTTCTTACTATAAATCAGCATAATGCCGAGGAAGAACGCAGGGAATACGACAATCGTTAAATCTACATTATAACCCAGCGACATAATCCAAGCCGTAAACGTGGTACCAATGTTGGCACCCATAATAACGGAAATTGCTTGGGCTAAAGTCAGCAAACCTGCATTTACAAAAGAAACCGTCATAACGGTAGTTGCTGAGGAGCTCTGAACGGCACAGGTAATAAAGGTACCTGTAAGCATTCCCGTAAATCGGTTGGTTGTCATAGCGCCCAAAATGTGGCGCAACTGAGATCCTGCCATCTTCTGCAAAGCCTCACTCATCACCTTCATACCATAGATGAGCAAAGCTAAAGAACCGAGAATCTGAAAAAAAATCACAAGATATTGACTTGTATCCATATTCATTTGTATTTGTGGAAATGTTTGTTACGTTTCGGTTGCAAATATAATAAGAATTTCCGTTATTACGAAATATTTGTTACCGATATTTCAAGTTGTAACAGTATTGTAACATCCTAGACCCCCTAAACACAATTTTGGAAGAACTACATTTACGAACAGACAAAAAGAATCAATAAGCTATATTCTGCTCTGAAATACGAAAAATGAAGAAATATTATGGTCAGTTTTGCCTCATATTTAATAAAAAACGAAAAAAGATGCCAAGAAACTTTGTTTTCTCCTTTTTTTTTTGTTTCTTTGCCTTATAAAACTAATAATAGTCATAATTTATGGGAAAAGGTAAAAAAGGTGGCAAAAGAATGAACAAAGCGCAGCTCACTGAGATGCTGCAGGAATTCTTTGCCGAAAGACCGGGCGAAACGCTCAGCTTTAAAGAGATATTCCGTTCCCTCCATCTCACGACGCATCCGCTTAAGATGCTGGCGATTGACATTATGGAGGAAATGGCATGGGATGACTACCTGGCTAAGGTAAGTGATAATTCTTATCGCCTGAATCAAAGCATACAGGTGATGGAAGGTAAATTCGTTAGGAAAGCAAATGGCAAAAACTCTGTTATCCCTGATGATAGCGAGAAGCCTATTTTCGTTTCAGAACGCAATTCGATGGGAGCACTTAATGGCGACAGGGTGGAATTCACCTTCCTCGCTCGCCGTAAGAACCACATCAAGGAGGCACAGGTCAACAAAATCCTTGAACGCGCTAAAGAT
>NZ_CP152484.1:2980000-3460000 GCF_019249765.2 Segatella copri
CAGACGGCTAGGTTGTCCCATTCGGAAATCTTCGGATCAAGGGTTATTTGCACCTACCCGAAGCTTATCGCAGCTTATCACGTCCTTCATCGCCTCCGTGAGCCTAGGCATCCGCCATACGCCCTTTCTTACTTTCTTTACGACTGTATTTGCTATCAGTTTAACTGATAACGAATAAGTAGCTCATACTTTCAGCTGTATTCTAACTTGTGAAATCTCATCTTGCGATTTGATTCACTTTAGTCTGAACTAAAGTTCATTACTTACAGTTTTGCTTGTGTCAATATGTCAAAGATCTTCTTGCCTTAAAAGGCATGGTGGAGAATAACGGATTCGAACCGTTGACCCCCTGCTTGCAAAGCAGGTGCTCTAGCCAACTGAGCTAATCCCCCAAATCGAGATATTATATAAGAATGTAGTCCCAGGCAGATTTGAACTGCCGACCTCCACATTATCAGTGTGGCGCTCTAACCAACTGAGCTATAGGACTGTGTTGGTAAAGAGTAGCATCTCTGCCGAACATTCTCTATCTCTTATTTAATTAAACAGATGGTGCGTACAAGAAGAGAAGCGAACTTTTAAGTCTTGTTCCTAAATCTTCATAGGAAATTCGTCTCTCCAGAAAGGAGGTGTTCCAGCCGCACCTTCCGGTACGGCTACCTTGTTACGACTTAGCCCCAATTACCAGTTTCGCCCTAGGCCGCTCCTTACGGTCACGGACTTTAGGCGCCCCCGGCTTTCATGGCTTGACGGGCGGTGTGTACAAGGCCCGGGAACGTATTCACCGCGCCATGGCTGATGCGCGATTACTAGCGAATCCAGCTTCGTGGGGTCGGGTTGCAGACCCCAGTCCGAACTGAGACAGGCTTTAAGGATTTGATCCGTTTTGCAAAGGACCATCTCTCTGTACCTGCCATTGTAACACGTGTGTAGCCCCGGACGTAAGGGCCGTGCTGATTTGACGTCATCCCCACCTTCCTCACACCTTACGGTGGCAGTGTCCCCAGAGTGCCCAGCTTGACCTGATGGCAACTAAGGAGAGGGGTTGCGCTCGTTATGGCACTTAAGCCGACACCTCACGGCACGAGCTGACGACAACCATGCAGCACCTTCACAGAGACCCCGAAGGGCGTCATTGTCTCCAAATCCTTCCTCTGCAATTCAAGCCCGGGTAAGGTTCCTCGCGTATCATCGAATTAAACCACATGTTCCTCCGCTTGTGCGGGCCCCCGTCAATTCCTTTGAGTTTCACCGTTGCCGGCGTACTCCCCAGGTGGGATGCTTAATGCTTTCGCTTGGCCGCTGACCTATTCAGACCAACAGCGGGCATCCATCGTTTACCGTGCGGACTACCAGGGTATCTAATCCTGTTCGATACCCGCACTTTCGAGCTTCAGCGTCAGTTGCGCTCCAGTGAGCTGCCTTCGCAATCGGAGTTCTTCGTGATATCTAAGCATTTCACCGCTACACCACGAATTCCGCCCACTTTGTGCGTACTCAAGGAAACCAGTTCGCGCTGCAGTGCAGACGTTGAGCGTCTACATTTCACAACACGCTTAATCTCCGGCCTACGCTCCCTTTAAACCCAATAAATCCGGATAACGCCCGGACCTTCCGTATTACCGCGGCTGCTGGCACGGAATTAGCCGGTCCTTATTCATAAGGTACATGCAAAAAGTCTCACGAGACTAACTTTATTCCCTTATAAAAGCAGTTTACAACCCATAGGGCCGTCATCCTGCACGCTACTTGGCTGGTTCAGGCTCTCGCCCATTGACCAATATTCCTCACTGCTGCCTCCCGTAGGAGTTTGGACCGTGTCTCAGTTCCAATGTGGGGGACCTTCCTCTCAGAACCCCTACTGATCGTCGCCTTGGTGGGCCGTTACCCCGCCAACAAGCTAATCAGACGCATCCCCATCCATCACCGATAAATCTTTAATCTCCTTCAGATGTCTTCTAGAGACGTCATTGGGTATTAGTCTTACTTTCGCAAGGTTATCCCCAAGTGGTGGGCAGGTTGGATACGCGTTACTCACCCGTGCGCCGGTCGACGCCCATCAAAAGCAAGCTTTCGATGTCGTTTCCCCTCGACTTGCATGTGTTAAGCCTGTAGCTAGCGTTCATCCTGAGCCAGGATCAAACTCTCCATTGTAAAATATCATTTTTACTTCTTGCCTCATTGCTGAAGCAATCGGTGTTTGTTGTCTGTACTTAGGACGAATATCCTTTTCGTTTATTGAAGCTTAGTAAACCTGACTTGTCAATTGCTTGACGGTTCGTTTCTTTTACCCAGTTTCTTTATACTCCCTATATAATATAAGGTGTAATCCAAAACCGCTTCTTGTACTACTTGTCTGTTTATGTAAAATCTTTCAAAGAACTCTTTCTTTAGTTGCTAAGAGAAGTTGTATTTCTCAAAAGCGAGTGCAAAAGTACAAACATTTTCCGAAACCGCCAAATATTTCCAAGAAAAAGTTTCGGAATTAACAGTATTTTAACACTTTCGTCTTATTTTGCACTTATTTTGATACCAAACACTTTATTATATACATACACGCGCTCATATCTGCGTGTGGGCACACAAGCATGCGCATATATATAAATAGTACCAGAAAACTATTCTGCCTCCAGATAGAGAACACGAGACGACCAGTCGTTCTTCTTACCCCAGTCTACCTCATGAACATACGGCATTTCCAAGCCATGTTCCATAAGATACTTACCAGAGTAAGATTTTCCCTCACAATCAAGAGGCTTGTTATCAATTACATCAAGTTCTTTTACCTTATACATCTTATTCTCATCCAGACCAGCCATTTTAACTCTTGGCAAATGAACATTATAGAAGTTTGCCAATTTCCACCAATAGAAGACAGCCTTGTCTTTTGCTTCACTAACATACATAATAGAAGACAAGCCCTGATTATCGTACGGAGAAACCAAACGATAAAGGTCGCCAAACTGAACAACAGGACGAATCTCCTTGTATTCAGAGATAGCCTTTCGGCAGAGAGTCTTCTCCTCATCCGTCATATTCTTTGGCTGGATTTCCATTCCAAGTCGTCCGCTCATAGCCACATCAATACGATACTTCAAAGAAGTAGTGCGGAATACGGTATGGTTTGGCACAGCAGAGATATGACTTGCCATGGCGATGGCCGGGAAGAAATAGCTGGTTCCATACTGCATATAAATACGCTGCATGGCATCCGTATTATCACTTACCCAAAACTCATCAAAACCACGGAGCATGCCCCAATTGGCACGGCCACCGCCACTTGCGCAACATTGAATCACCACATCCTTATACTTAGCACGAATACGGTCGATAACCTTCGCAAATCCCTGATGATAAGCGATGTAGAGATGGCTCTGATCGGCTGCAGACAAGTATTGGCTGCCATGATTCATAATGGCCATATTGGCATCCCACTTGATGTAGGCTATATCTGGATATTTAGTAAGTAAATTGTCTACTACACCGAAAACAAAGTCTTGTACTTTTGGATTTGAGAGATCGAGCACCAGCTGGGTACCGCCACGGCCCAGAACAGCATCTCGCTTAGGAGCCTTGACAACCCAATCAGGATGCTTCTCATAGAGCATACTGGTAGTATTGGTCATTTCCGGTTCGATCCAGATACCAAACTTTACCTGGTTTTTCCTGGCATCGTTCAGCAAGCCTTCAATGCCATTAGGAAGTTTCTTGGTATCAACCACCCAGTCGCCGAGTGCACAGTTATCAGTAACACGAGGATATTTGGTTCCGAACCATCCATCATCCATCACGAAGAGTTCACCACCCATACTATGGATATCAGCCATCATCTGGTCCATTCCCTTTTGGTTGATGTCGAAATAAACACCTTCCCAAGAGTTGAGCAAGATATCACGCTCCTTATCTCCATGTGCTAAGATATATTTGCGTCCCCATTTATGGAAGTTTCTACTTGCACCGCTCAAGCCCTGTGTTGAATAGGTCAAAGCGAGTGCAGGAGTTTTGAAAGTCTCACCTTTCTTAAGATGATATTCAGAGTTCTGTTCATTAATACCGGCAAAGAAATAATGATATTCGGTATCATCAGTAACCGTCTTCAGCTTATAGTTACCACTATAAACCAAGGCTGCACCAATAACATTACCTGCATTTTCCTGTCCTTTACCATCGAGCGAGAACATGACTTCTGCATGATCGGTATGCGAATTGCGGGTACCATCATTGTTTCGAATTACAAATTCTCCAGGCTGCAGTTTTTCATGACTCAACTGCCCCTCAGCAGCCCAAGTACCGGAAAGATGACTCATCCAGACATCTCCACGACGGATAGGAAGCATAGCCGATGCGAAGGTAGTCAGGGTAACAGTACCCTTTTCACCATTCAGAATCTCGGTCCATGCCTCAATCATATCAACATCATTGTATGCACGATACTTCAAATCTACCTTTATATTATATACAGGATCTTTCAGATGAACGGTCGTAACAGAAGCTTTTCCTTCGTTCTTCACATCACAACCCGTAGCCACGAGTGCAGTTGAAAGATTGCCATCACTATGACGCATGGCAAGCGCTGCTTCAGCTGGAGTGTTCAGTCCATAAGCCGGATAAGCATCCATACGGCCATCAGTAGCGACCTTCAGATTCTGCAAATCGTTAGGATTCAACTTAGTACCGAAATAGAGATACTGGGCAGGCTTTCCATTCTCAACATCGAGAATGAGCGACATACCCTTTGTATTTACAGATACTTTTTCTGCCATCGCCGGAAGTGCGACAGTCATCAATATAAGTGCAATTGATTTTAACTTCATATTACCTTTCTAAGTTATTAGTTGCTTTTATAGTTTCTATTTTGTGAGAGATGATTTCTCATTTTCACATCGCAAAATTATAAAAAAATCCAATACACTCCAATACTTTTTTGATTTATTTTTCGAAGAAAGCAGAAAAGGACAAACAATCAGCAAATAAAGCAAAGAAAACACTTTAGAAATCGAAAGAATTCCTAAAAGATAGTCCACTTTAAGAAATTCTTAGTATCTTTGCAATGTTATAGCTGATAACGATTTAGGTATAGTGGCTTGAATGCCCTATTTCTCAAAATCAGCAGAATGTGTAACGAAAAGATATATAGAGATATGAAACTAAAGATACATTTCAGTCATAAAGAAGAACTTTGGAACTCATGGTCGCATGCAGGAGGTATCCTGATGGGCTTTGTCGTGGGAGCCATCTTCTTATATTGGTGTTTTACGATGCATAACGGATGGGCTACGGCGGGAGTTATCCTCTATCTGTTCGGTATGCTGATGTCTTACATCGCCTCAACGGTTTACCATGCCGTTTCTGCCTGGAGTAAATGGAAGGAGCGACTGCGCAAATGGGACCATGCCGCCATCTACTGGCATATTGCCGGTTCTTACTCGCCAATCACGCTCATTGCGATGCGAGACCAGGGATATTGGGGATGGAGTCTTTTTATCTTTATCTGGGCTTGCGCCATTGCCGGAACCATCATGAGTTTTGCCAGACTCAAGGATCACAGCAACCTGGAGACCATCTGCTTTGTAGGCATGGGATTATCGGTACTGGTTGCCTTTAAACCTTTGATAGACTCCGTATCCACCGCCACAGTCTGGTGGATTATTGCCGAAGGCGTCTGCTACATTACGGGCGCCGTATTCTACAGTATCAACAAGAAGAAATACATGCATTCCGTGTTCCATTTCTTCGTTTTAGCCGGTAGTATCTGCCACATCATTGCAGTTTGGGATATTCTCATGAAATATATCTAAACGACTTAATAAAAAGCATCAAGGCATCGGGAAGTTTTTGCTTTCCGATGCCTTTGTTTTTTTATAAAGTTCTATATTACAAGACATTCATCCATATCATACTCTTCTTATAATATAATAAGGTGGAATTGTTAACAATACGTTAAAGTATGAAAATAATTGCCCAAAAGTTTGGAACTTATCGCAGAAAAGCATACCTTTGCAGTGTCCTGTTGAAGTAGTACACTAAAACATTAAAGATTATGATACAGATTAAAGACATTGATTTCAGATACCCAGGTAGCAAGCACCTTGTATTTAGAGATTTCTCTTTGGAACTCAAGGAGAACAACATTTATGGCTTGCTTGGCAAGAACGGTACAGGCAAGAGCACCCTGCTCTACCTCATCAGCGGATTGCTCCGCCAGCAACAAGGTACCATTCTCGTGGATGGCATTTCGGCACAAGATCGCAAAGCCGAGATGCTGAAGGACATCTTCATGGTGCCTGAAGAGTTTGAACTGCCCAACGTTTCCCTCGCCACCTACGTGAAGATGAACCAGGAGTTCTATCCTAACTTCTCGCAGGAAGTGCTGGACCGTTGCCTCAAGGATTTTGATTTACCACTCTCTCTCAAGTTGAACGAACTCTCGATGGGACAGAAGAAGAAGGTATTCATGAGTTTCGCACTCGCCACAGGTACCCGCTTTCTTCTGATGGACGAGCCAACCAATGGTCTCGATATCCCATCGAAGAGCCAGTTCCGTAAGGTCATCGCCAATAACATGACGGAAGACCGCACCCTCATCATCTCTACCCATCAGGTGCACGATGTAGAGTCGTTACTCGACCACATCATCATCATGAACCAGAGCCAGCTTCTGCTCGACGCTTCGGTTTCAGACATCTGCGGGAAATACACCTTCGAATATCGCAACCCACAGGAGATGGACGACACCGTGCTCTACGCCGAGCCAACCCTGCAGGGCAATGCCGCCATCTGCAAGCGACAGGAGGGTGAGCAGGAAACACAGATGAACCTGGAATTGCTCTTCAATGCAGTGATTAATAAAAAATTAAACGATTAAATGATTAGACGATTATGAAAAAGAATTTCGATTTACATAGATTAAGCATGGTACTTCGTTGGGATATTCTCACCAACTGGCAGCGTCATCTTGGAGCTACAGCAGGTCTCACCCTCAGCATTTCCATCTATTGTGTATTGCGACTTTTTAGCATGAGATATTGGCTTAACTCAACCGAAGTAGAACTGGCTGGTCATCAATACCAGGTAAGTGTTTGCATGTTCTTTTCTATAATAGCATTCATCGCGTTCTACATCTTGGCAAGTTGTATATTCAATAACATGAAGACTAAATTGCAAAGAGAGAGTTTCCTGATGCTTCCTGCTTGTAATCTAGAGAAGTTTGTGGCCCGATTACTCATGACGAGTATCGGTGTTTTGGTTCAACTTTTTGTAGCAGTAATCTTGTCCGATGTTATACTGTTCATCTTTAGTTTCATCATCACTCCAGATTTTCATATCAGCATCACCTGGACTGTGCTCAGCCATATTATTTCCACAATTCACCCTTTCGACAACGACTGGCTGAAATGGATTACCCTCTATTCATTCATACTATTTTCCCATTCTTTCGCAACACTTGGCGGAACATTCTATCGCAAGTTGCCAGTATTGCTAACAGCTTGCACGGGCATTCTTCTTAGTATGATTTTGGGATACATAATCAACAAATTAGGAGAAGCTGGAGTTTTTGATTTCTTCAGTCATATTAACTTCAGCAATGGTTCCACAGCTGACTATTGTATAACAATTACAGCATTCTTTGTTTTCCTGGCTTTGGCTGCTTTCAACTATTGGGCATCTTACAAGCTCTTCACCCGCATGCAGGTTATCTGCAACAAGTGGATTAACATCTAAGAATTAAAATTTGAAGATTATGAATTTCAGTAATGATAAAGCAATATACGTACAGATAGCCGAACGATTGAGCGATGAGATTCTGGCGGGCAAGTACAAGGAAGACGAGCGAATACCGAGCGTCAGGGAATACGCCGTGTTGCTGGAGGTGAACGCCAACACAGCCGTGAAGGCATACGACCTGCTTGCCACCGACGAGATTATCTACAACAAGCGAGGCCTAGGCTACTTTGTTTCCGCAGGAGCCAAGAAGCAGATTAAGAAAACCCGCAAGAAGGAGTTTATGAAAGAAAGACTCCCGGAACTCGCCCGACAGATGCAGCTTCTCGACATCTCCATCGATGAAGTGAAGGAAGAATTGGAGAAGAACCTCAAAAAGATAAAGATATGACGACACTATTCATCCTCAAATATATATTTATAGCTTCTGTCTTTGCCTTATATATAATAAGGTGTATGTAATAACGTTTTTAAAAAAGAGTTACGCTTGCAACTTTCTGAAAGTTGCAAGCGTCTAATGGTTTAAATTGATATCCATAAAACGAAAGTAATATGTCATTAATTCATCTAAAAGACGTCAACAAGACCTACCAGGGTGCTCAGCCACTCCATGTACTGAAGGGCATCGACCTCGACATCGAGCGTGGCGAGTTCGTCAGCATCATGGGTGCTTCCGGCTCAGGAAAATCCACCTTATTAAATATACTGGGTATTCTCGACAACTACGATACGGGCGAATACCGACTCAATGATGTGCTCATCAAAGACCTCTCGGAAACCCGTGCTGCCGAATACCGCAACAAGATGATCGGCTTCATCTTCCAGTCGTTCAACCTCATCTCGTTCAAGACAGCGGTGGAAAACGTGGAGCTTCCACTCTTCTACCAGGGCGTGAGCCGTAAGAAGCGCCACGAACTGGCGATGGAATATCTCGAAAAACTGGGCTTGAAGCAATGGGCCAACCATTATCCTAACGAGATGTCGGGAGGACAGAAGCAGCGTGTAGCCATCGCCCGTGCCCTCATCACCAAACCCGAAATCATCCTTGCCGATGAGCCTACCGGAGCCCTCGACTCCAAAACGAGCGTGGAAGTGATGGACCTGCTGAAGGAACTGCACCAGAAAGAGGGAATGACCATCGTGGTGGTAACCCACGAAAGCGGTGTTGCCAACGAGACCGATAAGGTTATCCATATCAAGGACGGACTCATCGGAAGCATCGAAGACAACAGAGACCATCATCTCGTATCGAAAGACTACGTGAAATAACTTTGAACTTGGAACATGAGAGAATTAATCAAAGAAATATGGAGCACGTCGAAGCGCAACAAGCTCCGCACTTCGCTCACGGGATTTGCCGTTGCCTGGGGTATCTTCATGCTGATATTCCTGTTGGGCGCCGGCAACGGACTGATTAATGCCCAGTTGCAGCAAAGCACCCGATTCCTAGCCAACTCCATGCGAGTATTCCCGGGCGAAACCTCCAAGGCTTACAAGGGACTGAAGGAAGGCAGAAGCATCACGCTCAACGACAAGGATATCCTCATCAGCAACAAGACCTACGGCCAGTACGTGGATGATGTGGGTGGAAGACTGGAACAGTATAACGTGAACATCAACTATGGTGATAATTACGTGGCAAGCCAGTCATTGGTGGGTGTGGCTCCTACGCATCCCAAAATCGACAAGACGGAGCTGATTGCCGGACGATTCATCAACGAAATCGATATGAAGGAGCAGCGCAAGAATGTGGTGCTGAGCCGAAGCCAGGCCAAAGAACTCTGCAAAGACTATCGTTCGTTGGTGGGCAGGAACGTAAAGATCAGCAACCTCAACTTCCAGGTGGTGGGAATCTACAAGGATGATGAATCGCGCAATAATACCGAAGCCTTCATCGCCTACTCCACCATCAAGACCATCTACGCCAAGGGCGATGATGCAGGAAGTCTGGAGTTTACCATCAAGAACCTGAAGACCCAGGAGGATAACGAGCAGTTTGAGAAGAACTATCGTGCCAGCATCAACAATAACCATCAGGCAGCACCTGATGACGACCGCACCATCTGGCTCTGGAACCGATACATGGACAACATCCAGATGAACCAGGGAATCGCCATCATGCAGACGGCTCTCTGGATTGTGGGTCTGTTCACCCTGCTGAGCGGAATCGTGGGCGTAAGCAACATCATGCTCATCACCGTGAAGGAGCGAACCCGAGAGTTTGGCGTAAGAAAAGCCATCGGCGCCAAGCCTTGGTCGATACTGAAGCTCATCATCACCGAGAGCATCATCATTACCTCATTCTTCGGCTACATCGGAATGGTCTGCGGCGTGGCGGCAAACGAAATCATGGATGCAACCATCGGCCACACCACCGTAGATACCGGACTGTTTAAAGCCGCCATGTTTGTGAACCCTACGGTGGGCATCGGCACCTGTATCGGCGCCACCATCACCATCGTCATCGCAGGCACCATCGCCGGAGTCATCCCAGCCATCAAGGCTGCAAGAATCCGTCCGATAGAGGCGCTGAGAGCGGAGTAATGCAAAATGTTGAATGCTAAGTGTTGAATGTTGAATTCATTCTTGCTTACACCTTATTATATATATAGAATAGGCTATGCGATTAGATTTAGATACATATAAAGAGATTCTCGACACCATCACGAGGAACAAGAGCCGCAGTCTGCTTACGGGCTTCGGCGTGTTCTGGGGCGTGTTTATGCTCATCGCCCTGATGGGTGGCGGACAGGGACTGAAGGAGATGCTGCAAAACAACTTCACAGGCTTTGCCACCAACACCGCTATCATCTGGGCGCAGAACACCACCAAACCCTACAAGGGATTCAACAAGGGGCGCTCCTGGCAGATGGAAGAGAAAGACCTGGACAGATTGCGCCACCAGGTGCCCGAACTCGATGTCATTACCCCGCTGCTCTTCGGCGGCAACAAGTCGGTGGTATTTGGAGACAAAAAATTCAGCGGCAGCACACAGGGCGTGAATCCCGATTACGCCCAGGTTTCTGCGCCACAGATGTTTTACGGCAGATACATCAACGAGATGGATGTGCGCCAGCAGCGCAAGGTTTGCGTCATCGGCAAACAGATTTACAAGAATCTCTTTCCTGGCGGAGGTGATCCGTGCGGTAAGAGCGTAAGAGTTGATTCTACCTATTATATGGTGATAGGCGTAGATTACCGTTCGGGCAACGGCATCAATTTCGGCGGTCGTGCCGATGAAACCATCACCCTGCCCCAATCGGTTTTGCGCAGCGCTTATAACCGGGGTAAGGCGGTAGACATCATAGCCACCACCGGCAAACCGGGCGTAGTGATGAGCAGCATTGCCCAGCGGATGAGAGAAACCGTAGCAAGAGCCCACAGCATAGA
The DNA here is from genome assembly GCF_019249765.2 of Segatella copri. Lineage (GTDB taxonomy): Bacteria > Bacteroidota > Bacteroidia > Bacteroidales > Bacteroidaceae > Prevotella > Prevotella copri_K. The sequence goes on from NZ_CP152484.1 coordinate 2,991,113, forward strand.
CCCTACCGACGAAAAGGGCATTATGGTGTTCAATACCGAAGTACTCTTCCAGATGCTCGACAACCTGTTCAAGGGCGTCAACTTCCTCATCTGGCTGGTGGGTATCGGCACCCTTCTCGCCGGCGCCATCGGAGTTTCCAACATCATGATGGTAACGGTAAAGGAGCGAACCACCGAGATAGGCATTCGCCGAGCCATCGGAGCCACGCCTAAGATGATACTTTCGCAAATCATCTCCGAGAGTATTCTCCTCACCCTGGTAGCCGGCATGAGCGGCATCCTCTTCGGTGTTGCCATCCTGCAGATGCTGGAAGTAGGAAGTACCACGGATGGCATTCTTACCGCCCACTTTCAGGTAGATTTCTGGACGGCCATCTCTTCTGCCATCCTCATCTGCATTCTCGGCGGCCTAGCCGGACTCGCCCCTGCATGGCGAGCCATGAGCATCAAACCGGTAGATGCGATGAGAGACGAATAAATAACTTTGAACTTTGAGATTTGAACATTGAACTTTATGAAATGCTTCAAGTCAATATCTCAGAGTTCATCAGGTAATCATAAAGTTCAACGTTCAAAATTCAAAGTTCAATGTATAAGAAGTATTCAAAGTTGATTGTTGCGGCGATTGTCGCCTTGATCTTCATCGGAACCTTCGTGTTCCTTTATGAGAAATCGCAGCCTAAGCCTGTGGAGTATACTGAGTTTACTCCCAAGATGGCTGATGTTTTGAAAACTACCGTCATCACGGGCAAGATTGAGCCTCGCAACGAGGTGAGCGTAAAGCCTCAGATTAGCGGTATCATCACCGAGATTTGCAAAGAAGCAGGTGATTATGTTCAGGCGGGCGAGGTTATCGCCAAGGTAAAGGTGATTCCGGATATGGGACAGCTCAGTTCGGCTCAGGCACGCGTGCGCCTTGCAGAAATCAACCTGAAACAGGCACAGGTGGATTATGGCCGCGAGGAACAGCTCTTCAAGAAACAGCTGGTCAGCGCCGATGAGTTTGATAAGGTAAAGCAGGCGATGAAACAGGCACGCGAGGAGGTTACCGCTGCCGAAGATGCTCTCCAGGTGGTACGCGATGGTGTAAGCAAGAGCAATGCCAGCGCTTCTTCCACCCTCATCCGTTCTACCATCTCGGGCATTATCCTCGATATTCCGGTCAAGGTGGGTAACTCGGTGATTCTTGCCAATACTTTCAACGATGGTACTACCATCGCCAGTGTGGCCAACATGAACGACCTCATCTTCCGTGGCAATATAGATGAAACCGAAGTGGGAAGTCTCGTTACAGGAATGCCGATGAAGATTACCATCGGAGCCTTGCAGAACCTCAACTTCGAGGCAAACCTGGAGTATATCTCTCCTAAGGCTGTAGAAAACAATGGTGCCAACCAGTTTGAGGTAAAGGCAGCCATCCGTTCTACCAAGGGCGGCAAGATTCGTTCTGGTTACAGCGCCAATGCCGAGATTGTACTGGCCAAGGCTACCCATGTACTCACCGTTCCGGAGAGTGCCATTGAGTTTAGCGGCGATTCTACCTTTGTATATATCATAAAAGGTAGCGGCGAGAAGAAGACTTATGAGCGCAAACAGGTAACCACCGGTTTGAGCGATGGAGTAAATATAGAAATCAAGAAAGGTCTGGGACTCAAGGACAAGGTTCGCGGTCCTCAGGTAATAGCAGAAAATAAGGATGATGACGAATAGTCATCATCCTTATTCTTTTTTATAGGCATCAGATAACTTAGATGTTATCCTTTTCGATATCCTTGAAGTAGCGGTAAGTACCCACCTTCAGTTCATCGCAGGCAATCTCATCACAAACGATGATGCCATGCTGGTGCTGCTGCAGAGCGCTGATGGTCCAAGCCTGGGTAACAGGACCTTCGATGGCAGCCTGCAGGGCGCGGGCCTTGTTATGACCGTTGCAGAGAATCATTACCTCTCGGGCAGCCATCACGGTACCCACACCTACGGTCAGAGCCAGACTAGGTACCTTCTCAGGATCATTATCGAAGAAACGGGAGTTGGCAATCTTTGTATCTGTAGTGAGCGTCTTTACTCGTGTGCGGGAGGTTAGAGAAGAGAATGGCTCGTTGAAAGCGATATGACCATCAGGACCGATACCACCGATAAAGAGGTCGATGCCACCCGCTTCTTCTATCATCTGCTCATAATGACGGCACTCCTCTTCCAGGTTCTCGGCATTACCGTTCAGAATATGAATATTCTCCTTAGGGCAGTCGATATGATTGAAGAGATTGGTAGCCATGAAAGAGTGATAGCTCTCAGGATGAGATTCCGGCAAACCTACATATTCATCCATATTGAAGGTGATGACATGCTTGAACGAAACCTTGCCTTCTTTTACCGCCTTTACCAGGTTGGCATACATGCCCTGAGGTGAAGAACCGGTTGGCAAACCCAGAACAAAAGGACGTTCAGCTGTTGGTTGAAATCTGTTAATTGTTTCAACTACATGATCAGCTGCCCACTTTGACAGCTTCTCATAATCTTTTTCGATAATAACACGCATAATCTATTTCTTATTGTTTAGTTGTATAATTCAGGAAACAAAAATAATAAAAATCTGTTTCATTACCGCTAAAAGATGAAAAAAATTATATTTTTTTACAGTTTGCGGTATCTACTTCTTCATAGCCCTCCTGCTCTACATATTCATCAAAACCGATACTGATATCGGCGCCATTCTGCTCGAAGAGACGCAGTAATTTCTGCTGCATATCGGGTGCGATGAGGATGGCGCCGCGCTTCGCCTTGCAATAGGTGCTTTCGCTGATATAGGGCGAAAAGTGCCAGAAATGAGGCGTATTGGCAGAAGGTATCGTGCCGAACATGCGGCGGAATCCGCGTGCCATGCGTATAATCTTCTTCTGAAGACGATAGGCGCAGCCCTGCTCGCTGCAGGCTATACGGTCCGGGTTCAGAATACTGAATACCTTCTCCGACTTACGCAACTTCTGATAACGCTCAAAACGAGCACAAAGGTGATGTACCGGACACGCCTCCTTGAGACATACCGTATCAATGGAATGGATTGAAATATTGTTCATACTCATTACTTTTTTAGTTGGATAAATAATTTTTTCTTCGAAAGATTGAGAGGCTGTTATCGGCAAATAGCCAACTGGCGAACCACAGACAGCCAACTAGCCGCTATGAGAACAGTGGGCTGTTCTAGTCAGACAGCTATCGGAAAAGCCTGAGAAAGAATTTTAAGAAAGGAACTGCGAAAAACTCTTCACTCTTCACCTTACCCTCGGAAATGCCGATAAACAGAGGGGATTCGAGGGGTGAAGAGTTGTTTCTCACTCTTCACCCACTCTTCACCCATCTGCCGCTTAGCTATATTTTCAGATTCTTACAAGCAGATAGGCCTGACCCTTCTTGGTATGCTTCATCTTGCAACCCAGGAGTTTGAGCGACTGGCCGATGCGAATCTTGGTACTCAGATTGCTGATCAGCATCGGAAATCTTTCGTGCAGAACCTCGAAAACATCCGAACAGATGAGCCATTCGCCCGTTTCATTATCTTCAGGAACACGGAAGCAGCTCTTCAGCATCGACTCAAAATCATCTACCTTGAAGAAAGGAAGATTGCACTTCTGGATGCGGTCTACCTCAGCATTGGTAAACCAATAAGGCGTCTTCTTATGGCAAAGCTCATACATAACTTGTGCATAGAGCTGGTCATAAATGATGGGTGAACCGTTGTCGATATATTCACCTGCCGGAATGTGCAGACAGACGAAGCGGCGGCTACCCGTAGGGTCGCAGAGCGGATGCTCATCATTGGTAGTTGCCAGGAAGGAAGCGTAACGCGGACGGTCATCCTGACACTTGCCGAAGATAGGGCGCCCGTTCACCTTCACCTTCGAAAGCATCTGCTTCAGCTTGCCCTGCTGCGATGGTCCCATATTCGCAAACTCATCTATGTTGACAAAGAGATTATGAGTGAGCGCCATCTCGGAGTCAAACTTATTGGCAAAGTTGATGTGGTCGAGGAAATACTGGCGCAGATGATCCGGCAGCAGGCGATAGGCAAAGGTACTCTTGCCGCAACCCTGCTTGCCGATAAGCACAGGAGTGGTTTCGTTGCCATGAAACATATCCATCTGCAACCAGTGGGCGACAGCCGAACGGAGCCAGGTGGCGCACCATCCCAACTGTTCACTTGTAAGCCCCGGAATTCTGCCAAAGAGTTCAGCCACATGGTTCTTACCATCCCATTCCGGCAGGTTCTCGAGATACTCCCTGATAGGGTCAAACTCCGGAACCTCTTCAGAACGTACGAACTCCTCAATATCCTGTCGGGGCGACTTCTTGCCTCCCACACCCAACCGTTTGGCGTGACGGACGATGGAATTGAAAGCCTCCGGAGTCAGCACCTTCCAGGTTGAGTCAGAAGATTCCTCCTCTTCCCCACCGGTTTCCGGTTCCTCTTCTACGGTCTCCTCGGCTTCGTCCTCATTCTTTGAGAGAGAGAAATACTCGGTTTTACCACTTAGCACATTTCTACGGAAGAGATAATACTCATCGAGAAAACTCTCAACAAGAGAGAGTGCAGAAATTTCGTTTGTCATCTTATCTGATGACGATAAGGTTTTTAAATTTTCCATTATGTGTAAATTTTAAGATTAATAATAATCATCCTTTTAGCCCTTATATATAATAAGGTGAAGAGTGGTGAAGAGTGGGTGAAGAGTGGTCTCTATCTCTTCACCCCCCGAAACCCCTCTGTTTATGGGCATTTCCGGGCTTCAGGTGAAGAGTGAAGAGTTTCAGCTCATTCATGGCTCAGCATTTCGCCGCTCTTTCGTTTTCGATTGCAAAGTTAATACTTCCCTTCACCGATTCCAAATTTTCCCCGCCACCTTCCCGCTACATTTCTGAAATCAGGGAAGAAACAAGGGGGCTACGGGGAAAAGTATGGGGAATTTCTTCAAAATCCTTGTCTTAATCGGGATAATTTACTTCGAATTCGCTCATTTGTGTAGAGGATAATTTGCCTAAATAGTGACAACAATTAATATTTTGTAATTTGGGTGTATAACTTACTTTCGACTTCAATTTAGCTAATAGTCTAAATTGAAACCAATAAAAAAGTACACAACAAAGTTTTCTAAGAGATCAAGGATTGAAAAACTATTTAAAGAATAGAACTTTTATCAAACGTGTTACACGAATTGAGACACCTTAGTCGTAATTTTGCAGCCGAAATAAAAAATAATTGTATTATGACATTAAAAGAATTACTAGACTCGCTTTCGTTTGACGAAATTGCACCTTTCCTCATAAGGCATTATACATACGATTATGCGCCAGGAGATTTGGTACCATATAAACAGCATTTCGATTATCTTCGCAGTCTTACGCCCACCAGTCAGGAGCTTATAGAAAACAAAATAGCTCAAATATCCATGGGCAAGGACCAACTGAAAGCTTACCCTTTGGAAGGTGATGATTGGGAGGATAGCTTAGCAAAAGAAATTGTCTTGGACAAAGATGTGAAGGCAAGCCTCGCTGAAATCGCAGCCTGTTGCTTGTGGCATACGTCATTTTGGGGCTACTTGCCCTACCAGCGTGAAGAAACTGATCTGAGATTAATACGCACAGCAAAATTTTATAAGAACAAGTTTTCTGAGATTATCCCCTCAAAACGGGAAATGATGCAGATTCCTTCTTTCCGCAACAAGATAAGGAGCGATATGAAAAGTGTGCGTAAGAATCATCCCAAAAGGAATGGGGAAAAAAGAAAATTGTTCGGGTTCAAAAGAAAAAGACTCTGGCGTTTCTGGAAACGTGTTCTTATCAATCATGAATATGACAGGCGTATCAAGTACTGTTCTCCTTTCATTGAATATATATCAAAGGAAAGAAATGATGCCTACAGATATGGAATGCTTTATAGAGCCAACCATATTAACATCCTGCGACTTGAAAGCTATGCCTTTGATGCTTCTAAACGTTTTGACTATATCAAGGAACTCGTTGAAAAGTATGGCGCAATGAATGATATTACCCGATATGCCAACTGTATTATCTGTGTGAGTTTTTCTTCTGCACATCCTCTTCATGAGATGCTGGAAATACAGCATTTTTTTGTGGATCTGCTTCCTAAAATGTTTTGCCCCAGAGTAGATAATTCTCTCGGAGAAGAAATAAGAATAGATGTGGCTTATTACGAATAAAAAAGTAACTTCAAACAATATAGAAGCGTATAGAACGTTTTCAAATAAAAAGTTTCAAAATATGACTGCATTGGAGAAATATATTTGGATAGTAAGAACACTCTATAACAAAGGAGACAGAGGGTTGTCGCTGAAAGAACTCAACGACAAATGGATACTTGACGAGAACATCAGCAATGGAGAGCCTTTGCCACGGCAAACCTTCGACCGGTGGAAAGGAAACATTTTGATGACATTCGGCGTGAACATAGAATGCCGGCTGAAAGGCGGTTACCGGTATTACATCTCTAACCCAGAATGTTTGAGTAAAGGCGGTCTCATACGTTGGCTATTGGATACGTATTCTACAGCAAATACCCTGTCGCAAAGCACTCAGTTGAAAGACAGAATACTTGTTGATGAAATACCATCCAACCGTAACTACTTGACAAGCATCATTGAGGCAATGAAGAACAACCATGTGGTAACGTTGACATACAGAAGTTTTATACACGGCACCTTACATACGTTTTCCGCTGAGCCTTACTGCCTGAAGATGTTTCAGAAAAGATGGTATCTGCTGGCAAGAAACCTGGATGATAACTGTCTGCGTATCTACGGACTTGACCGTATGGAAGATATGGAGGAAAGCAAAGAGCATTTCACGATGCCCAAGAATTTTGATGCAAACACCTATTTTTCCTCTTTCTATGGAATAGTAACAGACGAGAACATCCCTATGCAACGCATTGTGGTTCGGGCAAATAGACAACATCAGCATTATCTTCGTTCCCTACCATTACATCCTACCCAGAAAGAGATATTCACCTGTAAGGACTACGCAGACTTTGAGCTGACATTGCGTCCTACCTATGATTTCATCATGGAACTGTTACATTTTGGAAATATGATAGAGGTATTGGAACCACAGTCCCTACGACAGACCATGAAAGGTTGGGTAAGTGACTTGTGGGAGTTATATGAAAACGACTGAAAAGAATGTAGATTATGGAAAAATTTGATATTAACAAAGAACTCAAAAACTTAGAAGGACTATCTGTCAGAGCCAAATGCTCTGCATTGGATGACCTATGCTGTACGCTAAGAGAAGCCATATCAGATATCAGTAATGCCAAAAATGAGATTTTGGAAGAATACGAGCGTTCTTGCCGAAAGAAATTCATCGATGAGATCAATTCGAAGATTAAAGCAGACTTCGATGGCAGAATACCCTACGTGGACAATTACGGATATCAAGTTAGCTACGATGGGATTACCACGTATATCAACTTCTCATGTATAGAAGGAGAATGGTATATCTATTTTACTATATTGGAAGGTAGCCTGAAGCCCGTAAAAGAACTTGTCAGAAAAATGGGAGGTGATTCCGAATCCCTGGAGCTACGTGTTTCAGAAGAAAACCTTGTTTGGAAATTCCTGTACGCTTTATACTCTACAGATGACTATACCCGAAAAGAAGTTATCTTCAAGTTCGGTGACCAGGCTAATACTGTCAATTCAGAAAACTGGAAAACAATACCATTAGAAACCATGGATTCAAGAACAGATTGGGTTGTAATTCTGACTGATGACGCAGAAGCTTATCTCAATGAAATAAATGCGATAGTCACAAAAATGAAGCATCCCAAGACTTGCTTTGTGATAAATTTGCATCCATGTGCCAATTACAAGCATTTACAGAAACTATGGGACAATTATATCATGACAGACAAGGAATCTGTAGGAGTACTTCTTAATTTTATACATCATCACTTGGTGAATCCAAGTAGGATAACTTTCTTCATACAAGATTTCAGAGAATACAGCGTTCCATATCCACTTGTGAGAGCTGTCTCTACTGAAATCGGGAAGAAAGTCACAATTGATTCTAACGCAAAAGCTATATATTATGGTCTATGCTTCGAACTGAATTGTGAATTTGCAGATTCTTACATGAATACGTTTAATGAAAATTTAGACGAAATGGGTGAAGATATTGGTTTGCAGTGGTCTATCCAAAACTCTACAGACAATATTGTAGAGGTTCTATACTTGTACGAACCAAAAGTTTAATTATAAAACATATTAATTATGAACAATTTAACAAAACAACTGGCTAACTTATATGAGCCAAAGTGGAAGGAATTGAAACAAAAGTTGGATGCTAAAGGCATCAAGGTGCAATCACCTTTTATGCTGGGTGTAGCATTGGAACATAACAACCAAGGAGGTTATGTTGACGAAAGTTGGTGGACTGATGCCGACTTGAAAGTCATGGTGTTCGGGCAGGAACCTCTCAATTGGCCTATGCCAATATTGGATGATGGCTCCCAAGTACAGTCTGATGATTTCGTAGAACTATACCAACGTTTCTATTCTGACAATTATAAAGGGCAATATTTCCTTACTGATTCTGACAATCACTTGGCTAAGAATAAGTTCTTCAGCATGGGATTCAATGGTATCATGTCGGGTATCAAAGACTTCGTTCTTGGCGAACAGTATTCCGACAAGAAAGTAGCATACCTTTGGAACAACATTTCAAAGTTGTCTGTAGGAGGACGCAAGGGTGTTGATTCTGGCATTCATGATTTGGAGAAAGAATACTTCCATGTCATCCCTCAGGAGATAGAGATATTGAAGCCTGATGTTCTCATTTTCTTGACTGGTCCTGGCCAAAACACCTATTACAGCTACATCCAAGATAACTTCAACGTAAAGGGTTCGCCAATGCCTTTGGTAGGAAATGATATTGACGCAGTGGCAAAACTTGACATTGAAGGCGTCAGCCTTGCTTACAAGACTTACCATCCTACAGCAACCAAGGATGGAGATAGAGGCATAAAAGACGCAGAAAAATGGCAATACTATCATGCCATCTTTGATGATATGAAGGAGCATCTCGATGATATTTTCAACAATAAATAGATGAATCATTCTAAGATTATATTTCTCGATTTTGATGGTGTTTTGAATACAGAACACCATCAAAGACAATTACTGTATGAAAGGAAAGCGTGGCAAGACAAATATGGAACTTGTTTTGACCCAGAAGCCGTGAAACAACTGCAAACCATAGTAGATATGACCCATGCGGACATCGTAATAGAATCCTCATGGAAATATCTCGGTTTGGAGGCAATGCAAGACATGTGGAAAGACAGACAATTGCCAGGAAAAGTAATAGGTATAACTCCGTCTGCTATCAGTGATAACATTTTGCTCTCGACAGACTTGGATGTGTTAGATTCTTCTATGCTTCATTGTAAAGGGGCGGAAATAGCTTCGTGGCTTCATGAGAATAATATGCAAGAGGTTCCGTATGTCATTATTGATGATGAGTATGTTATATTGGAATCTCAACTTCCTCATTTCATTTTAACCAATCCCTACGATGGTCTTATAGAAGAATTGGCAATGAGAGCCATTGGTATTCTGAATCGGCAATAAAAAGCAAAATAATTTAATCTTAGTCTCGACGTGTCATAATTTGTGGGACACCATCGCCATATCTTTGCACTCAGTTAAACAATTAAAGTTTCAAAGATATGACTAATGATAAATCAAACAAAGAGTTGGATAAATCTACTTTGCGTATTCCTACATTCAATATGATACTTCGTCAGATTCTTGTTGTTAATGCTTACGGAGACAAAAGCCTTAGCGATGAAATTCTCCTCCAAGATGAACTGTTCTACAACACCGTCAGTCAGTTGAACTTTTCAAAGGATTCAAGCGAAGTGAGACAGCTGTTGTCCTATCTTCTCGAATTGACAGGAGAGCCTGATAGTTATCTGGTGGAGGAGATTCTGCTGGACTTTGTGATAGGAAAGGGATGCACGGAATGTTCGAAGACCATTTGTGAAGATGCTTTTGGCAAGCATCCTACGTTTGCCGACATGATGCGCCATCCTTGGTTTGAACACTTGATGAATCATCCTGCACAAACCGAACCCTACAATCCGCTTTCTCCATTTGTTCGCAATGACGCTTTCTATTGGCGCAATTTCCATTTTCCTCTGTTCTACCATCTTCAGGAAGGTAACAGTTTGGCTTTGGAAGTATTGGATTATCTTGCGACAAAAGGCGACATTCCTTCCATGGAACGTGTGTCACTTTACTACTTCGATAAATGCCAATTTTCCAAGGCATTTCTTTTATTTAAAGCATTGCATGAGAAAATGCAGACAACCGAATGGTATGATTGGACGATTAAGCAAGAAATCACCTACAAACTCGCTCATCTATATACCTATGGAGAAGGTGTAGAGCAAAATCTCGACAAAGGGGCTCAATACTACAAAGAGCTTGAAAATGGCTACAACTGGGGAAACAGAGCCCAATACCAGTTGGGAAGAATGGCAGAGAAAAGGCATAACTATATAGAAGCGATGTGGTACTATAGGAAAAATATTGATAGCCGCGAGTATGGCAAGTACAGCTTCTACAGGAGAGATAAGCCGAAAGACTTGTTTCCACTTCGATTGGAGATTGCTTTTAGACAGATGAAGAAGAAGCTCAACCCTATAGTTGACTGTCTGACACTTGCGACTTGCCAAAAATGTAACGACATGGTTCTTCAGTTGAAGGTCATGATGAATGCAATAGTCACAATTGAATGGGGTGATGGTGAAACTGAATCAGTAAAATGGAAAGTGGATGACTGGGGACAGGTAAGACATTCATATCAATCGCCAGGCTATTACTGTATTACAATAAAAACAGACGAGGAGAACGTATTGACTGGATTCCATATTGTTTCTCACAAGGCAATATGCTCAATAGATGTTTCCGGCTGTAAGGGATTGACGCATCTATTGTGTCCAAATCAAATGTTGAAACAAATGTCTTTAAGCAAGACTGAATATCTCTCTGTGCTTGATGTACATGGAAATAGGCTGCAAAGAATCAACCTCAGAAAGAATCCGTTGCTTACAATCGTTGATTGTTCTAACAATCCGTTGCAAAAGATAGAAGCAGTGAAGCATCCTCCATTCAGTTTAATGTGCATAAGAAAAACAAGGCTGGGAACTAAAGCAAAAAGGAGATTTCATGAAATCGTTCGTTTGAATGCAGGTCGATTATTGAGTGAGGGCTTTGTTAACCAATTGACAGAGCCGCTTTTGCCTACGTTGCTGTTTTATATAAAGAACAGCACTTGGGAAGATGTCTTGGCATGCTTGCAACAGGAAAACGAAGATTCAAAGGAAAATAATAACTTCACGGTATTGCACAGCGTCTATGTCTTACTTAAAGCATATCGTCACGTCACTCCGTGCCCATACAAAAATGGTTTTATGTGGGCGTCAGGAACATGGGTCGTTATTGCACATAAGTTTAAAACCAAAAGAACGGGTCAAATAGTAGAATGTGAGACTTCCGAAGAAGAGTTCTATTTGTATGAACGCCCTTGGAGCATGATTCTTGGAACACCAGTAAAAGCATGGGACAATCGTTTGCCATTCATGATGCTTCCACAACATCCAAATGCCTACTATGCAGCCATGTGCTTATATAATATGGTGGACAATAACACTGAAATGAAGAAACATAAAATTCCAAAGAGCGTTTATGGCAAAGAAACTTTCTAAAATAATTTTTCTTGACTTTGATGGTGTTCTGAATACAGAATACCATCAAAGACAATTACAGTTTGAAGGAAAAATATGGCAAGACAGGCACGGTGCAATGAGAGTCATCAACATATTGAATCAACAATAAAACTTTCAAGGAATTTTAATTTAGTTCTAACCTGTCATAAATAATGGGGCACCATAGCCATACCTTTGCACCCAATAGCGTAATTAAATTTTCAAAGATATGGCAAATGATAAGTTAAACAAAGAGTTGGTTTCTCGTATGATGGACGATGCTGCATGGAAAGTACTCTCCAAAGACTTTCCATGGACAGAACAGTTGCTTGAGAAGTATATGAACTATGTGGACTGGAAAGAAATTTCAAGAAACTACGATGTAGTGTGGACCAAAAGCCTACTTGAAAAATTCAAGCACAGACTTGACTGGCACGAATTGACATCAAACAGTAGTACACTATTGTTTACAGAAGACAACATAGAGACATTTAAGGATTATTGGGATTGGAAAGTGCTATCAGACAAGTCTTGTATCGACATGACCCACGAACTTTTAAACAAGTATGCTGACAGATGGAATTGGGCATACATAATAGATCGATATGGTGACGATTCTATTACCTACAATGAGGAATTTCTCGAAAAGTATGGTGAATATATCCCTGCCTCAGAGTTGGGCGGTTCAAAATTATGGGACTGTATTATAGAAAAACGAATAAAAGCACTGAAACAGGGGGTGTAAATTAAACTGTGTCAAGGCTTGTTCTTAACTTTCATTCCCACTCCCTGCTGGGGGCATGCCCCCAGCAGGGAAGTCTTTTCGGCTGCAAAGTTACATAATTTTAAATCTATCTCCAAATTTTATTGCCAATTGTTGAGAAAGTTGTCCCCAATTTGCCAGTGGCATAGTCCATTTCTTACGGATGTTGCGGTAAGCTAAGTATACAAGCTTCTCCAAAGAATTATCCGTAGGAAAGACCCCTTTAGTCTTTGTGACCTTTCTTACCTGTCTGTGATACCCCTCAACCGTATTGGTCGTATAAATGAGTTTACGGATGGCTGGAGTATATTGGAAATACTCTGTCAGACGTTCCCAATTGTCACGCCATGACTTGATGACAATTGGGTACATCTCTCCCCACTTAGACTCTAACAGGTCTAAATTAGCAGCAGCGGAGTCTTTGTTTACTGCACCATATACTGTTCTTAAATCCTTGATAAACTCCTTTTGATGCTTACTGCCAACATACTTGATAGAATTGCGTATCTGATGGACAATACAGAGCTGCACAGAACTCTCAGGAAATACGCTTTGGATGGCATCTGGGAAGCCTTTGAGACCATCAATACAACAAATCAAGATGTCTCGAACACCACGGTTCTGAAGATCCGTAAGAACTTCTAGCCAGAAGTTAGCTCCTTCACTCTTAGACACATACATACCTAACAGTTCTTTTTGGCCTTCCTTGTTGATACCAAGAATGTTGTAAATGGCTCGTGTGACAGCTCTGCCATTCTCATCCTTTACCTTATAATGGATAGCATCAAGCCAGCAAATGGCATATACAGGATCGAGCATGCGAGACTTCCAGGCGGTGATTTCGGGTAATACACGGTCTGTTATAGAGCTGATAGTATCGGCTGATAGAGTTGTGTTGAACTCACGCTCAAAGTAGCTGCTGATGTCACGTGTGCTGGTGCCCATGGCGTACATCTCAATAATCTGGTCTGCCATGCCATTGGCAAGAATAGTCTCACGCTTCTTTACGGTCTCAGGTTGGAAAGTTCCGTCTCGGTCACGAGGAGTCTCTATAGTGACCTCACCATATTTTGTTTGAACCTTCTTACTCATCTTACCATTACGACGGTTGCCGGAAGAGCGTTCCTCTTCACTTAAATGAGCATCCATCTCACCTTCGAGAGCTGAGTTGAGAATACGCTCTAACAATGGAGCTAATGCTCCGTCCTTGCCAAATAAGGCTTCACCACTACGCAACTGCTGAGCTGCTTTCTTGTAATCAATTTCTAAGTTGTCCATAATATAAAAACTGTGTTAAACTACTTTTATTGTAGCTTGACACAGTTTAATTTACACTCTCCTGAAACAGGAAATACTGGCTTAAATTACTCTTTTTTCGCTCAGACCTCAGAAAACTCTGCGTCATGTTTCTTGGCTTCAGCTTGATTCCCTGCTATAGGTAACACTTGCCTATAATGTTGGTTGTGAAGGCGGTGCCCCGCATAAAGGCTTAACCACTCTCCCTAAGCTGCTCTAATGTGACGCTTGCTTCACATCAGTGCAGTTTCCCGGCTTTCTCTTCCAGGATCACCAAAGGTGTTCCTGGAAGAGAAAGCCGGGAAAGGGCTTAAACATCGAAGACCTAAATATTTCGTTTAAAAAGTTCTGCAAGATATCCGATTAAAGTGTCCGTTATATTTAAGGGCTTAGTATCGTCAATATCAAACGATTGTCCATCAGCGAAGAAACATCTTAGTTTTGTACCTGAATATTTCAAGGTACAAATGATATACTCATTTTGCATGACAGACAATGCTTTATGGTTCGCGACAGTTGGTTGAATGGCAACATTGGTACGTAGTTTTTCAGCCAATAGCAACCTTATTTCTGCAAACTTCTGTAGCAAGCGGAAGAAATGGATAGCCTTGAACACTTCTGTGTAATTGGCAATCTCATTCTCAATAGGCTCGTATTTACATGCCTTGATAGAGAAGTCTATTGCCTTTTCCCTGTTTGTTTGGCTTTTCAATATGCTCTCACGGAATAGGCTATTTTTCTGATAATAGCGAGCCGTCTTCTCGTATTTTGGCAGGACATTTTCAACGGCAGGACGCAAAGCCTCATATGTCTCGAAGTTGGTTCGGGCAAACTTATCCATGAGGTGATAAAGAAACCAAATTTCGATGCAAGGGTGACTCTCGATGAAAATAACTCCTTGCTTTTTGTATTTCTCCTTTGCTTCTTGATAAATGGCGTATTGCGCTTTGTTCTTGACCAAGGTATCGGTGTCGATGACGAGAAATATCGCATCGGCACGTTCTTGTGGGTTCTTGCGAAGTTCCTTGTCTATGAGTTTCAAGTTCTGCTTATATGAACTACGGCTGTTCTTGGGAATGTCCGGCTCCATAGAGAACTTGAAACGGTTGTTGGTGCGCAACCATTCAAAGTAGTACCATTCAGTAAAACCCTCACAATAGATTTTGACGGTATATTCAAGCGGTCTCTGTTCCATGTTAACCTCCTTTCTTATTCGTCAATAAATATACTGCCCAACTGAGGCTTCGCTCCCAACTTTCCTGCTCTGTAAGCATTGAGGATTGACACTTCCTTATGGAGACCGAAATCTTTGGCACGATAAATCTCTGTCGCTCCCGATTCGTTTTTGCTGGCAAAATACACCATATCCCTGCGGATAAAATCCTCGTCAAGAAGCATAAGACTATGAGTAGAGAATATCAATTGTGCCCGGTCTGAATTTACAAGGAAGGTCTTGATAATATGGGTGAACAGGTCGTAATGCAGCGAGTTCTCCAACTCGTCACACAGCAATGTCTGATTGTTTTTGATAAGTGTAAATAACAATGCCGACAAACCGTACATACGGTTGGTACCTTCCGATTCCACCATGTTAGAAAGACTTCCCGTGTAGAAAGGAGTCTTGTGGGTGAAGAACAATTCTTCTGTAGATATGATTTTGTCCTGTGGTTCCGAGATATGTAAGATTTTTGCTATCTTTCTGAACTTCTCCATAGCTTCCTCAGAAACCTCACCTTTTTCTTCCTTGATGTATATGTCGGAAATGTTGAAATCAGCCTTTTCAAGCATCTCGCAGATAAACTTCTTGCTGTCAGCATCCAATCTTACCACATCGTTAGCCAACTGTCCAAGATTATCATTCTTGCTGAGTAAAGGCATGAACTCGCTTTCAAAATAATTGAAGACTTTGTCAAGTTCAACATTCTTTTCAACGTTTGCATTCTTATAGGTTGTGAGTACCGTAGCATTGGAAATGCAATTTGACTCTATGAACAGTTTCTGTGTTGCAGACAACTTCAGCAATGGTCCGAAAGAAATTGAAGAGTTGCTCTTGTCCTCATTCCAGGTACGCTCATAAAAGAGCGCACGGCGGTTATTGGGATAGAAGTACAGTTCTTCCTTATAAATCTTTTGGTTGTTCAAGACAACGGAATATTCATATCTGACATCACCAATATAGAAAATCAATTCAAATGATGAGTTTTGGTTTCGGCTATCCTCATCCATCATGAATGGTGTCAGTCCTGTGCCTGTACCAGGTTTCTTGGAACGACTTGCAACCAAATAAAAAATGAACCAAGCCAAAGCTTTGAGGATGTTGCTCTTGCCAGATGCGTTTGGTCCGTAAACAACACCCAATTTGGAAATGCGAACACCTTTTATTTTAACAACAGCGTAGTCTTCATACGTTTTGTCAGCAGAAGCCGTAAAATCCAGCGTCTGCTCTTCTCTTATAGAAAGGAAATTCTTTACTTTAAATTGTAATACCATATCTTTCGTGCTAAAATTCGTAATTCTTTTGCAAAAATACAAAGAAAAGATGAAATATACAGTTTTTCAGCATCAAATTTAAGATTATTTTTCAGAAAATATGGCATAGCGAAAAAATAAGTATTCAAGCATGACAGATTAGGAAAACAATCGTGATACAATATATAGATCCTCAAATCCGCAACCTATTGGGTTTCGTGGGATTTTGCTTGTAAAACGACAAAATTCATTTTATTGTACATATTTCTTGCATAACAGAAATGTCGCAGACACAAAATCCCCTTACCCCATAAAGCGACTTGAGGTAATACGCTGGTTTAACCAGAAAAGCATGGTCTTTAACCAAAGTCTGTCTTGAACAGGTTGGCATAAGCATAGTTGTCTGAGTAAATGTTCAATACATGCCTACGTGATGTCTTAATCCATTTTGCTGGAACAGAGAGCGTAGAATCTCGCTATATTGATAACCAAACATAGTGCATCTCAATCCCAAGGTGGAATCTATGGTTTGAGCTAAAAGAGCATCAAATTGCTCCATAATCGAAAAAAATCCCCCAAAAGGAGTGAGTTTCTCAGATTTTATTTGTAGTTTTGCCATGTCATTCAGAATTTTGTTTGTTTTTATTTTGCAACACTAAGATAAGTGAAATTTCTGACATGGCAAAATCCTGAGCAACTTTTTGTTGCTCAGGTGCTTATAAAAAATATTAAATTATAGTGTTGCGGAAATAAGGATTTAGAAAATTGATATGATTGAGATTAGACATATTGAAGAGAAGGACCAGCAACAGTTGGCTCATGTCATCCGTTCTGTTTTTGAGGAATATGGCGCTCCGCTGGTCAACACCGTGTATGATGACCCAAGGACGGAGCATATCTTTGATGCAATGGCTGGGAAGAATGCCGGCTATTTGGTTGTAGCTGATGATGGGGGCGTTCAGGGAGGCTGCGGCTATTATCCCACGGAGGGATTGCCGGATGGATATGCAGAACTGGTAAAGTTCTACCTGTCTCCTTTAGTTCGTGGTCAAGGCAATGGATCTGTTTTGTTCTCGCAGGCCATTGAAGGAGCCCGAAGGGCTGGTTATAGTCATCTGTATATTGAGTCATTCCCACAATTCTCAGATGCAGTAGCCATGTATGAGCGTCATGGCTTCAGGCATATTCCTCAGCGCCTTGGTGACTCGGGACATACCGCCACCACCATTTTTATGGTAAAGGAGTTGTAGAGCAAAGCCTGTGAATATAGACTCTTTAAATGACAACTGCAAAATAGAAACTCCAGAGAGAAATCGAATTTCCTCCGAACATGAGCCACCACAAAGATATACGCACATCAGAGAACGTAGAATCTCGCTATATTGATAACCAAACATAGTGCATCTCAATCCCAAGGTGGAATCTATGGTTTGAGCTAAAAGAGCATCAAATTGCTCCATAATAGAAAAAATTCCTCCAAAAGGAGTGAGTTTCTCAGATTTTATTTGTATTTTTGCCATGTCATTCAGAGTTTTATTTGTTTTAAAAAGCAACACTAAGATAAGTGAAATTTCTGACATGCCAAAATCCAGAGCAACTTATTGTTGCTCAGGTGCTTATAAAAATATTAAATTATAGTGTTGCGGCAAAACTTATTTTCTTAAAACAGACTGACAATGAATGAAGATAAAGATGAAATAGAATTCAGCTACGAAGTCTTCGACCGACAGCTCGACAACTTCTGCCGAATGCTCAGCATTCTGGTAGATGCATGGGAAGATTACAGTCCGCAGGAACTTACCTTCGATATCCGTTCGCTCTGCACCAAAGCCACCCGGCTCTGCTATATGGCAGAGAAAGATATGGTGCTGCAGCACAACGACATAGCCAAGCAGCGAAAGGAGCAGAACGAAACCCACGAAGTAAGCATCAGCATCATCGTAATGCAGAAGTTTACACCCCTGATGGCGCATATCATGGAAGACATGAAAAAGGGAAAACAGATAGAAGGAAAACGGATGAAAGTGGCACCGCTGGATATGACCCGCATCTTGCCGAAACTCAACGAATTTTTCGAAACCGATGAACTGGGCAAAGGAAGTACTATCGATGTAAACGAAGTAACCAAACTCCAGAAAGAACTGTTACGCCAGGTAAAACCCACTCATATCCCCGGCGTAAAACCCGTAGAGCGCCTCTGGAATCTCTTCCAGCTATACAGCATGGCATGTTATCTGATGCTCCACTTCCGCCAGCTGAGCCATTTCACCAACCTCGCCATGAGCGAAGAGCAGACCACCCGCCTCTTCGAAATGTCGCTACAGGAATATCAGGAAGAACCAAAGGGCATCAGCGACATAGACCGATACTTTACAACCCTGGAATATGATAACAACGGAAAGCAGCTCTCCGTCAGCCAATTGCTGGAAGTAAGAAAAACGCTAAAAGACGAGGTACCGGAAAATCTGCGCCTCGACTTTATGAAATATATAAGAGACACCCAACTGCTGGGCGCCCAGCTTGCCCACGTAAATTTTACAGCACAAGAATATCTCAAGCTGGTATCAGCCACCGTAAAATGGCACATCATCGAGCAGGAAATCTACGATTTGGAACATCCCGAAGGCATTCCGGAAACCCTTCCCAACGAGGTTTTCTACAAAGTAAAAGACGGCAAATACATCGACATGCAGAATCTGAAGGCTCAGATAGCCAATATGTTGAAATTTGTTACCCGCAAGAACCATTGGTTCTGCGTATGGTGTGTATTGAATCACAACTGCATGCTTCAGGACAACCAGAACTTCGAAGCCTTTGCCACCCAGATGATGACTCCCGAATGGTTTGGCGGCATCGACGATTATCTCCATTTCTCGGGCGACAATCTCCGCGACTACCGCCGTTATTTCTCAGAGATAGATTATCCGCAATGGGATGAAAAGAAGTTTAAGGAAATCAAGGACCTTTACAACATGACGAAATGGTCAGACAAGCTCCTCAGCAAGTTCCAGCATCTCTGCATCACGATGAATGGTGTGTTTGATAAGAAAAGCCTCTGATTCAGGCTTGTTTTATGCATAAAAAACAGCTTTTAAATACCTGATTTACAAAATAATATTAAAAGTTCACAAGTTTGTGGACCACAACCTTGTGAACTTTATTTTTATCCGAATATTGCAGATACGGAATATAATGGATAATTGGCAAGCCAATCCTGCTCTCTATAAGGTGACATGGATAGGCGCATACCTTTCAATCCCTGATTGCGCTCTACAAACACCCTCAAACTCTTAGCCTGCAAATTCTCCTCAGCCTTTACTTCTATCGGAATGATTCTTTCTTCATCCTGCACTAGAAAATCTATTTCACCACGTGAATTTTCTGCCGACCAATAATAGATAGACAAGGAAGATTTCTCCTTAAGCTGCTGCAGGACATACTGCTCTGTCAGCGCCCCCTTAAAATCTGAAAACAGCACATTTCCTTCCAGCAAGCTTTGGGCAGGAATATTGCTCATGGCTCCCATCAGTCCCACATCAGACAGGAATAACTTGAAAGCAGAAAAATCCTCATATGCAGCCAATGGCAACAGGGCTTTCTTACAACGGTTTATCTTATAGATCAACCCTGCATCTTTCAGCCATTCGATAGCGAGCTCAAAATCCTTTGCTCTGGCTCCTTCCTTTACGGCACCATAGATAAATTTCTTGTTTTCCTTGGCAAGCTGGGATGGGATGGATTTCCATACCATTCGGATACGTGGAACTTCTATGGCCGGAGCATGTTTGGAAAAATCACGCTCATACGCTTCAAGGATTCCTTTTTGAATGCTTCTGACTTCAGACAGATTTCCCTCGCTGGCAAAAGACTGTACTACAGCCGGCATTCCCCCGACCAGATAATACTGTCGCAGGCATTCCTCAAATTTATTCCGGAACATGGTTATCATATTCCAATCCTTTGACATCAGCAGTTCTACCATACGGCTTTCACCGATTGCATCTAGAAATTCAAAGAATGTGAGGGGATATAAATGCATGAAATCTACCTTACCTACAGGAAAAGAGTCATTCTGATGCATCGCAATTCCGAGCAATGAACCTGCAGCTACGACATGATATTGAGGTGCTTTTTCTGCAAAATACTTTAATGCGGTGATACCCCTGGGTGCTTCTTGTATCTCATCAAGGATAATAAGCGTATTTTCATCAATAGAAACTCCTGTACTCCATTGTATGCTATTGATAATACGGGGAATATCAAAGTCATGTGCAAAAACTTCCCGGAGCATTTCATTGTCTTCGAAGTTTACATACGCACTACGGGTATAGGCCTCTTTGGCAAATTCCTGCATCAGCCAGGTTTTGCCAACCTGGCGGGCTCCAAGCATAATCAACGGCTTTCGGTCGTTGCTTGCTTTCCATTGATATAGGTATTTGATGGCATTTCTCTTCATAACTATCTGATTATTTGATATTTCTGAATGCAAAGATACATTTTTTATTTCAAAGAGCACAAAAAGTCGTCCTTAAAAATGTATAAAACTACAAAAAGTCGTCCTTAAAAGTGTAGAAAGTCACAAAAAGTCGTCCTTAAAAATGTATTTGTATCATACATCTAACAAAATCAAAGCGGACAAACTGGAGAATTACTTCTTTCTGATTGAAGCAGAACAAACATAGCGACATCGTACAGAAACAGATTACGATGAACGATTTGTTTAAAAGAAAGTCTCCCGACAGGTGTCAATAGAAAGTCTCCCGCCAGGCGTCCCGGCGGATTTGAAATGCCGAACGCTTAACGGGATAATCTGCGCTAATGTGCTTTTTTCATACCATTAGCGCAGATTATCCACGAATAATTTGCGCTAATGGGGATTTTTTTATATCTTTGCGCAGAAAATAACGAAAGATATGGAACAGAGACTGATAGGAAGAGAAGCAGAACTCAAACTGCTCAATGAATATATAAACTCCGATAGATCAGAGTTTATCGCCGTCTATGGAAGACGACGTGTAGGCAAGACTTTTCTCATCAGAAAAGCCGTAGAAGACCATTTTGCCTTCTTTATGACAGGAATGAACGGAGTTGCCAAAGGCGAACAGCTTGTCAACTTCAGCATTGCCCTACAAAAATATACCCACTCCACCACTCTGCAGACATTCAAGAGCTGGCTGCTGGCATTCTATGCCCTATCACAATACATAGAAACACTTCCAGAAGGCAAGAAAGTTATATTCATCGATGAATTGCCATGGATGGATACCGCCAAATCGGGATTCATACCTGCACTGGAAAACTTCTGGAACAGCTGGGCTGTACTGCGCAACGACATCAAACTCATCGTTTGCGGATCCGCCACCTCCTGGATGATCAACAACCTGATTCGCAACCGTGGTGGCTTGCACAACCGACTGACCCATCATCTGATTGTAAAACCATTCACCCTGCACGAATGCGAAGAATACTTCAAGGCTTACCACTTCGGCTACAGCCGAAAACAGATAGCAGAATGCTATATGGTTATGGGAGGAATACCTTATTATCTGTCAATGATGGATAAATCGAAAAGTCTGGCACAGAACATCGACCAGCTGTTTTTCGCAGACAATGCAGAACTGAAAGATGAGTTCAACGACTTATACAGAGCTTTGTTTAAGAAATCAGCCGACCATATCGCCGTGGTTACTGCCCTTGCTACCAAAGGAATGGGTATGACCCGACAGGAACTGGTCAAGGCATCGGGAGGAAAAGATAATGGAGCCTTCTCTACTGTACTGGAAGAATTGGAACAATGCGGATTCATCCGTCTGTATGAACCATTCAGTACAGCCAATAAGATGACTTCCGACATTCGCCAAAAGCGAAACACCTTATTCCAGTTAGTAGATTTCTATACGCTCTTCTACTTCCGTTTCATCAAGCACAACAAGTATCAGGATTCCAGTTTCTGGTCATCCTCCCAGAACAGTCAGCTATACCATACTTGGGCTGGCTTGTCTTTCGAGATGCTTTGTCTAAACCATATAGACAAAATCAAGCACGCCCTGGGAATTTCGGGAGTACAGACCTTGGTTTGCTCATGGCGAAGCAGCAATACAGAAAAGGGAACTCAAATAGACTTGCTGATAGACCGGAAAGATGAAACCATCAATATCTGTGAGATGAAATTCTACAAGAGCGAATTCGAAATCAGCAAGGAATATGAGGAGAAGTTGCTGGAGAAACTGCGTATCTTCACAGAAGAGACAAAGACTTCCAAATCGCTTCTCCTCACATTGATTACTTCTTTCGGATTGAAGCAGAACAAACATAGCGACATCGTACAGAAACAGATTACGATGGATGAATTGTTTATTTAATTGGCAAGCCAATGAATGTTTTTCCATAACCAATCGACCTTTACTACATCCCCACTTATCTATATCGAAAAAAATATAATTTTTATTCAATACAACGATTATATTGAATATTTTTATTACCTTTGCGATGTAGAAAAGGAAGAGCCGGCAGGCCCCTAACCACATACCGGTGAAGAGTGGTGAAGAGTGGGTGAAGAGTGAACAAAAACTCTTCACCACGCCAAATGCCTTGTTTATAGGCATTTACAAAGGAAAGGTGAAGAGTGAAGAGTTTCTGGCTCTTCGCTGTAATAAAAATATAAGGAATAATGGACATTAAAGGTATTTATCATGCTGACGCCAATCGCTATAGCGATGCAGAAGCGCTCTACAAGAGATGCGGCAAGAGTGGTATCTTGCTGCCTAAAATAAGTTTGGGATTCTGGCACAACTTCGGAGAGGTAGATTCTTACGAAAGAAGTCGTGCCATCACTCACTATGCCTTCGACCATGGTATCACCCACTTCGACCTGGCTAACAACTATGGACCTCCATACGGTAGTGCAGAGGAAACGATGGGCAGACTGATGAAAGATGATTTCAAGCCCTATCGCGATGAACTCTTTATCTCAACCAAAGCAGGTTATGATATGTGGGAAGGTCCTTACGGCAACTGGGGCTCCCGTAAGTATCTGATGGCCAGTCTGAATCAGAGTCTCAAGAGAATGAATCTCGAGTATGTTGACCTCTTCTACAGCCACCGCTACGATCCGACCACACCACTCGAAGAAACCCTTCAAGCCATGGTAGACATCGTGAAGCAAGGCAAGGCTCTTTATCTCGGCATCAGCCGCTGGCCACTGGAAGCCCTGAAGTTTGCTGACCAATATCTGAAGGAGCGCGACTGTCCGCTGCTCATTTTCCAGGACAGACTCAACATGCTCGACCATGCGCCACAAGAGAATGGAACCTTAGATTATTGCGCAGAAAACGGCATCGGTTTCATCTCGTTCTCACCTCTGGCACAGGGACTTCTCACCGACCGATATCTCAACGGAATACCGGCAGACAGCCGTATGGCAAAAGAGCATTTTCTGAAACACTCTGCTCTAACTCCAGAACTGCTGGAACAGCTCAAGAAATGGAACGCAGAAGCAGGAGAAAGAGACGAAACACTCGCCGAAATGGCACTTGCCTGGATATTGCAGCAGAAAGGTGTAACCAGCGTATTGGTAGGAGCCAGCTCTACCGCCCAACTGGAAAAGAACATGAAGTGTGTGCATGCTAAGACATTAAATTCATAAAAAACTTGCATTTTATTTTGTTATGTGCCAAAATAAATGTAATTTTGCACCTTGAATAGGGTTACACCTTATTATATTTAAGAAAAGAAACATAATTATTAGATAAAACAATGGAATACAACTTCAGAGAAATCGAGAAGAAATGGCACCAGAAATGGGTCGAGAACAAGACCTACAAGGTGACAGAGGATGAAAACAAGAAGAAATTCTATGTGCTCAACATGTTCCCTTATCCATCAGGAGCTGGTTTGCACGTAGGTCACCCACTTGGTTATATCGCTAGCGATATCTATGCACGCTACAAGCGTTTGAACGGATTTAACGTACTGAACCCTATGGGTTACGATGCTTACGGATTGCCTGCAGAGCAGTATGCTATCCAGACCGGTCAGCACCCAGAGGTTACTACCGTAGCCAACATCAACCGCTACCGCGAGCAGCTCGACAAGATTGGCTTCTGCTTCGATTGGGACCGTGAGGTTCGTACCTGCGACCCTAAGTATTACCATTGGACTCAGTGGGCTTTCCAGAAGATGTTCAACTCATTCTTCTGCAACAGCTGCCAGAAGGCTCAGCCTATCGAGAAGCTCATTAAGCGTTTCGAGGAGAAGGGTTCTGCTGACTTGAACGTGGCTCAGAACGAGCAGATTGACTTCACAGCCGAGGAGTGGAACAGCTACGACGACGTGAAGAAGCAGCAGATCCTGATGAACTACCGCATCGCTTACCTCGGTGAAACAATGGTTAACTGGTGCCCAGGCTTGGGTACTGTGCTT
Source organism: Segatella copri (assembly GCF_019249765.2). Classification (GTDB taxonomy): domain Bacteria; phylum Bacteroidota; class Bacteroidia; order Bacteroidales; family Bacteroidaceae; genus Prevotella; species Prevotella copri_K. The sequence continues at coordinate 3,015,847 of NZ_CP152484.1, forward strand.
GCCAACGACGAGGTAGTAAACGGCGTAAGTGAGCGTGGCGGTTATCCTGTCATCCAGAAGAAGATGCAGCAGTGGTGCCTGAGAACATCAGCCTACTCTCAGCGTCTGCTCGACGGTTTGGAGACCATCCAGTGGAGCGACAGTATCAAAGAAACCCAGAAAAACTGGATTGGCCGTTCTGAGGGTACAGAGGTAGTATTCTCTGTAAAGGACAGCGACGTGAAGTTCACCATCTTCACCACCCGTGCCGATACCATGTTTGGCGTAACCTTCATGGTTCTGGCTCCAGAGAGCGAATATGTTCAGCAGGTAACTACTGCCGAGCAGAAGGAAGAGGTGGAGAAATATCTCGACTACGTGAAGAAGCGTACCGAGCTTGACCGTATGGCTAACCACAGCGTAACCGGTGTATTCTCAGGAAGTTATGCCATCAATCCATTCACCGGCGAGGCAATCCCAGTATGGATTTCAGAATATGTATTGGCTGGATATGGTACAGGTGCCATCATGGCTGTACCAGCTCACGATAGCCGTGACTACGCCTTCGCCAAGCACTTCAACCTGCCTATCATTCCTCTTATCGAGGGTGCTGATGTTTCAGAGGAGAGCTTCGATGCCAAGGAAGGTATAGTAACCAACTCACCTGTAGCAGGCAAGAGCAGCATGGATGGCTTCTCTCTGAATGGACTCACCGTGAAGGAGGCTATCGCAGCTACCAAGAAGTTTGTTACCGAGAAGGGCATCGGCCGAGTAAAGGTAAACTATCGTCTCCGCGATGCCATCTTCTCACGTCAGCGCTACTGGGGTGAGCCATTCCCAGTATATTACAAGGACGGAATGCCACAGATGGTTCCAGAGGAGTGCCTGCCACTCGAATTGCCAGAGATTGAGACCTATAAGCCAACAGAGACTGGCGAGCCACCATTGGGCAGAGCCAAGAAGTGGGCTTGGGATACAGAGAAGAAAGAGGTGGTTGACAAGAGCCTCGTAGATAACAAGACCGTATTCCCACTGGAACTCAACACCATGCCAGGTTTCGCAGGTTCATCTGCTTACTACCTGCGCTACATGGATCCTCACAACGATGAGGCACTCGTAGGCAAGAAGGCAGATGAGTACTGGCAGAATGTTGACCTCTACGTAGGTGGTTGCGAACATGCTACCGGTCACTTGATTTACTCCCGTTTCTGGAACAAGTTCCTCTTCGACCTCGGCGTAAGCTGCAAGGAAGAGCCATTCCAGAAGCTGGTGAACCAGGGTATGATTCAGGGCCGTTCTAACTTCGTTTACCGCATCAACAGCGATGATCACGACAAGGCTCCTGTATTCGTAAGCTTGAATCTGAAGAAGGATTACGACGTAACTCCTATCCACGTAGATGTAAACATCGTAAGCAACGATGTATTGGATATCGAGGCATTCAAGGCTTGGCGCCCTGAGTATCAGAACGCTGAGTTCATCCTGGAAGATGGCAAGTACATCTGCGGATGGGCCATCGAGAAGATGTCTAAGAGTATGTTCAACGTGGTGAATCCAGATATGATTGTCGAGAAGTATGGTGCTGATACCCTGCGTCTCTACGAAATGTTCCTGGGTCCTGTAGAGGCAAGCAAGCCTTGGGATACCAATGGTATCGACGGTTGCCACCGCTTCCTGAAGAAGTTCTGGGGTCTGTTCTACGAGAACCGTACCGACAACTTCCTTCCTTCAGCCGGCGAGGCAGCGAAGCCAGAGAGCCTGAAGAGCGTTCACAAGCTCATCAAGAAGGTAAGCGAGGATATCGAGAAGTTCTCTTACAACACTTCTATCTCAGCCTTCATGATTGCCGTGAACGAACTCGGTCAGCAGAAGTGCCGCAACAAGGAACTTCTGAAGGATCTCGTCATCCTCATCGCTCCATTCGCTCCACACATCGCAGAAGAGTTGTGGGCAGCACTTGGCGAGCAGGGCAGCGTTTGCGATGCAGCATGGCCAAAGTATGATGAGCAGTATCTGAAGGAGAACGACATGCAGCTCACCATTTCCTTCAACGGTAAAGCTCGTTTCCAGATGACTTTCCCTGTGGATACTCCTAACGAGGAAATCCAGAAGCAGGTATTGGCAGACGAGAAGAGCCAGAAGTACTTGGAAGGATTCAACGTGTTGAAGGTGATCATCGTACCAAAGAAGATCGTCAACGTTGTGTTGAAAAAGTAATTTATAGATAACAGGAAGTTAAGGAGTTAAGGAGTAAAAGGAGTTAAGACAATTGTATATCCTGTCAATAGAAGATATACGAAAACAAAAACTGTTGTCTTAACTTCTTGACTCCCTTTAACTCCTTAACTACTTTTAAAATACGAGGAAAATATTATGCAAATAGCAATCAGTCAAACAATTAAGAATGAGTGCAAGGATTATTTCTACATCACCCTTGGACTCTTGCTTTACACATTTGGATGGACCATTTTCCTGCTTCCATACCAGATAGTAACGGGTGGCGTAACGGGTATCGCAGCCGTGATTTACTACGGCACGGGGATACCTATCTATTTGTCTTATTTTCTCATTAATGCCGCCTTGCTGCTTGCCGCGCTGAAGATTCTGGGATTCAAATTCATGGTGAAGACCGTCTATGCCATCATCATGCTCTCCCTATTCCTGGCGCTGGCGCAAGACTGGATGATAGGTGAAGATGGCAAGATGGTGCAGATATTGGGAGAGGGACAGGACTTCATGTCGCTCATCATCGGCTGTCTGTTTACGGGTTTATCACTCGCCATCGTCTTTCTGCATAATGGAAGTACAGGTGGAACGGATATCATTGCTGCCATCGTCAACAAATATCACAACATCTCGCTGGGCCGTGTGCTTATCTTCGTGGATCTCCTCATCGTGGGCAGTTCATTCTTCGTCTTCAATGCAAAACCAGAGTTTACCGCGATAGACGCCGTTAGAAAGGTAGTATTCGGTCTCTGTACGATGGTGATAGAAAACCTGGTACTCGACTATGTGATGAATGCCAAGCGAGAGAGTGTACAGTTTATGATATTCAGCAAGAAATATCAGGAGATAGCCAATGCCATCGGTATGCAGATGGATCATGGCGTAACCATTCTCGATGGCCATGGCTGGTACACGGGCAACAAGATGAAGGTGCTCTGTATTCTGGCAAAGAAGAACGAGAGCGTCACCATCTTCCGTATCGTCAAGATCATCGACCCAAATGCCTTTGTAAGTCAGAGTTCCGTAATCGGTGTGTATGGCGAGGGATTTGATGAGATGAAGGTGAAAATCAAAGATAAAGACATTAAAACAATTAAAAGTTAAAGTTTATAGCGGCTTTGCCGTATAGCAAGAAGCACTATTGCAAGAATGCCCTATAAACTATTAACTATAAATTATAAACTTATGAAAAGGATAGTTTTTGCAACAAATAACCAGCATAAACTCCAGGAGATTCGCGACATCCTGGGCAGCGGCTACGAGGTAGTATCGCTGAAGGAAATAGGATGCGATGTGGATATTCCTGAAACAGGCAACACATTGGAAGAGAACGCCTTGCAGAAGGCGCAGTATGTTTATGACCATTACCACGTAAGTTGCTTTGCCGATGATACCGGTCTGGAGGTAGAGGCACTTGATGGTGCCCCTGGCGTTCACAGTGCCCGCTATGCTGAGGGTACCGACCACGACAGTGAGGCTAACATGGCTAAGCTGTTGAGAGAACTGAACGGCAAGAAAAACCGCCAGGCCCGCTTCCGCACCGTTATCTGCTACATCGAGAAGCAGGATGTATGTCCTTGCGGCTGCACCAGCATCAAGAAAATCCACCAGTTCGAGGGTATCGTAAACGGCCATATCGCCACCGAGAAACATGGTACCGAAGGCTTCGGCTACGACCCAGTCTTCGTGCCAGAAGACTATGACCAGAGTTTTGCTGAGCTAGGTGAGGAAATCAAGAACGGCATCAGCCACAGAGCCAGAGCCGTGGCTAAATTGGTAGAGTATTTGAAAAAGAAATAAGATTTATTCTTGTTCAATACAGAATAGAATAACATTATAACAAAGAAAAGGCATCATGATCAGGACACTCAATTCCCTGCGATTCATTCTTATCCTAATGATTGTGATTTCGCATTCCACCCTACCCATATCCCAAGATTTAATCAATTACTTGGGCGAGTTTCCTGTTGCCATTTTCTTTGTTATCAGTGGTTTTGTACTCTCTTTAAGCAAAGGAGAAAAACTACAGAAAGAAGTATTGGGAAACAGAAATTTTTTCCTTTCCCGTATCATCAAACTCTATCCTCTGCATATTCTGATTCTCGCCATTCTCATATTAATGGATTGGCGATTAGGGCGTATATTACCATGGTATCAGATTCTATCCCATTCGCTGTTGATACAAACCTGGTATCCGGCACATGACTTTATGGCTCATCTCAATGCAGCTACATGGTTTATTTCTGATCTTATCTTCTTCTATCTTATATTCAAGTATTTATACGCTTGGATTATGCGACATTCCTGGTTATACTTATTAGCAACAATAAGTATATATATGGCAGTTTATATCAGTATCTCGCTCTGTGCACAAGCAGATTATTCAGCCGGCTACATTTATGCCCACCCATTATTCAGAATGATAGATTTCATGATAGGTATCCTTTTATATAAAGTATGCAGATCAGAAAAAGGTAAAAAAATAGCCGATAAGATAACAAACTCAACTTCTTTCTGGCAAGTAAACCTATCGGATATGGGAGTGGTATTGCTGTTTATCGCAATGTATTTCCTATCAATCCATTGCAATCCGAACATTCGCTGTGCCGTTATTTATTGGATACCATCAGCCATAACCGTATTCTATTTTACAGCAAGAGATCAAGGTAAAGGTTGTTTTATTAGGATATTCCATAATAAACTCTTGCTATGGCTAGGCAGCATCAGTTTTGAAATATTTCTCTGTCATAATCTCTGCTTTCGCATCATACAGAGTATATTTCTTAAACGATATGGAGAAGGAAATCCACATCAAGAATTCCAATTCATCCTATCCCTCGCTTTTATTATCCTCACAGCATGGATAGCAAAAAAAGCCATCGTTTTACCCATCCAACATCAACTTCAAAAATATCTATAAGTATCTGTTTATAAAAACAATAAATAGTTATATTTGCAGTTAATATAGTATTAGGCTTTAAAATAACAGACAATGAAGACAATAACATTATTAATTACAATACTATTCATGGTACTTCCCTTATCGGCCACAGATAAGGAAAGTTGGGAAATATACACCAGTTATAATGATATAACAGAAATCGAGCCAGCAGGAAACCTAGTGTTTGCCTTAGCATCTAACGGACTTTTTTCTTATCATATAAAAGAAGGTTCAGTTACGACATACGATAAAGCAAACACTCTTTCCGACTTTGATATTAATCATATAGCTTGGAATAAGACTACCAAAAAATTGGTAATTACATATACCAATGGCAATATTGACCTGTTGGATGCCAATGGAAATGTAGTTAATGTGCCTGATTTGTATCTGAAAAGTATGACAGATAATAAACAGATAAACCATATAAATATAAGTGGGGCAAATGTTTATTTATCTCTCTCTTTTGGAATTATTAAGCTAGATACAAAAGAAGGAAAAATACTCGATACATACAAATTGGGCTTTAATGTTAACTATAGTTATATAGAAGACAACTGCCTTTATGCAGCTTCGAAAGAAGCTGGCTTATATAAAGGAAAACTAACTGGTAATTTACTGAATTCTAAAGAATGGACAAAAATTGGAAGTTACAAACAGCTTTCTGAAAACAAGAAACTTGTATATGATAAAGGAACAGGCTTTTGGTGGACAACTACCAAAGAAGGAAAACTTACTTATTATACAGTAGATTCGAATAATGAACCTGTTTATAAGACAGAAGGAATACTTCCTAAAGGACCTGCTTCTAACAATTTCTACAATCTTTTCTTTCACAACGGAAAACTCTATGCTACTGGTGGTTTCTATTCACAAGAGAATGATGGAAGTTACCCAGGAGAAGTTCATGTATGGGATGGAGAAAACTGGTCTGAATTTGAACAACCATCTAATGATGTTCTTGGTCATCGCAACGTAGACTGGCTAAGCATGGATTTTGATCCAACAAAAGAAGGACACGTGATGGTAGCTGCCAAGAGTGGACTTTATGAATTTCAAGATGGAGAATTCATAAAATGTTACAATAGAAACAATAGTCCATTCCTATCATGTGTCAACGATGATAACTATATTCTGGTCTCAGATCTCATGTATGATAAAGAAGGTACACTATGGGTATTCAATTCTTCTGTAGAAAACTGTTTTTGGACCCTTGATAAAAATCAACAATGGAAGTCCCTAGATGTCTGTTCACAGATTAAATACAATGATGATTTAAGATGTCTATTCATCAGTAGAACAAACAATAAAATGTGGTTTTTATCCAACTATTGGCAAACAAGCCAATTATATGCATACGACTATATAAAAAATACGTTGCATACTTACGGCCCTACTTACATAAATGAAGATGGTGTTCAAATTACTCCAAACTTTTTTTACAAGATAAAAGAAGATAGAGAAGGAAATATATGGATGTGCACTAGCAGTGGCCCTCTTTACTTGTCGGCAGACAACATACGTTTGGGAGCACAAGAAGTAACCCAGCATAAGGTACCAAGAAACGATGGTACCAATTATGCCGATTATCTGCTAGACGGAATAGATACAAGAAGTATAGCCATAGATGGAGGAAACAGAAAATGGCTTGGAACCAAATCAAATGGTGTATATCTCATCAGTTCTGATTGCAATACGCAGATACAGCACTTTACATCTGAGAATTCTCCGCTGCTATCCAATACAATACTTGACATTCTGATAGAGCCTTCCGGAAAAGTATATTTTGCAACTCCTAAAGGACTTTGTTCATATATGAGTGATGTTACTCTACCAAGCAATGAAATGAACAAAAATGATGTTTATGCCTATCCAAATCCTGTAAAACCGGATTATACTGGACTCGTGAAAATCGTAGGATTAACATTTGACGCTGATGTAAAGATTGTAACAAGCAATGGAGTTCTGGTAAACCAAGGTAGAAGCATCGGAGGTACTTACACATGGAACCAGTGCGACTTAAAAGGCAGAAAAGTATCTAGTGGCATATATATGGTAGAAACTGCTACTTCCGAAGGAGAAAGAGGAGTGGTTTGTAAAATAGCCATTATCAAATAACAAGAAAATGAAACAGAAACAACTTTATAAGTCAGTCCTATTCCTCATAGGGCTGACTCTTCTTTCAGGAGTATTATACACCATGGGTGACTTCTACAATATGCCTTTCAGAGGCATGAAAGATTTATTTATCCTTATCGCACAATTTCTGGTAATAGAAATAGCTATATTCCTATTTATGTGGTGTATAGCTAGCAATAAATACGTCTTTGCCATACTTTATCCTATATATACCCTAGCTTGCTCTGTAGCTACATACTTTAGATATACTGCTCAAATCTCACTTACAGCAGCAACTATAGATTTATCTATAACCAACGATTTCAGAACAACCATGGACGTTGTTACCATTCCGTTGATACTGTTTGTTATTGTGACAGAATTGATATGTATAGGTATCATTTATATTCGTATTAAATACATCAGATTTTCCCATTCTTGGCTTCAGTTTATACTAGCCTTCATTGGGCTTACGCTATACATCAGTATTCCAAGAATATCCTTACCTATCAAGAGCCGCATTCCTTTCGTTATCTATTTCTCCATCAATGATTATTTAGATAACAGAAATATCATAGAAGAAAACAGACCGGCTTTCAAGCAGAAAGGAATCTGTAAAAGTGACTCTATAGATGTTGTCTTCATCATAGGTGAAACCCTACGCTCTAAAAACATGCAAATCAACGGCTATCACAGAGCAACAACTCCTTTTCTGATGACAGACAGCAACATTGTATCCATGCCTCATATTTATTCAGAATATGGATTTACGCATACCAGTGTACCATATTTGCTTACCAGAGCATGCCCAAAGAATCTGGATGCAGCCTATAAAGAAAGATCTTTTATTGATATTTTCAAAAAAGCAGGCTTCCATACTACATGGATTGCCAACCAAGAAAGTATTGATACTTACGTTTATTTCATGAAAGAAACAGATTCGCTTATTTACGTAAATAACGGAAAATCGGTTTATATCTTCGACCAATGGCTGGACGAAGATATCCTACCATTACTAGACAAGCAAATTCTGAATAAGAACTTCGGTAGAAGAAACTTATTTATTTTACATACAATAGGTTCCCACTGGTGGTATAACATACATTATACACACCAATATGCCCGTTGGAAACCAGAACTTAAAAGCAGAGTACTATCTGCCAACACCAAAGAAGAATTCTTTAACTCCTATGACAATTCCGTACTCTATTCCGACTTCTTTTGGAATGAAGTGAGAAACAGGTTCCGAAATCGGAATGCCATTATTATCTATCTTTCTGATCATGCAGAAAGTTTGGGAGAAAAAGGAATCTTCGGACACGGAGAAGAAGCAGAAGCATTGCATTATCCTGGCTGTTGGATATGGATGTCAAACAAATACAAAGCTAACTATCCTAACAAATGGAAAGCTCTGCAAAATAACAAGAATAAAAAATATAATTCTGCATTTCTATTCCACTCCATCTTAGACGCAGGAGACATCACGACTCCTTATATTGATAAAAAATATGATATTTTCATTAAATAGATATTAACTATAACAAGAAAATGATTTCTGTGTGTATTGCTACATATAATGGTGAAAAGTATATTGGCGAACAGATTGCTTCTATATTGAAGCAACTAAATGCCAACGATGAAGTTATTATCTCTGATGATGGCTCCACCGATGCAACCCTATCCATTATCAAGACATTCCAAGATCCAAGAATAAGGGTCATACCTGGTCCACAAAAGCATTCTCCTACCCTAAATTTTGAAAATGTACTGCATCATGCACAAGGAGACTACATATTTCTTTCAGACCAAGATGACGTATGGAAGACTAATAAAGTAGCTACTTGTATGAAATGGCTACAGAAATATGATTGTGTAATCAGCAATGCAGAAGTAACAGATGAACATCTGAATATTCTTTTTCCGTCGCTGTTCAAGCTCCTGCATGTAAGTAAAAACAAAATATATAACGCATTGTGGAAAAACGGATATACAGGTTGTTGTATGGCATTTACAAGATGCGTAAAAGATGCTGCATTACCTTTTCCTAAAGATATTCCCATGTACGATATCTGGATAGGAAATGTGGCAGCATTTACATATTCTGTAAAATTCATAGATGACAGACTTATCTCGTTCCGTCGCCATCCAGCTACCAATTCCTGCAATGGAAAAGGGAGCAAATTCAGCAAATGGCAGCAGATTAGGTTTAGATGGAACATCATTAAAAACATTTTAAAAAATAAAATAGGAAAAAACTCGTTTCTATGGAAAAGAAAATGAACATAGTTTATGTTATAGAAGATTATTCTGAGAATGGAGGCGTTGAAAGAATCGTTTCCATGAAGGCTAATACATTCTATCAAGAATATCATCATCAGGTTACTGTTATTTCTGTATATGAAGATAAACGGAAACAACAGTACATCTTAAATGAAGGTATCCGGCTGATTCATCTTCATGTTCCTTTTGCCAAGAAGACAAGAAATAAAGTATATAAGCTATTAAGCAGAATAATTACACTATTATTAGCAGCTTACAGATTAAATAAAACAATAAAACAGATTAATCCCGACGTAGTTTTCTTTACAACTACATTGGGAGCGTTGTTATTACCTCTTTGTCATACCAAGGCAAAACGAATATACGAATCACATTTGGCACGTTCATTCAATCCTTTTCACGCACTATTCGGATTAATGGAAAGAAAAGCTGATGCCGTAGTTTGTCTGACTCATGACGATGCTAAAGAATTTCAATTAGCAAAGAATGTATACGTTATCCCCAACTTTATCAACATACCTCATCAAAAGGTAAAAGACTACAGTTGCAAAAAAGCTATTGCTGTAGGAAGATTAGAACAACAGAAAGGTTTTGACAGATTGATTACCTGTTGGAAAGACGTAGCCAAACTATATCCCGACTGGCAACTTGATATTTATGGAACCGGCTCACTTTACCATATATTACAAGAGCAAATTACAAGTTTAGGATTGGAAAAACAGGTAAAATTGTGTGGCAGAGGAGAAAATATGATGGAAATATATCCCAACTATAGTCTACACATAATGTCTTCACATTATGAAGGTCAAGGTATTGTAATGTTAGAAGCTCAAGCATGCGGACTACCATCTGTAACCTTTAACTTCAAATATGGAGCAAGTGATATTATTCAAAACGAATATAACGGACTTATCGTAACTCAAGATAATCAGAATGCTTTCACAGAGGCTATCACCAAACTGATTAGCAACTCTCATCTTAGAAAAGAGTTAGGGATACATGCCTTAGAAACAGGAAATAAATATGACAAATCAAACATTTTAAAAAAATGGGAAGATATATTAACAACAATACAACATCAATTAATTCTTTAAAAAGAATAGGATGGATAGATAATTTGCGAGGATTCTGTATGTTAGCTATTTTGCTAGACCATACAGAATCTTATTATCTAGATTATCATATCATTAACCAAAATCTGTATTTGACGGATGCATTGGTCTTTTTTTTCATTTTATCGGGTTATTTAATGTATAAGCCACAACAGCAATTCTGTATAGCTCATAAAATGAAATCTATAGGGAGAAGTTTGCTAATGCCATACTTTATTTTTACATCACTTCTAGCACTTCCAAAAGCAATTGTTCATGGAGCGAGTATAGATATTTTGAATATATTTCAATCCATTATCATGGGGAAAGCTTCTTGGTTTGTTGCAGCACTGATAGTAGCTGAAATTCTTTTTTCAATATCACTATGGATAACTCATGAGAAAGATAGGTATATTCTACCTATCTGCACTATCGCTTTTGGCATATCTGGATGGTTACCGCAAACTACAGACTGTTACTTTTGGCAATTAGATAACTCATTGCAAGCCATGTTTTTCTGTTGTATAGGATATATAATCCACAAACATGAGCAAAGCATTTATAAAAAAATAAAGATATCACAAATTATTCTGTTATTAATACTGTGGATAACGATTAAGATATATGTGGATAGAACATATGTTATGATGACTATATGGCGTATTAACATAACTAATTATCCCCTATTTATCTTAAATATTTTGATAGGTACTCTTGCCACCACAACTCTCTTTAAAAAGATTCCATCTTGTAAATGGTTAGAGTGGACTGGAAGACATTGTATCGTATACTATTTCCTATGTGGAGGCATTCCTTTCTGTATTGGAAAAATATGCAATCACCTACACCTTTCTTATTCAGGAAACTACTTATCAGTAGTAGGCGTATTCTTGATTGTATATTTATGTACTACACTCGTTACATGGTTTATATATAGATATTTACCATTTATCACGGGACAAAAGAGAGTAACTTAGTTGGAACTGGCCAGAAGCTTTTCATAAAGTTTCACATAAGTGCTAGCCACAGAAGTATAATTATGATATTTCTTTACAAAATCTACACTTTGAGAAGACAGCTTAGCAAGATTATCCTTGACGAAGAACGCCTGCTCGATGATTGCCACATTCTGAGATTCTGAATACTCAGGACTCACATTGATAATAGGACGTAATTCTGTTTCGCCAATGAACTCATAATATTCTTCCTCTCCTCCACCGATAACCACCGTACCACGTGCCATGGCTGCCAACGAATTCATGGATGGAGTATAACTGTAAAACTGATCTACCAGAACATCTGCTTCATCCAGCATCCGGCAATATTCATCATAGTCTACTCCTTCTACATATTTGAGTTCTATCTTACCAGGATATTTCTTTGCCAAGATTTCTACAAAATGAGCTATCTTTAAAGCACCTTTCAGATACTCGCGCTTGGGTTGTAAACCTACAAGCACTTTGATAACCTCACCATTCCCTTTCTGCCTGTTTTCATCTATAGCAGGAATTATCATCGGGAGAGGAATATAGTAGAGTTTTTTATGAAATTCAGAAACATCGTAGCCGAGATAATACTCATAAAGACAGGCTATCAAAGCATCAGAATGATAAGATACAGTATGCCAGCACTTATCAAACTGAGGCATGAAATGAAAAGCCATACGCTCTTTATTCTCCTCGATATTCTGTAATTTACCATTCCAAAAAGTATCAGAATAAGCTGGAATACCCTTGGTCTGTTGCCTGAACAGATGTGGGTCATCGGCAAAACAGCCTTTAATGATTCGCTTATTGGTAAACTTGAGAAACCAGAATATCAGCATGTTCCACCAACCCATCAAAGGCACAAACTGATAGTTATGCACCTGAACAATATCATTTCCACATATCTTATGAAGATTGCAGACTATTTTCCACAACACCATAAGCCCGCTCCATCTTCCATAACGCACCATATTACGGCGCAAGTCGATGTCACGAGGAGAGTTGTGCCAATCATTGCCGTCGGACATCAGCGTTACCTGATGTCCAAGTTCTACTAATCCCTTCTTGAGAGTATTATGTAGCAAACTAGACTCACCTACCAACAGAATCTTCATAACTTTATATGATACTTATTTATAAGATACTTGAATATCAGAAACTTAAGACAATTCAATATACCTATTTTCTACAATATAATCAGATTTGCGCAGTCCCATGCTTACCACCAGTTTTATGGCCATTTTCTCCAGGCAGAACTTCAATGGCATCCAGCGCTTTTCTTTTTCATCACGCCAAGGACTCATCGCTTTATACTTATCAAATTCCTTTTTCCATGGATGCTTGCAGTTCTTATACCATGGTTTAGGAATACCCGTAAAATGGATGATGGCCGGATGAGCCTGAGCTTCCAATATCTGTTCATCAAATTCCCAGGAGATAAGAGAATAACGCAAATCAAACCAATACTCATTCAGTACATTATATCTGATAGGTAATACCAACTTAGAATTCTTAAACAGATAGTTCAGTACATCCTGATCATGACATCTCAACCTTTCCGTATTAGATTTCACATAATCAAAGAATTTGGAAAGAACCTGCTTTTCACGCCAATATTTCAGATTGACAACTAACATACCTGCATTAAAATATCCCAAAGTTTGGGGATAACGCAGGCGATTATAGTGTTCTATCTTATTATTATAACTATCTGGAACAGCAGCAATTGCATAGTTTTCAACAGAAGTATTCCACAATTTAACAAGTTTATCCACAACCAGAATATCGCCATCTAGATAGATAACCTTATCAATATCAGCAGGCAGAATTTCCGTAAGATATAAACGATAATAAGTAGCAAACGAAGTTCCTACATGATCTACTTGAAAATCCAGACCAACTGGAAAATGTTTGAAGATATCATCATTAATTAGATAGAAATGAATATTTTGCTGATAACGGGCAGCTATGGTTCTGATAGAATCCAATAATGCAGCAGAATCCTGATCATGCAAGAGATGTACATTGACAACTTCTCCTCTGTTGCTCTCAAACAAAGAGGTCAACATGATACCGGTCGGCATGATATATTTACTATCAGTAGAACAAACTATTTCCATTTTTATGTTTTTTGTACTACTATTAATACGTAAATTAAATCTTTTTATTATCTTTGCAGTCATAAAAAAGAATAACTTATGCAGAAAGAATTAATATCAGAGATATCTTCACCATTGGTGAGTTTCATCATTACTACAAGCAACCATCAGAAGGAACATCTTGTAGAATGCATCAATAGTATCCTTCAGCTTTCGCTCAATGCCAAAGAGAGGGAAATAATTCTCGTTGATGATGATAGCGAAGAATTGGTAGCCAGCCAGATAAAAGAGTTGCTGGATAACCTGCTCTATTTAAGATTACCAGGCTTAGGCAGCAGTATGGCACGCAACTATGGCATATACTTAGCCAAAGGAAAATACATCCAGTTTATAGAAGGAGATGATTATCTTCTTCAGCCAACCTATGAACATTGCCTTGACATCGTGAGATTCCACGAACCAGATATCGTTACATTCTGTTTCAGCAAGGATGATACAGGAGAACCATCTTACGAACTCCCTACCCCTATCAGCGGTACAGAATATCTCAACAACAATACCCTTTTAGGCTCAGCCTGTTCCTATATATTCCGCCGCGCCATTGTGGGTAGCCTGTTATTCTCACCAAACATCAGTTTCGGCGAGGACGAGGAATTCACACCACAACTCTTCTTACGGGCAGAACGAATATTCAAGACTCAGACCTCACCTTATTATAATAGAGTGGACAAATACGCACCTGGTGAATTAGAAAATAAGAATAAGATAGATATCCACATGGACAATAAACTGGAGGTAATTCTACATCTTCAGAAGTTGCTCGATACGGTTCCTGTAGCAGAGCGCCAGGCACTCAACCGCCGTATTGCCCAGCTCTCGATGGATTATCTGGTTAACAATATCCGCTTGAAACATTCGTTGATATCCTTGAATCATGCCATCAGAAAATTAAGGAAACATGGGTTATATCCTCTTCCGAACAAAGAATATACCAAGAAATATATGATGTTCAGAAAGATGATAGGTACATACGTAGGACGAATTGCACTTCTCTTTCTTATCAAGAAATAAATGAATGAAGGCATAAAGATTTCTCCTATCCGGATTAGTATGCAGAGAGATTAGAGAAAATCCTATATAAACAAAAATAGAGCATTCAAATCACTTGAACGCTCTATCTTTATAATTAGATTAAATTTTCTAATATTATTTGTATAAGTAAAAGATGATGAAATGACGTTTCACAACGTCCGTTTGTTTTAACTGATGCAAAGATACGACGTTTTTTGTCTATAAAGTCGTAAATTATGCATTTTATGGTAGTGAAATATGATTTTTTACCCATAAAAAACAATTTTTACCCCTAATCTTATATTTTTTACCACATCATCCTACAATAGTTATAATATTCTTTCTGGTTCGTAGATCGAGATATTATTCTATAATAGCTGTCCATCCCCCACCTGGTGCAAGATGTATCAGAAGTTTATCACCAGCGTTTATCTGCTGATAAGTATGCTTATAATCTGTAGCCTCACGATCTGCATTGATACCATCGGCAAAGATATTAGCCTTGCCATTGAGTTTTTCCAATTTATTAGTTTGAGTATTCCATTTCACTAATCGGGAAAGATCAACAGTAAGATCACGAGCCTGCCAATTGTTCATCGCAGCAATATACCACTTAGCGCCCTTTCTCTTGGCTACTACCACATATTCACCCAATTTACCATCCAATGGAACCACCTGATCATAAACAGTTGGTATCTGAGCTATGAAATCAGTACACTCCTGATTCTGCATATACTTAGTAGGACTGTCGGCAAGCATCTGCAAAGGAGCATCAAAGATTGTATACATTGCCATCTGGTGTACTCTGGTACCCTGGCTCATCGGATGGTCGTTATTGCCGAAGAACTGCGAGCGAACGGCATTCACCATAGCTCCAGGAGTATAGTCGAAACTTCCTGGCAAGGCGCGGAGATAAGGAATCGTCACATCATAGCGAGGCTGATCGTGCATAGGTCCATCACCAACACGAGGCTCCCATTTAGAATTCTCCAAGCCTTTTACACCCTCAAAATTCACAATATTAGGATAAGCAAACTGCACGCCAAACGGACGCATGCCATGAAGATCGAGCAAAAGATGATGCTTTGCAGCACATTCAGCCACCTCATATACTGAATTGATGGCCTTCTGGTCGTCTCTATCAAAGAAATCCACTTTGAATCCCTTCACGCCCATATCTCCGTAATGCTTCATGATTTTCTCCATCTTTTCATGACCACGCTGAATCAAATTGCGCCATGAAGACCAGAGAATCACTCCCACACCATTCTGCTTGGCGTAATTGATGATATCCGTCATATCCATCTTATCTGAGAATATGAGCAAATTTTCCGGATCACTCCACCCTTCGTCGATGATGATATATTCAAGTCCGTTCTTCTTAGCAAAATCTACATAATACTTATAAGTCTCGGTATTGATGCCAGCACGGAAATCCACACCTGTGATATTAGTGTTGTTCCACCAATCCCAAGCCACTTTTCCCGGTTTTATCCACGATGTATCCTTGATTCTGCACTGAGGACCTAGCAATTTGGCTATATCGTTACCAACCAATTGTTTGTCTTCATCAGTTACCAATACAATACGCCAAGGCAGCTTGGTAACTTTTTCTGCAATATAATTAGCACGCTCTGTGGGAACCAGATTCAACTGATTGAATCCACCCACCATCTCTTTTAATGGATAAGGAGGAAAGGCTGCATATATAGAATAATCAGAGACTGCAGAAGATGAAGCAGTTGAAGAAAACGTACCCTTCAGGAGATACATGCCGGGATAATTTTCCACATCAGCTTCCATCACAACAGCCTTCTTTCCCTCAGGCAGGCAAACGGCAAGAGGAGTGATGGCAAGCGA
Source organism: Segatella copri (assembly GCF_019249765.2). GTDB lineage: Bacteria > Bacteroidota > Bacteroidia > Bacteroidales > Bacteroidaceae > Prevotella > Prevotella copri_K. The sequence continues at coordinate 3,032,498 of NZ_CP152484.1, forward strand.
ATCCTTATACATCTTAGACAATGGAGCCTCGTCATAATATGACTCGAAAGAATAACACCAGCGCTCTCCTCCCCGATTATCATTTACATAGGGTACAAAACTCTGATAGTCACCGGCAAAGCGATATTCAGAAGTTTCATTAATAACCTTATTAATCATCTTTTTAGGAATAATGCGATAAGCAGCAGCATTCTGAAAAACCCGAAATACTACATCATATCCATTGCAGGAAAGGAGCAATTGCTGATAGCCACCATTATCATCGTTTTTCAAGTTGGCTATAAATGCTTTACGCACTTTTGGATTCACGCCAAAAGTCTGTTTATCAGTCTGTAAGGAGATAACAGAAGGTTTTAATATCTGAGTTTTACCCTTGGTTATTTCCCAGGTTATCGACTTATCCACATCGATGTTAACAACCAGATTACCCAACAAGGATTTAACAGTATACACTTTTGCCGACAATGGCAGGCAGCATAAAGCCAGGATGGGAGTGATTAATTTTGTATTCATAACTAAGTTTTTTGGTTTATCTAATGGTTATTAAACAAGCAAGAGTTCCATTCAAGAACGAGCTGAAAGCCACAAAGCCCCTAACCCAGGTATAAAAGCTTTTGCCCTTACATGGCGACAGGTTTGCGCCCATAATAACCCAGGGTGTTACCCTGGGCTAAGAGTTTCTGCCCTTTCAGGGCGTGTGGAGCTTTACTTGAGGAACTTCCCGGTCTTTTTTATGAAAGAGAAAGCATCTTTTCGATAGGCTTCACAGCATCCTTGGCAATATCCTCTGCCACTTCCACTGTTGGCCAACCAAATTTCAATGCATTGTATATCTTCTTGAGTGTATTCATCTTCATATACTCACACTCGTTGCAGCTGCAGCCTATTCCACCCTCGCTTACCTCTGGAGGTACAGGATAGAAAATAACGTTAGGACAATTACGCTCCAGTTCATGCAGGATACCAGCCTCTGTAGCGATAATATACTCCTTGATTTCAGGATGCTCTTGGGCATAATGCAACATGGTGGCTGTAGAGCCCTTTACATCGGCTACAGCAAGTACTGGTGCCTTACACTCCAGGTGAGCCATCACAACAGCCTCAGGATGCTTCTGCTTCAGTTTAACGATAGCCTCTACAGAGAATTTCTCATGTACATGGCAACCACCGTTCCAAAGCAACATATTGCGGCCTGTAACGCTGTTTATATAGTTACCGAGATTATAGTCTGGACCAAAGATGATTTTTTCGTCCTGTGGGAAACTGTCAATCACCTTCTTGGCATTACCGCTTGTCACTACACAATCAGTCAGCGCCTTCACTGCTGCCGTGGTGTTTACATAACTCACAACCTTATATCCTGGATGCTCTTCCTTGTACTTTTTCAAATCCTCAGCCTTACAGCTGTCAGCAAGCGAGCAACCAGCATTCAAGTCAGGACAGATCACGGTTTTGTCAGGACTCAAGAGTTTGCATGTCTCAGCCATGAAGTGCACGCCACACATAACCATTACCTGGGCATCGGTTTCTGCAGCTTTACGAGCCAAAGCCAGAGAGTCGCCAACAAAGTCGGCGATGTCCTGAATCTCACCTACCGTATAGTAGTGGGCGAGGATAATAGCATCTTTCTCCTTGCAAAGCTTTCTGATTTCAGCTTTCAAGTCCAAGGCTTCGTCAACGGGTTCGTCAACGTATCCTTTCTCAATCCATTCTTTTTTCACCATAACATTCATATTATATTTCTTATTTTTTATTTTTTTAAAAGAGAATATGGAGATGATGATATGCCGTGGATAAGTGGATAACATTCTGCATAAAAACTTGCGTATTTCGTTATCCAAGTCTTATTCCAGTTTATCCGCAGAGGCCTTTGAAATCTTTTTCTTGTCTCTTAATGCATTAACCGGTTTATCAACATTTCCCCAATTCGGTGCAAAGTTAATAAGTTTATATCTTTTTTCGGTCAAAAACTGCGAAAAAGTTTCTAAAAACTTAATAATATCTATGTGGATATCCTCTTTTCGTTGGTTTGAGATAGGTATGTGTGGATATTTACAAACTTATTAAAAAGTTATTATTGGGGTTTTCCGTACACTTATCCACGCTTTTGTGGAAAACAAAAAAGAGCAGAAATCCATCAGGATATTCTGCTCTCTGGTCTGAGTTATTTATATGATTGGTTTTGGTTATAGGATTTTCATCTGTTTCTTTCTATTCTATACCTATTTATATATAGGTTTCTGATATTTTATTATATATAGAAGTTCTGATTCCCTATCTTTTGTTCAAAACAGAATCAATTTTTTCTGTTACCAGTTCAGGAGAGATATTCTTCATACATGCGAAGTCTCCCCTAGCGCAAGGCTTGTTACCATAGATACTGCAAGGGCGGCAAGGTAAGTCAAGCTGTACGGCATTGGCAGAATCCTGATGCCAGCCCATGAAACCTGCGTATGGATGGGTAGCTCCCCAGATGCTTACTACAGGAGTGTTAACAAGCGATGCCAAGTGCATATTGGCACTATCCATGCTCACCATAACGTGCAGATGACTCATCAGGATGAGTTCCTGTTTCAATCCGTTAAGATGAGAAGAAGCGTTAATGAGCTGTGGATACTTCTCAGCCCAGTCGTTCATCACTGGTGTTTCGTCTTTGCCTCCACCGAAAAGGAAGATATGAGCGTGTGGATGATTGTGGATAAGTCGCTGGATAACTTTTTCCATCAGTTGTATCGGATATATTTTTCCCTCGTGTGCAGCGAAGGGAGCAATACCAATCCACGGCTCTGTTATGTGCTTGTCTTCTAGTGAGATAGCATTCTCTCCTACTCCGAATACCTCCTGTGGTAAGATACTTAAATCTCCTTGTTTTCCATCCCCATAGATAGATGTGAAATCCATGTGGATAGGATATCCAAGTTGTGCAAAAACATCAGCATAGTTTTGGAACGATGTAGGTTGCTGCACAAGTTTTTTACCATTAGAAGCTACCAGCTTGCGTTTTCCCTTGCGATGTTTGTCAATATGTGCAACCTTGAAGTTATCCAGGTTGAAGCGCATACGCAGATAATCGGAACGCAGCACGCTATGTAAATCGGCAATAGCTGTAAACTGTTTGGCTATCAATCGGCGATAGAGTGCGTTGAGTCCTTTCACCCCTTTGTATTCCTCCTTGATATCAGCTTCCATAAAGCCAACGTTAGGAGCCAAGTCTTCAAAGAAAGGACGGGCAAAGGGACGACTGAGCACAGTAATTCTAACTTTCGGGTATTGTTTGGCCAAAGATTGAATTACAGGTACGGTCATGGCTACATCGCCCATGGCTGAAAATCTAATTACCAGGATATGCTCAGTTTTCATCGTTTTTTTCTTCTATATATAATATAAGGTGAAAAAAGAGAGCCATATCTCTTATTATATAATAAGGTATATGCGCTCTCCTATTCTGTTTTTTATTTCTTGTAGAGTACAGGATTGGTTGAAGGATCGTTGTACATCTTCATCTGTCGGTAAACCTTCATGTATTTGCGTCCAGCCTCGATATCTTCCAAGAGTTGGTCGATAGCTGTAGAAAGGTCTACCTGCTGTTCCAGGAGTACATCCAGTTTGGCTTGGCATTTCGCTTTGTGCTCAGCCGAAGCTTCCGGGCGTTCCACCTGCTCCTTCATGTGATAAATCTTGAGGGCAAGAATACTCAAGCGGTCAACAGCCCATGCAGGACTCTCAGTGTTGATGCGTGCATCATCCTGAACCTTCACGTCTTTGTATGTTTCGCGGAAGTAAGTATCGATTTGCTCAACGAGGTCAGTTCTGTCCTGGTTGCTCTTGTCGATTCTGCGTTTCAATACGAGTGCTTCAGCCGGGTCTATCTGAGGATCACGGATAATATCCTCGAAATGCCACTGTACTGTGTCAATCCAACACTTCAGATAAAGGCAGTTCTCGATGCTACCTTCCTGGTATGGATTATTGATTGGTGTATCAATGTTGTCTTTGATATGATAATCGGCTATCGCCTGATTAAATATCTTATTGGCTTTTTCTGTAAATGTCATAATGGATTTAAATGTTTAATTAATACCGTACAAAAGTAACAAAATAATCTGAAACGACCAACAAAAAAGGAAAAAAAATGCCAAAAATATGCACAATTAGGGGGTGTTTGTGCACAATAATGCACTTTTTTCGCCAAAATATTTGTTTATCTCAAAAAAAAAGTGTTCCTTTGCACCCAGATTTTTAATTAGAAATTGATTTATAAACATTTTAAAAGTTACAATTATGTCAGAAATTGAAAGCAAAGTAAAGGCAATTATCGTTGATAAACTCGGTGTTGATGAGGCTGAAGTTAAGCCAGAGGCAAGCTTCACAAATGATCTTGGTGCAGATTCTTTGGATACTGTAGAGTTGATCATGGAGTTCGAGAAGGAGTTCTCTATCTCTATCCCAGACGATAAGGCTGAGAAGATTGCTACTGTAGGTGACGCTATCTCTTACATTGAGGAGAACGCTAAGTAATTTAGCAGCTAAATTATACTAAATGGAATTAAAGAGAGTTGTTGTAACAGGTCTCGGTGCTGTGACTCCAGTTGGTAATACTCCTGAGGAAACTTGGGAGAGCCTCCTTGCTGGTAAGAGCGGTGCTGCGCCTATTACTCATTTTGATACAACCCTTTTCAAGACCAAGTTCGCTTGCGAGGTTAAAGACCTGAACATCAATGATTGGATTGATCGTAAGGAAGCTCGCAAGCTTGACCGTTATACCCAGTTGGCTATGATTGCTGCCATGCAGGGTGTAAAGGATGCTAATATCGATCTTGAGAAGGAAGACTTGAACAACGTTGGCGTTGTATTCGGTGTAGGTATCGGTGGTATCAAGACTTTCGAGGATGAGGTGAAGTACTATGGTACTCACGAGGAGAATGGTCCTAAGTTTAACCCATTCTTCATCCCTAAGATGATTGCAGATATCGCTTCAGGTCAGATTTCCATCCACTTTGGATTCCACGGACCAAACTACACTACTACATCTGCATGTGCTTCTTCAAGCAATGCATTGGCTGATGCCTTCAACCTGATTCGTTTGGGTAAGGCAAACATCATCGTTAGCGGTGGTGCAGAGGCTGCTATCTGCGCTTGTGGCGTAGGTGGTTTCAATGCTATGCATGCATTGTCAACACGTAATGATGACCCAGAGCATGCTTCACGTCCGTTCAGCGCAAGCCGTGATGGATTTATCATGGGCGAGGGTGCAGGTTGCTTGATTCTCGAGGAACTTGAGCACGCTAAGGCTCGTGGTGCGAAGATTTATGCTGAGATGGTAGGTGAGGGCGAGAGTGCCGATGCTTATCACATCACAGCATCTCATCCTGAGGGTCTTGGTGCTAAGCTCGTTATGGAGCGTGCACTTGCTGATGCCAATCTGAAGCCAGAGGACATTGACTATATCAATGTTCACGGTACATCTACCCACGTAGGTGATATTTCAGAGGCTAAGGCTATCAAGGCTGTCTTCGGTGATGCAGCTTACAAGCTCAACATCAGTTCTACCAAGTCAATGACTGGTCACCTCCTTGGTGCTGCTGGTGCAGTAGAGGCTATGGCTTGTGTTCTTAGTGTGAAGAACGATATTGTTCCTCCTACTATCAACCACGAAGAGGGTGATGATGATCCAGAGCTCGATTACAACTTGAACTTTACCTTCAACAAAGCTCAGAAGCGTGAGGTTCGTGCTGCATTGAGTAATACTTTCGGATTCGGCGGTCACAACTGCTGTGTAGTATTCAAGAAGTATGCTGAATAATTTTATAGATAGGATAAAGCTCTCTTTCCGCAAGGATAAAGAGCTTTATTTGTCTTTATATGAAATCCTCGGTTTTTATCCTCACGACATCAGCTACTACAAGATGGCGCTGTTGCACAAGAGCATCATGCACCGCAATTCTAAGGGAAAACCAGTGAACAACGAGCGGTTGGAGTTCTTGGGTGATGCGGTTTTGGATGCTGTAGTAGGAGATATCGTGTACCAGCATTTCCCTGGCAAGCGTGAGGGATTCCTTACTAATACCCGAAGCAAGCTAGTGCAGCGTGATACGCTGAATAAACTGGCACAGGAAATGGGCATCAACCAGCTGATTCTTTCTAATGGCCACAGTTCTTCTCATAACAGTTATATGGGAGGAAATGCGTTCGAAGCTTTGGTAGGTGCCATTTATCTGGACCGTGGTTACGATGCCTGCATGTATTTTATGCAGAAACGTATTTTGGCACAAATGATAAACATCGATAAGGTGGCTTATAAGGAGGTTAACTTCAAGAGCAAACTCATCGAATGGAGCCAGAAAAACCGCGTGAAGCTGGATTTCGTTATGCTAGACCAGCAAAAAGACAAGAATGGTAGCCCGATTTTCACCTATCAGGTTGTACTCGAAGGTGTTGAAGGTGGAGTAGGAAAGGGCTATTCCAAGAAGGAAAGCCAGCAGGTGGCTTCTAAGACTAGCTTGGAAAAACTGCGCAAAGAACCACAGTATATTGATGCTGTGTTCACAGCTAAGGCTAACCGCACCAAGATGGAAGAGGAACCTGTTGAAAACGTGCCTAACACAGAAGTGAAAGACGATTTCATCATCTCGCAGGATGCTGATGCACAAAACGCACCGGTAGAGGAGAAGCACATCAATGTTTTCAAAGAGGAGGTTTTCACAGAGAAATCTGCCGAAACTGCCCAGGAAACTGAAGTGCAGGTCGAGGTGAAGGATGAAAAGAAGGAGAGTGATGAGTTCGATTTGAGCGACATCACGGCTCAGCCTAAGGAATTATCAAGAGAAGAGATTATTGCCGCTGCCGAAGCGGCTGCTTTCGGTAACGATGAGTAAACTGTATCTCTTTCCGGATAGGAAATACGATTTAGCAGAATACTCCCATAAGATGGTAAATATCGCCACTTATGGGAGTCTTTTGTGTTGTATATTTCCTTTTTGTATACTTTATCTTACCCTTTTGTATTAAAAAATAGTAAAAACTTTCTCTATATCAAAAGTTTGATTTACTTTTGCATCTACTTAAATGATATATATCTAGATATGAGTTTAACAACGATAGTAAGTAACGTCTTCAAACCTCGGCAGAAGGAGTTGGAGAAGTATGTCTATGATGCAGAACATTTGCAGCATAAAGTGCTTATGCACCTTATAAATAAAGGAAAAAATACTGAATATGGTGTCAAGCATTTATTAAATACCACCAATAGTTATGATAAATTTGCACAGAATATTCCTGTCAATACCTACGAGGAGTTGAAGGGGGATATCGACCGTATGCGTCATGGCGAAAAGGATATTCTATGGCCGGGACTGGTAAAATGGTATGCCAAGTCATCTGGCACCACCAACGATAAGAGTAAGTTTATCCCGGTTTCTCATGATGGCTTGCATGGCATTCATTATGCCGGAGGCTTTGATGCCGTAGCCTATTATCTGCGCAATAATCCGAAGAGCAGACTCTTTGATGGCAAGAGCCTTATCTTAGGTGGAAGCCATTCGCCTAACTATAATGTGTCGGATAGTCTGGTGGGTGACCTGAGCGCTATCCTCATCGAAAATATCAATCCGCTTGCCAATTTGGTGCGTGTTCCTAAGAAGTCAACCGCTCTCCTGAGCGATTTCGAAGTGAAACGCGACCTTATTGCCCGCGAAACGATGAATAAGAACGTAACCAATATCTCGGGTGTTCCTAGCTGGATGCTTAGTGTGCTGGTGCGTGTCATGGAACTTTCCGGCAAGAAGCATCTGGAAGAGGTATGGCCTAATCTGGAGGTATTCTTCCATGGCGGTATTGCCTTTACTCCTTACCGCAAGCAGTATGAACAGCTCATCACTTCGCCTAACATGCATTATATGGAGACTTATAATGCCAGCGAGGGATTCTTCGGACTGCAGGATGATCCGGCAGACCCAGCCATGTCGCTTATGATAGATTATGATGTATTCTACGAGTTTATCCCTATGGACGAATTCGGCAGCGAGAATCCTACCGTTGTGCCTCTCTGGGGTATTGAGGTAGGCAAGAACTACGCTATGATTATCACCACTTCCTGTGGTTTGTGGCGCTATCTCATCGGCGATACGGTTCAGTTTACCAGCAAGAATCCTTATAAGTTTGTCATTACCGGCCGTACCAAGTACTTTATTAATGCATTTGGCGAGGAACTGATCATGGATAATGCCGAGAAGGGATTGGCTTATGCCTGCGAGAAGACGGGTGCTCAGGTTTCTGATTATACCGCTGCGCCGGTTTATATGGACAGTAATGCCAAGTGCCGTCACCAGTGGCTCATAGAGTTCTCTCAGGAGCCAGCCAGCCTCGATGAATTTGCCAGTCTGTTAGACCAGAAGCTGCAGGAAATCAACAGCGATTACGAGGCCAAGCGCTTTCACGACGTTACCCTCCAGCATCTGGAGATAGTGAAGGCCAAGCCGGGACTCTTCAATGAATGGCTGAAGAGCAAGGGCAAGTTAGGTGGACAGCATAAGATTCCACGCTTGAGCAACAGCCGCAAGAACATTGATGAGATGCTCATGATGAACAAATAAAACAAGCTGCATGCTTCTTCCGCCTGAAGTTGAAGTGATGCTGCGATATTAAGAAGATATAAAGAATGATTCAATTGAACGACATAAAGAGCAAGTTGAAGGCAAATTCACTGTTTCTGCCTTTCTACGTCTTAGCTTTCCTCATGTTGGCATCCTGTGCCAAGATGGGACAGCCGGATGGTGGTTGGTTCGACGAAACTCCTCCTAAGGTGATTGGAGCTTCGCCAGCCGATAAGGGCGTAAATGTGAAGCAGAAGAAGGTGAATATCTATTTCGACGAATATATCAAGGTAGATAATCCTACCGAGAAAGTGGTTGTTTCGCCTCCGCAGCTCGAAGTGCCTGAAATCAAGGCTTCGGGCAAGCATATTCAGATTTCTCTGGTAGATTCGCTCAAGCCGAATACTACCTATACCATCGACTTTTCCGATGCCATCAGCGATAATAACGAGGGCAATCCGATGGGAAACTATACCTACAGTTTCTCTACCGGCGAGGTCATCGATACGATGGAGGTGTCGGGATATGTGCTCGAATCAGAGAATCTGGAGCCTATCAAGGGTATTCTGGTAGGTCTTTACGCTGATCATGCCGATTCAGCCTTCAAGACCAAGCCTATGCTGCGTGTAAGCCGTACCGACAGCCGTGGTCGCTTCGTCATAAAAGGTGTGGCTCCGGGCTCTTACCGCATCTATGCCCTGCAGGATATGGATGGCAACTATATGTTCAGCCAGAAAAGCGAAAAACTCGCTTTTTCTCATGATATTATCGTGCCGTCAAGCAAGCCGGATGTACGACAGGATACTACATGGATTGATTCCTTGCATATCAAGTCGATAGATCAGGTTAATTATACTCATTTTCTACCGGATAATGTAGTGCTCCGTGCCTTTACCGAACTGGTTTCCGACCGCTTCTTCCTCAAGGCAGAGCGTCAGAAGGCCAACTGCTTCTCGCTCTATTACAGTTATGGTGATTCTATCCTGCCACAGATCAAGGGCTTGAATTTTAATGAGAAAGATGCCTTTATTCTGGAAAAATCGGAGAAGAACGATACGCTTACCTATTGGCTCAAGGATACGGCGCTGGTCAACCAGGATACGCTGAATATAGAGCTTACTTACCGTATGACAGACAGTACGGGCGTGCTCCGCAACCAGACTGATACGCTCGAAATTCTTTCGAAGGAACCTTACGAAAAGCGTATGAAGGCGCAGGCTAAGGAACTGGAGAAATGGACCAAGAAGCAGGAAAAACTGAAGAAGAAGGGTGAACCTTATGATAGCGTGATGGCTGTAAAACCGCTTGATGTTCAGATGAGTGTCTCTTCTCAGCTCGATCCTGACAAGAATGTTATCTTCACCTTCAATACACCGCTTGCCAAGGCCGATACGGCAGGCATTCATCTCTATGCCAAGCATGATACGCTATGGTATAGGGCGCCGATGGAGTTTAAGCCGCTGGGCAACCGCAAGTATATTCTGAGAGGCGAGTGGCGTCCGGACATAGAATATAGTCTGGAGGTTGATTCTGCCGCATTCCAGGACATCTACGGACTTGTATCTAAACCTGTGAAACAGGGTTTCAAGGTCAATTCCCTGGATACTTACGGCACGCTGCTCATTAATGTAACTTACGATTTCGACAATCATCCGCTCCTCGTTCAGCTACTCAATGCGCAGGATCAGGTGGTGAAAGAAGTGAAGGCAGTGAACGGTGTAGCCGAATTCTATTATCTCAAGCCGGAGAAGTATTACATGCGTCTGATAGTAGACCGCAACGGCAACGGCAAGTGGGATACAGGCTGCTATGATAAGGATGAACAGGCAGAAGAGGTGTATTACTATCCAGACGTGATAGAATGCAAGGCTAAATGGGATTTAACCGAGAGTTGGGATCCTACGGCCCGTGAACTTTCCCGTCAGAAGCCTGGTGCCATTACCAAGCAGAAGCCTGATAAAGAAAAGAAAGTTAAGAACCAGAATGCGCAACGTGCCAAGAAACTTGGCATCGAGTACATTCCTAAATTATAAAGAGTTATGAAAACGATCAAATCATTCGGGATTGCATTATTGCTACTTCTGGTCAGCACTACGGTGTCTGCCCAGTGTACCTTCCGTAATACAGCCTTCAAGTCGGGTGAGTTCCTTACTTACAATCTGTATTACAATTGGAAGTTTGTTTGGGTAAAAGCTGGTAATGCCAGTATGTCTATCGTTCAAACCACCCGTCATGGTAAGCCTGCTTATCGCGGTTCTCTTGTTACAAGAGGCAATAAGCGTGTAGATGATATCTTTGTGCTTCGCGACACTCTGCTCTGCTACAGCGGCACCGATATGGCGCCTATGTATTTCCGTAAGGGAGCTCACGAGGGCAAGCGCTATACGGTAGATGAGGTATTCTACAGCTATTCTGGCGGTAGGTGTCATCTCAAACAGCACCGTCAGCAGCATGATGGTAAGCATGTATGGAAGAATGCCACCTACGATGATTGTGTTTTTGATATGATGAACATCTTCCTGCGTGCCCGCAGTTTCGATCCTGCCAACTGGAAGAAGGGTTATACCGTAAAATTCCCTATTGCTGATGGAAAGAACCGCACTCCAGCTCAGATAAAGTTTGATGGTAAGGTTACCATCAAAGCAGATAATGGTGTGAAGTACCGTTGCCTGCGCCTTGCCTATATGGAGTATGAGAATCGCAAGTATAAGAGAATCGTAGATTTCTATGTAACCGATGATGAGAATCATATTCCTATCCGTTTGGATATGTTCCTCAAGTTTGGTGCTGCCAAGGCATTCCTCGTAGGAATGAAGGGTGTGAGAAATCCGGTTTCTTCAATCGTGAAATAAGATAAAACAAAGCTCTCGGTGCATGATGCATCGGGAGCTTTGTTATTAATATGGCTGTGCAAGCTGATTATTTCGGCAGCGATATGGTGAACACCGACCATTTGCCTTTTTCGCTCTTTACGCTTACTTTGCCGCCATGGGCATTGATTACCTGCAGCACGTAGTTTAGGCCGATACCGAAGCCGCCACGGGTCTTCCGGGCGTCTCTTTCGTGCTCAGCAGCACGCTCAAAGCGGTTGAAGATTGTTTTCATCTCACTTCTGGCTATGCCGATACCCTCATCGTATATCTTGATATATACATTTCTGTCATTCTCGAAGGTGGAAATCTGAATGTTGATTTCTTCCTTCGAGTATTTAGTGGCGTTATCTACTATATTACTGATAGCCTCCTTCAGATATTCCTCATCTGCCAGTGCTGAAGTGGCTCCGAATAGGGTGGTGATATGAATCGGTTTCGCCGATTTCGCCTTGTATTTATCTACCACATCCTCTATCATTGCCTCCAGATCTATTTCAGCCTTCTGGATGCTCAGTTTACCATGTTCCAGTTTTGAGATGGTAAGCAGGCGGTTGATGAGAGCAAGCAGATGCTGTGCCTCGTCTTCTACGATACAGAAATATTTCTCCTTCATTTCCGGCTTCTTCTCCAGTACGCCGCTGTGCAGATATTTGGTTCCCATGATGATAGAGGTGAGCGGCGACTTCATGTCGTGAACCATTGCATAGGAGAAATCCTCGCGCAGCAGGCGAACCCTTTCCTGCTCATCGATATAGTTGATTTGGTCGATAAGGCTCAGAATGATGACCACCGTGGTGAGTAGAGAAGTGAGCAGGGTGATGCGACTCTGGTAGAGTGCCGAGAAAAAGGCATGTGCCCTCACATCGGCTGCCAGACTCCAGGGATTATCGTAGCCCATCTGGTGAACGCTCATCTGGAATGAGTTATATATCCAGAAAAGTTGCATGCATAGTACGGCTACCAGCGCTATCGTACCTAGCATTTTGGTTCTGTTTGCCTTCATAATCAGGTGGTTTTAGTATTCTTTTTCTTCTTCATCCTCTTGTATCAGCAATGGTTCTATATTCTTCTTGAGAAGATAGAATCCATAGCCCATCATGCCCAGTCCCAGGATGCATACTAGGATGGTAACCCAGTTGCTGCCCAGGTTGAACGGAACCATATTGGATATGAGATAAACCGCGAATATAACGATGGAACTTCGGGTTTTGCAGTAAAGCCAGAAACCGTATAAGGTGCATGGGAGGGCTGCCAGGACGTAAAATATCCAGAGTGCCATTCCCTCGCCCGAACCTGCTGTCAGCGTAGTTGGCATAATCATGAGCAAGTATACAAGCAGAACGACCCATTTCTTCTTTCCGCTTTTCAGAAGTTCTTCCAGAATGGCACCATAGAAAACGTAGGCTGAGATAAATGTGCCTACCAGCATCAGTGGGAGAATCTGGAAAAAGCCGAACTGGCTCATTTCTTTAGGCATAAAATGAATGCCTAAGTAGCTCATCAGGGCATAATAGGCGATGATAAAGCCCAGCATCGGCATAGAGCCGTAGAGCATGAGTTGCCATTTGCTCTCTGGCTTTACCTTGCCAAGCGTAAAACTCGAAAACTTGCCTTTATGAAAGGTAAACCAGATGATGAGTGTAGCTATCAGGGCGAAAGCTATGATGAAAGGAAACATTTCTGTTGTAGTCATATCTCCCTTGCTGTTGCCTGGCATGTGATCACTACCTATATAGGCATAATACAGGCCAAAGCAGAAACCGCTTATCAGGATAGTGATGAAAAATTCAGCTATCAGGAGAAAGAAGTATAGTATCGCTTTTAACATATATGTTTGTCTTTAATAATCTGTTTTCTTTTCTATCATTCCGTATAGAGATGATTCGTTTTACTGATTTTCTGAGGCTTGAGATGCGTCTATTCTGCGATGAGTTTGAATCCCACACCTCTGATGGTTTTCAGTTCTACGCCCGGTTCGTCTTCCAGCGCCGTACGGATTTTCTTGATGAAAACATCGAGGCTTCTGGAAGCAAAATAGTCTTTGTCTTCCACGCCCCAGAACCGGCTCAATACGGCTTCGCGGCGCACCACCTCGTTTTTGTTTACTGCCAGCAGTTCCAGAATCTTTGCCTCTCGTGCGGTGAGCATTTTCTGTTTACCATCCTGCGTATCTTTCAGAGTGGCATGGTCGGCATCTAGAATGTATTTACCCAGTTTTATCTGGTTGCTGGCGTTTTCGCTGCGGGCTCCGGCTTTCAGTTGGAGCAGGCTATGTATATGAGCATCAAGCTCTTCCGGAATAAACGGCTTCTTCACATAGTTGTTGGCCCCGGCGGCATAACCTGCCTTCAGGTCTTTCGGCGAGGTGAGTCCGGTGGTAAACAGAATTATGGTTTTTCCGTCAACCTCGCGTATTTTCTTCACCATTTCTATTCCGTCCATGATGGGCATGTCAATATCAGATACGATAACATCGGGCTGAAAGTCTTGCCACACCTTCAGTCCTTCCTTGCCGTTTACGGCAGTTTTCACCTCATATCCTCCGATGATATCTTCGAAGCAACTTTTCTCCATATAGGCGAGGTTTTCATCATCCTCTACCAGGAGCAGTTTAGTATTTGCCATAATCTTTTCAGTTTTTGATGATTACTGTTGCAAAGATACATTTTTTTTGTGAAAGAGCCATATAAAGAGGTGGAGATTAACTTAAAGATAACATTCATTCCTGAACTTTTGAAGGCACTATGGATTAGGAACGGGGAGTGATTAGGGGGGTATAAATTAGGCACGGATTACGCGGATCCGTGCCTAAATAATTATTACTTGTCCGAGTCGATGAGGGCGAGCAGATGCTCTACTGCCACCTCCTGCGGAATATTCTTTTCTACGCAAACCTGCTTGCGGTAGAGGCTTACTCGGTTAGGACCGGCACCTACGTAGCCGTAATCGGCATCCGCCATTTCGCCTGGACCATTCACGATACAGCCCATGATACCTATCTTCAGCCCCTTGAGATGCTTGGTTGCCTCCTTGATCTTGGCGATGGTTTCACGAAGATCGTAGAGGGTTCTGCCGCATCCCGGACAACTGATATACTCGGTCTTGCTGGTGCGCAGACGGGCTGCCTGGAGAATACCGAAAGCGGTTTCATCTATTGTCTGGGCAGGGATGTCTCCATTGTTCATCAGCCAGATACCATCGGTCAGACCATCAATCATCAAGGCTCCCATATCAGCAGCAGCCTCCAGCTGGAAGTCGCTCTTTTCCTCCTTGCTGTGCTGGTACATCTCGGCGAAAACCACAGGGTTCTTCAAGCCGGCATTCATCATCTCGTGAACCAATGCACGCTGGTCGCCCAGACGGTTCTGATGATTGCTTACGCAGATAACCACTACCTCAGGATGAGCCTTCAGACAGGCGATATATTCCTCGGCAGGTGTACCAAACTGCAGGGTGAGGAACTTCACGTCTGCCTTGATGCTGGCGATGAGCGGCATCGCCATGGCAGGGAAGATAGGGTAGAGTTTGGCACCAGTCGTCTCTGGCTTGCTGTTCAGCGTCTCGTAAACGTTGTAATCTACGATGTAGCTCTGGCCAGCCACAAACTGCTTAGGCATCTTGCCACCGATGTAGATATAGTCTGGAGTAGCATCCTTGTTCTCACAAGCGGTGCTCTCGCCGTTGATTCGGTTGCTGATAACCACCGGAACGTTGCTGCCGCCGATATTGCCTACAGCCACGGTTTCGCGGCGGGTAGGGCGCAGCCAGTCGAATGAAGGACAAGCTGTGGCAGGAATCATCAGATGCCCCTTCTTCTTGCCGATGTAATCTACCAGATGGCGTGCCACAGGAATCTCTGCAGCCGGTTCCTCGCTCAGGCTTACACGAACGGTATCGCCGATGCCATCAGCCAGGAGGGCACCGATACCTACGGCACTCTTGATTCTGCCATCTTCGCCTTCGCCGGCTTCGGTTACGCCGAGGTGGAGTGGGTAGTTCATGCCTTCCTTCTCCATTTCTTCTACCAGGAGGCGCATGGAGCGAACCATCACAACGGTATTGGATGACTTGATGCTGATAACCACATCGTGGAAATTCTCCTTCTTGCAGATGCGCAGGAACTCGAGACAGCTCTCTACGATGCCCTCTGGCGTATCGCCGTAGCGGTTACGGATGCGGTCGGAGAGTGAACCATGATTCACACCGATGCGGATGGCAGTATGGTTCTCCTTGCAGATGTTGAGGAAAGGTACGAAACGATCCTCAATCTTCTGAAGTTCGTGGGCATACTCCTCGTCGGTATATTCCTGCTTGATGAACTTGCGGGCAGGATCCACGTAGTTGCCAGGATTGACGCGCACTTTCTCACAATAGAGAGCAGCCACATCGGCAACGTTAGGATTGAAGTGAACATCGGCTACGAGCGGAGTCTGATAGCCGTCGGCACGGATGCCGGCATTGATGTTTTTCATGTTCTCTGCCTCGCGGGAACCCTGAGTGGTGAAGCGCACCAGCTCGCCACCAGCCTTGATAATCTCCTCAGCTTGTCGCACGCAAGCCTCGGTATCATTGGTGTTGGTGGTGGTCATCGACTGGATGCGGATAGGATTATCGCCACCCAGGTCGATGGCTCCGATATGTGCCACAGAAGAGGCACGGCGGGTATAATTGAATAAATCTACCATAATATATAAGATAAGATATGCCCCAAAAGAATGGGGCATATCACATATTAGATTAATTACACTTGAAGTCGTATTTCACCTCAGCCAGGTCCTTGTTGGCCTTCTCGATCTTGGCACCGAGACCCGCCTTCCAAGCCTCTACCTTCTGAGCCACTTCCTCATCGGCAAGGGCAATCATTTCAGCAGCGAGGATGGCAGCGTTCTGAGCCGCATTCACACCAACAGTAGCTACAGGAATGCCAGGAGGCATCTGGATGATGCTGAGCATGGCATCAAGACCATCGAGCATACCCTTGATAGGCACGCCGATTACTGGCAGAGGAGTAGATGCTGCGATAACACCAGGAAGGGCGGCAGCCATACCGGCAGCGGCGATGATAACCTTCACGCCACGCTCCTTGGCTCCCTTGGCGAATGACTCTACTGCATCTGGAGTGCGGTGAGCAGAGAGGGCATTAACCTCGAAAGGAATCTGGTTGTCGTTCAACCACTTACATGCTTTTTCCATAACAGGCAGATCGCTTGTACTGCCCATAATAATGCTTACTAATGGTTTCATTTCTTCTTATATTTTATTATAAACTTTATATTACCAATATAGCACAGGCGGTGCCTATCAGGAATCCTGCAACTACCTGTGACAGCGTATGTTGTCGGAGTATCATGCGGGCACTTCCTACTGCGCCTGCCATCATCAGCACAAGGCAGAGCCACCACAGCGGATTGAAATTGAAGGCTACAGAATAAGACACCAGAGCTCCTGCCACACCTCCGATGGCTGCCGTATGGGTGCTGATCTTCCACCATACATTGATGAAGGCGCAAATCATCTGTATCGCCAGCGCTACCACTACGATGATACTGATGACGCGAGGCGTATTGCGGTATTCCATCCAGAAAAAACAGCCGAAGTAACATACGATAGAGAGGATGTAAGGCACAATACGACGCTCCTTCTTGCCCAGTTCACGCGAGGTCCAGCCTTGAACCATGCGGTAGAGGTGGATGAGTAGCGATGGAGCTACGACGGTCAGGAGGTAGACCATGCCCAGCATCACCAGTTTGTATCCTATCGGTAACAGCGACATATAACTGAAGATGAACAGAGCAATCAGTCCTACCATCGGCAGATAGAAGGGCGTGAAGATCATGCTCATGATGCGTGCTGTCAATATGATATTCTTCTCTTTCATAACACTAATAACGTATATATTCTTTTTATCTCTCAAATATTTTGTGGTGGGCCCCGGTTTCTTCCTGACTCATACCACTATCTTATTTCCTGAGTCGTGCCACCGGTATGCCCAGTTGCTCCCTATATTTTGCCACCGTACGTCGTGCGATAGGGAATCCCTTCTCCTTCAGCAGTTTGGCGAGTGCATCATCGCTGATCGGCTTTTTCTTGTCTTCTTTCTCGATGATGTCGTGCAGGGCAATCTTGATTTTGCGGGTAGACATCTCTTCGCCGTCTTCAGTGGTGTAGCTGTCTGTGAAGAAGAACTTCAGCGGGAAGGTGCCCCATTTAGTCTGGGCATACTTCACGTTGCTCACTCTTGAGATGGTACTGATGTCCAGTCCCGTGCGTTCTGCTACATCCTTCAGGATCATCGGTTTCAGGTCAGCCTCGTCTCCATCCAGGAAAAACTGCCGCTGTATGTCGATAATTGCCTTCATGGTGACGATGAGGGTATGTCTTCTCTGCTTGATGGCTTCGATGAATCCCTGTGCCTTGTCCACCTTTTCCTTGGCGTAGAGCAGGGCTTCCTTGTCGCTCCGGCTCATCTTGTCTTTATGCTTCCTGTAGGTGTCAATCATGTCGGTGAATGATGGCGAAACCGTCAGTTGCGGAATGTTGCCACGATTCAGCGAGAATGTAATCGTTCCGTCGTCATTGGTGTCGATGATGAAGTCGGGGGTAATCTGCTGCATGTTTCTTCCCTCTGTTTCGCCCATCGATGCGCCCGGTTTCGGGTTCAGCTTTCTGATTTCTGCCTGCAGGGTTTCTACCTGTGTATCGTTCAGTTCCAGTCCTGCCTTGATCTTGTCCCAATGTTTCTTGGTAAACTCATCAAAATAGTCGGTAAACACCTCTTCCATCGTCTTGCGGAGCACACCTCTCGGCAGTCTCTTAACCTGCAGCAGGAGGCATTCCTGCAGACTTCTTCCTCCTACACCGGCTGGGTCGAAGGTCTGTAGAATGTGGAGCACGTGCTCGATGTCTTTTTCCGTAACATCGATGTTGTGATAGATAGCGAGTTCATCGCAGATGCTGTCCAGGTCCTTGCGGAGCAGTCCGTCGTCATCCAGTGAACCTATGAGATATTCCATTACTTCCTTCTCCTTGTTGCTGAGCGGCTGCATGTCCATCTGTTCCTTCAGCTTATCATAGAAAGAGGTGGTGTCGCCGTAAACCATTTCTTCGTAGTCAGCGCTGTCCTGGTTGTTGTATCTGTCTGTATTGTAGTCAGGCATCTGGTCGTCTTTTCCGATGCTTTCCAGTGCCTGGTCCAGTTCGTCTTTTCTTTCTTCTTTTTCAGATTCAGCCTCGTAGGCATCCTCATCGCTGCTGTTGTCGTACTCATCATCTGCGGGCGAATCATCATTGGCGACATTCTCGTTGAGCATGTCGTCTGGGTTCTCGCTTTCCAGAGCGGGATTATCGTCCAGTTCTGCATTGATACTGTCTTCCAGTTCCGTGAGCGGCATTTCCAACAGTTTCACCTGCAGCATTTGCTGGGCTGAAAGTCTTTGAAGTTGCTGTAACTTCTGTGCCTGTGTCTGTATGAGTTTTTGAGCCATAATTACTTAAAGTATTCTTTTAGTTCGTTGGCAAGCTGGTAAAGCCTGTCTGGATTTCCGTTTCCGTATTGGTGCCAGATGTCGCTGCATGCTTCTAGCAGCGGGTGTATCAGCACATCTTCGCGGTTGAGATAGGGGTCGCAGTACATGAATACGCCCATCGCCTCGGCAATGACCTTCGGTGATGTCCTGATGAGTTTTCCCAGGTCGATGATTTCCGGTGTTTCCGGCACCATGGTGATTGGTGTGAGCTGGAAGTAGAGATCGAGGATGATGATGAGTTTCACGGGGGTGAGCGATGGCTCACTTTCCAGTGGTTCCCAGTTTTTCTCGAATGTTTCCTTCACTTCCACTCCCTCGAAGAACTGTATGGCGTTTCCGCAGCCGTTCATCTGCCTGATGCGCTGTATATCGCGCTTCAGTTTCTGTGGCTTATCGGCATACTTCTCCCATAGTCGCTTGATTCTCGGAGTCACCATTCTGAGTTTAAACATCTGTTCGTGCAGAAACTCAGGTGGAATATGCAGTTCCAGGCTCAAGTCGACCATCCCTTTCGAATAGAGAGGTTTCACGCCCATGGGCTTCTTCTGGTACAGCTGCAACAGCAGGAGCCAGTATTCTTCGTTCCAAAGAGGATGTCTTGCCATAATTTCCTATCTTTATATATCTTCTGCAAAATTACGATTTTTCGTTGGTAAAACAAAATAATTTGGCGGTTATTTTCAGAAAAAATAAAGAGCGCAACTTCGAATGATTTCGAAATTGCGCTCTTTTAATACGATATTCCCAAATTTCTCATAACTCAAGGGCTTTTTGTTACCCTTTCCATTACGAAGCCCGAAGCAGCAATTCTGCTCAGGCGTCATCTTTGGTTATCCCATACATTTGATCTTTTTACCTTCAACTTACCTGTTGAATTATCCTGTTGTCCTTGAATAAACAATCTTTAAATTTACCTTTAAACTAAAACCTAATAAAAAAACAACTAACAATCTTAAACCTAAAAACCTAATAACCTAAACTTTTTGTCGTCCTTGAATAAACAATCTTTTCTTTACCTTAACTAATACCGTTTCACTGAATAAACAATCTTAAATTTACCTTTAAACTAACTAATAACCTAAAACAACTAACAATCTTAACCTAAAAACCTAATAACCTTTTTGTCTTATTGACGATGCAAAGGTACGACGATTTTCCGAACCCACCAAATGTTTTAAGAGAAAATCACATAAAAAAGCCTCTTTTTTGATATAAATCAACTATGTGTGTGCGCACACACGTGCTATTTAACAGCTATTTGATGTATGTCAACCATTTTAACACATTTCTTATGTCTGAAGCCTGTTTGGGAGCTTATACCTTATTATATATGCATCTTCATTATATATGCATCTTCGCTCATGAACACGGCGATGGTCTTGAGGCGCAGATAGTCTTCCGATAGGTAGATGAGTCCCTTGTTGCCCCAGTTCTTGCCCCATGAGTTGCGGCAGACGTAGAATCTCTGCTTGCCTTTCATGAAGGTACCTATGATTTCCATCACATGATCATCGGTGGTGCGAAGCTGTTCAAACTCCTTCTGTCGCGATGCCTGGGTCACGGGGCGTTCCATCGGCTGTATGTCTACACAGTTCTTCTTTGGTTCCTTGAAGCCAGGTTCGCTGATGTCACCTTCCCAGCATACCGGGTGTCCTTTTTCTACCGCCTTCCTGATGTGGAGCATCAGCTCGTCGAGCGGAAGGTTCAGATAGGCATCGTGCATCCGGTTATCGGGAATCTCGAGTGCAAAGTATTCTCTGTAAGGATGATGCGAGAAACTGGTGAGCGATACATACTCCTCGGGATAGCATACGCTGTGGGCAAACTCTTGAGGGGTATATTCGGCACCCAGCATGTGTACGGCCTTGGCAGGCATGTAGCCTATTTCTGCGTCAAACAGGTCGTTCAGTTCCTCTTTGAGCTGGCTGATGCCCGCTTTCTTCGAGATGGCGCCATCGCACAGTTTCTGCACCTTGCGGCAGAGCACCTTGTAGTTCACGTGCTTCGGATCTTCATAGCTGTCGTAAGGTTGTGCACCATACTTATCTATATAATGTATCAGCATCGGGGCAGTACCGCGCAGGCTGATGTTCTTCTTTCCCTGTGCAAAGTAATATTCCAGTGCCTGTTCTTCCAGCATCATGCGGGCTATGTAGGCGATGGAGAGATTCACGGAATCCCCCTTCATGATGTGCTCGCTTTCGATGGTGGCAAGCATGCCGTATGCCCAGCAGAGTTCGCTGTTGCCCTGGTCCTTGACGGGCGTAGTACTGATCAGGTGGATATGCTCCGGAAGATAATCCTCGCCTCCACCTGTCTCTGGGATACCGCCTCGCTGCTGTCTGTATCCGCAACCGGCGAATACAAGCAGAGCGAGTCCTATGGTTATAATGTTCTTTCTTTCCATGCCGCAAAAATACAAAAAAGATTTTAATCTGTGGCATTAATCTTTCTTAAAACGCCATGGGTTATTAAAATTTCTTGTCATAGCCTGATGCAGGAATCTCCGGCTGGTTTATCGTGAACGACATATTGTTAGGGTAGGTGTAGAGCGGACCGGTATAGGTAGTCTTCTTTCCGATGACCAGGTGTACGTTGTCAAAGTTGACGGTCTTTACTGCTTTTCCTTCCTTGTCCTTTCCAGCAGTTGTTATATGAATGTCGGTTACATCATTGTCGGTCAGAAGGGTGTAGAGGGTGAATTTGATGTATGGGTTCTGGTATTCTTTGGGGTCGAAAGTCCAACTTCGGGTGATGGTAGCCTTTTCTTTGCAGAATCCGGTAGAAGGATTGAACACCGTACCGCAGCTTCCGCTTATCGTGATATCCTGCGTATTGGTAGTAAGAGGCATCGGGTCGGTAGCTTGCAGTTTAAAACAGCTGACGGCACGTTTCAGCGAAACATTCTGTGTTACGGCTTTGCTGCCCGATTCCACCTTGATATCCTGCAGGGTATACGCCATATCGCGTACGATGTTGTTGGCAAAAGTCATTTCATACCTTGATTTTACTTCGATTCGTTCTTCCTGCTGCAAATCAGTTTTTGCTGCTACGGCAACGAGCGTGTATTCTCCTGCCGGCACCTGCAGGCTGACGTTTCCGAATTTGTCATCCCAGTTTTCCTGTCTTACGGTATAGCCGGCAGTAGTTTCATCTCCTTTCGGAATGAGACATACTTGCAGATCTGTGTAGAGGTTTGCATCCTTGAGCGATTGCTTGCTCCCGTCGGCTCTCGTTCTGGCAAGATTGCTCTCTTCATCCTGACCGATAGGCACAATGGATTTTTCGAAGAAGCAGAATCTTACTTCTTGGTTCTTGACTTGTGGTGTTGTTTCAAGCATCACGTTTTCTTGTGTGCAACTAACCGTTGTGGTCATTGCCAGGAACAGAATCATTCCTGATATAAAAGCTTTCTTCATACGCTTTTATTTTAATTAATAATACCAGCCGTAAGACTGGATTGTATTCATAAAAAAGAAGAATATCCTAGGGATATATTCTTATTTATTGGCAAATATAGACAAATAATCATGATTGATTTGTCAATATAATCGAATTTATGTCATTTTTTCTCCATTTTTCTGTGTTTTGTCTTCATTTTGGTGTAACTTTGTACCCGAAAAAAGATAATTGCATTCATGAATACAAAGATAAACGAATTTGAAGTGATGGCACCAGTGGGCTCACGCGAGTCACTGGCTGCTGCCATACAGGCTGGTGCCGACTCCGTATACTTTGGTATCGGCAAGTTGAACATGCGTTCCCATTCAGCCAACCATTTTACTATCGATGATTTGCGTGAGATTGCTGCCACCTGCAACGAGCATGGTATCAAGACCTATCTCACCGTCAATACTGTCATCTACGATAACGACATCCCAACGATGAAGGAAATCATCGATGCTGCCAAGGAGGCAGGCATCTCTGCCGTCATTGCCAGCGATGTGGCTGTAATGAGCTATTGCAATGAAGTGGGCGAGGAGGTTCATTTATCCACACAGTTAAATATCTCAAACACAGAGGCTTTGAAGTTTTATGCACGCTTTGCTGATGTTTCCGTACTGGCACGTGAATTGAACATGGACCAGGTGAAGCACATCCATGAGCAGATAGAGCAGCAGAACATCTGCGGACCTATGGGCAAGCAGATCCGCATCGAAATGTTCTGTCATGGTGCTCTGTGCATGGCTGTATCGGGCAAGTGCTACATGAGTCTCGCTAATGCCAACCGCTCTGCCAACCGTGGCGAGTGTGTGCAGATCTGCCGCCGCAGCTATACTGTTACAGATAACGAAACTGGCAACCAGCTTGAAATCGACAATAAGTATGTGATGAGTCCGAAGGACCTGAAGACCATCCGCTTCATCGACCGCATGATGGATGCCGGTGTGCGCGTCTTCAAGATTGAAGGCCGTGCCCGTGGTCCAGAATACGTATATACCGTAGTGAAATGTTATAAGGAGGCGATAGCTGCCGTGCTCGACGGAACCTTTACCGAGGAGAAGAAGGATGAGTGGGATGAGAAACTCGCCACCGTCTTCAACCGTGGTTTCTGGGATGGTTATTACCAGGGGCAGACTCTCGGTGAATGGAACAAGCATTACGGTTCCGTAGCTACCGAGAAGAAGGTGCTAGTGGGCAAGGTGATGAAATATTTCTCTAAGTTGGGTGTGGCAGAAGTAGCCGTAGAGGCATCTACCTTCGACAAGGGCGAGAAACTGCTGATTACGGGTAACACCACCGGTGTGATGTATCTCCATGCCGATGAAATCCGCTACGACCTGAAACCGGTAGAAACAGCGCAGCAGGGCTGGAGAGTTTCCATCCCTGTACCAGATAAGGTACGCCCTAACGACAAGCTCTATAAGTTGATTACAGTAAACGAAATTAAAGAAATAAAATAATGGCAACAATTAATGAATTGCAGGATGAAGTAGTAGAGGAGTTCCAGGATTTCACCGACTGGATGGACAAGTATCAGATGCTTATTGACTTGGGCAACGAGTTGGCTCCTCTCGATGAGAAATACAAGAACGAGCAGAACCTTATCGACGGCTGCCAGAGCCGCGTATGGCTGCAATGCGATTATGTAGATGGCAAGCTCGTATTCACTGCCGATAGCGATGCGCTCATCGTAAAGGGTATCATCGCCCTCCTCATCCGTGTATTGAGCGGTCATACCCCAACCGAGATTATGGATGCCGACCTCTATTTCGTAGAGAAAATTGGTCTGAAAGACCATTTGAGTCCAACCCGCAGCAATGGTCTTCTGGCGATGATCAAGCAGATTCGCATGTACGCCCTTGCCTACAAGACCAAAGAGGCAGAGGCTTAACCGCCTCTGATTATATTATATATAATAAGGTATATTATAATGCGCAAATTAAGAACGATAGAGATGAACCGCCTCACCCTGGAGGAATTCAAGGAAGCCGAAAAGCTGCCCCTGATAGTGGTCCTGGATGATGTGCGTTCATTATATAATGTAGGAAGTGTTTTCCGTTCCTGCGATGCCTTCCGTGTAGAGGCGGTGTATCTCTGCGGAATCACCGCCACCCCTCCCAATGTCGAGATTCATAAGACGGCATTGGGTGGCGAAGACAGCGTGGATTGGGAATACTTCAAGACTACCGAAGAGGCGGTAGAGAAGTTGAAGCAGAAAGGCTACTTTGTATATAGCATCGAGCAGGTAGAAGGCTCCACCAAGCTCCAGAACCTGCCTGAGGCTCACCCTTCCCTCTCCAAAGGCTACGCCGTTATTTTCGGCAACGAGGTGAAGGGAGTCAAGCAGAACATCGTGGATATGAGCGATGGCTGCCTGGAGATTCCTCAGTTCGGCACTAAGCATTCCTTAAATGTCAGCGTCACCGCCGGTATTGTAGTCTGGGAGTTTGCCAAACTTTTGAAGCTATAAGTTGAGTTCATGCCAAACTTGCGTTTTTTGCGAAGTTTGGCATGAACTCATTTGTTAATAACAATGTGCAAAAATCCCTCAATGAGGGATAAAAATGATTAAATTCATCCCTCATTGAGGGAACTTTTCGAAAGAATTCATCCCTTATTGAGGGATTATTTGTATCTTTGCTGCAGTTTTAAACGATATTCATCTAAAAGAGCAAGATATGATAGACAATAAACTATATGAATATATGGCGGAGTTGTTGAAACGTACTCCGCTTGATTTCATCAGATATAAATATGATGAAATCAACTGGAATGGACGATTAGTAGGTATCGTTGGTCCGCGAGGTGTTGGAAAATCCACCATGATACTTCAGCGCATTAAGCTATCTAAGGAAGGCCATCATCTGTATGTGTCTGCCGACAACATCTATTTTTCAAATCATTCCTTAATCGACTTTGCTGACGAGTTTATCAAGGAGGGTGGTACACATCTTTATATAGATGAAATTCACAAGTATGCCGGATGGAGCAGAGAACTGAAGCAAATTTACGACATGCACCCATCCCTGAACCTTATCTTTACCGGTTCATCGGTCTTGGATATCAAGAAGGGCGAAGCTGATCTGAGTCGTCGGGCGCTGATGTATATGATGCAAGGCTTGTCGTTCAGGGAATACCTGCAACTTTTTGAAGGCATCAAGACCAGAGTTTTCAGTCTCGACGAAATACTCAATCACCAGGTAGAGATTCCGGGGTTGGATCATCCATTGCCTGTTTTCAGAGCGTACCTCGACCATGGCTATTACCCATTTGCCATAGAGGGAGATTTTACGCAAAGAATGCTGCAGGTGATAGACCAGACGGTAGAAGTTGACATTCCGCAATATGCTGATATGAAAGCTTCAACAGCACGCAAACTGAAGCGTATGCTCGTCATTCTTTCCGGGTTGGCTCCCTACAAGCCAAGCGTAGAGAACCTCG
This sequence comes from Segatella copri, assembly GCF_019249765.2. Taxonomy (GTDB): domain Bacteria; phylum Bacteroidota; class Bacteroidia; order Bacteroidales; family Bacteroidaceae; genus Prevotella; species Prevotella copri_K. Next base: position 3,058,373 of record NZ_CP152484.1, read on the forward strand.
CCACGGAAATCGGGGTAAGTAAGAACAACGTGCCTGATTATCTCGTCTATTTGGAGCGTGCAGGAATGATAGGTCTGCTCAGAGATGATACTTCGGGTATGCGCAATCTGGGGAAGGTGGAAAAAGTTTATGTAGATAACCCAAGTCTGATGTCAGTACTCACCTCTAATCCCAACATAGGAAACATAAGGGAAACTTTCTTCTACAATCAGATGAGAGAAAAGCAAGACGTTACTTCCTCCAGGGTTTCCGACTTTACCATTGGTGATTATACCTTTGAGATTGGCGGAAGGAAGAAAGGCAAAAAGCAGATAGAGGATGTAAAAAACGGACGTATCGTAAAAGACGATATAGAGACGGGGCATGGAATCATCATCCCTCTCTGGTATTTCGGCATGAATTATTAGAGTCGTGAACTTGCGAAACTTCAGAATAAAGAAACTTTACACCCCTGGCTTTCGGAAAGAGAATTTCGAGAAGCAGGAAGACTGGTGAGCCGGCGGGGGATACCATATTGAATCATGGTTATCCTGTCACGCTCGCTGGATATTTACAAGAACGAGTTGGCACGCTACTTCACTTCATGCCTAGACTCCACCTTCCGCCTCTGGCTTGCCGAGGTACGTTTTGTGGCTTCTCTGCCTGCACCTATCTGTACCGCATTTTCAAGTTAAAGGAAGGTTGTACTCCTACCGAATGGCGGGAGAAAATGGCTGAAAATGTAGCCGCAGAGGATAAAAAGCAGGATTAACCATTTTTCGATAAATAACAGGAAAACACATCGCAAAATGAAAAAATACGTTAAAAAAGGTGTCGCATTCATAGGAATGCGACACCTAAACATAGGAATGCGACACCTTTTTTGAAAAAAAAACACTATATTTGCACCATGAAAGAAATATTAGAAACCATGCCAAGGATAGAATTAGCCCTGATCATCATCGGGACGGCGGCACTCATGTTAGGCATCATCTTCGTATATGCTATGATACATGAGTACAGGATGTATCTTGAGGAACATCGGAAGGCTCGCATCACCTTTCGTGATTTCTTCAAGCAGGAACAGTTTTATATCTTTCTATTTCTGGTATCGATATTCATCATGTCGTTAAACCTCCTGTATTTCCTGGAGTGAATTTCGGCAATAAGCAGACAAATATAAATAACAAATATAAAATTAAATTATCCTCAAATCCGCAACCTATAGGGTTTCGTGGGAATTTACTTGTAAAACGACAAAAATTCTTTTATTGTACATATTCCTTGGGCATAACAGAAACGTCGTAAACACAAAATTCCCTTACCCCATAAAGCGACTTGAGGTAATACGCCGGTTTAACCAGAAAAGCATGGCCTTTAACCAAAGTCTGTCTTGAACAGGTTGGCATAAGCATAGTTGTCTGAATAAATGTTCAATACATGCCTACGTGACGTCTTAATCCATTTTGCAGGAACAGAGATGAACTTGAACACAAAGGTCTTGATTCTGCTGGTGGCACGCAATCCAAATTCATGGGTTTTCAATCTCTGCATAATAGCTTTGTAGAAGTTTCTGATGAAAGCTGTCATAAGCAGGAATACAGTATTCTGTGCCATGAACGATTTTGGCAACCGATTCCAGCCAAAGCCATTGTTCATGTCATCGAAGATGCGTTCCTTGCCACCACGAAGATTGTAGAATTCCACAATGTCTCTTGCACTCGACTTGTAATCGTTAGTCAGTATACATCTGTAGGTATATTCGCCTTCCCAAATGTCAAGGTCTCCCTCTATTCGCCTTTGTCTCTGTATGACAAGACGATACGGTTTTCCTTTCCATTTCTCAACAAGGATGGAATTCAGCTCAAATTCAATACCGTTGATTTCAACAGTTTTCCATCCAGTCAAGGCAAACATGGAATCGTAGAAGGAAGAGCATCTGTTGGCACGAATATAAAAATGCCTGCAATGGGCCTCTACCATATCTACGATTTCCTCCGAGCATGAGCCGCAATCCATGCGGGCACGGGATATATATACTTCTGATGCCTCCAGTCGCTTGAAGATTCTTTCCAAAGTCTCTCTTTGGTTGAAGCGCACGTTTGTGTTGCCGTCTCTATTTTCAATACCGACAATCATGTCGTTAATGACTGCCACACCTGGACTATAGCCCAGGAACTTCTTGTAGGTTGGTTTTGCATCATGCTTCTCTGTTTCAATGAACTGATGGTCAAAGTCAAAATCATACTCTTGACCGGATTTCAATTGACCAGTAGCAAGCAGGGCTTTGATCAATAAGCAGTTCATCTTGTCTGCAGTATTGAAATCATAGGAGTTGCCAGAAGCAGATTTATAGGTGATGTTCTTACAAGTCAGTTCTTCGATAGCACGCAATATGGTGTCTGCGCTGCAAGTGCGAAGAGTTGGATGAAGAGACAAATGTTTCATCAAGTGAGTTGTAACATCCTCAATACATGAGCCGCCACAAAGATATACGCACATCAGAGAGCGTAGAATTTCGCTATATTGATAACCAAACATAGTGCATCTCAATCCCAAGGTGGAATCTATGGTTTGAGCTAAAAGAGCATCAAATTGCTCCATAATAGAAAAAATTCCTCCAAAAGGAGTGAGTTTCTCAGATTTTATTTGTACTTTTGCCATGTCATTCAGAGTTTTATTTGTTTTTTATTTGCAACACTAAGATAAGTGAAATTTCTGACATGGCAAAATCCTGAGCAACTTTTTGTTGCTCAGGTGCTTATAAAAAATATTAAATTATAGTGTTGCGGAATTAAGGATTATGAAAAAAATTACCAATCAATTCAATGTGTCGCATGTCGACCGTATGAACTATGGGGGGGGCAAAGTTCTATAGATTTGCCCTGTTCCCATTGATGTTGTTGATGTTGTTGTTTGTGCCTACACGTATGGTGGCGCAGACCCCAACAGAAGACCCACGCTATGCTTTGTTTAATGGCTTGGATGGTATAACCGATGTTACCATTACTGATGACGGCAGTTATCCTTGGAAGATGCTGGACTTGAACGCAGATGGAATGAAGGATCTTGGCTTCACTATTCCTGATGGTAGCAAAGGACTGATGTCAAGTAATTATAATGTGGACGGAAGTTCTTCAGAGACTGTAGTCAATTTCACAGTAGAAAAGCCTATGTTATTGATGTTTAAGTATCTCGTTTCTTCAGAAGAATTTGATGAAGCCACTATTACTTTAGATAACAAAAAGTCTTGGACGATTAGCGAAATAGATCAAATAGAGATTAAAGAATTATTATCTGTTGGCAAGCATTCTTTGAAGTTGTCTTACAAAAAAGACGGCTCAGTTAATGAAAATGCCGACCGCACATGCATATACGATCTGAAAACAGCAACCACTTTTTCTGAATATGTTGCAGACTACGTTGCTACGAACTCTACATTGACTTTCAAAAAAATCACTTCAGACAATCTGGAAGGTCTTGATTTAAGCCGTATGGCTGTGGTGCATAACATCGATATGGTGGCAATTGTGTGCACTAATTACAGTAGTATCAAGAATATCGTTTTCGATGAGAGTTTCAAAACTTACGCTCCTACATCGTTGAGTGGATTCTTTGTAGGCTGCGAAACCTTGGAAACAATTTCAGGCCTTGAATATTTGAATACAGCGAATGTGGAGATTATGGACAATATGTTCAATGGCTGCTCCGCTCTCACTTCTCTCGACCTCACTAACTTCAACACAGCGAAGGTGACGAATATGAGCTATATGTTCAATGGCTGCTCCGCTCTCAAATCTCTCGACCTCACTAACTTCAATACAGCGAAGGTGACGAATATGGGCAATATGTTCGAGGGCTGCTCCGCTCTCACCTCTCTCGACCTCACTAAATTCAACACAGCGAATGTGACGGATATGAGCTTTATGTTCAAGGGCTGCTCCGCTCTCAAATCTCTCGACCTCACTAACTTCAACACAGCGAATGTGACGAATATGAGCAATATGTTCAAAGGCTGCTCCGCTCTCACCTCTCTCGGCCTCACTAACTTCAATACAGCGAAGGTGACGGAAATGGGCAATATGTTCAATGGCTGCTCCGCTCTCAAATCTCTCGACCTCACTAACTTCAATACAGCGAAGGTGACGGAAATGGGCAATATGTTCAATGGCTGCTCCGCTCTCACTTCTCTCGACCTCACTAACTTCAACACAGCGAATGTGAAGTTTATGGACTATATGTTCAATGGCTGCTCCGCTCTCACCTCTCTCGACCTCACTAACTTCAACACAGCGAAGGTGACGTATATGAACAATATGTTCGAAGGCTGCTCCGCTCTCACAACCATCTACGCCAGCGACAAGTTTGATACGGACAATGTTAAGCACGGTTTAGATATGTTCACTGGTTGCAAAAGTCTCAAAGATTATAGCGATAGCAAGACCGACCACAACTATGCCAACTACGGCCCGGATGGTTATTTTACTCCAGTATTTGATTATGCCGAGTTTGACAATGCTACTGGAACGCTTACATTCAGACGCGGCCTTTCCAAGCCCGAAGGTGCTTATGATTTGAATGAAGAAAATAACGAGCCGGGGTGGCTTACGCAAAAAGAAAATATCTATAAGGTGGTCTTCGATGCTTCGTTTGCCAATGCAAGACCAACGAGCTGTTGTTGGTGGTTCGGAAATTGCTTTTATCTGACCGAAATTGAAGGTATTGAGAATCTGAATACCCAGAATGTGACGGACATGAGAGATATGTTCACTTGCTGCTATGCGCTTACTTCGCTCGACGTCTCTATCTTCAATACTCAGAATGTGAAGAATATGAACGGTATGTTCTGTGACTGCTCCAATCTCACCTCGCTCGACCTCACAAACTTCAACACAGCGAAAGTGACGAATATGGGCAATATGTTCCTTGGTTGCTCCAATCTCACCTCGCTCGACCTCACAAACTTCAACACAGCGAAGGTGACGGATATGCACTTTATGTTCAAGGGTTGCTCCGCTCTCACCTCGCTCGATCTCACAAACTTCAATACAGCGGAGGTGAGGGATATGAACCGTATGTTCTATATGTTAGATAAATCATCCACCGCTCTCACAACCATCTACGTCAGCGATAATTTTGTAACGACCAATGTACAAAATGGTGAGAAAATGTTCAAAAATTGTACAAAACTCAAAGGTTTTCAAAAGTATTCCTTGCTCGATACCGACCACCGATACGCCAACTACAAGACTGGCTACTTCACCAAGCTGGTAGGTAAGAATGGTGAAGAGAAGATAGGTGCAACGGGAAAAACTCTTGCTACGGAGAATCTTGTTCTTGACGACGGCAAGGACTTCGTGGCTTATGAGCCGTTCGCAGCCAAGGAAGCATCTTACAACCGAGATATCCCTGAAGGTTCTACCTGGGGAACGCTCTGCTTGCCTTTCGCCATTGACCAGAGCAAAGAAACAGGATGTAAGTTCTATCGTCTCACAGGTATTGACAAAGATTGCATCACTCTTGAGAGTTATGAAGATGGAGCAGAAATCCCTGCTGGTACTCCGGTGCTCTTCAAGATGAATGAGGGTGTGAAGAAGCTTGAAATTTCTGCACAAGATGCAGACCTCGTTAAAGAGCCAGTAGCTGGAACAAACACAGATGTCAACCTCGTAGGTTCATTCACCAAGATTGGCGGCAATGGCAATCAGGGTCTTGACAAAAACGACTACATCATTGGTAAGAATAAATTCTGGCGTGTCTTTGACTTGAATGATGGCAATGGCGTGGGCATCAAACCGATGCGTGCATATATCCATCCTGCCACAGCATCTCAGGCAAGAGCAGCCATGCTGAGCATCGGAAAGGGTGATGGCACTACTGCCATTGACAACCTCAACGCCATCAGCAACGATGCCAATGCAGAATACTATGACGCGAATGGTCGTCGTACCAATGGTCTGCAGAAGGGTCTGAACATCGTGAAGCGTGGCAGCAAGACTTATAAAATCATGGTTAAGTAAAGAATTTTAAAATCAAAAGGATATGAAAAAGAAAGAATATAAAAAGCCAGAGATGCAGGTGGTAAATATCACCTCTTGCACCCTCCTTGCAGCATCTACTATGGGGCAAGGAAGCAATGGCGATGATAAACCAGATATGGAAGGCGGCTATTATTGGGGTGAGTAACAGTCATTATAACGCCTAACGGCAAAATACAAGGGTCTATATGCCACGAAGAACAGGTGGCGTATAGACCCTTGATTATATGGAGATATTCGTAATCTACGTCTCCGTTTATGAATTGCTCAGATTCTTAATGATTTCCAAAGGTAGCTGGGTAGCTTTGGCAACCTGTTCGGCAGAAAGTCCCATTGCCAGCAAACGTTGTGCTGTTTCTGTGTTGGCCTCATGTTTGCCTTCTGCTCTGCCTTTCTCCATACCTTTTTCCATACCTTCCGCAAGACCTTTTTCCATACCTTCCTTCATACCAATTTCCTTACCCTCAGCTATGCCTTCACGCTTAGCGGTGTCTACGGAATTCTTGATGTCGCGATATGCCATCTTGCTGGTCTCGTACTCCCTCATTTCCTGCGGAGTGAACTTGGCTATCTCGGCTTCCTCGAAGAGACGGTCGAAGACTTTGTCGCACAGCTCTTTAGGACGCTGGGTAAGCTTATAGAGGTTCTTCAGTGCATAGAGCCACTTCTCGTAGAGCGTATCCAGTTCTTCCAGGGGTTTGTTGAACTTAGAAATCTCTACATAGATATATTCGAGTTTGTCGTAAAATACTTTGTGGGTAGCTGTGTCGCATAACTGCACATGATGGCGGATTTTCTCCTTGTCGAAAGCATCCTCGTTCATGTTGAAGTTGAGCAGGGCAACGGTATAGATATGATTGAGTTTGAAATCCCATTCATTTCCCTTGGGTGCCTGTTCGCGAATCGGGAAAGTAGAGTAGAAAAGGGCGCGATCCTTGAAATACGTCTGGTACGCATTCTGCATTTCTACGATGAACTTCTCGCCGTTTTCGCCTTCGCAATATACATCAAAGATGGCTCTGCGGTCGGTATAGACATCTCCGACGTGCTCTGGATTCAGATACTTCACGTCCTTCACAACCTGTCTGCCATTAAACAAGCTGTTAAGGAAGCAAATGAGCAAATCCTTGTTTATTGCTGTTCCAAAAATTCGCTTGAAACCGAAGTCGGTCAGCAAGCTGATATATCTTTCTTCTACCTGCTTCATAATCAACTGTATTAAAAATCCATGCCGCAAAGTTACGGTTTTATTTTCAAACCCGCAAGAGATTTCCGGGAAAAGTTGCTGAAAAAGTTTTATGGTTGCATGCAAGCACATGAAGAAGAATACTCAAGTGGTTCAATCAAGCTACTCAAGTAGTTCAGTCAGCGAGTTCAGACGTCTCTGTTAGCTGATGCAGACGTCTCTGTTAGCTGATGCAGACGTCTCGATAAGCTTACAGATACGTCTCCGTTAGCCTACGCAGTCATATTCGTAACCCGATGCAGTCATATTCGTGACCCGATGCAGTCATATTCGTAACCCGATGCAGCCATATTTGTAACCCGATGCAGCCGTATTCGTGAATAAGTTTTATGTAATCATCTATCATCCATCACGATTTGGGGTTATCACTCACGATATTCTTACTACACATTACCAGATACTGCATATCATTGTTGAAGCACTTGCGATAGATTGACTTATACTGATAACATATAATAAGCGGCATTCCTTGGATATGAATGCCGCTTATCATATAATTCAATATTTTTCTGAGTCATCTATGAAAGATTTGTCTTCTCGGTTTTCACAATCTTTCGGCCTTCTCTTATTTCAGATATTCTCCGAAATCTGTCAATCTCATATCGCCCTTCTTCAGGAAGGTATCGTGCATGGCGAGGGCAGCACGCATGCTCTGTGGCTCGTGGCCCTTCTCGGCAAACTTCAGATACTCACGGAGCATAGGGCGGTAATCCGGATGGGCACAGTTTTCGATAATCTCTTTGGCACGGCGCAATGGGCCTTTGCCACGGAGATCGGCAACTCCCTGTTCGGTAACAATCACATCCACATCGTGCTCGGTGCTGTCCACATGACTGCACATCGGAACGATGGCAGAGATGCAACCGTTCTTGGTGGTACTCTGCGTGGTGAAGATAGAGATGTAACCATTGCGCTCGTAATCGCAGGAACCGCCTATACCATTCATCAGCTTGCTGCCGCAGATATGGCTGGAGTTCTCATTGCCGTAGATATCGCACTCAATGGCGGTGTTCATGGCGATGACACCCAGACGGCGGATGACCTCAGGAGAGTTTGAAATCTCACTCTGGCGGATGGTGAGATGCTTCTTGAAGTAATCAATATCATCATACACCTCTTTCAATGTATCATTGGTTACGGTGAGCGAAGAGCAGGAAGCATCCTTGATTCTTCCCTCGCGCATGTATTTCACCACGGCATCCTGAACCACCTCGGTATAAACGCTGAATACCGGCACGTTAGGGTTCTGTCCCAATGCCTCAAGAACGGCATTGGAAGTTACGCCCACTCCGCTCTGCAAAGGCAGGAACTGAGGAGGAATATGTCCCTTCTTCAAGTCGCTGACCAGAAAATCAGCCACATTATGTCCCATCTGTTCGGTCACAGGGTCGAGCGGTTTGAAGGCACGCGCCTCCTCCGGAATGTTGCATTCTATCACACCCACAATCTTATGTGCATCAATCTCCACATACTCCTTACCTATTCTATCGCCTACGTTCATGATAGGGATAGGTGTGCGGAATGGGCATTTGGCTATCTCGTATACATCGTGAAGATAACGGGAAGCTGGACTGTGGAAGGTATTCTTCTCGATGAGCACCTTCTTGGCAAGGCGGACGATGGTAGGAACAATGCCGCCGGCAGAGGTTAGGAATGCCTTGCAGGTAGTTTCGCCTTCTTCCAAATCAGAAACTTCGATGATGGCAAGGTCTATTTCGCCATAGAAGCCACGGCGCAGGCGCTCAGCCATGTGGCCGAGGTGCATATCCTCATAATCAATCTCGCCCAGGTTGGTATGAGTTCTAAAGTCCTTGTTGGTAGAAAATGGCGCACGGAACTTGATGGCATGGGCTGCTGCCATGTCACCTTCGATACTCTGCGAGGTAGAAGCACCCGTGAGGATGCCCACCTGGAAAGGTCTGCCCGCCTCGTGCTCAGCCACGGCTCTCTTGGAGAGTTCGCGGAAGGTTGCCTTAGGCACGCCGTTTGGTGTGAAACCACTCAATCCGATTGTATCTTGATCGTTAATCATCGCTGCCGCTTCGGCAGCACTCAATCTTGTATATGCCATTTTCTTCTAACTTAATACTCATTAGCGGAACTTATAGCCGCCTTCTTGATAATTGATAACAGTTTGCGGCTGCAAAGTTACACATTATTTTCGATATACGCTAATGTTTTGATAATTTTATGCATATATTAGGCAAAAAACTTACAAATAGTGAATAGATATACAAAAACTACTTATTTTATGCAAAAAGATAGCCGAATCAAAAAGCCTGATTGTACTTCTCATCCCTTCCGCCACCCTCTACCACTTCGGCATCTTGGAGTCGAACGTCCACATGGCATGGATGCGAGCGGTGTGCGGTCGCCTGAAGAGCGACTATCGCTACAGCAAGGACGTGGTGTATAACAGCTTCCCTTGGCCATCGCCCACTGCCGGGCAAAAGGAAAAGATAGAGCAGAGTGCCCAGGCTATACTCGATGCCCGCGCCCTATACCCCGACTCCTCGCTCGCCGACCTCTACGACCCTACGCTCATGCCGAAGGAGCTTTTACAAGCCCATCGCCAGAACGACCGAGCCGTGATGGCAGCCTACGGCTTCTCCACCAAGATGACGGAGAGCGAGTGCGTAGCTGAGCTGTTCAAAAGGTATGCGGAAATGGTTGAATAAAGAATTTGCAATATAAGCCAACAAGGGCATTTGCCGACATAATCTGCAAATGCCCTTGTTGCGATTAAGGCCCCAAGAGTATAGAAGAACAAGTTCATCATTCCCCACAATAATGTTCCCAATCTATCTCGTTCAGGTATTTCTCCACTTGAGCCTTGATTTCGGGAATATTCTCCTTTGCTGTTGCCCAAAGAATACGAGGCAACACCTGCGAATAACCATGCACCAAAACATGGCGCATACCTTCCACCTGTTTCCAAGGAATCTCTGGGTGACTTGCCTTGAATTCCTTGGTCAGCATATAAGCAGCCTCGCCTACTATCTCTACATTTTTCATCGTTGCAAAATAGACTAAAATATTTGAGGAAAACTCCTCAAAATCTATCCCATCAATGATTTTGAGTACGTTGGAAGAATACTCCACAATGTCTTCCAATCTTCCTTTATCCCTAACTAGCTCTCTCATATACCAAGATTTTATCTCGTTCCACACTCTCCTGAGCATACGGACGCAAAGAGCCATCAACTACCAAGTCAACTTCACGACCTAGCAGTTGCTTCAAATCCTCATACATTCCTCCATGGGTAAGCAAAGTAAACGAACCATGCTCAAAATCGGGGACAAAGAGAATATCTATATCGCTCTGAGCCTTTTCTTCACCACGAGCAAAAGACCCAAAGATCCATGCCTTCAACACAGGCTTCCTTGACATATAGTCATGAATTATACGTATAATTTGAAATCTATCCATATTTACCTCCTCTTTTTAAATAGTAATCACGCTGCAAATATACACCTTTTATTTTTTATCTCCAAACATTCTTGCCTAAAAGTGTAAGCCTACCTAAAAAATATCATCTTAAATGGCTCTACTTTCGAATAAAAGTTGTACTCTTGCAATACCTTTTTGGCTTTAAGTATGTTAAAATTACCACTTAGAGCCACTTTCTTACCCATTCGTTTGGCTTTAAGTGGTATTTTTTATATATTTGTAGCCAAAACAAGCAGCATCATACAGAGAGAATTGACCATGGAAGATCTGTTCCATTGATATTTTCGAGGATTTTAATAACATTTTGCGAATGATTTGTCGGATATATCAGAAAAATGAGTTAACTTTGCACTCAAAATATAAATAATATAAAAGAAAGGTTCATACAAGATGGAACAGAAATTACTGATTTACAACACTCTCACACGTACGAAAGAGAGATTCACTCCGCTCCACGCTCCTAACGTGGGCATGTATGTTTGTGGCCCTACCGTGTATGGCGATCCGCATCTCGGTCATGCACGACCAGCCATCACATTCGATATACTCTTCCGCTATCTCAAGCACCTGGGCTATAAGGTTCGCTACGTTAGAAACATTACCGACGTGGGCCACCTGGAGCACGATGCAGATGAAGGCGATGACAAGATTGAGAAGAAGGCTCGCCTGGAGCAGTTGGAGCCAATGGAGATTGCGCAGTACTACACCAACCGCTACCACGATGCCATGGAGGCGCTGAACGTACTTCCTCCTAGCATTGAGCCTCATGCCACAGGCCATATCATCGAACAGGAGAAACTGGTTCAGGAAATCCTGGACAATGGCTATGCCTACGAGAGCAACGGCTCTATCTACTTCGACATCGAGAAGTATAACAAGGATCATAAGTACGGTATCCTCTCCGGACGTAACCTGAAGAACGTTATCAACGAGAGCCGCGAGCTGGCTGGTATCGGCGAGAAGAAGAACCAGGCTGACTTTGCTCTCTGGAAGAAGGCTTCACCAGAGCATATCATGCGCTGGCCTAGTCCTTGGAGTGATGGTTTCCCTGGCTGGCACTGCGAGTGTACTGCGATGGGACGCAAGTACTTGGGCAGCCACTTCGATATTCACGGTGGCGGCATGGATTTGATTTTCCCTCACCACGAGTGCGAGATTGCTCAGGCCGTGGCTTCTCAGGGCGACCAGATGGTTCATTACTGGATGCACAACAATATGATTACCATCAACGGTCAGAAGATGGGTAAGAGCTTGGGTAACTTCATTACCCTGGAGCAGTTCTTCACTGGCAATCACGACAGTTTGGAGCAGGCTTATTCGCCAATGACCATCCGCTTCTTCATCCTCTCCGCTCACTACCGCAGCACCGTAGATTTCTCTAACGATGCCTTGAAGGCTAGCCAGAAGGGATTGGAGCGCCTGATGAATGGTTTGAACGATCTGGAGCGTGTGCCTGTGGCTAAGCAGAGCGATGATCAGGTGAAGAAGTTCGTAAGCGAATTGCGCCAGCGCTGCTACGATGCGATGAACGATGACTTCCAGACTCAGCTCGTTATCAGCTATCTCTTCGAGGCTTGCCACGTAATCAACACAGCCCTCGACCACAAGGCAAACATCTCTGCCGAAGACCTGAAGGAGCTTTCAGACACCATGCATCTCTTTACCTTCGACCTGCTCGGTCTGAAGAGCGAGAAGGGTGCCAACAATGATGCCCGTGAAGAGGCTTACGGCAAGGTAGTAGATATGGTTCTCAACCTGCGTGCCAAGGCAAAGGCTGATAAGGACTGGGCTACCAGCGACCAGATTCGCGATGCCCTGGCTGAAGCCGGCTTCGAGGTAAAGGACACCAAAGATGGTGTTACCTGGAAACTGAACAAGTAATATTTAAAAAGAGGGTGCATCATCAACTTATGACGCACCCTCTCTTTTTATTTTTGTACTGCTGCAGAATCTTTCTTCCTTGCAGCAAGTGAATCTTTCTGTCTGCCAGATATAGAATCCCGCAACATCTTGTCTTTCTTATTCTTATATTCCTTATACTCTTTTTCGTAATAATGGGCAAAGTTGGCGAAAGGCTCTGTCGTTACCTCATCGCTCGATGCCGTATAGGTATTTCCGTATGGATCGGATGCCTTGATGATGATTCTGGCATTCGGATTCCTAGGAGTATAATAATAAAGGTGGTTCATGATGAGATAACCGTTGCCCTTGCTCACGAACCGGTAAGATACACTCTCGCTATATTTATGATGATAGCCTGCGGCAAAGGCATCCTGCCCCTTTCCGCTGAGGCGTCCCATCAGATATTCTTTGCCATCCTCTACGGCTACAACACGCCAATGACTGGTAGCATTGAAGACATTGGCTACCAGGATATTCCTGTTGTTTGCCAACTGCCAATCCCTAGAGTATTTCTCGCCGTTGAAATCGGTCTGCGCACGGAACAAGGTCATCTGCTTGCTCTTATCCCAGAAGGTTCCCTTGTAATAGCAGTTGCTGATGCTGGTACCCACAAAGCTATAGACATAATATCCGTTCGGGGTGCCGCAGATGTTGATGTTCGACTGCCAGATATTGCCACAGGCGGCAGCATGACAATGCTCCATCACATCCTCGCCCTGATAATTGATCTCGTGGTTGCAGGCAAAATGAGTATGTCCGCAGAAGAGTTCGTAACCGCCCTTAAACTGTTTCAGCAAAGAAAGCAGGAGCGAGAGACGGGAAGAAGAATAATGTCCCTCCTCATTGGCATTGGTCAGCGGCTTCGCCTTGCTGAAAGGCGCATTACCAAAGGTAAAAGGGATATGATAGCAGAGTACCACCTTCATATCCTTTGGCGTAAGGGCGAGATCCTGCTTCAGCCAGCGCACCTGGCGTTCACGCAGTTCGCCCGGCGAATAATAGGACATGCCGCGGTGGAAGAAGCAGTTGTTGATGCAGACATAATGCACATCGCCACGGTTGAAGGAAAAATCGGTAGGACCGAAATTCTCCTCCCATTTCCTGCGGTAGAGCGCTTTACCATCCTGGTCGTGATTGCCGATGACGGAGAAGAGACGCATCTCTGAAGAGCCCAATGCCTGGCGTATCTGACGCTCCAGTTTGGCGTTGTAACCGCCATAATACTGTACATCATCGCCCATGCTGAGTCCGTAGACCGGTGTTCCGGCTGGAAGACTCTGGATGGTCTGCCTGATGTCCGCCATCGTCTGGGTAGTGAATCTTTCTACATCGCTCTTCTTGATGGGATTATCATCCGGAGAAGTATAGTAAGGGCTGTAGGCATTGGTAACCTGCGGGTCGCCGATGACAATCATCTTATAGTGAATCTCCTTGCCGCCCGGCAGTCGGGTGAGGGTGAAGTTATAGGTTTTCTTCCCTTTGGAAACCTTCTGGTAGAAGAAAGCCGTGCGATCGGTCTTAGAATGGGTAGGAACCTCGCAATCGGCTGGAACAGAATAGTATATGAATCTTGCCAGGCTGTCTCGCTTCATCTTATATCTGCCCTGTGCATCGGTTTTTACACAGTTGAATCCATCGCTCACGATGACGCCAGCCACTCCCTTTCCCTCCTTATCTCTTAAAGTTCCGGAGATATTGAAATCCATCTTCTTCACAGGTTTCTTCTTCAGTGTATCTGCAGGCTGTGGCTTGAGCCGGAGAACCGGTGGGGTTTTCACCAGGTTCTGTATCTGTTTCTTGGGGTAGAGCAGGTGCAAGGTGATGCCTATTGCTACGAGCGCGCAGCAAGCAACCGACAGAACCCCTATGTATAATTGTTTCTTTTTCATGAGTACAAAAGTACGGCTTTATTATGGTAATGCAGCATATATTCATTTAAAAAACTCTAAATATTACCTTAGGGTAACTTACCTTAGGGTAATATTTCGTAACTTTGTACCAAATTACTAGGAATATGGCAAAATATCTATCACCATTTCAATTTGGTACATTAGCCACCAATGAGAATTTTATCGACAGACAGGAAGACAGGGCTTTGCTCAAGCAATTACTGTCCTCCCATATCAACGTGATGCTGATTTCACCACGCCGATGGGGTAAATCATCGCTGGTGAAAAGGGCGATGAGCGAATTGGCTGGTGAGGATAATAACGTAAGAATCTGTTATATTGATGCCTTCAGCATCGGCTCTGAATCTGAATTTTATCGCACTTTTGCCAGTCAGGTTATAGCTTGTGCTTCCTCTAAAATGGAACGATGGATAGAGGATGCAAAGAAATTCCTGACAGGTGTGATACCGCAGGTTGTAATCAACGACCAGGTGACCGACTTCATGGCTTTCGACCTGAAGTTTGTGCCACAAGAGCGTGATAAGATGACGATTCTCCAACTGCCTGAGTTGCTGGCAAAGGAAAAGGGCATCAGGATTATCGTCTGCATCGACGAGTTCCAGCAGTTGGCTAATCTTCCTGAGTATAAGGATATGGAGGGAAAGATGCGTTCGGTATGGCAGCAACAGCAGCTTACCTCTTACTGTCTCTACGGCAGCAAGCGAAACATGATGCTCAATATCTTCAACAATTCCAATAGTCCTTTTTATCGCTTCGGACAAGTGATTTTCATGCAGAAGATAGCTAAGGAGCATTGGATTCCATTCATTCTGTCATCTTTCGAGAAGACAGGAAAGTCAATCTCTGCAGAGATGGCAGAGCGGATCTGTGATGCCGTGGCTTGCCATTCCTGGTATCTCCAGCAGTTGTGCTATTTTATCTGGAGTTTCACGGTTTCGGAAGTGACGGAAGATATATATCATCTGGGATTGAAACAGGTACTCAACATCAATACCCCGATGTTTCAGAATGATACGGAGAATCTCAGTTCTACCCAGATAGAGATGCTTAAGGCTATAGCCAATGGCGAACAGCATTTCTCTTCGCAAGCCGTGAAACAAATCTATAATCTTGGTAATCCGAATACGATTGTCAAGAACAGGAAAACGCTCCAGAACAAAGATATTATCGAAAAGCAAAACGATGCTTTTGTCTTTGTTGACCCGATATACCGGCTGTGGTTTAAGGAGGAGTATTGTAGATAGAAACTATGTAAATTTAAAGAAATAATATAAGGAGAAGAAAGATAATGGCAAACGATAATAAAGGTCTTACACCGATGATGAGACAGTTTTTCGAGATGAAATCGAAACATCCCGAAGCGCTGCTGCTCTTCCGTTGCGGTGACTTCTACGAAACTTACTGCGAAGATGCGGTGGAGGCATCCCGTATACTCGGCATTACGCTGACACGACGCAACAATGGCGGTTCTACGGGCACGACCGAGATGGCAGGATTCCCTCATCATGCTCTGGATACCTATCTGCCTAAACTCATCAGGGCGGGTAAGCGCGTAGCGGTATGCGACCAGCTGGAAGACCCGAAGAAGAAACGACTCGAAATAAAAGGTAAGAAGGGACTGAGCCAGATGGACAAGATGGTGAAGCGAGGTATTACTGAACTCGTTACACCGGGTGTGGCGATGGGAGATAACGTGCTGAACTACAAGGAAAACAACTTCCTGGCAGCCGTACATTTCGGCAAGACCGCCTGCGGTGTGAGCTTTCTGGATATCTCGACCGGAGAGTTTCTTACCGGCGAGGGAACCTACGACTATGTAGAAAAACTGATGGGCAACTTCATGCCGAAAGAGGTGCTCTACGACCGCGCCCGAAAGAATGACTTTGAGAAATATTTCGGCAGCAAATACTGTACCTTCGAACTGGATGACTGGGTTTTCACCGAACAGACAGCCCTGCAGAAACTCCTGGGACATTTCAAGACAAAATCTCTGAAAGGTTTCGGTGTAGAGCATCTCAAGAACGGCGTGATAGCCAGTGGTGCCATCATGCAGTATCTCGAGATTACCCAGCATACACAGATTAATCATATCACCGCCCTTTCACGTATCGAAGAAGATAAGTTCGTACGTATGGATAGGTTTACCATCCGCAGTCTGGAGCTGGTTGCCCCTATGCAGGAAGACGGTTCTTCTCTCCTGAATGTCATCGACCGTACGGTAACGGCGATGGGCGGACGTATGCTCAGACGCTGGCTGGTCTTCCCGTTGAAGGACGTTAAACCAATCAACGAGCGTCTCGACATCGTGGAATATTTCTTCAAGGAACCGGAATTCCGACAGCTTCTCGATGACCAGCTGCATCGCATCAGCGACCTGGAGCGTATCATTTCCAAAGTAGCCGTGGGTAGAGTTTCGCCTCGCGAAGTGGTTCAGCTGAAGAATGCACTTGAAGCCATCAAGCCTATCAAGGTGGCATGTCAGCATGCTACGAACGAGGCTCTGAAGCGGGTAGGCGAGCAGCTGAACGTATGCGAGACCCTGAAAGACCGCATAGCCAGGGAAATACAGCCCGATCCGCCACAGCTAGTCAACAAGGGTGACGTGATAGCCGACGGATTCAATGCCGAACTCGACGACCTTCGTGCCATCAGCCGCCACGGCAAGGATTATCTGCTCAAGATACAGGAAAGGGAGATAGAAAAGACAGGAATTTCGAGTCTGAAGGTAGGTTACAATAATGTTTTCGGATACTATCTGGAGGTGAGAAATACCTTTAAGGATAAGGTGCCTGAGGAGTGGATACGCAAGCAGACGCTGGCTCAGGCAGAGCGTTATATCACCCAGGAACTGAAGGAATATGAGGAAAAGATTCTCGGTGCTGATGAGAAGATTCTGGTATTGGAAGCACAGCTCTTCAACGAACTGATAGCTGCCATGCAGGAGTATATTCCGCAGATACAGATCAATGCCAACCTTATCGCCCGTATGGACTGTCTTTTGTCATTTGCAAAGACATCTGACGAGAACCGCTACGTGCGCCCTATCGTCGATGATTCTGAGGTGCTCGACATCAAGCAGGGCAGGCATCCGGTGATTGAAACCCAACTGCCGCTGGGCGAACGCTATGTACCTAACGATGTGCAGCTCGATACCGAGAAACAGCAGATCATGATGATTACCGGTCCTAACATGGCTGGTAAATCGGCTCTGCTGCGCCAGACTGCCCTTATCGTGCTGCTGGCACAGGTAGGCTGTTTTGTGCCCGCAGAGAGCGCCCGAGTGGGACTGGTGGATAAAATCTTTACACGTGTAGGTGCAAGCGACAATATATCGCTCGGCGAATCGACCTTCATGGTAGAGATGACCGAGGCAGCAAACATCCTGAACAACGTTTCTCCGCGCTCGCTGGTGCTCTTTGATGAGCTGGGAAGAGGTACTTCTACCTACGATGGTATTTCCATTGCCTGGGCTATCGTGGAATATCTGCACGAACATAAGAAGGCACAGGCACGTACGCTCTTTGCTACCCACTATCATGAGCTCAACGAGATGGAGAAGAACTTCCCTCGCATCAAGAACTTCAATGTGAGTGTGAGAGAGGTGGACGGAAAGGTAATCTTCCTGCGCAAACTGGAACCGGGAGGCAGTGAGCACTCTTTCGGTATCCATGTGGCAGAGATTGCCGGTATGCCCCGCAGCATCGTGAACCGTGCCAATGTGATTCTCAAACAGTTGGAGGATGACAATGCCGGGGTAGGCGGTGCCGGTAAACCGAACGTACAGCACATCGATGAACCTAAGGATGGTGTGCAGCTCAGTTTCTTCCAGCTCGATGATCCTGTATTGACGCAGATACGTGATGAAATACTCGGGCTGGATGTGAACAATCTCACTCCGGTAGAGGCATTGAACAAGCTCAATGACATCAAGAAGATTCTACTGGGAAGATAAAAATATAAATCCCTCCCCGTGGCAGCAGATGCTGTTGCACGAGGAGGGATTTTTATAATCTGAAAATAAGTCGTCTAATATTATTTTGCCTCTACGTTCTTTTCTTTCGCTCTCTTTGTGCTGGAAGCGATGCTCCATACACCGGCGATGATGAGCGGAATGCTCAATATCTGTCCCATATCCATAGGCAGACCTGCCTCGAATGCTACCTGAATCTCCTTGGTATATTCGATGAAGAAACGGAAGGTGAAGATGAGAGTAAGGCAAAGACCGAAATAGAAACCGGTGCCTACGCTCTTAGGTCCTCTCTTCTTGTAGATGAAGAGGATGAGGAGGAAAAAGCAGAAGTATGCCAAAGCCTCGTAGAGCTGACCCGGATGGCGTGGATACTGGTCTTCGCGAACGAAGATAAATGCCCAAGGCACATCGGTAACCTTGCCGATAATCTCTGAATTCATCAGATTGCCCAAACGGATGAAAGTGGCTGTAATGCCTGAGCAGATACCCATATTGTCGAGCACTACCCAGCCACTCACCTTCATGTTGCGGCAATAGAGCCAGATGCCGACGAACATGCCGAATACGCCTCCGTGGCTCGCCAGTCCCTCATAACCCGTAAACTTCCAACTGCCGTCTGGCATGTGATGAACAGGTATCAGCATCTCGATGAAGTGATCCCACTGGGTGAGGAAATATTCCGGCTGATAGAAGATGCAATGTCCCAAACGGCCACCTATCAGTACACCTAAGAAGATGTAGAGAAACAGTGGGGAGAACTTCTCATCTGAGAGCCCCTGCTGCTTGTAAAGCTTGCTCATGAGCAGATAGCCCAGCAGCAGACCAATCATCCAGCAGGTGGAGTAGTAGCGGATGGTCATAGGACCCAGATGAGCCAGAATAGGATCTGGGTCCCATACGATATAGTTAAGCAGATTTGCTATCATAACCGTAGAAGAATAGGATTATACATTGAACCGGAAGTGCATGATGTCACCATCCTGTACGACGTACTCCTTGCCCTCGATGCCGAGCTTGCCAGCCTCGCGTACAGCTGCCTCAGAGCCATACTTGATATAGTCATCATACTTGATAACCTCTGCACGGATGAATCCTTTCTCGAAGTCGGTGTGGATGACGCCGGCACACTGAGGAGCCTTCCAGCCCTTGTGATAGGTCCATGCCTTGACCTCCATCTCACCTGCGGTGATGAATGTTTCGAGGTTCAACAGGGCGTATGCCTTTTTGATGAGTCGGTTTACGCCGCTCTCTTCCAGTCCGAGTTCTTCAAGGAACATCAGTTTGTCCTCGTAGGTTTCGAGCGATGCTATGTCTTCCTCTGTTTTAGCAGCGATGACCATGCACTCAGCACCTTCTTCCTTGGCGATTTCCTCTACCTTCTTGCTATACTCGTTGCCGGTCTTGGCAGAAGCTTCGTCAACATTGGCTACGTAGAGCACAGGCTTGGTAGTGAGGAGGAAGAGGTCGTGAGCCACCTTCTGCTCTTCCTTGGTTTCGAAAGTAACGCCACGAGCATTCTTTCCCTGCTCCAGAACAGCCTTGTAAGCCTCCAGAACGGTAACCATCGTCTTAGCATCCTTGTTGCCTGCTGCAGCAGTCTTCTTCTGCTTGGTGAGCTGAGATTCGATAGTTTCCAGGTCCTTGAGCTGCAACTCTGTATCGATGACGCTCTTATCCTCCAAAGGATCAACCTTAGCGCCACCCTCGCGAACGATGTTGTCATCGTCGAAACAGCGGATTACGTGGATGATAGCATCGCACTCACGGATATTTCCCAAGAATTTATTACCAAGACCTTCGCCCTTGCTGGCACCCTTTACGAGACCTGCGATATCCACGATTTCGCAAGTAGCTGGGACGATGCGTCCTGGGTGAACAATCTCTGCCAATTTGTTGAGTCGCTCATCTGGTACGGTGATGACGCCTAAGTTTGGTTCGATAGTACAGAAAGGGAAGTTAGCTGCCTGTGCCTTTGCACTAGACAGACAGTTGAACAGTGTAGACTTACCCACGTTAGGGAGGCCTACAATACCACATTTTAATGCCATTTTATCTTTAAACGTTTAAATTTCCGGTGCAAAGTTACACATTATAAATGAAAGATACGAAGAAATCGTGGAAAATTAACTAAAAATCATAGATGACGAGTGAAATCCTTACATCTTCTCTAGTTATAGAATTATGATAGATATTATTTCTTTTTGCTATTCTTTTTGGTCAATGTCTTTTCGTCAGATTTTAATCTGCGTTCTACTTTCTTGACGTCTTCACCTGCAGGAAGATTTTCTGGCACAATGCCACGTTGGAGCATCATATTACGAACAGCCTTATTATTATCGACATGCTCTTGACAGATAGATTGCTGACCATGTAAATCCTTTTGCTGAACGTTGACAGAAGTCATTTCTGCAGCAAAATCTTTAGCTTTAATATTTAGTGTTGGAAGGAAATCGGCGAGAGGTCGGCTGTTAGGAGCACCCAATTTACGTTTGAGAAGAGCCGTGTCGAGATTAAACAACGCCTTGTCACCTAGTGAGCGAATGATGGCAAAGCCTTTGCTGTCCACCCCTCTTTCATACAGCACACCAGAGAGACGCTTCTCTGTTTCTGCAAGTTTTGCACGTGCTTGTACACGTTCGTATTCCAGCAAACGCTTTTGCACCAATTCTGCTCGGCGAGTTTGTACGGCAAAGTAGTTTTGGGCAAAAGAGATTTGTGGCTTGCGTGGATCACCGTTTTGGGCAATGAGATAGCAAGCATAACGAGTCAGCATGTAGTCTTTGACTTCACGCTGAGATCCAGAACCAAGGGTGACCATTTTGCTGACATCAGCAAAATGGTATGATACCTCTTGCCCTGCATTGGTACATGATGCTTTTGCTTTTTCGATAATTCCTTCGAAATTACGCCATTGGCTATAACCCAACACTTGTGCAAGTTCTCTTGCACTCCAACACTCTACGCCTTCGTATTCGTTGGCGATAGCTTCGAATTGCTCGAACAATTCTTTGATATCTTCTTCCTTCATAATTGCTTATTTTTATGATATTTCGGTAAAGTTACGCTTTTTATTTGGTTGTAGCAAGGAAAAGGTTATTTATTTCCTTCTTTGCTCATCAATAAATACTTGTATCTCTCCTAAATCTCCAATTTCTTTTGGTAGAACAAACATATTGTATGGGTTCGCATATTTACGGAAATGCTCTTCTATAGAATGTATATCTATTTCATTTATGCTTTTTGAACTGTTAAAACCGATAGGTTCAATGTGACATAGCTTCCATCCTTGTAAAGCATCTGTTCCTAAAGGCTTGGAATACTTTGCTTTTTGTTTGCTATCTTTAGTTTGCATAAACAGCATAGGAATCATATTGTTTTGAAGCATTTCTTTAATTTCTTTCAATGTTGGGGTATGTTGTTTCATAACTTGACCATATACCCAGATTGCAAATGTATTGTCAGAAACTATAATTTCTCTTCCTGTAGGATGTATGAAAGATTGACCTCGGAATTTAATGTCTTTTCGAACAATTAATGGCATGTCTTTGGCATCCACCCAGTCATTAATGATTTTGTTCCAATAATCTAATGTTTCTTTTGATATTTTAGGGTTGAATTCTGAAGAACGCCATAGTTGACCAATTTCCTTGATTTTTCTTCGTATATTATCACCGACCAAATCTGGAGTTGTTTGTTTTGATTTTAAACCAATGTTTTTCGTCTCATTTCGTTCAAACAAGTATTTATTGGCTTTTTGGGGAGTCTTCGTGTAACTATACACTCCTTGTTCTCTGTAACTTTTTGTTTGGATAACATTTGGAAAAGATTTGTAAAAATCTCCTTTCGTCATTTGAAAACTCCCAACAGGTGTCTTTATACAGAAAACGTCGTTTTCTTTTAAGGATTCTATTATGCAAGCTTTAAAAGTTAGTCTGCTACAAGAATATTCTGTGTAACTCATATCGTTTAATTTTGAAAAGACTTCTTGGCTTCTTTCAAACTGTTATATAGCTCATCGTCAAACTCTCGGATGTCTTCGTCAGTCAATACTCCGTCATAGTATAGGTAACATACGGTGATGTAATATCTACCTCCTGACATCCCATCGTATCGGCGAGCGATATGCTTGTCGAATTGGTATACCTTATCATATAGTTTGAGGTATGCATCGTGTGCATCCTCTGCTGATGCGTTCTTGTTCATGAAATTTTTGGTGGATTGCATGAACTTGGCACACTCTCGCTGCAAGCCCAAATTAATGAGCTTGCGAGCTGTTTTCTTCTGAGACTTCGTTAATTCTATCATGTTCTAAACGTTTCTTTTCTTTTTTAGCCTTATTTCTTATTGATATACATTTCTTGCAGATGTGCAGTCTGTGTCCTTTACCACTGAACGACTCGTTGGATTTATACTCTCCACACATCTTGCAATAATGTCCTTGATGCTTATGTTTCTTTTTACCCATGACTTATTTTGCAAACAACTTGCCGATGAGATTCAAGAGATTAGAGACAGTCTCTTTGCTCTCTATAGGAATCTTGATGGAGGTTTCGCCTGTCTGCTCGTCTTTCTCAACGATGGAATCAACCAGTTGGGCAGTGGCTTCTGGCGACTTCAAGGTCTCTGCTAAGCCTGAGAGGAAAGATATTCCTTGGGCTACCAAATCCTTTGGCTGATTTGAGCGATTAGTGACGGATTCTCTGTTCGAAGATGAATTCGTTTGCTGCTGGATGGAAATCTCTTCTTTTTTTTCCTGGTGGTCTTCTTGGCGCTGTTGCCGTTTTGACCAACTGTCTGCTTATTGTTCTTTGCCATTGTTATGTTGCTTTATTTAAAACGTTTAAATATATTTGATGCAAAGTTACACATTATAAATGAAAGATACGAAGAAATCGTGGGAAATTAACTAAAAATCATAGATGAGGGAAGAATCAACGATGGTAAACCGACAGAAACGCTTGAGGAAGTGCAACGATATAGGTGAAGACGCTGGAATATACGGGAGAGGTGTTTGGAAAATATTACATAAGTCTTTGGGATATATAGGATAAGATGCTGGAAGAGATAGGATAAGTTGCTGGAAAAGATACCTTCTGCAACCGCACATCACCTGTTGTGCGCATGCATAACAGCTGATGTGCGGGCGTAGTTCAGTTGTTGTGCGATGAATTTCTTAGAATTATGGTGATCATTTTGCTCAGCACCCCTATGGGCATGAGTAGTTACTGTGGTAGAAACAAGATGCAAATAAAGTTAAAAAGGTCTCATGTCATATTCCCTACATTGGGAAAACAACATGAGACCTTTTGTTGGTATGATGGTTTTTATCCTTCAATTACCCCCTTCCACAATCCGTGGAGATTGCAGTATTCTCGAGCCGTAACATCCTTGGCTTCTGCGTTGGTCAGGAAGATAGCTTCAGGCTTTTCGCCTGGCTTCAACTCGTGACGAAGCACATCGGTAGGGGTGAGCAATTCTATCCATTGGATGTAATGCTCTGGAAGCATCGGATGCTCCACACTTCCTACTGTTACGCGATAGCCGCCCTCAATAGGTTCTATCACAGGCACGTGCTTCTCTTTTGCGCCATCACTGGTGTTTTCCTTCATCAGCTTCATCGGCTCGCCACAGCAACTGAGCACGGCTCCTGGGTTTACAACTTCTACTACATTGCCACAAATCTGGCAGCGGTAGATTTCTCTAACTTTTGTCATAATGGTTCCTCCTATTATTTTATGAATGTGTTGCCTGAATATCAGGCATTTCATTCAGATGATTCCTTTGTGAGGATTTCCTTCGGGTGATTCCTCCAAAAGAGCCTTATTCCTCTACAGGGCTGAAATCTTCCTTGCCTACTCCGCAAAGAGGGCAAACCCAATCATCTGGGATGTCTTCGAATGCTGTACCTGGAGCGATGCCGCCCTCTGGATCACCTACTTCTGGATCATAAATCCAACCACACACGTCGCAAACATATTTCTTCATAATGTTCCTTTCTTTCTTAATTTGATTGATTAGTGTTATCTATTCACTTTTAATCAGACAGGTGCGTTTGCATATCTTTCTGATTTATAATGCAAATATACACTTTATTTCTGTAAGAACCAAATAAATTTGAAAATATTATAATTTTATTATCCTTTTTAATCTAAATAAACAAAGATTTCTAGATGTACTTGTGAATAAAGGAGTTATTTGTCTTTTTAGTGGTGTTTTGATAGAAGATTTGATTGTTTCATGTGAAACATCTCGAAAAAGAAAAGCTCGCAAGATGATTGTTTGGTATCTTGCGAGCTTCTTTTTATTTAAGTTGCCTTGCGGTTTCTGCGGCCGCTTTCTGGTTTTTCTAATGTGCTTCTAGCCAGTTGTTTCCCCATCCGGCATCAGCAACCAGAGGCACACTGAGCTGGTAGGCGTTCTGCATCTCTTCTACCACAATCTTCTCTACCTTTTCCTTCTCTTCCGGATATACGGAGAAATTGAGTTCGTCATGCACCTGGATAATCATCTTGCTCCTGATGCCTTCTGCTCTGAATCGGTTGAAGATGCGGATCATAGCCACTTTGATGATGTCTGCCTCAGAGCCCTGGATAGGGGCATTGATGGCATTGCGCTCGGCAAATCCTCTTACAGTACCATTCTTGCTGTTGATGTCTGGCAGGTAGCGACGGCGGTGGAAGAGGGTTTCGGCATAGCCTTTCTCTCTTGCCATTTCCTTTGCCTTCTCCATGTAAGCCTGAACACCAGGGAAGGTGCGGAAGTAGTCTTCTATGATCTGCTTTGCCTCTCGGTTTTCGATGTTCATGCGTTGGGCAAGACCGAAGGTCGTGATGCCGTAGATGATGCCGAAGTTGGCAGTTTTTGCCTTCTTGCGCTGTGCATCTGTTACTTCTTTGATGTCTTCGTGCCAAATCTTGGCAGCTGTAGCTGCATGAATATCAGAGCCTTCACGGAATGCTTCTACCATGTTTGGATCCTGGCTCAGGTGTGCCATGATGCGAAGTTCTATCTGTGAATAGTCGGCAGAGAAGAACAGGCAGCCTGGTTCTGGGATGAAGCATCTGCGTATCTCCTTGCCATCGTCATCGCGTACAGGAATATTCTGCAGGTTTGGATCACTTGAAGAAAGACGTCCTGTGGCTGTGATGGCTTGGTTGAAAGAGGCATGAATGTGACCGGTGCGAGAGTTGATAAGCTTTGGAAGGGCATCTATATAGGTTCCCAAAAGTTTCTTTAAACCTCTGTAGTTCAGTATCTCATCGATGATTGGACTCTTGCTGCGCAGCTGCTGAAGAACTTCTTCGCTTGTTACGTACTGGCCCGTCTTCGTCTTCTTAGGCTTCTCCACAATCTTCATCTTTCCGAAGAGTATTTCTCCAACCTGGCGTGGGGAAGCGATATTGAACGATTCGCCTGCCAACTCATAGATATGATGTTCTATCTCATTGAGGCGGTTGGTGAGTTTCTCGGATGTTTCCTTCAGGGTATCGGTGTCGATGCATACTCCCGTCATCTCCATGTGGGCTAAAACAGGTACAAGCGGCATTTCTACATTCCAGAACAGATCTTCACAATCTATCTCTTTGAGTTTTGGTTCGAGCACATTTTTCAATCTCAAGGTGATGTCGGCATCTTCGGCAGCATATTCGTAAATGTCTGATGGGGCGAGATCGCGCATCGATTTCTGGTTCTTTCCCTTCGGACCAATCAGTTCTTCGATGTGAATGGTCTGATAGTTGAGGAATACTTCTGCCAAGTAATCCATGTTGTGGTAAAGTTCTGGCTGGATGAGATAGTGGGCGAGCATCGTATCGAACATCTTGCCCTGAATTTCTATGCCGTAGTTCATCAACACCTCGTAATCGTATTTGATGTTCTGCCCCACTTTCAGGATTTCCGGGTTCTCGTAGAGAGGTTTGAAGATGTTTACGATTTTTAAGGCTTCTTCACGATTTGCCGGAATTGCTACGTAGAAAGCCTCTTTTTCCTTTACGGCAAAGCTCAAACCCACCAATTCTGCATCAATAGCAGCGGTAGATGTGGTCTCTGTGTCTAGACTGAGAATATTGAATGTCAATAAATAGTCACAAAGTTTCTTTGCAACTCCTTCTGTATCAATGAGTTTATATGAATGAGGTGTCGTTTTAAGGGTCTCAAAACTCGCGTTTTTTGACTCTTCCTGCCCGTCGGCTTGCTGTGCGCCAAATAAATCGAGTTCTCCTGTAGGTTTTGTTTGCACCTTTTTAGGTTTGTTAAGAACTCGGTTGGCAAACGACTTAAACTCCAACTCGGTGAAGATTTCATCCAATTTTGTATTGTCTGGCTCTACCCGTTTCAAATCTTCCATCTTGATCTCTACCGGAACATCGGTTCGTATGGTTGCCAGGAACTTTGACATCCTGATATCTTCTACAGCACCCTCCACTTTTTCGCGGAGCTTGCCTTTCACTTGAGAAGAGTTCTCGATAAGACCTTCTACACTACCGAACTCGTTGATAAGTTTGATGGCTGTCTTTTCTCCCACGCCCGGACAGCCTGGGAAGTTATCAGCTGAGTCGCCCATCAGAGCAAGGAGGTCGATAACCTGGAGTGGGGAAGTGATGCTGTATTTCTCTTCAATTTCCTGTACGCCCAACTTTTCGTATCCACCGCCATGACGAGGACGGAACATGAAAACATTGTTACGAACCAGTTGTGCGTAATCCTTGTCGGGTGTGAGCATGTAGGTTTCCATCCCCTTTTCACCTGCCTTCAAGGCAACTGTTCCAATGATATCATCCGCCTCGAAACCATCTACCTGAAGGATAGGGATATGATATGCCTCCAGGATATTTTTGATGATAGGCACAGAGAGTTTGATGTCTTCCGGTGTCTCTTCTCGTTGAGCTTTATATGCAGGGAAAGCCTCATGACGGAAGGTCTTGCCATGGTCGAAAGCCACCGCAATATGGGTAGGTTTCTCCTTGGTAAGTATCTCGTTGAGGGTATTGCAGAAACCCATTACACACGAAGTATTGAGTCCCTTCGAATTGATTCGAGGGGCTTTCATAAAGGCGTAATACGACCTATAAATGAGCGCATACGCGTCTAAAAGGAACAATTTATCCATAATATTCATTTTTGTGGTGTAAAATTACTAAAAAAATGCGATATTTCAAGAAGAATTGATTAATTTTGTAACAAATTTCAGAAATTAAGTAGATTTACTCACATATAATGGACTATTTATCACTTATTAAGCTGCCTATAGAGGCAGAATTAGCAGATTTTATAGATTTGTTCAACAAGTCTCTTATGCATAGCGATGGCCTCCTTTCCCAGGTGCTCGACCACATCCGTCAGCGCGCTGGAAAACGTATGCGCCCTATACTCATCTTGTTGATGGCACGTAATTTTGGAAAGGTTTCCAGTGTTACCCAGCATTCTGCGGTAGGTCTGGAGCTTCTTCATACCGCTTCGCTGGTACATGATGATGTGGTTGATGAGAGTGGAGAGCGCCGCGGACAGGCTAGCGTGAATGCTACTTATAATAATAAGGTGGCTGTGCTTGTGGGCGATTTCATTCTTTCCACCGCCTTGCTTCATGTATCTTATTCGCATTCAGAGGAAATCGTGCGTTATCTTGCTGAGTTGGGACGTATCCTGTCTAATGGTGAGATTCTTCAGCTCAATAGTATCAGTAATGAAGAGATATCGGAAGATATTTATTATCAGGTGATTAAGCAGAAAACGGCTGCTCTCTTTGAGGCTTGCGCCGGTATCGGAGCGATCTCTGCCAATGCTTCAGAACTGCAGATTGAAGAGGCGAAGCGTTTCGGACAGAACTTGGGCATCATCTTCCAGATCCGTGATGATATCTTTGATTATTATGATTCCAAGGAGATAGGTAAACCTACTGGTAATGATATGGTTGAAGGAAAACTGACTTTGCCTGTAATATATGCTTTGAAGTCTACCGGTGATGAGGAGATGATGAAGCTTGCCAGAAAGGTAAAGGCTCATACTGTGACGGCTGATGAAATAGCTCAGTTAGTGGCATTTACAAAGGAAAACGGAGGTATTGAATATGCGGATAAGCGCATGTGGGATTTCCATGCCGAAGCCATGAATTTCCTCGATACTTATGTGGAGGATAAGGATATTTACAATGCCTTGAAGGCTTACTTGGATTTTGTGATTGAAAGAAAAGCTTAATATAAAAATTGAAGAGAAAACATAATATAAAAAGGGTTGGTTCTCAGAGAGAATCAACCCTTTGCATTTTTTGTATTCTGTTGATAATCAGTTACTTTTCTTTAGAAGTATTTAATCTCCTTGCCAAGAATTTCGCTCAAGAGGAGGTTAGCCAGGCGTGATGTGCCGAGGCGCAACCACTGGTTGGTCAGCCATTTCTCGCCCAAAACTTCCTTCACGATGGTGTAGTAAACCACGGCATCATGAACGGTATTGATACCACCTGCAGGCTTGAAACCAATCTGAATGCCAGTCTTTTCGTAATATGCCTTGATAGCCTGGCACATAACGTATGCTGCCTCAGGGGTAGCTGAGACCTTCTCCTTGCCTGTTGAGGTTTTGATATAGTCAGAACCTGAGTACATTGCGAGGATAGAAGCCTTCATGATGTTGCTGCAATTCTTCAGGTCGCCTGTCTCCAGAATGCACTTCATCTTATGCTCACCGCATGTCTCCTTAAGTTCCTGAATATCATCGCAGAGACCCTCGTAATCTTCGCTGAAGAACTTGCCAACAGGCATTACGATATCCACCTCTGTAGCACCATCCTTGATAGCCATAGCGGTTTCTGCAATCTTTACCTCGATAAAGGTCTGAGAGGATGGGAAATTGCCACTTACTACAGCGATTTCTACGCCGTCAACCTCCAGACTCTGGCTGATAAGGCCGGCAAAGTTAGGGTAGGTACATACGGTTGCTACGTGAGGAAGCTGAGGATAATCCTTGGCAAACTGGTTCACCTTTTCAATCATCTTCAGGATGCTTTCTTCTGTATCTTCTGTATGGAGAGAAGTCAACTCGATGCTACCGAAGAGGAACTTCTTGACCTCCATGGTCTCATTCTCTGCTACCTTTTCATCGAGAATCTTCTTTACTGCAGCAGCTACTTCCTCGTCATTGAGGTCGCAGTTGTACTGCTTCAAAACTGATAAATACTTGTCGTCTGACTCTTTATACTGTCCCTGCTGTGCAAGAACCTGTTCTTTAATACTGCTCATACTTAATGTTATTTATATAATTATTAAAGTTAAGTTTTTATATGAATAGCAATTTTAATTCTTATTATCTTGTTCTTTATCTTCCTGATGCTCAGATAGTTTCGGATTGTTTTTATGCCTTTCAGAATCCCTTTTGGTCTTCTTGTCAAAACTCTTCTGGAGTTCTTCTGTCAAGTCAACCCCTGTCTGATTTGCCAGGCAGATAAGCACCCAAAGAACATCGGCCATTTCTTCGCCTAAGTTAGGTTTCTCGCCTTTCTTAAAACTCTGTTCGCCGTATGTTCGGGCAATGACGCGTGCCAGTTCGCCCACTTCTTCTGTGAGGCAAGCCATATTGGTAAGTTCGCTGAAATAGCGTACGCCATATTCTTTAATCCACTGATCTACAGCTTCTTGTGCTTCTTTTATTGTCATCTTCCTAATTCTTTTATGGGGAAAGATGCCTTTCTTTCAGGGTAGGGCATTATTCCTTGTTGTGAGTATCCATCATGATGGTTACCGGTCCATCGTTCCGTAAATCTACCTTCATATCGGCACCAAATTCGCCTGTTCCTACTGGCTTTCCGAGTGCATCGGATAGCTTTTTGCAGAACTCCTCATAGAGTGGAACGCTGATTTCGTGCTTGGCTGCTCTGAGCCAGCTTGGGCGGTTTCCTTTCTTGTAGCTGGCGAATAGGGTGAACTGGCTGATGACCAGAATCTCACCATTTATATCCATGATAGAGCGGTTCATAACATGGTTTTCGTCGTCGAAAACACGGAGTCCGATTACCTTTCTGACCAGCCAGTCTACATCTTCTGAAGTGTCGCTTTCCTCTATTCCCAGAAGGATCAGGTAGCCTTGCCTGATGGCAGATTTAACCTCTCCTTCGATGGTAACTGAGGCGTGAGAGACACGCTGTATTACGATTCTCATATTACTACTTTGAACTTTGAATGTTGAACATTGAACTTTATGATTAGCATTTGTGGAATGCTTGCTTCGGTTCTGTTCTTCTTCTTATTATTAATATATATAGTATAGTTTGAACTGCAAATATACAACTTTTATTTCATATTCTCGCCTTTTTCTCCGAAATATTTTGAAAGAATTTCTGCCTTATGAGGACCTAATACTTCTGAAAGTTGTTCCAAGGATGCTTCTTTCATCTTTTTCACGCTCTTAAACTTGCTCAGCAGGGCTTCTTTAGCCTTCGGACCGATGCCTTTGATATCGTCTAATTCTGAGTGAAGAGCATGCTTGCTGCGCTTGTCGCGATGGAAGGTGATGGCGTATCTGTGCACCTCATCCTGTATCTGCGTCAGAACCTTGAACAGCTCACTTTCTGGTGGTAGGGCGATGGTTTGAGGAGGGAATCCGAAGAGGAGTTCGTTGGTTCTGTGCCGGTCGTCTTTGGCCAGTCCTGCGATAGGAATATCCAGGTGTAATTCGTCAACAATAACCTCTCTTACTACGTCCATCTGCCCCTTTCCGCCATCGGTAATAATGAGGTCTGGAAGTGCAGTTTCTTCCTCTATCATGCGACTGTACCGGCGTCTTACCACCTCTTGCATGGATGCGTAATCATCCGGCCCTTCTACCGTCTTAATGTTGTATTTCCTATAGTCTTTTCTGGATGGTTTCATACCTTTATATACGATGCAACCTGCCACGGCATCAGTACCGGATATGTTGGAATTATCGAAACATTCTATCTGATAAGGCAGCTTTTGAAGCTTCAGTTTTGCTTGTAATTCCTTCATCAATCGGGTCTGTTTCTGCTCCGGATTGAGCTTTTCTGCCTGCTTCAGACGGTCGAATTTATACTGCTTGCAGTTCATTTCCGACAGCTCCAGAAGGTGCTTTTTGTCACCTCTCTGGGGTACGAAGAAGGTGGCATCTTTCAGCTTCCATTCCATTTCGAAGGGCACGATTATTTCCTTCGATGTGGAGTGGAAACGCTCTCTGATTTCCGGAATGGCAGTAATCAGAAGTTCCTCGTCGCTCTCCTCCAGTTTACGTTTATATTCGTAGGTGAAGCTCTGGTTGATGGTGCCGTTTTTTACGTGAATATAGTTGATGAAGGCGTTTTTGTTGGCATCATCATTTACGATGGTGAAGACATCTACATCCGTAATTGTATGGCTTACCACCTCGCTTTTTGCCTCAAATTCATCCAGTAATTGGTACTTTTTCTTATATTCTTCGGCTATTTCAAAACGTAGAAGTTCGGCATTTTTCATCATCAAATCGTAGAGATATTTGCTTACTTCCCGCGTGTTTCCCTTCAGAATTTCACGTGCCTGGCGCATGTTTTCCTGATATTCTTCATAGCTCTGCTTGTTGATGCAGGGTGCTCCGCAGTTGTGGATATGATACTCCAGACACGGCTTGTATCTGCCTTCAGCAACGCCTTCTCTGGTGATAGGCATTCTGCAGGTGCGGGGCTTATAAAGCTTCTTGATGACCTCTAAAACGGCATACATGCTGCCGATATGAGGGTAAGGACCGAAGAAGGTTCCCACTTTTTTATTGATATGACGAGTCTTGAAAATGCGTGGAAAATACTCGTTTGTTACGCATATAGAGGGGTATGTCTTGCCGTCTTTCAGCAGGACATTGTATCTTGGATTATACTTTTTGATCAGGCTGTTTTCGAGCAAAAGTGCGTCTTCTTCTGTGTTTACGACCGTATAAGATATGTCGTGGATCTTAGAAACAAGCACCTTTGTCTTGTATCTGTCTACCTCTTTATGGAAGTAGGAAGATACTCTTCTCTTCAGATTTTTTGCCTTTCCCACATATATAATCGTATGATTTTCGTCGTAATATTGGTAGCTTCCTGGCTTTTCCGGCATACTTAAAACGATGTTTTTAAGCCTTGCCAAGCGCTCCTCATTCTCTTGTTTCGTCATATTTTTACTTGTTTTTAAAGGGAAAATGAGCGTTACTGTTTCACGTGAAACGGCAACGCTCTAGTGTCTTTTACTGCTTCCTTGCTGCTTTCTTGCTGCATTCTCGCAGTATTTCTCGCAGTATTTTTGCTGCTTATAACTGTAATAAAGTAGTTACTTCAACGTCTGGATCAAAGGAGTTTCTGCCTTCGAAATTCTCGTTTACGAGTTCGATGATGAAGTTGGCATATACCTTTTTCGGATGGAATTTCTTTACCAGGTCGCATGCTGCTTTCATGGTTCCACCGGTGGCAAGGAGGTCGTCGTGGAGGAGTACGATGTCGTTCTCATTGATGGCATCTTCGTGGATTTCGATGGTATCCATGCCATATTCCTTAGCATAACTTTCCTGTACGGTTTTGCATGGAAGTTTGCCCGGTTTGCGGCATAAAACTACGCCGGCTCCGAGACGAATAGCAAGGGCAGAAGACATTACGAAACCGCGTGATTCGATGCCTACAATCTTGGTGATTCCTTTGTCTTTGTAGAGTTCATACATCTCATCGCTGATCTCTTTTAAAGATGCAGGATTCTTGAAAAGGGTTGAAACGTCGCGGAAGTTTACACCCTTGATTGGCCAATCTGGAATGCAACGCAGATTGTCTAATAATAGCTGATTGTTCATTACTTTTTATGCTTTAAATTGATACTTATTTTGTTCTTTTTTCTTGTTCCTTTTTATGGGCTTTTTGCCCGTTTATTTTTGCCTTTTGCTCGATTTTATCCGCTTTTGTTTCACGAATTGCTGAAGTTTTACTTTAACCGCAAAACACTTGATGCAACCTTTCTTAAGCGGTTGAGCATCAAATGTTTTGTTGATAGTCTGTTTCACGTGAAACATTAGGAATTCCCTTGTGTCTCGCTGTGAAACGGCTTATCTTCCGAGTAATACAAGCATCACGTTGATATCGCTTGGTGATACGCCCGGAATTCGGCTTGCCTGTGCCAAAGTTTCCGGGTCGATGCGCTCGAGTTTCTGGCGTCCTTCTGTGGAGATTTCGTGGAGCTCGGAATAGTTGAAACGGCCCTTGATTTTGATATCTTCCAAACGGTGCATCTTGTCGGCAATGAGACGCTCTCGTTCGATGTAACCTTTGTACTTCATCTTGATTTCTGCAGCTTCCGCTATCTCTTCCTTTCGGTTAGCTGGTGCATCCAGCGCAGCCTTCAAGTCCGGAATAATCTCCGAAAGATTCGTGAGATTCAGATGCGGACGAGCGATGAGGTCGATGAGCTTGCAGCCGGCGCGAAGTGGAGTAGTGCCGAGCGCCTCCAGTTTTGGATTTATCTCATCCTTCTTGATAGGATAGTTGGCGCAAAATTCGATGATTCTTCCGATGGCTTCTTTTTTCTCTATCCACCAGTCGTAACGGTCGCGCTTGGCAATTCCGAGTTCGTATGCTTTTTCGGTGAGTCGGGCATCGGCATCGTCCTGACGGAGCAGGATGCGGTATTCGGCTCTGGAGGTAAACATACGGTATGGCTCGTCAACTCCCTTTGTGGTGAGATCATCGATGAGTACGCCGATATAACTCTCATCGCGGTTCATCTCGAATGTTTTGTCGCCAACGCAATGCAAGGCTGCGTTGATTCCGGCCACGGTTCCCTGTCCTCCTGCTTCCTCATAACCGGTGGTTCCGTTCACCTGTCCGGCAAAGAAGAGACCTTTGATGATTTTCGACTCCAGTGAATGTTTGAGTTGGGTAGGGTCGAAGTAATCGTATTCAATGGCGTATCCCGGTCTGTAAATCTTGGCATCTCTCAAAGCAGGAATCTCGTGAAGTGCATTCAGCTGGATATCCATCGGCATGCTCGAAGAAAAACCGTTCAGATACATCTCGTTCGTATCTTCGCCTTCCGGTTCCAGGAAGAGCGGATGCTGATCCTTGTCGGGGAAGGTAACGAGCTTGGTTTCGATGCTTGGACAGTAACGTGGACCGGTACTCTGAATCTGTCCATTATATAAAGGTGAATCAGCGAGACCGCTTTTTAAAGTTTCGTGTACCTTCTTGTTGGTGTAGCAAGTCCAGCAAGGCAATTGTTTCAGAACCCGATGTTCTCCCATGTAAGAGAACTGGTGGAAATCGCTGTCACCCGGCTGTTCTTCCATATCTTCGAAATGAACACTTCTCTTGTCAATTCTGACCGGAGTTCCGGTTTTCATTCTGGCTGTAGTGATACCCCATCGGGTGATGCTCTCCGTAAAGTTGTGTACGGCAGGTTCGGCGCATCTTCCGCCTTCTACCATCTTTCTTCCTATATGCATCAGTCCGTTGAGGAATGTTCCAGCGGTGATGATGATGCTCTTGGCATAGAATTCGGCTCCCCAGATGGTTTTTACGCCGATGGCTTCTCCGTTAGCTACGAGCAGTTCGTCAGCCTGGTCTTGCCAGATGTCGAGGTTGTCGGTATGGTCGAGGATGGTTCTCCATTCCCAGATAAACTTTCCTCTGTCGCATTGGGCACGGGGGCTCCATACGGCAGGACCCTTGCCGATGTTGAGCATTCGGAACTGGATGGCGGTTTTATCCGTTACGATACCCATCTGTCCGCCCAAAGCATCGATTTCGCGCACAATCTGTCCCTTGGCAATACCTCCGATGGCGGGGTTGCAACTCATCTGACCAATCTTGTTCATATCCATCGTTATCAAACAGGTTTTGGCACCCATGTTTGCAGAGGCTGCAGCAGCCTCGCATCCGGCATGTCCTCCACCGATAACGAGCACGTCATAATTGAATTTCATACTTCGTTTAATCTATATTTTTTCTAATTTTCGGCAAAAGTAAGAAATAAAATCGAAATTTTAGCAAAAATACTTTGATAAATCATTAAAATATAGTAATTTTGCAGCAGACTTGCGAAAATATACCTAGAAATGAGGATTGCAGAATGCCAAAAAATAGGTATTGCAGGGACGAAAAGTGTGGAATATAAATTAGTTTCAAACAGTTAAATAATTAAATTTCAATCATTTATGTGGTTAATCAATTCATCTATTGGTAGAAAGGTAGTGATGTCAGTAACTGGTATCGCTCTTATTCTATTCTTGACATTCCACGGTTGCATGAATGTTGTTGCTCTCTTCTCAGGAGATGCTTACAACATGATTTGCGAGTTGTTGGGTGCTAACTGGTACGCCGTAGTTGCAACTTTGGGTTTGGCAGCTTTGGCAGTTTGTCACATCGTTTACGCTTTCATCCTGACAGCACAGAACCGTCGTGCTCGCGGTAACCAGCGTTACGAGGTAACAGCAAAGCCAGAGAAAGTAGAGTGGGCTAGTCAGAACATGTTGGTGCTCGGTATCATCATCGTTCTCGGTTTGTTGCTTCACCTCTTTAATTTCTGGTACAACATGATGTTTGCAGAGCTTTTGGGTACAAGCTTCGGCCACTGCCCATCAGACGGCTTCGCATTCATTCAGGACACCTTCGCTAACCCAGTGTTCGTAGTTCTCTACATCATCTGGTTGGTAGCTCTTTGGTTCCACCTCACTCACGGTTTCTGGAGTGCTATTCAGACTCTCGGTTGGAGCGGTAAGACTTGGTTCTGCCGTTGGAAGATGATCGGTATGATTTACTCTACCATCCTGCTTCTCCTCTTCATCGTAGTTGTATTGGCATTCGCTTTCGGTTGCGCTCCATCTTTGTGCTGCGCATAATTCGTGTAATCATTTAAGTATTAAAAAAGATTATGGCAAAAACATTAAATTCTAGAATACCTGAAGGACCAGTTGCTGAGAAGTGGACCAACTATAAGGCTCACCAGCGTTTGGTTAACCCAAAGAATAAGTTAAAGCTCGACGTTATCGTTGTAGGTACAGGTTTGGCAGGTGCTTCTGCTGCTGCATCTCTCGGCGAGATGGGCTTCAATATCTTGAACTTCTGCATCCAGGACTCTCCACGTCGTGCTCACTCTATCGCAGCACAGGGTGGTATCAATGCAGCTAAGAATTATCAGAATGATGGTGACTCTGTTTACCGTCTGTTCTACGATACTGTAAAGGGTGGTGACTACCGTGCTCGTGAGGCTAACGTTTACCGTTTGGCTGAGGTGAGCAACGACATCATCGACCAGTGCGTAGCTCAGGGCGTTCCTTTCGCTCGTGAGTATGGTGGTATGCTGGCTAACCGTTCTTTCGGTGGTGCTCAGGTATCTCGTACATTCTATGCTAAGGGTCAGACAGGTCAGCAGCTCCTCCTCGGTGCTTACTCTTCTTTGAGCCGCATGATTGAGGCAGGTAAGGTTAAGCTCTTCACCCGTTACGAGATGGAGGATCTTGTGATCGTTGACGGTCACGCTCGTGGTATCATCGCTAAGAATTTGATTACAGGTAAGTTGGAGCGTTTCTCTGCCAACGCCGTAGTTATCGCTACCGGTGGTTATGGTAACGCTTACTTCCTCTCTACAAACGCTATGGGTTGTAACTGTACAGCAGCTATCCAGTGCTACCGCAAGGGTGCTGACTTCGCTAACCCATCTTACGTTCAGATTCACCCTACATGTATCCCTGTTCACGGTACAAACCAGAGTAAGTTGACTTTGATGTCAGAGTCACTCCGTAACGATGGTCGTATCTGGGTTCCTAAGAAGATTGAGGATGCTAAGGCATTGCAGGCTGGTACAAAGAAGGGTTCTGATATTCCTGAGGAAGACCGCGACTACTACTTGGAGCGCCGTTACCCAGCATTCGGTAACCTGGTTCCTCGTGACGTGGCTTCTCGTGCAGCTAAGGAGCGTTGCGACAAGGGCTTCGGTGTCAACAACACAGGTCTTGCCGTATTCCTCGACTTCTCTGAGTCTATCAACCGTCTCGGTATCGACGTTATCCTGCAGCGTTATGGCAACCTCTTCGATATGTATGAGGAGATTACTGATGTTAACCCAGGTGAGTTGGCTAACGAGATTAACGGCGTGAAGTACTACAATCCAATGATGATCTTCCCTGCTATCCACTATACAATGGGTGGTATCTGGGTTGACTACGAGTTGATGACCACTATCCCAGGTCTCTTCGCTATTGGTGAGTGTAACTTCTCTGACCACGGTGCTAACCGTCTTGGTGCATCTGCTTTGATGCAGGGTTTGGCTGACGGTTATTTCGTATTGCCATACACCATCCAGAACTACTTGGCCGACCAGGCATTGTGGCCAAAGCTCTCTACCGATCTCCCAGAGTTCGCAGAGGCAGAGGCAGGTGTTCAGAAGGAAATCGACCGCCTGATGGGTATCCAGGGCAAGCGCTCTGTAGATTCTATCCACAAGGAGTTGGGTCACATCCTTTGGGAGCACGTAGGTATGGGTCGTACCAAGGAAGGTCTTGAGGAAGGCTTGAAGAAGATGAAGGCTCTCCGCGAGGAATTCAATAAGAACCTCTTCATCCCTGGCAAGAAGGAAGGCTTGAACGTAGAGTTGGATAAGGCTATCCACTTGCGTGACTTCATCTTGATGGGCGAGTTGATCGCTTACGATGCATTGCACCGCAACGAGAGCTGTGGTGGTCACTTCCGTGAGGAGTACCAGACAGAGGAAGGCGAGGCTAAGCGTGATGATGAGCACTTCTTCTACGTAGGCTGCTGGGAGTATCAGGGCAATGATACAACTGCTCCAGTGCTCAACAAGGAACCTCTCGAGTATGAGGCAATTAAGGTACAGACAAGAAATTACAAGAATTAAAAAGCGAACAAGACAATGGCAAGAAATATAAGTTTCACAGTTAAGTATTGGAAGCAGGACGGTCCTACAGCACAGGGTCACTTCGATACACATGAGATGAAGAACATCCCAGATGATACTTCATTCCTCGAGATGCTCGACATCTTGAACGAGGAGCTCATCGAGTCAGGTCAGGAGCCTTTCGTCTTCGACCACGACTGCCGCGAGGGTATCTGCGGTATGTGCTCTCTCTATATTAATGGTACACCTCACGGTAAGACTGAGCGTGGTGCTACAACATGTCAGCTCTACATGCGTCGTTTCAACGATGGCGATGTTATCACCGTTGAGCCTTGGCGTTCTGCTGGTTTCCCTATCATCAAGGACTGTATGGTAGACCGTTCAGCATTCGACAAGATCATCCAGGCAGGTGGTTACACCAGCATTCGTACAGGTCAGGCTCAGGATGCCAACGCTATTCTGATTCCTAAGGAGAATGCAGACGAGGCAATGGATTGCGCTACATGTATCGGTTGCGGTGCTTGTGTTGCTGCATGTAAGAATGGTTCTGCTATGCTCTTCGTTAGCTCAAAGGTTAGCCAGCTGGCACTTCTCCCACAGGGTCGTGTAGAGGCTGCTACCCGTGCTAAGAAGATGATTGCACGCATGGATGAGCTCGGATTCGGTAACTGTACAAACACTCGTGCTTGCGAGGCTGTTTGTCCTAAGAACGAGTCTATCGCTAACATCGCCCGCTTGAACCGTGAGTTCTTGAAGGCTAAGTTGGCTGACTAATCCATCGTTTCTTTTGAGACACCGGAATTTTCTCTCTGCATCTTTACGGATGCGAGAGAATTTTCCCAACAACTCTTCACTCTTCACCTTTTGGGTGTAAGTGGTTGAAGGATAGGAAGTTGGGCGGGTGAAGAGTGTTTTTTTACTCTTCACCCGCCCTTCACCTTTTTAGGCTGTTGACAGCTAAGCGGCTCTGCGTTTATACCTTTCCTAAAATCGTAAAAGGTGAAGAGTGGTGAAGAGTGGGTGAAGAGTGCCGAAAAACTCTTCACCTATGTAATGTGTTGTGTTTCAGTTCTTTATGTTGGAAAGGTGAAGAGTGAAGAGCTGATTGCGATATTCCTGCCAACCATGCTTCTCTTGAAATAAGAGAAAGGATGTTTGGCAAACTGTTATACAGGAACAGCCGACTAGCCTCTGTTGCGCTAGTCGGCTGTTTGCCTTTTGCCAGTATGCTGTTTTTCTTCTGCCAGCCTTCTGTTTTTCCTAGTCAGTTGTTCTATCTCCGATAGTTATGTACTGAGCTTTCGCAAGTTTTGCCCCATACGCCCTGTAAGGGCAGAAGCTCCTAGCCCAGGGAGGGCACTGAAAAAGGTACCCAATTTTAAGTTGCATAGCTTGTTTTTGAACTTTAATTCTTGTCCAAGAAGCATTTCATCTTTTAAAAGTGGAATACTTTTTTGGACAGGAATATAGCCCCAAATAGCTTTCTATAGCGTTTCTGGCGTTTAATTCGGCAATATATAGAGAAATCTACTTCCCCCCTTATGCATTTTGCATCAATTTGATGATTCTCTTCACATTTGCAGCGAAAATAGTCAAAGCTCCCTGCATTTCCATGCACGACAAACCGTATGACAGGGCTCTGTCATATCCTAAGACATTCTTAAGTTCGGAGTTTTTGGCTTCTATCTTGTATCGTTTCCTCTGAAGATTTATAAACTCTTCTGTTTTTTGATATTCGATTTGCTCCAACTGTTCATCCGATTTGATGGTAATCGCATATGTTTTTGTCTTGGCTCCTTCCTTGTAGCAACCTTCACGTAATGGACAGACCTTGCATTTGTCCACATCAAAATAATAGGTAATGCTGGAGTTTCTGTGACGCTTGTCATTTTTGCGATAATTCATCTCTTTCCATTTCGCCAGATGCCCTGCTGGGCAGACGTACAGATCTGCATCCTTGTTGTATTCAAAAGGGAGTTTGTTTGTTCGATTACCGTCAATTACAGAGCTTAAACGAGCAGAGAGGCGCATATTGTTTTCCTTTGCCATTTTGAGATTCTCCTTGCTGGAATATGCCTTATCTGCTACTATGGAATCAACTTCCATTCCTGCTTCCTCTGTCTTTTTTATCAATTCTGGCAATTGCTGTCCATCACCCTTCTCGCCGGAGGTGACGGTAGCTGCGGTGATAATTCTCTCATCGCTCATAGCTATATGCGTCTTATAGCCAAAGAATGAAGAATGCGCTGTTTTATGTCCTGTACGGGCATCCTCATCCTTTGATATTACGCCTCGGGTCTCTGCGTCTGAAATGGTTTCTTTCAGCATATTGAGACGCTCCTTGACTGCAGGCATATTGGCAGTTGCAGCATCAGCTTCCACCGTAGCAACTATCGTTTTGGCTGCAGTCATGATAGAAGAATACTTCTTTTCTTTTGGAAGCTCAGGCAATTCCATGCTGTCATCTACAGAATTAACGACCTTGATTACGGCCTTGCAATAATACTCCAAACTCTTTGCTGCACTGATAGGGTTGGAACGAGAATGCGTATGGGTTGCATCAACAATGATGGTTCTAGACTTGAGGACACCTGCTTCTATAGCAATAGAAACAGTCTTCTTGATAAGAAGATCCAACAGGTCCATATTCTTCAGGCGAAGTCGACGGAATTTGGTCAAGGAACTAGGATTAATCAGATTAGTCTCCTCAGGAGTTAATCCCAAGAAGTACTTAAACGACATATCATAGCGAGTACGTTCAACAACATCAACATCCGATATGTCATAGATTACCTTTAAAAGAAGATACTTAAACATACGGATAGGACTCTCTGCTGTACGACCATTGTCATGACAATACTTGTCCTGCAATTCCTGGTATACGAAACTAAAGTCCACCAGGTCAGTAATCTGGCGGAGCAGGTTGTCTTTTGGGATAATCAAGTCATACAAACTTGAATAATCACTGAATGATATGGTCTGTTGTTGCTCTAGCATAATCCTTGTATTTTTCTACAAAGATACAAAAAATATTGCACATATGCAACTTTTGGGTACACTATTTCAAAGATCGAATGTTAAACTAACATAACCCATGAAGGGACTTTTTCAGTGCCCTCCCAGGGCATCGCCCTGGGTATAATGGCAATCAGCAAGGCGCCCTGTAAGGGCAAAAGCTTTGTATATTGCCCGGTCTTTTAAAGCTTTTGCCCTTTACCTTTCCGCTACGCACCGGTGACCGTTGGTTCAGGGCGTGGGAGTTTACATGCGAAATTTGAGTAAATTATCAGATATTCTGAGAAATATTTTGTAATCTCATCAGAATATCGTAAATTTGCGGTTATTAAGAATAAGTAATGTAATGACGAATCACTCAACAGAAATAATGAACCAAGCAACGCTCGATTTTATCCGCCAGCATCAGGACGATGACGTTCGCCAGCTGGCTTTCCTCGGCAGCAAGTATCCTGAGGTAGATATGCCTTTCGCTCTCGACCAGATTCGTGGGCGAAAGATGGCTCGTGTGAAACTGCCCCGTTGGGCAAGCATCGATGGCATCATCTATCCCCCTCATATTTCGATGGAGCAATGTTCGTCAGAGCAAACTGCACTTTATAAGGCTGAACTCGCTGCTCGACTGCTCGGTTTGTCTCCTTCATCATCCGAAAACGGAGAAGAAAAGGAGATGGAGAGCGAAAACGCCTCAAATCTTCATCTTTCTGAAATTTGCGAATTTGCGGGCAAAGGGGCAGTTGATTCAGAATTCGCCAAAAATGAAGCCACTTGCAAAAAGCAACAGATATTAACAGAATCAGCAGAGAATGTTAATGAAATAAAAGAAGAACCTCATAAAGGAGATTTTTCTGAAGAAACCGGGTTTGTTGACCTGACCGGCGGCTTCGGAGTAGACTTCTCTTACATCGCTTCCCGATTGGGTGTAAAGTCGATGTATGTGGAGCGTCAGGCTCATCTCTGTGAAGTAGCAAAGGAAAACTTTGGGCGGTTGGGTTTGAAGAATGCCATCGTGAAGAATGGAGACGGAATAGAGGTTCTGCATTCTTTTGCTTCAAAGAAAGAGGCTGCTGCATCAGATTCTTTAGGCATAACTGAAGACCAGTCTCAGTCATTACTTAAGACCAACCTTGGTCTTAAGCTGATCTTCATAGATCCTGCCCGTAGAGACGATGCTGGCAACAAGGTTGTATCTTTGAAAGATTGCACGCCCGATGTAACCCTTTTGCAGGAAGAAATGCTTTCGAAGGCAGATTACGTCATCATCAAACTCTCTCCGATGCTCGATTGGCACCGTGCGGTAAGCGAATTAAACTGCGTACAAGAGGTTCATGTTATCTCCGTGAACAATGAGTGCAAGGAACTCCTTTTAGTGCTCTCTGCTCGAAATATGGGCAATCTCCGCATTTATTGTGTCAATGATGCCCAGTCCTTCGTCTGCGAAGAGTCGGATATGGAGGCTTCTTCGGTGAAGATAGCCCCATCCACGCTTGAAGAGATGCAGTATCTTTACGAGCCGAATGCCTCGTTGATGAAAGCCGGCTGTTTCGGTGTTCTTTCCGAGCGCTATGATGCAAGGATGCTTTCCAAGAACAGCCATCTCTTCGTGAGCCAGGCGCCTATCGAAGCCTTCCCCGGCAGAAGTTTCCGCATCATCGCCATCTCTTCCTTTAATAAGAAGGAGTTGAAGCGTCATCTGTCAGGAATCACTAAGGCAAACATCGCTACCCGCAACTTCCCTCTCTCCGTAGCAGAATTGCGCAAGCGATTGAAGCTGAAGGATGGTGGCGAAACCTATATCTTCGCCACCACATTGAGCGACGAAAGTCATGTGCTGATGATAACGGAGAAAGCTTAGAAAACCTCGAAAATGTGTAAAATGTAAAGGTCTGAAAAGAAAAATATATCAGCAACAGCTTGATAGAGAAAAAATAGGTGAGGTGTGCTGCCACAGGGGCGTTTTATCTCTTTAATGAAAAAGTTCCAAGTGGGAGAAATGCCACTTGGAACTTGACGTATTATTTTCTTTTTTCCTTGAAGAACTTCTCGAAGAAGTCCATTTGCTTTTGATTTTGAACAGGACCCAAATGCAGTCCTTCCTTCATAATCATCACCGTTGGTTTACCTTCCTGGTAGCTAGTCCAGAAAGGAAGGCTATCCCCATTTGGATTGCCAGTCTTGGTAAAGTTGATCCAGTAGCGTGACATGATTTGTTCCATGTGCTGCTCCGTCTCGGTCATCTTTCCAGAGCCAAACTTATAGCCATAGATGAATGGCATCTCTGCCACATGGCTCGCTCCTCCCTTGCGGCTTTTCACGATGGTGTTCTCAGAGTCTTGGTCAAAGTAATACATATACACCTTGCCCTTGCCGGTCTTGCTCTGCAGGTTAGCCCAGGCATACGTTCCCCATGCAAAGGAGCCATCACGGAAAATGTCGGATTGAGCGAAGTAGGTTTCTTCCTCTGTCTTGGCAGGATAGAGACTGAGAACCTGGTCTGCCCAACTTCCATATATCTCATGGATTCTTTTCTCATAGTCACTTACACTGACAGGGCGGCTAAACATACTTCCTTCGTCGCTGTTGGTTCCTATGATGACATTTACATCATTGTAGCTTCCCTTTTCATAGAGCTTATACTGGTCATCGGTGATGGAGTAGCCGTCAACGTTCGGCCAAAAAGACTCAAAGGCGGTATTCTTCACGATGTCCATAGCCGGAACTTTTCTTAGCTGCTTCAAGTTCTTAGCCTTGAGTTTCTTTTGAAGGAGAAGTCCACCTGCTTCTGCCGCTTTGGAGGTGAGCATGGCTGTGTTACCATTTCTGCTTTCACCCACAGGCCAGAAGGAGCTACCACTTTCGCTGA
Source organism: Segatella copri (assembly GCF_019249765.2). Classification (GTDB taxonomy): domain Bacteria; phylum Bacteroidota; class Bacteroidia; order Bacteroidales; family Bacteroidaceae; genus Prevotella; species Prevotella copri_K. Next base: position 3,102,588 of record NZ_CP152484.1, read on the forward strand.
TGGCTCCTCGGAAGAGTCCCTTGGCAAGGGGAGAGGCGCATAGTATACTTACCGAGATACCACCGGCAGATTCTCCAGCAATGGTAATCTTGTCTGGGTCTCCACCGAAGGCAGCGATATTGTCGTGAATCCATTTTAAGGCCATCACTTGATCAAGGATGCCATAGTTACCAGATATGTTCTTGCCTGATTCCTTACTCAGCTTTGGATGTGCCATGAATCCCAAGGCTCCTAAGCGGTATTCTATGCTGCAATAGATGATGCCTTCCTTGACAAAGCTTTCCTGAGTTCCACTGTAGGAGCCAGTAAGAAAGGCTCCTCCATGAATCATCACAAAAACAGGGAGTTTGTCATTCTTACTCTTGGCTGGCGTTTCCACACTGAGGTATAGGCAGTCCTCGCTCATGCCCAGCTCTCCACCATTTTGGTTAGGGTCAATGGGCTGTGGTGGACGGTCTCCCCATTTATCTGCTTTGAATACTCCCTTCCAAGGCTTCTTGCTCACTGGGGCTTTCCATCTGAGGTTGCCCACTGGTGCTTCAGCGTATGGGATTCCCTTGTATAGGGCGAATCCTTCATGTTCCACACCTTCAATTTCCCCTTGCTCCACTGTTGTTCTTAGCAGTTGGGCGTTAGCTGCCGATAGGCAAAAGAGTGTCAGGGCAGCTGTCAGTAGATGTCTTTTCAATTTCATTTCTGGTTATTCCATTAATTCCGCAACACTATTATCAATTAAATATTTTAAGCGCCTGAGCAACAAAAAGTTACTCTGGATTTTGCTATGTCAGAATTTTCACTTATCTTAATGTTGCGAAAAGAAAACAAGCAAAACTCTGATATGACATGGCAAAGATACAAATTAAATCTGAGAAATTCACTCCTTTTGGAGGAATATTTTCGGGTCATGGAGCAATTTGACTCCATATTGTCTTCTGTAATCGACTCCACCCTCATAATTTCACTACTCATTGGATGAACCATCTTTCGCTTCATCCGACACTTCGCACTTCTCGCCAGTGTTGGGGAGAATAGATGATCGAGCTTTTTCTTATTGTGATTCCTTGGAGAGTGTTAGTTTTCCGCCAGTGCTTAAAATTATCAGGTAAAGATATTCCGCCAAAACCACCACTAAATGGGTGATATAGGCTAGTTTGAGGGCTGTAATTAAATTTTAACCCCTAAAAAACTGCAAAAAAAGTAGCAATATTTGGTAATTTGCCAAAATATTGCTACTTTTGCATTTATAATATTGCAAACTAGTTTGAAAATCATGTCATTAATAGAAATTAAAAAGGTCGAAACAAAGAAGGACTTGAAGACGTTCATCGACTTCCATTACGACCTCTACGAAGGCAACGAATATGATGTGCCTAATCTTTTCAGCGACGACATGAATACTCTGAGCAAGGACAAGAACGCAGCGTTCGAGTTCTGCGAGGCAGAGTATTTTCTTGCCTATAAGGACGGCAAGCTGGCAGGTCGCGTCGCTGCCATTATCAATCATAAGGCAAACAATAAATGGGGCAGGAAATCGGTCCGTTTCGGCTGGATTGATTTCATTGACGACCGCGAGGTTTCCAAGGCTCTTCTCGATGCTGTAGAGAAATACGGTAAGGAGAAGGGAATGGAAGATATTGTAGGTCCGCTGGGTTTTACCGATATGGATCCAGAAGGCATGCTTACCTGGGGCTTTGACCAGCTAGGCACCATGCCTACCATTTATAATTATTCATATTATCCGGAGCACATTGAGGCTCTGGAGGGTTTTGCCGTAGATAATAAGTATGTAGAGTATAAACTGATGGTGCCAGATACCATCCCGGAGAAATATTCCAAGATAGCGGCGATGATAGAGAAAAGATACAATCTCCATGTCCGTAAACTTACCCGTAAGGATGTTTATCAGGGCGGATACGGACAGAAGATTTTCGATCTCATCAATGATACATACAAGCATCTCTATGGTTATTCCGAACTTTCACAGAAGCAGATAGACCAGTACATCAAGATGTATCTGTCTTTGCTCGACCTGAACTTTGTAACAGCCATAGAAGACTGGACTACTGAGGATCATAAGATGATAGGTATCGGTATTACGATGCCTTCCCTTTCCAGAGCTCTCCAGAAGTGTCATAGGGGCAGGCTGCTTCCTTTTGGCTGGTGGCATCTGCTGCGCGCCATCAAGTTCCATAAAACCAAGATTGTCGACCTTCTGCTCATCGGTATCCAGCCGGAATACCGTGCTAAGGGTGCCAATGCGCTGCTCTTTGCCGACCTGATTCCTATCTATCAGAAGTATGGAATCGAGTGGGGAGAAACACAGGTGGAAATGGAAGATAATGCTGCCGTGCAGGGACAATGGGGCGTCTTGGATCCAGTCCTTCACAAGCGTCGCAACTGCTATATTAAGAGTATCAGGTAAATAGTAATTGTTGTGTTGGCAATGATCTGATAAACAGAATATTGCAACATCATTTGCTATGTTATAAGAAAATAAATAAGAATAACTAAGGAGGAAATCATGTCTGAAGATAAAAACTTAGGTAACAGCGAATTGAATGCCGCTGATGAGCTTACCAATGCCCCTCAGGAGCAGCAGCCGGTAGAATATACCGATGATAACATCCGCCACTTGAGCGATATGGAGCATGTACGTACCCGTCCGGGTATGTACATTGGCCGTTTGGGAGATGGAAATCTGCCGGAAGATGGTATTTATGTACTCTTGAAGGAGGTGGTAGACAACTCTATCGATGAATTCAAGATGGGTGCAGGTGCCCGTCTGGAAATCGATATCGAGGACAATCTGCGTGTCAGCGTGCGCGACTATGGCCGTGGTATTCCTCAGGGCAAGCTCGTTGAGGCTGTAAGTGTGCTGAATACCGGCGGTAAGTACGACAGCAAGGCGTTCAAGAAGAGCGTAGGTCTGAACGGTGTGGGTGTGAAGGCGGTCAATGCCCTCAGTTCCCACTTCGAAGTAAAGTCGTACCGCGACGGAAAGGTGCGCCATCTGAAGTTTGAGAAAGGTATTCTGAAGAGCGACACGATGGAAGATACTGAGGACGAGAACGGTACCTTTATCTTCTTCGAGCCGGATAATACACTCTTCAAGAACTATTCCTTCCACGATGATTTCGTGGAAACGATGCTCCGCAACTATACTTATCTGAACACCGGACTCACCATCATGCACAATGGCCGCCGCATCTTGAGCCGCCATGGTCTGCAGGATTTGCTGAGCGATAATATGACCAACGAAGGTCTCTACGACATCGTCCACATGAAGGGCGAGGACATCGAGATTGCCTTCACCCATACCAACCAGTATGGCGAGGAGTATTATTCCTTCGTCAACGGTCAGCACACCACCCAGGGAGGTACGCATCAGAGTGCCTTCAAGGAGCATATTGCCAAGACTATCAAGGAGTTCTACGGCAAGTATGAGTATGCTGACATCCGAAACGGACTGGTGGCTGCCATTGCCATCAACGTAGAAGAACCGGTCTTCGAGAGTCAGACCAAGATTAAGCTCGGAAGTACTACGATGACGCCGAATGGTGGCGAAACCATCAATAAGTATGTGGGCGATTTCCTGAAGAAGGAAGTAGACAACTATCTCCATATCCACAAGGATGTGGCTGAGATTCTGGAGAATAAGATTAAGGAGAGCGAGCGCGAGCGCAAGGCGATGGCGGGCGTTACCAAACTCGCCCGTGAGCGTGCCAAGAAGGCGAATCTCCACAACCGCAAGCTCCGCGACTGCCGCATCCATTTCAGCGACGCCAAGAACGAGCGCAAGGAGGAGAGTTCCATCTTCATCACCGAGGGCGATTCTGCCAGCGGAAGCATCACCAAGAGCCGCGATGTGAATACCCAGGCGGTGTTCTCTCTGCGTGGTAAACCGCTCAACAGCTTCGGTCTTACCAAGAAGGTGGTTTATGAGAACGAGGAGTTCAATCTGCTTCAGGCGGCTCTCGATATAGAGGACGGCTTGGATTCATTGCGTTACAACAAGGTGATTGTGGCAACCGATGCGGATGTCGACGGAATGCATATCCGACTGCTCATCATTACCTTCTTCCTACAGTTCTTCCCTGATCTCATCAAGAAGGGTCACGTCTACGTGCTTCAAACCCCATTGTTCCGAGTGCGCAACAAGCGAACCAAGATCAAGAACAAGCAGGCAGTGGCTGATGCGGATGCAAAACTGGGAAGCAAGGAGAAAAAGAGCGATTTCATCACGCATTACTGTTACAGCGATGAGGAGCGCCAGCAGGCGATTCGCGATTTGGGCCCTGATCCTGAAATCACCCGATTCAAAGGATTGGGAGAGATTTCGCCTGATGAATTCGCCCATTTCATCGGTCCCGACATGCGGTTGGAGCAGGTTACGCTGCATAAAACCGATCAGGTGCAGAAGCTGCTGGAATATTATATGGGTAAGAACACGATGGAGCGCCAAAACTTCATCATCGAAAATCTGGTGATAGAAGAGGATATTCCGGAGGAAGACTCAGCACCGCTGGATTAAATGAAGTGAAGAGTGAAGAACGAAGTTTAAAAAAATGAAGAAATATCTATTCATAGCACTGGTAGCATTCCTGGCAGTAACTTCTGCCAGTGCCCAGTTGCGTATCAAGATGGGCAAGAACAGCCCGATAGAGAAGTTGGGAAGGGCTGAAATCGCCATTACTAACCTTTATGTGGATAGTGTGGATGAGAATAAGCTCGTAGAGGACGCCATCCGAGGCATGCTCGAAAAGCTCGACCCTCATTCTTCTTACGCTACAGCCAAGGAAACCAAGGCGATGAACGAGCCGCTGAACGGCAGTTTTGATGGCATTGGCGTGCAGTTTAACATGGTAGATGATACGCTGCTCGTTATCCAGCCGGTTACGAACGGACCTTCTGAGAAGGTGGGAATCATTGCCGGCGACCGCATTGTGGCTGTAAACGATACTGCCATTTCGGGCGTCAAGATGAGCAAGGAGGAAATCATGAAGCGCCTTCGTGGTCCTAAGGGAACAACGGTGAACCTTACCATCGTGCGCCGTGGCATCAAGGATAAACTCATCTTCAAGGTAAAGCGCGATAAAATTCCGGTAACTACGATGGATGCGGCTTATATGATTCGTCCGGGCATCGGGTACATCCGATTGGGAAGCTTCGGTCTTACCAGTCATAAAGAGGTAACAATAGCGATGGATTCGCTGAAAAAGAAGGGTATGAAGGACCTTATCTTCGACCTTGAGGATAATGGTGGAGGCTATCTTCAGGCTGCGGCTCAGATTGCCAACGAGTTCCTGCAGAAGGGCGATCTCATCGTTTATACCAGCGGTCGTGCAGCGCCTCGTCAGGAATACAAGGCGCAGGCTAACGGCAGATGGCGCAAGGGCAAGGTGGTGGTGCTCACCAATGAGTTTACCGCTTCTGCCGCCGAGATTGTTTCCGGAGCCATCCAGGATCAGGACCGTGGCGTAGTGGTTGGTCGCAGAACCTTCGGCAAGGGATTGGTGCAGCGTCCGCTGACCTTCGATGATGGCAGCGAGATTCGTCTCACCATCGCCCATTACTATACGCCTAGCGGCAGATGCATCCAGAAGCCTTATAAGAAAGGTGACAGGTTGGATTATGCGATGGATCTGGACAAGCGTTACAAGCATGGCGAGTTCACCAATCAGGACAGCATCCATCTTTCAGACAGTCTGAAGTATTACACCTTGCGCAAGCATCGTGTAGTTTATGGTGGTGGTGGAATCATGCCAGATTATTTCGTTCCGCTGGATACAACCAAGTACACCAAGATGCACCGTCAGTTGGCAGCCAAGAGTATCGTCATCAACCAGAGTCTGAAGTTCATCGATGCGCATCGTAAGGAGCTGAAGAGCCAGTATAAGGATTTCGATAAGTTCCTCGCCACCTACGAGGTTCCTTCTTCGCTGATAGATGGCATTATCGCTGAGGGCAAGAAGGAGAAGATAGAGCCGAAGGATGAGGCTGAATTAATTCAGACGAAGAAATACCTCGCCCTGCAGCTGAAAGCCCTTGTAGCGCGAGATATCTGGGATATGAGCCAATACTTCCAGGTTTGGAACGAGACCAATGAGATAGTTCAGCGCGCCGTGCAGCTGCTGACTACGGGGAAGTAATTATCCAAAAATCGGCTGTTAACTGTTAACCTGTTAACCCCGTGAGGTGAGTTTTAAGCAATACGCCCTGAAAGGGCAGAAGCTCCTAGCCCAGGGTAACACCCTGGGTTAAACATACAACCAACAAAACGCCCTGTAAGGGCAAAAGCTTCGTATTTGAAAGCTTTTGCCCTTACAGGGCGACTTCGTTATATCCCCATTATACCCAGGGTGTTACCCTGGGCTAGGAGCTTCTGCCCTTTCAGGGCGTGCTGCTCAATCTTTGCTTCTGTTAGAATTCATAAATCCTTTTCCGAATTCATTTACTTCTTCTCATGCAGATGGTCCCATTTCAGATAGATTCCGGCAAGGATGGTGCCCGAAATGCTGTGCCAGGCGCAGCTGATGGCGCAAGGCAATACGGCGAGAGGCTGGGCTGCGAAGAAGTTGCCGGCAAGGACCGTGGCAAGACCGGCGTTCTGCATTCCTACCTCAATACTGATGGTACGCTTCTTGGCTGTATTGAATCCGGCACATTTGCCGGCAAGCCAACCGAGAAGATAACCCAGCGTATTGTGGCAGAAAACCACGGCGAAAGTCCAGAGGAAGAGCGATAAGCCGCGGGCTACGAGATCATCATGAACCGTAGAAATCACGCCGCCTACGATGATTGCCAGACACGTAACGCTGATGCCCGGCATCAGACTCTGTATGGTAGGGAAGCAGTCTTTCTTGCCGTAAATATAGTTGAGGGCGCAGCCGATGGCCACAGGAATAATCGTTACGATGAGGATGTTGATGAACATTCCCACAGCATCTACATGGATAATCTCGCCTGCCGTAATCTTCATCAGCAGCGGAGTCATCACTGGTGCAAGAATGGTAGAGGCGCAGGTCATTCCTACGGAGAAAGCTACGTCGCCATGACACAGATAACTCATGATGTTGCTCGAAACGCCGCCCGGACAGCAACCTACCAGCAGGATTCCGAGTGCCAGGGCTGGGTCAAGATGCCACACATGAACCAGGGTATAAGCCACACCCGGCATGATGATAAACTGGGCACAGGCTCCGATAAAGACATCCAGCGGGCGTTGGGCCAGAATCTTGAAGTCGTTGGTGGTCAAGGTCAGACCCATGGTGAGCATGATGATGCCGAGAATGACGGTTTGAGTAGTTCCGCGCACCCAGTCGAAGGTATGTGGGAAGAAGAATGTGAACACTGCAACACCTATCACGAAGATAGATGTGTAATTGGCCAGCAGCTTGCTGAGCCCTTGGAATAACTTAAGCATAATTCTATTTCTTTTAAAATCCTGATATTTCTCTCTTATTTATTTCTTTCCTCGCTTTCAATATCGAGTGCAAAAGTACGTCTTTTCTATCGGATAAACAAATTATTCCGCAAGAAAATGATAAATTATAACATTTTTATAGGGTAGCGCTTGCAAATCTGCACGAATCTTTTGGGATTGTGCAAAATCATGGGCAAAATAATTCGGCTTTTCTTCTTTAATTCCGCAACAAATGTGTAACTTTGCACCCATATTATCGATAATAGTCATAGAATGAACGAAGATTTTGATATAAGACAAGAAATGGTTTCGCCTGCCGAAAAGGAATTCGAGAAGGCGCTGCGCCCGTTGAAGTTTTCTGATTTCAGCGGACAGAATGGCGTGGTAGAAAATCTCGAGGTCTTTGTTGAGGCTGCCAAATATCGTGGCGAACCGCTCGACCATACGCTCCTCCACGGTCCGCCGGGATTGGGTAAGACCACGCTGAGCAACATCATCGCCAACGAACTGGGCGTAGGATTCAAGATTACATCGGGTCCTGTGCTTGATAAGCCGGGCGATCTGGCGGGAATCCTTACCTCGCTGGAGCCCAACGATGTGCTCTTCATCGATGAAATCCACCGTCTTTCGCCTGTCGTAGAGGAGTATCTCTATTCGGCGATGGAGGATTACCGCATCGACATCATGATAGATAAGGGTCCTTCGGCTCGCAGCATACAGATAGATCTGAATCCGTTTACCCTCGTGGGAGCGACAACGAGAAGCGGTCTGCTTACAGCCCCATTGCGTGCCCGTTTCGGAATCAATCTGCATCTGGAATATTACGACCCGGCTACGCTTCAGAAGATTATCAAGCGAAGTGCGATGCTCCTGAAGGTGCCGATAGAGGATGAGGCGGCAGTGGAAATCTCCCGCCGTTCGCGCGGAACCCCTCGTATCGCCAATTCTCTGCTCAGAAGAGTGCGTGATTTTGCCCAGGTAAAGGGCAACGGAACCATCACTTACGATATTGCCCAAATGGCGCTCAAGGCGCTCAACATCGACCAGTATGGCTTGGATGAGATTGATAATAAGATTCTCACCACCATCATCGACAAGTTCCGTGGCGGTCCGGTAGGCGTAAGCACCATTGCCACGGCAATAGGCGAGGATGGCGGCACCGTAGAGGAGGTTTACGAGCCGTTCCTTATCATGGAGGGTTTCATCAAGCGTACGCCGCGAGGAAGAATGGCAACGCCGCTTGCCTACGAGCATCTCGGCAGAAATCCGTATACAAGCAATATTATGCAGGGAGACTTGTTTGAGTAATGTTGAATGTTAAATGTTGAATGTTGAATTAGGGCTAGCGCCGTAAAAGGATAAACATTTATGAAGATTGGGATTTTTACGGGTACATTCGACCCATTTACGATAGGACATCAGAACATTGCCGAGCGTGCCTTGCCGATGTTCGACAAGCTCGTGATTGCAGTGGCGGTGAGCAAGCTGAAGCACGCCAGCGAGGAAATCTCGAAGCGTGTGGAGGATATCAAGGCTGTTTTCCCGAAGGAATGTTCGGAACTGGTGGATGCGGAGGATGCATCTAAGGGTTATCGCCTGGAGGTGGTTTCTTACGATGATCTCACCATCGATTTGGCGCATCGTATGGGAGCCAGGTTCCTGGTTCGTGGCGTCCGTTCTGCCAAGGATTTCGAGTACGAAAGAGAGCAGGCTGACATCAATAAGCAGTTGGGCGGCGTAGAAACCATCCTGCTGTTTTCTGACCCAAGATACAGCAGCATCAGCTCAACGCTGGTCAGGGAACTGAGATTCTTCGGAAGAGAAGTAGATGAATTTTTACCAAAAATAAAATAAAAATAGGAGGAAGAAGCGTATGATAACATACAATGTAGACGGCGTGAAAATGCCAAAGATCAAGAAGCGTGATACGAGTGCCTGGATTCGCAAGGTAGCTGCCACTCATGGCCGCAAGGTGGGTGAGATTGGCTATATGTTTGTGGATGACGAGAAGATTCTCGAAGTGAACAACGAGTATCTGGGTCATGATTACTATACCGATGTCATCACCTTCGATTATGATGAGGATGATGTGATTAACGGCGACATCGTGATTTCGCTCGATACAGTCCGCACCAATGCCGAGCAGTTTGGCAAGACCTACGATGATGAGCTCCATCGCGTCATCATCCATGGCATCCTGCACCTCTGCGGAATCAACGACAAGGGTCCGGGAGAGCGTGAAATCATGGAGGAGAACGAGAACAAGGCACTCGCCCTGCTCGAAGGTGCTTCGATATTGAAGGAGTAAATTCTTCGATATTGGAATTAAGTTTTCGATATTAAGAGAAGCGATTCCCTTCGAATTTCTCGGTCGAAGTATAGAAAACCAGCTGTTAACTGTTAACCTGTTAACTCTTGGCAGTTAAGATGAACAGTTAACTCCTTAATGTGGTTAATGTAGCGGGCTGAAAGCCCAGCAAGCTCTTAGCCCATGGCAACACCCTGGGTATAAGGAAGATATAAAGGATTCGCCCTGTAAGGGCAAAAGCTTTCATATACGAGGCTTTTGCTCCTACAGGGCGGTTTGCTTTATTCTATTGCCTTGATTCTCTCGCGGCATTCTTTCAATATCTCTTTCAGTTCCTCCACGGTCGTGGCTCTCAGCATGGCGATTCTCGTCTGGCGAAAATCGGGAATGCCCTTGAAGATAGGGGAGGCGGCAAGGTGGCGACGGGTGTGGAGAATGCCTCTGTACTCGTCGATGCGCTCTACGTTGATGCGGAGCTGCTCCTCCAGGAGGTCAATTTTCTCATCTACGGTTAATGGGGCAGCGCCCGTATTATCCAGGTAATCACGTATTTCCTTGAAAATCCATGGTCTGCCGAAGGTGGCGCGGCCAATCATCACCGCATCTACGCCGTATCTTTCGAAGGCAAGCTTGGCTTCCTCTGGGGTCGTAATATCGCCGTTGCCGATGATAGGAATATGGATGCGGGGATTGTTCTTCACCTCTCCGATGAGGCTCCAGTCGGCTTCTCCGGTGTACATCTGGCTACGGGTTCTTCCGTGGATGGTGAGCGCCTGGATTCCGCAATCCTGTAGCTGTTCGGCAAGGTCGGTGATGATGAGGTTCTCGCAATCCCAACCCAGTCGGGTCTTCACGGTTACGGGCACGTTTACCGCCTTTACCACTTCTCTTGTAATATCCAGCATCAATGGGATATTTCGGAGCATTCCGGCTCCTGCACCTTTTCCGGCAACCTTCTTTACCGGGCAACCGAAGTTAATATCAATCACATCCGGCTTCGCCTGTTCTACGATTTTGGCAGCTTCCACCATATCCTCGGTGGTGCGACCATAAATCTGAATGCCTACAGGGCGCTCTTCATCGCTTATCGTAAGTTTGCTGACGGTGCTCTTGATGCTTCTCACCAAGGCTTCCGCCGATACGAACTCAGTATAAACCATGGCGGCTCCGAATCGCTTGCAGAGCATGCGAAAACCAATATCTGTTACGTCTTCCATCGGAGCGAGGAAGAGGGGCTGTGGCCCAAATTCTATATTACCTATTTTCATGAGTTTCGAGTGAAATCTTCTTATTCCTATGATGTATATCTTCTTTTTTGCGGCTGCAAAGTTACTGCTTTTTTCTGAAAATAAAGAAAATACTACTTCAAAAGATGATACATTCCCCCTGCAAAGGTCTTGATGACTCCCTTCATCTCCAATGTGAAGAGGAGGGAAGTGAGGCGAGAAATGTCGATATTCGTCTTTACGGAGATGAGATTCACTTGCAGGTCGTTGGTCTTGGAGAGGACTTCTACGATGAGTTGCTCCTCGGGCGATAATTCGGGGAAGAGGCTGCGCTCGATGCCTTGCTGCTTGGCTCGCATCAGGGTGGCGTCATCCTGCCAGCGCATGTCCTTCACAAAGTCCTCGGCACTGGTGATGAGCGTGGCGCCGTTGTTGCGTATCAGGTTGTTGCAGCCCTCGCTGTAGTGGTCGCCTATCCTGCCCGGGAAGGTGAAGACGTCTCTGCCGTAGGATTGCGAAATATCGCAGGTGATGAGGCCGCCGCCATGAGCTGCGCTCTCTATCAGAATGCAGGCATCCGACATTCCCGCTACGATGCGGTTGCGGCGCACGAAGTTTATCTTATCAGCGTTTGTACGGGTAAGGAATTCGGTGAGCAGTCCGCCCTGTTCTATCATTCTTGCCGCCGTTTCCCGGTGCTGACGGGGATAGAGATCATCGAGACCGTGAGCCAGCACGCCTATGGTTTCGTAGCCGCTGGCGAGTGCCTGGCGGTGCGCCACGATGTCCACTCCGTAGGCAAGTCCGCTTATGATGAGCACGTTGGGCGAGAGCTGCTTCAGGTCGGTGATGAAGCGGCGGATGAGGTCTTCGCCGTAAGGCGTGCAGTGGCGGGTTCCCACGATGTTGATGACGCGCTGCTGGTTGAGGTTGGCGTTGCCTTTATAGAAGAGGATGAGGGGTGCGTCATCGCAATCTTTGAGGCGTTGCGGATAGCGGTCGTCGTTCATCGGAATGGGTTCTATTCCGTAGCGTATGTCGTACTCCAGTTCTTCCTCAGCGCGTTTTCGGGCTTCTTCGCAGTTCTGGATAGCGCTCACGAGTTTATCCGAGGCATCGGGGAGGATGTCTCTGAGGTTGTTCTTATGCTCCAGGATGAGCGTGGCGGAGCCTACCTTTCTGTATAGCTCCAGCATTCCTGCCAGGCTGAAGTAATTGAGCCTTGTCAGGAGGATGGTGTTCAGTATTTCCTGTTGATCAGCCATAATCTTTATCTTTTATCTCTTCAAGTATTCGTAACCTATCCTGCACCTCAGGCATTCCTTCCTGTCGCAGTATTCCTTCTTCAGCTGTATGAGCGCCTGGCTATCCCCGGCGTTCTCTACCGGCAGACCGCATTCCTTCCACATCCTTACTATGTGGTTATTCTCGGCCTTCAGCTCCTCCAGAAAGTCGAAGGCGCGGTCGCAGTATTTCTCCTCGCCCCGGTGCCTGCCGTAGGCAAAGAGGATGGGAACTACGGTGTTGATGATGAGCAGATTGAGCGAGAAAGGGGAGAGGTGCTTCTCGTTCCGGATGCTCGTGCTGCCGAAGGTATAATGGGTTTCCCAATACTCCGTAACGCTGGTTGAGAGCACCTGCTTCGCCTCCTTCACCGTGCTTGCCTCGAGCAGCTGGCTCAGCCCCGCACGGCGGTTATAATAAAGATTGGCTAACTGCGAGATGCGGATGTGAGGGAAGTTCTGCGGACGCAGGCGCAGGAAGCGCCACTGCTTGTAATCCATCGGCTGCAGCGAGAATTTATGCGAGAGATAGATATATTCGTTCCTCAATCGGGAGAAATAGCCGTCGTTCAGCGCGTCTTTCTGATATCTTTCGGGAATGGTGTTCAGTTCCAGCAGTCCGGCTTGCCCCAGGAAGATGGCTTCTATCTGGAAGAGGTCGTCGCGGTGATGGTCTACGGCCCTCAGTGGCAGATGGTAAGCCCACTGCTCGAAGGCGTCGCCGTTGATTCCGAACCCGTAGTTGCGCGCCAGGGTCACGAAGTAGGCGTTTTCCCAATCGCCGTTACATTGCTTTACGCGCGCCTCTATCGCATCGGTTTTCTGCGATAAGCGCTCGGTTTGCAGGGCGCTCATCCAACTGTGCACGGTGAGGCGGGTGAGCGATGGGATAATCTGGTAGCAGGGAGGATACTGGTCGATGTTCAGCAGCTCCTGATAATGTTTCGATACGTTTTCGGGGATGTCGAGCTGTAACTGCACGAGGGGCTCGCCTTTCGAGTTCTTTGCCTCTACATCGATGGTTCCGCAAACGTGCAGGATAACGTTGTCGTAGCGTTCATCCTTATCATGTCCGTGCACATACCAGTCGCTTGCCTTGTCATGAATCTCCACGTTTCCCACCCATAGGGTTCCGTTGAGTTTGATTTTGGCATTGAAGAAATCGGGCCCTGCATTGCGGTTGTGCAGTCCGGGGTCAATTACTTCCACAGCCTGGTGCCAGGTGGTGGTGAGTGGAGAGAGTGGGAAGAGCTTGTGCTTCCACACATAATGAAGAAGTTGCTCCATATTGTTTCGGCTTTTATGGTTTATAGGATTGCCTCTTTCGGAACGCAAGTTCTTCGCTCGTGTGCGGAAGGGGTATTGAAAAATCAGCTGTTAACTGTTAACCTGTTAACTCTGAGGAGAGAAGTATTTCTCGAATGCCTTGTCGTAGTCCTCGCTGTTGCCCAGCTTTCCGTTGATGAGGCAGACGAGTTCTACGGTTGCTTTGAGGCAGAGTTTCTCGTCCTTGGCACGGAAGATGTCCTGATGGAAAACATATCTCACGCCCTGCTTCTCCAGCCACAGACGCGAGAAGAATTCATCATCGCATTGCAGCGGAACCTTGTACTGCAGGTTCATTCTCGCCACCACAGCATCCACGCCTTTGTTGTGCATTTCGGCAAAGCTGAGGCCGCATTCCTTCAGAAAGAGATGGCGGGTATGTTCCATGTAGTGCAGATAGTTGGCATTGTTCACGATGCCCTCAATATCGCACTCATAATCTCTTACTTCCATCTTCGTCTCAAAAATATATCTGCTCATAATTTTCTCTTTTTTAGTTACTAAATGAGGCTAAAAGCCTTAAATCACTGCAAAAATAACCAAAATTTTCTATTTATTATTATAATAACAAGGATTTTTCAAGGTTTTTCGAAGAAAAATGTGTATTTTTGCCGAATAGAACAAAAAGTAAGAACAAATAAAAAATAGATAAAGATGAAAATTGCTTTGATCGGCTACGGAAAGATGGGACACATGATCGAGGAGATCGCCCTGCAGCGTGGCCACGAAATCGTTTGTAAGATTGACGTGAATAACCCTCAAGACATCGACAGCCCGGAGTTCTGCTCTGCCGATGTTGCCATTGAGTTTACCAACCCTACTGCCGCCTACGGCAACTATCTGAAGGCTTTCTCTCACAACGTGAAGGTGGTTTCAGGTTCTACAGGTTGGATGAAAGACCATAAGGAAGACGTGGAGAAACTCTGCGCCGACGGTAAGCAGACCCTCTTCTGGGCGTCTAACTTCAGCATCGGTGTGGCTATCTTCTCTGCCGTAAACCGCTATCTGGCTAAGATCATGAATGGTTTCCCACAGTACTCTGTATGCATGCAGGAAACCCACCACGTGCATAAGCTCGATGCGCCATCAGGCACAGCCATCACCCTTGCCGAGGAAATCATCGACAATATCGACAGAAAGAAGGACTGGAAGCGTGGCGTTACTTACTGGACTGAGGATGGTCATCACGATGAGGGCGATGCAAACATCACCGATGAGGATTTGGTTATTAACTGCGTACGCGATGGTGAGGTTCCTGGAATCCACGCCGTAATGTACGACAGCGATGCTGATATGATTACCATCGAGCACAGTGCCCACTCACGCAAGGGCTTCGCCCTGGGAGCCGTTCTCGCAGCTGAGTTCACAGCCAACCATTCCGGCTTGCTCACCACATCAGATTTATTTAAGTTCTAAGCAGAAGTTATGATAGACAAGCAGAAACAAAAACTCAATATGAAGGTACAGTGGGCGAAGTTCGCAGTGGTTCTCGCCCTCTATCTTCTCTTTCTGGTTTGGGTAGAAAGCTGGCTGGGACTCATCGTGGTTCCGTTCATCTTCGATGTTTACATCACCAAGAAGATTCACTGGCAGTGGTGGAAGGATGAGGAAGGTCCTATCCGTTTCATCATGAGCTGGGTAGATGCGCTCGTGTTCGCACTCGTAGCGGTTTATTTCATCAACCTCTTCTTCTTCCAGAACTACGTCATTCCGTCTTCCTCTCTCGAAAAGAGTCTCCTTACGGGCGATTATCTCTTCGTGAGCAAGGTAAGCTACGGACCTCGCATTCCTGAAACTCCGCTCACCATGCCGCTCACCCAGCACACCATGCCGCTGGTCAACGTGAAGAGCTACATAGAGTGGCCTCACTGGGATTACCGCCGCGTAAAGGGTTTGGGCAACGTGAAGCTCAACGACATCGTGGTGTTCAATTATCCTGCAGGCGATACGCTCGTCAATGAGGAGCGCTATCAGGCGAATGATTACTATCAGATGGTTTACAGCATCGGCGACCAGCTGATGCAGCAGAACGGACAGGAAAAGGATGTGCGTGCGATGAACCCATTGCAGCAGCGCCACTATTTCGAGCAGGTTTATGCTACAGGCCGCAACTACATCAGCAGTATGCCGGGCGAATATGGCGACATCATCAGCCGTCCTACCGACCGCCGCGAGAACTATGTAAAGCGCTGTGTGGGCTTGCCTGGACAGACCCTGCAGATCAAGAACCGCATCGTTTATCTGAACGGAAAGGCGAATAAGGAGCCTGATAACGTGCAGTATACTTATAAGATGAAGCTCAAGGGCGAGTTCCCTATCGACCTTGCCGATGAGTTGGGAATCACCAACGAAGACCTGCTGATGTATAATCAGAGTGGCGTGATTCCGCTCACCAAGAAGGCTTATCTGGCGCTGAAGGCGAACAGAAACCTCGTAGAGAGCATCTCTATCAATACGGATGCAACCTATGGCGACCTCTATCCGCTCAACGCCTATACCGGCTGGACAAGAGATAATTACGGCCCGGTTTGGATTCCGAAGAAGGGCGAGAGCATCGCTCTTACGCTGAAGAATCTGCCTGTATACGAGCGCTGCATCAAGGTTTACGAGGGCAACGACCTGAAGGTAGACAACGCTGGCCGCATCTTCATCAACGGCAAGCAGGCGAAGAGCTACACCTTCAAGCTCGACTACTACTGGATGATGGGTGACAACCGCCACAACTCAGCCGACAGCCGCTACTGGGGTTTCGTGCCTGAGGACCACATTGTGGGCAAGCCTATCTTCATCTGGTGGAGCCACAGCCCAGATCATCCGGGCTTCTCAGGCATCCGTTGGAACCGCCTCTTCACTTTTGTAGACAATATTAAGTAAGAAAAAAGAAATAAGAATTGAAGACTGCCGTCAAATTCCTAATAGCATTGGTGTTGTCGCTGCTCCTGGCTTGGGCAGTGCGCACCTATGTTTTCACTATCTTCTCGGTGCCTCAGGGTGGGCTTCCGCCCCAGCTGAAGGCAGGCAACCGGGTGATAGTGAACAGGATTGACTGCGAAAATTTCGGGCGTGGCGATGTGGTTGTTTTCACCGATACGGTGGTTTACCAGCCCAAGAACCAGCGCCGCAAGCGCGTCTTCGAGTCTCATTTCATAGGCAGGATAGAGAAGCTTCCGGGCGATACGCTGCGCATCGACACCGTGCAGTTCGTCATTCCTACCGTATGCTGCAAGCGCTGCGGCTGCAAGGATTGCCGCTTCTATCTCTTGAAGACGCCAACCGGCCAGCAGCTCGTTCATAAGCACCAGATGATAGGCAAAGCCCATAAGCTGTTCTAGCTCCCTCGCGCTGCCGCTCCTCGCTCTCTCGTGCTCCTCGCCGCTGCTTAGAGCCCCGCTGCCCCTCGCTTCAGCTTGCGCATCCTGGAGCCCCGCCGGAAGCTTGTCCCCCATCTGCCCCCGTTCCGAGCGATTCCATCGCTCGTCCCCCTCTTCATCATTAACCCTTCATAACAAAGCAGAAATTGAAAGCCCTTCTTTCTTCCACATATTTCGGCCCCATCCAGTGGTACCAGAAGCTGAACCGCTACGATGAATGCCTGATAGAGCGCCACGAGAGCTTTATCAAGCAAACCTATCGTAACCGCATGCTCATCCCTACCACCAACGGCCCCCTCTCGCTCACTATCCCCACCAATCACGACATCTCCCTGTCGATGAAGGACATCCGCATCTCCGACCACGCCAACTGGCGCCACGTCCACTGGAATGCGCTCCTTTCCGCCTATGGCGAGAGCCCTTTCTTCGAGTATTATCAGGACGACATCCGCCCCTTCTACGAGAAGAAATACGAGTTCCTCTTCGATTTCAACATGGAGACAACCGCGAAGATGATAGAGCTCCTCGACATCCGTCCGAAGATAAGCGTTACTGACGAATACGTTTTAAGTGAAGAACGAAAAGTGAAGAGCATAGAAAGTGAAGAACGAAGAGTGAAGAGTGAAGAAACAACGTTCGGCGACCGAAGGGAAAGCCAATTCGATAGCCCTGAGGCGCAAGCCCAATTCAACATTCAACACTCAACATTCAACACTCAGATAAGTGATTTCCGCGATGCAATTCGCCCCAAGAAACCGCTCCCTGACCCCGAATTCGAGTCGAAGCGCTATTACCAGGTTTACGAGCAGAAATACGGTTTTCAGCCCAATATGAGCATCCTTGACCTCCTTTTTAATGAAGGCAACGAGGCGATATTCTTCCTATAAGAGAAGAGTATCGCCTTGTTGCTTTTCTTTAGTTAACAAAACTTACTCATAGCTTTCTGCCCCGAAGCTCATAGTTTTCCGTTCTAAAAAGCCCTTTTTTCTGCATCGCGATGCATTCCCCGTTCCGTCGCGACGCAACATTTCTTCCCTCGCGATGCAATATTTCTTCCCTCGCGATGCATGATCCATCCCCCTCGTGAGGCATCATTTAGCCCCCTTTCCTGCCATCATTTAAGCCTCGTATCAGTCATCATTTATGCCTCGTGCTAGCCATCATATAAGCCGTAAAACGGGCTGTAGCAGGACGTTTGAGCTTTTTCTGCCAAGGCTCAGCCAGCCATCTTTAGCAGGCATCGGGAGAGAGCGCATTTTCTAATGGGAGAGGGGCGCTCTGAGAGCAAAAGGTTAACAGGTTAACAGTTAACACCCCAAAAATGCATACTTCCATCCACACACTTATATAAAAATAAGTATATAAGTAACTGTTCAAAATTAATTTTACAAATATGAATAATTCACGAATAAGTTCGTACCCACAGAGGCCAAGGCCCTGTTCGTACAATAGAAAAGCGAGTCCGTAGTCTCGTAATCTATCGGTCTTATCCATTTGCCCTTAAGTATACGCCAAAGAATCTCGGCAGGATTAAGTTCTGGAGAATAAGGTGGAAGATAGACGAGGAACAATCCTCTATTCTCCCAAATTTTCCTCAGTTCTTTCACCTTCCGATTTCTATGAACAGAAGCATTGTCCAAGACAATTACAGTCTTCTTCGTGACATTGAAAGAGAATCTGTCAAGATAGTCCACAATCTTGTCTGCGTTGATGGACTCTTTTGTGGTAAAGCCTTTATATTGGTTCCTTTTGGTAATCATACCAAAGATATTAAGCCGGGCAGCTTTCTCGGATGGGATGTAAACATCCTCATTCTTGAATTGCCAGCCATATGGAACATATCCATTTGTACAGACATGGCTTTCGTCGGCATAATATAGCACAAGTTCCCCTTTGGAATCAAGTTCTTCAAGTTCTTGCAACTTCTCTTTCTTGTATGCGTAGAGCTGCGGTGAGGGTTTGCCCCTTGGGCGTTTTCTTATACGCTTATATCTTGCACCAATGTTTCTAAAAAACGTTTGAAGGTAATGTCACTGGCTTCTTTACCAGTCGCATTCTGCCATGCCTCACGTGCTTTAGACACGCTTTGACGGTCTTCCTCAATTGCCTTGCGGACTGCTTCTTCATCAGAACAATCCATAATAGGCTTTCGACCCTGACCAGGACGTGTCTCCAAGCCTTTGATGCCATTTTCTTCATAACGTTTTACCCATGCGTAGACAGTAGGTACAGTCACCTCAAGCATTTCTGCTATTTTGGGAGCTGATTTACCTTCTGACTTCAGCAATATGGATTTGCATCTGATACGAAAACTATGAGTAGGGCCATTATGATAGCCTTTCTCTAATTTGAGGCGATCAACCTCTGATAATTCAAGTACTTTTATTGGTTTCATAATTCTACTTTTTCTATAAAACGGAAAATGAACCATATTAGTACTGATATATATAAATAATTTAGATCACTTACTTATATATATTATTATATAATAAGGTACGCGAGGGGGACCATGCAAAAAGCAGCTCATAGGCTATGTTTCAGCCCTGGAAGGCGAGGACGTACGCGCCCTCATCATCGCCCGTAAGGAGCGGAACCTGCGCACCCGGTGCATAGGCTGCAACAGCAAGAACGAGGGCGATAAGGCTGGATTGCAGCTCATGGTGAGGGCACTCTCTGATGTTTCTGATGAGGAGATGGAGCAGGCGCGCCGCGAAATATATGATGATAAGATTTATGATGACTGGCAATATTCCGGTCCTGTGCTGCCCATCGAACAACTCACCCGCTTCAGCGACTGCACCATGATGCTCGAAGGCGTCATCAACAGCATCATCCGTCTCCAGAATACGCTCTCTGAAGGCTCTCTTGATGCAGAAACTGAGGCGATGCTGCGCGAGGAACTTTCTGATTGCCTTTCTGAGGCAAGAGAGCGGCTCAGCAGTTTCCTCGAAATCCAGCGCAGCGATTATTCCCGCGAAATGACGCAGGCCAGAAACCGCATTCTTCATAAGCTGGAGCAGATAGACGATGAGGAACTGCAGCGCCTCCGCTTGCCGCTCATCTTAAGGGCGTAACCTTCCGCTACACGGATAATCAGGTGCACGAGGCGGCGATGATGAATCTGCTCATTGCAGCCATGTCGTCAGGCAAATCGCTTGTCAACGGACCCATCGACTGCATCATCGAAGACCTGGTTCAGATGGATAAGGTGAACCGCCAGAAGGAGCAGGACTGGAAGGACGAGGTGAACACCATGGGCGACAACAAGAAGAAGCCTGTGCGCCCGGAAGACATCTGCATCCGCATCGTTTCGCCCGACCTTACCCGCGCTGCCTACATCCAGCGTCTCGACGATGTACAGAAGGCTGGCGATGCTTATCTCTACTGCAAGATGGACGAGGTAGACATGCTCAGGAAGTTTAACGACCCTAGCCAGCTGATTCGCCTCTGCTGGGACAATTCAGAGGACGGCCAGGAGCGAGTAGGAACCAAGAGCGTTACAGCCCGCGTAAAGACCCGTTTCAACTGGAATGCTTCGAGCACCATTGCCGTTACGCAGAAGTTCTTCTCGGTTCGTGAGGTGGCTGATGGAGCCGTGAGCCGCCTGTCGCTCGCCACCATCATCCGTCCCGATTTCGCTCCGCGTCCGGAGGTGGGCAGTTATGATGCGCAGTTTAAGTCGCAGCTTTCTCCTTACATCCAGCAGCTGAACGCAGCCAGCGGTTTCAAGGAGTGCCGTAAGGCTCGCCAGCTTATCGAGCGCCTGGAGAATGAGATTATGGAGATGGCTCAGCTGGCTTACAACAAGCCTTACGCCGAGTTTGCCAAGCGTGGCCTGGCGAATGGTTTCCGCCGCGCGATGGTGCTTTATCTGGCGAATGGCGAGAAGTGGGAGAAGACGATAGAGGATTTCATCGTATGGAGCGTGAAGTATGATTTGTGGTGCAAGATGCGTTTCTTCGGCAATCAGATGCAGGAGGCGATAGATGCAGACAGCCGCTCTGTGTGCCATACTCCCGGTGTGAGCAATCTTCTTCTCTACGTTCATGACACCTTTGGCAAGACTGAGATTCAGAACATCTGTCAGGTTCATGGCACCAAGACGAAGCTTGCCATCCTGCTGTGCAACTGGAAGAAGCGTGGCTTCATCATGAAGAACGAGGACGGCACCTTCACCAAGACCGCCCGTTTCATCGCCAAGTATGGGCACTATGGAACGCCAGGAGTGGCTGCGTAGCGGTGATAATGGAGTGGGCGTGGTGAAATGCCACGCCCCTCACGTTTTAGCAGCACGCCTGTCGCCCTGAAAGGGCAAAAGCTTTAAAATAGCCCGTTTTTGTAATGAGAATGTAAATGTTCTTGACCTTAATCAAGAAAAAAGGGCTTTTTGAAACATTTCTCCTAAAATATTTGTGTGCGCACACAAAAAGTTGTACCTTTGCACCAGAAAAAGAAAAAAGGATAAAAGATTGATTCAGTAAGGATAACTTATGAAATCGATTCGAGACAAGTTTGAGGCCGGTTCGGAACCAGGTTCTGAGATTCGGACGAAGACTTCTGGAAAATCTCGAAGAGACTGATTAAGAGGTTAAAAGAAAGGAAAAAGATTATGGCAATGTTCGGGATAATGACAGTAGCAGTAGTAGCATTCGCAGTAGTTGCTTGCGCAGGTATGAACCTCGGAATGAACTGCGGCAAATAAGCTACGAAGCTAAGAGAGCATAGAAATCCTCCTTCGGGAGGTAAGAAATAAAGAGAGTTAAGATTTTGTTAGGTAAAACAACAAGATTGTATATTTAAGATAACAAATTTAAGAAAGGAAAAGATTATGTTAGTATTAGGAATGATTTTCGCAGTAGTTGTTGCATGTGTAGCTGAAGTTGGTGCTATTAGCAACAAGTTGGCTTAATCGGAGATTAGCCATGCGAAGGGCTCCAAAAGAGCCGAGATTAAAAAATGGCTGGCAGCAATGCACAGCTGAGTAAAAAACAGTAGGGAGCCAAAAGGGCTTCCGAAATCAGAGAGGAGAGTAAAAACTCCTTTTCATTTGAAATTCATACTGTCCCCTGAGAGTTTTCGTGATAAATTCTGATTGGGGATTTCATATATAGATTGTTAAGAATTCGTTTTAGGTTTTATAGATTTTCATTTTAGGTTTTTAGGTTTAAGTTTTTAGGTTAATTGTTAGTTGTTTTTAAGAAAAAAGCAGTTTTTAATTCATTAAATTACGAAGGCAACAACGAGGGAAGTCGCATGACGACCCAAGTTGTTGCCTTCTTTATTTTCTTATTATTTGAGCTATTTGTCTGAAAATCAACATTATCTGAAAATCAGCGTGGTGAGCCTGTCTTTATCAAACAACTCCTGAGCCACGGCCTGTATCTGTTCGGCAGTAATTTCATCCACCTGCTCGTAGAGTCGGTCTACATTTTTCTCCCAGCCATAGTGAAGGAAGCTCTTGCCGAAGTCGAGGGCAAAGTTCTCGCGGTTGTCGCAAGCCACGCCTACCTGTCCCTTTATCTGCTTCTTGGCGGCCTTGAGCTGCGCCTCGCTCAGCGGTTTCTGCATGAACTTATCCAGTTCCTTGCGAACCAGGCGGAGGCAGCGCTTCACGTCGTGCTCATCGCAGCCGAAATAAATGCTCCAAATGCCCGTATCGCCATAAGCCACCATTGTGCTCTCTACGGTGTAAACCAGTCCGTTGTGCTCGCGCAGGGCTAGGTTCAGCTTGGCGTTCATTCCCGGTCCGCCCAGCATATTGTTGAGCAGATAGAGCGGCATTCTGCGGCTGTCGTTCACATCGTAGGCGCGGGTTCCAATCATCACATGAGCCTGATGCGTATTCTTCTGCATCACAATCGTCTGCCCGGCAATCTCTTTCCCCACAGATGGATAATTTTCAGGTCCCACAGATGGATATTTTTCAGGTCCCACAGATTTCACAGATGACACAGATTTTTCTGTAGTAATAGAATTCTCATCCCCTGAAATCTGTGTAATCTGTGAAATCTGTGGGAGCTTTTCCTCAGCAAGCTTGCCCACTGAATTCGCTGCATTTTCAGCAACCTTGCCCGAATCATCATCTGCGAGCGCCTTCCTGATAAGCTTCACCAGCTTCTTGAAGTCAATGTCTCCGTAAGCGAAGAATATCGCATTATCCGGCCGGTAAAGCTTTCTTGTAAAGCGCAGCGCATCTTCTGTCTTGAACGAGCGAACCTGCTCGGCTGTGCCCAGAATATTGTGGCCCAGCGGCGAACCCTTGAAGATGATGTTTTCGAATTCATCATAAATCAGTTCGGCAGGAGAATCGTTGTAACTCTCTATCTCATCGCAGATTACCTCTACCTCCTTGTCGATTTCCGCTTGCGGATAAACCGAATGGAAAACGATGTCGGTGAGCAGATCTACGGCTCTTGCGATGTGCTCCTTGAGGATGGCGGAGTAATAAACCGTGCCCTCCTTGTTGGTGTAGGCGTTCAGGTCGCCTCCCACGCTCTCCAGACAGTTGAGAATGTGCCACGCCTTGCGGCGCTCTGTGCCCTTGAAAGTAACGTGCTCGCAGAAGTGGGCAAGTCCTTCTTCGCCCGGCTCCTCGTTTCGGGTGCCGGCGTTAATCTGGTAACCGCAATACACCACCTTGCTGTCTGAAGGCAGGTGGATGATGCGGAGTCCATTATCGAGTGTATAAGTATTGTATTTCATTTCAAGGTGCAAAGTTACACTGAAAATGTAATTTATCCAAAAAAATAGTCATTTATTTTGCATTATCGCCAAAAAGACTTATCTTTGCTCCCAAAAAATAAATATAGACATCAAAAAACAATGCGCAAAGTAATAGGAATAGGAGAAACCGTGCTTGACATCATCTTCAAGGGCGGCAAGCCAATAGAGGCAGTACCGGGTGGCTCATCATTCAATGCAGTCATCTCGTTGGGCCGTGCGGGCGTAAATGCTTCGTTTATCAGCGAGGCGGGCAACGACCGCATAGGAGAGTATGTGATTCAGTTTTTGAGAGATAATGGGGTGAATGCTGACAATGTGAGCATCTTCCCGGAATCGAAGTCGCCGCTCTCGCTGGCTTTCCTCGACGAGAACAACAATGCCGACTACATCTTCTACAAGGATCATCCTCACGACCAGCTGGAGTTTGCCACACCGGAAATCAATCCTGGCGACATCGTGCTCTTCGGTTCGTTCTTCGCTCTGAATCCTGTGGTCCGTCCTCAGGTTGCCGGCTTCCTGGAGTATGCGAAGGAGCACGGCGCCATTCTTTATTACGACATCAACTTCCGTGCTTCTCATCAGAACGAAATCATGAAGATTACACCTAATCTGATAGAGAACCTGGAGATGGCTGATTTCGTACGCGGAAGCCACGAGGACTTCGGAATCCTCTACAAGAAACCGGAGGCGGATAAGGTTTATAATGCCGAAATCAGTTTCTACTGCAAGAAGTTTATCTGCACCCAGGGCGCTGAGCCTGTAGAGGTTCGTGCCGAGAACGGCTTTGCCAAGAGTTATCCTTCGGAGAAGATGAAACCGGTGAGCACTATCGGAGCCGGCGATAATTTCAACGCAGGCTTCGTGTTCGGACTGATCAAGGATGGAATCACCCGCGAGGACATCGACCGCGGCTTATCTGAGGCGCAATGGGACAGTCTCCTTGTTTCGGCTCAAGAATTCTCCACCGAATGCTGCAAGGACATCTACAATTATGTTTCCAAGAAATTCGGAGAAGAAAAGAAGAAGGAATTGTAATTCTAGCAATACGCCCTGAAAGGGCAGAAGCTCCTAGCCCAGGGCAACACCCTGGGTATAAATAGCATTTCACCCTGTCGCCCTGTAAGGGCAAAAGCTTTAAATATTATTATAGAACATTGTAAAATAAAGAAAAGATATGACAGAAATTACAGACAAGATTTATTACGTAGGCGTAAACGACCGCAACAAGCATCGTTTTGAGGGCCTCTGGCCTTTGCCTAACGGAGTGAGCTACAACTCTTATATCATTGACGATGAGAAGGTAGCGCTGGTAGATACTGTAGAGGTTGATTTCTTCACCCAGTTCCTCGAGAATATCCACGAGGTGATTGGCGACCGAGAAATCGATTATCTTATCATCAACCACATGGAACCTGACCACAGCGGCTCCATCGCCCTCATCAAGAAATATTACCCTAACATCAAGATTGTGGGCAACAAGAAGACCCTGGGAATGCTCGAAGGCTTCTACGGCGTAACAGATGACGTGGTAGAGGTGAAGAATGGCGAAACCCTTTCATTGGGCAACCACGAGCTGAGCTTTGTTCTCATCCCTATGGTTCACTGGCCAGAGACCATGGTAACGCTCGATGCAAAGAACAAGGTGCTCTTCTCAGGTGATGCGTTCGGTTGCTTCGGTGCGCTGAACGGCGGAATCATCGATACGGAAATCAACTGCGAGACTTTCTGGCTGGAGATGGTTCGCTACTACTCAAACATTGTGGGTAAGTATGGAATCCCTGTTCAGAATGCCTTGAAGAAGTTGGCTGGCGTGGAGCTGGATTACATCTGCTCAACCCATGGCCCGGTTTGGCACGAGCATATTGAGAAGGTGATCGGCATGTATGATAAGATGTCGAAGTACGAGACGGAGCCGGGTTTGGTTATCTGCTACGGCACCATGTACGGCAACACCGAGCGTATGGCAGAAATCATCGCCCGTGCAGCAAGCAAGGCTGGCGTGAAGAACATCGTAATGTACAACATCTCGAAGACTCACCACAGCTACATCCTGCGCGACATCTTCCGCTACAAGGGCCTTATCGTGGGTGCTCCAACCTACAATGCCGGTCTTTATCACGAGATGGAGGTTCTCCTCTCCGAGCTTGCCAATAAGGACGTCAAGAACCACCTCCTCGGTTGGTATGGTTCTCATTGCTGGGCAAGCAAGGCAGTAGCAAAGATTCAGGAGTGGAACGAAACCAAGCTCCACTACGAGGCTGTAGGCGAGCCTGTAGATATGAAGCAGGCGATTACTCCAGAGGTAAAGGCGCAGTGCGAGGCTCTAGGTAAGGCTATGGCAGAGAAGCTGCTGGCAGAATAAAAGATTTCTTGTTAGAGATTATTATAAAAGAGCGGAATGGCAACTGGGGTTAACAGAGTTAACAGTTAACAGTTGTTTTTCCGCTCTTTCTTTTGTTTCTGAGTATTTCGTTTATAGGTTTCTATTCCTTCCTTAATATCAAAAATGTGCAAGTTTGCCACTTTTTGATATGAGAAATGTGCAAGTTTGCCGAAAAATCATATTAATGGGAATTTTCAACTATCGCCTTTAACTCTTCCAGGTTATCTGCCACTTCAATTACATCTCGCCAATCGCCACGAATCATGCTTTTCTCTGCCATGTCATCCAATAGGGCGATGGTGGAGTTCCAGAAGCCTTTCATGTTGTAGAGAATCACCATTTTGTGATGGTAGCCGATGGTGTGGGCTGCAGCGATGGTGAAGATTTCATCCAGGGTGCCGATGCCGCCAGGAAGGGCTACGAAGAGGTCGCTCTGGGTAAGCATCAGGTCCTTGCGGTCGCTGAGATTATCACACGGAATCTCGATGTCGAGGTCAGGGAAGGTTCTGCCGCCTCGCTCTACAAGCGTAGGAACCACACCGATGGTTCTGCCGCCATTCGCCTTCACTGCCTTGCCGATGCAATCCATCAGACCGGAGTTGCAGCCGCCGAAAACCAGGTCGTGGCCGTTCTCTGCCATCCACTTTCCCATCTCTTCAGTCAAAGTGAAGAAGTCGGGGTCGATATTCTTATTTGCCGAACAAAAAACTGCTATTTTCATGTCTTTATCTTCTATTTGATTGATGTTTATCTGTTGTTTATGAATGTTTTAGGCAAAGGTACGCAAAAATATCGAGATAATTGGGCTCTTTTTGCGGATAATTTCTTAATTTTGCAAACAATAACTAATCTTATAAACGATACAACAGAATGAAAAGGATTATCACATATAGTATCATCGCATTGTTGCAGGCGTCGGTGGTGCTTGCTCAGACCTCTCCGAAGCCGAAGCTTCAGAAGCGGGAGAAGTATGAATGGCAGGGAGAGATTCCTACCTATGTAGAAACGCTGAAGAAGGAACTGACCTATCCGATGGCTTGGGGAAACAGTCCGATTAAGAATTTCAAGAAGTGGAAGAAGGCGGCAAGGGCGAAGGTGTTTGAATGCATGATGACGCCTCCGAAAGCGGCTGCGGCTTGGGATATGGAAGTGCTCGGTGAGGAGCAGAGAGACGGATATAAGGCGCAGAAAATCGCCTTTAATATCAACGCCTATTCCCGAATTACGGCTTATCTCCTGATTCCGGATGGCAAGGGACCATTCCCAACAGTCAATGCGCTTCATGATCATGGTGCCCATCTCTTTATCGGAAAGGAGAAGATGATTCGTCCTTTCTTTACTCCGGAAGAAAAAGATTCCCCTACGAAGCAGGCGCTCTGTCAGGAGATTCTGGATGATGCGGATGCGTGGGTAAGGCAACTTTACGATAATCAATACGTGGGCGATTATCTGGCGAAACATGGTTACGTGGTCTTTTCGGCAGATGCTCCGATGTGGGGAGAGCGAGGACGAAAGGAGGGCGTGGATAGAAACAAATACGATCTCATTGCCGGCAACATGATGATGCTGGGTAGAGACCTCTCTGCCTTCATGACTTACGATGATATCGCCAGCACCGAGTTCCTGGCTTCGCTGCCGATGGTAGATGCGAAGCGTATAGGATGCGTGGGTTGTTCGATGGGAGCCTATCGCTCGTGGATGCTCTCTGCATTATCGGATAGAATCAAGGCGGGTGCTTCCATCTGCTGGATGATTACCACAGATGCGCAGCTTACCCGGAGATTTGGAAGAAAGGAGAATGGCGGTTTTGCGAATTGCATCCCCGGTCTTCGCCAATATCTCGATTATCCACACATCGCCTCTCTCGCCTGTCCGAAGCCGATGCTCTTCATCAACGGCACAAAAGACAAGCTCTTCCCTGTGCCCGGTGTAAAAGATGCTTTCGCCGAAATGCACAAGGTTTGGAAGAGTCAGGGAGCAGATAATCTGCTGGATACGAAGCTTTGGGAAATCCCTCATTCCTGCGGTTTGAAGGCACAGGAGAAAATGCTGGAGTTTCTGGATAAGAATTTGAAATAAGAAATAAATAAAGAGCGGAAGAACAGCTTGAGGTTAACAGAGTTAACAGCTGATTTTCCGCTCTTTCTTTTATAAATCTTTAAAAGTCTACTACGCTAACCCCCTAAAAAATGGAGTTAGCGTAGTGAACTTTTTGAGTATGCTGAATGCGTCTTTACCACAACTCCTTAGGCGACAGGTCTTTGTCCTTTCTGCCCATCAAGTAGTAATCGGCAAGGAACTGGAGGTTTGCCTGCGTAATCTTCAAGCCTTCTTCCTTTACATACTGGCTCGTAAAGATGTTTGCGTCAGGAATCAGGTTGTTTTCTATCAGTTTGCAGACAATTTCGTAAGGGAATGGGAGACCATTGCCGCTGATAATGCCAAAGCTGTCGGTCTCTGCACGCTCCTGAACATAGTATGGGTTCTCAGGAGATGCGATGCAATGAGCCAGGCCGAAACTGATGTTGATGCCTGTATATGGACTTCCGCTTAAGATGATGCCTTTCTCGTATTTCTGAGGGAATCGGATGTCCTTTGGCAACTCGAATTCAATCTCCTTGAGGAATTCCTTCAGCGTCTTCACATCTTCCAGGAAGATGAACTTGTCTTCGTATCCCTTCGCCTTGAGCAGATTGTAGTCGTGAATCGCCTTCTCATGATCCACCTTTTCATGTAGCTCTATAGCCTTCTTCCTGAACTCCTCATCCTCCCAGAGCTTGTGGGTAGGCATGTTCCTGCAAATCTTGCGGAGCCATTCGTAAGAAGTGAACGCCAAGAGATTGTTTCTGCCGGCGATGGTCATTTCCATCTGCACAGAATAAGCGAGCGGTTCGGTGAGACCCTGAGGCGAGTTTGCTATTTGCTGGAGGGTAAACTGCAGGCGCTTTTGGTTGCCCACGTTGAAATAGCAGCCATAATGGAACCATGCCAAGGTGTCGCGACGGTGAATCTCATCCAACTCCTTGTTCTTCTCGATTTCCTCTTCGGTCGTTTCAGCGTTGCCCTCTATCTCAGGCATTTCGCTGAGATAAGTCAGAAGACGCTCGTTTTCCGGAGCCGTTTCATACTCTCTGTCGAGAATGTTGTAGGCAAGTTTGGCAGCCAGTTCCAGGGTTCCGAAGAGGAAAGGAACGGCTTCCTGTACGAAACTGCTCTGCTGGTAATGGTGCCAGAGCAGGAACTTGACATCAGCGATGTTGATTTCCTCAGGGTCGTAAGCCGGGTCATCTTCGTTGAGCGTACTCTTGATGAATTCGCTTTCTTTCTCATAGAAAGGAATGTAGGTGCCGTAGCGCTGCTTGCATTCTTCCGTGAAAGTCTTCCAAATGCCTGTGCCCGAAATCACATCTTCGAAATAACCGGCAATGCTGAGTGCTAGCTGCTTGGTGTCATCCATATTCTTGAAGTTATGGGTGTAGCACGCCTCGTCAAGAGCGTGGTATATTTCGTTGGCGAGTTCTGTATAATACAGATCTGTTTCGTCTGCTTTTTCGTATGGATGCAAAGCAATCCATTCTTGGGTGAAAATAACTTTTTTCATATATTTCAAGTTTTCTTGGTTATCTGCTTGTTGTAACTTTCATGCAAAGGTAATAAAATATTGCAGAAATCTGCAAGAAACTCACATTTTTTTCGTATCTTTGCACCCGAATTTAGGCAATCTTAATAAATGCGTGGGATTGCCGCAAGCGTTTCGGAAGGATTTTGCACCCTAATTCATGGCTGGGAGGGTGAATTCGGCCTTCCATTTTGATTATAATGAATTAAGGTTAAAAAGATTTGAAGACATTTGAAGAATTAGGCGTGAGCGAGGAGATTCGCCGTGCCATCGAAGAGCTTGGATTTGAGAATCCAATGCCAGTTCAGGAAGAAGTAATCCCATATTTGCTTGGTAATAAGAACGACGTAATTGCGTTGGCGCAGACCGGTACGGGTAAGACTGCATCTTACGGTATTCCGGTTATCCAGAAAACTGATGCCAGCAGCAAGCAGACACAGGCTATCATCCTCAGTCCTACACGTGAGCTCTGCCTCCAAATAGCAGACGATTTGAACAGTTTTGCCAAGTACATCGACGGTTTGCATATTGCCGCTGTTTATGGCGGTACTGACATCGGAAGCCAGATTCGCACCCTGAAACATGGTGTGCAGATTATCGTGGCTACCCCTGGCCGTCTGCTCGATTTGATTAATCGTGGCGTGGCTCAGTTGGAGAACGTGAACAACGTGGTGCTTGATGAGGCTGACGAGATGCTGAACATGGGCTTCTCTGAGAGCATCAATGCCATCTTCGAGAACGTTCCGGAAGATAGAAACACTCTGCTCTTCTCGGCTACCATGAGCAAGGACATCGAGAAGATTGCCCTCAACTACCTGCACGACCACAAGGAAATCGTAGTGGGTTCGCGCAACGAGGGTGCTGAGCATGTAAACCACATCTACTATCTGGTAAATGCCAAGGACAAGTATCTCGCCCTGAAGCGCGTGGTGGATTTCTATCCACGCATCTTTGCGATTATCTTCTGCCGCACCAAGCTGGAGACTCAGGATATTGCAGATAAGCTGATTAAGGATGGTTATAATGCTGAGGCGCTGCACGGCGACTTGAGTCAGCAGCAGCGTGACCTCACCATGCAGAAGTTCCGCAACCATACCGTTCAGTTCCTGGTGGCTACCGATGTGGCTGCCCGTGGTCTGGACGTAGATGATCTGACTCACGTTATCAACTATGGTTTGCCTGATGATGTGGCAAGTTACACCCACCGAAGCGGCCGTACGGGTCGTGCCGGAAAGAAGGGAACATCCATCTCTATCATCCATACCAGAGAGAAGTTCAAGGTTCGCCAGATTGAGAAGCAGATTGGCAAGGAGTTCGTGGACGGCGTTTTGCCAACTCCAGAGGAAATCTGCAAGAAGCAGCTCTTTAAGACCATGGACGATATCATGAAGACGGATGTGGATGAGGATCAGATTGAACCATACATGGCTGAAATCAACCGCCAGTTTGAGTACATCGACAAGGAGGACATCATCAAGAAGATGGTAACCATCACCTTCGGTAAGTTCCTCGATTACTATAAGAATGCTCCTGAGATTATCAAGCCAGAAACAGGCAAGGGCTCCCGTGGCGGCGAAGGTCGTGGAAGCCGTGGCGAGGGCCGTGGCAAGGTTTCTAACGGCCGCAGAAAGCATGAGACTGAGGCAGGTTTCAAGAGACTGTTCATCAACCTGGGTAAGGCTGATGGTTTCTATCCGGGCGAAATCATGCAGTATCTGAACAAGCACGTGAAGGGTCGCCAGGAGGTGGGTCACATCGACCTGCTGAGTAAGTTTGCCTACATCGAGGTGCCTGAGGAGGATGCGAAGCGCGTGATGAAGGCATTGAACGGTACTGAGTACAAGGGCAGAACCGTAAGATGTAACGATGCTGATGAGGAAGGTCATGGCAGAGCAGCCCGTGGCGGCCGCAGTTCTGAGGGCAGAGGCGGTCGTTCTTCAGAAAGAGGAGGTCGCGGTTCGGAAGGTCGTGGCCGCAGAGGTTCTTCTGATGATGCAAGAGACTCTCGAGATGCTCGTGGAAAGGGAGGACGTGGAAGCCGTGGTGAATCTCGTGGCGGCAGAAAGTCTCGCCCTCAGGAGGATACAGGCGATTGGCGCCAGTTCTTCCAGAACAACGACAACGTGAAGTTCAAGGGTGAGGAACCAAACTTCGAGGAAGAAGGCTGGGCTCGTCGCAGACCTAAGAAAAAGTAGTTTCGGCAGCGATTTTAATAAGATGAAAGCCTGCATCAAAGGGGATGTTTTGATGCAATATCCATATTTTGCGGTAAAAATACAGCAATTTCTTTGGTAAATTGCGGTGTTTTTACCGCAATTTTTGTATATTTGCAGCCGTAAACATCAAATTTATTGTATCTTTATACGCAATTTTAACCCTAAAAGATATTCTGTAATAAGTTAATGAAGAAAACTATTCTTATCGCTTGTCTGGGACTGGTAAGTCTGGGCTTGCAAGCACAGAGCATTTCGCTCGCGGGTGAATGGAATGTGGAGTTGGGAAAGAGCGGTAGCGCTTTCGCCAAGAGTAAGCGTGCCTCGCAGGGTGAGGTGAAGCGTGCCATTCTTCCCGGTACCATCGATACGAACCATCTGGGATTCGCTCCGAAAGATACGATGGAGACTACGCATCTTACGAGACTCTATGCCTATAAAGGAGCAGCAAGATATTCCAGAACCATCAATATCCCGAAGGACTGGAAGAAGCCGGTAGAACTCTTCCTGGAGCGTACCCGACCGACATGGGTGTATGTGGATGGAGAACTGGTGGATTCCTGCAACTTCATTTCTACTCCCCAGCGCTATCTTCTGCCAAAGAAGGTGAAGCCGGGCAAGCATCTCCTGGAAATCGTCGTGGATAATGGAAGAGGTGTGCCAGAGCAGGTTTACGGCTCCAGCCATGCTTATACAGAAGATACGCAAACCAACTGGAATGGAATTATCGGAAGGATAGAACTCCAGCTAGCCAGCTCTGTAGAGAGCAAATCTGCAGAAACTCTAACAGGAGCAATCCCTAGCCGTTCTGTAGCTTCTCCTACCGCCCTTCAGATGCCCGATTTCGCTAAGAATTTCCATATTGAGGGCGCTCACTTTTACGCCAATGGTCATAGGATATTCCTCCGTGGCAAGCACGATGCGGCTGTCTGGCCGCTGACGGGACATGTAGAGATGAGCGTGGAAGGCTGGATGAAGTATCTCGGAACCTGCAAGGAGTATGGAATCAACCATGTGCGCTTTCATTCCTGGTGCCCACCGGAGGCAGCTTTCGTGGCAGCGGACAGTCTGGGAATCTATCTCCAGCCGGAGCTTCCTTTCTGGGGTTCTTTTGACAAGAAGGATGAAAGGCTGATGGCGTTCCTGTATCAGGAAGGCGAGAACATCCTCAGAGAATACGGTCATCATCCATCTTTCAGAATGATGGCGCTGGGTAATGAACTCTGGGGCGACATTGACAAGATGAAGGAGTTTGTGGATGATTTCCGCAAGATTGCGCCAGATAAATACTATACCTTCGGCAGCAATTACTATCTCGGTTATCAGGGGATAAAAGAGGGAATGGATTACTTCACCACTTGCCGCATCGGAGGCGAGGGATGGGGCAAATACAATACTCATACCCGTGGTTCTTTCTCGTTTGCCGATGCCTACGATGGAGGAATGATCAATCATTTCCATCCTAATTCTACGATGAATTTTGATGAGGCTTGCGATAAGGCAGGAATCCCAATCATCTCTCACGAAACAGGCCAGTTTCAGACCTATCCTGATTATCGGGAGATGAAGAAATACACCGGAGTGCTTCATCCTTATAACTTTGAAGTGTTCCGCCGCAGGCTGGCTGCTGCCGGAATGCTTTCGCAGGCTGATGATTTCCACAAGGCTTCGGGCTTATGGAGCGTGAAACTCTATAAAGCCGATATAGAGATGGATTTGAGAACCCGGAATATGGCGGGCTTCCAACTGCTCGATATTCAGGATTATCCCGGTCAGGGAAGTGCTTTCGTAGGCATCCTGGATGCGTTTATGGAGAGCAAGGGAATCACTACGCCCGAGGAATGGCGCCAGTGGTGTTCGCCTGTGGTTCCTCTGCTGGAAATGAAGAAGTTCTGCTTCGTGGATGGCGAGAAGATTCAGGCTAAGGTAAAGGTAGCCAATTATGGCGGTTCTTCGCTGAAGGGCAAGAAACTGAAATGGCATCTGGCTGCCGAGAACGGATTGTTCTGTATGGATGATGGAACTTTCAGCACCAAGGATGGTGAAGTGAGAAAGAATGTGAGCGACTTGATGGCTGAGGATGAGGGAGTATTGAACATCTTTTCATACGATGAAGGTTTGGTGGATGTGGGTGAACTGAATGGTGTTTTCCACGTGCAGAAACCTACCAAGCTGCTTCTTACATTAAACATTGAAGGAACAGAGGCGAGAAACTCCTACGAACTTTGGATTTATCCGAAGAAGGCTTTGGAAAAGAAGGGTGTTATCATAGCCAAGGATTTGAATGATGAAGTGGTGAAAGTCTTGGAAAAGGGCGGAAAGGTGCTTTGGATGCCTACGGCTTCCAGCCATTTCGTGGCTGCCGATGATACGCTTTCGCAGGCAGGTAATGCTACTCCTTATACAGTGGGCGGACTCTTCCAGACCGATTACTGGAACTATCGTATGTTCAAGACCATCTGCGAGAACAACAAAAAGAAGGTTTCTCCAGGAACTCTGGGCATTCTTACGAATCCAAATCATCCGATATTCAAGAGTTTCCCTACGGAAATGCACACCAACTGGCAATGGTTCCCGGTTATCAAGGAATCGCATCCACTGGTGCTTGACAACTTCGCCAAGGATTATCGCCCGATTGTTCAGGTGATAGATAATATCGAGCGAAATCATAAGTTGGGTTTGGTGATGGAATGGAAGGTGGGAGCCGGAAAGCTCCTCGTCTGCATGAGCGATTTGGAGAAGGCTGCCAAATACCCGGAAGGCAAGGCTTTCTATCAGAGTGTACTGAACTATATGCGCTCTGCCGATTTCAATCCATCTGCAGAAATAACGGTGGATGAATTGAAAAAGAAACTTGCCGAAAAGCCTCGTCAGGTTTCATTGAAGGAGCTGAATAATATCTCGCAATATTAATCGGAAACCTGTAAGTTGCGAATCTTTTAGATAAAACAAGTTGAAAATCAGTAAGATAGCAAGAATAGAAAAACAAAATAAAACAAGAGCGGAAAGCCAGAAGTTAACAGGTTAACAGTTAACAGCTGATTTTCCGCTCTTTTTATATCATCTCTGTTGATTCAGAGATAGAATTTACTTTGCATTGATCTCCTTCAAGAGGCGGTCTGCGTGTCCCCACTTATCCATCAGGTAGAGCACATAGCGGATGTCCACACCAATGCAGCGAGCCAGGCGCTTGTCGAAGTTGATGTCAGAGCTGAGGCTGTCCCAGTTGCCATCGAAGGCAAGACCAATCAACTCTCCCTTGCCGTTGAACATAGGGCTACCAGAGTTACCACCGGTAATATCGTTGTTGGTGAGGAAGCAGAGCTGCATCTTGCCAGTCGTCTTATCCTGATACTTGCCGAAATCCTTCTCAGAGAGGAGCTCGTGCATGATAGGCTCAGCGTAGTAATCGATGAACTTATCGCCCTGCTTCATCTTCTCAACGAGGCTCTCGGCTGTGGTATAATAGCCTGATGGCTTGCCACCGAGGTCGAAACCGCCTACCTGACCGTAGCTCAATCGCATGGTGAAGTTGGCGTCGCTGTAGTGAGGCATGTCCTCCTCCATACGGAGCTTGGCAGCACAGAGATACTTCTCCTGCTCGGCGATGCTATCGTTGATGCTGCCCATCTGAGCAGCGAAATCTGCAAATACATCGTTCAAATCCATACCGAAGCTTACGCCTGGATCCTTCTCATATCCCTTCTTGTTGAAATAGAGCTTGGCACCCTTCTTCATGATGAGCGACTTCTCCCAGAGATAATCCACATATTTGGCGTAGTTACCGCCAAACTCAGCGTCGATGGTCTTGTAGAACTTAGGCAACCACTTGCTGTCTACGTGCTCCTTGTAATTCTTCAAGAGGGTAGCGAGCACCTCCTTATCGAGCGCCATATCCCATTCTGCAGAGTTATCTTCAAACTCATGATACTGCTTCTTCTTGTTCTTCTCAGGACCCTTCACCTCCATGTTGGTCTGGAGCTTGATGGCACGGGTAGAGAACTCGATGTTGCTTCTTCTTGTGAAAGATTCAGCGAAGTTGGTCCAGGCATACTTCACGTCTGCGCTCTCCTTGTAGAGCTTGGCGAGCTTGTCGAAATCTACCTTGTGGGCGAGGTCGTTGGCTGCCTTGGCTGTATCCTGCCAAGCACGGAGACGGGTTTCGTACTCACGCTTCAGATTCACGATGCCGATAGAGTCGATACACTTGTTCATACCGATGGCATTCTTCCAGTAGTTGGAGCTCTGGGCGTACTTGCTGTCATACTTGATGCGCACAGCCTCGTCGGCACGCATGTGCTTCTGCATCACCTCCTGCTTTACGCCACGAACCTGGGCACGAGGCGCATTCTCAGCATCGCGCATGGTCTGGATTCCGTAGCTTGAGAGATAGCGCTCTGTGCTGCCTGGGTAACCCATGGTCATCGCATAGTCGCCATCCTTGTAACCCTGGAGAGAAACCTGTGCCCAACGCTTTGGATGATAAGGCACATTATCCTTGCTGTAGGCAGCAGGACCATTGGTCTTAGGGTCGGCATAGATGCGGAATACAGAGAAGTCGCAGGTCTGGCGAGGCCACATCCAGTTGTCTGTATCGCCACCAAACTTACCCATAGACTTTGGTACGGTGAAAACCAGACGTAGGTCGGTGAAGTCGCGGTAAGTAGTAGCGTACCATTTGTTGCCCTCGTAGAAAGGCTGAACGGTGATATGGAGGGTAGAATCGTTCTTCTTCACCTCCTTAGTCATCTCGTTCTCCAGAGAATCGATGAGTTCATCGCGCTTCTTGTTGTCGAGTTTCTCGTATCCGAGGCTCATCACCTTATCGGTTACATCCTTCTGTTCAACCATAAAGCTGACGAACATATTCTCGTTAGGCAATTCCTCTGCGTAAGATTTAGCAAAGAAACCGTTGAGCATATAGTCGTGCTCCACGGTAGAGTGGCTTCTGATAGCCTCGAAACCGCAATGGTGGTTGGTAAAGACCAAACCGTCTGGAGAAACGACTACGCCCGAGCAATAGCCCGAGAAGTTAACCACAGCATTCTTCAAGGCGTTCTCGCCGTTGTAGAGCTGGTCGTAAGTCATACTGAAGCCTTCGCGCTGCATCATCTCATACACAGCGTTAGGCAAGTTGTAAATCGTCCACATTCCCTCGTCAGCGTGAGCGGTATTGATTCCGCAGAACGCCATGATAGAGGCGATAAGGACCGTTGCTTTTTTCTTCATTACTTGTTTTTGTTTTCTATTTTTATTATGATGTTATTTATTCTTTTTCTCATACCATTCTTTCCAAGTCTTTGCCTGTTCTGTCATTCGATATTGCTGGCGTGGATGTCTTGGGGTGTTTGGATATTTCCTTTCAATAGCTTTTTCTAAGAGGGCAGCGTTTAAATATAGTTCACTAAAACTTTTTCTGTCCTTTAGTCCGATTGCACCCATAATTTCCGCAGATGTCATATATTCATCGTTAAAGGATAGAATAAGAGTCTCCACATGTTGACTGAACTTGTGGGGTAC
The DNA here is from genome assembly GCF_019249765.2 of Segatella copri. Lineage (GTDB taxonomy): Bacteria > Bacteroidota > Bacteroidia > Bacteroidales > Bacteroidaceae > Prevotella > Prevotella copri_K. The sequence goes on from NZ_CP152484.1 coordinate 3,139,983, forward strand.
TTGTGGGGTACTTGAGGATAGCTTGCGGGGTACTTGTGGGGTACCTATTCTTGGCTGCTCTTTCCATTCATCAGTCGGCCGGATATGCAAATATCTGTTCTTGAGAACCCAACTATCTTTTAGGAGTAAGTTCCTGAAGAAACGAACCAGGTAGATAGGAGAATAATCTATGCCTTTCTGAATGTTTCGATAGTTGGCACGAACCAGGGCATTGCGGAAATACCAGGAGTGTTTGGCAAACATTTCATTGTTCACTTCATATCCTAACGAGCGGAGGTATTGGATGGTGAAAATTGCCGTGGTTCGGGTGTTTCCCTCTCTGAAAGCATGGATTTGCCAGATGCCTGAAATGAATTTGGCAATATGCTCAATCTTCTCATCATCCGTCAGACCTTTATATGAGAAGTTCTTCTCCTGTTCAATATCCCAATCCAAGGCTCTTCGCAAGTCTTCCCAATTCAGGTAGTTTACGGAATCTCCTTCGAGCACCCATTCTTTCTTGGAAATATCGTATTGGCGGATTTCTCCTGCGTGCTTGAATACTCCCTCGAAAATTCTTCGGTGCAGGGAAACATATCCGTTGGTATTGAAGGCAAAGGTCTTGCTGGCGAGAATCTTCGCGATGTTGACCGAAACCTTATCTGCCTCTTCCTCGTCTTCATCCTTAGGTGTACGGACCGTCTTGCTCTGATAGTAAGAGTCAATCAGTTTCCTGGTTTCATCCAGAGAGATTTCCCCTTCGATGTTTCGTTTAGCCACATCTATGAGATACGCCGATGGTTGCAGCCCATCTACAGCCTGCAATCCGATAGCCGTCTTCCAGTTCTCTGCGCTTTCCTTCTGCGAAGGCTCTCCTTGTCGAAGATACTCATCGAAGGATGCGAACTCGTTGATATTATCTTTATTCATAGATGTAATGCTTGATATTTAACTTTGCAAAGTTACGACTATTTCCCGAGATTACCAATGATTTAGGGTAAAATATTAAAGAATTGCCCATTTATAGCTTACTTGTGTGCCTAAACATTATTTTTCTTAGAAAAAACTTATTTAAAATGATACGATTTTCAGAAATAATAACTACCTTTGCATTCGAGTTGGAGCGGCATGAAAAGACTTGTTGTGATGAAGACTCAATTTAATATAGAGCGTTTTGATATTATCCAAGGACTGAAATGTGGAAGTTTCAATACTTGTTTGGATAATGGCAATTCAGCTCACGCATAGGATAATTATACCCTTTTCTAAAGGGCATGATATATCTTCTAGCGTGGGCTATTGTTTCATTGCCAACAAGCAGGTCCTTCCACAACCTCAGTCCTGGCATATAAGCAATAGTTCCCACGCTTTTCCTATTTATTAACCGCTATACTTCTGGGAAACAGTTGGCAAAATAGTTGGTAATAATGTATTTATCTTATAACGAATTTGTCTGCACATTATCTAAGGTTACTAGTGCGACAAGTGTGACTGGTCAGAAATATTATGATATTCATGTCATTGATAATTTGATATGCGGCAAAAGAGGAATCGGAACCTCTTTTCAAATTAAATTGGCAAAACTATATAATGCCTATATAGATTTACCTATTATCAATACAACGACTCTCAAGCCTTATGTTGGTGGTGTGCAATCTCCAGCACTAGCTATATTGGTGGAAGCAAATCTGGTTAAGACTCCTGCGTCGGATGATTTTGTGTTAAATGATAGAGAAAAAGGAGAATTAATAAAGCCTATAGTTGATAACGAAAACTCAACAAAAGGTAAAAGCAAAAGTAACAATAAAAAGTTTTATGTGATAGTTTTACTATGTATTGTCTTGGGACTGTTGATAAAGTTTTCAAGTAAACCGAGTCTTGATGCAATAGGTTGTATGGATGAATTAATTCCCAACAAAGAATATGTCATACAACAGAACACAATAGCTACTTATGATAAGGAAAACAATGCGCTTTTAACACAATATTCTGTGGATCAGAATGATATGGGCGTTACCCAGATGTTACTTGATGGTAGGGCAAAAATGATTCCTGCTGGACGTCGGGCAAGATTTATTAAAATTATACGGGGAAATGCTGTTGTTCATATAGAGGGTGAAGCTTTTAATATGATAATTCCAACATCTGCATTAGTTCCCGAATAACTTGCTCTGCAATTAGTTGAGCAAAGTTTTGATAACTTACGTAGAAGAGACAATGAGTGAGGCATGAGCTTCACTCTTTTTTTGAATAGTTCGGAGAGTATTTCTTGTAGGTATCTAATCCATCCGTATCTGATTTGAAGATGATGGTGTCGATGAAGTAGAAGTTGCAATCATCACCAACCAAAACATTGTTTGGTACGGCATCGAAGATGTCGTGAATGCCATTGGTGAAATATTCTCCATTGTCTTCTGCGTGAAAACCGATGCGCTCAAACTCAGCCTTGATTTCTTCGGGAGTAGCTTCCCTCGCATTAACAACAAGCTGTTGGCGAAGGACAGCACAAACTTTTCCATCTCGATTCTGTGAGAAACCGATGAAATCGTAGGCGCAATCTGGAAAGTATTGGTTATGGGCAGGAATTCGTTCAAAGAATGGAGTAAGGTTGTCGTCAGAATAACGGAAGTCGTTAAGTTTATAAACGTGTATTCCATCATAGGCCATATAAACCTCGTTCTCTGAACCTCGGTCAGAGAACACACCTAATGACTCCGGATTTTCAATCCAGCAATCATTCTCCTTAGCCCAGTCTTTTAACCTTGCAATTTGGACTCCCTTGCAAGCCGTTGTTCCCGCAAGCGCTTGAATTGAGCTAAGCACTCCTCCAGCGAAAGCGGATGCTCTCGCCAATAAGCCATGGAAGCCATCTTCTGGGCATTGACTTTCTTGTGATAATCGTTCAGTTGTATCTCCATCCATTTATGTATTATATTGTTAGAATATTACGTTTGCAAAGTTACGACTATTTCCCGAATTTTCCAAGGCTTCGCTTGATTTTCTTCATAATTTGCCTTTTTGCCGATAACATTCCTGGTGATAGAACCTCCTGTTCCAGCATATCCAGAGCCATTCTTAACTCTTCGAGGAGTTCGGGATAGTATTTCATCTGCTCGTAGGCGAGCTTCATGCAGTAGCAGCGGATGGCGTAGGGCTGGGAACAGGCGGTAATCTTGGCGATGCAGAAATCGATGAAATCAGAACGGAGTGATTCTTCCTCGAAAGGCTGACGGAGAAGAAGATTGAGCATCAGGCGGCGCTTGGTCTCATTCTTCTCTACGAGAACCCTATCTATCAGTTCGTCATATTTCTGAAAGAGCCAAGGGTTGTTGGCTTCATCGAAATGGCTTAAAGCCCAAAGCGCATTGAACGATACGCGGTCGTTTTCATCGAAGGTGAGTTGGTAAAGCTCTTCCTTCCGGTGGTCGTTCTCCTTACCTTGTGTCATGATGCATATCTTGTTGATATCGTTCATATTGATCTTGTCTTGTAGTATCTTTCTCATGCTCTTTATTTTTTATGAGGGAATAATCGTTGCAAAGATATACTTTTATGAGGGAATAACGAAAAGGAAGATTACTTTTTTTGAGAATTCTCGGACTATTTCTTGTTTTTGAGGTATAGAATGGGAGAAAAAGTCAAGTTGAACAATCGATGGATTCATTGTTGTACGTCTAAAGGTTTATAGTTGTACAACTGAAGGGTGTGTAGTTGTACAACTAAAAGGTGTACAGTCGTACAACTAAAGGGGGTATTGTTGTACGATTAAAAGGTGTTGTCACTAGGCTCGGCAGACCTGCTGACTGCAGTGAGCAGACCTGCTGACTAGGCTCAGCAGAGCTGCTGAGCCTAGTGGCAACTTTCCAGAAGCAGTCTCCTTGAACTCCATATTCTATCTCTTTGAACCTGATCAGACGTCTTCTTTCACTTGCGCAGTCATATTCTTCAGCTTACGGAGCCGTATCCTTCGGTTAACGGAGCCGTATCCTTCAAAATACTCAGTCGTCTCGTTTCGTTCACTCAGCCGTTTGCTTTAGCTCTTATAGGGCGCCTTGCTGGCTGCTATTATATCCTGAGTATTGCTCGGGACCAGGAACATTGGGTCCTTTTGTCTATTCTTGAACCGCATGTGAAGGTTCTGTATAATATAAACAAAAGAAGTCCGTGGACTTACACATTGTCCACGGACTTCTTGGAATATAATCTCAATGATTGGAATCTCTTACTTTCTAAAGTATTTTCCCACCACTGGCAGACTCTTCAATGGGAAATCCTTCTTCACGAGATAAGCGGCGAAGATGAGGATGAGCACCGTGTTGATGAGGCAGGCAATTCCACTGGAGAAGTATCTGTTAGCCTCGGTCATTCCTGCGAAGAGGATGAGGGCGAGAACCACATAAATCATAATCTCCTTCACCGGATAGTTGATTGGATACTTCTTCTGACCCACAAAGTAGGAGAGAAGCATGGCTGTTCCATATCCAGCAAAACCAGCCCAGGCACAGGCGATGTAACCATAAACAGGTACGAAGATAACGTTGATGGCAATCAATACCGCACAACCGATGCCTGAGAAGTAAGCACCCCAGATGGTCTTGTCGATGAGCTTGTACCAGAAACTGAGGTTGAAGTAAACTCCCATCATGATTTCGGCAGCCATTACGATAGGCACTACCTTCAAACCATCCCAGTAGTCGCGACCGATGATGTGGCGCAATACATCCAGATAACCTACTACCACCAGGAAGGCGAGCAGGGTGAAGATGACGAAATATTTCATCGCCGAAGCGTAAGTCTGTCGGTTGTCCTTATCCTTCGCCTTGCCGAAAACGAACGGCTCGTAAGCATAGCGGAAAGCCTGGGTAATCATCGCCATGATCATCGCAATCTTGCTGGCTGCTCCGTAGATTCCGAGCTGCGCATGCGCATCGCCCTTCTCATAGATGTAAGGGAAGAGAATCTTGTCGGCTGTCTGGTTCAGAATACCGGCAATACCGAGTACGAGAATAGGCCAGCTGTAGCCCATCATCTTCCTGACGAGTACCTTGCACTCGCTCCAGGAGCATTTCTCGCCCATGAATCCTTCCTTCAGTTCCTTGTAGAAACAGAAGGTGATGGAGGCGGTACAAACCAGGTTGATGTAGAAAGCATAACCCACATCGTGACCATCCATGATGACGTAGTAAACCAGGTTGAGCGCAATGTTCAGACCGATGAAGAGCAACTTGAAGGCAGCAAACTTCAATGGGCGCTTCTTGTATCTGAGGTAAGCGAATGGAATGCACTGGAAGGCATCAATAGCCACGGTTACGAACATGGTCCATACATAAGCCGGATGGTCGGCGTAGCCCATCGCATCGCTCAAAGGCGTGATGAAGAGGAATACCAGGGCGATGAAGAGTAGGGAAGTGAAGCCCACCATGCTCAATACCGTGTGATAAACCTTTTCCGAGTTTTCTCCCTCCTTGTTGACAAAACGGAAGAAGGTGGTCTCCATTCCGTAGGTCAGGATAACGAGGAGTAACGCCGTATAGGCGTACATGTTGGTGATGACACCATAACCACCACTTGCGGCGCTGATCTTTGCCGTATAGAGTGGTACAAGCAGATAGTTGAGGAATCTGCCGATGATACTGCTCAAACCATAGATGGCGGTATCCTTTGCGAGTGATTTTAAACTTGCCATTATCTTTCTTAATGTTGAATGTTAAGTATTAAATGTTAAATTGGGCTTGCGCCGTCATTCAAAGATTATCTGTGTAAATCTGTGAAATCTGTGGGAGACTCTTATCCGAAGAATAAATATGCTATAGCGATTGCTGCGATGACTCCTGCCAAATCGGCAAGCAAGCCGCAAGCCACGGCGTGGCGGGTATTCCTGATACTTACGCTTCCGAAATATACTGCCAATATATAGAAGGTGGTATCGGTGGAACCCTGGAAGATGCAGCTCAATCTGCCCACAAACGAATCAGGACCATAGTTCTTCATCGCCTCCAGCATCATGCCTCGTGCACCACTTCCAGACAGCGGTTTCATGATGGCGGTAGGTAGGGCGCCTACGAAATCGGCATTCAAGCCGCATTGTTCTACCGACCACGAAATGCCCTGAATCACCATATCCATCGCTCCCGAAGCACGGAACACGCCGATGCCCACAAGGATAGCTACGAGATAAGGGATAATCTTCACCGCCGTAGTAAAACCTTCCTTCGCTCCCTCGATAAATGCATCATAAACATTCACCTTCTTCCAGAAACCAGCCAGGATGAAGCTGAGGATGATGCCCAGGAGAATCATGTTAGAAGCCAAGGTGGTAACCGTGTTCATCGTATCCTTGTCCATCTGTCCGAATCCCCAAATGATGATGCCTACGAAGGCGCACATTCCCAACAGAGTAGCGAGCAATACCGGCTGCAGGATGTTGATGCGCTGCCAGAGCGAAGTGATGATGATTCCGGCAAGCGTAGCCACGAGCGTAGCCATCAGAATAGGGATGAAGACATCCGTAGGCTGGGCTGCACCATAGGAAGCACGGAAGGCGAGGATGGTGGTAGGGATGATGGTGAGTCCTGAGGTGTTCAGAACCAGGAACATAATCATCGGGTTCGTTGCCGTATCCTTCTTCGTGTTGAGTTCCTGCATCTGCTGCATCGCCTTCAATCCGGTAGGCGTTGCCGCATTATCGAGTCCCAGCATATTCGAAGCGATGTTCATGAAGATGCTTCCCATCACCGGATGGTTTTTCGGAATATCGGGGAAGAGACGGGTGAAGACCGGGCTGAGTGCTCTTGCCAACACATTCACAACTCCCGCCTTCTCTCCAATCTTCATGATGCCAAGCCAGAGGGCGAGCACGCCCGTCAGTCCGAGAGAAATCTCGAAGGCATTCTTGGAAGAATCGAAGGTGGAATCTACAATCTTCTGGAAGATAGTCGTATCTCCCATTGCCAATCCGATGAGTGCGAAGATGAACGCAATCACGAAAAATGCTATCCAAATGTAATTTAAAACCATATTCTGTTTATGCTTTCTTAATCGTTGTTATTGCTAGTGGAATTCTTTGCGGATTGCTCTTTCAAATCGGAGAGCCACTTCACATAGTTGCTATCCGACATAATAGATTCACTATTCACGAATTGGGGTATGCTATTCTTTTCTGTCATATCGTTTACTCTTCTGTTTTATTTGTTGCTTTTCCAAGCACGGGTGCAAAAGTACAATAAAAATTTCGCATAGCGTGGTTAAATACAGAAAAATCCCTCAGAGAGGGAGGATTTTGATGAATTTTATCCCTCAATGAGGATTTTTTGCAAAAAACTTTTGTTCTTTCAAACATTATTCGTATATTTGCCGATGATTCTGAGTAAGAATCACGACATAATGGAAAAGGCGCATACTTAGCGCTTTGTTCTTGACGGATTGAAACTTCGCAAACTTCATGCATTGTCAGAACATAGCAACGGTAGGTGCTCTCGGGATGTGTTAATTCACATCCCTTTACTGGTATGGCTTATTGCGTCAAGGCGATAGGTCTATATCCGTATGGGGAAAAGTGTATACATATCGGCGTGGGCTTCGACGTTGCTCGTTCAACAATGCAGGGCAATGCGAAGGCCTCAGAGAGTGGGACGAGTGACAGGTAAGTTCCCACGCTTTTTTATTTTGCCGAAACCGAAATCTTAACCCGCCAAGTCTCGGGAACACCTGGCAAAATGATAATATACCAATGAAACAGAATGATTTTTACTACTTTTGTTAAGCCGAAATCAAGAAATTTCGCTTATGAACCATTATGGACTTGATAGTGTCAAGTAGAAACACTATCTTTGTCCCCGACATTTAATAACTTTAAAATAGAATAGCGTATGAAACATGTAAATGCTTATCCTTTTGTTGGTAAGGATTACGAGAAAGGATTCTTGAATAGTGGTAAGAAAGTCTTGATATTAGGGCATAGCCATTATAATGAAGAAAATGCTGGTGCTCCTTGTCACCATACATTTACTCAAGAAATTGTGGACGGTTTTGTAAGTGGTGAAGATGCCTCTTTCTATAGAGGCTATACTAGCCAAACAAAGGCTTTGTTGAACAGGGAAATATCTGTAGATGATAGAGAATGCGTTTGGAATCAACTTGCTTTTTACAATTTTATTCAGTTCAATATAGCAAGACCAGGTGTAAAGGATACTTCTGACGAGTTTAATAGCTCTGTTTCGGCATTCAAGGAAATTCTTGAAGAGTTGAAACCTGATGTTATCATAACTTGGGGTTATGGTCTCTTCAATAGACTTTATCCTCTTGGCGAGAAAGATGGTGAGAAACTGTTTCTGGCTAATGGTGATGAGGTTAATACTCGTTGGTTTAGCACTGGCGGCGAAGATAAGGCTCTTATGATTCGCCAGCGTCATCCTTCTCGTGGATATTCTTGGCGAGAATGGGCTAAGGTTTATCAAGATTTGTTTGACAAATAGAAATGTATGGATACAAAGCATAAACGTTGCCCCTATTGTGGGGAGGAAATCCTTGCCGTGGCAAAAAAATGTAGATATTGCGGTGAATGGCTTGATGCTGACACAGAAAAGTCTATGACTCAAAAAGTAGATAGTATAGAGCCTGAAGAGGCAAGCACCACTGTTGATCGTGAGGAGAAAACATCTTTCTGGCGAAAGTCTTGGAAGGTGCTTTTTGCTATACTTGTGGTAATTCTGTTTGTTGGGATAAAAGTAGGACTGAAAGAAGGGGGCAGAGAGCTTGTGAAAGAAGCAGCAAAAGCACAAACTACAAAAGGTGATACTTTATCTGACGAAGCACAAGAAGTATATGCATTTAAAATGCTGAAAGAGGGTGATGACTATTTCTGGTATTTGACGGATGGAGGTGATAATGTGTACGTTTATGACGATGAAACATCATACGAGGATTTTGTCTTTCCTGCAATTGTATCAGGCGAGTTGAAAAGAAGATTGCTTCTGATAATGGAGATGAAGTATCCTAGTAAAACGTTTTGGCATTCTGCAGAGTGTGAACGTCATACCGTTGATGCTTTTAACCAATATGGAAGCTGCGTGATGGAACTCCCGATGAAAGAACGGAAGGAATTGGATGGCGTGGATATAACAGAAGTGATAAACAAAGCATATTACGATTGGAATCCTTTTCAGGTAAGAATCGTAGATAAGGGATATGGCTTCCAAACTTATTGCGTCAGAAAATCTCAAGAGTGGGATGGACAAAGGTTCGTAAGATTTTCGCAAGGAGAAAATGATGGGATAAAGATGGAAATAAATAGTACTAATGCTTTTCTATAAAAAAGGAAAATTATGAAACATATTATTTTACTTATAGTAGCTTTGCTATGTATGGTTGGTAGCAATGCTCAAACGAGAAAGCCTCAAATGAGAAAAATGGGGCAAACGTCTCAAACGGTTAAGGGTAAGACCACTTCTATGGGTAAGAACAATAGAGGTGCAAGAAATAAAAAGTCGGTGGATTCAAATACACTGTTTTGGCAAAGACTTATTGAGAATGCAGCAAAAAATTCAGAACGGGAACGATATGAAATGACCGACAGAGGACGAGTCATGAAAAATGTGAAGGAAAAATTTAGTGCATGGAATGAGATAAGAGAATTCGAGAAGACTACAGCTTACGAACTGCGTTTACAGCAATCTTCAAAGTTTGTGTTTGACTCCATTTGCTATGACGCAATTAAGGATAGAATGGGGGAAAATTGGAGCTTGGATTTGGAAAAGTATAATGCCGACAAAGAATATTTTCCTATTACATGTAATTTTAATGAAATAAGAGCTACCATATATGTATCTGTGCCTATAGCGGAAGCTCCACAATTTCAAGAGGATTTTAATAGGGGATATCAGACAGCAAAGCTACTGCGTCGTTTTGACAAATTCGTTTATGTTCAGAATATGATATGCCCGACCTCGATACTTGTAAATCGAAAGCCTTATTGGATTTGGCGTCATAGCTATGATGGGTATTATGGTGAGATAAATGAAGATTTTTTCATAAATGCAGATACGGCAAAGGTAACGTATAAAGATGCCAAGCCTTTGGTCGTAAAATTTAATGATTTGGGGATAAAAAACAAGTATCTTACAAATTATGTCTATGTCTTTAAAAAAGAGGAACATGTCAAGTCGATTATGATGCCTATAGATGGCAATTCGGAATTGGTTGATACAGATAAAATTTACGAACAAGTAGAAGAAATGCCTTCATTCCCTGGTGGCTCTAATGCCTTATTATCCTTCATTGCGGCTAATCTCAAATATCCTGTAGTTTTACAAGAAAATGGAATCCAAGGTAGGGTGATAGTAAAATTTGTTGTCGAAAAAGATGGAAGAATTACAGATGTTGAGATTACAAGAAGTGTTGATCCTACTTTGGATAAAGAGGCTATGCGAATAGTCAAGGCTATGCCTAAATGGAAACCAGGGAAGCTTAAGGGAAACTGTGTTAGGGTGAAATATACTATCCCGATAGTCTTTGGACTTTCATAAAATATTCGAGTTTATAACTCTCGATTTACTTAGGGATAAATGGCAATCTTGGAGGGGAAATATCCAAGATTGCCATTAGCCTTTTCCTTATAAATTATCATATAGAATCTTTATCCAACAAGAAATCAAATACGTCCATAAATACGATGCCGTCATCGTTTTGGTATTTCTTGATGAGGTCGCCTGTTATCACATACTTCATAAAACTATCGTCTATACGTAGCAAAGAAGCAAGTTCTTGTTTCGTCTTCTCCTTGTCTGGCAAACTGAGAGCCGACTGGATGTAGCAGCGTTTGTAGCCTTGGTTGCAAACAAAGTCAACTTCAAGCATCCGTCTCACTTTGGTTCCTTTTTCGTCCACGCCGTTGATTTCTACGTTGCCAATGTCCACACTATATCCACGGTAGCGAAGTTCATTATAGATGGCATTCTCCATCAGATGGGTTTTCTCTTGTTGGCGAAAGCCGAGAAGTGCATTGCGAATGCCTAAGTCAGAAAAATAATATTTCAATGGCGTTCCGATATACTTACGACCTTTTACGTCATAGCGATTGCATGGCTCAAGCAAGAACGCATCTGCAAGATATTCGATGTATTTCTTGATGGTTGCAGAGCTTATAGAGACATTCTTTACAGATTGGAAAGTATTGGCAAGTCGTTGTGGATTGGTAAGTCCGCCAATTCCCGATGCGAGAATCTTGAATAAATCGTTGAGTTCTGCATCGTTCTTTATCTTGTTTCTGTTGATGACATCTATCATGTAAGTCTCAGTCAAGAGGCTGTTCAGAAGTCTCACTTTTTCTTCTTCTGTCTTTTGTAGAACAACAGGCGGAAGACCACCATAAAGCAAATATTCGTTCCAACCATCCTGCTTGTCGCCATCATATACGGTCATAAATTCAGCAAAGCTGAGTGGTGAAACGTGTATTTGGTATCCTCGTCCACGAAATTCGGTTATTATATCCTTGGATAGGAAGCGTGCATTGCTTCCCGTCACATAAACATCAGCATTGGGAATATGCAATAATCCATTTAGTACATCTTCAAACTCGCCAAGCATCTGTACCTCATCAAGCAGAATGTAATAAGGTTGGTCGTCAGCAATCTTCTCTTTTACATACTTATAAAACTTGTCAGGATTGCGAAACTCCTTGAATGCATAGTCATCGAATGCCATTTCTATGATGTGGTCGGGCATGACTCCATCGTCTTCAAGGAAACGCTTGAAGAGACGAAACAGCAGAAAGGATTTTCCGCAACGGCGCATACCGGTAATGATTTTTACCAGTCCATTATGGCGTGAACTAACCAACTCTTGTAGATATTTGTCTCTATTTACAATCATAACAGGAAAGATTTTTGCGGATTTCCGCATTTTTCTTTTGCAAAAATAATACTTTTATTAATTCTATGTGGAATTTTTGCGGATTTCCGCAGTTTTCTTTCGCAGAATTAACGATTACGGCTTGATATTTTAAGTTCGTTAACTTATAATGGTAAATACAGAATCATCCCTCTCTGAGGGATTTTTCTGCATTTCTATCTTTCTCTTCTCACAAATCGTTTGAGCAGGAAGGTGAGGAAGTAGGGGAAGGTGTAAAACTTACCATTGAAACCGATGTTCTTATTGCAGAGCTTGATGCCGTATCTGATGTCGGGATATTTACCATCTTGTGCTGTTAGCTTGGCGAGCGACTTGGTGGCATTATCCGTGGCTTTTACTTCAACGGGGATGAGCGACTGGGCATCACGAATGAAGAAATCCATCTCTAGGGTAGATTTCTCGTTGCGATAGAAGTAAAGATTATAGCCTTGCTTTACCAGCATGTCTCCAACGATGTTTTCGTAGATGGCGCCCTTGTAGGTACCATAGTTCTTGTTCACTCTGATGTCTTCTTGCGATTCCTCATCTAGCGAGGCAACCAGCAAGCCCGTGTCCTTATAATAGAGTTTGTACGATTTCGGGTCGTAGTTGCCTTTCAGAGGTAAGGATACTTGGGCGAGACAATAGCAAACGTTGATGATACCTGCATCACGAAGCCATTCGATGGTGCCAACGTATTCTCTGTTTCTTGCTCCATGGGCAATCTTGCTTATCTGAAATTTCTTGTTGTCTTGTCCCAGGAAGACAGAAATATGGTCGTACACGTTCTTGATTTTTCCTTTGTCGAGTCCTTGCGCATATTTCGTAATGTCTTCCTCATAGTCAAGAAGAAGCTGGCGCTGTATCTTGAGCGTGCCGCTGAAGTTTCCGTTGCTCACGAACATATTGACTACGGCAGGCATTCCTCCGATGGTCATGTATTCACGGAATAGCCTCTCTAAAATATCCATTTCCATATTAGAAAGTGGTGTGATGGAGACCATCTTTTCGTAAAGGCGTTCTATAAAGGCAGAATCATAACCTTTTGCCCATAGGAATTCCTCGAAATCCATTGAGTGCATCGTGTAGTCTTCCTTATATCCCACGCTGTTCGATTCTATCTCGCGATAATTGATACCCATAAGCGAACCAGAGCAGATAACATCGTACCTGCCATCTATCTTGAAGGCTTTCAGACTGGTGGCGCAGGCAGGACAATCCTGCATCTCGTCGAAGAAGATGAGTGTGTTACCTGCTTCTATCTTGAGAGAAGGATTGATGAGGGTGAGGTTCCGGATAATGCTGTCTACCTCGTAACCTTCTTCGAAGATTGCCTTGTATTTTTGTTGCAATACGAAGTTGATGGCAACCACATTTTGATAGTTGTCATGGGCGAATTGTAGGATGGAAGCGGTCTTTCCTACTTGTCGGGCTCCCTTCACGATGAGGGGCATTCTCTCCTTATCGCTTTTCCATTCCTTGAGATAATTATCAATCTTTCTGCGCAAAAGCTTCATAATCAATATGTTTATAGTTCTTATTCGAGTGCAAAGATACAACTTTATCACAAAATTCCAAAGGAATTCGGACTGAAAATCACAAAATTCCTATTGTTTTAAGTCGTTTTATCACAAAATTCCATGCTTTTCTCTCTTCGCTATCACATTATTCCCTATTCGTTATACTTTTTTAATCTCTCTTTTTATCCGATTTCAGAAAAAAAATGTACTTTTGCCGCTCAATTCATGAAAGACAGGAATTTGGTTATACAAAAACATTATTAAGGAAGCAAAGGACTTCTGTAATATTTTATAGTATGGACAAGAATGAGAGAATAAATAACGAGCAAGAGATGCCCACAGAAACGAAAAAGAATCATTCCGCTGATGCGGATAGAGTAAAGGAAGTATATAAGGTGACGATAGCGGGAAGCATCATCAATGTGGTGCTGCTCGTACTGAAGTTTGCTGCAGGTATCCTCGGACATTCTGCGGCCATGATAGCTGATGCTATCCATTCGCTTACCGATTTCGCCACCGATGTGGTGGTACTGGTATTCGTTAAACTGGGCAATAAGCCGAAGGACAAGGACCATGATTATGGGCATGGCAAATACGAGACGCTTGCCACAGCCATCATCGGTATTTCGCTCTTCGTGGTGGGTGTGATGATCTGTTATTCTGGCGTAACCAAGACTTATCGTGCCATCTGCGGCGAGACATTGCAGCAGCCGGGCGTTGTAGCCTTGATTGCTGCCATCGTAAGTATCGTGATGAAGGAATGGGCTTATCAGTTTACGGTTAAAGCCGGAAAGAAATATCATTCCGAGGCTGTAGTGGCGAATGCCTGGCATCATCGCAGCGATGCTTTATCGAGTATCGGAACGATGTTCGGTATTGGTGGCGCCATCATCCTGGGAGAAAAGTGGGCGGTGCTCGATCCGCTGGCTGCCATCATCGTGAGTGTCTTCATCATCAAGGCCGCCTGGGGACTGGTGATGCAGTCTGTGAAAGAACTGACGGATGCCAGTCTTCCAGAAATGGAGGAAGATGAAATCCTGAAGATTGCAAATGAAGAAGAGGGAGTGGGAGAGATTCATAACCTGCGTACCCGTCGCATCGGAAACAAGATTGCGATAGAAATGCATGTCCGCATGCCGGGTTCTCTTTCGCTTTATGAGGCGCATGAGCATGCTACTCATATAGAAACAAAACTGAAGCAGCACTTCGGTGCAGATACCCATGTGGGAATCCATCTCGAACCGATAAAAGTGAACGGAAAATATCAGAAACCGGAATAATTGAAATAAAAGGAAATAGCCGGAATAAAAGGAAACGAGCCTTGACGGAAGGAAGAAACCTCCATCAAGGCTCGTTTTTTATTTGATATCCGAATCGTGTTTCGGATATTTATCATCTTTTGGGATGATTATTATCTGATTATATTATCGGCCGAGATTTACGCTGGCTCCTGCCATAATCCACAAACCTGGCTGCTTAACAGCTGTGAGGTCGTAGTAGCGGTGGCAAGTGATGTTGTCGGCTTTCACGAAGATATTGTATTTCTTCTCGTCCCACATCAGTTTGCAATCTACCTTGGTATATGGATGATAGCCATTCATTCTCTGCTGCCATCTTACGCTCCACGAAGCTGAAAGCTTGTTCCAAATCTGATGATCCAGACCGAATACAGCCTTGTGCTTCAGATACTCCAATGCATAGAGTGATTTCAGAATGTTTGTCTCGGTCTTATGATCCTGATAGATGTAAGCATAACCCAACTTGATGCGGGTAATGAAACTGTTTGGTACCAACTCTCTCATGTAGATGGTAGCATCTACGTTGTAGCCCATGTTGTTGAGCTTTCCGATGTTCATCACGTGATACTTGCTGTCTTTCTGCTCGGTCACGGATGTCTGAACCCAGTCAATCATGCTGGTGCCGTGTGCGTAGAATCCGCTAACGGTTGCTGCAAATCCTGTCTGGCGATATTGTGTTCCTACCTTGAAGGTTGAGTTCTTCTCCGGGTTCAGGGTGAGGTCGCCCTGCTGCACCGCATTACTCATGTATAAGTCGGTATAGGTAGGCATTCTCAATGCCTTGTTCCAGGAAGCGTAGAACTTCCAGTTGTCGTTAGGACGATAACTCATATCCACACCAGGGTAGAAGCGGAAGTCGTTGTCCAAACCGGTGTTCTTGTTAGCCAAGACACCAGCCGACAAGGTGAAGCCGCCGAAGATGAAGTTGTGCTCCAGCATGATGTTGGTATTGGTGCGCTCGCCCTTTCGGGTATATTGACGATCAGAACCCGAGATATCTTTATAGTCTTTCTCTGCGAGTTCCTCGCCCAATGCAGTAGAGTAGATGCACTCCTTACTGATGTCGAAACCTACTGCGGTCTTACCCAAAGCCCAAGCCACGTTGGCATTCAGTCCACCACCATAAACATCTAGGTCGTGATAGTTCTCGCCTGCTGCAGCTCCAGCTATACCGCGTTTCAGCTGGTAGTGATCCTTGAATTTGTTATAATAGAATTGAGGCGCAATCTCCCAGGTCTTCTCCTGGTTATGCAGACTCAGGTTGAGAGAAGCCATACCGTGGTCTGTCTTCTCATATTGGTTGTTGTTTTTGGCGCTGTAGAAAGTATTGGCACCATAGCTCTGGGTAGCAATACCCAACTGGGCGATGATGTCGAAACGCTGGTCGTAAGAGAAAGAGAGATTGCCGTAGCCCTGTCCTTTCTCGAAGTCGCTGTTGTCTGTGCCGCCATCCGAGCGCTTGTAGCCTCCGCTTACGGAATAAGCCTGGGTCCACTTGCCCGTTTCAAAAGCTGTTTGAATGCGTCCCTGTGCTCCGAAGCTTCCAAAGCTTCCGCCTTCTACACTTGCAGATACCCCCTCACTCTTAGCCTTCTTGGTTACGATGTTGATGGCACCATTGAAGGCTGAAGTTCCGAATAAGCGCGATGCTGCCCCCTCGAGCACTTCGATGTGGTCGATGTCAGCAAGAGCTACAGGAAAATCAGAAGCATTGTGACCAGTCTGAGGATTGGAAATGTTGACGCCATTCAAGAGAATGGTAATCTGGTCAAAGGTTCCACCATTGATGGAGATATCCGTCTGAACACCAAAGCCACCACGCTGACGGACATCCACGCCGGTAGCTAATTTCAATACATCGTTGATAGTCTGCGCAGCCGCACGATGAATATCGTCGCGGGTAATGACAGACACAATCTTAGGTGACTGCTCTACAGTCATCGGCGCACGAGATCCGGTAACGCTCACCGCATCCAGCTCGTAAGCCTTTCCGCCCTTGTAGAGGGTAGAATCAACCTTGGCTCCCTCTGTGCTTACGCCTGCTGCCTTAGCATGGCTCAGGGTAGCAACGCTGAGTGCACCAACAAGTACCTCTCTTCCCAAAACTGCGAAGAGTGAGTAGTTCTTGTTAGAGAATCGGTTGAACTTCAAGCTGTTGCGCTTGTTGAAAATTGTTTTGTACATTAAATTAAATGTTTATAAATGAATAATAAATCGAAGCCTTCCGCCTTCCCGGCTTTCGGCATTCGGGGTGCAAAGGTACTGCCTTTTGGGCAACTGACAAAATAAAATGTGAATTATTTTTTCAACTGCCGATGCAAAGTTAATGTAAATCAAGGTCGGTTTCCTACCTCACAAATCGTATTCAATTCAGCCTTCTTGTGGCATAAAAAAGTATTAATTAGGCATAATCCTCAATAGGGTGATGCGATTTTCTTAAAGAAACATTCGCTTTTTCAGATTATTCTTGTATCTTTGCAGTTGATATGGGCAGCATTCTGCAATCAGAATACTGCTGTCGCAATTTTATGGTAATTAGAAATTAAAAAGAAAGGAACAGATAAGATGGAAAAGATCAACGTAAAAGAACTGAATGACAACGTCTTCGAGACTATTGGTAAGGAGTGGATGCTGGTATGTGCCGGCAACAAGGATCATTTCAATATGATGACCGCCTCTTGGGGCTGTTTGGGATGGCTTTGGAACAAGCCGGTGGCTGTGGTCTTTATCCGTCCGGAGCGTTTCACCCACGGCATCATCGAGGAGAATGAATTCATGACTCTCTCTTTCCTCGGCAACAGCGAGGAGGCTCGTAAGATTTATAACTTCTGCGGCTCTAAGAGCGGACGCGATTTGGATAAGGCGAAGGAAACAGGACTGATTCCTGTAGAAACTGATAACGGCTGCATTGGCTTCGAGCAGTCACGACTCACCCTGGAATGCCGCAAACTTTATAAAGACAGTATGACCGCCGAGAAGTTCCTTGACAAGGACCTGCTCCAGTGGTATGGTGCCAAGGGCGGATTCCACGATGTTTATGTTGTGGAGATTACCAATGCGTATAAAAAGTAAGAATTAAAATATGGCTCAAGAACAAACAGCAATTCGTGAACGCCAGAAAACCAGGCTCAAGGAGCCGGGGCGTTACGTGGTAATGATGTTCAACGACGACTTCACACCGATGGACTTCGTGGTAGAAATCCTCGAATCCATCTTCTTCAAGTCGCAGGCTGAGGCTGAAGCAATCATGCTCAAGGTTCATCACGAAGAGAAAGCCGTGGTGGGCACCTACAGCTACGACATCGCCAAGAGTAAAGTGGAGAAAGCGATGGAGAAAGCCCGTACGCAGAAGTTTCCGCTTAAACTCACTTATATGCCGGAATAGGCGTTGATTTCGGGGAAATATCCCCAATATATGCTAAGAAAAAGAAAGGAAAAAATAGAATGGACAGTATGGGATTGACCCGATATATGAGTGTTCTGATGGACGATGCCATGAAGCAAGCCCGGTTCTTCGACCACGAGTTCGTGATGCCCGAGCACATGCTGCTGGCGTTGCTCAGGCAGTATGCATTCTGTCAGGCGCTGCAGGAAGAAGGTGTAGACAGCCTCAAGATGCACGAAGACTTGGTGGAATGGCTCGCCAAGCAGGAGCGTGTGCCTGAAACCATCAAGTATCTGCCAGAGCCGTCATCGCTCTTCAAAACCATGTTTGGAACGGCGTGCGCCCTGGCTGCTGCTGCCGACAGACAGCTGGTGAATGTACCTCATTTTGTGCAGGCGATGTTTGGCTTGCAGAATTCAGAAGCCGCCTTCCTGCTGTGCAAGAATGTGGGCGACCGGCAGGGCGAGTTCCTGGCGAGCGTTGACAGTTATTATCCTATTGGAGATGATACTGGAGAGGCTGGCATGGGCATGGGAGCAGACTTTGATGATGACGATTATGCCAACGAGTATGATGACGACGAGGAAGAAGGCAGAAGACAGGTTGTACAGGATTGGCATCAGCTGGTTACCTGTATTTCTGACAAGGTAGAAGAGCACAATCCGCTCATCGGAAGAGAACAGGAACTGGACAGAACCATCCAGGTGCTCTGCCGTGCCGAGAAGAACAATCCGCTCCACATCGGAGAAGCCGGAGTCGGCAAGACAGCTCTGGTCTATGGTCTCGCCAAACTCATCAACGAAAACCAGGTTCCTGAACGCCTCAAGGGGGCTCGCATCTACGGCATGGATATGGGACAGATGCTTGCCGGTGCCCAATATCGCGGCGACTTCGAGAAACGCATCAAGATGGTGATGGAGGGAGCCGTGAAGGAAGGCAATACCATTATCTACATCGATGAGATCCATAATATGATAGGTGCCGGTCGTGGCTCAGATGGCGGACCTGATGCATCCAATATGCTGAAGCAATATCTGGAGGCAGGCGATATCCGTTTCATCGGCTCTACCACCTACGAGGAATATAACCGTTACATGGCTCAGAGTAAGGGCATCGTGCGCCGGTTCCAGCAGATAGATATCAAGGAACCTACCGAGGAGGAGGCTATCAAAATATTGGAGGGCTTGCAGTATAAATACAACAAGTTCCACAATGTAACCTATCGCAAGGACGCCCTGGAATATGCCGTCCGTGCCAGCGCCAAATATATCAGCAACCGCTGTCTGCCAGACAAGGCCATCGACCTGATGGATGAGGCGGGTGCTTATCTGGAGGTGCATCCGGTAGAATCTCGCCAGCGCTCTTATGTTACCAAGTCTATCATCCAGCAGATTCTGATTAAAGTCTGCAAGATTGATGCAGCTGCGATGAAAGATGAGAATAACGATGCTTTGGCTACGCTCCGCCAGCGCATACTCGACAAGATTTACGGTCAGGACAAGGCTGTAGACAAGGTGGTTGAGGCTGTGATGATGGCAAAGGCGGGATTGACAGATGATGACAAACCATTGGCTTCGCTCCTCTTCGTGGGACCTACCGGAGTAGGAAAAACCGAGGTGGCACGGCAGTTGGCCAAGGAACTCGGCATCGAACTGGTACGCTTCGATATGAGTGAATATACCGAGAAGCATACCGTGGCAAAACTCATCGGTTCGCCAGCCGGATACGTGGGTTATGAGGATGGAGGACTTCTGACCGATGCCATCCGCAAGACGCCAAACTGTGTACTCCTGCTCGATGAGATAGAGAAGGCGCATAGCGATATCTATAACATCCTGCTCCAGGTAATGGACTATGCCCGTCTGACTGATAACAAGGGCCAGAAGGCTGATTTCCGTAACGTGATTCTCATCATGACCTCAAATGCCGGAGCACAATATGCTTCACGGGCTAGCGTAGGTTTCAATGGAAACGTAAGTCGTGGCGAAGCGATGCTGGCACAGGTGAAGAAGACTTTCAAGCCTGAGTTTATCAACCGACTTTCCGACATGGTGGTGTTCAACGATATGGATAAGCACATGGCAGAGCTGATTCTTGCCAAGAAACTTCGTCAACTCGATGCGAAACTGGCAGCAAAGGGAGTTACCGTAACGTTAACCGATGCTGCGCGTGAACAGTTGCTGAAATGGGGCTTTACCAAGGAATATGGTGCCCGCGAGATGGACCGTGTCATCGGTAACCGCCTGAAACCGATCCTGATGAAGGCGCTGCTCTTCGGCAAACTCAAGAAGAGTGGCAAGGCGCATGTCGACTTTGACGGAAAGGAACTGGTGATTAATTATTAGAATGAAAGTCTAGTCAAGAATATTCTTGATAAAAGATAAGCGTATGATATTACAGATAGATGATACTGCGGACGAGATTTACTTTCCCGATCCGCATTATGGCGATGAGGATGGATGCTTTGCGATTGGTGGCGATTTGAGTATCGACCGCCTGTTGCTGGCTTATAGCAATGGCATTTTCCCCTGGTATAGTTTCCGTGACCAGCCTGAAATACTCTGGTTCTGTCCGATGAAGCGTTTCGTCATCTTCCCTGATGAAATCCACATCAGTCATTCTATGCGTACCCTGATGAGAAAGAACCGATACAGCGTAGGAATCAACGAAGATTTCGATGGCGTAATACGGGGATGCAGCAAGACCAACGGACGGTATTGGGAAGATGGCGCATGGCTGGGCGAGAACATCATCCAGGCATTTACTGCCCTCCATAAGCAGGGCTTTGCGGCGAGCGTAGAGGTATGGGATAATGAAACTGATGAACTGGTGGGTGGACTTTATGGTGTCACCATCGGCAAGGTTTTTATAGGAGAAAGCATGTTCTCCAGGGTTCCGTCAGCTTCTAAGATTGCCCTCATCTTCCTTGCCAGATACTTGCAGGAGCACGGTGGCAAGATGATAGATTGTCAGTTGGAGACTCCTCATCTCAAATCGATGGGTGGCAGATATATTTCTTACGAGGAATATATGAAGATTATGAACGAAGAATAAGAGATGTTCTTCTCGGAATAGAAGAACATCTTCTTTTGAATAAAAAATAAAGGCTAGGTTCCCAGAATCGTGAACCTAGCCTTTGTTATTATCTGGCTTTTTGCTTTTTATTAGAATATCGGTGTGCCGATGCAGCCGTTAGGTGCCTGAATATGCAGCATCGCACAAACGGTAGCGGCAATATCTGTCATATAGTGAGGCTGGGCACTCTCGCCGTGCTGGATGCCCCAACCCATAAACAGGCAAGGAATATGGATATCGTATGGATTCCATGCTCCGTGGGTAGTTCCCTTGCTGCTGTAATAATCGTAGTGACCTGGTTTCAGTACAATCTGAACACCTCCGCTGCGCTCGCGGTTATAACCGTTAATGGCGCGGAACTTCAGCTCTTCAGGGATGCTCTCGATAGAGGTCTTCTCCATGTCGAAGGCATAGTGCACGTCCTTGTCTTTCTTCAGTCTGTCTACTACCACCTGCTTGATGGCTGCGTAATCCAGACCGAGTTCCTCGATGATGTCTGTATTGAAGAATACCTGATAGTTCATAATGGTCTTCACGAGGTCCTTGTCGGTGTTGAACTTTGTCTTCAGACTCTTGTTCAATTCATCTACCAGTCCCTTCTTGTTCCAGATGCCGGCAGGGATTCGCTGGTCTTGCAGGAAGGTGGCGTTGTTTACGCCTCCATGGTCGGCGGTGAGGAAGGTGAGATAATTTCCCTTGCCCACGGTTTGGTCGAGATAAGCGAAGAAATCTGCCAGAGCCTTATCTAATCTAAGATAGCAATCCTCTGTTTCGATAGCGTTTACGCCCACCTGATGACCGATGTAATCGGTGCTGGAGCAGCTGATGGTCAGCAGGTCAGTATCTGTGTTTCTACCCAGATTTTCTCCCTCAATGGCAGCCTTGGCAATATCGAAAGTCAGGTTGCAGCCGAATGGGGTACTGCGGAGAATCTTGTAACCATGCTTCTTATATAAGGTAGGCAGATCGAGTGGCAATACTGCCTTTTCGCCTTCAACAATTCCATTCTCGTAGTTGTTGTCATCGCTGGTGCTCTCCTTGTAGGAATCGATAGGGTAGAGCGTCTCCCATTTCTTGGAAAGATACTTGTTAGGGAGTTTCTGCTTGTTGAACTTGTTCACCCACTCAGGCAACTTATCCATATAGAAAGTACTGGTGATGAACTTGCCCGACTTGTCATCAAACCAGAAAGCGCCATTGGCGTGATGGCCCGCAGGGAGGATGGATGCTCTGTCTTTCAAGGCTACACCAATCACCTTAGAGCGGTTGTTGGTAGCCAGACGGAGTTCATCACCGATGGTGGTTACCCACAGATTGCGAGGCGACATCTTGCCAGCCTTGCTGTCTGAACCTACCGGGTTGACGGTATCGTCGGCAGTACAATACACTACCTTTCCATCTTTCACGAAGTTGTTTCCTGCAATTCCGTGGATGGAAGGAACGGAACCGGTCCAGATAGAAGAGTGCCCGATGGCTGTAACCGAAGGGATATAAGGAATCTTGCAATTTTCTACGCTGAATCCTTCTCCGAGCATTCTCTTAAATCCGCCTTCGCCGTAGCGGGCGTAGTAGCGATAGAGATAATCCCATCGCATCTGGTCGATAACGATGCCTACAACGAGCTTAGGGCGTTGAGGCTGAGCCTGTGCAATGCCGCAGAAGCAGCAGAGCACGAAGATGAGTTTGATAATCTTATTCATAGTCAAAATGTCTTTTTTATACATAACCATTCAGTATTGTATATTGCTATTCGGTTGCAAAGATACAACTTATTTTGGTATTTAACGATAAAAAAGACGATTTTTACCCAAACTTCTCATGGCGTTCAATACAGCCAGTACCGTAACACCTACATCGGCAAAGACAGCCATCCACATGGTGCCGAGACCAATGGTGGCGAGAATCAGTACGGCAACCTTCACTCCGATGGCAAATACCACGTTCTCGTGAGCGATATGAATGGTTCTCCTGGCTATCTTCACGGCAAGGGCAATCTTTCTAGGGTCATCATCCATCAGTACTACATCGGCAGCTTCGATGGCTGCATCGCTACCCAGTCCACCCATGGCAATGCCCACATCGGCACGCTTCAATACAGGGGCATCGTTGATGCCATCGCCTACATAAGCGAGCGTCTTGCCTGCCGGTTTTGTCTTCAGCAGTTGTTCTACATGCGAAACCTTGTCGGTTGGCAGCAGTTCTGCGCGGCACTCGTCCAGTCCCAGTTTGTGGGCAACATCTTCTCCCACTTCTCTGCGGTCGCCCGTCAGCATTACCGTTTTCTCTACTCCCAGTTCTTTCAGCTCTCTGATGGCATGGGCGCTTCCTCCCTTAAGGGTGTCGTTGATCACAATATGTCCCGCATACTTGCCATCAATGGCGACGTGGATGATGGTTCCCACCTGGTTGCAGTCGTGCCATTTTGCACCGATGCTTTCCATCATCTTCTTGTTGCCCACGCAAACCACCTTGCCGTTCACTTTGGCACGGATACCCTGTCCTGCAATTTCCTCTACATCGGTCACCTCACAGCCATCCGTTGCTTCTTGCGGGAAGGCAGTCCGCAGGGCTGCGCCGATAGGGTGGGTAGTGAAATGTTCAGCATGAGCTGCCAGATGAAGCAGGATTTTCTCCTTGTCAGAATATTCGCCAATATGCACATTATCTGCATCGTGGGATGAATGGTCTGGGCAGGAATCATCAGCATGAACAGCTGCCACGGCAAACTCTCCATGGGTCAGAGTTCCGGTCTTGTCGAACACAACGGTTCCCACCTTGGCCAAAGCATCCATATAGTTGCTGCCCTTGATGAGAATACCATTCCGGGATGCTCCGCCGATGCCGCCAAAGAAGGTGAGGGGCACGCTGATGACCAGGGCGCATGGACAGGAAACTACCAGGAATATCAAGGCGCGGTTGAGCCATAATGGGAAGTTCTCGCCAAAGGTTCCTTCGCCGACGATTCCCGTAGCTGCCAGAAATGGAGGAATAACCGTCAGGGCAATGGCTGCGAAAACAACGATAGGAGTATAGACTCGGGCGAAACGGGTGATGAAAGCCTCGCTCTTCGACTTGTGCTTGTCTGCACTCTCTACCAGAGAGATAATCTTGGATACGGTACTCTCGCCAAAACTCTTGGTGGTGCGTACACGAACTACTCCTGAAAGGTTGATGCAACCGGACATGATAGTATCGCCTTCATTCAAATCCCGTGGCATACTCTCACCTGTCAGGGCAATAGTATTCAAGGCTGAATTGCCCTCTACAACAACACCATCCAAAGGCACTTTCTCTCCCGGACGGATTACGATAGTTTCTCCTATCTTGACGTCTTCCGGCGAAACCGACTCTACCTTTCCGTTTCTTTCAACATTCGCTACATCCGGTCGGATATTCATCAGATGCGAAATACTGTCGCGACTCTTTCCTTCCGCATATCCTTCGAAGAGTTCGCCCACCTGAAAGAAGAGCATCACAAAGACTGCCTCTGGGAATTCTGTATCTGATCCTGGGAAGAATCCGATGCAAAGGGCTCCGATGGTTGCAATAGCCATCAGAAAGTTTTCGTTAAACATATCGCCCTTGGCAATACCTTCTGCAGCTTCGCCCAGCGTCTCATGTCCTATCAATAAATAAGGAATGAGATAGACGAGGAGCAACTGCCAGGTAGCCAGACTGTATTCCTTTTCGATGAAAACAGCGATAATCAGGAGGATGATGGTTGCTCCTATCAGAAAGAGTTTGGATTTCAAACCGCCTTCTTCATGGTGATGATGGTGGTGGCAACCGCACCCCTGGTGCTCATGTTCTTCTGTGCCGCATGAGCAGTCATGATGATGTTCGTGAGAATGTTCACAATGGCATTCATGATGATGTTCGTGAGAAAGTTTCATTTCTTCCATAATTTTGCAATACTTTTAGTTCTATATAACCAGGAACATTCAGTTCCTTTTTCTATTTCGGTTGCAAAATTACGAAAAGGTTTCTGCAACTTGGTTGCAAAAGCTCCAGTTGGCCTCTTTTTTTTCTGTCGGATACGTTTTGTGAAAAAAGAAAAACAGCGGCCTACGATTGCTCGTAAGTCGCTGTAATAGAAGCGTGGACCAGCTAGGGCTTGAACCTAGGACCTCCAGATTATGAGTCTGTTGCTCTAACCAACTGAGCTACAAGTCCGTTGAATTTTTATCAAATTCGAGTGCAAAGATACTAGATTTTGGGCAAATAACCAAATAAAATCTTAAAAATTTTCTTAGAATCAGAAAAATAGCGTATCTTTGCACCAAATTATGTGCGCACACGTGCGTATGTACTTATTAATCGTACAAAAAAGAAAAAGAATTTCTATTCAGAAATGGACATAGACAAAAATAAAAGAATCGGTCTTACCGATGAACAAGTTAAACAGAGTAGGGAACAGCATGGCAAGAACGTGCTTACCCCTCCTCAACGTACTTCATTATGGAAACTGTATTTGGATAAATATCGCGACCCGATTATCCAGATACTTCTTGTGGCGGCTTTCGTATCCCTCATCCTTGCTTTTATCGAAAAGAATTTCATGGAGACCATCGGTATCTTCGTGGCAGTTTTCCTTGCTACTACCGTGGGCTTCTACTTTGAGCGCGATGCTGCCAAGAAGTTTAATCTGCTTACGGCGCTCAGCGAAGAGCAGCCGGTTAAGGTGCGCCGCAATGGTAAGGTGATGGAGATTCCGCGCCACGATGTGGTGGTGGGAGATGTAGTGCTCGTAGAAGTGGGCGACGAGGTGCCTGCCGATGGAGAACTCATCGTCTGCAACGACCTGCAGATTAACGAATCTGCCCTTACGGGCGAACCTGTTGCCGAGAAATCTCTGGAAGGCGGTGGCGATGGTGCCTATCCTCGCAACGTCATCCTCCGTTCTACCATGGTGATGAATGGCAGGGGCGAGTTCGTGGTTACTGCCGTGGGCGATGCTACCGAGATTGGTAAGGTGGCGAAGAAATCTACCGAGCAGACTTCGGTGGAGACACCGCTTCACATGCAGCTCGACAAGTTGGCTAAGATGATTTCCAAGGTAGGCTCTGTAGTATCTGTGGCAGCCTTCTTCATCTTCCTGATTCACGATATCCTCACCAATCCGGCATGGGGCGGCAAGGATTATTTTTATCTGGCAGAAATCGTGTTGAAATACTTCATGATGGCTGTTACCCTGATTGTGATGGCGGTGCCGGAGGGATTGCCGATGGCGATTACCCTTTCTCTGGCGCTCAACATGCGAAGAATGCTGAAGTCGAACAATCTGGTGCGCAAGCTCCATGCCTGCGAAACCATGGGTGCCGTTACCGTAATCTGTACCGATAAAACCGGTACGCTTACCCAGAACAAGATGCAGGTGAGTGCCTTGGAACTCAAGCAGGGCGATGAGGCGCTGCTTGATACTGCCATTGCCCTCAACTCTACAGCCGAGTTGAATGACGGCAAACCTATCGGAAACCCTACCGAGTCGGCTCTCCTGCTCTGGCTCGATGCCCAGGGCAAGGATTATGAAGAACTCCGCAAGCAGGTGAACGTGCTCAAGCAGTTGCCTTTCTCTACCGAGAGAAAGATGATGGCAACCTTGGCAGAAGTTGATGGCGAGACCTATCTCTTCGTGAAGGGTGCGCCTGAAATCGTGATGAAGAAATGCATCATCGAAGATAGAATGCTGAGACAGTCAGCCGAAGAACTCGATGAGTGGCAGCATAAGGCGATGAGAACCCTGGCGTTCGCCTATAAGAAGATAGAAGCTTCTATCATGAGAACTTCCAGAACCTCTACTGCCGAAGTGGTAGCACTTCTCGATGCCAACGATCTTCAGTTGCAGGCCATTGCAGCCATTGCCGATCCTATCCGTCCGGATGTTCCTGCCGCCGTGCAGGAGTGCCGCCATGCGGGTATCGAGGTGAAGGTGGTTACGGGTGATACGGCTGCCACCGCCTTGGAGATAGGTAAGCAGATAGGTGTCTTCGAAGATGAGCCTGAGAATATCGGAGCAGATGGCTCTCTGACCTCGCTCGACCAGCAGATGATTACGGGTGAACAGTGGGAGGCTCTTTCTGATGAAGAGGCTTACGAACGGGCAAAGGATATCCGTGTGATGAGCCGTGCCCGTCCTACCGATAAGCAGCGACTGGTGGCCATGCTCCAGAAGCGTGGCGAGGTGGTTGCCGTAACAGGCGACGGTACCAACGATGCTCCGGCGCTTCACTATGCTCACGTGGGCTTGTCGCTGGGTTCGGGAACTTCCGTGGCTAAGGAGGCTTCGGATATGACCCTGCTCGATGATTCCTTCAAGTCTATCGCCAACGCCGTGATGTGGGGACGCTCGCTCTATCGCAACCTGCAGCGCTTCCTCTTCTTCCAGTTGGTAGTAAACGTGGCAGCCCTCCTGCTGGTGCTTGGCGGCTCAGTTATCGGAACCGAGATGCCTCTGACGGTTACTCAGATTCTCTGGGTGAACCTTATCATGGATACCTTTGCAGCCTTGGCACTTGCCTCATTGCCTCCATCTCACGAGGTGATGAAGGATAAACCACGCAAGGCATCCGATTTCATCATCAACAAGAGCATCGGTTTCGGCATTCTGTTCTGCGGCATCGTCTTCTTCCTCGTGATGTTTGCCCTGCTGGTTTACTGCGAGCGCAGAGGCAAGGGGGGAGTAGATGTACATGAACTGACCATGTTCTTCACCACCTTCGTGATGATCCAGTTCTGGAACCTCTTCAATGCCAAGGCGCTGATGAGCCATCATACTGCTTTCCGCCATTTCCTGAAGGATAAGGGAATGATGCTGGTGCTTGTACTGGTATTGGTGGGTCAGTGGATTATTGTAACCTTTGGTGGCGAAATGTTCCGCACCACACCATTGTCGCTCCACGAGTGGCTGCTCATCATCGGCTCAACCTCCGTTGTACTTTGGGCGGGCGAGCTGTGGAGAACTTTTAAGAGAATGATAGCAAAGAGAAGATAATCCATCGGAGTTCTTCTTCTGATATGAATGTTAAAGACAGTCCTTATGAATACAATACATTATAATGATATCGTGCAGTTGCCGCCTTGTGTGGCAACCATCGGTTTCTTCGACGGGGTGCATCGGGGACATCAGTTCCTGATTCATCATCTCGTAGAGACGGCACGAAAGGATGGCTTGCAATCTACCGTCATCACCTTCGATGCGCATCCCCGCAAGGTATTGCAGGCAGATTATCAGCCAGAGATGCTGAGCACGCTCGATTCCAAGCTGCTGCTGCTTTCGAAGACGGAAGTGGATAATGCTGTGGTGCTGCATTTCGACAAGGCGATGGCTGCCATGTCGGCAAGAGAGTTTATGCAGCAGGTGCTCCACGACCATCTCAACGTAAGGAAGCTCTTCATCGGCTACGACCATCGCTTCGGTCACAACCGCGAGGAGACTTTCGAAGATTACGTGCGCTACGGCAGGGAGATGGGCATCGAGGTAATCAGGAACGAAGCCTTCCAGATAGATGGCATCAACATCTCTTCTTCTGTAATCCGCTCTTTCCTGAAAGAGGGAGAAGTGGAGATGGCAGCCCGGTGCCTCGGTTTCCCTTATACCCTCATCGGAAAGGTGGTGAATGGATTCCACGAAGGCAGAAAACTCGGTTTCCCTACAGCCAATCTCGACATCTCTCACTTCGGACAGTTGATTCCTGCCCCTGGTGTCTATGCCGTAAGGGTAAGACTGGAGAATACGGTGGTATGGAAACGGGGAATGATGAATGTGGGCAATCGCCCAACCTTCAATGGCAGACAACTGACGCTAGAGACGCACATCTTCAATTTCGACGGGGATATTTATGACCAGCTCTTGCTCGTAAGCTTCGTGAAGCGAATAAGGGGCGAACAGAAGTTTGACAGTCCCGAGGAGTTGGCAGCGCAGCTGAAAGAGGATGAGCAGACTGTGCTGGATCTCTTTGAAAAGGAAGCGGAATGATAGCGAGAATGCTATTAACTATAAACGATTAATTATAAACAGTAAAAGCAATGGCAAAGATTAATTTAAAGAGAGGTTTGACGGATATCGTCCTCTACCTGATTATATTTATAGTAGTACAGATTATCGTGATGTATGCTGGTGCAGGAATCTGGGCGGGCATTAAGGGCGAAGGTTACCAGGCAACGCTCCTGGCTATCAGTTCGGGCAGCAATCCTATCCTGATGGCGCTTACCTCAGCGTTCAGCAACGTTATCACCCTCGTCATCTTCCTGAAGACGAAGTGGACACCTCTGACCCGCGATTATCTGCTTTCCAAGCCTTGGGCAACGCTTCTCTGGGTGGCATTGTTCGCCCTGGGAACCATCATTCCTCTGGAGTTCATATATGAGCAGATAGGCATCGAGATGGACGAGAATGCCGAGCAGATACTCGCATCGCTCATGAAGGAGCCTTGGGGTTATGTGGCTATCGGCGTTCTGGCGCCTTTTGCTGAGGAGGTTGTGTTCCGTGGAGCCATTCTCCGCACCCTGCTGGGTCTTATGAGCAAGAAGAACCATTGGGTAGCCATCATGATTTCGGCTGCCATCTTCGGTCTGGCTCACGCCAACGTAGCGCAGTTTGTCAATGCTCTCCTGCTGGGCTTACTCCTGGGTTGGATGTATTATCGCACCAAGAGTCTTGTTCCGGGCATCCTGCTCCATTGGGTGAATAATACGATGGCGTATGTCCTGTCCAATATCATGCCTCAGAGCGATGGCAAACTCATCGACCTCTTCCATGGCGATGAGAAGACCATGTATTATGCCGTAGGCTTCTCTCTCTGCATCATGATTCCAAGTTTCATACAGCTGGTTATCAGATTAAAGAAGGTGAAGGCTTAAGAGATAAATAAACGAGTAAAAAGGTTACCTGGATGGGTAGCCTTTTTTCAGATATATAACCGGATAGATAAGTAGATTTTATGAAGATTATAGAAAGCAGTATCATAGGAAAGAAGAGCCAGGAGGCTTGTGAGGATGGAATGGTAGTTACCGATGATTTCATTGCAGTGATTGATGGCAGTACGAGCAAGACGCCGAAGCATCTCAATCCTGATATGAAGAACGGAAGATACGCCATGATGCTTATCTCGGAATATATCCGGGAGAAACTGAAGGCGGATGCCTCGGTAGATGAATTCTGCCAAGGCGTAACGGCGTATATATATAATAAGGTGTATGAAAAGCTTGGGGTGGAAGAGCGGTTGAAGGAACATCCCGAAGAGCGGCTTACCGCCTCGGCTATCCTTTATAGCCGGATAAGGAATGAAGTATGGATGGTGGGCGATTGCCAGGCAATCATCGCCGGAAAGCTCTATGAGAACGGCAAGCCTTATGAGCAGGAGATTGCCAGAAAAAGGGTAGAGTTGATAGAGCAGGGTCTTTCGCCTGCTGAGGCTAGAAAGCAGATAGAGCCATTATTGATCAAGGCGATGCTTTCGGGTCAGAACCAGACCTATACGGTTATTGATGGATTTCCTATCTATCGGGAGGGAGTGAAGGTTGTCTCTGTTTCAGATTCTTGTTCTGTTCAAGATTCTGTTCCAGCATCAGATTCTGTCCCTTGCTCTGACTCCGCTTCTGCATCAGATACAATTCCATCTTCTTCCTCCGAGATAGTCTTGGCGAGCGATGGCTATCCGTTCCTGAAGCCAACCTTGGCAGCGAGCGAGGCGGCATTGGCAGAGCAGATTGCCAACGACCCTCAGAACATCCATTCCTTTATCGCCACCAAGGGCATCGTAGAGGGCAATAAAAGCTTTGATGATAGAACTTATATCCGATTTTCGCCAGAAAAATAAAACACGGACAAATTGAATTTGTCCGGCTCGCTTGTCTGGCGGCTTGTAACTATCAAATAATCAAATCTTTATAAGCCTTCGGACAATTTGTCCGGACAAATTCAATTTGTCCGTGTTATTTTTTTAGCATGAATTTGTAAAGAAAAGCAAGGATTTCCATCCGGTAGGCGATGTATTCCCAAGAAGAAAACGATGACTTCTGCCCCGAGAAACGGTGAGTTCTGGAGGAGAAAACTATGAGTTAGTATTTTTAACATAAAGCTCTAAAGCAGTCAAAGGAGAATAAGAGAGGTTGGAACGTAAACAGTTGGGAATGAGCAGATTTGCACAAAGTTGCCAAATCGGCATAAAGCAAGCGAGTGAGGAATATTGAAGTAGTTCAGTTACTAAATCGTGAGCCACAGTTACCTATGCAAAGCAGGTAACAATGCGGAAAGGCAACTTTGTGCATCAACGGATTTTATTGCACTGATTCTCAATGATTTGCGTATCAAGGAACGCTTACAAAATGATTATATTTGCACACTCAAAATGTAAGCGTTATGAAAATCGAAAAATTCAAGGTGTTGCTCTACCTAAAAAAGAGCGGAATGGACAAGAATGGAAAAGCTCCCGTCATGGGACGCATCACGGTGAACAGGACTATGGCGCAGTTCTCCTGCAAGTTGTCTTGCACTCCATCGCTTTGGAATCCTCGTGCCAGCCGATTGGAGGGCAAGAGCAAGGAAGCCGTGGAGACCAACAAGGACATCGAGCAGTTGTTGCTTTCCATCCAAAAGGCTTTCGATGTGCTTGTGGAAAAGAGAACGGACTTCGAGGCTAAGGATGTCAAGGAGGCTTTGCAGGGCAGCGTCAAGACACAGACCACCCTTCTCTCCTTCGTGGACGAGCATATCAGCGAACTCAGCACCCATGAGGGCATCGATATGTCGAAGAGCAGTGTCTGGACTTACAGAAAGATTCGCAAGAATCTCGCTGAGTTCATCGGGGAGAAGTATAGGTTGACTGATTTGGCTTTCGGACAGCTGACCGAGCCTTTCATCAGTGACTTTCACCATTACTTGCTTGACGAGAAAGGCTTTTCATCAGGAACCATCACCATCTATGTGTCGCTCTTCAAGAAGATGTGCCGCATTGCCTTTGAGCGAGGCTTGTGCAAGAACCTGCTGTTCGCCCATTATCGGGTTGGCACTCCAAGGGTTACGACACCCAAGTCTCTCAGCATGTCTGATTTCATAAAAATCCGTGATGTGGAACTGCCCGAAGACAAGCCGAGACTATCCGTTAGCCGTGACCTGTTTCTTTTCGCCTGCTATGCAGGAACAGCCTTCATAGACACCGTTTCCATCACGAAAGCCAATGTCAAGGTGTTGGAGGATGGCGACAAATGGCTCGTCTATAACCGCAAGAAGACCGGAACACTTGCCAGGGTGAAACTCCTGCCCGAGGCGTTGGAGCTGATGGCGAAATACGAGGATGGGGCAAGAGATACCCTTTTCCCATTGCTGAGCACGAATCGTGTTCGTATCGATCTCATCACCATCTGCAAGTTGGCGGAAACGAGCAAGACCTATTCCTACCATTCGGGACGACACTCGTTCGCCAGCCTCATTACGCTGGAGGCTGGTGTGCCGATGGAGACCATCTGCAAGATGCTCGGTCACAAGGATGTGAAGATGACGCAGCGGTATGCGAGAGTAACCCAAAAGAAGCTGTTTGAGGACATGGACAAGTTCATCGCTGCAACCGAGAAGGACTTCGTTCTCGCATTATGAACAAGGCTTTCAACTTTTCTTTTTACAGTTTCAACTACATTATTATATTATAAGGACAACAACTATGAGCAGAAGTACATTTTCAATTTTGCCTTACATCAACAGACAGAAGGTGAAGGCAGATGGAACAGCCAACATACTTTGCCGCATCACCGTTGACGGCAAAAGTGCAGCCATTTCCACAGGCATATCCTGTACCCCACAGGAGTGGAACGCCAAGAAGGGAGAGGTACGGAACGCAAGGGACAACGGACGATTGGCAAGTTTCCTTGCTGAGGTCAAGGATAAATACAACTCACTTCTTACCGCCAATGGCATCATCACCGTGGAAATGCTGAAGGCTGTGTTGAAGGACAAGGACACGACAGGAAGGTTCTTGCTGAACTTTGGTGATACCATCGTGGAATGGTATCGAACTTCAAAAGCCAGACAAACCTTTCTGCACAAGCGAACATGGCAGAAGAACCTGAGGGACTTTGTTCATACTTTGGATAAGGAAGACATAGCCTTCGAGGACATTGACGAGAACTTCGGGGAGGGATACAAACTGTTCTTGAAGCGAGACCAGGGACGTATCGACAGCTACGTGAACCATTGCCTTCTCTGGCTGAACATGTTGATGTACAAGGCAGTGGACAGGAGCATTATCCGCTTCAATCCCATAGCCAAGATAGGGTATGAGAAGAAGGCAGCCCCGAAGATGACCCATATCAGCAAGGCAGACTTCATCAAGATGCTCTCTACCCCGATGGCTGACGAGCGAACGGAGCTTGCACGCAGATGTTTCATTTTTGCCTCGCTCACCTCCTTATCCTATATAGATGTAAAGAAACTGTACCCTCACCATATCAGTGAGAACTCCGATGGCAGGAAGTTCATCCGCAAGGAAAGAGAGAAGACAGGCGTGGAGTTCTTCGTGCCGCTCCATCCGATAGCCGAGAAGATTCTTTCGCTCTACAATACCACGGACGACAGCAAGCCTGTTTTTCCACTGGGTGAGAAGAAAGACATCTATCTTGATGTGCATACCCTTGGAATGGTGCTTGGCATAAGTAATAAGTTGGGATTCCACGCCAGCCGCCATACATTCGGAGTCTTGATGCTCAACGAGGACATTCCCATCGGCAGCATAGCCAAGATGATGGGACACGCAGACATTACAAGCACACAGGTCTATGCGCAGGTGACGGAGCAGAAGATTTCAAATGACATGGATAATCTTATTGCCAAGCGAGAAAGGAACAGATTATCGAACGAAAAAACTATTGGAAAATGAACAGAGGAGTTATAACTATCAGCGAGAACGGAAAGGTATCCATGCCGACCGATACTGTATGGATGACCATGCAGGAGATTGCCGACATGTATAATGTATTCGGCTGCTATGTGCGCAAGGCTGTCAAGGCTGTATTCAAGGATGGCATTCTGAAAGAGCAGGGTGTACGCCGTCATGTCAGGAAGAACGACCGCATCAGCTATGATGTGTATAGCCTTGAACTCGTCATTGCGGTAGCCTTCCGTATTGACAGCATTGAGAGCAGAGCCTTTCGGGAGTTCATCATGCAGTCCGTCATCGGCAGACAGACAAGCCGCACTAAACTGGTCTGTATCTTTACAGAGAATACAATGGCATAGACCTGCCATAAAGCAACGTTCCTTGGAGGCTTTGCGCCTCCAGCCACTTGGGCGAACCTCCGCAGTGTGTTTTAGCATGGTATTAGATTTATACAGGTAACACAAATGATACCCGGGCAAACACGACCAACTCGGTATAGCCAATAAAACGAGGCGACAACCTATAACAACCACGCTCGGTAAGTTATACGTTGTCGCCTTGTTCATTTCACACACTCATCAAGGACATTCTCCTACACACCTTTCATTCTGTACGCTTCACGATAGTTAGCCATCAGAATCTTCTGAATGTCGGACTCGCGGTAGAGTATCTTTCCGCCAAGCTGGATATACGGGATGACACCGTTGTTTCGGTAGTCCTGCAGGGTTCTTCGGCTCAGTTGCAGCCTGGCGCAAAGCTCCTTGTCCGTCATGAACCGCTCACCGCCAAGCATGGGGCGGTAGTTCATCACGGCACGTTCAAAATTGTCAACCATTCGGTTGAGGTGGTTCACGATGTGGTTCATCCACTCGCTGTTTCTTGTCATTACTTCATTGCTCATAGTTGTCTCGTTTTATTGTTGATACTTACGTTACTCGGTTTACTTGCTGCTTTGGATTAAGTGGCTGTTGTATATTGACAGCCTAACCTGTGCGCTTGCGAAAGCGCATGTCCTTTTTCTTGTCCTCCACTACTGCTACGATAGCCATCACGTCCTCCGGCTTGTAGTAGGTCTTGTGGCTGATTTGCGTATAAGCCAAAGTTCCGTTGTCCCGAAGCGTCTGCACTGTCCGTGGGCAGATGTTGAGCGTCTGACACACGTCCTGCGTGTCGAGCCACTTGTTCATGGTCTTGTCCTCACTGCGCTCACGGATTCTGTCCATGCGCTTCACGAAGTTCTCCAACTGGGCATCAAGATAGTTGAATGCCTCTTCCTCGAATACGATGAATCCCATACTTTTCTTTTTTCTAAGTTAATACTATGTTGTATGTCGCAAAGCTCCACGCATATGCAGTGCTCCACGTTTGTGAGTGCAAAGATAAGGCACGGCAATCTAAAAACAAGCGTTTTCAATTTCTGTGGCAGTATGTTGCCGGGGTTTGCCGACTTCAACGCCAAAAACAACAAGAAAAACTTGCACGACTGCAACGAATACATGAACAATGATGAGTTGAGAAATACGTTGAAGTTCTCACAACTATCTCGGTATGCAAATAAGCAAGCCACAACTAAATTGCCACGTTACACCCAATCAGTTGCATGGCTGCACTCAGTACACTTACTTTGCACCCGACAATCGGTCAATGGTGCAAACCGTGACCACTATACCAACAATTTAAACAATGTAAGTTATAGCAAAAACAAAAGATGCAGTCTTGACTCCTGGGCAAAAGGAGCTGATGGAAAAAGAGTATTTGGATTATGTTAAACCATCTACGTATGGCAACAAAGCCAATCCAAATAGTTGTAATTCTCTCTATGATGATGTAGAGAACCCAGAGTTGAGAGCAATTGTTGAGAAAGTTGCTGCAACAACTCCCATCAACGAATGACCTGACTTTGACTATGCGTCACCCATCTTGGATTTTTCTATTTTTCGGGGGCAGAATCGTCACTTTTGCCCCCGTCTAGTATCTTTTGAACATCAAACAAGGGCTTGATAGAGTGTTGGGCAGGAGTCAGCAGCAATGTTTCTTGCCTGACCTTCCCATTATTCGGCATGTTGATTCTGATAGTAGCTATGGTCTTAGCAATTTTCAAAACTGAATCTACACTTTTGTTTATCTTGGCAATTTTTAAGATACGCTCCAGTTCTTTATACACCTTGTATGCAATGAAGCATATGCAGATATGTGCCTCTATTCTTTTCTCTGTGAAATGAAAGATGGGGCGTGCCTCCAAGTTCCCTTTGGTTACACGAAAGGCTCGTTCCACGACCCATAGACCGTGGTATTGTTCGACAACTTCCTTTGGTGTGATGGAAGTATTGGTTATATAACCTTTCAAGCCATCCCACTGTGAATCTTCCTTGATTTTGTCTTCGCTGATAACTACATCTATGTCTTTGCTGATTTCCAAGAATTTATTATAGCCACGCTTATTTACGGAGGCTTTTGTGATTTTTCCATTTGCATATGCCTTCTTGAGCCTTGCCACTCCCTTATCACGATTATGTGCATCCTTCTTTGCTCGTTCTTCGGAATAGCCGAGGATCAATCTTGCATTGTCACCATATCTGTATTCGTGAAATTTTCCAGGCATCTTGTCTTGCTGCAAGATCCATTCTTTTATCTGCTCAGACTCTGTATGAATACGAGCACCTATTATATATTTGTATCCTGCATCCTCCAGTAACTTTACATTGCGCTTACTCATGAGCCCTGCATCAGCCACCACTACAAAATCGTCCAGAAAGAAGCGTTGTATGAAATCATCTATGATAGGTAGCATGGTGTATCCCTCGTATTGGCTTCCATTGAAAATACAATACGACAGAGGATAGCCATCACGGCTGACCAAGAGGCCTAGCACTATCTGCGACTCTGATGTCTTGCCATCCTTTGAAAAACCAGACTCTCGCAGCACATCTGTTCTACTGGTCTCAAAATACAGTGTGGTCACATCATAGAACATCAGACCTACATGTCCACCGAGTATGCGCTTGGTGTGCTCTACACTGATGCGTTGTACCTCTTCTTTTTGGGTATAGTACAACTTGTCCATGTAGCGATAAAGCTTATACAACTCGACATCTTCATCAAAGTATGACTTCAGGTAATCTACTGTTGCGTGTTTGCTCATGGGTTGAGAGATGCGAGCGATAACCAAATGGCGAAGTATGGAATCTTGAATTTGGTTGAAACCTATGCTGTCATATACTTGGTTTAGGATAATTTGGTGTCCATTTAGAAGCAGGGAGTCTATGTTAGACAGTACTCGTTCTGTCTCTTCCTCTTCGTTTTGCTTGATGTCTGGTTCTGTGAAGTTAATCTCTTGCTGTCCACCATAAGTTCTTATCCATTTGTTCGCTTCTAGGCACAGAGCATCCGCTTCGGCATCTGTCTTCGCAACACCGAAACTCTTGATTTCACGGAACTTGCCATTGCTCTTGTCCACCACAAGCACTCCGATATGCCCACTGCGGTGCTTCTTCTTACGTACAAACATGGTGCAAAGATACAAAAAATAGTCGTTGCGTCACCCATTTACAGAGATTATTTTTGCTAAATGCCTGAAAATTAGGATATGTTATTTTATAGGTACACATTTTGTCAAAGTCAGGAAATAGTTGTAATTCTCTCTATGATGATGTAGAGAACCCAGAGTTGAGAGCAATTGTTGAGAAAGTTGCTGCAACAACTCCCTATAGAGAGGAAACATCAACGAATGAGGCTCAATCGCCACCGAATCCGCAGAAGCGCATCAGCGGCAAGCAGCGCAAGGCGACATTAGAGGAATATCAGCAGACCTTCCTCCAAGTTCCAAGGATTGACGACCGCAAGCCAGTCTTCGTCAGTTCCGATGTACGAGACCGTCTTGATCGTGTCGTCCGCATCCTCGGAGGGAGACGCATGAGCGTATCGGGCATCATCGAGAACATCGTGCGCCACCACCTAAGCCTTTATGAAGAGGACTTCGAGGCTTGGCGCAAATTGTGAGAATTAAGGTCTGCGACCTTGGACGTGGATAGCTGAAAGGCTGTAGTTCCAACTAACGTGTTCTGAGAGGGAGCGAGGTTATGTTTTGGGAATCCCAAAACGCCTCGCTCCACCATGAGGGCGGAGGGATTTTGCTCCCAACGGTCGCAGAAAGTGAGTGTACCAACTGTAATCAGTATATAGAATGACAAACATACAGGAACAAGACAAGAGAAAGGGCGGAAGACCACCCACAGGCAGGGTTCGCAAGCTGTCGAAGTCTGTCACGGTGAAGTTCTCAAAGCCAAGCTATAAGGCATTGAAACTGAGGGCAAGAAAAGCTAACCGCAAGTTGGCGGAGTACATTCGTGAGTCCGCCTTGAACGGCGAGGTGGTCAGTGGACACAACACTGAGACGATAGCCATCGCCAAGAATCTCATTGGCATGGCGAACAATCTCAACCAACTTACCAAGCTGTCGCATCAGAGAGGTTTCCATGAAACTCATGTGTATGTGGTGGACTTGTTGAGAAGATTGAAAGCAATCCTTGGCGAGTATCGCCAAGCAAGTTATAAACCGAAGCCAAGCAGTATGGGCAGAAAGGAGGATACCACATGATAGGCAAGCTAAAGAAGGGCAGCTCATTTGGTGGTTGCATCCGCTATGTGACAGGCAAGGACGAGGCGAAAATCCTTGCCTCTGATGGTGTGTTACTCGGCACGAATGCCGAGATGACGCAAAGTTTCGAGCTACAAAGGCAACTAAATCCAAGGATTAAGAAGCCTGTGGGGCACATAGCTTTGAGCTTCAAGCCCGAGGACAAGCTACGTTTGACGGATGAATTCATGGCTAAGATAGCCCTTGAATACATGCAGATGATGGGGATAAAAGATACTCAATTCATCATCGTAAGGCATCACAATACGCACAATCCACATTGCCATATTGTGTACAACCGCATCAATAATGAGGGCAAGCTCATATCAGACAGGAATGATTACAGGCGTAATGAGCAAGTGACCAAGGCTCTTAAATCCAAGTATGGATTTACCTACGGAACGGACAAGAGCAATACTAATACTCGCAAGTTACGCAATGCTGAGCGTGCCAAATATGAGATTCACAATGCTGTTAAGGACGCATTGAAAATGGCAGATAGTTGGGAAAAGCTCAGAAGCGAACTTGCAAAACGAGGTGTTCGCTTGGAGCTTGTCTATAAGGACAAGGAGAGAACCAAGGTACAAGGCATCCGATTCTGCAAGGACGGATATAGTTTCAAGGGTACGCAGATTTGCAGAGAATGCAGCTTTGGCAAACTGAATGCGAGATTAGAGGGAACGGAGAACCTTTTATCAGCAAGAGCCAAATCTGCTCAGCAATACGAGCAAGGCAATAACAAGAACAACCAGGAGCCATCCATATCGGAGAGCAGTCAAGACCCTTGGAACGGCATTTCTTCCATTGGGCTTTTTGCTCCTGCCAATGCTCAGACCTTTGAGCCATTCCCAGGGGATGAATCAGTCAAGAAGAAAAAGAAGAAATGCAGAAGAGGCTTTAGCCTTTGATGCAAGTTACAAACCATTCAAACAACATAAGAAAGATGAAAGAAGAAATGTTAGAAGCCATCTACGGCACAGTTGAGAGATTGGAGCAAAAAGTCGATGAACTTTCTGCCTCACCAAAGAATACAGAGGCGGAAAGCACTCCGGCCTCTGTAAGTGTTGATACTAGCAAACTTGAAAAAGCTATTCTTGCTATGGCTGTAAAAGAAGGGGAAGCTATTGACAAATTGGTAAGATTAAGAGAAGCTATCTGCACTTTTACCGACCTTACCAAAAAAGAAGCAAGCAAAGATGAACAGCGAAGTAAACTCTTGTTTGATACTGTTAATCAGGTGAAACAAGAGCAGAATGCCACATCAAAAATTGTGCAGGACAAACTTCACGCAATGGATAACACACCTCTGAAGAAAGTAGTGACTCATCGCTTCGAGCCAACTTCAAAGTCTGTTCTTCTTTTCATTGGTGGCTTGGCTCTATCTCTTGTTCTCTCCATTTGGGGCAATCTCACCCAATGGCGAGAGCATCAAGATTGGGAGGAGGCAGATTTGAAGTATCGGGCTTTGAAGATGGTGCTTCCATCCGATGACCCCAATGTTCGATACATCGAAAAGAATTTTTCTGTATGCCCAAATAAAGAAGTTATTGAGAAAGTGAGAACTCGTGTAAATATTTACGAGGACTCAATTCGCTACCATAACGAAATGATACAGATGGCAGCAATTAAAGATAGCATTGCTAATAGCCTATTTAAAGAGGCGAATGAAATTAAACAGGAAATTAATCTGAAATAATAGACAACGACCATCTGGTAGCGCATCCTTCGTTTCGACAAGATTAAGACTAACGGTCTTCGCATCGTATTCGATAGCGCAAGGGCTTGTCCGTGCATCAACAATGTTTCAGCATACTAACTTTCATTCAACTCTCAACTATTCATCCGTGTCCGTGATGCCACTCGTTTGACATTGCGGTCACATTTTCTTTTATGACGGTTGTGAAAAAGAAATTGATAATAATAACTGTTTTGGTTATCGCTTTGGTTACATCTTATATATTCTGCGGTACTGACAAAAATGATACATGGATTGACTCAATTAAAATAGAAGAATATACGGCTGCTTTAAGCAACAAGATTGATTTGGATTCTATTGCGGGAACTTATTGCGGTGTATTACCGCCGAATGTGGAAACAACACTCATATTAAATGCTGATGGTACCTATAGTTTGAAGAAGAAATATCTAAACGAATCGGATAGCTGTGAAGTGTTGAACGGAATCTTCAAATTGCTTGACGGCAGTATTCTGATGTTAGAACATTTGTCAAGTGGTTATAATATATTTTACAAGGTAAAGAATGATAGTTGCATTATCTAATAGATTCATTTGGGAATGAGCCAAGAAGCGCAAAGACCGGTGTACTGAAGAAAAAATAATAAAAATAAAACCCGTGGGTTGTTGTGTCTCACTCACGGATTTTATTGATATTTTCTCCTAACTAATTATATATTCTTTTTAATAAAAATCTTTATAATTAAGGCTCTTGTAATTTCCTACTAGACTTTTCATCACACTTATAATGTAAATTTCCAGAAGAATCTGTATAAAAATACTTTATTATATTTACTTTAGCTCCCATCCCGTTATGTCTTATTACATATTGAGTGTTTGGTAATAGCCTTATATAGGAAGGATTATACCGAAATTCTTGCTTATAAGAAGACGATTCTATCGCTTTAAATTTCTTTGATATTCTTTTTTTTAAACAAATAGTATCCACCTCTCTACATGTTCCCTTTGTCCGCAAAAAGAAGTCATATGTATAAGATTTGCTAAAGCTATCTAATGGCTCAATAGAAAAATGCAACAGATTGTAAATATAAAAAGTCTGTTCCTTTTCATTGAATTCTACATCATGATTGTCACATGAACAAATCAAAAATAAACACATGAAAATTTCTATTATATATTTCATTCTCAAAATCTATTGTGAATAGCCAAATCTTGACCATTCTTGTTAAACTTGTTTGTTAAGACATTTTTTATATTGGGCGGTATTCACCAATTGTGAAACCGCCCAATTTGAGGTGTCTATAACAGGGTTTCATACAAATCTCATCTGTCCGCCCGCCTTTCCGCTTTCGGGAAGTGCGGCCTTGTTGGCAACGCTGAGCACGTTGCTTACGGCATCGTAGGCATAGGCATT
Source organism: Segatella copri (assembly GCF_019249765.2). Classification (GTDB taxonomy): domain Bacteria; phylum Bacteroidota; class Bacteroidia; order Bacteroidales; family Bacteroidaceae; genus Prevotella; species Prevotella copri_K. Next base: position 3,181,740 of record NZ_CP152484.1, read on the forward strand.
GTCCATGATGGACTTGCCGCCTGCGTTGACCGTCAGGTTCTGCAGCCTGCAGTGTGCGGGTTCGTAGGTGTAGAAAGTCTCTGCACCGTTGCAGTACTTCAGGTTGGTGCGCTGCTCGAATTTGTCATAGCCGATACGGTTCACGTAGTCATAGCCGTAAGACTTTCAATATTTCATAATCAGGTTTGCTATCTTATAACAACTCAAACGATTCCTTTTTATAGCATTATGCTAAAAAACATCAGATTTTTGAATCGTATTTATGTGATAAACGAGTCTTTTATTTATAGAGCAGAAGGAAGATACCTGTAATTTCTGTATTCCCTTCTGCTCAACTGTTTACTTTAAAACATGCATTATATCATGTAATATAATATCACCATTATCCCATAGAACATAAAACCAATACCGCCATAGTATCCCTTAAGAACTGAAGGATGAGGAATTGTTATTTTGAAATAAGTCCTATTAACAGGACTCTTTTTCTGTTCCATATATGTATCAATAAATATTTCTATACCAAATAATATTGCACAAAATGCATGACAGATGTAATAAAAAAAACTTATCACACCTAAGAACAGTCCTATCAATGAAGCTATTCCATATATATATGTGGAAAAACTTTTTTTACTCCTATTTCTGTATAAATATATAAGTATCCATACACTACTCAAGAGCGTTATGCAATTAATAAATATTATGCACCATAGAGGTATCGTATCCATTATTTATTATCTTTTGTATTATTATTTTTAGAGTCCTTTTCTTCTATTACCTTATCGGTGATTTTTTCAGCTCCAGAGATTTTAAGTTGGCGACTTTGATCTATCATGCGCTGTCAATTTGGAGTGTTTGAAAAATATAAAAACGTATGCCTCTGCCGCGCAGGGAGAGACCAGTGAGAGAGAACGGACTGTTACTACGGAGAAGAATTGTGATATAGGCTTGCTCCGTAAAGTCCTATTGTCACGTGGCAGGCCAATAGGCTTTACCACCAAACTAATGCTGCAAATATACAAAAAATAATCTTAATAAACGGATATAATCTTTAAGAAATTTGCTGATTTGGTGTTTTTTTCTTATGATTTTGGTCGATTTTGCAGAAATCTTTTACATCTGTTGTATGTACTGGAGTTAGTTTGGCAAAAATACACAAATGGTCACGGCTTCACTTTCTTATAATAAGAATGTAAATCATGGTTTGAAACTGTACACACTCGGAGTACAAATGAAAACAAGATATGCTTGTGTCGGAAAGGTATATATGAGCTGATGGTAGAGTCGTCATCAACAACACTGACCCCTGATGTGATAAAATCAGCAGGAATACTTGCTATTCATTTTTTATGATGGGGTTATGTTTACAAATTTGAGATTTCATGTAAAAAAGTCCTAATTTCTATGTTTCTCTTCTTGCAAATAATGGGATATTAAGAAAAATATCGTATCTTTGTCCCCGAATTGAAGCGTTCTTTGCATATTGCAAAATACAGAAACGAGCAGAAGTCCGCTCGTTTCCATATTGTTACCTAAATAATATAGGCAAACGCCCAACTTCTTGATTTTCAATCAAAGTCCAATTTAGAGCGAGTTAGTTTTTTTAACAAAAGGGGCAAAGGGTTAACAGGTTAACAGTTAACAGCTGTTTTTTGCATCCTCCCCCTCTCCTATACCTTAATATTATATATAAATATATATACTTATTATTATATGTGAGTGGGGGGAAAGTAGGCATTTTGGGCTGTTAACTGTTAACTCTGTTAACCCCCATCAGGAAAACCACCCTTTCAAGTCCTCCTTCTTAAGCTAGCCAGGAGCCTTATATGAAGGCAGGCAAGTGTCATCAATGATGACCGGAAGGAGGCTTAAATGAAGCCTCGCAGTGGCGATAAATTGAGCCACTTGTGTATCCTTTATCATACGCTTGCGTGCAAAATATATTAAATAAGTAAGGGCTGCCAGTACATCCTGGCAGCCCTATTACGTTAGTATGTTATGAAAAATTTGAGAGAATTGAAACTTCACAGCTTCAGAATTGTTTTACTAAACATGATTTTTTTATAGAGAAAGCATAGAAATAATCTACTTTAATAACGTTGGAGACGTTGTTGGAGTGCTTACCTGATCGATGCCTGTGCGTTGCATAGAATCAACCGAAGCAGAATCTCCCATGGCTACGGACACGCCCTTGCCACTCTTGATGTATCCTACGTTTTCAACAGAATCAATGTCATTGCTCTGGAAAGGAACCTGAACTGCATTGCCCAATGTCAGGATGATTGCTACCACGGCAGCAGCCTTGAAGAGAGGCTTCAGGCGCTCTGTCAAAGAAATCACCTTTGCCTTGTTAGGCTTCTTGGTGTATTCGTCCTCAATCATCGCCATCATCTTCTGGTCGAAGTCATCACCCAGCGCCTCTTGCTTAGCCTCGCCCATCTCGTAAGAGAAGAGCGCTTGGTATGGCTTCAGCTCGGCAGGCAACTCGTCCTGGCTGAAGAATGCGCGGAGAATCTCCTCTTCTTCGAGAGAAGTCTCGCCCTTCCAGTAGCGATCCAAAAGTTGGTTGATGTACTTATAATCCATATCTGTCGAATTGTTGAAATCTTTGTTTGACTGTTTGACGAGCCCTGAAGATGTTCACCTTGACCTGGTCTTCCGTGATGCAGAGGATGTCTGCTATTTCCTTGTAGGATTTTCCTTCGATGTCTCGAAGTTGCAGACAGCTGCGCTGCTTTTCAGGCAACTCGTCGATAATATTCCTTACGATGTCCAGTTTGTCTTTCTGAATCATCCTTTCGGAGGGGGTAGAAGTGTTTTCGTCTAACCTTTCTGTATTCTGCTCTTCCAGCGAATCATTCTGATTTTCCATCTTCTTGATGCGGTCGAGCGAGAGGTTGCGGGCGATGGTGAGGCTGTATGCCTCGATGGAGTCAAGTTCCTGCCATCTGTCGCGGGCGTTCCAGACTTTAATCAGCGTATCCTGCACAACGTCTTCCGCTTCCTCCCGGTTGAGAGTAATGCGAAGGGCCAGCCTGAAGAGTTTGTTCTTCAGCGGCAAAACATCGTTTTGGAAACTGATTTCTTTCATCCCTCTATAATTAATGACGACTATGTTATAAGAAAGTTACAACCAATCTTGATTTATTTCTATTTTTAACTCTTGTTAAGAAAAAAGGTGATGGATTCTTCACTCTTCGTTCTTCACTTAATCACCGTTCCGTGCTTTCCGTCGATGGCGGTAGCAAGGGTGATAATCACCTCTTTCACACCAGCATCTATGGCTGCAAGGGCATTCTCCAACTTAGGAATCATGCCGCCTGCCACGGTACCATCTGCTTTATATCTCTCAAAATCGGCATGGGTGATCACTGGAATCACGCTGTCGTCATCCTCAGGATTACTGAGCACGCCTTTCTTTTCAAAACTATATATCAATGTCACATCGTAGTAAGGCGCCAAAGCCTTGGCAGTCTCGCTGGCTATGGTGTCGGCATTGGTGTTGAGAATATTGCCCTTGCCGTCATGGGTCAATGGAGCCATCACTGGAGTAATACCTTCATTAATCAGGGTTTGGAGCATCTTGCCGTTGGCACGCTCTACATCGCCCACGAATCCGAAGTCGATACCGTCCTTCAACGGACGCTTGTGACTGTGGATTACGTCCATATCAGCACCGGTCAGACCGAGAGCATTCACGCCGTTAGCCTGGAGCTTGGCAACCAGGCTCTTGTTGACCAGACCGCCATAAACCATTGTTACCACTTCCAGCATGTCTGCATCAGTGATGCGGCGACCGTTTACCATCTTGCTCTCTATGCCGAGGGCTGAGGCTACTTTAGTGGCACGGCGGCCACCGCCATGTACCAATACTTTCTTGCCGGGAATGGCTGCAAAATCCTTCAAGAGCTGTGCCAGCTGCTCGCTGTCTTCAACGATGGCACCGCCTACCTTTACTACTGTTACTTTTTCCATCTTTAAGTTTAGTTTATAGTTAATAGTTAATAGTTTATAGGGCAATCTTGCTGTAAACTATTAACTATCAACTGTTAATTCTTACTGAAGATATGTGTATCCGAAGAGACCATTTCTATAGGTGCCCAGGAATTCCTTGCCCTCATCGAGCGAAATCTTACCTTCCTTCACACTCTTGGTTACCCACTGCTCCAACTGGCGGACGAGCTTCTTCGGATTGTACTGTACGTAATCCAATACCTCCTCTACGGTCTCGCCATCGAATATCTGGTCGATGCAATATTTGCCGTCCTTTACTGAGATGTGGGCAGCATTAGTGTCGCCGAAGAGATTGTGCATGTCGCCCAGAATCTCCTGGTAGGCACCAACGAGGAATACACCGAGATAATATGGCTCGTTCTTCTTCAATGGATGAAGAGGAAGAACGTTGCCGATATGTCCGTCGGTAACGAAGTTGGCAATCTTTCCATCGCTGTCGCAGGTGATGTCCTGCAAGGTGGCGTTGCGGGTAGGACGCTCGTTCAGACGCTGGATAGGCATGATAGGGAAGAGCTGGTCGATAGCCCAACTGTCTGGCAGGCTCTGGAACAGAGAGAAGTTGCAGAAATACTTGTCGGCAAGAATCTTATCCAATCCTCTGAGCTCCTCAGGTACATGCTTCATGTGCTTTGCAAGATTGTTGATCTCGTGGCACACGCTCCAGTACATTGCCTCAATCTCTGCACGGGTCTTCAGATCTACGATGCCGTGAGAGAAGAGCTGCAAGGCCTCTTCGCGAATCTGCTCGGCATCATGCCAGTCTTCCAGCATGTTGCGAGGATTCAGATTGTCCCATATCTCATAAAGATCCTTCACCAGCTGGTGGTCAGTCTCCTTCGCCTCAAACTCCTCAGGCATCTCTGGCAGGGAAGCTGTCTCCAAGACATCGATAACCAAGACTGAGTGATGGGCAGAGAGCGAACGGCCGCTCTCGGTGATGAGGTTAGGGTGCTCGATATTGCTCTTGTTGGCCGCATCTACGAATGTATAGACACAGTCGTTTACATACTCCTGGATAGAGTAGTTTACGGAGCTCTCGCTGCTTGAAGAGCGGGTGCCGTCGTAATCTACACCGAGTCCGCCGCCGCAATCTACGAAATCTACATTGTAGCCCATCTTGTGGAGGCTAATATAGAACTGGGCTGCCTCACGGAGAGCAGTCTGAATGCGGCGAATCTTGGTAATCTGACTTCCGATATGGAAGTGGATAAGGCGCAGACAGTCGTGGAATCCCATCTCGTCTATCTTCTTGAGGGCTGTGAGCAGTTCTGCGCTGGTCAAGCCGAACTTAGATGCATCGCCGCCGCTTTCAGCCCATTTGCCTGAACCTGAAGAAGCCAGTTTGATGCGGATACCGATGTTTGGCTTTACGTTGAGCTTTTTGGCTACCTTTTCGATGATATCCAGCTCATTGAGCTTTTCTACTACGATAAAGATGCGCTTGCCCATCTTCTGAGCCAGCAAGGCAAGTTCGATGTAGCTCTCGTCCTTGTAGCCGTTACAGATGATGAGCGAGTCGCTCTGTGCCTGTACGGCGATAACGGCGTGGAGTTCAGGCTTAGAGCCAGCCTCCAGTCCGAGGTTGAACTTCTTGCCGTGAGAGATAATCTCCTCAACGACCGGCTGCATCTGGTTCACCTTAATAGGATAGATGACAAAGTTTTCTCCCTTGTATCCATACTCTTCCTTTGCCTTTTGAAAACAGCTGGCTGTCTTCTCGATGCGGTTGTCGAGGATGTCTGGGAAACGGAGCAGTACGGGAGCGTTGATGTCGCGTAATGCCAACTCGTCCATGATGTCGCGCAGGTCTATCTGTGTGTTGTCCTTGCATGGAGTTACATAGACATCACCCTTGTCGTTGATGCCAAAGTAAGAAGTACCCCAACCACAGATGTTGTAGAGCTCCTTCGAGTCTTCAATAGTCCATTTCTTCATTTTCTAATCTTGCTTGCTGGAAATCAGTTTTGTTTGTTACCTTTATTATTTTATTAGATACGGCTATATGTTCAGCAGGTCTCTGATCTGCTGAACAATAGCGTTGATTTTATCATAATTGTCCATCACGTTGATATCGATGATGTGTTTTGCCTTCTCGTAGTAAGGCTCGCGAAGTTTCAGCTGCTCATGGATAAACTTGTCTACCTCTTCCGGTGTTTTGTTGAGCAGCAGAGGGCGTACGCCTTTGCCCATCTTCAGATGAGCGTGAAGGGTTTCTGGAGATGCCTTCAGGTAAAACGTTTCGCCAAGTTGGTTCATGTAGTCCATGTTGTCGAAGAAACATGGTGTTCCTCCTCCGCAACTTACCACTACATTTTCAAACTCTGCCACTTCGTGTAGCATATTGTGCTCTATCTTGCGAAATCCCTCTTCTCCAACTTCGTCGAAGATCTGTTTAACGGTCTTGCGCATTCGGCTCTCGATATACCAGTCGAGATCGTAGAACATAACGCCAAGGTCTTTGGCGAGGGCTTTGCCGACCGTTGTCTTGCCGGCGCCCATGTATCCTATGATGATGATTGACTTCATTTTCTTCTGTTTCTATGTCAATGAGGCATGTTTATGATTTCTTTCTGCCTCTAGCCTTTGGTTCTGGAGCAGCTTTGATAATTTCCATACACTCCTCGTATGTAAGCTCCTCTGCACTCTCATGTTTTGCCTTTGGAATGCGGTAATTTTTGCCGTCGTAAGCAATGTATGGACCATACTTGCCATTGAGAATTTCCATCTTATCGTCCTCATCGAAAACTTTGAGATGGCGCTTCTCTTCAGCTTCGCGCTTTTCCTTGATCAGTTCGATGGCTCTATCCAGGGTGATGGTCAGCGGATCATCCTCCTTAGGAATAGAAACATACTTGCGGTTATGGAGAATGTAAGGGCCGTAGCGACCAGAGCCAACTGTTACAGTAATGCCTTCATAATCACCGAGTTCTCTTGGCAGCTTGAAGAGTTCCAAAGCCTCTTCCAGGGTGATGGTTTCTATGCTCTTGTCTGATGGCAACTGGGCAAACTGAGGCTTGTCCTTATCCTCAGCAGAACCAATTTGTACCACTGGTCCAAAACGGCCAATCTTGACGAATACTGGCTTTCCTGTCTTTGGATCATTTCCGAGATTGCGCTCGCCGGCTTTGTGCTGGTTGCGGGCTTCCAGGACTTCCTTCACTTCAGGCTCAAAGCCCTTGTCGAAATCCTTCATCCAGTTGGTCCATTCGGTCTTTCCTTCTGCAATATCATCAAACTTCTTCTCTACGTCTGCCGTAAAGTTGTAGTTCATGATGTTCGGGAAGTTCTCCATCAGGAAATCGTTTACTACGATGCCAATATCAGTAGGCAGAAGCTTGCCCTTTTCAGAGCCTGCCATCTCTTTCTTCAACTTCTGGGTTATCTTGATGCCCTTCAGGGAATCTATGGTAAATGTGCGCTCTTCACCCGTCTTGTCACCCTTTACCACGTATTGACGCTGCTGGATGGTACTGATGGTTGGAGCATAGGTAGATGGACGGCCGATGCCGAGATCTTCCAGTTTCTTCACCAGACTGGCCTCTGTGTATCTTGCAGGAGCCAGAGAATACTTCTCTGTAGCAAGGATTTCTCTGCGCTGCAATTCATCGCCTTCTTTCAGGGCAGGAAGAATGTGGGAAGAATCCTCAGCATGCTCTTCATCGTCGGTTGACTCAAGATAAACCTTGAGGAAACCATCGAATGAAACAACCTCGCCGGTAGCAACAAACTTTTCGCTTGTGTTGCCGATATTGATGTTGATGGTTGTCTTTTCAAGTTGTGCGTCAGCCATCTGAGATGCGATGGTACGCTTCCAGATGAGTTCGTAAAGGCGCTTCTCCTGAGCGGTTCCTTCGATGGTTGGTTCATTCATATATGTAGGACGGATAGCCTCGTGCGCTTCCTGTGCACCCTTTGAACTGGTGTGGTAGGCACGAGTCTGGCTGTATTCCTTGCCATATTCTCTGATAATCTCATCTTTGCTGGCATTGGAACAGAGCGTAGAGAGGTTTACGCTATCGGTTCGCATGTAAGTGATGCGTCCGCTTTCGTAAAGTTTCTGGGCTATCATCATGGTCTGTACAACGGTGAAACCAAGCTTGCGTGCTGCCTCCTGTTGCAGAGTAGAAGTAGTGAAAGGTGGTGCAGGAGAACGCTTTAAAGGCTTTTTGGTTACAGATTCAACCATAAACTTAGCGTCTTTACACTTCTCAAGGAAAGCTTCAACCTCTTCGTGGGTATTGAAACGCTGGTCCAGTTCTGCCTTTACCTCTGTTGCATTGCCGCTGTCGCTGATCAGGGCGAAAATAGCGGTAACGCGATAGTATGGAACACTCTGGAACTTCTGGATTTCACGCTCACGTTCTACTATCAGACGGACAGCAACACTCTGTACACGACCTGCAGAAAGGGCTGGCTTAACCTTTCTCCACAAGATAGGAGAAAGCTTGAAACCTACCAGTCGGTCGAGTACACGACGTGCCTGCTGGGCATTCACCAGGTTCATGTCCAGATGGCGTGGGTTCTTGATTGCGTCAAGAATAGCCTGTTTGGTAATCTCGTGGAAGACAATACGGTTTGTCTTCTCCTCATCCAATCCCAGTACTTCGCAAAGGTGCCAGCTGATGGCTTCTCCCTCGCGGTCCTCATCGGATGCTAACCAGATTTTTTTGGCTTTCTTCGCATTCGTTTTCAATTCTGTAACGAGTTTTTTCTTTTCCTCTGGAATCTCATAATCAGGTTCCATGGTTTTCTCGTTTATACTAAGTTCCTTCTTCTTCAGGTCACGGATATGACCGTAAGAAGACATAACCTTATAGTCCTTACCTAAAAACTCTTCGATCTTTTTAGCCTTCGCAGGGCTCTCGACGATTACTAAATTCTCTTGCATAAGCTTATACACAATTTTTTTCGGTTGGCAAAAGTAAGTAAACTTTTTGCTTATACCTTATTATATGGTGTTTTTTTTGTTTTTTTTAATGTTTGGGAGCCATATTTGGCTGTATTGAACCCTTTTTACCCCAATTTTGTTTCCAAATAACGATGGAGCCCCTTGCGTATGGAATCGAATGCAAACTCATCAGGATTGAGTCTGCTCAATGGTATCCAGAATGATTCTTCTGCATCGTCCATTGCTTCTATATGAGTGTCGTCTTTCACCTTCACTTCATAGAACATATCGAGGGTATGAACCATGAAACCTGAGTAAAGGTAGAGATTTGGGTAGCTGAACTGATACTTAACCTCAGTTGCATCCAGTCCGGTTTCCTCTTTTACCTCTCTTGCCATACCTTCTTCACCTGTTTCATCCATGTCAACAAAACCGCCTGGCAAATCGAGTGCCCCCTTGGCTGGGTCTTTCTTGCGCCTTACTGCCAGAAGCTCTTCCTTACTGTTGAGTATGAGAGCTACCGTAGCACTGCTTGGATTGAGGTAATAAGAGAATCCGCAGTCCTTACACTTCTTGCTCTTGATGTTGTTGATTTCGAAATGGTTAGAGCCGCAAACCGGGCAAAACTGAAATTTATCTAATACGTGACTCATATTATGATTAATGTATAATGATTGATGTTTAATGGAAAAGGATTTATCATCATGTTATAATCGAAAAGCGGCCGGTCTTTGACTGCTGAACAAAGATCGGCCGCTGGTTATCTGATATTTACCAATTATCTGTACGGAATGGGAAGAGAGGCAGGTTGCCTGCATTTGCCATATTGCCGAGCTGGAAGTTGCGGAAACAGTAGCGAAGGGCTACTGGTTTCTTTACCTCAGGACTGGTTACGATGACGCACTCATTCCAAGGATCGTTGCCTTCCTGCCAGAAGTGCTTGGCTGTAGCCTTATGGAATACCTTATCTTCGCCTGCAACTTCGAAACCTTCGATACCTTCAAAGCGGTTGTAGGCTCCGTAGGTGTTGTCGAAATGTACCTTTACAGTATCACCTACAATCTTCATCTCCTTGAAGGTCATGCTCTCGCTGAAGAGTCCCTTCATGCCATAGGTCTTGCTGAGTGCCTGGAGTGCAAGTCGTTCGCCTACAGGCTGTTTCTGACATGGATGAATCTGCTCAACCTCGTATGGGTAAACCAGGTCTTCGGTACAGACGATGCCGCTGTTTGGAATCACCTTGGCTGCATTGAACTGCTGTTCACGGAGCTTAGGTCCCCAATCGCCATTTACGTCGCCATTATGATAAGGTGCAATCTGTACGAAATAGAATGGCAGTTCGCCCTGCTTGAAGTCTCTGCGCCACTGGGCAACGAGGTCGGCAAGACGTTTGGTATACTGGCCGTCCGGGTCGCCCACGTTAGAACATCCCTGATAGAAGAGAATACCCTTTACGCTATAGTTGAGGATAGGGTGGAAAGTTCCGTTACCCCAGAGAAGAGGGTAGAGGAAATCCCACTTAAACTTAGGGTTCTTGGTCATCTTTACAGAGTCGAGATCTTCCTTGGTGTTCTTCTTCAGGTAGTCGCGGTCGAGCCAGCTTTCTACACGGCTTCCACCCTTGTTTGCCATGACCAGACCTACCGGAATATCAAGAGTCTTGTTTATTACCTGTGCAAAGAAGTATCCTGTAGCAGATGCATCGCCTACGGTTTCCGGGTTAACCTCCTTCCATTCGCAGTTGGCATCATCTAACGGCTTACTGCTCATTACGCTAGGAATCTTTACGTAATGTACGCCTTTGTACTGGTTTGCTTCGAGCACCGCCTTGTTGTAACCTTCTACAGGGCAGTTGCCGAATCCTTTTACAGGCATCTCCATGTTGCTCTGACCTGCACAAACCCATACTTCTCCTGCCAGCACATTGTTGAGAGTGGTCTTTTCGCCATCATCGAAAGTGATGGAGAGTGGGGTGTAGCTCGCCTTCGGGGTTTGTACTTTGATAGCCCATTTGCCATCCTTTCCGGTCTTGGCAGAATATTTCTGCCCAGACCATGAGGTGGTTACCTCTATTGTGGTTCCTGGTTTGTCCCATCCCCAGAGGCTAGCCTCTGTGTTTTGCTGTAAAATCATGTTGTCACCCAAGATGTGTGGCAACTTTACTTTAGCCTGTGCTCCAGTTGTGATAAGCGCCAAGGCTGCCATTGCTAAAAATTTCTTATTCATTTTTTAGGGTTTAAAAGTTTATTGTTTTTTTGTTCTTAAGTTCCTTGTATGGTTCGTATTCTGATATTGCCATCTATGTTATCATGAAAGCAGATACAGAACTGACGTTAAAGAATAAGAGTTAGAAGCTGGAAGATGAAAAGCCGAAACTGTTCTCTCCAAACTTCTAACTCCTGGTTATCTTCTGGTTATCTTAAAGAAGGTTCTTGATGGCTGCCTCTATGTCCTTAATCTGTGCATCACGTGCCTGCAGGGTGTTGGTGCGGTCGATCAGGAAGAAGGTAGGAATGCTCTGGACATTGTAGAGAGCCAGACTCTTGCCCTGAATGCCATCTTCATCGCGTACGCAAATCCAAGGGATGGCAGCGGTAGAGGTCTTCCAGAAGTGCTCGTCAGGGTCTACTGATACCTGATAAATCTCCAGTCCGGCAGCATGATACTTGTTGTAGAGTTCACGCAACATCATGATGCGCTTGGTGCTCTCTTTGCTGGCGAAGAGATGGAAGTCGAGCAGTACCACCTTGCCCTTGAGGTCGGAGAGACGGCGTACCTGCCCCTTGTTGTCCTGAAGTGCAAGTTCGATGCATCCGTTTACGCTCACCTTGCTGGCCTCAATCTGCTGCTGTGCCATCTGGTTCTCGATGATGCGGATGTCTTTCATTCCCTCGATGGCGATATTGTGGAGGTTCTTGCCACGCTCAGCGCCAGGATAGTAGGTATCCCAACTGGTTGCTACGGCAGCAAATACCTTCACGTCGTCTTTGTTGTTGCGAGGGTTGAAGATAAGTGTATTCACATTGCCCAACTGTACCGTTTGGAAGAGCGCATAGTAAGCGTATGCCTTCATTGGCTCCTTGAAGATGTAGTTGGTCTTGATGTCCTGTTTGTAAGCCTGGAGCATGCGGCCTACGATGGATTCGATAGAATCGTTGCCGATGTTAGGATCTTTCACGAGCCCGTTGATATTGCTCTGGAGAGTCATCTGCTTAAGAGACAACTCCTTGATCTTGTTGCAGTTTTCAGAACCTTCCACTTCGTATTTGAAGCTCATCTGCGGATAAGCCGCCTTTACCTTGACGGTTTCTGTAGAATCGATGGAAAGATTGATGGTTTGGTTGGCGATGCGTAAGCGGTAGAACTCTGGGGTAACAGAGTCCATGGCAGCCTCGTCGAAGGCAAAGGCGCCATCCTCGCCCAGTTTCACAGAGTCGATTTTCACAGGACCGTTCAGGCTGATGTTCTCCAGATAGAGCATAGAGTCCTGAGCCTCTGTGATATTGCCGTTGATGTGGAATTTCTTGTTGTTACAAGAAGTCAAAGCCAGTGCAGCTACCATAATCGCTGCCACTGAAAAGAGTCTAGTTATCTTCATGAATTTTATTATTTTGCAAAATTATCGAGTGCAAAGATAGTAATAAAATTGCGAATAATGCACCTTCTATAGATAAATTATTTAAAAAAGTGGAAAATAATTGCTGATTTATTTGTTTATTAATAATTAAAGAGGTATCTTTGCAGCGTTTTAGATATTTTAGATGTTAGACAAAACAATAAGTTTTTTAATTTAGATGAACGTAATTACAAAAAGTGTTCAGTTGCCTGATGGAAGAACCATCACAATTGAGACCGGAAAAGTTGCAAAACAGGCTGATGGTGCTGCGGTTCTCCGCATGGGTAACACAGTGCTTCTCGCAACTGTTTGTGCAGCAAAGGATGCAGTTCCGGGTACAGATTTCATGCCTTTGCAAGTAGATTATCGTGAGCAGTACAGTGCTGCAGGTCGTTTCCCTGGTGGTTTCACCAAGCGCGAAGGCAAAGCCAGCGATGAGGAAATCCTTACCTCTCGTCTTGTGGACCGTGCTTTGCGTCCACTTTTCCCTTCTAACTACCATGCAGAAGTTTACGTACAGGTAATGTTGCTCTCAGCCGATGGTGTTGACCAGCCAGATGCCCTCGCAGGTTTCGCTGCTTCAGCTGCCATGGCTTGTTCAGATATTCCTTTCGAGTACTATATCTCTGAGGTTCGTGTAGCTCGTATCAATGGTGAGTATGTTGTTAACCCTACATTCCAGCAGATGGAAGAGGCAGACATGGATATCATGGTTGGTGCTACCAAGGACAATATCATGATGGTAGAAGGTGAGATGAAGGAAGTTTCTGAGCAGGATCTCATTGGTGCCCTCAAGGTGGCTGCCGAGGCTATCAAGCCTATGTGCGAGCTCCAGTATGAGTTGGCTAAGGAGAAGGGTACTGACGTGAAGCGTGAGTACGACCATGAGATCAACGATGAGGAACTCCGTGAGCAGATTAAGTCTGAGCTTTACAAGCCAGCTTATGATATCAACCACCAGGCTTTGGAGAAGCATGCACGTCAGGATGCTTTCGACAAGGTTTTGGCTGATTTCCTCGAGAAGTATGACGCTGCTCATACCGATCTTTCTGAGGAGGACTTGGAGGAGAAGCACGCTGAGGCTACCCGTTACTATGATGACGTAATGCGCGATGCTATGCGCCGTTGCATCCTCGATGAGGGCTTGCGCCTTGATGGCCGTGCTACTACAGAAATCCGCCCTATCTGGTGCGAGGTATCTCCACTCCCAATGCCTCACGGAAGCGCTATCTTCCAGCGTGGTGAGACAATGTCTCTCTCTACATGTACGCTCGGTACCAAGATGGACGAGAAGCTTATCGACGGTGTGCTCGAGAAGAGCTACCAGCGCTTCCTCCTTCACTATAACTTCCCTCCATTCTCAACAGGTGAGGCTAAGGCTCAGCGCGGCGTAGGCCGTCGTGAGATTGGTCACGGTCACTTGGCATGGCGTGGTTTGAAGGGCCAGATTCCTACAGACTTCCCTTACACAGTACGTTTGGTAAGCCAGATCTTGGAGTCTAACGGTTCTTCTTCTATGGCTACTGTTTGTGCCGGTACTCTCGCCCTGATGGATGCAGGTGTTCCTATGAAGAAGCCAGTTTCTGGTATCGCTATGGGTCTTATCAAGAACCCAGGTGAGGACAAGTACGCTATCCTCAGTGATATCCTTGGTGATGAGGACCACTTGGGTGATATGGACTTCAAGACCACTGGTACCCGCGATGGCTTGACTGCTACACAGATGGATATCAAGTGCGACGGTTTGAGCTTCGAGATTCTTGAGGAGGCTTTGATGCAGGCTAAGGCTGGTCGTGAGCACATCCTCAACTGCATGATGGAGACAATCTCTGAGCCACGTGCTGAGATGAAGCCACAGGTTCCACGTATCGTAGCATTCGATATCCCTAAGGAGTTCATCGGTGCTGTTATCGGCCCTGGTGGTAAGATTATCCAGCAGATGCAGGAGGATACTGGTGCTACTATCACTATCGAGGAGACTGATGGTAAGGGTCACGTCCAGGTATCTGCTCCTAACAAGGATTCTATCGATGCAGCTTTGGCTAAGATCAAGGCTATCGTAGCTGTTCCTGAGGTTGGTGAGGTTTACGAGGGTACTGTTCGCTCTATCATGCCTTACGGTTGCTTCGTAGAGATTCTCCCTGGTAAAGATGGTTTGCTCCACATCTCTGAGATTGATTGGAAGCGTCTTGAGACAGTTGAAGAGGCTGGCATCAAGGAAGGCGACAAGATCAAGGTGAAGTTGATGGAGATTGATCCTAAGACTGGCAAGTACAAACTTTCTCATCGTGTATTGATGGAGAAGCCAGAGGGTTATGTAGAGCGTGAGCGTCGTCCACGTCCTGAGCGCGGTGAGCGTCGCGGTCGTCGTGATGATCGTCATGAAGGTCGTGGTGAGCGTCCAGCTCGTCAGCCACGTCGTTACGAGCATCGTAATGATGAGCAGGCTCCTAAGGAGTTCAACGACTCTTTGGATCACAACAATGATGTAGAATAATCTGCGTATTAGACACATTATTATATATAAAGGCACATTCCGCATAGGAATGTGCCTTTTTTGATATTGCTTTCTCTGGTTATTGCCGGATGTAGTATTTGTAAATGGGAATGGAGAATGCAAAGTGGGATAAAATGTGGATAAACAAAAAGAGTCACAAGTAAAACTTGTGACTCTTTTCTGCGCTTCAAGATGGGCTTGAACCAACGACCCCCTGATTAACAGTCAGGTGCTCTAACCAACTGAGCTATTGAAGCAATTTGCTATGAAAGAAGATGAGTTACGAGGCTAACCTGAAACTCTCTTGCGCTTCAAGATGGGCTTGAACCAACGACCCCCTGATTAACAGTCAGGTGCTCTAACCAACTGAGCTATTGAAGCATTTTTTCTGTAAAGAACATGACGTTCCTTATTTGCGTGTGCAAAAGTACTAACTTTTCTTCATTCTGCCAAATTTTTTGCTGACTTTTTTCGCTTTTTCCCTAAAAAAGTGTATTTTTTCTTATCTTTGTGCCACTTTTTGCCTATTTTATGGTGTTTTTCGCAAAGAAATGAGTACTTTTGTGGTCGAAATCTTCTCCCGAGGGCGAATGCCGTGAAGAGGGGGAGGAAATAACCAATAAGTTGAATCATATACAATTAAATAAGGTAACAATGAAAAGAATACTGTTCTCCTTGCTTATGGTGCTCCTGGCAGTTCCTACTTTTGCCCAGGTTGACAAAGATCATGACTTCAAAGCCGCAAAGAATATGGAAATATTCAATGCCATCTACAAAAATCTCGATTTGATGTATGTTGATACGCTCGATGCTGAAGTTGTGGTCGGAAATGGTATCAATGCCATGTTGCGTAGTCTCGACCCTTATACTACCTATTATCCTGAGCAGAAGATGAAGGAACTCAAGAACCTGCTCACCGGCAAGTATGCGGGTGTAGGTGCGGTGATACGCTACAATTTTCAGTTGCAGCGCGTCTGTATCAGCGAGCCTTACGAGAATATGCCTGCTGCAGAAGTGGGACTGAAGAAGGGTGACATCATCCTGAGTATTGATGATGAGGATATGACCAATAAGGAGGTGAGCTATGTCAGCGATCATCTTCGTGGTGACCCGGGTTCTTCTTTCATGCTGAAAGTTAAGCGTCCAAGTACAGGCAAGACGATGAAGGTGAAGGTAACACGCCGTACCATCCAGTTGCCGTTCTTGCCTTATTATGGTATGTTGGAGGGTAGCATCGGTTACATCAACTTCAATTCCTTTACCGAGCAGTCAGCCAAGGAAGTGCGTCGTGCTTTCATCGATTTGAGAAAGCAAGGAGCCAAGAGTCTTGTCTTCGATCTGCGTAATAATGGTGGTGGTTCTGTTACCGAAGCGGTCAGCATCATCAATATGTTCTTGCCTAAAGGTAAGACAGTCTTGGAGATGAAGGGAAAGTTGCAGCGTTCTAATCATGTTTATAAGACCACGGTTGAACCGATAGATTCCGTTATGCCGATGGTGGTATTGGTGAACGAGAATTCTGCCAGTGCCAGTGAAATCATGAGCGGCAGTCTGCAGGATTATGACCGTGCTGTAATATTAGGTACGCGCACGTATGGAAAGGGATTGGTGCAGACTACCATGGATTTGCCTTATAACGGACAGGTGAAACTTACTACTGCTAAATATTTCATTCCTAGCGGTCGGTGCGTTCAGGCACTCAACTATAAGCACGATAAGGGTGGTTATGTGGAGCATGTTCCCGACTCTCTTACCAAGGTGTTCTATACCGCAGGTAGCAGAGAAGTGAGAGATGGAGGTGGCGTGAAGCCGGATGTAGAAGTAAAGCCTGATTCTTTGCCAAACATCGCCTTCTATCTGGCTGGTGCCCGCGACAGTAATGAGGTGATGCTTAATTATGAGGTTGATTATATCGCCAAGCATCCTGCTATTGCTCCTGCGAAGGAATTCTCGCTGACCGATGCCGACTATGATGAATTCAAGACACGCGTGTTGAAGGCTAACTTCCAGTACGACCGTGAAACAGAAAAGTATCTCAAGGACTTGGAAAAACTCGCTAAGTTTGAAGGCTACTACGATGATGCCAAGGCAGAGTTTGAGGCTTTGAAGAAAAAGCTGAGCCATAATGTGGCAAAGGATCTGGATTATAACAAGGATTACATCAAGCATCTGTTGGAAAATGACATCGTTTCTGCCTATTATTTCCAGCGCGGTGCCATCCAGAATTCCATGCGCTATGACAAGCAGATTAAGGAAGCAGTAAAATTGCTGAATTCTCCATCAGAATACGAAAAAATACTGCATCCTGTGAAGAAATAAGTACAAAAACGTGCACAATCGATTAAAAATGTGCACGTTGCGAATAAAAAGTTGCATTTTTTTTGGCTAATCACAAAAATATTTGTAATTTTGCAACGTTCAGTGGAATGAGGGGCTCACAAGAGTTCCTCATTTTATTTTAATAAGGTATATATGATTGATAAAAACGTCGTAAAAAAATTAGTTGAAGAATGGCTCCAAGATAAGGAATATTTCTTGGTAAGCATTGAAATCAGTCCCGACGATAGAATCGTTGTTGAGATTGACCATGCCGATGGAGTATGGATTGAGGATTGTGTTGCCTTGAGTAAGTATATTGAGGATCATTTGAACCGTGACGAGGAAGACTATGAGCTCGAAGTTGGCTCTGCAGGCTTGGGTCAACCGTTCAAAGTTCCGCAGCAGTATATCAATTTCATTGGCAAGGAGGTAGAGGTGCTTGATGCCGACGGCAAGAAGGTGAAGGGTATCTTGAAAGCTGTTGAAGGAAATGACTTCACAGTTGGCGTTGAAGAAAAGGTAAAGGTTGAAGGTAAAAAACGTCCGGTTAAGCAGGAGGTTGATCACGTTTACCAGATGGATAAAGTAAAATATACAAAATACATAATTAGTTTCAATTAAGTTATGGCTAAAAAAGAGCAAGAATTGACAGCGAGTATGATTGATACATTCCGCGAGTTTAAAGAAACAAAGAATATCGACCGTACTACATTGGTAAGTGTATTGGAGGAGAGCTTCCGTAATGTACTTGCCAAGATTTTTGGTAGTGACGAAAACTTTGATGTCATCGTGAACCCTGACAAGGGTGACTTCGAAATTTATCGCAACCGTATAGTTGTTGCTGATGGCGAAGTTGAAGATGAAAATAAGGAAATTACACTTTCTGAGGCTCGTAAGATTGAGCCGGATTACGAGGTTGGTGAGGATGTAAGTGAGACGGTTGACTTCAATAAGTTTGGTCGTCGTGCCATCTTGACTCTTCGTCAGACTTTGGCTTCCAAGATTCTTGAGTTGGAGCATGATTCACTCTACAACAAATACAAGGATCGTGTAGGTCAGGTTATCTCTGGTGAGGTTTATCAGGTTTGGAAGCGCGAGGTTCTGATTGTAGATGATGAGAACAACGAGCTCATGTTGCCTAAGACTGAGCAGATTCCTGGTGATACTTACCGCAAGGGTGAAACTGTTCGTGCGGTCATCCTTCGTGTAGACAACGAGAACAATAATCCAAAGATTATCTTGAGCCGTACTGCTCCAATCTTCCTGCAGCGTCTGTTGGAGGCTGAGGTTCCTGAGATTGCAGACGGTCTGATTGCAATCCGCCGTATCGCCCGTCTTCCGGGAGAGCGTGCTAAGATTGCTGTTGAAACATTCGATGAGCGTATCGACCCGGTTGGCGCATGTGTAGGTGTTAAGGGTAGCCGCGTTCACGGTATCGTTCGCGAACTTTGCAACGAGAATCTCGATGTCATCAACTACTCAAGCAATACCAAACTCTTCATTCAGCGTGCGTTGGCTCCAGCCAAGGTTTCTTCAATCAATGTTGATGATGAGAACAAGAAAGCAGAGGTTTACTTGCAGCCTGAGGAAGTTAGTTTGGCTATCGGCCGTGGCGGTATGAACATCAAACTGGCTTCTATGCTTACAGAATATACCATCGACGTATTCCGTGAGGTAGACGAGAATGAGGCCGATGAGGATATCTACTTGGATGAGTTCTCTGATGAGATTGACCAGTGGGTTATCGATGCTATCAAGGGCATCGGTCTTGATACTGCCAAGCAGGTACTCAATGCACCTCGCAACTTGCTGATTGAGAAGGCCGACCTCGAAGAGGAGACCGTTGATCATGTACTCAGCGTGTTGCGCGCCGAATTCGAACAATAATTCCCTTGCCAGCGAGTGCTTGCAGGGAATCTAACTTTAAAAATAGGAGAATAAATAATTTATGAGCATCAGATTAAATAAAGCACTACGTGAATTAAATATAGGACTTCAGACGGCAGTTGAATTCCTAGAGAAAAGAAAAGACCTGGGAGATGTCAAGGCAGAACCGAGCTTCAAACTCACCGACCAGCAATACAAGGCATTGAATGATGCCTTCAGTCAGGACAGAGAGGTTCGTGATCAGGCTGAGAAACTCTTTACCAAAAAAGCAAAAGATAAGAAGCGTGCGCCAGAGCAGAAGGACAATCGCGCTGAAAGCTTGTTGGAGTCTAATGGACAGCAGCAGTATAAGCCGCTGGGAAAGATTGACTTGGACAATATCGGTAAGAAGCCTGCTGCAGAGTCTGTTGCGGAAAAGCCTGAGACTGCTGCCGTCAGTCCTGAGCAGAAAAAAGACGCTCCTAAGGCTGAGCAAAAGAAGGAACAGAAGCCACAACAGGCTTCTCAGCATAAACAGCAAATGAAACAGGAAAATCATCAGAAATCACAGCAGTCAAACGCTCAGATGAATAAGCAGAATGCTCCTCAGGGAAAGAAAGAGCATCATCATGCTAAGAATGAAACTGCACAGCATTCTGCTGGCGCAGCAGACAACAGCGTGTTTACTCTCAAGAGTGAGAAGAAGTTTACTGCTAATGAGCCTAAGGTGTTGGGCAAGATAGATTTGTCTTCCCTCAACCAGAGCACTCGTCCTAAGAAGAAAACCAAGGAGGAGCGCCGCAAGGAACGTGAGGAGAAAATGGCTCAACAGCACAATGAGCGCAAAAAGCGTGTTCGTATCAACAAAGAACGTGTTGACATCAATGCCGAAGCTAAGAATAATGGCGGAGGTAATGGCAACAACGGCGGTAATAACAAGAAGAACAAAAACCGCAACAGAAATAATAACAATAATAATCGCGGCAATAACAACAACCGCGGCAACCAGCGCCAGATTGAGGTTGATGACGAGGCTGTAGCACGCCAGGTTAAGGAGACTCTTGCACGTTTGACCAGCAAGAGTCAGAACAAGAAGGGTGCTAAGTACCGTAAGGAGAAGCGTGAGGCTGTTCAGGAGAAGTTGCAGGATCAGGCTCGTCAGGAGCAGAAGGAAAGCAAGACCCTGAAACTTACTGAGTTCGTTACCGTTAGCGAGTTGGCTACGATGATGGATATCAGCGTTACTCAGGTTATCTCTACCCTGATGGGTGTAGGTATCATGGTTTCTATCAACCAGCGCCTGGATGCAGAGACCATCAACATGGTAGCTGAGGAGTTCGGTTTCAAGACCGAATACGTGAGTGCCGAGGTTCAGGAGGCCGTGAGCGAGGAAGTGGATGATGAGAACGACTTGGTTCCACGTGCTCCAATCGTAACCGTCATGGGTCACGTTGACCACGGTAAGACCTCTTTGCTCGACTATATTCGCAATACCAATGTGATTGCCGGTGAGGCAGGTGGTATTACCCAGCATATCGGTGCCTATAGTGTGACCCTGAAAAGCGGTCGCAAGGTAACCTTCCTTGATACTCCAGGTCACGAGGCGTTTACCGCCATGCGTGCCCGTGGTGCCCAGGCTACCGATATCGCCATCATCATCATCGCAGCCGATGACTCTGTGATGCCTACTACCAAGGAGGCTATCGCTCATGCTCAGGCTGCCGGTGTGCCTATGGTATTCGCAATCAACAAGATTGATAAGCCAGGTGCTAACCCAGACCGTATCCGTGAGGACTTGGCTAACATGAACCTGCTAGTTGAGGAGTGGGGTGGTAAGTATCAGTGCCAGGAAATCAGTGCCAAGAAGGGTATCGGTGTTCACGATCTGCTCGACAAGGTGCTCCTCGAGGCTGACATGCTCGACTTGAAGGCTAACCCTAACCGCCGTGCTACAGGTACTATCATCGAGTCTTCTCTCGACAAGGGTCGTGGATATGTTTCTACCGTATTGGTTGCCAATGGTACCTTGAAGGTAGGCGACATCGTACTCGCCGGTACTTCTTGGGGTCGTGTCAAGGCGATGTTCAATGAGCGTAATGCCAACATCAAGTCAGCTGCTCCTGCAGAGCCAGCTATCATCCTCGGTTTGAATGGTGCTCCTACTGCAGGTGACCAGTTCCACGTAATCGAGACAGAGCAGGAGGCTCGCGAAATCGCCAACAAGCGTGAGCAACTGCAGCGTGAGCAGGGCTTGCGTACTCAGAAGCGCTTGACCCTGGGTGATATCTCTCACCGTATCGCACGTGGTGAGTTCCATGAGTTGAACGTCATCGTGAAGGGTGATACCGACGGTTCTGTTGAGGCTTTGAGCGACTCATTCATCAAGCTTTCTACCGAGAAGGTTCAGGTGAACGTGGTGAACAAGGCTGTGGGTCAGATTTCAGAGAACGACGTGATGCTGGCATCTGCTTCAGATGCAGTCATCGTTGGTTTCCAGGTTCGTCCATCTGCCGATGCTCGTAAGGCTGCCGACCGTGAGGGTGTTGAAATCAACACATACTCTATCATCTACGATGCTATCGACGATATCAAGAGCGCGATGGTAGGTATGCTCGACAAGGTGAAGAAGGAAATCGTTACCGGTCAGGTTGAGGTTAAGCAGACCTTCAAGATTTCTAAGGTGGGTACTATTGCCGGTGGTCTCGTTACCGAGGGTAAGGTACACGCTAAGGATAAGGCTCGCGTCATCCGTGACGGTATAGTGATCCGTACTGCAGAAATCGGTGCCTTGAAGCGTTACAAGGACGATGTTAAGGAGGTGGTTACCGGTATGGAATGCGGTTTGAGCCTCGTCAACTACAACGATATCCAGGAGGGCGACGTTATCGAGACCTTCACTGAGATCGAGGTAGAGCAGAAATTGTAATATAGCATATATTATATATAATAAGGTAGGGATGAGTCCTCAGCGGCTTATCCCTATTTAGGGTTAAAATAACGAAAGGTTATTCTAAATAAAATGGCAGAGAAAGAACAAGAAAAGAATCAGTTTGTCAAGCTGGTGGCTGAGCAGAAGTATGAATTCGGCTTTACCACTGATGTACATACTGAAATCATAGAAAAGGGTCTCAACGAGGATGTTGTGCGCCTGATCTCGCAGAAGAAGGGAGAGCCAGACTGGATGCTCGAATTTCGTCTGAAAGCCTACAATTACTGGAAGACGCTCAAGGAGCCAAAGTGGGGACACGTTCACGTGCCACCTATTGACTACCAGGAGATTTCATACTATGCCGACCCTTTGGCAAAGAAGCCAAAAAACAAGGAGATTGATCCTGAGTTGGAGAAAACATTCGACAAACTCGGTATTCCTCTGGAGGAACGTCTGGCTTTGAGCGGTACCGCCGTAGATGCCATCATGGACTCTGTGTCGGTAAAGACTACTTTCAAGGAGAAACTCCGTGAGAAGGGCGTCATCTTCTGCAGTATTGGTGAGGCTGTGAAGGAGCATCCTGATCTGGTAAGAGAGTATCTGGGAACCGTAGTTCCTTATCGTGATAACTTTTATGCAGCCTTGAACAGTTGCGTATTCAGTGATGGCTCATTCGTTTATATTCCTAAGGGCGTCCGCTGTCCGATGGAGTTGAGCAGTTACTTCCGCATCAATGCCCGTAACACCGGTCAGTTTGAGCGTACATTGATTATCGCTGATGATGATGCTTACGTTTCTTACCTGGAGGGATGTACAGCGCCAATGCGTGATGAGAACCAGCTCCATGCGGCTATCGTAGAGATTATCGTCAAGGATAATGCTGAGGTGAAATACTCTACCGTTCAGAACTGGTATCCTGGTGATGAGCATGGTATGGGTGGTGTGCTGAACCTGGTAACCAAGCGAGGCGATTTGCGTGGTGTGAACTCTAAGTTGAGCTGGACTCAGGTAGAGACGGGTTCTGCGATTACCTGGAAGTATCCTTCCTGTATCTTGCGTGGCGACAACTCTGTAGCTGAGTTCTACAGCGTAGCTGTTACCAACAACTATCAGGAGGCCGATACAGGTACCAAGATGATTCACATGGGTAAGAACACCAAGAGTACCATCATCTCTAAAGGTATCTCGGCAGGTCATAGCCAGAACTCCTATCGAGGTCTGGTTCGTGCCACATCCAATGCCGATAATGCCCGCAACTACAGTTCCTGCGACTCCTTGTTGCTGGGCAGCGATTGTGGAGCGCATACCTTCCCATATATGGATGCCCATAACGACACAGCCGTGTTCGAGCATGAGGCAACTACCTCGAAGATTTCAGAAGACCAGCTCTTCTATTGCAATCAGCGAGGCATTCCTACCGAGGAGGCTGTCGGCTTGATCGTAAACGGTTATGCCAAGGATGTGCTCAACAAGTTGCCTATGGAGTTTGCCGTAGAGGCACAGAAACTCCTGAGTGTTTCACTCGAAGGAACCGTAGGATAGTTATCATAATTCTCGATGAAATCGATAAAAATTGACTAAAATTATGTTAGAGGTAAAGAATCTGCATGCTACTATTGCAGGCAAAGAAATATTGAAAGGTATCAACCTGACTATCAACGATGGTGAGATACATGCTATCATGGGACCTAACGGTTCCGGTAAGTCAACCTTGAGCGCTGTGCTCACGGGTAACCCTCTCTATACCGTAACCGAGGGTGAGGCTATCTTCAACGGCAAGAACCTCCTGGATATGAAGCCAGAGGACCGTGCCCGTGAAGGCTTGTTCCTCTCTTTCCAGTATCCGGTAGAGATTCCTGGTGTATCCATGACCAACTTCATGCGTGCGGCTATCAATGCCAAGCGTGAGTATCAGGGTTTGGAACCATTGAACACAAGTGAATTCATGAAGCTGATGCGTGAGAAACGCGAGTTGGTGGAATTGGACAGCAAGTTGGCTCGCCGTTCTGTAAACGAAGGTTTCTCGGGTGGTGAGAAGAAGCGCAACGAGATTTTCCAGATGGCTATGCTGGAGCCAAAGCTCTCTATCCTCGATGAAACCGACTCTGGGCTCGATGTGGATGCGATGCGTATCGTGGCTGACGGTGTGAACAAGATGCATACTGACAAGACATCTGCCATCGTCATCACTCACTACGAGCGTCTGCTTGATATGATTAAGCCAAGTGTGGTTCACGTACTCTATAAGGGTAGAATCGTGAAGACAGCCGGTCCTGAACTTGCCAAGGAGATTGAGGCTCGTGGCTATGACTGGATCAAGGCAGAAGTAGATGAGAAATAATAGGGAGGATGGCTATGCATTCAGAAAAACAATATTTAGACTTGTATCAGTCTTCTTCGAGAATAATCAAGAAGAACAGTGCTGAGGTGCTCAATGCGGTGCGCGATGCTGCGTTTGAGGACTTCCATCGTCTGGGCTTCCCTTCCCGAAAGGTAGAAAGATACAAGTACACAGATATGAGCGCCATCTTCGAGCCAGACTATGGCTTGAACTTGAACCGTCTGGAAATTCCGGTAGATCCATACGAAGCTTTCCGCTGCGATGTGCCTAACCTGAGCACTTCGCTCTACTTCGTTGTAAACGATGCTTTTTATAACAAAGCATTGCCTAAAGTAGAGCTTCCGGAGGGCGTAATTGTGGACTCTTTGAACAAGATTGCTGCAGAAAACCCTGAATTCATCGGGAAATACTACGCTAAGATTGCCAAAACCGACGAAGATGGCATCACCGCATTGAATACATTCCTGGCACAGGATGGCTTGCTGATTTATGTTCCAAAGAATGTAAAGGTAGAGCGAACCATTCAGGTCATCAATATTCTCCGTTCGGATGTAGATTTGATGGTGAACCGGCGTGTACTCATCGTGATGGAACAGGGTGCTGAGGCTAAGTTCCTCTTCTGCGACCATGCAGCCGATGACAAGAACTTCCTCGCTACTCAGGTAATCGAGGCTTATGTTGGCGAGAATGCCAGTCTCGACCTCTATTGCCTGGAGGAGACTCATTACAAGAACCGCCGTGTCAGCAACGTGTATATCGAGCAGCAGGCAAACAGCCGTGTGAACCATAACGTCATCACTCTTCATAACGGTATCACCCGCAACCGTCTTGACCTCGTATTCAAGGGCGAGGGAGCTGAGTGCTTCTGCAATGGTTGTGTGATTGCCGACAAGAACCAGGTGGTTGACAACAATACGCTCATCGATCATCAGGTAGGTCATTGTACCAGCAACGAACTTTATAAGTATGTACTCGATGGTGAGGCACGTGGTGCTTTTGCCGGCAGAGTACTGGTTCGTCATGGTGCCCAGAAGACTATTTCTCAGGAAACCAACCAGAACCTCTGTGCTACGAAGACAGCCCGCATGTTCACCCAGCCGATGCTGGAGATTTATGCCGATGATGTGAAGTGTGCGCATGGAAGTACTGTAGGTCAGCTCAACGATGCCGCATTGTTCTATATGCAGCAGCGTGGTGTGAGCCGCGAGGAGGCTAAGTTGCTCCTTCAGTTTGCATTTATCAACGAAGTCATCGACAAGATGGAGCTGGAGCCATTGCGCGATCGCCTGCATCATCTCGTAGAGAAGCGATTCCGTGGTGAACTCAATAAGTGCGAGGGCTGTAAACTCTGTAAATAAACTATTTTGCTATGTATGATATCAATCAAGTAAGAGCAGATTTCCCGATTTTATCGAGAACGGTATACGATAAGCCATTGGTGTATCTGGATAATGCGGCAACCACGCAGAAGCCATTGTGCGTGCTCGATGCCATGCGCGATGAGTATCTCAACGTAAATGCCAATGTGCATCGTGGCGTTCACTATCTCTCTCAGCAGGCTACCGACCTTCATGAGGCAGCCCGCGAAACCGTGCGCAAGTTTATCAATGCGCCTAAGGTTGAGGAAGTCGTCTTTACCCGTGGCACTACAGAGAGTCTGAATCTCGTGGTTTCATCGTTCTGCGATGCCTTTATGAGCGAGGGCGACGAGGTGATTATCTCTACCATGGAGCATCACTCCAATATCGTGCCTTGGCAGTTGCAGGCTGCCAAGAAGGGAATCGCTATTCGTGTAATCCCTATTAACGATAAAGGTGAGATTAACCTCGATGAATTCGCCAATTTATTTACCGAACGCACCAAAATCGTGAGCATTGCCCAGGTGAGCAACGTGCTCGGTACGGTGAATCCGGTAAAAGAAATGATTAAGATAGCTCATGAGCACAATGTGCCTGTCATGGTGGATGGCGCTCAGAGTACTCCTCATTTTGCTGTGGATGTACAGGATATGGATTGCGATTTCTTCGCTTTCAGCGGACATAAGATTTATGGTCCTACCGGTATCGGTGTGCTTTACGGCAAGGAAGAATGGCTCGACAAGTTGCCTCCTTATCAGGGCGGTGGCGAAATGATTGAGAGCGTAAGTTTCGAGAAGACTACTTTCGAGAAGTTACCTTTCAAGTTCGAGGCTGGTACTCCTGATTATGTAGCTACCCACGGTCTGGCAAAAGCCATCGATTATGTTTCTGCGCTCGGCATGGATAACATTGCCAAGCACGAGCAGAAACTCACCCGCTACTGTATGGAGCAGATGCGAACCATCGATGGAATCAGACTTTTTGGTGAACAGGAGGGCAAGGATGCCGTTGTCAGCTTCTTGGTTGGTGATATTCATCACATGGATATGGGCACCTTGCTCGACCGTCTGGGCATCGCTGTACGTACCGGTCATCATTGCGCTCAGCCTTTGATGGACCGCTACGGCATTCTCGGCACCGTTCGTGCCAGCTTTGCCCTTTATAATACAAAGGAAGAAATAGATGCGCTTGTAGCGGGCGTAAAACGCGTGGCTATGATGTTCTAAAGATAAAGACTTTTTAGCCGCATACAGCGCACGTAAAAGCCTTATTTAGCCAACTGGCGAGCGAAAGACAACCCACTGGCAAGCAAAGAACAGCCAACTGGCGCTACTGCGGACAGTTGGCTGTTTGCGTTTGGCAGTTATCAGAAAGTTGAGGTTGGAACGCCCAAATACTCTTCACTCTTCACCCTTTTGTCGTAACGTATTGTTATACTGATACTTACGCGCTGAAGAGGCGCTCTGACTCTTCACCCACTCTTCACCCTCTCTTCACCGCCTGGTGCTATGAGGGTGAAGAGTAGGTGAAGAGTGGGTGAAGAGTTGGTGAAGAGTTGAAATGCTCTTGTCTTTGTAACTGCCCTATAATGAGGCGGTTACAAAATAGAGGTGAAGAGTGAAGAGATAAACGTAAAATTCATCATAATTATGTTAGAAAGTCATTATTATAAGGATATGGTAGAGGCTGGCTGCGATGAGGCTGGCAGAGGATGTCTGGCAGGCAGCGTATATGCAGCAGCTGTTATCCTTCCGCCCGGTTATCAGAATGCCGAATTGAACGACAGTAAGAAGCTCACAGATAAGAAGCGCAAGGCGCTCCGCGAGCAGATAGAGCGTGATGCTGTAGCTTGGGCTGTGGGCATTGTTACTCCCGAAGAAATCGATAAAATCAATATCCTCAACGCCAGTTTTCTGGCTATGCACCGTGCCCTGGACCAGCTTAAGGTTCGTCCGGAAGCAGTTATCGTGGATGGTAACCGCTTCAAACCCTACAAGGATTTGCCTTATACAACCATCGTAAAGGGTGACGGCAAGTATCTGTCTATTGCAGCTGCCAGCATCCTTGCCAAGACCTATCGTGATGATTACATGGATGCGCTGGCAGAAGAATATCCGCAGTACGACTGGAAAAGCAACAAGGGTTATCCTACCAAGAAGCATCGTGCTGCCATCAGGGAATTTGGAGTCACTCCATATCATCGCATGAGTTACAATCTTCTAGGCACAGGTGAACTCTCACTTGATTTTAAAGACTAGGCATCATAGCTGTAGTGCTATGATTTCCATATAAAAAAGCCGCTCAACAGATTTGCCTGTTGAGCGGCTTTTAATTTTGATTAGAAGTCGAGAGTGATGCCCTTTTCATCAATCTTCTTGTATGTCTTGTCGTTGACAGTCACATTCTTCGAGTTCTTTGCATCGAAGGTGTGATTCTTTGCACTAACCTTGATGTTTTCGAGCTTCACGCCGTCAGTACGGTTGATGACGATACCATACTCAGCATTGTTTACCTCCATATCCCTGATGTGGATGTTGCTTACCGGCATCTCTGGGAGACCGTTGAAGTAAGCAGCACGACGGGCTGTGCGGCAGATGACATGGTTGATGTCGATATTGCGGAAGCAAGGTGTTGTCTCGTCTACCTTGAACTTCTGTACCTTCTGGCTCTTAGCCTCATCGCCATCGTTGAGAACCTCAACGGCAGACTTGCCACCGTAGTAAAGGTCGAAGGTGATGACATCTGTCTGAATATCAAACATTGACATGTTGTCGATGTAGATATTCTCTACTACACCACCACGACCGCGGGTACTCTTGAAACGGAGACCTACATCGGTGCCGAGGAACTGGCAGTCGCTCACCTTGATATTCTTTACGCCACCGCTCATCTCACTGCCAACAACGAAACCGCCATGACCCTTGAATACGGTACAGCCGTTTACGATGACATTCTCGCAAGGAATGCCGCGCTTTCTTCCGTCAGCATCCTTACCACTCTTGATGCAGATACCATCATCGCCTACATCGAAAGTAGAGTTGACGATGAGTGCATTCTTGCAGCTCTCCAGGTCAAGACCATCACCATTCTGAGCGTAAGAAGGGTTGCGGACCAATACATCTTCTATAAGAACGTTCTCGCACATCAGCGGATGGATGTTCCATGCAGGTGAATTCTGGAAGATAACACCATTGAGCCAAACGTTCTTGCAGCTTACGAGACTGATCATTACAGGGCGGAGGAAACGCTTGATCTCGTTCCATTCTTCTTCTGAAGCTGGAGTTTTAGGCACATTCATGTTGGCACTGTTGTCTGCCTTCAATGCACCTTCTGATGGGAACCAGTAGTCGGCTCTCTTGAACGCACCGCCACGTGAAGTAATCTGCTTCCACTGGACATCGGTAACCTTCTGCTTCTTCAATGGGCGCCAGTATTCTCCGTTTCCGTCAATGCAACCCTGACCGGTAATAGCCACGTTGGTAAGATGATGACCAGAGATAGGCGACTGGCAGCGGCGTGTATCCAAACCCTCAAACGATGTTTCTATAAAAGGATAGAGGGCATCATCTGGTGAGAAAAGGATGACTGCACCTTTTTCGAGATGCAGGTTGATATTGCTCTTCAAAACGATAGGACCTGTGAACCATACGCCCTGTGGAACGATGAGTTTGCCACCGCCTTTCTGTGTCAGCGCATCGATAGCCTTGGCAAAGGCTGTGGTACAGAGAGAAGAGCCATCTCCAATAGCGCCAAAGTCCTTGAGGTTTACCTCATTGGCTGGGAATTGCGGACGGGTCACCTTCTCCATCTGGAATGGTAGATTCTCGTAAAGAGCATCATACTTCTTGATGTCGGTTGCCTGGGCACTTAGCGCCAACAAGCAAGCACATACCATGCTAAAAAATTTCTTCATCTATTTTTTCGGTTTGTTGGGTTATTATATATAAGCTATTTCTTCTGCAAAGATAAATATTATCTTTTGAAGAGCCAAAAATAGTAAGGCTTATTCTAAATAAATCGTTGTAAACGTTTTCGTGAAGTGGGGGATATGATAGGATGTAAGTGGGTAGATATGCAGGGATAAATGTGTATATATACAAGGTATATAAACGAAAAAAGGAGAGAAGTAAAACTTCTCTCCATCTTGGTACCCAGACCCGGGATCGAACCGGGATGGATTGCTCCACTGGTGTTTGAGACCAGCGCGTCTACCGATTCCGCCATCTGGGCAAATACCACCTTGCTTATTTGCGGTTGCAAAGGTACTAATAATTTTTGAACTGACAAACTTTTTGGTGACTTTTTTTTCTAAAAATGCATTTTTAATGCAGAAACATTAAATTTTTGTTGTTTTTATAGTCCACTTTATTAAATTTCAAGAAAATCTTTGGCACTTTCACGGATAATCACTAACTTTACAGATGAATTTTGAAAACCAACAAAATATTAGACTCAAGATATGAAGAGTAACGGAAATAATTATTGTGTGATATTGGCGGGAGGTAAGGGCCGCAGACTCTGGCCTTGCAGCCGCAGCAACTATCCGAAGCAGTTTGTCGACTTCTTTGGAGTGGGGCGCACCCAGCTTCAGCAAACCTTTGACCGTATGGCAAAGATCGTGCCTGCCGACCATATATTTATCAACACAAATGAAGAATATGTTCAACTGGTAAAGGAACAGTTGCCTGAGGTTCCTGCCGAACGGATATTGGCGGAACCTATTCATCGCAATACGGCACCTAGCATGGCATGGGCCAATCATCGCATCTCGATGCTCAATCCTGATGCCTGCATCATCGCCACTCCTTCGGATCAGGCTATCTTCAATGAAGATGCTTTCCGGGAAAACGTATTGGAAGGTCTGGCTTTTGTGGCTGAACATGACCGTTTCCTGACGATGGGTGTGAAGCCAACCCGTCCTGAACCTGGATATGGATATATTCAGATGGGTGAAGCTATCGGCAACGGATTATATAAGGTACAGTCGTTTACAGAAAAGCCGGAAAGAGAGTTTGCCAAGATTTTTGTAGAGAGTGGAGAATTCTATTGGAATACGGGTTTATTCCTTTCTAATGTGAAGTATCTGCGTGAGTGTTTCTGCAAGATTCTGCCCCCTGTACTCCGTGATTACGATAAACAGTATCCCGAATTCAGTGTGGAGACTGAGAATGCATACATGAAAGAGAGCTTCTCTTCTTATCCTAATATATCAGTAGATTTCGGAGTGCTTGACAAACCTAGCAATGTCTATATGATGAAGTGTGACTTCGGCTGGGCTGATCTGGGTACCTGGCACAGTATCTATGAGGCGATGCAGAAGAGCAGCGATGACAACGTGGTTATTGACAGCGATGTGATGATGGAGAATTGTCACAACAATGTAATCAAGTTGCCTAAAGGAAAGCTGGCTGTATTGAACGGACTGAATGGTTTCATAGTAGCCGAGAATGACAATGTATTGTTGATATGCAAGAAAGAAGATTCTTCTGCCCTGGTGCGTAAATATGTAAACGAGGTGCAGATGAAGAAAGGCGATGAGTTCGTCTAAGCAAGAGCTTATGAAATAAAGATATAAAAAGAGCTGCGAAGCATATTCGCAGCTCTTTTTCTGTTTGAAACTTCTTGCATTTAAAGTTTCTTGAATTCTGTATAAATCTTATCAGCAATTTCCTTGAACTCTTCCTCTGTGAGTTTGAGATGCTCCTTGCGGAAGTTTACATCAGCTTCGCTGTTCATTGGGATGAGGTGGATATGGGCATGAGGAACCTCCAGACCCAAAACAACCTGCGCCACTTTCTTGCATGGGAAGGCTGCCTTGATAGCCTTGGCTACCTTCTTGGCGAAAACCTCAAACTCAGCCAGGTCTTCGTCTTCCATATCGAAGATGTAATCCACCTCCTTACGGGGAATTACCAGAGTATGACCTTTGCCGATAGGGCTAATGTCGAGGAAAGCATAGAACTTGTCGCTTTCTGCACACTTGTAGCTAGGAATCTCTCCTGCTGCAATCTTTGAAAAAATGCTTGCCATAATCGCTAATCAATTTATAATTAATAATTTATAATTTACAATACATATTATCTTATTCTCTTTTTGATGTCGTTGCATCGGCTACTTTCATTTTCTGTAGAGTATATCGGGTAGGCTTACATATAACATAAAAGGAACCGTCATACGGGCATTGCTGCCGATATGATAGTTCCTTTTATTCCGTTTTATTCAAATGAAATCTTGTCGATGCGAAGGTTGATGGTGCCGCGAGGAATCTTGATTTCTGCAATCTCACCTACCTTCTTGTTGAGCAATCCCTGTGCGATAGGAGTCTTGATGGAAATCTTTCCTTCCTTCAAGTTTGCCTCGCTCTCGCTCACGATGGTATAAGTCATCTTTGCCTTGTTAGCCATGTTGGTCATCTCTACCTTCGACATAATCTGCACGCTGTCGGTGCTGAGCTGCTTGGTATCGATAATCTTGGCCTCGGCAATAGTGAGCTTCAGGCGATTGATCTTATCTTCCAGATGAGCCTGTGCCTCTTTAGCGGCATCATACTCAGAATTCTCACTTAAATCACCCTTGTCGCGGGCTTCAGCAATTGCGGCTGATGCCTTAGGGCGCTCTACAGATACGAGCTGTTTCAGCTCAGCTACGAGTTTGTCGTAGCCTTCTTGTGACATGTAAGCCATAATTTTCTTGTTGTTTTAATGTTATTAATAATCGGTTGGCAAGTAGCATAAAAAATAAAGAATTCCAGTGCCAGTGAAGCACCGGAATCCTATATCTGTGTTTATGTCTCTTGTTTATCCTTTTGTGTATAATTTGAATGCAAAGATAGGACTTTATTTCCGTATCACCAAACTTTTTGGGGGAAATTTTAAAAATATCCTCCTTTTTCCTTCACATAGTTCATTAATTCGCTAAAAATCTGATTATTGCGCAATATCTCCGGGTTGCCTGTCATAATCATCTGCTTTCGGGCACGGGTGATGGCTACGTTCAGCTTGCGGTCGATGATGGCGCCGTCTTCTACGAAACTGTTGCCTGCAAGGAAGTCGAGCTGCCAGATGTTCTGGATGGTGAAACTGTAGATGATGACATCTCGCTGGCTGCCCTGGTACCGCTCTACGGTATCGATACTGATTTTCTCCAGTTCCGGAATACCGAGCTTTTCGATGCCTTTGCGCACCATGGCTATCTGGTTGCGGTAAGGAACGATGACGCCTACCGTCTTCTTGGCATCGAAACGCTCTCCATAGAAGCGGTGGATGCGGCGAAGCAGGTCTACCACGATTGCTGCCTCGTTGGCATTGATCTTATCAGATACATTCGGTTCCTTGCAGAATTTGGATGGAAGGAATATCATGCGGTGCTCCTTCAGCAGGTCGTCGAGCGCATCTTCTGATGGGAGAGTATATGACAGCTCCGTCTCCAACTGGTGTGGACATGGCACGGGTTCCAGCTTCTCCCGGCGGTAGAACATCCGATTAGGAAACTCTGCAATCTCGGGATGCATTCTTCCCTGGCGGCGCAGAATGCCGATGAATTCGCTGCGTTTTTCGTGATCTTCCCAATGAATCAGACGTTCGAAGAGGGAGTTGCGGCAGTTGGTAAGACAGATGTCCTGCAGGATGCTCATGTCGATGATGCCACCTTTCTGACTGTCGTTGATGGTAGGAATGCCTGAATCCTGCTCGCTCTGCTGTACCACGGCTGGCAACTGCTTGTAGTCGCCGATGAGGATGAACTTATCTACTGCTGATAAGAGACCGATGAGATTAGGCTCCAGTATCTGGCTCGACTCGTCGATGATGGCAAGCTTGAAGTGCTTCAGCGAGAAGATGAACGGCTTGGAGGTCATCATCGAAGTGGTGCCCACGATTACACGCGTACCTATTATATATTGTTTGATAGCTTCGAGTTTCGGACAGTCGCTGATGGCTTTCTCTATCAGATAAGGGCGGAACCGCTCGTCGCAGGAGTACTCGCTGCCGAGGCGAAGGAATGGAATGCCCGAATCTACCAGCATCTCGCAGATTTCATCTACGGCTCGGTTGGTATAGCTCATCAGGAGGATGGAGGATGCAGGCTGCTGAGCCGTCTTGCCTCCCGAGGCGATGCTTTCTGCTGTCGGCATTCCCGTTCCATCGTTCAATGCTTCTTCTACCATAAACTTCAGGGCACGGCTGGTCTTTCCTGTTCCCGGAGGTCCCACGAGCAGGAAGTAATCCTGTGCCTGCTTGGCACGGAGAATGATGTCGTCAAGTACATCATCGTAATGTCTGGTCAATGACAGCGAGGCATCTCTTTGCGGGGCACGCTGCCCTAACAGCAGGTCGCGTTTCTCCTTGGGTGCACAGATAAACTGGTGCAGGTTACGTATGCTTCCGCCTGTTGATGCATCGCTCGTACCATGTTCTATGGCGTAAGGCAGATTCATCTCGAAGATATCGGCATTCTGCTGTCCGTCGGTGAGATGCACCACAATCTCATCGCTGTGAATCTCCTGCAGTACACCTTTATATAATATAGCCTTTCTTACGTCGGGTTCTTCCTTCAGCTTGTAGGTATAGAGATACACCATGTCGCCGATACGGAAGTTGGGCAGAAAGTCCTTTCCCTGGTCGGGCACGCTCAGGGTGATGGTATCATATCCGCTTCCTGCGCTGCTCTGTTCCTTTCGGATGATGTGCAGGTCGGTATAGATATTGCCGGCATCTTTCTTTTCGGCGAGTGGCATGGTCCAGAGGTCGGAACTTGATGTGTTGGTGCCTTCCTGTGCGCCCACCTTGCTGATCATCTGTTCCCGCAACACGAAGGTCATCATGCGGCAGAAGTAAGCCTCCTCTAATGGGGTGAGGTTGTGGAGCGGACTGGTGATGGCTTCTATCTGCGGCTTCAGATACTTGTTGTAGAAGAAGTCCTGTGTGCCGGCTACATTGAGCACATCGGGTGTAAACTCGTTGAGTGCATGTTCAAAACCTTCCTTGGCTATTTCGAAAGAAGCGGCTACCAGCTGGTTGCGGTAAGTTATGGCTTCCTGGAAGAGCTTGTGGTAATACGCTACTACCATCAGTCCGTCTTGCGGCTGATACTTGGAGTAGAGCAGACGGATATTCACGCGGTCGTTGCTCAGCTTGAAGTTGTGCTGCAATACGCCATAGTAGAGCAGCAGCTGTACATAGTGTGGCTCCAGCTGATAACTGTGATAACCCGGATCTACCTGATGGGTTTCAATATTCATGTTGCGTCCCGATTTCTGCTCCACCAGCAGTTTGCAGTCGGTGGTCATCAGGTCCACACGTCCCTGTATGCCGAGTGCTTCGCAGACGAACGAAGGTTCAAGGATGGCTTTCTTCCTGTCGTAAAAACTTTCGCCACGGAAGGCTGACATCTGTGCCTGCGATGCGGTGCGGGGAAAGAGAATATCCACTACCTGCTGCAGATTGAATGCCTGCTGGTTGGCATCGGTATAGAATTTCTTGGCATCAAACCAGGGACAGGTGCAGAACTCCAGTGCTTTCTCCCTGAAATTCGTCTTTATGGTTTCGTTCATCTGGTATTTGCCGTTTGTATTGATGATGTCATCCAGCGCCGCACCGGCAAAGTTACCGAGCAGGGTAGCCTGGGTGTTGGCACGTGGTTTCATCTGGTTCAGCAGATAGAGCAGGGGATGATGACCGAAAGCCGTGAAGCAGGTGGCGATACTACTGATATCTACCAGATAATCGGGTTCCACCACGATGAGTCGGGGGGTGATGATGGGTTGTTTTACCTGACAGTCGAGCAGGTTGAGCTGCATACCTTCCTTCAGGATATCCCAGAGGTAGGTATGGTCAATATGGTTCTCTTCATCTTTCAGTTGAACGAGATATTCCTCTTCGTCAGCATCCTGGTCAATATCCACGCGGATGAAATCGCTGTCCCAATTCTTCACGATGCAGCGGATGCGGCGGTTGTTGATTTCCAGTCCTTTCTGATAAGGGCGGTTGGCATGGGGAATGAGCACGTTCAGCTCGTGGGGAACATCCACTCCGAATACGGCAGAGATGAAGATGGCTAGGGCACGTGCATCATATTTCAAATCTTCGCTTGAGAGCGGTTCCTGCGAATTACTGTGCCGGCGCATGGTCTGGATGGCAATCTTGTCTGCCACCTTGATGCCGTGAGTCTTGCAGAGATAATCCACCTGGGAGAAAAGGTTACCGAAAGCCTGTTTGGTATCCTTCACTCCTTCGTGGCAGCAGAGGATGAGCGTATCGTGCATCATCTTGTTGCGTGTCTTCGGCTCCAGTTCGGGGAGTATCAAAAGTTCTCTTACCCTAAGGAAGAGTTCTGCGGCGCTGATATTGTTTTGATTCATAGGCTACAAAGTTACGAAAATTATAACTACTCTTATAATAAAGGTATTTATAATTATTGATAATTAACTGTTGAACAGGAATGCGTATTTAAGGAAATTTAGGGCGTTCGTGCAAAAAAATGTAGTAAAGTGTCGGATATTCGTGCGAAAAAGTGTATCTTTGCAGCAAAAGTACTAAAAAATAATGCAAGAAATGCTTGCCGTATCATTTCTTTTTTGTATATTTGTAGCCCCCAATTGAAAAGAAGGGGTATTATTAATCTAAAAATATTAAACAATGACAAAGGAAGAATTGATGCATAGAGCCATTGAGCTCTCAAAGAATAGCGTGAAGACGGGGGGCGGACCTTTTGGTGCTGTGATTGCCAAGGATGGTATTATCATCGCTGAGGCTTCCAACAGTGTAACCATCGACCTCGACCCTACGGCTCATGCCGAAGTGAACTGTATCCGACAGGCTACCCGCAAACTGAAGACCTTCAATCTGGAAGGTTGCGAGATTTATACCTCCTGCGAGCCTTGCCCGATGTGCCTGGGTGCCATCTATTGGGCACATCTCGACCGTATCTATTATGCCAACGACCGGAAGGATGCGGCAAAGATAGGTTTCGATGATGAGTTTATCTATGAGGAGATAGACCGCAAGATAGAAGACCGCCACAAGCCGATGATTGCCCTGATGCGCGATGAGGCGCTCGGTGCTTTCCGCATGTGGGAGGAAAATGCGGAAAAGACGGAGTATTAATGAGATAAGATAAAAAGGGAAGGTTGCACGGAATATGAACCGCAGCCTTCCTTTTTTCGTAGATTCTTCTTGTATTCTATCATGCGGGATAGAGAAAAATGGAGAAAAGGAACGATTTCTCAGATTTTCTTTGTAATTTTGCCGCCAAATTCAGAAAAGACACTGAATTGATGGATAATGGAAATTCTCTAATTATTATAACGACAATGGAACAGTCAATAGAAAATCTCTACAAATTAGACGGCAGAGTGCCCGTAGGTAAAGCACTCCCATTTGGTCTTCAGCATGTGCTGGCGATGTTCGTCAGCAATATTGCGCCAATCATGATTCTCGCTGGTGCGATAGGTTTGGACAGTTCGGTGAGCGCCGTGCTTATCCAGAACTGTATGGTCATCGCCGGTATCGGTACCTTGGTGCAGCTTTATCCGGTATGGCGTATCGGTTCTCGCCTTCCTATCGTGATGGGTATCTCCTTCACCTTCCTTTCGCTCGCCATCGCCATTGCCGGTGCTCATGGTATGGGTACATTGATAGGCGCTGTCATCATTGGTGGTCTGGTAGAAGGAACACTCGGACTTTTCGCCAAGTATTGGATCAAGCTCATTCCGCCTGTAGTAGCCGCTACCGTGGTAACAGCCATCGGTTTCTCGCTCCTTCCTGTTGGTGCCAACTCTTTTGCGGGTGGTCAGGGTGCAGCTGATTTCGGTAGCATGCACAACTGGGTTGTGGGTTCTGTCACTTTGCTGGCTTGTCTGCTTTGTCAGATCTTCGCCAAGGGTTTCTTGCGTTCTCTCTCTGTATTGGTAGGACTGCTGGTTGGTTACATCCTGGCTCTGTTTATGGGAATGATAGACTTCAGTGGACTTTCTGGTCTCTCTATCGTAGCTTTGCCAAAGCTTCTTCCATTTACACCTGAGTTTAATATCGGTGCTATTCTCTCGGTGGTAGCAGTATATCTGGTTTCTGCCACAGAGACGATTGGTGATACTTCTGCGCTCTGCAACAGTGCGTTGAAGCGTGATCCTAAGACTAAAGAGATGGGTGCGGCAGTCTGCTGCGATGGTTTCGTAAGTTCGGTTTCCGGTCTTTTCGGTTGTACTCCTATCACTTCTTTCAGTCAGAATGTGGGTTTGGCAGCGATGTCGGGAGTGGTGAACCGCTTTACCATTGCCATGGGTGCCATCATCATGATTATCGGTGGTATCTTCCCAGCTATCGGTTATGTATTGACTACGATTCCTCAGGCTGTATTGGGCGGCTGTACCATCATGATGTTCGGTAGCATCCTCTTTGCCGGTTTCGGCATGATGGCGCGTACCGGCTTCTCTCAGCGTAACATGGTCATCGTGAGCCTTTCGCTCAGCGTAGGTCTCGGATTCACATCTGCAACAGGTATGTTCAACATCTTCCCAGAGATTGTGCGCACCGTTTTTGCTGATAACTGTGTGGCAGTAGTCTTCCTGCTCGCCGTTATCCTGAACCTCGTGTTGCCGAAGAATCTGGATAAGGCATAAGAATCAAAGATATTTATAGATAAAAAGGTGCAACTCACAAGTAAGAAAGTGAGTTGCACCTTTTTTGCTATAAACTGTTAACTATAAACTATTAACTAAATCACTGTCCTCCCAGTCTTTCGAAGAAGGTGATGATTTCTTCGAAGGTCTTGAATTCATCGCTGCCGTATTCTATCGTCGTACCCATGAAACCATCGCATGGGCTAGGGTCGATGAAGTAATCGCCGTAGAGCAGGTTCTTCTGGTTGCAGAAGATGATGTGGTTGTAGGCTGGGGTAGAGAGATATTCCTCCACCCAGGTCTGTACCTTCGCCATGTATTCATGATCGTTGGTTGGTGCTGGGGCTACGATATATACGTTGTAATGCTCTATCAGCATCTCGTAAGCCTTGTGCATCGAACTGGTTGCCTTCATGTAACTGTCGTGCAGGGCATCGAAGTCGATGTATACGATAGGGCGTTCCTTGCCGTTCTGCTTGTCGTCAATCCAGCGGATAACCGGACAGAGATAGTGGAATGCTACCTTGTCGATAAGTCGGTGCTCGCCGTGGAATGGGATGGCGAGCGGATAGTGCTCATGGAAGAGGTCGAAGGTATGGACCAGCGGATCAGCATCTCCGAAGAGACCGTAAACACGTTGCTGCTCCTCGGGAGTAATGTTCTGGAAGCAACGCTCGGTAAAGTCACGGTATTCCTTGATGAGGCCTTTGTTAACCATCAGTTCGTTCACTCCGTCCTTTCTCGGGTTCTGGAATTCCTGCTTGCCGGTCATGCTGCTCATCGTATCGCCCATCTTGAAGGCTGGGTTTACGAGGATGCGGTCGAATCCTTTCAGCAGTTCGGTATACATGCCTCCCATCGAGGTACCGATGATGAGGTCGGGCTTCTCAGTCTCCGCCATCTTCTGCAGCATCTCTATGCCCTCTTCCGGATGTACCGGGATGTCTTCAGCCACGAGGGTGGCATTCGGCATCAGTTCCTGCAACATCTTTACGGTGCCGCTCTGTGCAGAAGAGAGGAAACCGTGAACATACATGATTTTCTTGCCCGCCATGAGGTCGGGGAATTGTTTGATATATGGATTCATATTCTTATAGTTTAATGTACTGCTATTTCCTTAAGCGATTTGTACTAAGTTTGTGGTGCAAAGATACTAAAATTATAAATACGCATATAATAAAGGTATTTATAATTATTGATAATTAACCATTGGAGGTCATTAAAAAAAGAGGACCACCCATCGCTGGCAGTCCTCTTTCATTATTCTTCTATTTTATCGTTGAAATAATTGCTCAAGAGTTATCAGGTGATTGATGATACTTGCATGCATATTGGAACTAAGTCCCATTGTTGTCACCAAAACAGTTTGTATTGAGCGAGTCTTGTTATGCATCTTGCTATTTGCGAAAGCGTCTATCTTGTGACGTATATTCTCCTCGACATCTTGTGTGACAGTAAAATTACCTGTTGAAAATTTCATTTCGCAGAGATAATCTGTTTGAGTACTTTTACTCTCCATGACTAAATCTATTTGAGCACCTTTTCCGTCTTCAGCTTTCCCACACCAACTGTAGTTCCTTTCAACCGAATGGATACGTAGAGTGTCTTGTATGTTTTGCAGATGCTCTATGCTCAAAAGTTCAAACGTATCTCCAGCCCATGTGTAGAATGTGGCTGTCCCATGGATAGCGTTCCATCCTCCTTGTTTGATTTGTTTGCCATGAACAAATCTCAGATAGAATAGAGAAAAGAAATCTTTTAGCTGATATACAGTTTCGACTCTTTCCTTTCCATAGCGGGGATACTCTCTCGTAATTCCTGATTCTCTAAGGTTGTCAAGTAGCTTTGTCAGGGTACCCCCGGTTTTGATACCTGTAGCCTTGGAAAGCTCTGATTGTGTCATTCCATAGAACTTACTGCCAATAGCTTTAACGATGTCGACGTATTTCTCTTTGCTGGAATACAGTCCTGTATAAACATCTTTGAATTCCTGATGAATCAATTCGTCTGCAAAGAATATGCTGTCTATGTTGTCTGTCATTGTTCTGTCGTTGCGGAGCTTATCCAGATAATAGGGGATTCCACCTATAGCCATATAACTCACGCACATTTCATAGCGTGAGAGATGAAAACCATTTTTCTTGTAGTACTTTTCGCATTCTGCTAGAGTGAAAGGGAATAGTTTGATGGTTTCCGTGAGTCTTCCATGCAGACCTCCATAGTCATGTATCACATTATCAAGCATCCAACTTGTAGCCGATCCACAGACAATGAGTATAATATTTCGTTCACTGTCTGCCCATGAATTCCAAAAATATCCCAGTTCTGCTATCATTTCTGATGATTGCGGTCCTGCAAGCCATGGAAGTTCATCGATAAAGATGATTTTCCTTCTGTTTCTTTTTCCTTCCAGAACTTTTCTCAAAAGTAAAAATGCCTCTCTCCAACAAGTGGGTTTGGACTCCTTTGGCGATAATCCTGCAATCACTAGCGAATCATAGAAATGCGCAAGTTGAAGTTGACGGTAAGACTCATAGTCCTTGTCTCCGTCTTTAATATAAGTACCTACTGCTTTGAAGAGAATCTTCTTTCCAAAGCATTCGCTTACGAGATAAGATTTGCCTACTCTTCGACGGCCATAAATGGCTACAAGTTCAGATTTCTTTGACTTGTATATTCTATCGAGTATATTTATCTCTTTATTTCTTCCTATGATATTTGCGTAACTCATTGTAAGATAGTTTTATAATGTTGGTTGCAAAGATACGTTTTTTTTAGGATAACACCAAGAAAACTACTTAGAAAATCAGCGAAAACGATTGAATTTTCTTGCTTTTCGCTGATTTTCTAGAAATGAATAACACTTTTCTTATAGGTTTTGCTTTTCTCGGCGAGGGTGGCATCGTCATAATAGATGAAACTTTGCAACCAGTAGGTATAAGTGTCCATGTTTTCTGCGCTCATGACGAGAGGAGAGTTCTCGTTGACCGTGACTCCTTGCTCTTGCACGATGATTTCTGCTGCAAAATTACGCTAAATTGCAGACAAAACAAAATTATTGGGCGATAAACTTCCTTGTTTGCGAAAAAAGTAGTAATTTTGCACCCAATAACCATATTAAAGTTCAAGTCATAATGGATTTACTGAAAGAAAGAATTATGCAGGAGGGCAGATGCTTTCCTGGTGGAATCTTAAAAGTAGACAGCTTTGTAAACCATCAGATGGACCCTATTCTGATGATGGACTTAGCTAAGGAATTCGTGCGCCTTTTCAAGGACATCAAGTACAACAAGATTATTACTATCGAGGCTTCGGGCATCGCGCCTGCCATCATGGTAGGTTATCTGACCAATCTTCCTGTTGTGTTCGTGAAGAAAAAGCAGCCTAAGACGATGGAGGGTATGATTACCTCTGTGGTTCACTCTTTTACAAAGGACCGCGATTATACGGTTTGTGTGAGCAACAGTTATCTTACTCCTGAGGACCATGTTATCTTTATCGATGACTTCCTTGCCAATGGTAATGCGTCTAAGGGTGTGATGGACCTTTGCGAGAAGGCTGGTGCCAAGATTGAGGCGATGGGTTTCATCATCGAGAAGGCATTCCAGCATGGTGGTGACTTCCTGCGTAAGGAGGGAATCCGTTATGAGGCACTCGCCACAGTAGAGAGCCTGGACGATTGCAAGATTGTCTTGAAGTAAAACAGCTTATTATATATAGTAAAAGCCGCCTATAATAGGGCGGCTTTTTTCTTACTTGACGATATCAGCGGCATAGATTCCCATCGCCTTGTATCCTGCAGGGTTCGGGTGGAGCCAGTCGTTGCTGGCATATTCCCGCTTCATCCTTCTGTCATCATTCGGATCTTGAAGCAGCTTGGCGAAGTCTAAAATGCCATCTGCTTTCTTTGCCTGACTTCGAATCCAGTCGTTTACATAGAGTCGGGCTGCTTCGTGGAAGTGGCTGTAGTAGCCGGCACCCTTGAAAGGCGTGATGGTGCCCAGATAAACTTTCATCTTCCGGGCCTTCGCCTTCCTCATCATTCCCTGTATGCTCTCTATAATCTGGCGGGCTACCGTCTCGCTGTTGCCGCTCTTGGCAGCACCTATGTCGTTGATGCCTTCAAAGATAATTACCTTCTTTACGCCGCTCTGCATCAGAATGTCTCGGTCGAAGCGTTCCTTGGCGAGTGCCCCGAAACCGCCCGGCACGGTTACGCGGTTGTTGCCGATGCCCAGGTTCAGTACACCCTGGTTGGTTATCTTATGCTTCAACTGCAGCATCT
Organism: Segatella copri; assembly: GCF_019249765.2. GTDB lineage: Bacteria > Bacteroidota > Bacteroidia > Bacteroidales > Bacteroidaceae > Prevotella > Prevotella copri_K. The sequence continues at coordinate 3,224,469 of NZ_CP152484.1, forward strand.
CTGACATTACATCGGGCCACCGGTTCTGGGCATTATCCGTAGAACATTTGCCGTCGGTGATGGAGTTGCCCATGATGGCGATGGCACTCATGTTGGTGCTCATCGTATACACATCGATGCCGCTGATGTTGTACCAGTGGTTCTCGCGGAAAGCCTTTTCGAAGTTGGAGTGGGCATTGGTTACTCCCTTCATGATATAAGAGGTGGTACGTGAGCCCATGTGGACGGTAGGCACATCGGGAGCCGAGGTGTAGTTGATGGTGATGGCAACGCGCTCCAGGTTCTTGAGATTGAACTTCAGCGCATCGCTCACTATCTGTCTGCCGGCAGGGATAGTAGCCTTGTAGCTGTTGCCGAACTTGAAGTATTGGGCCGATTTGGCATCAATCTTGAAGGAGTCTTTGGCGTGGGCGATATAGATGGAGCGTATCACTACGGGTTGCATCGAGTAGATATTGCTCAGTTTCAGTCTTATCACGTCGCCTCCCACGCTTACCTTTACTATCTGGCGAACCGAACGGTTTGTCATGTTGTTATTATAGGGCATAAACGCTTTCACGACAGTCTGCGGTGCCGTAGCCCAAGTTCCAATCCATGTTTGTGCCGCCATCTGTAGTGTGTATGTGCAGATGAAGCATAGTATCATTATAAATCTTTTCACCTTGTTGTATTTTAAAAGTATATATTTGTATGTTAATGAGGTGTTGTCACTAGGCTCAGCAGAGCTATCGAGCCTAGTGGGAATCATCAAGAAGCAGTCTGCTTGAACCTCAGATACAATCTGGTTGAACCTCAGATACTGACTGCTTGAACCTCCTAATCTATATCTTTGACCCAGCGCAGTCGTATCCTTGCGCCAGATGAGGCGTCTCGTTACGTTTATTCAGCCGCATTGTTATGCTTGCTCAGCTTATACCCACATATCATAAAGTCGTAATATTTAGGCATAAGCTTGCTCCATTAATTTTTTGTTTCGTTTCCAATACTTTTGAACGATGCTGATTTCTATATCATCCATATTGGTTTCTGTTACTTCACCCTCGCTTGTCATTACAAGAGCATGATATGGCGGATGTAGATACACTACACGTATAAGGCCTTCTTCGGTTTTCGAAAATGCATATCCGCAAACTATCATCATAGCATTTTCTGCCACGATTTTAATCTCTTCTTCATTCATGATAATCTATTTTTACTGACTTGATTGGAGAGTAAAGCTTCTGATGAAAGATTCTTGTTGTCCATATTTACCTCCTTATTTTAATGATTCACTTATCCTTCTGTTGCAAAAAAATACTTTTATTATGCTTGATAATAAATAGTATCTTCTGCATTTGACGGTTTGTATATGCCAGCATCTGCGAATAGTCCTTCAAAGCATAAATCTTCGTCTAATTCAGGCCAATGGATACCATATCTGCTCAATACGAAAGCCTTACGCTGGGCAGGTGTGGCGTTAGCAAAACGGCTCCAACGGCTGAAAGGATAGTTAGCCTTCCAGCCATTTTGGGTTTCTGCCCAAATATGGGCATCGTCCACCCAAACGCGATTTACTCTATATTGCTCCATAATATCTTATTCCGTCTTTAGTGATGAAGGTATAGTCTAATGACTCTTCCTCATCAATTTCATAGGGGTTTAGAGAATCTGATACCATAGTTTTTCTCTACATCTTTCAGGTCTCTTCCATTTTGTACTCAATCACGTATCTCTTTCTTAATCTTAATAAGTTTCAGAAAGAAGTTTTCATTTTTCTTTTTGTCCATATTCTACCTTTTTATATTATGGGTTTGGATAATCTTGATTGATACCTCTAGGAAGAAAATAACCCTTGATGCAATTAGGATTGCAGACACAAATCTGAATATGATTCTTTTCTCTGAATCCTGCATTAGGATATAGTTCCTGTCCTTCCCAAAATACTCCTTTTACTGAATCGTATGGATGGGCATTGGCCTTTTTATTGTATGTTAGTGCAGTTTGAACTACAGCACAATCCAATTTCCTAATCAGTAAGTCTGTAGATTTACCTATAGTTGTATTTTGTGGTAATTCTAATCCTGACTCTTTATAGAGTTCAACCATAGACTCGTAAGCATCTTTCAATTCCCGAAGATAGGAACTGTCAGTAAGGTCAAAACAATAACCTAAGTCTATTATTGCACCAACAACTGCAGGCTCTTTGATTTGTGAGTTCTTTCTTTTGGCTAAATCTTTAGCCCATTGCCAAGCTCGTTCCTCATTATTTTCCCAAAAATAGATGCCGTTTCCTAACCAGTCATAGTCATTAGTGCTGGAAAGAAGATCGGTCTTACCAGCAACTACGGCATCAACAACAGACTTGTCGCAGCCATGAAATCCTATTACTAGGTTGGAGCGCCTTGAATATAAAGACTTATCCATAATTATCTCAAATGTGGTGCAACTTCTCCGTTCGGCAATAATATTCCAGCCTCAATGAGGAATTTTCTTGCAGCTTCTTTGCTGGCAACCGAAGCCTTTCTTGCAGCCTCTAATCTTTCTTGTCTTTTGCTATCAAATAAATCCATATTCTACCTCCTTGTTTTAAAAGTTGAACATTTCTTCTGCAAAGATTATGCAAACGAGCGCAATGTAAGCTTGCTTACAGATTGTCGAGTGCAGCTAATCTTCTGCAAAGATTATGCCAGCGAGTGCAATGAAAGTTTACTTTCAGATTGCCGAGCGCCACTAATCTTCTGCAAAGATACGCTTTTCTTCTGAAAGATGCAAGGAATTATTGAAAAATGTTTGAGAATGAGGGAAATAAACAGAAGAATTAAAAACCCGGGGTCATCACCAGCATCGAATAATCTGGGAGAGGGCCTTACCGGGACTGCGCTGCAAAGATAATAATTAAAATGGAATATACCAAAGATCTTTTCGAAAAATTACGTCCGGACGTATCTGTAGCTACGTCGGGACGCGTCTGTCGCTACATCGGGACGTAGGAAATGCTACGTCGGGGCGTAATTTTTACTGCATCGTGGGAGGTTTTTCCCTAAAATTCTTCTATAATCTACTGAATAGCTTAAAATGAGCGATTTATAAGTGTTCAACCTCAATAGAGGTAATGACTTGGCAATAGTCACAACTTCAGCAATATGCATATGTTTGCTTTGCCTAACAACTCTTTACAGTTGCAAAAATACAAAATAAAAATGAAACCACACTATGTTGGTGCAAAAAAACAATAGTCATAAAACAAAGATTAACTTCGCCTTATGACTATTGTTGTCCACATTAAACTTATTTATCATTTAATTGGTTCCGCATGCACATAGTATTCACTGTTTATAGGGTCTTCCCCGTCAGTTTTAAGTATCAGTACCATGCGAGAATGTTTTGTACGCCAATATGCTTTAATATCAGCATCTTCGGGTAGTGCCTTAAACGTTTTACACAGCGAAGCCTTTTCTGTTTCTTTTATAGTACTATGTGCTTCATAGTACTGGTCCATAATCTTCAACAGACCTTCTCTTTCACGTTCAAGCACGCCTAACATATATTCCTTGTCGTTTTTGTCTTTTGCTCCTTTCAGTACAATACGTAACTCTGCATACGGTTTTGTAATGTCTTCTTTGTAGGCAGTAGGTGGAGTTAGGATAAACTCACGGCTCTTGTCCAGCAAGCAATATTCTGTTAGTTCGGGGTTCTTGGAATTATACCTTACGTTATCCCAATCGTAACCAAAGAATCCATCATTCACCAAATAGAGCCTCTTTCGGGCTTGATAGACAATACGGCCATCTTTATAGCCATTGGCATAGACAATAGTATTGTCATGAGGCGTGAAGAAGTATGTGCTCCACCAATAGGAAGTATTCAAACAGTTTGTCTTACGTTCCATGATTCCAAAGCTATCTGGCATATCACGACAATCACTCGTCCAAGTAATTGAATCGTAGTAGTTGTAATAGGCATTATCTGAAGAGTTGAAACCATATTCATCGGTAAGCTCAAATGTTACAAGGCAGAAGGTCTGAAACACAGGGTCTGTGTTGTCTTTGTCGTCTTCTGCATAGTATGCCTTAATCTTAAACTTGCAGTTGTCGGGAACAGAACGGTCAATATCCGTATCATACGTGTAACTTTTCTTCATCATTTCCAAATCGGTTTCGGTCATGCGTTTATATACAATCATGCCATATATAGACTTGTAACCATTGCTGCCATCACTCGTCGCTCCCAATTTTTGTATGGTGTACATTAAGGTCTTGCCATTCGACTCGTCAAGCTTAAGAATCTGCATGTATCTGCTGTCTGTTGTCTGCTTGTTGCTGCCAAACAGTATGAAGCCTTTGTCCATGTCATAAGTCCATGATACACGACTGAAACAAAAGGCTGGCAAGGCATCACTATAAAAATAACTAAAAGCTTGCTGTGATGTCTCAAACCAAAAGTGTGTAGGGCTGCCACCAAATCTGTCTTTCCAAAATTCCTCCTTGCTCAACTTTCCGTTTTCCTGTACCTCATAAGTGGCAATACTCTCCCAACCATAGCCCTTGACCTTACTCTGTATTTCTTCTGCTGCTATTGGCTTTCTCCCTTTTAGCACACAGCACCCCTCATCATTAACAGTATAGGTTTGGTTGAATAGATTCATATCCAACTTACATTGCTCAACACTCAATTCCTCAGACTTATCGCAACTGCCAAATACAACAGTGCAAGCTACGATGAGTGCTATTAACCAAAACTTCTTAGTCATAATAATCCAAATTTAAAGATTTTACATATAGACAGATTACGGATTTTCAGTGTTTCAAATTCTGCTGTCCAAGATAACTGAGTGCAAAAATACAAAAGTATCAACGTAATAGTGCATTTTTTTATTTTTTATAACACTCAAAACATACTTTTGTGCAAATAAAGGAAGAATAAACTACACCTGACAAATCTATTTACATATTTCTATGCACTGCCTACAGTTGGTACACTCACTTTCTGCAACCGTTGGGAGCAAAATTTCTTCGCCCTCATGGTGGAGCGAGGCGTTTTGGGGTTCCCAAAACATAACCTCGCTCCCTCCTCTAAGAACAAAAGACGAGATATTTGCCTTTCGGCTTTCCATGCCCAAGGTTGCAGACCTTAATTCTCTCAATTTGCGCCAAACATCAAAGCTGCCACATTGAAAGAACAAGGTCACAGACACAAGCTACTTTGTACATGGAGTTTGCAAAGGAAAAGGTGATATTTTCAGTGTGAAACTTGCCAAGTGTTTCAGTTGTGTGTTGTTGATTTCCTTTGTGAACTATGCCGAGTGTGTTATGTGTGCTGTGTGTCCTCGGTATAGTCTGCATAAATCTAATGCCATGCTAAAACACTGCGGAGGTTCGCCCAAGTGGCTGGAGGCGCAAAGCCTCCAAGGAACGTTGCTGCAACCATTTCGGAGAATAGAGCGGTTGCCAATTAATCCACAAGCACATTTTACAGCGTACCAAGTGAGGGCATGTAAAACGTTGAATTGTTGAAGATAGGTGTTATCTTTATGAGAACCAACCACTTATACCCTCAACAAACTCTCAACAAATAGCTCTACACAACAAATTACTGGGCAAAAAAGAAAGAAAGGAATGGTGTTCATGGTTTTCTCTTTTCAACATTATCTTTCTTTTGTTGAGAGATTTGTTGAGAATATGTTGAGCCGTAAATGCCTGATGTTCAATACTTCTTTCATCATATTCAACAATTCAACAAAAATAAGGGGTGTTTTGTCCGTCATTTTTATGAACAGAACTCATCCCCCTACAAGTAAGAATGTCACGCTTATGCTTCAGTACTTATTCACGACAGTACGACAGCGCCAAGCCAACAAACAAGCAAGAGGACATTCAACTAAAGGCGGTTGTTCTTCTATTGAGTTGTAGGATAATGACACTACTTTTCTCTTTTGCCCCGTACAATCTCTTGAAGATGGTGGCACGAAACCGAGCTGCCCCGTATGAGTTTATACGGAAGCAAAGGGCAACAATCATCGGAAAGCCATACAACGTTTGCCAAATGCCATTGGAAGTTTCCTGTTTCTGTTGGACTTCCGACACCGTCAATAAACCATCCTTGTATATTGACCTTATCACAGCATGGAGTTTCATGGCGGTGACATGAAGCATATCAACCAATTCACCCTCACTCATCCACAAGTCTTGCAAGTTGGACGGAATGGATAACATTCCATTTCCGTCCACGGTGATTACAGTCCTTTTCATGCCATTCCCCCCATTGTCGGCATATGCCCCTTGATTCGACTTTCAAAAGCTGATATGTCATGCTCCAATTTAGTACTTGTCACCTTTGCGTAAATTTGTGTTGTGGCGATGTCCGTATGTCCCAGTATCTTGCTTACACTCTCTATCGGCATACCGTAGTTTAAAGCCAAAACTGCGAACGAATGCCGGCTTACATGAAATGAAATTCGCTTCTTGATGCCACACATTTTTGCCACTTTCTTTATACGCTTGTTTACCATGTCAAGTGAGCCAATATTAAACAAGTGCATATCTTTTCTCAATGGCTTGTAACGTTCAATTATCTGTATGGCTGCATCTATCAGTTTAATTTTGAATGGTACGCCTGTCTTTTGACGCTGAGAAACTATCCATGGAGACCCACTTATAATGGCAACATTGTCCTCTGTAAGATTCTTGATGTCAACGAAAGAGATACCTGTCCAACAACCAAACATAAACAAGTCTCTCGCAAAAGCAAAGTTGGGATTTTCCAACTCTATTCCTGCCAATATGTCCAATTCTTCCTCTGTCAAGAACTCACGCTCCTTGTGGTCTGGGTCAACGTGGTACATGGCAAACGGATTTCTCTGTATCTTGCCGTTGTAGTGTGCTGCCGTGACGATATGCTTCAATGGTATGGAGTATATCCAAATGGTAGATTGCGTGAGTCCAATGACATTCTTCAAATACAGACAAAAATCACGGATGAACTCCTCGGTAAGCTCATTCATGGACATATCGCTGCGCTTGTACTGAAATTTGATGAACTCGGCAACGTACTTTCTTACCGTCAGATACTTGCGGTAGGTTCGGACAGCTCGGTCTTTTCCCACGCGTTGGGCAAAGGCTGCGTTCTCCTTGTCAAAAGCTCTGAGTAATGTCTCATACTCCGTACCTATGCCTTGATATGCGTTTCTCACCATTTCAGCGGTAACGAACGCCTCACGGTCGGAAAGCCGTTGGTAATGCTTAGCGATTTGAGCCTTGATGTTATCAAGCGCAAAGTTCACCTCATTGGCTTCCTTGCTTCTGCCTTTGGCTCTGTTGCCCTTGGCATCCCATATCGCCTTGGTCACGCTCAGCTTGCAACTGAACTGTGCGATAGTTCCGTTGATTGTCACACGTCCCATGATAGGGACAATTCCGTTTCTCTCCTTGCTTCCGTTTACATAGAAGACTGTCTTGAATGTACTTCTCATAATTCCTTGCTTTTTGTTCTGTGCAAAATTAAATCATGAGAGTTGCATGGCAAATTCACAACCTGTGCAGAATTGAGAAGTAAAAACCGAAGCCGTTAAAAATGCTTATTAGAGCGTTTCTTTGAGGTAATGACTTGAAAGCGTTTCTACTTCTCAAATCCGCCATTTTCGCATTTCCTCACGAATGCCACAAAAAGCCAACGACTGCCACAACCACTTGAAACTCAAAACAAAAGCTCAAATCTGCTATTTTTTGCTTTTTTAGTCATTCTTTTTCGATAAAAAGCATAGAAAAACACTAAAAATTGAATAGAAAATAAGCGTTTTTGCTCAATATTTTCAACCTTTTAGCTCCCAAAACGCCTCTAAAGCACCCGAAAAACGCTGCTTTTTGCAATACGTGGCAATAGGTGGCAATAAGGTGACAATAGAAAAGCCCATTGCTGCCACCCGTTATTCTCTTATTATCAGCTACTTATAATAAGCGTGGCAAATGTGGCAATAAATTTGAGAAAACATGTTACTATGCGTAAAGGATCTTTGTTTCTCAAACATTCCATCAAAATCCGATAGGTATAAATACTATTGCCATCGTTTCTCCTTGGGAAAATGTTCTAGCTGTATGGTAGAAGTTTTTCGGGAAAAGTTTTGGAGATTAGGAGATAAAGTATTATCTTTGCCATCAGATTCAAAAACGAATAATCAAACTGAGTTATGATAGTAAGACCAAAGCGCATTTATCGCAAGCGCATACCATACGGCATGCAGAATTTTGAGGATATTATAGAAAGAGATTGTTACTATGTGGACAAGACTCCTTTCATCGAACAAATAGAAGAATCCAATATGTATTTCTTCTATATTCGCCCTCGCCGTTTCGGCAAGAGCCTTACCCTCTCCATGCTTGAGAATTACTATGACATCAACAAGAAAGACAAGTTTGATGAAATCTTTGGCAAGCTTTACATCGGGCAGAATCCTACACCAGAGCATAATACATATCTCATCATCCACCTCAATTTTGCCGAGGTGGCAGCAGGATTGGATGATTATAAGGATGGATTGGACAACCATTGTCGCCTTGTATTCAATTTCTTCTGCGACATCTATGCACATATTCTTCCTGCTGATACCAAGGCAGGATTACAACAGGAGCCTGATGCGGTATCCAAGTTGAGGTTTCTTTGCCAGAAGTGTCAGGAGGTGGGAAAGAAGATTTATCTCTTCATCGATGAGTACGACAACTTCACCAACATGATTCTCGCCCATGAGGAGCATCTCGTGAGGTATCGCAACCAGACCCACGGAGAGGGATACTTGCGCCAGTTCTTCAACACCATCAAGGGTGCGGCTGGCAATACTCTGGGCAGAGTGTTCGTCACAGGAGTAAGCCCTGTGACCATGGACGACCTGACCAGTGGATTCAACATCGGAACCAACTACTCGCTCTCACCTGACTTCAATGAGATGACGGGATTTACCGAGGAAGAAGTGAGAAAGATGCTGGATTATTACGGCAGCGTCCTGCCATTCAATCACACTACCGATGAGCTGATCAAGGTGATGAAGCCGTGGTACGACAACTATTGCTTCGCAGAGGATAGATATGGTGAGACCACCATGTACAACTCGGTAATGGTGCTCAACTTCGTAGATAATTACATCCGAAGCAATTACCAAATCCCTAAGAAGATGGTAGAGACCAACATCCGTATCGACTATGACAAGTTGCGAATGCTCATCCGCCACGACAAGGAGTTCGCCCACGATGCCAGCATCATCCAGCAGTTGGTAACCCAGGGATTCGTGATAGGCACGCTCAACGAGAACTTCCCTGCCGAGCGAATCAACGACCCAGACAACTTCCTCAGCCTGCTGTTCTATTTCGGCATGGTGACGATAGACGGAACATACAAGGGTGAGACCAAGTTCATCATCCCGAATGAGGTGGTGCGAGACCAGATGTACACCTACCTGCTCGACACCTACAAGGAGAACGACTTGGTATATGATAGATATAGCAAGGGTAAACTGGAGAGCAAACTGGCATACGATGGACAATTCAAGCCATACTTTGAGTATATCGCCGACTGCCTGAAGAAGTACTCCTCCCAGCGAGACAAGCAGAAGGGAGAGGCTTTCGTGCATGGCTTCACCTTGGCGATGACAAGCCAGAACAAGTTCTATCGCCCTATCTCTGAGCTGGACAATGACGGCGGCTATGCCGACATCTTCCTCTCTCCGCTCTGTGACATCTACAAGGACATGATAGATTCATATATCATCGAGTTGAAATATTGCAAGAGCCAAACCACAGATGAGCAAGTGAAAAAGCTCTTCGAGGAGGCTTCAGCTCAAATCTCTCGCTATGCGGACAGTGATATGGTCAGAGAGGCAGTAAAGACTACAAAGCTCCACAAGCTGGTGGTTATCTACCGCGGAGCGGAAATGGTGGCTTGCGAGGAGATATAAAACTATTTCAACCATACAGGTCGAAAATATTTGGGAGAGATAAAAAGAAAATTTTCGACGACATCTATTGTTTGGTCTTTCGATCTACATGCAGTGATTACAAAGTCACAATTCATTTATAGTATTTCGGTTCAGGGGAGATTGTCCGTGTATAGACAATCTCTCCTGAGCCCATAACTGGGAGGTCAGGTTTGTTACCTGTCCAATAGCAAGAATGCCCTATACAAACAATATATTCATTATCCCATTCCTTGACCTCTGTGTATCGTTTGAGGCATTTTGGAGTACGAAATCGGATATTACTATTGCCATATCGAAAAGAAGTCATATCTCCGTTGTTAGAGAGCAACGCTTCTGATGAAAGATTCTTGTTGTCCATATTTACCTCCTTATTTTAAATTATTCAGCATTATTTATTTTTCATTGCCCTGCGTTCAAAATCACAATTCGTGATTGCGCTTTCTTCAATAAGGCCAAAAAGTCTATAAACTTTTCTTTTGTCCACGTTTCCATTCTATGGCCTGTTCTGTCAACCTATATTGTTGGCGAGGATGGTTTGGGATATCAGGATATTTACGCTCTATAGCCCCTTCGTCGAGGGCTGGCAAAATATAGGTTGTCCTAAATCTCAGTCGGCTCTTTAATCCACAAGTTTTCATCATTTCCCCTGTTGATAAATAATCTTCAGAAACAGCTAGAATTAAATCTTTAACTTGGTTCGTACTTGGTTCGTACTTGGTTCGTACTTGGTTCAAATTTAATCCCAGTTGCATCCCCACAGGAGTCTTCATCGGATCGGTTACAGGCCGCACGAATGTCACGCAAATGAAGCCACCGTTGATGCTCCACTTCGGTTCTGGAGCATTCTGTGCCTTGCAAGCCTCCATGATACGGAATGCGCCAGACCCCCAACTTTCAAGGAAAGTGGTGCGGTAAAGCACTTCCGCCATGATGGGATTGTATGGATAGGAACTGTGTGACTGTTTGATTGTTTCTGTGTTGAGTTGTGGCGGCAATACACCAGGATTCTCAATCTCTATGCGGTCATCATATATGGCAATACTTGGCGTAAGGTTGAACTTCTCGAACTGCCTATGACAAAGGCTGTTTGTAAGGGCTTCCCTCAACGCTTCGGCTGGCACCTCCATATTTTCCTCACGACGGAAGCCAACAATTTTGCCACTCATGTTCAGGTGCTTCAAGAAGAAAGCCATACCGGCATCAAGCAGTTGGAAGAAATTTCCTTCCACCCTTTGGTTGTCGATGAACTCTATCTTATTGATTCCGCGGAAACGAGCCAAACGCAGCTGCATCTGCGTGTAGCCCCTTAATTTGGTGGAAAACAGGGCGGCAGCAGCGTTATTGGGAACGCCATCGTTCATTAGTTCAAGTTTTCTGAGTACATCCGAAAGAGGCTCTGTCAAAGCTGTGGCTGGCATGCGGTTCTTCTCCACGCCGAGCCGTATAGCTCCCCTGATGAGTTTCTCGTCCATATCATCAATGGTTATGTCATCAGCTGACTGTCTCTCCCAGGCATAATAGTTTGGTTTGTTGGCACGCAGCCGTTCCTCAAACATATTGCGAGGCATCAGCTTCGTGGTACTTTCAACCTTATAATATGGGCTACCATGATAGGTATAAGGTGCCGTTCCCCAAACGAATGCTTCGAAATACATTGCTATGACTTGACAGCCTAGTCTATCGGGCACGTCAATGTATTGAATGTCAATCGAAACTGCTGGTTCGAGACCACTCAACGCTTGGGCTATCTCTCTTTGTGTATTATCCGTAACCTCCTGTCCGAGAATCTTAAGAGACTTAGGGGCTACACCGAACACCAGCCAACCGCCAGCACCATTGAGGAATGCACAGGCAGTGTGCATACCATCCTTCAACTCACCTGTAGTTTTTTTCAACTCCAAATGTACGTTTTCATCGTTGGCTATAAGCCTTTCAAGTTCCTCTATGTTCATAGTTGCCTTTTTGTTTCTTTGTCTTCTTCATTTTCTCCCGAAGAAATGCGTCATACTCACTTACGATGAGTTTCTTGATTCAATCTTCAGCAGGTCAGTCATCTTTTAATGCTATAGGGGTTTAGAGAATCTGATACCATAGTTTTTCTCTACATCTTTCAGGTCTCTTCCATTTTGTACACAATCACGTATCTCTTTCTTAATCTTAATAAGTTTCAGAAAGAAGTTTTCATTTTTCTTTTTGTCCATATTCTGCCTCCTTATTTTAATGATTTACCTTTCATGCTGCAAAGATAATAATTAAAATGGAATATACCAAAGATCTTTTCGAAAAATTACGTCCGGACGTATCTGTAGCTACGTCCGGACGCGTTTGTTGCTACGTCGGGACGTAGGAAATGCTACGTCGGGACGTAATTTTTGCTGCATCGTGGGAGGTTTTTCGATAAAAAGCATAGAAAAACACTAAAAATTGAATAGAAAATAAGCGTTTTTGCTCAATATTTTCAACCTTTTAGCTCCCAAAACGCCTCTAAAGCACCCGAAAAACGCTGCTTTTTGCAATACGTGGCAATAGGTGGCAATAAGGTGACAATAGAAAAGCCCATTGCTGCCACCCGTTATTCTCTTATTATCAGCTACTTATAATAAGCGTGGCAAATGTGGGAATAAATTTGAGAAAACATGTTACTATGCGTAAAGGATCTTTGTTTCTCAAACATTCCATCAAAATCCGATAGGTATAAATACTATTGCCATCGTTTCTCCTTGGGAAAATGTTCTAGCTGTATGGTAGAAGTTTTTCGGGAAAAGTTTTGGAGATTAGGAGATAAAGTATTATCTTTGCCATCAGATTCAAAAACGAATAATCAAACTGAGTTATGATAGTAAGACCAAAGCGCATTTATCGCAAGCGCATACCATACGGCATGCAGAATTTTGAGGATATTATAGAAAGAGATTGTTACTATGTGGACAAGACTCCTTTCATCGAACAAATAGAAGAATCCAATATGTATTTCTTCTATATTCGCCCTCGCCGTTTCGGCAAGAGCCTTACCCTCTCCATGCTTGAGAATTACTATGACATCAACAAGAAAGACAAGTTTGAGGAAATCTTTGGCAAGCTATACATCGGGCAGAATCCTACACCAGAGCATAATACATATCTCATCATCCACCTCAATTTTGCCGAGGTGGCAGCAGGATTGGATGATTATAAGGATGGACTGGACAACCATTGTAGCCTTGTGTTCAATTTCTTTTGTGACATCTATGTACATATTCTTCCTGCCAATACCAAGGAAGGATTAGAAAAGTTAACAGATGCAGTGTCTCAACTGAGGTTTCTTTGCCAGAAATGCCAGGAGGTAGGAAAGAAGATTTATCTCTTCATCGATGAGTACGACAACTTCACCAACATGATTCTCGCCCATGAGGAGCATCTTATGAGGTATCGCAACCAGACTCACGGAGAGGGATACTTGCGCCAGTTCTTCAACACCATCAAGGGTGCGGCTGGCAATACTCTGGGCAGAGTGTTCGTCACGGGAGTAAGCCCTGTGACCATGGATGACCTGACCAGCGGATTCAACATCGGAACCAACTATTCGCTCTCATCTGACTTCAATGAGATGACGGGATTTACCGAGGAAGAAGTGAGAGAGATGCTGGATTATTACGGCAGCGTCCTGCCATTCAATCACACTACCGATGAGCTGATCAAGGTGATGAAGCCTTGGTACGACAACTATTGCTTTGCAGAGGATAGATATGGTGAGACCACCATGTACAACTCGGTAATGGTGCTCAACTTCGTAGATAATTACATCCGAAGCAATTACCAAATCCCTAAAAAGATGGTGGAGACCAACATCCGTATCGACTATGACAAGTTGCGAATGCTCATCCGCCACGACAAGGAGTTCGCCCACGACGCTAGTATCATCCAGCAGTTGGTAACCCAGGGATTCGTGATAGGCACGCTCAACGAGAACTTCCCTGCCGAGCGAATCAACGACCCAGACAACTTCCTCAGCCTGCTGTTCTATTTCGGCTTGGTGACGATAGACGGAACATACAAGGGTGAGACCAAGTTCATCATCCCGAATGAGGTGGTGCGAGACCAGATGTACACCTACCTGCTCGACACCTACAAGGAGAACGATTTGGTATATGATAGATATAGCAAGGGTAAACTGGAGAGCAAACTGGCATACGATGGACAATTCAAGCCATACTTTGAGTATATAGCCGACTGCCTGAAGAAGTACTCCTCCCAGCGAGACAAGCAGAAGGGAGAGGCTTTCGTGCATGGCTTCACCTTGGCGATGACAAGCCAGAACAAGTTCTATCGCCCTATCTCTGAGCTGGACAATGACGGCGGCTATGCCGACATCTTCCTCTCTCCGCTCTGTGACATCTACAAGGACATGGTAGATTCATACATCATCGAGTTGAAATATTGCAAGAGCCAAACCACAGATGAGCAAGTAAAAAAGCTCTTCAAGGAGGCTTCAGCTCAAATCTCTCGCTATGCGGACAGTGATATGGTCAGAGAGGCAGTAAAGACTACAAAGCTCCACAAGCTGGTGGTTATCTACCGCGGAGCGGAAATGGTGGCTTGCGAGGAGATATAAAACTATTTCAACCATATTGGTCGAAAATGTTTGAGAGAGATAAAAAGAAATTTTTCGACGACCTCTATTGTTTGACCTTTCGATCTACATGCAGTGATTACAAAGTCACAATTCATTTATAGTATTTCGGTTCAGGGGAGATTGTCCGTGTATAGACAATCTCTCCTGAGCCCATTTATGTCATTTTTGGGGAACGAGAAAATGGGAAAGTGACGAAAAGTGGTAAAACTACCACTTTTTGCTTGTAAAGACAGATAACTGGGAGGTCAGGTTTGTTACCTGTCCAATAGCAAGAATGCCCTATAATCTAAGGATAGAGCGGCTAGTGCGCACACCTTTTTAGTATAATAAATCTAAAAATTTTTGGTTAGAACTCTACTTTCGCATATCTTTGCACTTAAAAAAAGTGGCACATGTGCCAGAAATTTTAAGTAGAGGCATCTATTCGAGCCCACACGCATTTGCAGGTGATCCTTTTTTTGCAAAGATACGCTTTTCTTCTGAAAGAAGCAAGGATTTATTGGAAAATGTTTGAGGGTGAAGGAGATAAAAATAAAAAAGGTGTATCCTCGCTTGCCCGATGTATGGGGCAAGAAGGATACACCTTTTTATATTATGGGTTAGGATAATCCTGATTGATACCTCTAGGAAGAAAATAACCCTTGATGCAATTAGGATTGCAGACACAAATCTGAATATGATTCTTTTCTCTGAATCCTGCATTAGGATATAGTTCCTGTCCTTCCCAAAATACTCCTTTTACTGAATCGTATGGATGGGCATTGGCATCCTGATTGTATGTTAAAGCAGTTTGTACAACTGCACAATCCAATTTTCTAATCAATAAATCTGTAGAATTTCCGATAGATGTATTCTTCGGTAATTCAATCCCTGATTCTTTATAAACAGTAACCATAGACTCATAAGCAGCCTTTAATTCCTGAAGATATGTGCTATCTGTTAAGTCAAAACAATACCCCAAGTCTATAATTGCACCAACAACTGCAGGCTCTTTGATTTGTGAGTTCTTTCTTTTGGCTAAATCTTTAGCCCATTGCCAAGCTCGTTCCTCATTATTTTCCCAAAAATAGATGCCATTACCTAACCAGTCATAGTCATTAGTGCTGGAAAGAAGATCGGTCTTACCAGCAACTACGGCATCAACAACAGACTTGTCGCAGCCATGAAATCCTATTACTAGGTTGGAGCGCCTTGAATATAAAGACTTATCCATAATTATCTCAAATGTGGTGCAACTTCTCCATTAGGTAAAAGAATTCCTGCCCTAATTAAAAAGGCGCGTGCTGCTTCTTTACTGGCAGTAGAAGCCTTTCTTGCTGCCTCTAATCTTTCTTGTCTTTTGCTATCAAATAAATCCATATTCTACCTCCTTATTTTAATAATTCAACTTTCGTGCTGCAAAGATACGCTTTTCTTCTGAAAGCTCCAAGGAATTATTGAAAAATGTTTGAGAATGAGGATTATAAAAGGCAAGTCGCTTCCTTGTCTGACCAGTGATGGGGCGGCAAGGATGCAACTTTGACTTTAAAGGTTGGGTTTATCTTTTCCCTAGTATATCAGAATGGAATTATTGATAATACTAGGCGTTTTAACTCCTTTTTAGGGGGCTACGTCTGGTAGCCTTTTGAGATATTCAAAATTGCACCATATAAGGTAATGGATTTTCTTAACTCTGTTAGGTATAACTAGTATCAACACTATACATAACAGCAGCAAAAATCCTTTCAATATACAGATGAATTCAGGATAAGGCATATATGGATATAAGCTTTTGGGCAAAATAAGAAATAATGAAATCGGTATAATCATACTTTGCATAAATGCGACTTGTCCTTCAATAATTGAAACGTCATTATTGTATCCATTCTTGCTTGCGTAATAATAGGCTTCGTAATATCGATTTAAAATTTCGTGATTTTCTTTACTTGGAGCTACCGATGTATCTATTCCCTTAAAACTAAAATATAAGAGAAAGCTAAATGCTGCCAACGAAAGCAATTCCGGAATATAGATGTAAACGTTTTCGACCTTAATGCTGCTAGCTTGTAAAAAGCAAGCAACAACAATAGCTGCTAGCAAATAAATGCAAGGAATGGTAACATGTAACTGCTTCGTGTAAGAATATTCTTTTTGAGGAAGGTATTTATAGTCTTTTATCTCTTTTTTTGTATTCTGTAAAGTCTCAGCTAAAAAGTCATGGCTATTTCTTGTCTTATTCCATATTCGTGATGTTAGTACATGGTTTATAATGCCGATAAGGTAAGCAGCAATAAGCCAAATTGCCCAGATTATAGAATTGTCAACTTCAAAAGTATTTGGCATCCATGACAATTTACACATAGATAATCCCCCTAAAAGGATAATGAATCCTGGTACAATCATCGCCAAGATGTCATATAAAGAAAGTTTCGATAGAAAATTCATTGCTTATGGATTTGTAATTATCTAAAAAGGTGTATCTTAAAAGTCCCCTAGATGGACAAGAAAGATACACCTTTTGTTGTTTTTATATTTTTGCATTAGCGGTTACCACCAGCCCACCATACATTTTCGGTGAAGATATACTTACCAGCATCATTTCCTGAACCGAAAGCTTCCTTCACGTTAGGGTTTGAAAGAACATCGCTTGAGCCGTAAGGCAAGCGGAGTGGCCAACGGTTAGCATTAGCCTGAGTGTTCTTAGGGTTGGTCATAGCTACTGGATAGCTACCATCTACATAATTGCAGCGGCGCATATCATTGTAAGTCTCCAACTGCTCGTCACGAGTCTGAGCGATATACTTCTGTACCAAGATCTCGTTCAAAGGATTAGCAGCAAACTTGGTTGCTGTCTCACCTGCAAGGTAAACAGAAACGGCATCATCAGAGATGGTCTCACCGCTAGATGCTGCATAATCTTCCATAGATGCCTTAACAGCTGTCTCAAAATCAGCTTTTGCATCCTGCCCCAAACGAGCTTTTACCTCAGCAATGATAAAGTACAACTCAGACTTGCTGAACATATGGCTACCAACTGCTCCACCATCACAACCATAGCTCAACCATTCTGGTGCATTGTAGTATTGACTCATTGCCTGCGACTCATTACCTGGAGTACAGATTGTTGTACTAGGCTGGAAACCATTTTTAGGACCATAGAAATTATAGTAAATGTCATAGTGATAAATTGGCTCACGTGGATCTTGACGAGCTGTCAACAAATCGTTAACAGTTGTTGTTGATGCAATATAGTCACGGCTATTCCAATATGCAGACCATGAATTTACATTGGCATTTCCATCAAATACATTAAGAGTTGCACCATCAAAACCATCCGCAATAGCAGCGTTAGCTTCTGTCAACACATTGGTAAGCTGAGCGTTCTTGTCTGTAGCACGACCCAATTCATGGAGGTAAAGACGTGCCTTCAATGCATGAGCAAGTCCGCGCCATTTTGCATTATCGTTTGCAAAAAGAACATCCTGAGCGCCAGCATTTTTCATCTTTCCTGCGATCGCCTTATCAAAGTTCGTAATGGCAGCATCAAGAAGGGTGAAGCAGTGATTGTAAATGTCCTCCTGCTTGTCTAGTGCTGGAGCAGAAACGCCATCGGTCAAAGCCTTAGAGCATGGAATGTCACCAAACAAATCAGTCAAGATAGACCAGTTGTAGGCAGCAAGAACCTGTCCCATACCTTGAATGTCAGACTGACCAACACTGACACCACCTTCATCACATTTAGCAATCAGCTGCTTGATATTGTTGAGGTTCAGATATGTACCATTCCACTCATTATCAAATGTAGAGCTAGCGGCAATCTCATTGACATTACGCAACTCTGCATTCTTTGCCTGGTTATTACCTGTACCGAAAGTCTGCTCTGTATAGATTGATGCATACCAAGCAAAGTTACCACAGTTTGTGGTAAAAATACTAGCAACGATAGCATCACTCAACTGAATATTAGCGGTTACAGCGTTCCCTCCTGGGTGAGCTTCGTCTCTGTTGATTCTGTCCATTATATCATCAGAGCATGATACAGTCATCATAGATACTGCTGAGATAGCCAGAATACCAAATATATTTTTAAATTTCATCATAGTCTTATCTATTATTTTATTTGATACTTTAATGATTTCGGGAGTGAATGCTCAGAGATTAGAAGTTAATCTTAAATCCACCACCGAAGCTAGAAGTATTAGGCAAAGAGAAGCGCTCGAAGCAACCACTCATGTTACCATTACCCTGAGAACTCTCTGGATCAAGTTCCTTCATCTTAGACCAAAGGAGCACGTTGCGTGCAAAAGCATATACAGAGATGTCCAAGTGCCCCAACTTAGGTAACTGATAGTTTAAGGTTACATCACGGAGCTTCAAGAAGCTACGATCGTAGATACCTGCCTCAGTCACGTTATTGTAAGCCATCCAGTAATCCTGCTTGTTTACCTCAATGGTGTTAGGCTTGCCTGTTGCAATATCAATACCCTCAGCTACCATAGTACCCTCGTGGTATGGGAGAGACTCCTTAGTTGCACCGAAGTAGTTCAATGTCAAGATAGTACCATTGTACATCTTGCCACCCTTCTGCCAATCCATGGTTGCAGTCAAAGTAAGACGCTTCCAACGAGCCTTCAAGTTGAAGCCCATATTGAAGTCTGGAGTACACTCGCCCAAGTTCTGGCTACCTGCTGTACCGATAGGAAGACCATTCTGAAGCAAAAGTCTGCCCTGCTCATCACGCTGGAATGCTACACCATAGATGTTTGGATAAGTATAACCTGCCTGTGCACGAATCTGTGGCTCTACGAAACCACCCAGCATGATGCTCTCTACACCATCAGCCAAAGACTTAACCTTATTGTTCAAGTGTGTATAGTTAACGCCCAAGTCCAAATCCCAATCCTTGGTCTGGATGATGCTTGCGTTGATAGCAAACTCATGTGACCATGTAGTCATCTCACCAGCGTTGGTGCGGAGGTACTGATAACCTGTAGAACCTGCTGTAGGTACATCGAAGATCTGGTCCTTGATGTCCTGGTAGCTGGCTGTATACTCCAAGCGGATGCGGTTGTCGAAGAAGTTCAAGTCGGCACCAAACTCCCAGTTCACTGTGTTCTGTGGCTTCAAGTTAGGGTCATACTTCACATAGTATGGAGCATAAGTACTTACGCCATTCATAGGATAGCTGATAGGAGTGAACTGATACATACCGCTGCCGTATGTTGGTACAGTATAGTAGTTAGCATAGTAGTGACCAGCCTGACCTACCTGAGCGAAAGAGGCACGAAGCTTACCGTAAGAGAGGATGTGATTACCCTTCAACGCAGGAAGCTCTGTGAAAATCCAACCGAGTGATACGGATGGATAGAAGAAGCTACGATTGCCACGCGGCATGGTAGATACGATATCGTTACGACCAGTTACAGTCAAGTAAACCTGGTTAGCGTAGCTCAAAGACAACTGACCGAAGAAACCTACGGTACGCTCCTGAGACTTGTACTCTGATGTATAAGCCTTTACTGTAGTATTTGACATTGTAGGCTGACCATAGAATACGAAGTTGGTACCATCGTAATCCCAAGTGCGAGCATAGTCATGATTGAACTCAGAACCGAGCAATGCACCGAAGTCCCACTCCTGGTTAGCACCCCACTTAGCAGTGAAGTTGGCAGTGAAGAGGTTGTTGAAGATGTTGCGCTGAACACCATAATTCTCTACCTCACCCTTGTTGTTGTATGCGGAACCTACCTCAGCGATAGTAGCATTGTCTGTAGTATATACATCAAGACCAGCCTGCTCACGGATAACGAGGTTGTAACGTTCCTTGTCCCAGTTGAAGTTAGGACGATACTCTACGTAAGCATTACCAAACACACGGTTGGTGTGCTGACGATACTCATCATTGTCTGCCCACCAGTATGGGTTGTTGAATGATGTAGAACGGAATAATACCTGTGATGTTGGGTCGCCAGGTACATGATATGGAGTACCCTTCAAGTTGTATTCTGCAGGTGCAGAGTATACCACGTTGATGATACCACTGTTAGCACCAGGAGCTGATGTAATCTTGGTAGAACTGTAGTTAGCAGAGAAACCTGTCTTCCACTCCTTGCTAATCTCGAAGTCTACAGCACCACGAGCTGTGGTACGCATCATACCTGTAGAAGGAATGATACCCTTCTGATATGTATCACCGATGCCAAAAGAATAAGCCAAGTTGCCATTCTTCTGAGAAATACTCAAGCTTGAGTTCTGGGTGAAACCTGTATCAAAGAAATCACCTACATTATCATAAATCTGTGGAGTAGCCCAACCGTCAAGACCTGCTGCTGCATACTTAGGGTTGTAGAACATACCCTCGTGCTTGCCATAAGCCTGAGTATATTTATTGTCGGTATTACCACCATAAGTAGCATCGTTAGCCAAATCAGCAATCTTAGGACCCCAAGTCATAGAAGATGATGGGTTGTAAGCATTTATGCCATTACCCTGGGCATAAATATCCTGACGCTCAAACTTCTTGCTGACAGTCTGAGCACTCAAGTCGGTAGAGAATGTAATCTGAGGGCGACCACCATTTGCCTTACCACGCTTGGTGGTAATGATGATGACACCATTAGATGCACGGATACCATAGAGGGCAGAAGCTGCCTGACCCTTCAATACATCGATGCTCTCGATGTCGTCTGGGTTGATATCGATAGAACGGTTTGCATTATCTGCACCAGTTACAGAAGCACCAGTATCATAGTCTGAAGAAGAAGCAATAGGCATACCATCTACAACATAAAGAGGAGTGTTATCGCCTGAGAATGAACGGGCACCACGGATGACAATCTGAGCAGATGCACCAGGAGCACCAGAAGACTGACGGATATCAACACCGGTCAACTTACCCTGCATAGCGCTAGCCAAAGAGCTAGTACCAGCAATGTTCAAATCTTCAGAACCTAATTTCTGTGATGCATAACCGAGGGCTTTCTTGTCTCGGGAGATACCCATTGCGGTAACCACAACCTCGTCAAGAGTCTTGTTGTCCGCTTCCAATACAATCTTCATCTTTTGTCCAGCCTTTACAGTCTGAGGCAACATGCCGAGGTATGTTACTTCCAACTTTGCACCAGCTGGAACATTCAATGAGAAGTTACCATCAACATCGGTAACTGTACCGGTATTGGTACCTGCTACTTTGATAGATGCACCAATGATAGGTTCACCATCCTCTGCAGAGGTTACTTTACCGGAAACTTGAGTTTGCGCCAACGCCATTCCTAAACTAAGGAAGAGGCAGGCAATAAACGTCATGAGTCTTTTTTCCATAAATCTCTCTCGTTTAATTAATTAGGGGTTGTCGTTTAATTCTAAGAATTCAATATCTATAGACGAGGGTATGCCTTCCGAGGTTGCCATCGTCTGCTTATTTCCGGAGTTTTATCGTAATTTTAGTCGATTCTTGTCTTGTCAGGGCATAGTTATCCCTTGCATGGAGGATAATGCTATATGAGGTTAAGCAGCCTGATGGAGTTCCGCTTTTGCAATTCTTCTTGCCAGTTGTACTGCATTAGCCGTGTGGATGCCGAAGAAGATGATTAGGATTTCTGTCTTCTTGATTCGGCCGCTTATCCGCTTGAGTCCGTAATGTTCCTTCTGCGTTCCAAAGGATCCTTCCATTGCTGTGGCTCGTACACGGGCAAGTTCTTTCTTGACCATGCTGACAGTGGACGTGGTTTCTCGCTTCCTGCCTTTCTGCGAGAATGAAGTCACTATGTTTTGTTCACTGCAGAAAGAACGGTTGGCATTACCAGAATAACTGCAGTCGCCAGCCAGTTTGGTGATCTTCTCTCCAAAGAGTTTCTCTGCAAGCTTTACACAATGCACAAGACGAGTACCCTCATTGAATGCGTTGAACGAAAGCTTCTCGATGAACGACAGGCCATCAACCTGTATGTTGTTACACTTGGCTCCAAACTCGACCTTCTTTACTTCCTTGCCACGGACGATTGGACGTATGTATGGTTTGTTGACGCTTACGATACGATTAGGAATGCTCTCCTTGGCATTGCCACTCTCGTGATGCTTATGCTGCTGACGGTATATCTTCGTTATCGTCTCTATTTCTGCGAGTTGCTTATCGGAGAAGATTCCTGCGCAGGGATTTTCTCTGTCGAGTCTTCTTAACTCTTTGAGAATCTTCCCTAACAGATCCAACTGTCGACGGATCATCCTGCGAGTACGCTTGTTGGTGTGATGGCGTTGCTTCACATAGGCCATGTTGTCGTGGGCAACATCAAGGTACTTCGTTCTCATGCGGTGAATGCCGAGTTCCTTACTTGCCTCACACATCATTGTATATACCTTCTCTACGCATTCCCATAGCAACTTTGTGTCAGTGGGGTAACGCATGCTGCTTTCGTAGCACGTTGCATCGGTATAGATTGTATCAAGATTCCTCATGTATGGTTTCCATGTTTCTGCCAATGACTCCTGCTGAGTCTGGATCTTCAGGCGCTTGGACAGTTCAAGGATAATATCATCTATGAGCTTGTAGTTGGTCAGGGGATTGGCTGAACTTATTCGGATGCCACAGAATATCTGATAGTGTATGTTGGCGTTGAGCTGCTCCATAAGTTTTGGGGCAGACAATCCGGTATACGACTTGAGGAACATGAGTGCCACCTTGCCTTCAGGGCTGAAGTAAGATTTGCGACCGACTTTTCTGCGTGGAACAGAGTCAATCAAACCGAATCTAATGGCCATCTCACGCAACGGAAGGAGGGCATGAAAGCGTCCGAGTTCACTCTTTTTGAACGACTCTTCATAATCTTTGTAAAAATCAAACTCTGTGAACGCAAGACCTGGTGTTATTTCAGAAAATTGTAGTACCTTTGCCATGACGATTATTTTTCGTTTCCCCCAAAACAGGCCGGTCAAAGCAGTTTGGGGGATTTTTTATTATTTTATGCAAAGATACAAAATTCTTATAACACTGACAATTAGATCGTTAGGTTGTTTTTGACTGATTTACGAGCATCCCTAATTAATAAATATATAATGTTTTATATTTCTTTCTCACTACATATCCTCCCAACTTTTATTGAGCGTGGGGGCTCATTTCTTGTCTCCAACTCTTATCCCGAACTGGTAGGGGTGGGTATGTTGCGATACCTTATTATATATAGGGAAGTATCTCAAACTTCACTAAAATTTAATAATATTTTTAATCGGCTGCAAAAATAAGCATTTTTTAGGAAATCACCAAACTTTTTTCTAGAAAAGTTGCACTTTGCTCGACATTTTATTATAAATATGCGGTTTTTATACACATTTGCTTATGAAAAACAAGCGAAAGCGGCAGTTTTGTCAAAAACTGCCGCTTTCGCTGAAATACTAACTTCCTGCCTTTAATTCTTTGTCTAGAACAAAGAGCATATAGAGGGGGATGTTGATGGTTTTTGAACTATTGTTTCTCTCGTATGGCAAGAGACTGGTGCGAACCAACTTGATTTGCACCTTTCAGTATGAGTGGCTTCTTTCCGTGACTGTCTTTCCATTTTAACAATTGGGATATAAGTAGTCTTTCCATACGCTAAAAATTATGTTTTGGCAAAGATGCTAATAAACAGTGAATTACGCAAGGAAAATCACATTTTCCTAAGGACTTTTAAGTATATTTATCACATTTTCCTAAGGACTTTTCTGTTAAATCATCACATTTTCCTAAGGACTTTTAGGGGCTTAATGTCTTATACGTGAAAAAGTTGTCACCTTTAGGATGGTTAAACTAAATTTGTTACTATCTATTTTTCTTATCACTAAATGAGTTACGCATTTTTATTTTTATCACTATATGGGTTGTCAGCGGATACCCATTATACCTAACTAGGTTACTCTTTTTAAGGAGCTATCCCTAGAAAGGTTACGGTGATGATATTCTTTCAAATGCAAAGATACACATTTTCAACTAATTAGAAGAATTTTCCCAAGGATTTTTCCACATTTTCTGCTGTGGCCCCACTTGAGTATGTGCAACTGATGGTGTTTGATTACCGATACTCATATGCGGTCTTTCGTCGTTATAAAACGCAATAATCCTGGTCAGTTCCTTCTTACATACTTTACGAGTAGGAATTGTCATTCTATAAAGCCATTCTGTTTTTAAAATGCCGTTTGCACGTTCTGCTATAGCATTCTCCAAAGGATCTCCTGTTTGAGTCATACATATTTGTGAGCCATGACTTTTTAGGATAGATACATAATTCTGACTGCAATACTGGCTTCCTCTGTCAGAGTGATGAATGAGTCCTTTTGCAGTTTCTTCATCAATGCTTTTATATGCCATTTTAAGCGCTTCTAATGGATATACAGTTTCTAATGTTGGACCAACAGCCCATCCAACGATTTTATGGGAATACAGGTCTGTTATAAGCGAGAGATAGCACACACCTTCATTGGTTTCAACATAGGTGATGTCACTTGCCCAAATCTGGTTCGGATGGGTAGGAACTACTCCCTTAATCAGGTTTGGGTATTTGCGATAATTATGGTCGGAATCTGTTGTCTTATAGCGCCTACGGCGCTTTATACGTACCATGAGTCCATGCTTACGCAGCATCTCAATAAATGCGTCACGACCAGGGAAGCAGCCAGTATCCTCAAACATCTGTTTCAATATGGCATGCAACTTTGCAGCTCCTAAGCCAGGATTCGACTTACGATACTCACGTGCCTTTTCAATGATGATAGACTCAATGGCCTCTTCAGCAAAGCCGTCAGAGACATTGCGCTTATTATATGCTTGCCGGGTGAAACCAAACAGCCCGCATAGAGTGCCTAAACCTTGGCTCTGGCACTCTGTGCGGAGCAAGCTTACTGTTTGGTACCAGATTTTTTTCTCACAGGAATATTGAAGGTTTCTTCTGCGAGGTCAATCATGGTGGAGAATGCCTTAGAGCGAAGCTTCTCTAACTCCAAAGCCTTGCGGAGACGCTTAATCTCTGCATCTTTCTCTTTCAACTGTTCATTTGTTGTCTTTGCCATATCGTCACGGTTTTGGTCTTCTGGCGGCAAAGATAACAAATCTTTTTCATTTAAGAACTTATCCATCCAAGAAAATAGCACTGTACGACTGCTTATATAGTATTTCTTGATGATTTCTTCTGCTGGGAGCCCACTCTCCATATACTCTCGAACTATCATGATACGATCATCATCTGTAAAAGAGTAGCTATTCAACTCTACCTCACGGGTCTCAAACCAACCAGTGTCCTCATTATACACACGTTCAATTCTTGTCTTACGTTTCATTGTCACTTCTGTTTGTTCCTAAGTGACAACCTTTTTCAGGGAAGTACATAAATCGAGAATTCTGTCGTAATCTCAGAAAAAAAGCAAGATTACGACAACTTTTAAACGAGAAATCTGTCGTAATCTCAGGAAAAAAGTGAGATTACGACAGATTTTCATGATTTTTCTCTTTAAAAGATTAATTATCTTGTTTCGTCTTTACTAATCTGTGGATGGATTAGAAATCAGAAACGCTTACGGCTGTGATAGGCACGATGCGGAAGTTGTCCAGTGCAGATTCCCTTTATACCTTATTATATATATATTTAGTATTCGTATAGCTTGATGTGAAGTATTTTGTTGTCTCCACATGAGATGCGGGCATGGCGCCCCTGGTGGTTCTGATCGCCATTATCACGACGAATAAACTGTAATTTGCCGTTTTTGTCTACTTCAACCTGGTCTACATATCCGATACCGATACGCTTGCCTTTGAAAGTAGCGGTTCGTTTCTTTGTTTCGGTTCCACCGTTGTCAACAAATCCGTCCTCACCAAGTTTCTTTTCTTCAGCTTGTGCTTTTTCTGTCTTGCTCTGGAAAACTACGACGATTCCATTACCTGTTATGATGTATTCGTTCTTGGCTAGTTTCACGATTAAGCCACCGCCTTCTGGCCATTTACTTCCATCTGTAGCGCGAGGATCCCATGGTAGCGTGAAGAAATGACGGCAGGTCATGGTAATATTTCCATCTTCAATGATGCGCTCTTTATCTTCCTGATCGAAGAGTAAACCCCAGTTTTTTCCCTTTCCCTGATGCTGAAGTAGGATAGGAGAGAGTTGGTCGATAACCTTATATGAACGTCTGAGATTGTTCTTCACCTTGTAGTTAGCTTCATCGAGAGCAAACGGACTGAAACTGATGGCATCTGTTTCGCCGAAGGTATAATATGCCTTTACGCCGCTATTGATATCGCATTTCACTTCTGGAGTGAAGAAAGGATTGTCGGCACGCTTGTATTTCTCTACCCATCCCTTGTAACCGGTATCATAGATATCTGGTGCAAAGATGTCGATACTTGGTGCACCGCATTTCCAGATGTCAATCAGATGGGCAAGTGGTCCGGCAGATGGATATTCGCCTGGTTTTCTGCCACGACTGTTCATTGCTGCATTTACATACATCGGAATATTGTAGATGGCTTTGCCTGCTGAGGCTAGCTGCTCTACATACTTGGCATAATAATATGCTTGGAATTTCTCGTCAGCATAACGGTCTGTTCCGAAAACTTCTGCCCATGTACCTTTCTTCTTGAGCTTGAGTGCCTTGAGCAATGAAGCAGGAACGGGTTGTCTGTAAGCTTTTTCGGCAAGAGGAGAGTGGTCGCGGGCAGATTCGAGCATGCCGATTTCGTTTTCTACCTGCATCATGATAACGGTATTCTCCTGACTGTCTACTGCTTTAATGTGCTTCATCAGTTCGCAGAATGCTCGCTTGTCTGCTTGAAGCAGGTTATCGCTGAAGGCTGTGCATATCTCTAATGGCTTGCCATTCTCTGTGAGTGAACGAGGGAAACGCTTGGTGTTTTCCTTTACCCATAGTGGAGCATAGCAGCTCATGGAGTTCTTCCAGGCACCAAACCATAGGAAGACAATCTTCAAGTCATGCTTACGGGCAGTTGTGATGACGCTGTCTACGAGTGCAAAATCATATTTGCCCTCATTAGGTTCTACAAATTCCCAATATGCAGGAACGAAGACAGAGTTGACTCCGCTATTCTTCATCTGTTTCAATGCTTTCCTGATGTCGGCAGGACTCGTTGCGGCAGAGTTGCTCAACTCACCAGCCAGGAGAAGCATCGGCTTGTCATTGACAACAAGCTGGGTTGCAGAGCCTTGCTTCTGCAGTTTCACTCCAGCTTGTATGTTGATGCAGCATAATAATGCAAGAAAAGATAATACAATCTTATTCATAAATCTTCATTTTAGAAAAGGTTTGAAAATACTTGAGACAGGTATTGCGCCATTCCTTTGCATTCTCCAACTGTACATTGAGCAGAGAATCTGTATGTTGCCATTCCTGCTCGTGCCCCTTCATATACTGCTTGGCTGAGGTATGCCAGAAGTCGCGGTAAACTTCTACCATCGCCACACCCATGTTGTACTTCATGCAGAGTTCCTGCCAGAGGGTGCTGCCTGATTTCATCTTGTAAGTCCAAGGCACATGATGGAACCAGAGAAGATATTCTTCAGGACAGGTCTCGATGTTATCATACAGACTGCGATATGGTTCTGGGTACTGACCGACAGCATCTGTACCTTTGGATGACCGGTCGAAACCTACACCCTGAGCATCAGCCTTGTGATAGTAGACCGGACACCATTCCAAAGGATAACTTGCGATGAAACCATCTGGCTCCGGACCGTAGTGGTGGTCGAACTTGAAGATGTGGTGCAAACCCAAAGGCATCATATAGTTGACGCAAGCTTCGCGCGAAGTCATCATCATCATCTCTACCGGTTTGGTGAATCGCTCGTCCTGGTTTTCGTAGGTCTGTACGAGCCATTCGTGAGCAATCTCCTCGGCTGTAAGTGAAGGATTCCATGCCAATCTGCCGAAAGCATACCAGTTAGCCTGAGAGAACGGATGACCGCACCAGTTGGCATCATCACCGATATTGGCTACACCTGAGATTCCAACCAGTCTGTCTGGATTAACAAAGCCAAAGAATTCCTTCCACATTGGAGCGAGATAGGTGAGGTGCTTAGACTGACCAAGATATTCCTGGGTAATCTGAAGTTCTGCTATCTGTGGAGTCTGTTTGATGTTGTCGAAGATAGGAGCGTATGGCTCACGAGGCTGGAAGTCGAGCGGACCATTCTTAGACTGTAGAATTACGTTGTCACGGAACTTGCCATCCATACCTTTGAATTCGCTGACAGCTTGCTTTACACGGTCTTCTCCCTTATGGTTAGCACCATATACAAAGCTTCGCCACATGATGATGCCTCCGTATGGTTTGACAGCATCGGCAAGCATGTTGGCTCCATCGGCATGTGTGCGGTGGTAGTCG
This sequence comes from Segatella copri, assembly GCF_019249765.2. Taxonomy (GTDB): domain Bacteria; phylum Bacteroidota; class Bacteroidia; order Bacteroidales; family Bacteroidaceae; genus Prevotella; species Prevotella copri_K. The sequence continues at coordinate 3,253,356 of NZ_CP152484.1, forward strand.
CCAGGACCAGGCTGTCCTTCAGAATTGGCTTTTACGAGGAAACCGCCAAAGTCAGGGATGGTAGCATATATCTCTTTTGCCTTCTTCTTCCACCACTGCTGAACCTTCTTATCCAGTGGGTCGGCAGTCTTGGTGTAGCCTAAAGCCATAGGCGAAGCGAAGTTGATGCTGAGGTATACCCGGATGCCATAAGGACGCAGGATGTTGGCGATGACCTTCACCTTATTAATATATTCTGCAGTCATCATCTTTGGCGATGCATTCACATTGTTGAGCACGCTGCCGTTGATGCCCAAAGAGGCGTTGGCACGGGCGTAGGTGATGAGACGGTCGTGCAGACTCTTGCTGATGCTGCCGCCCTTACCGTTTTTGCCGAGTTTGATTTCTTCCCATTTGAAGATGCTCTTTCCGGCATAGCCACGTTCGATGCTGCCATCGAGATTATCCCAATGGTTGAGAATGCGGAGACCCACTTTTGGTTTCTCGGTCTCATCGATAGCTTTGCTGAAGTTCTGCTGATTGCCGCTACCTGTGTTGTAGGCATCGGTGTTCTGAAGTCGAATTAACTCGTAGGCACCGTAGAGCAAACCGATAGGATTGCTGGCGGTGATAGTTGCTTCGTACTGAATGTTGTCGCCTTGCTGGGCAGGACGGGCGTAGATGTTATAGCCCTCGCCCAGGTTGAGACTCTTGTCTATCTTGAGCTCAACTTTCTTGCCACGCCAGTTGTTTTCCAACTCCTGCTTGGCAATCTTGGCTGTTGCATCATCAGGCAACTGTGAGATGACTTGGCATGAGTTAGCATACTGCTTTCCGAGCCATAACTGTGAACCATCACTCTGTGCAGAAACATGGAGTGATGTAAGTACCGTAAATAATAAAATGAGGTATTTCTTCATATCTTTGCAGATCGTTAGTTTGTATTGTTATTGTTTCTGCTGCAAAGATACGAAAAAATACCTTTTATATGTATAGCGGTCGTTTATTTTTCATTTCTCTTTGTTTCAGCATACTCGCTAGGCGACATGCCATAGTGTTTTTTGAACACGGTAGAGAAGTGGGTCTGGTTGTTGAAACCTACAGAGTAGGCTACCTGCGTGATATTAATCTGCCCCTCTTCGATGAGTCGTGCCGCCTGTTCCAGTCGGAGGTTACGTATAAATTCTCCGGCAGAAACACCAGCAATCTCCTTCAGTTTACGGTGGAGCTGTGCACGGCTGATACCTACCTCCTCGGTAAGTTTCTCTACATTGAGGTCGGGATCGGCAAGGTGGGTGTTGATATATTTCATCACGCGTTCCATCAGGGCATCGTTGTTGCCCTTTACCTGAATCTGCTCAATCTTCGCCTTCTGGCCCTGTGCTCCGCTATATTTGCCGCGGATGCGTCGCACATTATCCACCAGGTTGTCGATAAGGATATGCAACTCTTCCATGTCGAAAGGCTTTGCCAGGAAAGCATCGGCTCCTCTGCGAAGTCCCTCCAACCGGTGTTCCACCTCGCTCTTTGAGGTGAGCAGGATGACAGGGATATCGCTGATGTTGCTGTTGCTCTTGATGCTCTTGAGCATGGTGATTCCATCCATCTCCGGCATCATCACATCGCTTATCACGAGGTCGTACTTGCCGGTGAGCAGCATCTTCAAACCCTCCTTGCCGTTGCAGGCACGCTCAAAGCGGTACCAGTCGCTCAGTTCGGTCTTGATGTATTGGGCAATCTCGCTGTCATCGTCAACTATCAGGATATTGAAGTTACGGTTGGCCTGTACTTTCTTTTTGGTAATCTCCTGCTCCTTCTTGTCTTCTTCTTCCAGTATCTCGCCTGGCTGCAGATGGCTGTTGCCCAGCGGAATGCTTACTTCGAAGCAGGAACCCTTGATGCCGTCGGTACGGTTGTAGGCCTTGATCTTGCCTCCGTGCATTTCTACAAATGCCTTACAGAGGTTGAGTCCGATACCGGTTCCTTCGATATGGAGACCGCTGCTGTTGTTTCCCTGATAGAAACGTTCGAAGAGGCGGTCGGTCTTCTCTTCCTTCAGTCCGATGCCTGTATCTTCTACCCTGATGGTGGCATTCTTTTCGTCTTTACCTATGATAACAGTAATCTCGCCGCCATCAAAGGTATACTTCATGGCATTGGAGAGCAGGTTGGAGATAACCTTGTCAAAGTTGATGCGGTCTATCCAAACCTTCAGCTTGCCTTTATCGCTGTTGAGGCTTTCGTCTTCTTTGAGCTCAAGGGTGATGTTGCGCTCCTGTGCATTGAAGCGGTAGAGCGATACGATGCCATGCAGGAAATCCTTGAGCGGAGTCTCCTGGCAATGGAGATGCATCTGGTTCTTGTCTATCTTTCGTTCATCAAGTATCTGGTTTACCAGAAGCAGGAGGCGCTGGGCATTGCGGTCGATGGTATCGATATCCTGTTTGCTTTCGGCATCTGTTAATCTTGTTTTCAGCTTGTTGAGCGGCCCCATGATCAATGTCAGCGGCGAGCGGATATCGTGGGTGGCATTGATGAGAAACTGCATCTTGGTCTCTTCCAGGTCTGCCTTGCGGCGGCGCTCGTATGTATAGATAACATATAGGATGACGCTTGCTATGATCAGGAGATAGAGGAGATATGCCTCGGGTGATGCATACCAAGGGTCGCATACCTTGATGTTGATGATGGTAGGATTCTTGGAATATCTGCCATTGCTGGTAGCTCTCACCTCCAGCGTATAGTCGCCCGGTTTCAACTTGTTGAATGCTACGGCATTGGCTCCCTCATTGGTGCTGTTCCATTTGCCGTCGTTGATGCGGTATTGGAAACTGATATTATCGGTGTTCCTGTAGTTGAGCAGCGAGAACTCCAGAGTGAATGAATTCTGGGAGTAAGGAATGCTGAAGTCTTTGACCATACAGTTGATTGGCTTTCCGTCGATGATGAAGTTGGTGAGATGTACATCTCCCAATTCCATCTTCTTGGCTCTGACTACGTCAGGATAGAAGGTTGTGATACCATCACTGGTTCCGAAGGCGATAAGATCGCTGGCGGTATGCATGGAAGAGCCCAGTACATACTCACGGGTAGTAAGTCCGTTGCCGTTGATGTGCCCGATAAACTGTCTGTTCTTCTGTTCGTACTGCCAGATGCCCATGGTTGTACTTACCCACAAGTCACCCTTCTGGTCTTTGATGATGCTGCAGACCTGCTTGCCTTTCAACGCTTCCGCATGAGGGAAGTTCTTCGTCTTGTTGCTCTTTCTGTCAAACAGATAGAGTCCTTCTTCGGTACCGATGATTATATCGCCGTTCTTTCCTTCGCAGATACCATTCGCCTGTTTGTCTTTCAGAATGTTGAGCCATCCGAAATCCTTGAAACTGAGCGTTCGGGTATTGAGACAGGAAACTCCATTAGAGGTTCCTATCCATAAATGGCCTGTATGATCGAGTGCCATGCTTCGCACCCAGTCGTTGCAGAGGAATCCTTTATCGCCTCTTTGCTGCATATTCAGAATGGTAACCTTGCCGCTTTCCACATTATATATATATAGGCCTTTGCTGTATACAGAAATGTAAAGGTTGCCCTGTGCATCGTCAGTCATACAGTAGATGCCGGCGCTGGTAAAGGTGAGTTTCTGCTGGTATGTACCTGTATGAGGGTTGTAGCTGTAGAGTGCGCTACCATTGCTGATCCAGTAATCGCCACGTCGGTCTTTATAGATGATGCCGGTACCTGCAGGTGACTGAGGGTGGGCGATAATCTTGCCTGAAGCATCAAAACAGAACACACCACTGTTCTGTACAGTACACCATGTTTCACCATTTTCGCCTTGTGCAATAGATGAAACGCTACTGCCGATGATGTAGTTCTGTGCAGAGAAACTCCAGCTGTTGAAAGCCTGCTGGCGCTGGTTGATCAGGTACAGACCTTTGTTGTAACATCCTATCCAGAGATTGTTGTCCTTATCTTCGATGATTTCGTTGACGAAGGCGGTAGCCAGATTGAAACTGCTGTTGCTGTTCTCCAACTGTTCTACCCTGTTGCTTCCCTTTCTGATCATGAGGACACCGTGCTCAGAGGTGCTGATATAGAGGTTGCCTTCGTGGTCGAAGGTAGCATTGTTGATGGTTACATTATTCTGATAACCGCCAAAGTCGTAGCCGGCATCAGCGATGCGGCCTGTGCGGTAATCATAATAGACGATGCCATACATACAGGCGATGAGCATGGTCTGCGGACGATGTTGGATGAAAGCCACAGGTGCTCCGCATGGCGATTTGAAGTCTTTGCGCTGCACCTTGCCTTGTTTCTTGATGAAACGGGTGAAGATAGAAAGGTGGCTACTCTGCCAGAGATAATGATGCTTATCTTCGTAGATATGGGTAAAGAATACATCAGAATCGCGCTCAGCGTATTGCCTTTCCTGTCTGATAGTGAAAAGGTCGTCTGTTCCTTTCTGGGTATTTCTGTCTTTTACAGAATAGAGACCATATCCTGCAGTACCCAGCAGGATATCGCCATTGTGACTTTCTACCATAGAATAGATACGTGGCTTTCTGCCATCAGGAAACTGGAGACGGGCGAAATCGTTCGTCTCATAATTATAGCGCATCAGTCCCTTGGCACAACCTATCCACAGATTACCTTTCTTATCTACCAGCAGGTCGGAGATAATGTTGTCAGTAATGGAGGTTGTGTCTTCTTCGTTGTGCAGATAGTTGGTAAAGCGGTAGCCGTCAAACTTGCTGAGTCCGTATTCGGTTCCCACCCAGATATATCCGTATTTATCCTGCACAATGCAGTTGATAAGCGAACTTGACAGTTTGCCCGATGTGAAGAGCTCACCACTGTCAGCCCATACCATGAGCGAGATGGTGATAGCGAAGAGTGCCGTTAGGCAATGTCTGATATGCTTCATATTTCCTGTCCGTTTTCTTGTTTAAAATAGGTTGTTACGGCTGCAAAAGTAACAAAAAACAATGAAAGAAACAAATTCTAATGCAACAAAATGTTTCATTTCTTTTTGTTTCTTTATCTTTTTGTGCCCTTTTTGCAGGTATGAAACAAATAGAAAAGTAATGGTAACTATTAAATACCTGTTATTTCATTACTTATTAGTAAATTTGCATCGTCAACAACAATAGAAACATTAAAAGCATCATAATAACAATGAAATGAATAGACAAGCAATCAAAATATTATCGCTGGCGCTCGTATTGGCTACGTCAAGTTCTGTAGCTTTTGCCCAGAAGGTATGGAAAGGATCTTGGGCTACTGCAGTGGAATGGACTGGTAAAGGAGATATGCCTAAGGAAAGCTTGAGCAACCGTTCTTGTCGACAGGTGGTTCATGTATCTTTTGGCGGAGAGGAACTCAGAGTGAAGCTCAGCAACGAGCAGAGTAAGGAGCCGGTAGAAATCAAATCGGTGTATATTGCAGATACCGATAAGAACAGCAACTGGTTTGTGAATGGTAAGACCGTGAAGTATCTCAAGTTTAATGGCAAGAAGAATGTAACCATTGCTCCTGGCAAGGCTATCTTCTCAGATGATTTGAAATATGCCTTGAAGAGTGGACAGCGCCTCACGATTACCATCGACTATGGCAAGCAGACTCCAGTGAATGCAACATCCCATCGTGGTTCACGTACCACATCTTATATAGTAAACGGTTTGCATAGTACTCCTAAACCGATGGATAAGAGTTTTGATGATGGCGAGGAGGTGGACCACTGGTACAATCTTTCTGCAATTGATGTGAAGACCGATAAGGCTACCCCTGTGGTAGCTATCCTCGGAAACTCTATTACCGATGGCCGTGGAAGTACTACTAACCACCAGAACCGCTGGACCGATTTCCTCTCGGATGCCCTGAATGCAGAGAAGCCATACGGCGTATTGAATCTCGGTATCGGTGGCAACTGCGTGGTGCAAGGTGGATTGAGCGAACCAGCCATGAAACGTTTCGACCGTGATATCCTGAGACAGACAGGCGTAGATAAGCTCATCATCTTCGAGGGAACCAACGATATCGGTAGCTGCAGCGGAAATTATGAGCATGTAACAGATACCCTGATTGCCTGCTACAAGGTGCTGATAGCGAAAGCCAAGGCTAAGGGAATCAAGGTGTATGGCGGAACCATCACCCCAACCAAGGGAAACGGCTGGTATTCTTTCTGGCATGAGGCGATGCGACAGACCGTGAACGAATGGATCAGAAAAAGTGGTGCCTTCGACGAGGTCATCGATTTCGATGAGCTGACCCGCGATCCGAAAGACCCTCAGCGTCTGAAGGCTGAGTATTCTGACGACTGGCTGCATCTCAATCCGAAGGGATATGAGGCAATGGGCAAGTTTGCCGCAGAGAAATTGAAGTAAATATATTATATGCATCTTTTATGTTATATATATAATAAGGTGTAAACTTAATGACAGAATAAAATATGGAACAGACATCTGTAACACAGGAATCTAAAGGATTCTACAAACTGAATTGGCTACAACGCATCGGATTCGGATCTGGAGACTTGGCGCAAAACCTCATCTACCAGACCATCTGCATGTATCTGTTGTTCTTCTACACCGACATCTATGGACTTAATCCTGGTGTTGCTGCCACCATGTTCTTGGTGGTTCGCTTGGTCGATGTACTCTGGGACCCGTTGGTGGGAACTTATGTAGATAAGCATAATCCGCGTTGGGGTAAGTATCGTTCATATCTCGTCCTGGCGGGTTTGCCACTCACTGTACTTGCCATCCTCTGTTTCTGGAATGGTATGGAAGGACAGACAGAAACCATCAAACTTATCTATGCCTATGTAACATACGTAGGCTTGTCTATGCTCTATACATTGATTAATGTACCTTACGGAGCCTTGAACTCTTCGCTGACTCGCGATACAGACGAGATAACCATTCTTACCTCTGTACGTATGTTCATGGCAAATGTGGGTGGACTCTGTGTATCGGCAGGTGTTCCAATCCTGGTAGCGATGCTCGCTGCAGCCAAGGATCTCCCTATCGAAATGGCGCTCTTCATGGGTTTGGGCTCTTTGCCATCTTTCATCTTTATGCCACTGGTTCCTGCCATCAAGAAAAAGGTGGGCAAGAAGAATATGTTCTACATCTTCCTTACTGTGGCTATCGTGGGTATGGCGATGCTTTATATCATCAGCAAGATGGGACCTGTAAAGGATCATATCACGCTGGTTTATATCGCTCAGTTTATCAAATCAACAGGCGTAATCGTAGCTACAGGATATATGTGGGCTCTGATTCCGGAGGTTATCTCTTTTGCAGAATTTACCAGCGGCAAGCGTATTGCCGGCATCGTCAATGCCCTGACCGGTATCTTCTATAAGGCAGGTATGGCTCTGGGTGGTGTTATTCCTGGTGCAGTTCTTGCATGGACCGGTTATCAGGCTGCAGCTGCTCAGGAGGGCAACTCTCTTCCTACCGACAGTAATGCTTGGTTTGTTGCCATGCTGATTTTTGCCCTGGTAGGTTTCGCCCTTCTGGTATTCTGCTTTACCCAAACCAAGGAACGTGTGGTAATGGATGAGAAGGAAACCAAGAATGTTAAGGTGAGTGACCTGTGGACAGAATTCTTCCATAACCGTCCTCTCCGTATCGTGGCGCTCTTCTTCATTACAGCCTTCGCCATGATGTCGGTAGGTAATGCTGCCGGTGCTTACTTCATGAACGATTTGGAGCAGCAGACTCCTCTGGCACAGGAAGGTATCCGCTGGCTGGTATGCGTAATCCCTGCCATCTTGCTGGGCTTGGCGATGTTCATCATCTCTAAATATGAGTTGACCGATGAGGTCATCGACGACATCAACAAGAAGATTGAGGCCCGACACAAGGAAGAAAACTAGAGACTATAATTATTAACGAGAAAAATAGATATAAGATATGAAAAAGATCACAACTCTGGCACTGGGGCTGATGCTTGCTTCAACAGCTTTCGCTCAAAAAGCGAACTCAGCAGCTCAAATCCCAACATTCCAGGAAACTATGGGTAAGTACTTCCTGGTAGGTGCTGCCATTAATACCGATTTGCCTAATGGACAAGACCCTGCAGGTGAGGAAGTAGTGAAGAAACAGTTTAACCAGGTAGTTGCCGAAAACTGTATGAAGGGTGAGAAGAATCATCCGGAGGTGAATCGCTTTGATTTCACTGATGGCGATAAACTCGCTGACTGGGCAGAGAAGAACGGCAAGACCTTGATAGGTCATTGTCTGGTTTGGCATTCTCAGCCACCTAAGTGGATGTTTACCGATGATAAGGGTAATCTGGTAAGCCGTGAAGTGCTTATCGGCAGAATGTATAACCATATTATGAATGTGGTTACTCATTATAAAGGTAGAGTAAAGGGTTGGGACGTTGTGAACGAGGCTTTCGAGGATGATGGCTCTTACCGCAAGTCTCTATATTATAAGATTATCGGTCCGGAGTTCATAGAACTGGCTTTCCGCTTTGCTCATGAGGCTGATCCAAACGTAGAACTCTACTACAATGATTATTCTACTTCGAAGCCAGCCAAGCGAGAGGCTATCTGCAAGCTGGTTCGCGATTTGAAGGCTAAGGGTCTCCGTATCGATGCAGTAGGTATGCAGAGCCACAATGGTTTCGATTATCCTGACTATGCTGAGTATGAGAAGAGCATCGAGGCTTTTGCTGGTGAAGGCGTGAAGGTGATGCTGACTGAGCTGGATATGAATATGCTTCCTAATCCGGAAGGATTCGGCGGAGCGGAAATCAGCCAGAAGTTTGAACTTCAGAAGAAGTACAATCCATACGTGAAGGGACTTGACAAGAAGGCGCAGAAACTCTTCAACCAGCGTTATCTCGATCTCTTTAAGATTGTAGAGCGCCATAAGGATGTTATCAGTCGTGTTACCTTCTGGGGTGTCAACGATGGTCACTCTTGGTTGAATGGCTGGCCTATCCCTGGCAGAACCAACTATCCACTGCTCATCGACCGCAACAACGAGGTGAAGCCAGTGGTGAAGGAAATCGTAAAACTCTTTAAGTAAAATCTCTTTAGATAATATTGTACATCTCTTAAAATAATAAACAACAATGAAAGCAAGATATTTGTTCCCAAAGGATTATATGGCAGACCCATCTGCCAATGTGTTTAACGGTCGCCTGTATGTTTACCCATCTCATGACTGGGATAGCGGCGAAAGCTTCGACGATGATGGCGGTCACTTCCAGATGAAAGACTATCATGTTCTCTCTATGGACGATGTGATGGATGGTGAGGTAACCGATCATGGTGTGATTCTCGATGTGAAGGATGTGCCATGGGCTGAGAAGCAGATGTGGGACAACGATGTTGTAGAGAAGGATGGCAAGTACTATCTCATCTTCTCTGCCAAGGATTATAATGGCGTGTTCCATCTCGGTGTGGCTGTGGCTGATAAGCCTGAAGGTCCTTTCGTTCCGAATGCCGACCCTATCCGCAAGTCATACAGCATCGACCCTTGCGTGTTCAAGGATGATGATGGCAAGATTTACTGCTACTTCGGTGGTATCTGGGGCGGTCAGCTTCAGTGGTACAAGGACAACAAGGCACTGAAGGATGAGCATCTTCCAGAGGGCAAGGAGAATCCGTTACCATCTCGTGTAGCCATGATGACTGATGATGTGCAGCAGTTTGCAGAAATGCCAAAGCCTGTTGTCATCGTTGACGAAGAGGGTAATGTATTGCCAGCTGATGATCCTCATCGCTTCTTCGAGGCCAGCTGGATGCATAAGTATAAGGGCAAGTATTACTTCAGCTACTCTACCGGTGATACTCATTATCTCTGCTATGCTGTAGGTGATAATCCTTATGGTCCGTTCACTTACAAGGGCGTCATCCTGGAACCGGTAGTAGGTTGGACAACCCATCACAGTATCTGTGAGTACAAGGGACAGTGGTATTTGTTCCATCACGACTGTGTGCCATCAAATGATACAACCTGGCTTCGCAGCGTAAAGGTGGCTCCTCTCTTCTATGATGAGGATGATAACATCTTGCCGGTTCAGCCTGAATAAGAGTATTATAAGTATTAGATGACATACGCTAGAGTTGACTTTTAGGTTTATAATAGTTTTGATGAATAGTTGATATATAAGTTAATGTTAGTTTGGAAGAAACGGCATCTTCGTGAGGAGATGCCGTTTTTGCGTATGTTCCTATTCTTTCTTTTCTTCTCTTTCTGTTTTCTCTTACTTTTCATCTAATGTTATTTTTAAGTTATTTCTATCATTTTGTAGGAGATTTCGGATATTTTTATTTACCTTTGTGCCCGTAAACCATAAAAAGAATAATTTATGTTGAGATTACTTTTAAGGCTTTGGTGGTTGCAGCAGCGCCGTAACTTCCACAAGCGAGATGCCTTCGTGGCGTGCTACATCATCTTCCTGTATGTGGTGATGGGCGTGAGCTTTTTTCTCAGCTTCACCGAGAATGGGGGAGAACTTGGGGGCGAAGACATGCCTGCCCTGTTGGGAGCCGGTATCGTTGTCGGTATGCTGATTCCAGACATTATCATGAAGATGGTGATGAAGCGGGATATTACGGCGATGGATGATTATGTGAAGTCGCGCCCTGTGCCGGAGAAAATCTGGAACAAGTTCCTGCTCACTACCAATCTCGTGAGTTTCTGGAACTATGTGCTTCCGGTGCTTATGCTTCCGGTATTTATCTATTTCCTGCCGGCAAGTGAGGTTGTAGCCAGCTTCTTCCTGTTCCTGGAGTTCTCTTTTGTCAACGGCATCTACATCACCTGTTACCGCAAGGCTACGGAGTGGATTCTGAAATGGCCCTTGATATTGGGATGGATGGGAATGTTTGCCGTGCTGATAGGGTATATGTTTGTGGCTTCCTTCTTCCCGGTATGGATGGGATGGGTGGGTATCTTCTTCCTTGCCGGAGCGGTATTCGCCGGACTTACCTTCTATCTTTATCACGAAAAGATTTATAACGAGCAGAAGCAGAAGGTTTCCAGGTTCCGTGGTTTCAGCCATATCAACCTCTTCAGTCTGCAATATATCGGCACATTGAGAGCAAAGCGTGTCCGTACGATGGTGATTATGATTACTGCCATCTTCCTTTTCGATGCCTATCTCTTTGCCTTGCTCCCGGCAGAAGCGGGACAGGAAATGGGGGACAAGGTGGCTATGACTACCCTCTATGTGGCGGGTGCCATCCTGCTGCCATCGGTGGTGTTGTCGCAATGGACCTTTGGCATAGAGGCAAACTTCTTCCATGGTTTGATGACCAAGCCTGTCAAGGTTAAACAGATGCTGCAGAATTGCTTCTATTATTATATGGTGGTGAGTGCTGTCGCTTTGCTGCTTACCCTTCCGTTCCTTTTCCTGCAGGCAGGAATCGGAATTCTGGTGCTTATCAGCGGTTTCTGTCTGGCAGTATTCATCAATCTCTTCAATCTGCCTACGGCACTCTTCTCTTCCCGTCTGGAGATATTCCAGACTTCCATGTTCAGCATGCAGGGAGCGAATCTGAAGATTAATCTTTATGCCATCGCCTTTCTCTTCCCGCTGGCTGGTGTCTGTGCAGTCTATTATTTCTTCGGTGAGACAGCATGGTTTATCACCTGCGTAACGCTGGCAGTCATCAGCATCGCCATCCACAAATGGTTCATCGCCAAGATTGCTGCCATCTTCGAGAAGAACAAGTATAAGCGCATGGAGAAGTTTATGGAAAGCTAAGTAAACATTAAACACTACACATTAAACATTAGAATAATGGATATCAAGATTCAGAATCTCAAAAAGATATATAATGGCAATACTGTACTCGATATTGATAATCTGGGTGTTGCAAAGGGTGAGTTGATAGGACTCGTAGGTAATAATGGTGCGGGCAAGACCACCTTGCTCCGCCTGATTCTCGACCTGATTCAGGCTGATGACGGTTTCGTGGAAAGCAATGGACAAAAGGTGAACGAGAGTGAGACCTGGAAGGAATATACCGGCAGTTACATCGACGGCAGATTCCTCATCGACTTCCTCACCCCTGAGGAATACTTCGATTTCATCGCTGATGTTTATCACATTGACGATGAAACCCTGCAGGAGCGATTGGCTCAGTTTGAGGGCTTTATGCACGATGAAATCATGGGAACCAAAAAGTATCTCCGTGATTTTTCTCAGGGCAACCGCCAGAAGATTGGTATCATTGGAGCGATGATTATTAATCCGAAGGTTCTTCTTCTGGATGAGCCGTTCAACTATCTCGACCCATCTTCTCAGATGACTATCGCCCATATGATTCAGCGCATCTGCAAGGAGCAGGCCATCACGGTCATCATCTCCAGCCATAACCTCAACTTCGTTGCCGACATCTCTACCCGCATCCTCCTGCTGGAGAAAGGCAAGCTGGTGAAGGATTTTCCTAATGCCGATGGTGCTGCCATCGCCGAACTCAACGAGTACTTCGGTATTCAGGCGGAATAAACTTTTTCCGTTAATATTATACAAATTCCATGATATGATTTGTATAATTATCGTTAAATGCTTACCTTTGCACCCAAACGAAGAAAAAAGAATCAATGAGCAAAGGAAAATTAGCTAAGTTTGCGGATATGGAGCGTTTCGAGAACGTGTTCCAGTATCCATATAGTGTAGTAGATGACGTGCCTTTCGATATGAAGGGCAAGTGGCGTGAGATGTATTTCCACAATGATAACCCTATCGTGCTGGAGTTGGGATGTGGCAAGGGTGAATATACCGTGGAACTTGCCAAACTCTATCCTGAAATGAACTTCATCGGTGTGGATATCAAGGGCGCACGTATGTGGACCGGTGCCAAGAAGGCGATAGAGGAAGGACAGAAGAACGTGGCTTTCCTCCGTACCAACATCGAGATTATCGACCGCTTCTTTGCTGCGGATGAGGTGCAGGAAATCTGGCTCACCTTCTCTGACCCGCAGATGAAGAATCCTCGTAAGCGTCTTACATCTACTTATTTCATGAACCGTTATCGCCATTTCCTCGTGGATGGCGGCATCATCCATCTGAAGACGGACTCCAACTTCCTCTTCACCTATACCACTTATATGGTGGATGGCAACCATCTGCCTGTGCTCTTCCGCACAGAGGACCTCTATCATCAGGAGGGCATCGATGAGGAAACCCGTAAGATTCTCTCTATCCAGACCTATTATGAGAGTATGTGGATAGAGCGTGGCTTGAACATCAAGTATCAGAAGTTCGCTTTGCCACGTGAGGGTGAGCTGGTGGAACCTGATATTGAGATTCCGCTGGATGATTATCGCAGTTATCGCCGTGATAAGCGAAGCTCAAAGGATACAGCGAAGTAGATTTCTACAATGCTTTGAATAAGCTTCCGCAATGCTTTGAATGCCTTTCCTCAAGCGTTATTGGCGTTTGAAGAATGCGTCATAAGTATCTGAAAGAAGTAACTGAAGTTGTTCGGAGATACAATAGAAGTTGTTGGAACAGTAAGTATCTCGAAGCGCACAACAGTTGATATGCGGTCGCACATCAGCTGTTGTGCGCTTGTCTTTCAGCTGTTGTGCATGCGTAGAACAGCTGTTGTGCGGTTTTAAAATAGCAATTCTTATTGATTGTCTTTGTTAATCAAGTTGACGACTACTTTTACCATAACATCTTTTTCCTCAGTTCTGCTTTCTGCAATCATCAGAGTCAGGGCAACGAGTGTGTTGTCGGCAATTCTCTTATGTCCATTTTCTGCATACAGAATGCCATTCTTCTCCATAAACCAAAGAAAAAGCATGGCCGCAATTCTCTTGTTGCCATCGCTGAATGAATGGTTTTTTACGACAAGGTAGAGCAGCATGGCTGCTTTTTCTTCTACCGAAGCGTAGAGTTCTTCACCGCCGAAGGTTTGGTAAATCTGACCTATGCTGCTCTTGAATGAATCATCCTTCTCATTGGCAAACCATTTACTGCCTCCAAACTTTTCTTTCAAAGCATTGATGGCTTCCATTGCATTTTCGTAGGTGGCATGGAACGGCTCGGCTTGAGTCGTCTTGTCTATGAGTAATGTCTGATAATCATATTTGTCGAGAGTATCCAGGGCATAAACATAGTCGCTGATGACATTGAACAGTCCGTTATATTCGCCTTCTGAATCCTGATCTTGTAATGTAATCGCACGTGACATCAAACGAACCACTTCTTTCAGTTCGTTGTAATTGTCTAGGCGTTTCTGGTTGATGGCGTAACCCTTGATAATGTATTGCTTCAAGATAGAGGTTGCCCAACGGCGGAAAGAGGTCGCATTCTTGCTATTCACTCTGTACCCTACCGAAATAATCATGTCAAGATTATAATAAGGAATATCACGAATGATTTGTCTCTTACCCTCAAAACGAACCTGTGCATTTTTTGCACAAGTTGACTTTTCGTCTAGTTCTTGACTCTTGTAAATGTTGCGAATGTGTCGTGTAACAGATGTTCTGTCAACAGCAAACAACTCTGCCATTTGGCTTTGTGTAAGCCAAACGGTATCATTCTCTAATTTTACATTCAGCTCTATGTTTCCCTCTGGGGAACGATAGATTTCGATGGAAGATTTTCTCTGCTCCATACCTTTCATTATTTAAATGTCCTTACTCTAGTACCCAATTTTTGGATAATTTGGCAAAGATACGATTATTATATGATTCCTACAAGGTTTTCGAGTATTTTTTCTTCTTTTTGACGAAATTTGCGAAAGATTGAAATGGAAGGAATGTCTTGTTTTTGATTACTTCCAGATTAAATATCAGGACTAGTCTTAGGTTGGGGATATGTATAGTATGTTATGTTCTTCCTATACCTTTTGTTAAATCCGGGAATAATCTTGTTGAATTCAAGAAAAAAAGGTGGAAATGCTTGGCGTTTCCACCTTATTTTATTATATTTGCAGCAAGTTTTTGAAGAAATGCAGTATTCTCAGGGACTGCATGGAACTGACGAAACGACTAAAAGAACAGAAAAGTAATAACTAACGAAATAAACGACAAAATGATGAACTACAAGAAATTGGCTCTTACCGTTGCGGCTGGAGCGATGGCAACTACAATGATGGCGCAATCGGCACCTCAGCTGAATGCCAATAACATCGAAGAAGTAATCAAGGCGATGACCTTGGAAGAGAAAGCCCAACTTTTAGTGGGCGGTGGTAACGATGGATTCGTGGGTAGTGGTGCTATGCTCGGACATCAGAAGAAGTTCGTGCCGGGTGCTGCGGGTACTACTGTAGCCATCCCTCGTCTCGGTATTCCTACTACCGTTCAGTGTGATGGTCCTGCCGGTGTTCATATCGATGCTCATCGCGAAGGTGACAGCCGTAGCTACTTTGCTACCGGTTTCCCTATCGGAACCTGTCTGGCTTCTACCTGGAACACCGATCTGGTGCGCAAGGTGGGTGAGGCAATCGGTAACGAAACCCTGGAGTATGGCTGTGATGTAGTGCTCGGACCGGGTATGAACCTGCATCGCAATCCGCTCTGCGGCCGTAACTTTGAGTATTATTCTGAAGACCCAATCGTAACGGGTCTTATCGGAACCGCCTTTGTACAGGGTGTACAGAGTCAGGGCGTGGGTGTAAGTGCCAAGCACTTTGCCGTGAACTCTCAGGAAACTGACCGAACCAAGGTGGATGAGCGATTGAGCCAGCGTGCTCTCCGTGAATTGTATCTGAAGGGTTTCGAGATGATGGTTCGCAAGAGCAATCCTTGGACTATCATGTCTGCCTATAATAAGATTAACGGTGTTTATGCCCAGGGCAACAAGGGCCTCCTTACCGATATTCTCCGCAACGACTGGGGATATAAGGGAATCGTGGAGACCGACTGGATTGGTAAGCGTGCCGACCTTCCTCTGGAACAGGAAGTTGAGGCTGGCAACGACCTGATGATGCCGGGTTATCCTGCTCAGGTGCAGGATATTGTTGATGCCGTAAAGAATGGCAAGCTGGATATCAAGGATGTGGACCGCAATGTTCGCCGTATGCTCGAATATATCGTGAAGACTCCTCGATTCAAGGGATATAAATATAGTGGTGAGCCAGACTTGAAGGCTCATGCTGCCATCACCCGTCAGAGTTCTACCGAAGGTATGGTGCTCCTGAAGAATGATGCAGCTCTTCCTATTCAGGGCTTGAAGACCGTGGCGCTCTTCGGTGTCAACTCTTACGACTTCATGTCGGGTGGTCTTGGTAGTGGAGCCGTTAATGTAGGCTATTCTGTAGATATGGTTACCGGTTTGAAGAACATCGGCGTGGCAACTACTCCTCAGCTTACGGAAATCTATCAGAATTATGTGAAGTATGCCAAGGCTAAGTTGAAGGCAGACAAGAATCCGATGATGTGGTTCCTGGATCAGGGTCAGCCAAAGCTCGATGAAATCGAGATTACTGAGCGTTGTGTAGCTGGCGAGGAGCCAAAGGCAGACGCTGCCATCATCACCATCGGTCGTCAGGCAGGTGAGGGTATGGATCGCCAGATCAATGGTGAGTTCAACCTCAGTCAGATAGAGCAGGATATGATTTTCCGTGTATCTGATGCTTTCCATGCCAAGGGTAAGAAGGTGATTGTCATCATCAACTCTGGTTCTGTGATGGAGACAGCCAGTTGGAGAGACCGTGTGGATGCTATTCTCGTAGCTTGGCAGCCAGGTATCGAGGGTGGTAACTCTGTAGCTGATATCCTGACCGGTAAGGTGAATCCATCGGGTAAGTTGACCATGACCTGGCCTATCGCTGCTACCGATCATCCATCTACTGCCAACTTCGCCAAGGATTACGATATGTACACCTACAAGAATCTGCTGGATTGGAGCAAGGGTAATATCAAGGGTTACGATTATAGCAACCACGAGGAGGATATCTACGTAGGTTATCGCTACTTTGATACCTTCAAGAAGAATGTGGCTTATCCTTTCGGTTATGGTTTGAGCTACACTACCTTCGAGTTTGGCAAGCCATCTGTCAAGGCAAAAGGCAATAACATTGAGGTAAGCGTAACTATCAAGAATACCGGTAAGGTTGCCGGCAAGGAAGTTGCTGAGGTTTATGTTACCGCTCCTAAGGGCGCTTACGAGAAGCCAGCCAAGGAACTCAAGACCTTCGGCAAGACCAAGTTGCTGAATCCAGGTGGGAGCCAGACTTTGAAGATGACCCTCGAAAAGCGCGATCTTGCCAGCTTCGATGAGGCTAACAGCCAGTGGAAGGTAGATGCAGGTAACTATCTCTTTAAGGTAGGTAGTGATGTAGAGAACATCAAGGGTACTGCTACTTTGAAGGTGGCAGAATATACCGAGAAAACAAGCAATGCCTGCGCTCCTAAGGTTCAGTTGAACTATCTGAAGCAGAATAAATAATTCGAGGCTTGTGCAAAATGAAATAGATTAAACAGAAACGCCTCTATCCTAGAAAAAGAGATAGAGGCGTTTTTATTGTAATTCCGTTTAAGGAATAGACCACACAGCGCACGCAGATAGTTCGCTTTTATTCTAGCATTGTTCGGTTACCTCTTCGTAGATTTCGCGGCATCTCTTTTCCTTCATTTTGTTCTTTACGCCAACGGCAATCATATCCTCTACGGTCGGATGCCCAGTTCCATTTACAGATGTTGCGTGTTCACCATTATATCCCTCGGTGCAATGGGTGAGGTCGTAGGCTGGAGCTAAATGCCAATGCCATTTGCCATCGCTCTCTTTCTGAACCAAGAAAGAGAAGTTCTTGCAGTGATCGTCCTTGTTGTCCATTATGTAATTGAAAACCATGCGGCGGAACATCTCTTCCACATCCTCTTGGCTCTGGGTAAGATAACCTGTAAGCGCCAAAAGGTTGAGATAATCGAGAATGGGGTTGGAAAGGGAAACGTTGAGCAAGGCTCCAGCTGTGGCTACGTGAATGCGTTCGCCTGTTGGAGAAATGTCGAAGCGACGGCAGGCAAAATACTTGTCGTTTACCAGTTTGAAGTCTGGTACTTGAATACCACATTGCTTGGCTATCTCATTATAATGATACTCTTGCTTTCCCATATCTTGTGGGTCGTAGGTATGGCGAAACTTGACCAACCAATGACCATCCTCATTTGTAAAAATGGCTTTCGGGCGACAACCGCCACTATTACCACTATTATATAATAGCAATCCAGCGTCATTATCCTGTTGCTCCTTCAATACTTCCAAGGCTTTGGCTTGTAAAAGGTCAAAGTCCTCTATCTCGTGTCCAGTCTGGATAGAAGTAATAGGTTCGTAGGTCAATGCGCCCATACCTCCATTGCCCACGATGCTCAGTCGGTCGAGAGCAGATAGCTCAAAGTCGCTGATACCCTCTTTTAGCAAGGTTTTATGCAATAGGTATCTACCATATCCATCTGGAAGGCTGTCTTCGAAGATGCCAAAGTTCCCGTTGAAAGGGGTGGCTTTGGCAATGAAAAGACCAGGCTTCAGTGGCAATTCCAACGGAGATATACTAAAGCCAGATGCCAACCACTGATTGTCATACTCGAATGTGCATACTTTTCCATCGGCACTCAATGACAGTGTGCCGACTTTCTCCTGGTGATATTTCACGGTTAAAGATTCTATATGTTTCATTGTCTGTAAGCCTTTTTCTTGTTAGCGTTTCTTTTTATCTGTTGCAACTCCTCCATGGTGGAGTACTTGGGTTGCGAGAAGACGTTCTTGATTTCTGAGGTGTAGTCCAAAGCTATGGCGATACCTATCAGATTTTTGAGGGAGATGAGGCCTTTTTGCTCGAATCTGGTGATGTTGCTGACGGCAACGCCTGACTTGTCTGCCACTTGCTCACGTGTCAGATTCTTCTCTATTCTTCGTTTTCTGAAGTCGTTTGCCATCTCCTTTGCAATCTCATCAGGATTGTCGTGGAGGTAGTTATCTAATATTGCTAATATATTATTCGTTTCTTGCATAATTATGGGGATAATAACAAGATATTATCAGTTGCAAAGATACAAATAATAATGTTATGTTCCAAATAAAAATCAACTAAAAAAGTTAAAATCCCTTATAACCTTGTCTCTTATCCTTAAAAGTAAAGAACTCCCATCTCTGAAAAGAGACGGGAGTTCTTGTTTAGAAGGAATACTGGGCGGAAATCATCAGTTCGCGAGGACGAAGATAATAGCTGTCGGTCAATGTACTGATGCCGCTATAGATGGTTTCCATATAATTCTTCTTGTTGAAAAGGTTTCTAATCTCTGCAGAAAGGCGGAGCTTTTTCATTCTCCATACTGCCGAGGCATCGCCAAGAAGGGTGTTTAGGTGGTTGCCCTCTTGCAGCTCATTGTGATAATGTACGAGCGAGAAGGAGAGGTCCACATGGCTGATGGTAGCGGTGGCAGATACGCTTTGACGCCAATTAAATAACGATGACTTCGCCATTTTTTGACGTTTCGAGTTGTAAAAAGAGAATTCTCCCTCATAGCTAAAGGCACACCAGGACGGCGAGAAGTCGATACTAGGCTTCACTGTATAGTTGTCGGCGGTGTAGCTGATGGCTTTGCCGCTGCTGTATTGCTCCCCCTTGCTGTAGTTGTAACTGCCCTCCAGGCGGGTCTTCAAATGAAGGTCGTAGAAGCCCTTCGATATGTAGAGTGATGCCCCTAGGTTGTTGCTCTTGCTGTCCTGCTTATATAATGAGGTATAGTATTTGCCATCCTCGATGCGTAGGTCGGATGCCGTATTCATCCAGTTTTTGCTGGCATTGACCGATGCGCTGAAGAAGATTTCCTTGATAGGGCGCTTGTAGTCGTAACTCAACTTGCCATAAAGAGAGCGAGTTATCGGAATGATGTCGCTCGAAGCGTACCAAGAGCGATAACTTTGACGATATTGCTTCATGGCGTAGTTGGTGGCATTGCCTGTTCCAGTACTGTATCCTGTGTAGATTGTCAACTCTCTACGGAAATCCAATTTCTTATATAAGTAAAGGTAGGGTGATATGGTAAGTAGAGTTTTCTGTGGATAGGTGAAGCGTTCCCACATGAAATCGGGAGAGAACGACATACGGAACGTCTCGGTCTTGTATTGCCAGTAAGGGGTGAACTTCCCTGTGATGTTAAGACTGTTTTTGCCGATTTCATCGCTTCTTTTCTGATATTTTGCATAGATGTTGTTGAGGTCGATACTCATTCTATATTCCTGTATCCAGTGGAAGCGATTCCTCATCCACTGTAAGGCGTGGGCTGTATGCCAAAGGTTGGTGCGGATGCGATTCCGCTCTTCGTTAACGTAGAGGTCCGCCACACCATGGTGATAGTCGGCAGTGCTACGCCAAGAGAGTTGACTTTTCTTGAAGACGAAGAGGCGGTAGATACTTGTCGAGAGGTCGAGCTTTGGGATGCGGACACGTTGGGTAAGCGTGTCGTTGATGTTTGACAAACCGTCGCTTTGTGCTGCGCTGAGGCTGATGCTCTCGTTGCCATAATGTTCAGCCTTGTTTACCTTGTTCTCCCATTGCAGATTGAAGGCATCGCTGATCATCGTCTTTTGGTTGTGCTCAGTGGTAACTGTGGGAGCTTCGCCGCCGAGGTCGTAGATACTCATGTTCTCTCGCTCTTGTCGGGTTACCGTACGAAGATAGTTGGCTTCTATGCGAGTCTCTGCATCGTCCTTATTCTTCTTGATATGGTTGATGGAGTATTTTTGTGAGGTGTTGAAGCGCAGGCGTTCTTCGTCGATAGGAGCGTCAAGCGATGGTACTGATATCCATGATGGAAGGGAGGCTGGAGCCAGACGATTGCTGTAAGATGCGAGTTGGTTAAGTGCATAGCCGAGATTTTTACCTGTTCTGTCGTATTCTGCATCATACATCATCTGTTTCTTCTTGCCAATTTGCATGATATTGATGCTTCCGCCTACGTGGGATGGATGCCCTACGAGTAAGTAGGGCTTGAGAGTAGGCATCAGTTTGTCGCGGGCACTATCCTTCAGGGCGATGTTCATCGCTACATTATCCGTAAAGGTCTTGTTCTGGAGCGCCTTGATAGGTTGGTCATGCTCGATGACTTCGGCCTTTTTTACATCTTTTGCCTTGATGTTTTCTTCCAATTGGTTATATTTGCCACCGGTCAGGTCGAGACCTTCCACAGTGAATCGGTTGATGGGCTTACCATTGTAGTTGATACGACCATTCTTCTCTATATCTACGCCTGGCAGCTTTTTCAGTACATCTTTCAGTGAGTTATCTCGTTCGTTGGCAAAGCGGGTGAGGTCGAAAGATATGGTGTCTCGACCTGTGATGCGAGAGCCTTTTACTTGTACTTCCTTCAAGACAAAAGCTGTTGAAGCCATACTGATAACGGTTTCTTTTCTCGATGAAATCGATGTTTTTGTCTTTTTATACCCCATAAACGTGGCCTGCAGTTTGTCGTTGGCTTGCTTTTCGGTGATAGGTAGCACGAAGGTTCCGTCCTCCTTTGTTCTTGTAAACTTCAAGGGTTTGCCATTGCGGAGCAGTGTGATGGAGACGTTGGCTAGACGGTTATGGGTCAATGAATCTTCGACATAACCGCTAATCTTCTCTTGGGCAAACGCATGGCACGCCACGAACAGAATAGTGAAAAGAACTATTATTTTCTTCATCTTTTTTCTCTCTTTTCTATTTTACCTTAGACACTTATCTTGCTGATGTCTTTAAGGCGCTTGTCTGGCAAAAAAGTAAACTGCTAATTATCTTTCAATCGGATTGTATGGCTCAGCACGCTTGGAATGCTTCAGGATATTTCCTTTTTCATCCTTGATCTTTACAATTGCAGCATACTTGGCATCTTGAAGCAGATAGCCGATAGGGTCGGCATAGTATTTCTTGTAAATGGAGGTCAATGATTTGCGGTCGATAGGCTCGAATGTCTTACCTTTATAATAGATAGGTGTGGAGCCTTTGTCTGTAGTGAGTCCTACAGCCGTAAATCCATAATCGTTCTCGGAGTCGTGAGCCTTGAGTATCAATCCCGGCAGTCCGCTCAGTTTCCAGGGACCATTGTCAATAGGGATGTCTTCCGTGTACCAAGCTATCCATGTTCTACCCTTAAACTTGGCAATTGCCTGGTGGCACTCGTAACCGCAGATGGAATCGATGCTGTCTGTGAGTTGCCAGTCTGTCGGTTCCATCGGCTCTATGCACACATATCTGTCGGCAGCAAAGAAATCGAGATAGGCAGTTTTGCCCGGTTCTGGATAGTTCTTATATACTTTCCAATTAATCTGTCCGCCATTACCGGAAAAATTGGCAGGTATTCCTTTTGCCATATTCGCGGAGATGGTAGAGTCTCTTTGGAATATCGGATAACTGTAGAATGCGGAATACTTGTTGCCAATCTGCAAGAGCATTTTCTCTTCGATGCGGCCAATGATGGTGTCGGTCTTGGTATATTTCTTTTCGTAAATATACTCGGCATCATATACTACCTGATACTTTACCTGATCAATGGAATCTCCCATGCCAATGCTTGATTCATCGAACAGGTTTACTGTTTGAGCTCGGAGCATGCAAGCATACAGTGCAAGCCATGCCATCAATAATACCTTTTTCATAATCTTCGTCTATTTATTCATTATTTTATCTGTTTCATTCGTTTTGTGATGCAAAGGTACTGGGATTATTCGATGAAATCGATGATTTCTGTTACTGAGTTATTACTTTTGCTTCTTTTCGCCTATTATTATTTTATTACTCTTGCCTTTGTTTACGGATTTTTCAGTAACTTTGCCGTCAAATTCAAAAGATCAGGAACGTATGAACAGTAACAGCAAACTGAAAATAGTATGGATGGTATGTGGAGTAGCAATCGTATTGTTGTTCTGCACGCAGGCTTATTGGCTCCATCTTCAATGTCAATATAGCTTAGACCAGCAGGTAGAGCAATTCAAGAAGGATTGTGATGAGGTGTTGGCGCAAGATTTGAAGAATAGAAAAAAGTTACAGGAAAATTCATCTACGAAAGGTAGAAGAGATACGGTTATGCTTAAGGTAGAATCTGAATATGATATGAAGAAGGGAGGTAGCCGTACAACGCTTTCTTTTTGGAACAATCACCGCTTTCTTGTCCGTTTGAATGATCCTGATCTTACGGGTGATGATGCTTATCTCATCATCAGCAGATATCTGGCTTATATAGGTAAGCATCCTTCCTTGGCTGCCTATCAAAGATTGCTGGATGATAAGGGATATGGAAAGATATCCTTTTTTCGTCATCTTGATTACAAGACCGTCTTCCTGAATGCAAAATATGATGTCGAAGGCAGATGGTCACGTGTGGTGACGGTAAAGTATCAGACGAACCCAATGTTTCGCCAAGGTATTTCTTTTCAGGTGCCCATTCCTATTACTCGAACGCTCAAAGCCATGATGTGGCAATTGATAGGAAGCATCTTTCTCTTTTTCATCTTGATAGGATGTCTGTATTATCTGGTTAAGACCATAGTCTTCCAGAAACGCATTGATGGCATTCGCCATGAGTTCCTGAAGAATATGATTTATGAGTTGAAGCAACCGAAAGAAGACGACAATGGTGAAGAATCTGCTGTTTTTATCGGTTCCATTGCTTTCTACTATGCACAGAATGAACTGCTATGTGGTAATTCCAGAGTAGTCATCACATCTCGTCAAGCTGAAATTCTGAAGCTTCTTGCCGAGAACCAGAACCAGCTTGTAGAGCGGGATTTCATACTGAATGAAGTATGGGGTGATGACTCATACTCCAATTCCCTTGCCCTGAACGTGCAGATTACCTATCTTCGCCGGGCATTGAACCTAGATGAAAAGGTAAGTATCGAAGCAGTCATCAAGAAGGGATATATCCTGCGAACCTGTTGATCTTGTTATCAACTCTCATCTTTTTAGAAAGGTGGAAGTTTTTTTATCTTAATTTATTTTGTCCTTCACCTATTTTGTTGTAACTTTGCACACTGAAATTCGAATTTAAATTATTTTATGTAATTATGGCAAAAAAAGCTCTTTTAATGATTCTCGACGGATGGGGAATCGGTAAGCATGATAAGGGTGATGTTATCTTCAAGACTCCAACTCCTTATCTCGATTATTTGACAGCAGTTTCAGCACATTCTACTCTCCAGACTTGTGGCGAGGACGTAGGTCTTCCTAACGGTCAGATGGGTAACTCTGAGGTAGGTCACCTCAACATCGGTGCTGGTCGTGTGGTATATCAGGACCTCGTTAAGATCAACAAGGCTTGCGAGAGCGGTGACATCTTGAAAAATCAGGAGATCATCAACGCTTACAGCTATGCTCAGAAGACAGGTAAGAAACTCCACTTGATGGGCTTGACTTCTACCGGTGGTGTTCACTCTTCTTTGGATCACCTCTTCAAGTTGATTGAGATTGGTAAGGAATATGGTTTGAAGGAGACATACGTTCACTGCTTCATGGATGGCCGTGATACAGACCCTAAGAGCGGTAAGGGCTTCATCGAGGAGGTTCAGGCTTGCTGCGACAAGAATGGTGCACACATCGCAAGCATCGTAGGTCGTTTCTATGCTATGGACCGTGACAAGCGCTGGAACCGTGTGAAGGAAGCATACGACTTGCTCGTTGAGGGTAAGGGTAAGCAGGCTGACGATATGGTGAAGGCAATGCAGGAGAGCTATGATGAGGACGTAACAGACGAGTTCATCAAGCCAATCAATAACTCTAAGGTTGACGGTACTATCCAGGAGGGTGATGTTGTTATCTTCATCAACTACCGTAACGACCGTGCCAAGGAGTTGACACAGGTATTGACTCAGCAGGATATGCCAGAGGAAGGCATGCACACCATCAAGGACTTGCAGTACTACTGCATGACTCCATACGATGCAAGCTTCCAGGGCGTTCACATCCTCTTCCCTAAGGAGAACGTAATGAATACTCTCGGTGAGTACTTGAGCGCACAGGGCAAGAAGCAGCTCCACACTGCAGAGACAGAGAAGTATGCTCACGTAACATTCTTCTTCAATGGTGGTCGTGAGACTCCATACGAGGGTGAGGACCGTATCCTGGTTCCTTCTCCAAAGGTGGCTACTTACGACTTGAAGCCAGAGATGAGCGCTTACGAGGTAAAGGATAAGTTGGTTGGTGCTATCAACACTCAGGAGTATGACTTCATCGTTGTAAACTTCGCTAATGGCGATATGGTAGGTCACACTGGTATCTACAACGCTATCGCTAAGGCTGTTCACGCTGTTGACAACTGTGTAAAGGACGTTATCGAGGCTGCCAAGGCTAACGATTATGAGGCTATCATCATCGCTGACCACGGTAATGCAGACCACGCTATCAACGAGGACGGTACCCCTAACACCGCTCACTCTTTGAACCCAGTTCCATTCATCTACGTAACTGACAACAACTCAGCTACCGTAAAGGATGGTCGTTTGGCAGACGTTGCTCCTTCTATCCTCCATATCATGGGCTTGGAGAAGCCTGCAGATATGACAGGTGAGAACTTGATTTCTGACAACAAGTAAAAACGATTTTATATACCTCAAAAAAGTATCCTAAGATACTTGGTCAAGTATCTTAGGATACTTGCGTAAGTATCCTAAGATACTTTTGAATTTATATTAAGCATGAACGTAAAGATAGAAGAAAGTTGGAGACAGCATATAGGAGAAGAGTTCGACAAGCAGTATTTTGTTGACCTCACAAACTTCGTGAAGGAGGAATACCTGCGTACGCCCTGTTATCCTCCTGGCCGCTTGATTTTCAATGCCTTCAATCTCTGTCCTTTTGATGATGTGAAGGTAGTGATTATCGGACAGGATCCATACCATGAGCCGGGTCAGGCGATGGGACTGAGTTTCTCTGTGCCGGATGGAATCACTTTTCCGCCATCATTGATTAATATATTCAAGGAGATTCAGATGGATCTCGGCACTCCGATGCCAGCCACGGGCGATTTGACCCGCTGGGCAAAACAGGGAGTACTGCTTCTCAATGCCACGTTGACTGTTCGTGCCCATCAAGCGGCAAGTCATCAGCGCAAAGGCTGGGAGGAGTTTACCGATGCTGCCATCAAGGCACTCAGCAAGGATAAGGAGCACCTGGTGTTTATCCTTTGGGGCGGTTATGCCCGGAGCAAGGCGAAGCTCATCGATACAAGCAAGCATCTGATATTGGAAAGCGTTCATCCTTCGCCATTATCAGCCAACAGAGGCGGATGGTTTGGCAATCATCATTTCTCCCGCTGCAATGCGTATCTGCAGCAGAACGGAATTGCGCCTATCCAATGGTAGGTACACCTATTAATATATAGCTATCCACTCATGGGTAGCTATCATTATTTTTATTATACACTCAAAGAAATTTATTCATCTCAAAAAACATTATGAAGAAAGACGAACTGCGTATTCTGCAGGTGGGCAACGTGTTGGTTTCACCTGATATTATCACCGAAAAATTCTGTTGCGACCTTGATGCCTGCAAGGGCGAGTGCTGCATCGAAGGCGATGCGGGAGCTCCTGTTACCCTGGATGAGATTATGGAGATTGAGGATGCGCTGGATGTGGTTTGGGATGATCTCTCGGCTTCTGCCCAGGCTATCATAGATAAGCAGGGCGTGGCTTATACCGATATTGAAGGCGATTTGGTGACGAGCATCGTGAATGGTAAGGATTGCGTGTTTACCTGCTACCAGGATTTGAAAGACCTGGGCGATGGACATACGATTCCGAATTGTTGTCTCTGTGCCTTGGAGCGTGCTTATCGCGAAGGAAAGTCGAAGTTCAAGAAGCCTATCTCCTGTGCTTTGTATCCAATCCGTGCCAAGGATTTCGGCAACGAGGTGTATGGCATCAACTATAACAAGTGGCGCATCTGCAAGGATGCCATCAAGAAGGGTGAGGAGTTGAACCTTCCAGTTTATAAGTTCCTGGAGGGTCCGCTGGTAGAGAAGTTCGGCAAGGAATGGTATGATGAGCTTTGCGAAGTGGCAGAGCAAGTGCTTGCCGAATTGGAAGACTAAATTCAGTTAGAGACTTTGGAAGATAATAGTTCCGAAGTCTTTTTTTGTTTTATAAAAAAAGAGATTTCGAAACGCTGTTGAGCTTATTCCGAAATCTCTAATCCTTCTATATTTGTGATATTACTTCTTCTGAAGCCTTTATCCCAAGTTATCACGAAATCTTTTTGATGCTCAGCATGGAAACGGTAATAGGCTTGCTCGTCCATTTCGCCACTGCATACATATTGGTTTCCGTTAATATGAAGTGTTGTTCCTTTGCTGGCATTGCGTATCGTGAGCCGGATGGTTCCACGGAACGGACGTCCGAAGTCTATACGGCATCCTTGATGATTAAATTCCTCCTGATATGGTTCTAATACCATTTGAAGTTTGTTTTGGGTGAGGTATGGCAGCTGGTCAACAAAAATATAGTTTACCGTATCTTTGAAGGCGCCTGTCGGATGAACCCATCCTGAAGATTGGTATTCAGCCGATTTCCACTCAGTAGTGTATATTCTATTGTCAAAGTGTTCTTTTTCGTTGTAACTGCCACCCTTCAGGGGGTTGCACCACCATGTTTCGTCTGCTTTATGATAAAAAGGAACAGAGTCTGTATACCAGCCATGAAGTTCCAGCGAGAGTTGTTTGCTCTTATTTCTTATTCTTCCTGGTGCATACCAGACCGCGATGATGTTTTCGCCCTTTTTCAGATATCTGGAGATATCTATTGTTTGCATCAGAAGGATGCTGTCTCTGGCTCCTTCGCTGAAAATGCTTGGCGTAGCATTTCTTTCGTTGATGTATAGGCGGGTATTTCCTCCACTTGCCATGTTTATCTCAGCCTTTAAAGGCTTTTGATCAAGATGATAGATTTTCCTGTATAATATCTCAGAAGAATCATTGGGGAATGGATATGATACCCAATGGGTACCGAATTCCTGTGCATAGGAATTCAGCACCCAGAGAGTTGTAAAGATGAGAATTGTAAAATATCTCATAGATGATTATTTGTCTATTTTATGAGTTTTGTTTCGCCAGCCTTGAAACTAAATGTTTTCAACTTACCATTATACTTGACGGTCAGGTTTCCGGTATTCTTGCTGGTGATGGAAGCTTTGCTGACCTTTCCATTGTTCCATACGAGATTAATCTCGTAGTTTCCACGTGCTTTGATACCCTTAATTTCGCCTGCAGGCCATTCTTTAGGTAGAGCAGGAAGAAGATGCATAGTCTCGCCATCGCATTGCATCAGCATCTCGCATACGCCTGCTGTGCCTCCGAAGTTGCCATCTATCTGGAAAGGTGGATGGGCATCAAAGAGGTTAGGGTAGGTGCCACCGCTGCGGTGTTTGCTGTCCTTGTAGACTTCAGGGCTTACGTAGGTGAGCAGCTTGCGGTATATCTGATAAGCTTTGTCGGCCCGATGCAGACGAGCCCAGAGGTTGATTCTCCAGCCTGTACTCCAACCGGTGGAATTATCGCCCTTGATTTCCAGGGTCTTTGTTGCGGCAGCAGCAAGTTCCGGAGTCTTGTTTACCGAAATCTGATGGAATGGATAGAGCCCCAGCAGGTGTGACTGGTGGCGATGATGCCAATCCTGGTCTTCCCAATCGTGGTACCACTCCATCAGATTGCCTCGCTTACCGATGTGGTAAGGGCGCAGGCGATTGAGGGCTGATTGCAACTGCTGCTGGTAATCGTTGTCGATGCCCAGGGCTTTTGCTCCCTTGATGGTATTCTTGAAGAGCTCGCGGATGATGGCGAGGTCGGCGGTTCCGCCATAGAAACTGCTGCCACGATAGCCCTTATCGGTAATGTAATCTGCCTCTGGCGATGTGCAAGGAGCAGTAATCAGCTCGTTTGGATTGTGTGGATTCGGAATGAGCCACGCAAGCAGGAAGTCGGCAGCCCCCTTCATCAGCGGATAGGCTGTATTGCGAAGATATTCGGTATCGCGGGTATAGTCATAGTGATCCCAAAGGGTTTCTACAAGCCAGGCTCCACCCATAGCCCAGTTGCTCCATTGCGGACTTTCGTTTCCGGTTCCTACAGGATTGGTCATTGCCCAGGCATCAGTGTTGTGTCCAGCGCACCATCCCTTATCGATACCATAGAAGTGCTGGGCATTGTGGTGACCTGTCACAGCCATACCCTCTACCAATCCGTCTACTGGGGCTACCAGTTCTGAGAGGTTCGCAACTTCTGCCGGCCAGTAATTTTCTTCCAGGTTGATGTTGATGGTATAGTTGCCGCGCCATGGCGAACGGAGGGCTGGTGCCCAGAGTCCCTGCAGATTGGCAGGCACTCCCTTGGTTCTACTGCTGCTGATGAGCAGGTATCTGCCATACTGGAAATAGAGCTGTTCCAGATAAGGGTTGCTCTCGTGGTTGTCGCTGTAGGCGAGCAACTGTTTGTCGGTAGGGCGGGTGGCATCAAACTTGGCTCCTTTCAGGTTCAAACTTACTCTATCAAAGAGTTTCTTGTAGTCGGCGATGTGACGCTGTTTGAATTCTTCGTAAGTGAAGTTGGCAAGGTGCCAGGCTTCATCGGTTACGTTTTCGATGTATGGAGCTCCTTCCTTCACAGGATGCTTGTCGAATCCGTTGTAACTTGTTTCGTTTACGAGATAGATGATAGCCTCGCTCACATCCTTCAGATGGAGTACAGAATCGCTTGCCCACACTTTTCCGTCGGTGTTCTTCACCTGAAGCATGGCACAGTAATGCGTACTGTTGGCTTCATCGCCGAGAACATGTCCCGTCATGGTGAGCTGTCCTCTGGATGCTTTTACCTGATGGGGAATGAGGGAAGTGAGTGAGATGTCGCTGTTGATGGATCTCTTCTGGGAGGCACTCAGCTTGATGGCAATCATCTTGTCGGGATAAGAAGCAAAATACTCTTTGGTGTATTGGATGCCGTTGCGCCTGTAATGAACAGTAGCCAGGGAGTTGTCGAGGCTCAGTTCGCGGTAATAATCCGTAAACTCGCCCTGGTTGCAGTCTTTGATATTGATCATGCCCAGTGGCTGATAGAACTCCGAGTTATGGCCTTGCACATAGTGTTGCAGGGAATCGGCGGTCTTGTAATCCTCCTTGAACAGCGCCTCTCTGATTTTCGGAATCCACTTGTAGGCTTCGCCACCTTCGTTGGGATTCACAGGCACGCCCGTCCAAAGGGTGATGTCGTTGAGCTGGATAGAGTCATTATTGGCTCCACCATAAACCAGCGCACCCAGTTTGCCATTGCCTAATGGCAGTGACTCTTCGAAGGCGTATGCAGGCTTGTTGTACCACAACTTGTTGGGTTGCAACTCTTTACTTACTGTTGTTGCCTGGCAGTTCCACGTACTAGAGGCAGCTAACGCAATCGTAAAAAATATATGCTTCATAAAGATGGTATTGTTGGTTTTTTAATTCGATGCCCGGAAACGAAGTCGGAAGGTGATGCTCATTGGATGAGGCTATCCAAAAAAGGGGGAAGACTCTCGCTGAGTCTACCCCCAATATGTTCGTGTTAACTTTAAGCGTCGATATTGGCGTAAGTAGCATTCTGTTCGATGAACTCGCGGCGTGGTTCTACATCATCACCCATCAACATAGAGAAAATCTCATCAGCCTGGGCTGCGTTCTCGATAGTAACCTGCTTGAGCAAGCGTGTAGATGGGTCCATAGTAGTTTCCCAAAGCTGCTCTGGGTTCATCTCACCCAAACCTTTGTATCGCTGGGTGTGGATATTCTTGTCTTCTACTCCATCTCCATACTTGTCGATGAATGCCTGGCGCTGCTGCTCTGTATAGCAATACTCGCTTACCTTGCTGCGATAAGTACACTTGTAGAGTGGTGGGGTAGCGATATACAGATGGCCTTCTTCAATAACCTTTGGCATGAAACGATAGAAGAGTGTCATAATCAATGTGTCGATGTGAGAACCATCGACGTCGGCATCGGTCATGATAATAATCTTGTCGTAACGCAACTTGTCGGTATTAGCCTCCTTGCTGTCTTCGCCATCTACACCGAAGCGGACACCGATACTTTGGATGATGTTCATGACAGACTCAGCTTCGAATACCTTGTGCCACTGTACCTTTTCTACATTCAGAATCTTACCACGCAATGGGAGAATAGCCTGACGGAAACGGTCGCGACCCTGCTTGGCAGAACCACCGGCGGAATCACCCTCGACGAGGAAGATCTCGCATTCTTTAGGATCCTTCATTGAGCAATCGGCAAGTTTACCAGGAAGACCACCACCTGTCATGAAGTTCTTGCGCTGTACACTCTCACGTGCCTTGCGGGCAGCTATGCGGGCCGTAGCAGCCAGGACAACCTTTTCGCAGATTCGCTTTGCCTCGTCTGGATGTTCTTCCAGATAATCAGACAAAGCCTCGTTTACAGCCTGCTGAACGGCACCTTGTACCTCGCTGTTACCGAGCTTGGTCTTGGTCTGTCCCTCAAACTGAGGTTCAGCTACCTTGATGGAGATAACGGCAGTAAGACCCTCGCGGAAGTCTTCTGGTGCAATCTCTACCTTTGCCTTCTCAATCTGCTTAGAGATGGTTGGGTCTGCTTCTGCGTAAGCCTTCAAGGTGCGGGTCAACGCCATACGGAAACCAGTCAGGTGGGTACCACCCTCAATGGTGTTGATGTTATTGACGTATGAGTGGATATTCTCAGAGTAATCTGTGTTGTACATCACAGCAATCTCGATAGGAATACCCTGCTTTTCTGTCTTCAGATAGATAACATCATCGAAGAGATGAGTGCGGTGACGGTCTACGTAACGGACGAATTCCTTCAAACCATCCTTAGCGTGGAAAACCTGCTCCTTGGTCTTACCTTCCTCGTCAGGGCGCAAATCTCTCAAGGTAATCTTGATACCTGCATTGAGGAATGCCAACTCGCGCATACGGTTGGCAATGATGTCCCACTTATAGACAGTGTGAGTAAAGATGGTTGGATCTGGCCAGAACTGCTGGCGTGTACCGCGCTTGTTGGTTTCACCTACCACCTTAACCGGATAGAGAGGCTTACCCTTCTCATATTCCTGCTGGTAGATTTTGCCGCCACGGAACACCTGTGACAACATGTGGGTAGAAAGTGCATTCACACAACTTACACCCACACCATGTAAACCGCCAGATACCTTGTAAGAACCCTTGTCGAACTTACCACCTGCGTGAAGCACGGTCATAACGACTTCGAGGGCTGATTTATGTAGTTTCTCGTGCATATCCACAGGGATACCACGACCATTATCTTCTACGGTGATAGAGTTGTCTTCGTTGATGGTAACTTCGATGTCGGTACAGTAGCCCGCCATTGCTTCGTCAATAGAGTTGTCTACAGTTTCGTTTACCAAGTGATGAAGACCCTTTTCGGAGATGTCACCAATATACATCGCCGGACGTTTGCGAACAGCTTCCAGGCCTTCCAGAACCTGAATGTTACTCGCAGAGTAATTATTTGCGTTGTTTTGATTTTCTGCCATTTTAGTATTGTCTTATTTCCGTGCAAAGATACTAAAAAAAGCTGAGAAACAGGAACTTTTGTTTGTGAAAAATCACCAAAAAGTGAAGAAAAAACGTAGAATGTGAACTTTAGCGGCAAAAGTGTCTTGAAAAAGCTGTTTTATAATCGTTTTGCGCGTTTTTATAGGGTATGTTGTAGTATAAAACCGGTTGTGATGGGAAGATTTTATGATGCAGGAAATGGGTAGTCGGGTTCATAGAAATAGAATAAGGCTGCGACCCTATAAAGGATTGCAGCCTTATTTATTTCTTTGCTTTGACTTATAAGTTAGGCCAACTTAGCGATGTGCTTTGTAAGACCAGACTTCAAGTTTGCAGCCTTGTTGTCGTGGATAACGTTGATCTTAGCCAACTTGTCTAAAAGCTTCTGAACAGTAGGATAGAGCTTTGCAGCCTCTTCCTTGTCAGACATGTTGCGCAACTTGCGGACAGCATTGCGCATAGTCTTTGCATAATACTTGTTGTGCAAAGCCTTCTTCTTGTCCTGACGGATTCTCTTGATTGATGATTTGTGATTTGCCATCTTCTTTATGTTATTTTTTTTATTTCTTAAATGTTTGTAGTCCCTAGCAGAGTCGAACTGCTCTTTAGAGAATGAAAATCTCTCGTCCTAACCGATAGACGAAGGGACCATTGCTTATTTGCGGGTGCAAAGTTACTACTTTTATTTGAATCTAGCAAATTTTTCATGGAAAATTTTCGCTAAATGCGCATTTTTTTGTATTTTTGCCCTGTTTTTCACTAATATTAGGCAAAATGGAGATAAAAACTAGTGCTATCGTATTGCAAACCATCAAGTATGGAGACTCTCAACTTATCGTGGATTTCTTCACCGAAAAGTTGGGAAGACTCTCCTTTATGGTACGTGTGCCTAAGTCATCTAAGGGGAAGATGAAACGGCAGCTTTTCCAACCGCTCATGGTCTTGAATTTAGAATTTGATTATCGTCCCAAGTCAAATCTGCAGCGCCTTAGGGATGTTTCGATTCAGATTCCATTCTCTGATATCCCTTTTTCCCCATACAAACTTGGCATTTCCATGTTCTTGGCAGAACTGCTTTCATATGCTACCTGTCATGAGCAGGCTAATGGTGCGCTCTATCTTTTCATACAGGACAGTATCGAATGGTTAGACCATGCTAAAGGTGCTATTGCCAATTTCCATATAGTCTTTATGATTCAGCTCTCTTTTCATTTGGGTTTTATGCCCAATATAGAGAGCGGTATGTCTGGCGATTATTTTGATTTGGTAGATGGATGTTTTGCAGCTCATGTTCCTTCGCATGTACATTATTTAAATAAGGAAGATTCTATGCGGCTTGTGTCTTTGTTCCGTTTAGACTATAAAACAATGCACCTCTACACAATGTCTCGTATGGAACGAAACAGGTGTGTAGAGGTGATACTGGAGTATTATAAACTTCATTTGCCAGGCTTCCCGGAAATGAAGAGTTTTGCTGTTCTTCAGGAACTGTTTGCTTAGTCTTTTCAGGTTTCCTCGCTTGCTTGATGTAAACGGGAAACAGACGTTGGCTATGTCCTCTGTTTAGGCAAAACTGATAACGCCCTGTACTGTAGCATCATCATTATTGTCTTCTTTCGGTTCTGTATTACCGGAAGCTATATTACGGATTTCTTCTAGAGTCTGTCGGGTACGCTTATAGGTAGGCGTGTTTTCTACCTGAAGGATGACATCCTCGTTATCCAAATCTTCCTGGCGGAACAGGAATATGTGTGGATGACGCTTATACTGTGTCGTATTGCCATCGCTGCCATAATAGCGCTTGCGGCGGTCTTCTCTTTCAGCACGTTTCTCCTCTTCTTCAGCGAGACGGCGAGATTCTTCCTCAGTATGTTTCTTGAGGTGGCGGTTCATTCCCTCTACATCCTCGAGTCCGAAACCTGTTGCGAGAACGGTTACCTTTACGCGGCTTCCCAATTCAGGGTCAATGGCAAGACCCCATTTCAGTTCGAAGTCGTCACCGAATTTCTCCATAAAGTCGTTGACATCATTCATCTCGTCCATGGTCAAGCCAGGATTATCTTTCTTCTCGCTTGCAAATGCGATGCTGAGCAGAATCTTCTTAGAGTTGAATACGTCATTATCGTTAAGGAGTGGTGAGTTCAAGGCATCTTCTATCGCTTTCTTTACTCTTCCTTCTCCCTCACCGTAACCTGTACTCATGATAGCCACACCGCCATCTTTCAGTACGGTCTTCACATCATTGAAGTCGAGGTTGATGAGGCCATGTACGGTAATGATTTCAGCGATACTCTTGGCAGCTACACTCAAGGTGTCGTCAGCTTTGCCGAATGCATCGAGAACGGCAAGGTCTGGATAAATCTGGCGAAGACGTTCATTGTTGATTACCAGTAAGGCATCTACATGCTTCGACATTTCCTCTACACCATCCAATGCCTGGTCAATCTTCTTAGGACCTTCAAAACGGAATGGGATGGTTACGATACCAACGGTAAGAATACCTAACTCCTTACTTACTCTGGCGATGACAGGTGCTGCACCTGTACCGGTACCGCCACCCATACCCGCTGTGATGAATGCCATTTTTGTTCCATCGTTGAGCATGTTCTTGATATCTTCAAGAGTCTCTTCGGCAGCCTGGCGTGCCTTGGCAGGTTTGTTTCCTGCACCCAGACCTTCCTTACCTAGCTGCAGGTGTACAGGCACAGGTGAGTCGTTAAGTGCCTGGTTGTCTGTGTTGCAGAGTACGAATGTTACATCGTGTATACCTTCGCGGTACATGTGGTTGACGGCATTTCCACCGCCACCACCAACACCAATCACCTTGATGATGCTATTTTCTTTTTCAGGTTCCCCAAAGTCAAGAATATGAGGAGCGTTTCCATTATCTAGCATAGTCGTATAATCTTTATAGGGTTTATCTATCTGATTTTTTATTTAACCTGTTGTGAAATCTGTTTTCTGATAGCCTGGTCTTTGGCATCTTATTCTTCTTCAGAAATGGTATCTTTCACAAACTTCTTGAAACCTCTCATCATTTTATGGATGAGACTGTTTTCTTTGCGTCTCTTTTCTTCTTCTTCGGCTTCTTTTTCTGCCAGAAGTCTTGCCTCAGCTTCTTCCTGTTCTTTTTGCTTGCGGGCAGCCTCGTCAGCAGCCGCTTTTTCTGCCGCAGTAAGAACAACGCCCTTGCCGGCAGTCTCGTTAGGGTTTCTTGGAGCCTTGTGCTGCTCGGCTGCTACTGGCTTTTCTGCAGAATTGCTGAAGAGATCAGTGCCGATTTCGTCACCTGCACAGTTCATGTCTCCCTTTGCCAGAAGTCCCAATACGGTGTTCATTGTACCATCGTGATTGGTAATCTTAGGATCCTTGGAGTTGACTGTTTGAGAAACAAACTTGGCAATGCGTACTTTGTCGATGTGGGTATGTGTCTTGAAAACCTTATCGATTTCAGGCATGTTGCTGCCGCCACCTGTAAGGATGATACCACCCAACAGCTTATCTGAGAATTCCACAGGAATCTGGAACCATGCGTTTTCTACGATTTCCTCTACGCGTGCTTCTACGATTTCGATGAACTTCTTGCTTTCAACCACTCTATCCTTGTCGATTGGGTAGTTCAGGGTCGGGTCGATATTGTTGATATCGGTATAAGCCTTGGCATACTTGAGTTTCATCTTTTCAGCATCAGGTTCTTCAATCTGAAGACAAGTTAAGTCTTTGGTCACGTTGCCGCCGCCCAATGGGATGACAGAGAGATGACGAAGTATACCTTTATAATATACAGAAACGGTTGTCGTATCGGCACCCAAGTCAACAAGCATACAGCCTGCACGCTTTTCAGAGTCTGTCAAAACGCTGTCAGCCATAGCTAAAGGAGCCAGGTACATTTCTGCAATAGGAATGTTGGCATTTTCAAAACAGGTATTGATATTGTTATAGAAGTTCTTGCGCCAAAGTATATTCAGGAAGATGCCTTCCAGATGGTTACACTGTATTCCTACAGGGTCTATCTGGTATTGGTTGTCTATCTTGTATTCCTGAGTTGCAGCATCCAGGATTTCCTGATCCGGATAGGTCATGTTGCGGTTGATATCCATCAGTTCATTGATCATCTCTTGTGAGATGATGGTGTTACCTGGGAGATCCTTGACAATGACGTTCTTGATACTGCGTATAGAGCGACCGCCCACGCCTACATAGACCTGGGTGATATCCTGTTTCAGTATATTCTTCAACTTCTTGATGATGTTGGTCAAGCATTGGCAGGTTTTGTCAATGTTATAGATCACACCCTTTCTGATGCAAGAAGATGAATCTTCCTCTACGGTGGCAAGTACGGTGATGCTGCCGTCCAAATTCTTCTGACCTGCTATACCTGTCATCTTAGATGAGCCAAGTTCGATAGCTACAATAAATTCCTTTGGCATAGTTCTTATATGTTATCTTAATCTGTTTCTATTTTCTAATTAGCTATTTTGATGCTTTTTACATATGATCTGGTTGTCGAATTCGATATTGATATACGAATACTTGTTCCAGCCAGCTTGTGAGAGTCCATACTTATAGAATTTCTCTAATCGATTCATCTTCTTGTTGACGAAATCGTTGATGGCTTGCTCTCGTTTGTCGATGAGGTTGGTCTCTGGCAGGTTACCTATATATATAATGTGGTTGCCTACTCGCGGTACCAGTTCTATTCCTCTATCAGGCAGGACATTGATCTGTTCTATCTGGTTTCGCCAGAGTTCATTAGTCATCAGCGCTTTGCTTAGTAATGAGATGTATTTTTTAGCATACCACTTGTTGATGTAGCCCGTTGCGATGATAATGTCGCATGTATAGTTCGTGTTGGGCATGATCTGATTGTGGTCATCAATATAATAGTCCTCGTTGCTGATGTTTTTGATTCTGACGATTGGCATGCGTTGGGTGAGGTAGATGTCAACAAGACCATCCTGAGTCTTTGAACATTCTGCCGTCTTGACGAAAGGACTGGTCTTCAAGGTTTCTTCTATCATGCGGGCGTTCACCTCTTTGAGCGGTTCCCCCAGCGGATAGAGTTTCCTGGCTTCCAGTCGTTTCTTGATTTCCTTCGCATTCAGAAAGCCATTCGTCATCTCATCTTGAATGTTGATGTTCACCTTGGTGCATACCAACTTCGTTTCATCAGGTTTGTTAAACCTGGTGAAAGCGAATACCAGATAAGTACCGAGTACTAAATCCAGTGCGATGATGATGGTTTTCTTCCAATTGATATGCATTTATTTCTCTTCAAGTATTTTGGTAATTTGTGGAACATAGTTGTCCAAATCGCCAGCTCCTAAGATAACTAGAACATCGAAGTCTCGATTCTTTACCAGGTCAAGAACGTCTTCTTTGTGAATCATGCTCTTTTCTACACCTGGTTTCAGATTGTCATAGATAAGCTTGGAGGTTACTCCTGGAATAGGCTGCTCGCGAGCTGGATAGATGTCGCAGAGGATAACCTCGTCCAAGAGACTCAAACTGTTGGCGAAATCTTTATAGAAATCGCGGGTTCTAGTATACAAGTGAGGCTGGAAGATGGCTGTTATCTTACGGTCCTTGTATAACTCTCTGATACTCTTAGCACTCTGATATATCTCCTTTGGATGATGAGCATAATCAGATAGGAATACCAGTTTGTTATTCTTGATCTTAAAGTCGAAACGGCGGTCAACTCCTCCGTAGGTCTTCATGCCGTTACGGAGTTCATCGGCTGTACAACCATTCAACTGTGCCATTGCCATTGCTGCCACACCATTTGTGATGTTGATAGGCACAGGCTGTCCGAGTTCTACGCCCGTTACGTTCTCGATAGGAGAGATGAAATCAAAGGTGATACCTCCATTCTCAATCTTGATGTTCTCAGCGTGGAAGTCGCCCTCGTCCTGGCTGTATTCGTATATCTTGACACCGTCTTGTACGTGTTGCTTCATCTCCAGACCTTTGTGGATGATGAGTGCACCGCCCGGTTGGATCAGTTCAGTATAGTGACGGAAACTCTCCAGATAAGCCTCCTTGGTGCCGTAGATGTCGAGATGGTCTGGGTCTGTAGCCGTGATGACACTCATCCATGGGCGCAACCAGTGGAAACTGCGGTCAAACTCATCTGCTTCAATGACAACATAGTCGCTCTTGTCGGAGAGGATATAGTTGGTGCCATAGTTCTTTGAGATACCTCCCAGGAAGGCATTACAGTCAATATGGCTTTGGTGCATGATGTGAGCACACATGGTAGATGTTGATGTCTTTCCGTGTGTACCCGCTACGCACAGTCCCTTATGTGTACGGGTTAATGTACCCAGAACCTGAGCTCGCTTCTCGATGGTGAAGCCATTCTCATGGAAGAAAACCAGTTCCTTGTGTTCAGCAGGAATTGCCGGTGTGTAGACTACCAATGTTGTCTTGGCGTCCTTGCAGGCTTCTGGTATGAGGTCAACATTCTCCTCATAGTGGATAAGCATTCCCTCTTTCTCCAACTCATGAGTTAGATTGGATGGAGTCTTGTCATATCCGGCTACAACCAACTTCTTGCTGAGGAAGTATCTGGCGATGGCGCTCATTCCGATGCCGCCCGCTCCTACAAAATAAACTGCTTTAATATCTTTTATTTCCATTACTTTGTTGCTAATTTGATTACTTCGTCGGCGATGACGTCGGCAGAGTTCTTTAATCCTAATTTCTTGATATTCTCACAGAGCGAAGCAAGCTTAGCCTCGTCTTTTACCGTGTCAACTGCTTTCTTGAGCAATACCTCTGGTGCATCGGCATCCTTTACGTAGATGGCAGCATCTTTGTTGACTAATGCCATGGCGTTTTTGGTCTGGTGGTCTTCTGCTACATTAGGGCTTGGAACCAGGATAACCGGTTTGCCGATGAGGCAGAACTCGCTGATACTGCTGGCACCTGCGCGGCTGATAACCAGGTCGGCTGCCTTGTAAGCTGCACCCATGTCGCTGATGAAATCAGTTACCTTGAGCATTGGCAGCTCCTGACCTTTCAGTTGCTCCATGATGGCAGCATTATAGTATTTACCTGTTTGCCAGATAAACTGTACGCCGCTTTCTTTCACCAGGTCGAGGTGCTGGAGTACACTCTCGTTGATGGTTCTTGCGCCAAGGCTGCCACCTACGAGCAAGATGGTCTTCTTTTCAGGGTCGAGACCGAACTGCTTGCGTGCTTCTTCCTGGGTGATGGTAGTTTCCAATACATTCTGGCGAACAGGATTACCGGTCATGATAATCTTGTCTGCTGGGAAGAAACGCTCCATTCCTTCGTAAGCCACACAGATTTTTTCAGCCTTCTTGGCCAAGAGTTTATTGGTTACACCAGCGTATGAATTCTGCTCCTGGATGAGGCAAGGTATTCCTTTGCTGGCACAAACATTGAGAGTTGGACCGCTAGCATAGCCACCTACACCCACAGCCGCCATAGGCTTGAAGTTTTTGATGATGCTCTTTGCCATGTGCTGGCTCTTCCATATCTTGAAGAGTACGGCGATATTCTTGAGCAGATGCTTTCTGTCAAAGCCGCAGATAGGCAAGCCCTTGATCTCATAACCCGCAGCAGGTACACGCTGCATTTCCATTCTGCCGAGTGCACCTACAAACAAAATCTTAGCATCAGGGCGCTTTGCCTTGATGGCATTTGCAATGGATACGGCAGGGAAGATGTGACCACCTGTGCCGCCTCCGCTTATGATAATTCTTAATTCATTATTCATATCCGTTCATGTTTATAACGCAAAGGTATAAAAAAATATCGATTTAACGGCATTTTCTGCCATTTTTTCACCTTAATTTATAAAACTCTTGTCAGGCAGCCACCATTTTGCTGTCGTCGAGCTCATTTTGAGGTATCTCTTTCTTCTTGGCTGTTCTACTGATACTCAGGATGATGCCCATGTACAGACAGTTGATGATGGTAGATGTACCACCTCTACTGATGAGTGGTAGTGGCTGTCCTGTAACAGGAGCCAAACCTACTGCTACTGCCATGTTGAAGAGTGCCTGGGTAACCAGCATGATGGCGAGTCCCATGCAGAGGAAGGCTGGAAAATTGTTCTCACACCTGTTGGCTATTCTGCCAGCTCTGAACAGGAGGATGATGTAGAGGAATGCAACCAGTGCGGCTCCCCATATACCCATCTCTTCGATGATGATGGCATAGATGAAGTCAGAGAACGCCTGTGAGAGGAAGTCTCTTTCTACTGAGTTTCCAGGCCCTTTGCCTACGATGTTGGAAGAGGCGATGGCGATGTTGGCATGTGCCACTTGGGCATCTTTGTCGAGATCGACATCCTGTGGGGCTACAGGCTTTGAGTTCATAAACTTGTCAATACGGGCTTTCCAGGTGTCGGCTCTATGGAACATCTTTTCTGCCATGTTAGGCTTGTTCTGTTCCTGCTCAACCTTCTCGGTCAGCGTATTTTCCGGTTTATTGCCCTCTTCGCCCTTGTCCTGTCCTACTATCATGATACCTGCAAAGGCTGTGACGATGACAATCATGCATAGTCCCACCAGCTTGCCAATCTGGTTCATCGGCACTCGTCCGATGAGCATCATGGCTAAGATTGTGATACTGAGGAGCATGGCTGTGGATAAGTTTTCCAGTCCGATGAGAATTACAAATGGAGCGGTTGCTACAAGTATGAACTTGAATGCCTTCCTGTTGGCTCCCTGAGTTGTTTGCATAGCACTAAGAATCTGAGCTACAGCCAGTACTACCGCTCCCTTCGCTATCTCAGAAGGCTGGAACTGTATGCCCATCAGAGAGAACCATCGGGAGGCTCCGTTGGTAGATTGACCGGTAGCCAAGACCAGAACGAGCAACAGTAATGAGATGCCCATCACGACGGGGGTAACAATCTTGAAATACTTGCATTTCACCTTGAGCATGCAAATCATGGTGAACAGACCGCCTCCCAAGAGCAAGATGTGGCGGATGACAGGTGCCATGTAGTTTCCTGTCTTGTACGACAAGGAGCTGGAGGCAGAATATACCTCCACGATGCTTATCATACAGAGAAAGAAGAAGACCATCCAGATCACCTTGTCTCCCTTGAAAATATTACCAATGCTCTTGTTATTCATTTCTTTATAGTTCTATCTGTTCTATTGTTGAAAACTGTTATTCTCCGATAGCTCTTGCCAGCGCCTTAAACTGCTCGCCTCTATCTTCCATGTTCTTGAAGAGATCGAAACTTGCGCAGCATGGACTGAGGAGTACGGTATCGCCCGGCTTTGCCAATTCCTGGCAGGCTGCCACGCAATCCTTCATGCTGTGAGTGTCGCGTACAGGGATGCCGAGTGCGTCAAAGTTGTCGTGCAACTTCTGGTTGTCGGCTCCGAGATATACGATACCAGCACATTTCTCCTTTACCAGGTCCTTGATCTGGTTATAGTCATTTCCCTTATCCTTACCGCCGATGATGAGGATGGTAGGGGTGGTCATACTCTCCAGCGCATACCAGCAGGCATCTACGTTGGTAGCCTTTGAATCGTTCACATAGTAAACACCCTGGAACTTGCCCACTTTCTCCAGACGGTGCTCTACACCAGGGAAGTCGCTCAAGCCTTTGTGCAGGGTCTCGTGGTCGATGCCTACGATGTTGCATGCCAGACCTGCAGCCAGACTGTTATAGATGTTGTGCTTGCCGCGTAGACTCATGTCTGCCTGTGGCATTTCGAAGTCTGAAGGGAAGTTGAGTTTGTATTTGCCGTCCTCGATAAAGCCAACGCAACCCTCCTCCTTGAACTCAGAGAATGGGCAGAGATGTGACTTGAGGTTGTACTTAGCCAGCTCCTTTGTAACGATAGGATCATCGTTCCAGAAGATGAAACTGTCTTCTTCTGTCTGGTTCTGGGTAATGCGCATCTTGGCATCGGTATAGTTCTGCATCTTAAACTCATAGCGGTCCAGATGGTCTGGAGTGATGTTGAGCAGGATGGCCACATTGGCACGGAACTCATACATATTGTCGAGCTGGAAACTGCTCAGCTCGATGACGTAGTACTTATGAGGAGTTTCAGCCACCTGAAGGGCCAGACTCTTTCCGATGTTGCCTGCCAGACCTACATCATAGCCAGCCGACTTGATGATGTGGTAAATCAGCGAGGTAGTGGTTGTCTTACCGTTACTTCCCGTGATACAGATCATCTTGGCATCAGTATATCTGCCCGCAAATTCTATTTCGCTGATGATAGGTGTACCCTTAGCCATCAGTTTCTGTATCATAGGTGCTTCCTTAGGAATACCCGGACTCTTGATGACTTCATCTGCATCTAAAATCTTTTCTTCTGTATGGTGACCTTCTTCCCATTCGATGTTGTGGTCATCCATCAACTTCTTGTAGTTATCCTTGATCTTTGACATGTCTGAAACAAAGACCTCGAATCCCTCTTTCTTTGCCAGCACGGCTGCACCTGCGCCACTTTCGCCAGCTCCTAAAATTACAATTTTGCTCATTGTCTTATTCTCTATACTTGTCGGGCTGATAAGAGCCTGTATTTTATCTGATCTTCAATGTGATGATGGTCAATGCTGCCAGAATGATGGTTACAATCCAGAAACGGATGGTAATCTTTGATTCATGGAAGCAGTTGCGAGGCTTCTTCCACAGATACTTGCAGTCAGGATCCAGCTGACTGTCCTGTGTGCGGAAGTTGTCGTGGATAGGTGTGCGCTTGAAGATACGCTGCTTCACACCTCTCCGCTTTCCTATCTTGTAATAGTAAACCTGCATCATCACGCTGAGGCTTTCTACGAAGAAAATACCGCAGAGGATAGGCAGCATCAGCTCCTTGTGGATGATGATGGCACCTACTGCGATGATACCGCCGATGGTCAGCGAACCCGTATCGCCCATGAATACCTGGGCAGGGTAGGCGTTGTACCAGAGGAAACCGATGAGGGCTCCGATGAAGGCACAGAAGAATACTACCAGTTCCTCAGAACCAGGAATATACATGATATTGAGGTAGGCGGCAAACTCGATGTGCGACGACACATACGCAAGTATGCCTAGCGCCACACCTATGATGGCGGAGTTTCCGGCACACATTCCGTCCATACCATCGTTGAGGTTGGCACCGTTTGATACGGCTGTTACAACGAAGATGGTCATGATGACGAAGAGAATCCAGCCTGCTGCTACTTTGTACTTACCGCAGAAACTGGTGATGCTGGAATAGTCGAGGTTGTGTCCCTTGACGAATGGGATGGTGGTCTTCAGCGATTTTCTTGCTTCCGTACGATGCTTTACCACCGTTTCCTGTCCCTGTTGCTCGATGGCGAGGTTCTCGTTCATCTTTACATCAGGTGAAGACCAGAGTACCAGTCCCACGATCAGGCCGATGCCAATCTGTCCTATAATCTTATATTTGCCCTTCAATCCCTCCTTGTCGCGCTTGAATATCTTGATGAAGTCGTCCATTCCACCGAGAAAGCCGAGCCATACGGTGGTGATGATCATCAGGATCAGATAGATGTTGCGCAAACGTCCGAGTAACAGTACCGGTACGAGGATAGCCAGGATGATGATGACACCACCCATAGAAGGAACACCAATCTTCTTGACACCGAACGGGTCGATGCTGGCATCGCGCTGTGTCTCTGTAATTTGCTTGCTCTTGAGATACTTGATGAATTTCTCGCCGAACCAGGCAGAGATTACCAATGATAAAATCAGCGCAAGCAGGGCACGGAATGAGATGTAACCCCACATGTGAGAACCTGTGATGCCCCACTGTTCCAGAAATCTAAAGAGATAGTATAACATTTTTCTTTCTTTTCTTGATTGATTTTACTTCTGTGAAATTCCGAAGATGTCGCGAATCACCTCCTTATCGTCAAAGTGGTGCTTTACGCCCTTGATCTCCTGGTAATCTTCATGCCCCTTACCGGCTACGAGAATCACGTCGCCCTTCTTTGCCAGCATGCAGGCTGTGCG
This sequence comes from Segatella copri, assembly GCF_019249765.2. Taxonomy (GTDB): domain Bacteria; phylum Bacteroidota; class Bacteroidia; order Bacteroidales; family Bacteroidaceae; genus Prevotella; species Prevotella copri_K. Next base: position 3,297,790 of record NZ_CP152484.1, read on the forward strand.
GATGGCTTCCTTGCGGTCTACGATGCTGATTACCTTCTTCATCTGCTGGGCATTGAGTCCGGCAAGCATGTCATTGATGATGTCCTGTGGCTCTTCGAAACGTGGGTTGTCGCTGGTGATGATTACCTTATCGCTCTGCTTTACAGCCTCCTGTGCCATCAATGGGCGCTTGCCCTTGTCACGGTTGCCACCGGCACCGCAAACGGTGATGACTTCTCCGCCCTTGCCTTCGAGCACTTCGTGGATGGCGTTCAATACGTTCTCCAGTGCATCTGGTGTATGGGCATAGTCAACAATGGCAGTATAACCTTCTGGCGACTGGATTGGTTCCAGTCTTCCGCTTACGCTGTGAAGGGTACTCATCACTACGAGTACATCCTCTGGCTTCTTGCCGAGCATAATGGCTGCACCATATACGGCGAGCAGGTTGCTCACGTTGAACTTACCGATGAACTGTACGCCCACTTCTCTGCCGTCAATCTCCAGATACATGCCGCCGAAGTGACACTCCAGGATTCTGGCTCTGAAGTCTGCCATGCTGCGGGTAGAGTAGGTCTTCACGGTAGCCTTGGTGTTCTGTACCATGATCATGCCGTTCTTGTCGTCGGCATTGGTAATGGCAAAGGCAGTCTTAGGCAGTCCGTCGAAGAAAGCCTTCTTGGCGTTACGGTAGTTCTCGAATGTCTTGTGGTAATCGAGGTGGTCGCGGGTCAGGTTGGTGAACAAGCCTCCGGCAAACTGCAGGCCTCCGATACGCTTCTGTGCGATGGCGTGAGAAGAGCACTCCATGAAGGCATACTCGCAGCCAGCCTCTACCATCTTGCCCAGGAGCATGTTCAGTTCGATAGGGTCTGGGGTGGTATGGTCGGCAGGGATAGCCTCGTCCTCAATGTAGTTGCAGACGGTAGAGAGCAAACCACACTTATGGCCGAACTTGCGGAACATATTATATAATAAGGTGGCAATGGTGGTCTTACCATTGGTACCTGTTACGCCTACCAGTTTGAGCTTTCTTGAAGGGTCGCCGTAGAAGAGGGTTGCTACCTTGCCGACAGCATCCTCGGTCGAAGCGACCTGAATGTAAGTTACGCCCTCAACTTTCTCTTCAGGCATGTCTTCGCACAAAACCGACTTTGCGCCCAGTTCCAATGCCTTTGGAATAAACTTGTGACCGTCAACCTGCGTTCCCTTCATGGCAACGAAGAGATGACCTTCCTTAATCTTGCGAGAGTCGATGTTTACTCCCGTAACCTCTACATCAGCATCGCCGATTATCTGAACCGGCTCGATGTTTTTGAGTAATTCTTGTAACTTCATATCCTGTTTCTGTTTTATATTCTATATATTTCTTTATCTACACCTTATTATATATAGGGTTTCAGATAACTGTTTCTGAGTTTTATTCAAGCACAATGCTGCATACGGCACCTTTCTTGATGACCGTTCCCGGCACCAGACTCTGCTTTACTACCTTTCCTCTACCTGTAATCTGGGTCTTGATGCCCCGGCTCTCCATATTGTAGATAGCGTCTCGGGCTCCCATTCCGGTAACGTCGGGTACGATCGTCTTGCCGTATTGCTTCTCCCTGATGAGCTTGATGCTGTGGTTACCCACGCGCTCTGCCTTGCCCCAGATAGGGTTGCCGTCGGCATAGCTGCCACTCCAGTTGGCATTGGTCTTGATGCCGAGGTGGCTGAGCACATAGTTGGCAGCAAGGATATTGCCTGCCTTTACGTCAGGAACGAAGACCGATGCTGAGTCGCGGGCGTCCTTTACGTCAACTTTCAGACTCTGCGCCATGATGCCTTCTGAAATCTCATGGAAGACCTTACCGCACATCGTACCGCCCGAAGCAGGCAAACCGGATTTCTGTATGCAGACGATACAGCTGTAGCGTGGCGCATCGGCAGGGAAGTAGCCCGCGAAACTGATGAGATAGCTGGTTCCGCCACTCTTATATCCACCGGCACCTTTTGAAATCTGGGCTGTACCGGTCTTTCCTGCCACTTTGAAGTTAGGCGAACCGGCTTTCTTTCCCAGTCCCACGCTTACTACCTGCTCCAGGATGGTTTGCAGTTCCTTGATGCTCTTCTCCTTGGCTATCTGCTGGCGCATCACTTCAGGAGGAAATTCCATGATGGTTTCTCCGTTCTTCATTACCTTGCTCACGAATCTTGGTCGCATCATCTTGCCGTTGTTGGCGATGGTGTTGTAGAAGGTGAGGGTAGAGATAGGCGGTATCTGGGTCTCATATCCGATACTCATCCATGGCAAACTGGTCTTTGCCCAGTTGTCATACTGTCCGTTCTTGTTTCTGTGCGGCATGCGGATTCTGGCTGGCGTTGCTCCCACCAGCGGAATCTTCAGGTCGTCGTGCAGACCGGTACGGTAGATACCCTTTACGAATTTCTCCGGGTTGTTGCGGTAATGGTCGTCTATGATGCGGCTCACACCGATGTTCGAACTGTACCACAGGGTCTGTGCGAGGGTCAGCATTCCGTATCCGCCTTTTCGCCAGTTGTGGTCTTTCATTTCTCTGCCGTACATCGGCCATATACCGCCACCGGTTTCTACATGATAGGTGGTGTCTACCACTCCGTCGTCCAGCGCTACGAGGATAGAGGCTGGCTTGAACACCGAACCTGGCTCCAGAAGGTCGCTCACGGCATGGTTGTGGATTTCTCTGTATTCGCCGTCGAAACATTTCTCCATGTTTACGATGGCCTTGATGTCGCCCGTAGGTACATCCATTACGATGGCTACACCCACATTGGCGTTGATTTCCTTCAGCTCGTCGATGAGTGAGCGTTCGGCAAGGTCTTGTATGCTCACATCAATGGTGGTCACGATATCGGCTCCGTCAATAGGAGGGGTATCGGTAATGTCGAGGAACTTGTTGCGCACCTTGCGGCGATGCACGATACCGTTGGTGCCTCGCAGGATGGAGTCGTAACTCAGCTCCAGACCGAAGCGGGCGGTATCCTTGGCGCCATACATGGCTCCGATGGTACGGCCTGCCAGCGAACCGTAAGTTCTGGTTCGGGCATTATATTCTTCCCAGTGGAAACCGCTCTGGTAGGGTTTCAGGCGGAATACAGGGATGTCCTTTATCTCGGTGAAGGTGTTATAGTCTACACGCTTCGGATAAACCGGCCAGTGGCGGCTCATCTTGGCGCGACCTTCGGTGAGGTGCTTCTTGAAATCAGACTCGCTCAGGTTCGGGAATATCTGGTGCAGGCAAAGACAGATGGAGTCTTGCTTGGCATCCCACAGCGAGTCGTTTTCTGCATCTTTCAGCGCCTTGAAGTCCATGAAAACCTTAAACTCCGGCAGCGAACTTGCCATCAGCTGTCCTGTGCAGCTCAAGATGTTGCCTCGGTTTGGCTTTACGGTCACGGAATCCTTCTTCTGCCGTTCTGCCACCTTCATCCAGTAATCATGCTTGGCGGTCATGATGTAGAGCGCTTTACCCACTACGGCTATGGCGAAAATCGTCATGATGATGGCGATGGCGCTGTAGCGGGGCATTACTTTCTTATGATCAAATTTGCTGCTCATTCTTCGGGTACGTTTATGATGTATGGAGGTTGGGTAGCGATGTGCAGCACGCTGTCTTTGTTGTTTTTCAGCATGTCGAGCACATTACTTTCACGACTCTTCTCTGTTATCTGGCTGCTTGTAGACAGCGCTTTGTATTTGGTGTCTTGCAGTTCTTTCTGCAGTTTGTCCAACTCGATGATATCGTTCTGGATATTGTATCGGTTGGATATGTAGATAATGACAAAAAACACGATGAGGATAACGAGCCATATCTGCCGGCGTATGATTTGTGCGGTAAGAATGTCTCCACCCAGAATCTTTCGCAGCGTAAAGCTCGATGATCCTGAAGCCTCTTCCTCAATGGCTTGCTTGGCAATCACTTCCTTGAGCGAAGCCTGTGGAGCCTCCTGCTGCTGTGGCTCCTGCTGCGGAGTTTCCTGCTTCGGCGGTTCCTGTGATGCCTGTGCCTTTTCTTCGGCTATAGGCTTCTCACTGATGTTTATGTCTTTATCGTTTATCATTTCTTTTCTGCTATTCTTAGTTTGGCGCTTCTGCTCCTAGGGTTTCTTTCCTGCTCGTCGGCATCGGGAACGATAACCTTGTTGTTCACGAGTTTGAAAGGGGTTTCTATTCTTCCGAAGAAGTCCTGCTCTATCTTGCCTTCTGCATTGCCCGCTTTCATCATGTTCTTTACGATTCTGTCTTCCAGCGAGTGATAGGTGATGACGCTGAGTCGGCCTCCCGGTTTCAGAAGTTCCGTGGCTGAGCGGAGCATCTCTTTCAGGGCGTCCATCTCGTGGTTCACTTCTATGCGCAGCGCCTGGAAGAGCTTTGCCATGTCTTTCTTCTCGCGTTCCCGTTTGAAGAGGGGCTCTACGGCTGCCATGAAGTCTTTGGTGGTGAGGATGGACTTCTCGGCTCTTGCCTTGACGAGTGCCGAGGCGATGCGGCGCGAGTTCTTCAGCTCACCGTATAGGTAGAAGATGTCGGCAAGGGCACCTTCGTCATATTCGTTTACGATGTCGGCAGCAGTCTTGCCAGCACGCTTGTTCATGCGCATGTCGAGTGGGGAGTCGAAACGGAAGGAGAAACCGCGGGTTTCGTCATCGAAGTGATGGCTTGATACGCCCAGGTCGGCTAACAGTCCGTCGAGTCCGTCCACCCCGTAGTAGCGCATCCAGTTTTTCAGGAATCTGAAGTTGGAGCATACGAAGGTGAAGTTCTCGTTTGCCACCACGTTGCGTTCTGCATCGGCATCCTGGTCGAAGCTGTACAGGTGCGCTCCCTCCGTCAGGCGCGACAGAATCTCTCTGGAGTGTCCGCCACCACCGAAGGTTACGTCTACATAGATGCCTCCTGGCTGTATGTTCAACCCGTCAACGCTCTCCTTGAGGAGTACCGGTACGTGATATGTTTCTGCTGTCTTTATCATATATCTTTTTGCTGTCTTATCGCGTTATAATATTGCGTGCGTACTTATTAGTGTATAAATTTGGGTTCAAAGGTACATAAAAATCTCCATATAGCCTTACATTTTCCCACAAAATTTATAAAACTTAATGAAAAAGTTGTTTTTGGTCAACTTCACCTTCCAGTTTCGGGCATCGCCTTTTTGTTCTCATCAAGTGTGATGTTTTTGCAAAAATACGTGCAAAATGGGCTCGATTTGTCGTGATAGTTTAAAAAAACTAATAAATTTTCGCTTTTTTGCTATTTTTTTGGAAAAAATGGCACGTATTTGAAAAAGTTGAGTTACTTTTGCACTAACTTATATAAGTTTTAGCAAACATGAGTGAATCAATAGAGAAAACGATAGACATAGATAAGATTCTTAAGAGCAAGATGGGAAGCAAGGTGAAATTCGTACCGCGCTTCCTGGTTTCCTGGCTCAAGAAGATTATTCACGAGGACGAGGTGAACATGTTCTTGTGGGAGAGCCGTGGCCTTTCGGGTACTGAATGGCTCACCGAATGTGTGCGCTATCTGAAGATGGATGTTGAAATCGTAGGCTTGGAAAACCTGCCTGACAAGAACGACGGCAAACTCTATACCTTTGTTTCCAATCATCCTCTGGGCGGACAGGACGGCGTATGTCTCGGTTCTATCATCGGCAAGCACTATGATGGAAAGTTCCGCTATCTGGTGAATGATCTTCTGCTCAACTTGCCGGGTTTGAAACCTGTAAGTATCGGCATCAACAAGACGGGTCGCCAGAGCCGCGATTTCCCACGTATGGTGGAGGCGGGCTTCAAGAGTGACAACCACATGCTGATGTTTCCGGCAGGCTTAAACAGCCGCAAGCGCAAGGATGGAACTATCCACGACCTGCCTTGGAAGAAGACGTTTATCTCTAAGAGTGTAGAATATCAGCGCGATGTGGTGCCTATCCATTTCGGAGGGCGCAACTCTGAGCGTTTCTACCGCATCGCCCGATTTAGCGACATGTATCTGCCGTTCAATCTCGCCATGCTGTTCCTGGTTGACGAGATGTACAGGAATGTGGGCAAGCATTTCCGCATCTCCATCGGCAAACCGATTCCTTGGCAGACTTTTGATAAGAGCAAGTCGGCTACCGAGTGGGCGCAGTATGTTGAAGACAGGGTTTATGAACTTTAATGGTTTGCAAAACCCGGAAGAATTGTTTTATATTAACGAAATCGTAGAATCATAGCATATAAGAAGAGTAATATGGAAGAAGAAATCATCCAACCGATTGACCGTGAGCTCCTGAAAAGCGAGCTTACACCCGACAAACAACTGAGAATGACCAATAAGAGCCATAACGAGATTTACGTCGTTACGGCAAATGATTCGCCTAATGTGCTGAAAGAGATTGGTCGACTTCGTGAAATCGCTTTCCGCGAAGCGGGAGGCGGAACGGGCAAATCTATGGATCTTGATGAGTTCGACTTTGGTGACAACTGTTACAAGCAGCTGATTGTCTGGAATCCTGAAGCCGATGAGATTATCGGCGGTTACCGTTATCTCTTGGGTAAGGACTGGGAGCTCGATGAGAAGGGACAGCCTAAGCTGGCAACCAGCCACATGTTCCATTTCTCCGACAAGTTCCTCAAGGAGTATATGCCTTATACCGTAGAGTTGGGGCGTTCCTTCGTTTCACTCGAATATCAGAATGTGCGTACCAACACCAAGAGCATCTTTGCTCTCGACAATCTCTGGGATGGTTTGGGCGCTTTGACGGTTCTCTATCCGGAAGTAAAATATTTCTTCGGCAAGATGACGATGTATCCGTCTTACATCCGTCGTGGCCGCGACATGATTCTCTATTTCCTCAAGAAGCATTTTGATGACAAGGAGAACCTCGTAATCCCGATGAAACCGCTGAAATTGGATACTCCGGAGAGTGATTTGGCTGCTATCTTTACAGAAGATGACTTCAAGGCAGACTATCGCATCCTGAACCGTGAAGTTCGCAAGTTGGGTTATAATATCCCTCCTCTTGTTAATGCCTACATGAGTCTGAGTCCTACGATGAAGCTTTTCGGTACCGCCATCAACTATGGTTTTGGTGATGTAGAGGAGACCGGTATCCTCATCGCCATCGATGAGATTTTGGAAGAGAAGCGAGTTCGCCACATCAACAGTTTTATTAAGGAACATCCTGAGGCTCTGAAGATTACGAGCGGAGCCAATAATTTGATTTATAAGGAAAAAGAAATTTAATTCAAGTTTCGCATGTAAGCTTCACACGCCCAAGGTTTCAGAACACCATCATGTCCCCACACGCCCAAGGCTTCAGAACACCATCATGTCCCCACACGCCCTGAAAGGGCAGAAGCTCCTAGCCCAGGGCAACGCCCTGGGTAATTACGAACACAAACCTGTCGCCCTGTAAGGGCAAAAGCTTTAAAACTCCAAGGTAAACATAAAGCTTTTGCCCTTACAGGGCGCCTTGCTGATTGCTATTATACCCAGGGCGATGCCCTGGGAGGGCACTGAAAAAGGTACCCAATTTTAAGTTGCATAGCTTGTTTTTGAACTTTAATTCTTGTCCAAGAAGCATTTCATCTTTTAAAAGTGGAATACTTTTTTGGACAGGAATATAGCCCCAAATAGCTTTCTATAGCGTTTCTGGCGTTTAATTCGGCAATATATAGAGAAATCTACTTCCCCCCTTATGCATTTTGCATCAATTTGATGATTCTCTTCACATTTGCAGCGAAAATAGTCAAAGCTCCCTGCATTTCCATGCACGACAAACCGTATGACAGGGCTCTGTCATATCCTAAGACATTCTTAAGTTCGGAGTTTTTGGCTTCTATCTTGTATCGTTTCCTCTGAAGATTTATAAACTCTTCTGTTTTTTGATATTCGATTTGCTCCAACTGTTCATCCGATTTGATGGTAATCGCATATGTTTTTGTCTTGGCTCCTTCCTTGTAGCAACCTTCACGTAATGGACAGACCTTGCATTTGTCCACATCAAAATAATAGGTAATGCTGGAGTTTCTGTGACGCTTGTCATTTTTGCGATAATTCATCTCTTTCCATTTCGCCAGATGCCCTGCTGGGCAGACGTACAGATCTGCATCCTTGTTGTATTCAAAAGGGAGTTTGTTTGTTCGATTACCGTCAATTACAGAGCTTAAACGAGCAGAGAGGCGCATATTGTTTTCCTTTGCCATTTTGAGATTCTCCTTGCTGGAATATGCCTTATCTGCTACTATGGAATCAACTTCCATTCCTGCTTCCTCTGTCTTTTTTATCAATTCTGGCAATTGCTGTCCATCACCCTTCTCGCCGGAGGTGACGGTAGCTGCGGTGATAATTCTCTCATCGCTCATAGCTATATGCGTCTTATAGCCAAAGAATGAAGAATGCGCTGTTTTATGTCCTGTACGGGCATCCTCATCCTTTGATATTACGCCTCGGGTCTCTGCGTCTGAAATGGTTTCTTTCAGCATATTGAGACGCTCCTTGACTGCAGGCATATTGGCAGTTGCAGCATCAGCTTCCACCGTAGCAACTATCGTTTTGGCTGCAGTCATGATAGAAGAATACTTCTTTTCTTTTGGAAGCTCAGGCAATTCCATGCTGTCATCTACAGAATTAACGACCTTGATTACGGCCTTGCAATAATACTCCAAACTCTTTGCTGCACTGATAGGGTTGGAACGAGAATGCGTATGGGTTGCATCAACAATGATGGTTCTAGACTTGAGGACACCTGCTTCTATAGCAATAGAAACAGTCTTCTTGATAAGAAGATCCAACAGGTCCATATTCTTCAGGCGAAGTCGACGGAATTTGGTCAAGGAACTAGGATTAATCAGATTAGTCTCCTCAGGAGTTAATCCCAAGAAGTACTTAAACGACATATCATAGCGAGTACGTTCAACAACATCAACATCCGATATGTCATAGATTACCTTTAAAAGAAGATACTTAAACATACGGATAGGACTCTCTGCTGTACGACCATTGTCATGACAATACTTGTCCTGCAATTCCTGGTATACGAAACTAAAGTCCACCAGGTCAGTAATCTGGCGGAGCAGGTTGTCTTTTGGGATAATCAAGTCATACAAACTTGAATAATCACTGAATGATATGGTCTGTTGTTGCTCTAGCATAATCCTTGTATTTTTCTACAAAGATACAAAAAATATTGCACATATGCAACTTTTGGGTACACTATTTCAAAGATCGAATGTTAAACTAACATAACCCATGAAGGGACTTTTTCAGTGCCCTCCCTGGGCTAGGAGCTTCTGCCCTTTCAGGGCGTATGGGGCAAAACAACTTGGGTTAAATAGTCTTAATGAATCTCGGAAAAGGCAGCGGAATTTTGGTTTTATGTGTCGAAAAGTGTATCTTTGCGCAGGTTTTATGTGTCAGAAAGTGTAACGATAGCATGGTTTCATGTGTCGAAAAGTGTATCGTTCTGACATTTTCATGTGTCTAAAAGTGTAAAGGTATGAAGAGAAAGGTATATGAACAGCTTCTGGAATGGAAAAGTCAGGAGCACCACAAGCCATTGATTCTTAATGGTGTACGACAATGTGGAAAGACTTATGTCCTTAAGGAATTCGGTAGGCAGGAATTTGACAGTCTGGCTTACGTAAGTTGCGATAGGAATGTAAACCTGCAAGCTATCTATTCGGGCGATTTTGACGTTGCCAGAATCATTCAGGGTTTAAGTGCTTTGACTGGGGTAGATATTATTCCAGGCAAAACTCTTATTTTTCTGGATGAAGTGCAGGCATTCCCGCAGGCTTTAGAGGCTTTGAAATATTTCTGTGAAGATGCCCCGGAATATCATATTGTAGTAGCTGGTTCTCTGCTGGGAGTTGCTTTGCATGCAGGAGTCTCGTTTCCTGTAGGCAAGGTGCAGACTTTGCGTCTCTTTCCGATGGATTTCGAGGAATTCCTCATGGCGATGGGCGAGGAGCAGTTGCTGAAGCTGATGCACAGCCATGATTATGAACTGATGAATGCTTTTCACGAAAAACTGAAGGACTTGCTGCGACAATATTATTATGTAGGTGGCATGCCCGAAGTGGTAAATGCTTTTGCTGAAAATAAGTTGCTCAATCAGGTGCGCAGCCTGCAGAACGAGATTCTTTCCAACTATGCCAGTGATTTCTCCAAGCATGCTCCATCGCAGGAAGTGCCCCGAATTGATATGGTTTGGCAATCCATTCTGGGGCAGTTGTCGAAGGAGAACAAAAAGTTTGTCTATGGCGTGTTGAAGAAGGGCGGTAGGGCCAAGGAATTTGAACTTGCCATCCGGTGGCTGGTGGATGCTGGACTGGTGTATAAGATAACAAAGGTATCGAAGCCGGAGTTGCCTCTGAAGTTTTATGAAGATTTATCGGCGTTTAAGCTCTATTTATGCGATTGCGGTTTGATGGGCGCGATGGCTGATACGTCTGCCAAGGAGGTTCTTTTGGGTGATGCGGTATTTACTGAATATAAAGGAGCTTTTACGGAACAGTATGTGTTGCAGCAGTTGCTTGCATCCGGATTGCAGCATATCTATTATTACAGTTCCGATACTTCTCGTATGGAAATGGATTTTCTGATTCAGCGTGATGGTGTCTTATTGCCTGTTGAGGTAAAAGGGGGTACAAGCGTCAAGGCAACCTCCCTTCATCATTATCTGATGGAGCATCCGGATATTTCAGCCATCCGTTATTCTATGTTGCCTTATCGTCAGCAGGCTAATATCACCAACATGCCGTTATACGGGGTGTTTTTAAAATAAGAAGAAATAATAACACGGACAAATCAAATTGTCCGTGCTATTTTTTAGTTTAAGATCTGTTTTATCCCTCACATCCCTCACGTTTTCCCTTTTTTGAAACTTTAATTGCTTGATAATGAGGTTATTATCTCTTTTGTTAAGCGTGATAGATTGACGAAATGTTTACAAAATCCATCACGCTATCCCTCACGATTTGGGGTTATCTATCATGTTTTTCTGTAAGCGGCTCCGCGTTTATACCTTGCATAATTCAAAAAAAAGCAGTAACAGCTGATTAAACTAATGCTGTTACTGCTTTTTCCATCGGTCAGGAAGTAAGTTTCTATATTTTTCCAATGGGGTATTGGGTTGCCATTCTACAGTCTTTTCTATTACGTCGCATATGTATTCAAACAGATTAATGCCATTCAGCCTGCATGAGATGGCTATAGAATATAGGATAGCCGCCCGGCTTGCTCCTTCGTGCGAACCAAAGAACATTGAGTTTCTTCTTGATAGTGATATGTACCTCTGGATTCTCTCAATATAGTTGTTATCGAGAGCCGTATCACCTCTTTTGAAGATGTCACAAATGGCATTATATTCATTAAGGGCATAACCGACCGCCTGCGCCAAGGTAGACTTGGGCAGCAAATCTTTCCTGGAAGATATTTCCTCCAGTTTCTCCAATAAATCCTGTAAAATGTCCGGTGCATATGACTGCCGATAGGCAAGATGGTCTTCAACGGTCCATCCATTTACCCCAACCTTATGTTTTTTGTCTTCTCGATAAAATCTGTTGAGGATATCTACGACTTCCTGAGCATCCTTGTCTTCCTTGCCGCAGTCGACGAAATCTCTCTTGACATGCTGTAGGCAGGCGATTCTCATGATGTCCGGATAAGCATCCGACTCCAGTTTCCGGTAAGGAGCATACGCATCACTCTGTATGGTACCTTTATAATCAGAGAATACGTTAAGTATGACCTGCTCAGAGCGTGATCCATCCTCATATACGAAGAAGACAAGTCCCAGTTTAGGCGCACTTACAGCCCAGAAGTAGCCTTTCTTCGAACCCTTGTCTGTAGGCTTTGTCTTGGTTAACAGCACTTTATGGTATGTCTCGTCTGCCGAGACATAATCCTGCTGCAACACTACTTGGCAGATAGCCTTATAGAAGTTTTCCAGTACATCGGCACTTCTGGCAATCAGTTTGTTTGCCGTGGCTTTCCTTAACGTAAACCCATTGTCGGCAAAGTATTTGATAATTCGCTCTACCGGCATGGAATAGATGTATCGCATCTGCAGGAGTCCTGCTGCAAAGGAAGGTGAATAGGAAGAATTCAACAACAGAGCCGGCGGAGTTTTCCCCGGATACATGATACTTCCATCAGTATAAGTGTTGATGTGATACACGGTCTTGATGAATTTGATGGGTTCCATGCTGTAACGTATACAGGTACGAGTTCCGAAGAGACGCAACGTCTTCAAAAACTCTGCATCCATGACTGGATCTATCGTAACATGCACCTCTTTCATCTCGTAATGCATGTCACGCCTGGCACCGTTGTTTTTGCGTGCCTTTCTCTTTTCGGCCTGCTCTTTTTCCTTCTTGTCAAATTCCTCCTGCGTCATCGAGGCTTGTGGATTCTTTTCCTGACGTTCGGACTTCTTGCCTGAAACGAGCTTGCCGAGTGCCTTGTTCTGACGATTCGCTTTGTCAATGGCGATTCCTTTCTGGACGAGTAGTTCTTCAAGTGACTTTATACGTTCAATGAGTTCGTTGACCTGTGCAGTCAACGAACTCACTGTATCATTAGCAACTTTTAGTTGCTCCTTTAGAAGCTCTATAATTTCGTCCTTTTTCATAGTGCAAAGGTACGAAAAAATATCGAGATATGCAAATGTTCTTATATATTATTTTTAGTTATTTTATTGATACACAACATATTAGGGTTATCTTACTACTACTATAGATTGAGTCTCTTTCTATATTTCATGCTTTTTAGGCAAATTCCGCTCATGATGGCCGATAGTGTCCTGTACGGCATTTTGCATTGTTTGTTCTTGGGGTCAAAGAATGGTAATTCAAAGGTTCCTCGCTCCAATCGCTTCTGGTACAGCAAGAAACCATCGCCATCCCACTTGAGCATTTTTACCTGCTGGCGGTTCTTGGAGAAGAAGATGAATACCGCACCACCAAGTGGCGGAAGTTCCATCTCGGTTCTCACTATCTGATACAAGCCATTTATGCCCATGTTCATTCGTACGTATCTCTGGCAGACATAGTACTGGGTACTCTCATTCAATCCAAACATCCTGCATCCTCCTTCTCATAAAGTTTCATCAACGCCATAACAGACTTAGCACATCCTTTTTTAACGGAAACCAAAGTTCCATTTGGAAAGGTTATGTTTATGCCATAAAGGAGGTCTTCCATAGGCAGATCTATGGTAGGAGGTTCCATAGGCACGAACATCATGCCTGTACTTGATGCAGATGCTTCTGCTTTTTCTCTGCGGGCTGCCTCCTGGGCTTGGCGGATTTCCTTTTTGGCACGCAAAACAGAATATCCTTTTTCGCACATCCAGTTCATCATGGTGCGATGATTTACATGTCTTTCCTTCAAGAAAGGAGTAAGTTGGGCCTTGGGGTTTCGATTCAGATAGACTAAGAAGGAATCCCAAGCCTTCTCAAAACGTTCGTTTGCTGTCATAATTTGTTTGATTTTAAAATGATGGTGCAAAGGTACGAATAAATGAGAAGACTACAATGGTATAAACGCGGAGCCGCTTACGTTTTTCTGGTGAACATTATGCAGAAGATGCTGGATTCGTTTACGAGTAAAGCAAAACTCCTTGCCGATGGGGCGGAAGTTGGATTGAGACGTTTCGGTTTGTTTCACAGGATGAAACAAAGTGTTTCTCCGCTTGAAACAAACAGTTTCGTGGTATGAAACAAAATATTTCATGCCATGAAACCGTAACCTGTGTACCTCCCTACCGCCTAGCGGACTTGCGAAAGTTCAGTAAGCTAAAAAGAGGGCGCTTCCCTTATACAATAGGCAGACTGATTCCGTTGATCTTCTGATAGATGTCGAGCGCATAGATGTCGGTCATGCCGCTGATGTAATCAATTACCGCCATGATGCGCTCCTCCAGATTCTCGTTCTCTATATCATACTGGCTACTTACCCGGCGCAGGAGCTGCTTGGAGTAGAAACGCGATGGGTTGACGGCTGCCTCGACGAAAACCTCCATCAGAGTTGCCATGATTTGATAACCCGACAGTTCTATGTCGAGTACCGGCTTGCTTTGGTAAATCTTAGAGTAGGAGATCTTCTCGCATTCCTTGTATGCCTTTTTCTGGCGCTCGGAAATGTGGTCGATGAGACTGCCCTCGAAAGTTCCGGCAAGGATTTCCTCCTCGTGCGCCAGGAAGGCTGCCACACATTCGTTCTCCAGTTTGCCGATGACGCTGGCTCTCATGTAAACCACTTTCTCGTTTTCGTCAGTCAGTTCTTCGTCGATGATGCGCTGGCGTATCTTCTGCTGGATATCTTCATCGAAGAAACTCAGCAGCAAGTGCTCCGTCTCGGCAAAGGAAAGAATCTTGAGCTTATGGGAGTCTTCGATGTCCATGATTTCGTAGCAGATATCGTCGGCAGCTTCTACCATATATACAAGTGGATGGCGGGCGTATTTGAGAGGCTCACCCGGTGCAGATTTGCAAAAAATACCCAATTCATCGGCAATTTTCCTATAAGATTCCGCTTCTGAAGCAAAGAAACCGAATTTGCCGTGGTTGCCGGCAAGACTGCTTGCAAACGGGTATTTCACGATGGAAGCAAGCATGGAATAGGTCATGACGAAACCACCCTGACGGCGCCCCTTGAACCGGTGGGTCAGGATTCTGAAGGCATTTGCGTTGCCTTCGAAATGCGTAATATCATCCCAAAACTCCGATGAAACCATTGATTTTATCTTCTGACCCGGTCCTTCAGAGAAGAAAGTCTGGATGGCTTTCTCGCCGGAATGACCGAAAGGCGGATTGCCCAAATCATGTGCCAGACAGGCTGCACTTACGATGGTACCTATCTCCTCGACGAGCGTATCCTTCAGTTCAGGCCGCTTCTGGATGACACGTCGGGAAATGTCGTTACCTATCGACATGCCCACACTCGCCACCTCCAGACTGTGGGTGAGACGGTTGTGAACGAAGATGCTGCCCGGCAAAGGGAAAACCTGCGTCTTGTTCTGCAGGCGGCGGAATGCCGATGAAAAGATAAGACGGTCGTAATCGCGCTTGAATTCAGAGCGATCATCATGGCGCTCGGCATGCTTATGCTCCTGTCCGAAACGCTTGTTGGATATCAGTTGTTTCCATTCCATATTATTGTATTACTTGATTCTGTAGCGCAAAAATACACTAAAGTAAGCACAAATCAAAATAAAATATGATAAATTACATGTTTTTATCCTCAAAAATTCATTTATTCCATCAAAATTGCTTATTTTTGCAGATTATTAAACTCAGACACAGATAAAAAAGAAGAAGTCATGATAAAAGTACAGATTATCAACAAGGGGCATCAGCCTCTACCTGCGTTTGCCACACCTCAGAGTGCCGGCATGGATTTGCGTGCAAACATCGATGAGGCAATCGTGCTTCATCCTATGGAGCGACGACTGGTGCCAACCGGTCTTTATATGGCTTTGCCTGCAGGTTATGAAGCGCAGATCCGTCCTCGCAGCGGTCTGGCTTTGAAGCATGGCATTACCGTATTGAATACGCCGGGAACCATCGATGCCGATTATCGCGGCGAAATCATGGTTCTGCTCATCAATTTCTCTACAGAGGATTTCGTTATCAACGATGGCGAGCGTATAGCCCAGATGGTGCTGGCCAAGCACGAACAATGCGATTTCATCGAGGTTAATGAGCTCGATGAAACCGAACGTGGAGCCGGCGGATACGGTCATACGGGTGTAAAATAACAGATTATTAAAGATAAAGATAGAATAGAAAGGATTAGAATCGTGAAGATGAATCTTAGAAATATCAGTTGGGCAATGGGGCTGGTCTTGCTGGGTTCGGTAGCCATGCCGTCGCTTGCCCGTAAGAAGAAGGTGCAGCCGGTTCAGAAGCCGGCGGTTCAGGAGGATCATCTCTCTCCGAACGACCGCCAGCGCTACAACTATTTCTTCCTGGAGGGAGCGCGCCAGCAGGCTGCCGGCAATTATTCGGCAGCTTTCGACCTCTTTGAGCATGCCCGGAAGATTGACCCGAAGGCGGCTGAAACCTATTTCTATGAGTCGCTTTTCTATTCTCAGCTCAAGCAGGATTCCCTGGCACTTGCCTATATGCAGAAGGCAATAGAACTGAATCCGGAAAACCAGACCTATGCAGAGCAGTTGGGCAGATATTATATAGGTAGCCAGAAATACGATCTTGCCATCGATGCCTATGAGAATCTGTATGCCAAAAACCACGATAATACCGATGCCCTCCGCATCCTGGTTCAGCTTTATTCCCAGAATAAGGATTATAAATCAGTACTCAAAACCATTTCGCGTCTTGAGGTGGAAGAAGGTGAAAGCGAACAGTTCACCCTCTCTAAAATGAGAGTTTATGAACTGATGAACGACAAGAAGGCTGCCTATCAGGAACTGAAGTCGCTGGTAGACCAGCATCCGCTGGATATGCAGTACAAGACAATGCTGGGCAACTGGCTCGTACAGCACGACCGCCAGAAGGAAGCTTACAAGTGCTTTACCGATGTGCTGAAGGAAGAGCCTGACAATTCCTATGCCCAGATGTCGCTTTACGACTATTATAATGCCACCCATCAGGAGCAGCTTGCCGGGCAGATGCTCGATAAGATATTGATGAGTCCGAAATCGGATTTGGAGACCAAGGTGATGATGTACCGCTCTTTCATTCAGAAGAACGAGAGCGAAGGTGGCGATTCTACCAAGGTGATTGCGCTGTTTGACAAGGCGCTCAACGTAGCTCATCCGTCAGCCGATGTGGCAGAGATGAAAGCTGCTTATATGAGTTTGAAGAAGATGCCTGCCGACTCTGTTTGCCGTGCCTTCGAAAAGGTGCTTACCATAGCTCCGGATAACGTGAATGCCAGAATGCAACTCGTACAGATGCTCTGGAACGAGAAAAAATATGACCTGGTTTCCCTGCAATGTAAGGCGGCTCAGGAGTATAATCCCGAAGAAATGGTGTTCTATTACTTCGGTGGAATGGCGTATTATCAGAAAAATAAGGAAGACGAGGCGCTCCGTGAGTTCCGTCTCGGATTGGCGCAGGTGAATGCACAGTCGCCGGCTGACCTGGTTTCTGACCTCTATGCCGTAACCGGCGATATCCTTCATAAGAAAGGTGAAGAGCAGGAAGCCTTTGCGGCTTACGACTCCTGCCTGCAATGGAAAGATGACAACGTGATGGCGCTGAACAACTATGCCTACTATCTGAGTGAGAAGGGCGTTGACCTGCATAAGGCTGAGGCGATGAGCTACAAAACCATCAAGGCAGAGCCGAACAATGGTACTTATCTGGATACCTATGCTTGGATTCTCTTTATGGAAGAACGCTATGCTGATGCCAAGACCTATATAGACCAGGCACTCAAAAACCGCGATTCCACCGCTGATAACAGTACGGTTCTGGAACATGCCGGAGATATCTATTATATGAATGGTATGGCCGATGAATCCGTAGATTTCTGGAAGAAAGCCTATACCGGCGAGAACCAGACTGAGGTGCTGGCATGGAAGATTAAGAACAGACAATATATTACCGAAGAAGAACTGAAGAAGCGTAATGCGCCCAAGCAGAAACCTGCCGCTACGAAGAAGTCAGTTAGAAAAGGTAAGAAGAAATAAACGGAAAGTAGAAAAAACAGGAAAGATGAAATATACAATGAAGAAGAATAAGATGATGCTGCTTGCCGCAGCCTGCAGCATCCTGCTCCTCGGTTCTTGCGGAACCAGCAAGAATGTACAGGGCTCTGGCTCCTCATCAGCCAGTCATCAGAAAGAGAATGCCACCAAGGGTTCTGACTCCCGTCAGAGTGAGACGCTCAGGAAGTTGGCTTTCGTACAGAAGGTTTCAGACAATCAGGTGTATACCAGGAATATTGTAGGCAACATGTCGTTTACGCTCCAGGCTGGTGATAAGGACATTACCGTGCCGGGCAAACTTAGCATGCGTAAGGATGAAATCATCCGCATCCAGCTCTTTATTCCTATCTTGGGTACAGAGGTGGGCCGTCTGGAGTTTACTCCCGACCATGTACTTATCATCGACCGTCTGCACAAGGAATATATCAAGGCAGATTATACCCAGGTAGACTTCCTCAAGAAGCAGGGCATCTCCTTCTATTCTCTGCAGGCTCTCTTCTGGAACCAGCTGCTCCTGCCGGGCGAAAGGACTGTGAAGGAATCAGACCTGAAGAAGTTTGATGCCAGACTGGATGTGGCAGGAGATGCTGTGCCGGTTAGTTTCAGGAACGGCAATATGACCTATGCCTGGACAGCCAACCGCACTACCGGCCGTATCACAGCAGCAGATGTTGTCTATAAGAGTGCGCAGAACGGCACCTCCAATCTCCACGTCTCCTACGGCAACTTCAAGAGTGTAGGCGTCAAGATGTTCCCTGCCTCCCTGAATCTGTCGATGACCACTACTGCTACCAGGAAAAAGCAGGAGGCTAAGATCTGTCTGGAATTGAATCAGGTGAAGACCGACAGCAAATGGAGCACTCAGACCGAGATTTCCAGCAAATACAAGCAGATTTCTCCAACAGATGTGCTCAGCAAGATATTGAGTATGTAGATGCTCATCAAGAGTTTGAAATTATAGAACATGGGTTTTTAATATAAGAAATGAAGCGAATCTTATTATTCATCATGGCAATCACCTTCTCGCTCGCACCTTTTGCGCAGAAGCATTCTGCCCAGAAGAAGCCGGTGAGAAAGACTGCCGTAACTGCGAAAAAGAAGGCTGCTACTCCTGCCAGAAAGACGAACAGCAGAAGTCATGCGGCCAGAAAGACATACAAACCAGCTGCGCCAACCAGAGCAGAACGCAGGGCTGCAACCTATAGCAATGCCTCTATCCGGGGTTTGCAGGGACAGCGCGCTTCTATCCGGAAGAAGATCAGAGAGCAGGAGCAGGCTTTGCAGAGAAATAAGGCGGATGTGAAGAAACGTCTTGAAGACCTGATGGCGCTGAACGGAGAAATAGACCAGCGTCAGAAGAAGATTGACGGTATCCAGAAGGATATTCATCATATTGACGGCAATATCGGCATTCTGCAGGCACAGTTGAAAACGCTTCAGCAACAGTTGCAGGACCGCAAGAACAAGTATATCCGTTCCATGCGCTATATGAGCCGTCATCATACGGTTCAGGACAAGCTGATGTTCATCTTCAGTGCCAAGAATCTGACACAGATGTATCGCCGCCTTTCCTTCATCCGCCAGTATTCTTCCTATCAGAAGGTGCAGGGCGAGGCTGTAAAGGCTAAGCAGAAGCAGGTGAACGAGAAGCACCAGCAGTTGCAGCATGTAAAGGGACATAAGAACACCTTATTATATAAGGGTAAGCAGGAGAAGACGGTTTTGGAAGGCAAGCAGACTCAGCAGCAGGAGATGGTGCAGGGACTGCAGAAACAGCAGAAGACCATTCAGGCTGTCATCGCCGACCAGCGTCAGAAAGATGCGGCAATCAACGCTCAGATAGACCGCTTGATTGCTCAGGAAGTAGCCAAGGCTCGTGCCCGTGCTGCTGCCGAGGCTAAGAAGAAGGCCGCTGCCGCTGCTGCCGCCAAGAAACGTGCCGAGGAACTGGCTCGCAAGAAAGCTGCTGCCGAGGCTGCTGCCAGAGAGAATGCCCGTCGTATAGCCGAAGCCAAGGCGCGTGAAGCTGCTGCCGAAGCTGCCCGCAGAAAGGCGGCTGAAGAAGCAAGACTGGCTGCCGAGGCTGCAAGAAAGGCTCAGGAGGAGGCTGCTGCCCAGGCTGCTGCTCAGGCGAAGGCAAAAGCGCAGGCTAGGGCGCGTGCTGCTGCCGAGGCTGCCAAGCGTGCCGCCGCAGAGCAGGCTGCCCGTGAGGCTGCTGCCGAACAGGCTGCAAGAAAGGCGGAGGCTGAAAGACAGGCTGCCGAGTTGAAGGCGAAGATGGATGCGGAACGCAGTACCCGTGAGATTGCCGCTGCCAAAAAGGAGGCACAGGAGGCTTCTACCTTGAGTTCGGTAGACCGCATGCTGAGCGGTGGATTCGAGGCTAACCGTGGCAGATTGCCGATGCCTATCAGCGGCAGTTACCGTGTGGTGAGTCATTTCGGTCAGTATAATGTAGAAGGCTTGAAGGGCGTAACGCTCGACAATAAGGGTATCAATATCCAGGGCAAGCCGGGTTGTGTGGCTCGCAGCATCTACGATGGTGAGGTGAGTGCCGTCTTCGGTTATGGTGGCATGTGGAATGTGCTGGTCCGTCATGGAGCCTACATCTCTGTTTACTGTAATCTGAAATCGGTCAGCGTTCATAAGGGTCAGAAGGTACGTACCCGTCAGGCTTTGGGTAGTGTTGGCTCTGAAAACATCCTCCAGTTCCAGCTTCGCAAGGAGACAGCCAAGCTCAATCCGGAGGCTTGGCTGAGCCGATAATGTATGAATAGTTGCAGCCGGTAGTGTTTTTACTGCCTGGTTGCTGTAAATGATAGAAATGAAACCTCCAATCAATTGGTTTGATTGGAGGTTTTTTATTGCTTGTAAAAGAGATGGTTACTTGCAATTTATCTGATGACGTAACAAAAACTTTTCTCCCATGTGTTTTTTAGTATCTTTTAAACATTATTTGAGGGTTAAATCAATTTTATGTAGTAATTTTGCAGCGGAAATTTTTGAAAAGAATTAATAACTTGAAATAAGGTTTTATAAAGATGAAGCATTCATGAGAAAATGTATAGGGCTATTCATGTTCTATTGGCTCCTTATCATTTTGTTTACTTCTTGCATTTATGAAGACTATTCTGGTTGCCCGCAAAACGACAACCGTAAAATGGTGCGGATTAATGTGGATTGGCATTTGTTTGATAAAGAGGTGCCTACTGGTATGACGGTTATGGTGTTTCCCTGGTCAGGTGGTGCTCCACAAACTGTCTTGACTAATGAGATAACTCATGCCGACTTTTCCTTAGAACCTGGAAAATATCGTATTCTTGTCTTCAACCAAAGTACGACCGAGTTTGGTACACTCGACTTTCAGGGAATGGACTCTTACGAGACAGCGCGAGCTGTGGTACAGCATGCAACATCGCGCTGGTACTCTCGTGGAGGCGATGAATTGATAGGGGTTGAGCCCGAGTGGCTTGCCTCTGATAAACTCGATGAATTCGAGGTTTCTGGAGACTTTTCTGAGGTAACTTTAACTCCAAGGAATGTGCTTTCGCATATCCAGGTCAGCGTGAAAGTTCCAAGTATAGGATACCTGCGTTATGCGAGAGGATCCTTAACTGGTATTTCGGAAGGCTTTCTGCTGGGACTGGGGAAGCCGCTTCAGAGTAAGGTGACTTATCTTCTGGAGACCTGGACGAAAACGATAGATGAGAATGACGCGACTCTAGGAACGTTGAAGACATCGGTTAAATGTTTTGGTCTACCAGAAACCACCCAACCTGATGCAGACAACAATAAACTGTCTCTTTCAGCTTTGTTGATAGACAACAAGACGCAGATAGATCATCAGTTTGCGGTTGGAGATAAGTTTCAGAAAGACGATAATTCATCAGAGTTAGGTTATACGGTTACTCTTCATGTAGATGTTAAGGTACCTGAACCTTTGCCTGAGGTGAAGCCTTCGGAGGGAAGTTCTGGCGGTTTTGACGTCACAATCCAGGATTGGGGCAAACCTGAGGATATTGATATGGAACTGTAGAAATAGTAAAATGATAAGAATCAGATAAAATAATAATAGATTAGTTTAATTTAAAAATCAAAACAGATATGTATAAGAAAATATTTATGGGTATTGCTGCTGTGGCAGCGTTGACATTGGTAAGTTGTTCAAGCGATGACTTGAATAGTCTTTCAGACAATTCTTCTAAGAACGAGGCTATCAGCTTTGATGGCTACTTGGGAAGAAGTGCAGTTGCTGTAAATGGTTCACGTGGTAGCGTGCTGGATTTGCCTGCTCTTAAGGGAGAAAATGGTGGCTTTGGTGTGTTTGGTAACTATAAAAATGCTGATGACCTGGAGTTTGGTTCTAATTGGTTCGACAATGTGAAGGTAACTTATTCTAATACAGATACAAAGTGGACATATTCTCCTGTTCAGTATTGGTTACCACAAGGCCATATTGATTTCTTGGCTTATGCTCCATATGATAGTAAGTATGATAAAAAAGTAACGAAAGATAATCAAGAACTTAATTTTATTGTTAGTCCCACTATTAAAGATCAAAAAGATTTGTTGTGGGCTAAAGCTACGAATCAGACTATGGCAAACAACTCTGGTACAGATAAAAAAGTGAAATTCCAATTTGCTCATGCTTTGTCTAGACTTGGTTATACTGTAAAGTTAAATAAAGAATATACAGGTACAACCATTACGTTGAACAAAATTACATTGGCAGGATCTAAAGATGGAAACCAAAAAGCTTTCTATCCAAACGGTACCATAAATTTGTCTACTGGTATTTGGACACCATCAACTTCTGATGAAAAGCTGAATTTTGAATGGTTTACCAATACCAGTGGTACGGAATTGACTACAGATGCAACTACTAATGCAGTAGATAATTTTCTCTTTGTTATTCCACAGGATTTCTCTGCTTCAGAAACTGATAAACTTTATGTTATCGTAGAGTACACTATAAAAGGCTATAATGGTGTAAAGACACCAATGAAAAATACGGTTTATCAGAAACTTGAAAAGAACTTCGTGCAGGGTATGGCTTATACACTCAACTTGACTCTTGGTCTGACTCCTATCGAATTCGATGTAACAACAGTTGAAGGTTGGACAGATACCAATCAGGGCGAAATCAATTCTTGGAATTAATCGTATCGGGTAAAAATAAAGAATTAATAGATATAATAAGATGAAGTTTCTTCGTTTAGCCTTTTATGTTTTGATAGCACAGCTGGTATTATCTGGTTGTGCTGGCGAAGGCATGGAAGAAACTTCAGCTTCATCTTCTGAAATCAACTTTGATGCTTATCTTGGTACGAATGCGTCAACCCGTGCTGGAGAAACCAATCTTGCTTCTCTGAAAGGTACGGCGTTTAACTCAGGATTTGGTGTCTTTGCAAGGCACAAACATGCTGATGGGTCAATTTCTGATATGATGGATAATGAACACGTAACCTGGAAAGAAGATAGATGGGAATATACAAATATTCAATACTGGCCAGATAAGGATTCTGTGTATTTCTATGCCTATGCTCCTCATATTGATGGAGTAAAACTGGTTAATGCCCCCGGGGAAAATAAAACCAATCTAACTTATATAGAGTTTAATTCTTCTGTTAATCCTGTAGATTTGGTGTGGGCAGTAAAAAAGAGAGAAGTACCAAAATCTCCGACTTCTGCCAGTAAAGTGGATTTTAAGTTTAAGCATGCTTTAGCCCGTTTGGCATTTGATATCACAGTCAATCAGCAATTAGAGGAAAATGGTGCTGTGGTAAAAGTTGAGGAGGTGAAACTGTATGGAAAAACAGATGAAGAAGGGGCTTTGGATGTCAAGGGCTACCTGAATCTGGCAGACGAAAGAGATAATGTGTTCTGGGGGTGGTCTGTTGTCAAAGAAGAAAGTAAAAGAGTGATTTATACTTGGACTCCTCCCGATACTGAAGATGGAGGCGACTTAAAGTTAACTGCTTCTCAGTTAGACCATACATGTGCAAAAATAGAAAATGATCCCAATTCTTATCTCTATGTGATCCCTCAGGAAAAGAAAGAGGCATTTTATCTGCAGATTACTTATACGGTACAGCAGGGAACTTCTCAGAATAGGGTAAAGGTAAAGAAAAATCTGTTAGATGTTAATAATCCTTTTAATTTTGAAAAGAGGAAGACATATCTCCTTCATTTGAAACTTTCGCTTGGTTCTACCAAATCTCGCTCAAGCGCTTCTGAGGACTGTTCTGTAACTATGTCTGTCAGTAGTATTCCGGAATAGCAAAGAAAGAATCTGAATGCGCTAGGGCGTAGCGCTAATAATATAAATATTATTAAGTCAGAAAATAGAAGGCAATCGCTTGCAAATTGTGCAAACGATTGTCTTTTTTTTATGCTATTTATTCAACTTTTCTTCATCTGTTTTTCAAAAAGTATTCTTATTTTTGCCGACGAAATCTTATAATTTAAACTTAATACATTTTGTTTATGCAGAAATTTTATACGTTGATTTGTACACTGGTATTGCTGCTGAGCATGACTTTCATGGCTCCAGTTTCAGCACTTGCGGTAGACTATACACCAGTGGTAACGGAAAATGAAATCTCCGTGTTCTTGGAAACAAGTTATGACAATGCCAAGATTTGGGCCTGGAATGACAAGGTTAAACAGTTTACTACTGCTGAGTGGCCTGGAGATGCCATGACCTTGATGGGAACTAAAGATGGCAAGAATGTCTTTAAATGGACTTATACAGGAGGAACAGAAATCCCTACAGGTGTGATTTTTACTCATGATGGTGATAAGCTGAATGGTGGTGATCAGGAATTCAAGAATCATGGATATTACGTAGAAGGTAAATTCACCAAGACCATTGAGACTGCTCCTGCAGGCAAGGTAAAGGTGTTCTTTGATAATGCAATAGAGAACCTGAAGAATGTATATTGCTATATTTATAACGGAACTGAGGCTTCTGTAGAATGGCCTGGCGTGAAGATGCAGCTCGACGAAGAGACTGAGTATAACGGCAAGAAAGGCTATTATTCTTTGGAGGTTCCTGCTGCTTTCCTTACAGGTTGTTTCGTCATCAATAATGGCGAAGCAGGTTCAACTCTTCAGGGAGAAACGGTTTATGTAAACGGTAAGATTGTTACAGCCATAGAGAATACTACCATCACAGCTGTGAAGAAGACAACCGATGATGCCTGGTATTCTATCACAGGTGTCCGTATCAAAAAGCCTACTCAGCCAGGACTCTATATTCATAATGGTAAGAAAGTAATCATCAGAAAATAATAGCAGATTATGAAAAAGACAATCAATTATGGTCTTCTGATGTTGGTGATGCTGTTCACCATGGCATCCAACATCTTCGCAGACAACAAATATGGTCTTAAAGACAATATTCAGGATGGTGTCATCCTTCATTGTTTCGACTGGACGTTGGCAGATATCCAGGAAGAAATTCCTAATATCGCCAAGGCAGGCTTTACTGCAGTTCAGACTTCTCCTGTTCACGAAAGAGCAGGTAAAGGATCCGTCTGGTATGATGTTTATCGTCCATACGACTTTAAGATAGGTAATGGTCTTGGTACTGAAGCTGACCTGAAGGCTCTCTGTGCTAAGGCTCATGAGTATGGTGTTAAGGTGATTGTGGATGTTGTTGCCAATCATACCGATTATGGTAACGTGGCTGAACGCTTACTGGATGAGAGTCTTTATCATGAACGATTTGGTGTGGGTAACTGGCACGACCGTCATCAGGTGACATTTGGCATGATTGGTATGTGGGACCTCGATACCAACAATCCTACTGTGCAAGCCATCATCAAACAATACATCCAGGATTTGAAGGCCTGTGGTGTGGATGGTATACGTTGGGATGCTATCAAGCACATTGGTTTGCCTTCTGAGGGTGACTCTTTTATGCAGAATGTGGTGGATCAGGAGATGTACAACTATGGTGAGATCCTTGACAGTACTGGTGGTGATGATAATGTCCTTTTCCCAGAGTATCAGACCTACATGAGCATTACTGATAATGGTTATGGTAATGGATTTGCCAATTCCTTTGCCGGTGGTTCTATCAACGAGTCTGTAGGTAATTTCAATCAGAGAAAGGCAAAGACAGAAAAGTTGGTTTATTGGGGTGAAAGCCATGATACTTATGCCAACGATGGTGGTGAGTCAAAGAATAAAAGCCAGAATGTTATCGACCGTGCGTATGCTGTTGTTGCAGGTAACAATGGAGCTACCGCTCTTTATTTCTCCCGTCCTGCTCAGAAGGCAAAGAATGATATCAGATTTGGCGATAAGGGAAGTGTTCACTTCAAAGATGCCGAAGTGGCTCAGGTAAACCACATGCACAATGTTTGTGCCGGCGAGCCTAACTATTATGTAAAAGGTAATGGCGTTTGTGCTCAGGTTCGTAAGAGTGGCGCTATTATCGTATTGGGAAGTGGTTCTGACCGTGACGTGACTGTAGCCAATGGTGCTGGCGACGGCAAGTGGCTCAAGTCTGGTACTTATAAGGATATGGTAGGCGGTGGTGCTTTCACCGTCAATGCTTCTACAATCTCTGGTCATGTTGGCGAGTCAGGTATTGCTGTCATCTATAATGCTGGTCCTGTCGTGCTGACTCCTGAGGTTGTTTTCAATCCAGCTGATGGTACAGCCTTCTCTGATGAGTCTCTCACTGTGACTGCTACTCCTTTGAATGCTGTTTCTGCCTGGATTCAGGTGAATGATGGTGCTAAGCAGACTTTTACTGCAGCCAAGCAGTTTACTGTAGGTGCTGATGTTGCCTATGGTAAGAATGTCACTATCACTTGGGGTGCAACCGACAAGGAAGGCAAGACAGAAACAGGTTCGGTCACTTACAAGAAGGTGAAGGCTTACGTTCCAGAATTGGGTAAGGCTGATGAAATCTCCTGTTTCTTGGAGACATCTAATGCGGCAGCAGCCGTATATGTATGGAATGACAAGGTTAGTCCTGTAATTCAGCATGCTGGTGCATGGAATGATGCTATCAATAAAAAGTTGCCTCTTGTAGGTAAGAGTGTTTCTGGAAAGAATGTCTTCAAGTGGACTTATGATGGCACCGAGACAAGTGCTCCTACTCAAATCATTTTCTTGGATGGTAATGGAAATAAGATAACTGCTGACGTGGAGTTTGTCAACCACGGCTACTATGTTGACGGAACATACAGCAATACTGTGACCAAGGTACATGAAGATGAGATCGTTGATCCAGAGTATGTTTACTTCGATAACGCTTCCAACTGGGAGAATGTGTATTGCTACTTCTATAATGGTAAAACATCTTCTTCTGTATGGCCAGGTGTAAAGATGACTTACGATGCTTCTGCTTCTCATAATGGTAAGACAGGATGGTATAAGGCAACGATTCCTACAGCATACCTCAATGCTAAGTTCTTTATCAACGATGGTACTCCTGGTACTGCTATCAATGGCGCAAATGCTTCTGCTGAAAAGGTAGTAAACAAAGGTGCTGTAGTGGCACCAACTCCAAACCCAGAACCAGAGCCTGAGCCAACTCCAGAACCAGAGCCAGAGCCAACTCCAACTCCAGAACCAGAGCCAACTCCAACACCTACCCCTGATCCACAGAATCTGGATGCTCAGTATCAGACCAATCCAAATGGTGCAGGTGTTAAGAAAACCATTACTGTAGATGGTGACATCAGCGATTGGGATGAGAGTATGATTATAGCACAGGGTGCTGCCAATGACGACCCACGTGTATATATGGATGCTGCCATGCACGAGATTCCTGTCGATCTCTATGCGCTTTATGGTTGCTATGACGATAATAACCTCTATCTGATGTGGGAGATGACCAACGTTCAAGATGTGGTAGCTCCAGAAGCTGATTACCCACTCAGTAATAATGGTGTCCTGTTCCCTAATTACAATATGCCATTCTTTATCGGCCTCAACACCAACAATGCCTCTACAAGAATAGGTAATAGTTGCAAGACTACAGCAGGTGGAACTCTATGGGATAGTGGCATTACTTGCGAAAGCCCAGTTAACAAAGTGGTGGTTTTCTCAACCAACAATACCAATGGTCCATTCATTTATGGTGGAAGCAGCGCTGGACTGAATGCTTTGGAAGAGGTTGCCTATAAAGAGACAGGCATTGTTGTGAAGTATGGTATGGGTATTCTCAGCAAAACGATAAAGGGTATCAAAGAATGTTATGGAGAGTCACAGAACCGTCTTGTCGGTGATATGACAAAGGGTACATCTACTTATGTCGATTTCAATACCTTAGGACACGAGTCTTCCAAATACGATTTCCATTATGAAATCTCGATTCCTTTAGCTAAGCTTGGTGTTACAGCTGCCGAAGTGGCAAGCAAGGGATTGGGTGTGATGTTAGTTTCTACCTTTGGTACAAGTGGTATGGACAGTCTGCCTTACGATACAAGTATGAGCGACAATGCCGATCAGCCTTATTCAAGAGATCCTTCTACTACAAAAGAGAAGGAAGATGACGACAATATCACCGTTCCTTTCGCTTATATTGGCAAGTCCTTGTAATGTTATATAGATAAGGTATAATAAATAATATAATAGATGAATAGAATTGAGCTCTTAGATGGCAGCGCCATCTAAGAGCTCTTTGTATTTGGCAATAGCATCAGCTATTTCGCTTATTCTGATAAACTCATCTGCGGAATGGGAGCGGGAAGACTCGCCAGGACCCAGTTTGAACGAAGGGAAGTGCATCAGGGCCTGGTCGCTGAGGGTAGGACTGCCAAACGGCGTCATGCCCATGGCTATGCATTTCCTGATAAGAGGATGCGCCGGGTCGATGCGGGATGACTTCAGACGGAAACTGTGCGCCTTCACCTCGCTCTTCAGGTGCTGGCAGATAAACTTGTAAACCTCCTCGTTGTCGTAAAACTCGTTGGTGCGGATATCCACAAGCATCGTACACTTATCCGGAATCACATTGTGCTGGGTTCCGGCATTCACTACGGTAAGCGTCATCTTGGTAGGTCCCAGGAATTCGCTTACCTTCTCAAACTTATAGTCACGAATCCATCGCATATCATCCAATGCCTCGTAGATAGCGTTTACGCCCTCGTTGCGGGCAGCATGACCGCTCTTTCCGTGAGCAATCACATCCAGCACCATCAGTCCCTTTTCGGCAACAGCCGGGTTCATGCCGGTAGGTTCACCTACGATGGCAAGGTCGATATGCGGAAGTAAAGGCAGGGCACGGGTAATGCCATCCTTTCCCGACACCTCTTCTTCGGCAGATGCCAGATAGATAAGATTATACTGCTGAGGCTTTGCGGTCAGCATTCTGAATATCTGGAGGAGCGAACAGAGTCCGCCGCCGCAATCGTTGCTGCCCAAACCGTAAAGTACACCCTCTTCTACATCCGGTGAAAACGGGTTGCGTGTCCATGAAGCCACAGGCTTCACGGTATCGATGTGAGCGTTGAGCAGCAGGGTAGGTCGGCTCTCATCGTAATGAGGGTCGATCATCCAGATGTTGTTCGCCTCACGATGAGGTTCGAAACCATATTTGCGGATGGTCTGCTCCATGATGTCGGCAGCCTCCTTCTCGTTTCTGCTTACAGATGGGGTGGCGATGAGCTTTTTCAGCAAATCCACGGCATCGCTTACATATTCTTCTTGTGTCATCATAATCTCCCTATTTTTTGATTTCGAGGGCAAAGATACGAAAAAAAGAGCAGATAAAGTGGAAAAAATATCTTTTTATTTTGTGTTCTTGACAAATTCTATTATCTTTGCATCAGAATATAAATATAAGCTTATGCAGATTAATAGTCATCTTTCGGTACTGGTACATAATCTCGCCAAGAAATGGGGAGAGAAAACTGCTTTAACTTTCAGAAAGTTTGGCAGCGACCAGTGGCAATCGGTTTCATTCAACCTCTTTTCCTTAAGAGTGAAACAAGTGAGCAATGCCCTCCTGAATCTTGGGGCTAAACCTCTTGACAAAATCGCTGTCTTCTCGCAGAACTGTGTGCATTATCTGTACACCGACTTCGGTGCGTACGGTATCAGAGTAACCTCTGTGCCTTTCTATGCCAACAGCAGCGAGCAGCAGATTCAATATATGATTAATGATGCGCAGATTCGCTTCCTCTTTGTTGGCGAACAGGAGCAGTATGACAAGGCTCACCGTATCTTTGCCCTCTGTCCTTCTCTGGAGCGTATCATCATCTTCGATTCAAGCGTGCGCATCAGTACACATGACCCTGCTGCCCTCTATTTCAAGGACTTCCTGAAGTTGGGTGAGAATCTTCCTCGTCAGACGGAGG
This sequence comes from Segatella copri, assembly GCF_019249765.2. GTDB lineage: Bacteria > Bacteroidota > Bacteroidia > Bacteroidales > Bacteroidaceae > Prevotella > Prevotella copri_K. The sequence goes on from NZ_CP152484.1 coordinate 3,327,775, forward strand.
TAGAGGAACTCTACAAGCAGGCAAGTATGGATGACTTGGCTAATATCCTCTATACCAGTGGAACAACTGGAGACAGCAAGGGCGTGATGCTGACCTATAGCCAGTATTATGCTGCTTTGAAGGCAAACGATGAGTGCATTCCTGTTACCGAAAAGGACCGTGTCATCGATTTCCTTCCATTCACCCATATCTTTGAGCGTGGATGGGCATATCTCTGCTTGAGCGAAGGTGCCGAACTCATCATCAATACTTATCCTCATGAAATTCAGGAGAGTATGAGAGAGATGCATCCTACCTGTATGTGTAGTGTGCCACGTTTCTGGGAGAAGGTGTATATCGCCGTAAAGGCAAAGATGGATGATGCCGGTCCTATCCAGAAAAAGCTCTTCTACCATGCCTTGGCAGTAGGAAAGAAGCGGAATATAGAATATCTGGCAAACTGCAAGCGCCCTCCTCTGACATTGGAGTTGGAATATCAGATTATCAACAAGACCGTTTTGAGCATGGTTCGCAAGCAGTTGGGCTTGGAAAAACCGAATATCTTCCCTACAGCGGGTGCTTATGTAAGTCCGGAAGTAGAGGAGTTTGTTCATGCCATCGGTATCAATATGGTGGTGGGTTATGGTTTGACCGAGAGTCTTGCCACCGTATCCTGCGATCATTCTGACAAGAAACGCAGTCTGGGTTCTGTGGGTCGCCCTATCTCCTGCATTCAGGTAAAGATAGGTGAGGATAATGAGGTGCTCCTCAAAGGTCCTACCATCACTCCGGGATATTACCATCGTGATACCACCAATGCGAAGGCATTCGACAAGGATGGATTCTTCCATACCGGTGATGCCGGCTACTTGAAGGACGGCGAGCTTTATCTCACCGAGCGTATCAAGGACCTGTTCAAGACATCCAACGGTAAGTATATCGCTCCGCAGCAGGTAGAATCGTTGCTCCTGGTAGATAAGTTTATCGATCAGGTGGCTGTGATTGCCGACCAGCGCAAGTTCGTATCAGCCCTCGTCGTTCCAGAGTTCCGTCTCGTGGAGGACTGGGCACGTGAGCATCATATCGCCTTCACCTGCCGTGAAGATTTGTGTGCCAACGAGAAGGTGCAGAAGATGCTGATGGACCGTATCCAGATTCTCCAGCAGCATCTGGCTTATTATGAGCAGATTAAGCGCATTACCCTCCTGGCTCACCACTTCTCTATGGAGTCGGGTGAGTTGACCAATACCTTGAAGATTCGCCGCCCTATCATCAACAAGAACTATAAGGCGGAGATTGACAAGATGTATGAGGAGTAATCATAAAGTTTAAAGTTAAACGTTTATAGTTAAGAGTTAATGATTACAGCTGACCAGTTGAAGGATGTGATGGACAGAGCTGACGCTCTGCATCACTATCTCAATATAGACCAGAAGAAAGTAGAATTTGAAGAGGAGCAGCTCCGCACCCAGGCTCCTGACTTCTGGGAAGACCCGAAGTATGCTCAGGAGCAGATGAAGAAAGTGAAGGGCATCCAGAAATGGCTCGACGGTTATAAGACTGTACGTCTTTATGCTGATGAACTGCAGCTTGCCTTCGATTTCTATAAAGACGAAATGGTAACCGAGGAAGAGGTGGATGCCGATTATGCCAAGGCGATAAAAGCCATCGAAGACCTGGAGTTGAAGAACATGCTTCGCCAGAAGGAAGACCCGATGGACTGCGTGCTCAAGATTAATTCCGGTGCCGGTGGTACAGAAAGCCAGGACTGGGCACAGATGCTGATGCGTATGTATATGCGCTGGGCTGAGGCTCATGGCTACAAGGTAACCATCACCGATATGCAGGAAGGCGATGAGGCTGGTATCAAGAGCGTGACCATGACCATCGAGGGCGGCGAGTACGCTTATGGCTATCTGAAGAGCGAGAACGGTGTGCACCGACTGGTGCGTGTTTCTCCTTTCAATGCCCAGGGAAAGCGAATGACCAGTTTCGCCAGTGTCTTCGTAACTCCGCTGGTAGATGATACCATCGAGGTATATGTCGACCCAGCCAAGCTCTCCTGGGATACCTTCCGTTCGAGTGGTGCCGGTGGTCAGAATGTGAATAAGGTGGAGTCCGGTGTCCGTCTGCGTTATTGGTATACTGACCCTGATACCGGCGAGGAAGAAGAAATCCTCATCGAGAACACCGAGACCCGTGACCAGCCAAAGAACCGTGCCAAAGCCCTGTTGCTCTTGAAGAGCCAACTCTACGACCGCGCCATGAAGAAGCGTCTGGAGGCTAAGGCTAAGATTGAGGCCGGTAAGAAGAAGATAGAGTGGGGAAGCCAGATTAGAAGTTATGTCTTCGACGACCGTCGTGTGAAAGACCACCGTACCAACTATCAGACATCGGATGTAGATGGCGTGATGGACGGCAAGATCGATGATTTCATCAAGGCATACCTGATGGAGTTCCCTACGAATGATGACGAACAACAATAATAATCTAAAAAATATACGACTATGAGTGGAAATAAAGACTTAAGAAGAGCCAAACATGAGGCTTATCAGAAGAAACAGGCTGCAAAAGGCGAGAAAGTAATCAAGTGGATATTTATAGGATTGATAGTCCTTGGTATGCTATTCGCCATCTATGCAACATCATTAGTATAAAACAATGAGTGGATTAGAGATAGAAAGAAAATTCCTCGTTAAGAAGGGCGACGCTTACAAAAGCGCCGCCTTTTCTTCTAGTCATATCCAGCAGGGATATATTCCTGCCGAGGGGGCTACGGTGCGGGTTCGCACACGGGATGAGAAGGCTTACCTTACTATTAAGGGCAAGTCGGTAAATGGCGGTATGACCCGCTATGAGTTTGAAAAGGAGATAACGATGGACGAGGCGCAGCATCTTCTGCAACTTTGTCAGGGTGGCGTCATCGATAAGCGTCGCTATCTTGTGAAAAGTGGCAGTCATACCTTCGAGGTAGATGAGTTCTATGGCGATAATGAAGGTCTGGTCATGGCAGAGGTGGAGTTGGCTAGCGAGACCGAAGCCTATGAGAAACCTGATTTCATCGGTATGGAGGTAACAGGTGACAAGCGATTCTACAATTCGCATCTCTTGGGCAATCCTTTCTCGAAGTGGCGTGATACCTTGCCGGCTGAATATCGTTAGAAAATGTATCGAAAAAGTCATTTCTGCGTCCTAAAACGGACTAAATAGCATAAATATTACTAAATTTGTGTTTTTGCTTTCAAATAATTCATTTATTTCAGAATTATTTTATAATTTTGCACGAAGAAAAATTAAAAAGTAAGAAAATAGTAATAGAAAGATAGAAATGACTGATTCAAATAGAGGAAGTTTTGGTAGCAAGATTGGATTGATTCTTGCTACAGCAGGTGGCGCCGTAGGTTTGGGTAACGTATGGCGCTTCCCTTATATGGCTGGTCAGGAAGGTGGCGCAGCCTTTATTCTGGTATACATCGGAAGTGTGCTCCTGTTGGGCATTCCATGTATGATTTCTGAGTTTATCATCGGCCGTCATGGTGCCTCAAATACCGCACGTGCCTATACCAAACTCTCTAATGGTACGGCATGGAAGTGGGTAGGCTATCTTGAGGTGCTTACCGGTTTCCTGATTACGGGCTATTATGCGGTGGTTTCGGGCTGGTGTCTGCAGTATGTCTATGCCAGCATCATGGGCGAACTGCATGGTGACCCTACCTTTGTGGCGAATTACTTCAAGGAGTTTTCTTCTGATCCTGTGCGTCCGGTTATGTGGACGGTAGCGATATTCCTGATTTGTCATTTCGTGATTATTCATGGTGTGCGCGGCGGTATAGAGAAGGCTTCTAAGGTGATGATGCCTCTCCTGTTCATCCTGCTTTTGATCATTGTGGTAGCAGCTTGTCTGTTGCCGGATGCTGGTAAGGGCGTGGAGTTCCTGTTGAAGCCTGATTTCGGAAAGGTAGACAGAAACGTATTCCTGAATGCCTTGGGTCAGTCGTTCTATTCTATGAGTATCGGTATGGGCTGTATCTGTACTTATGCCTCTTACTTCAGCCGTCAGACCAATCTCTTTAAGAGTGCTTTGCAGATTTCCATCATCGATTTGCTGGTAGCAGTACTGGCTGGTCTGATGATTTTCCCTGCAGCCTTCTCTGTAGGAGTATCACCGGATAGTGGTCCTTCGCTCATCTTCATCACTTTGCCGAATGTCTTTAATCAGGCGTTTGCATCGTTACCTGTATTGGGATGGATCATCTCGCTGCTCTTCTACGTATTGCTGTCGGTAGCTGCCTTGACCTCGCTGATGTCACTTCATGAGGTGAATACTTCTTTCTTCTATGAGGAGTTGAAGATAGACCGCAAGAAGGGTGCTACCATCGTTACGGTTTCCTGTGCCATCATCGGAGCCTTCTGTTCGCTCTCTTTGGGTGCAACAGATAAGCTTTCGTTCTTCGGAAAGGCGCTGTTCGATTGGTTCGACTTCGTTACGGGTCAGATATTCCTTCCTCTGGCAGGATTCCTTACCTGTCTGTTCCTGGGCTGGTATGTACCTAAGCAGATCGTACAGGATGAGTTTACGAACTGGGGAACCTTGAAGGGCCGTCTCTTCGGTATCTATCTTTTCCTGATTAAGTTCGTTTGTCCTGTCCTCATCTTCCTGGTATTCCTGAACCAGTTTGGTGTCTTCGGATAAAGTATTTGTAATCGGATATAACTATATATAATAAGGTGTAGCATCTGCCGTTTCGTCGGAAAAAACAAATACTACACATTAAAGTTTTAGATAATGGAAACAAGAGGAAATTTTGGTAGTAAGTTGGGCGTTATTCTTGCCACAGCCGGCTCGGCAGTCGGTTTGGGTAATGTGTGGCGTTTCCCTTATATGGCAGGTCAGAATGGTGGCGCCGCCTTCATTCTCATCTATTTGGTATGTATCATCCTGCTCGGATTGCCTGGCATGATGAGTGAATTCATCATCGGCCGTCATTCCGCTTCTAATGCAGCCCGTGCTTATACCAATCTGGGTAAGCACAAGGCTTGGGGTGCTTTGGGCTTGATGGGCATCATCACCTCTATGATTATCCTGGGTTTCTATGCCGTAGTGGCTGGCTGGTGCCTGCAGTATCTCTATGCCAGTATCATGGGCGGTGTTCATGGCGACGCAGCGTATGTGAAGACCTATTTCCAGACCTTTGCAGCCGATCCTATCCGTCCTACCTTATGGGCAGTAGGTTTTATCCTGCTTACCCACATGGTGGTAGTACGCGGAGTGCGCAATGGTATAGAGAAAGCATCCAAGATACTGATGCCTATGCTCTTCTTCCTGTTGATTGTGATTGTGATAGCTTCCTGCTCTCTGCCGGGAGCGATGAAAGGAGTGGAGTTCCTGCTGAAGCCGGATTTCTCTAAGGTAGATGAGAATGTGTTGCTCGAAGCGCTGGGACAGGCGTTCTTCTCTTTGAGTATGGGTACGGCTTGTCTGTGTACTTATGCCTCTTACTTCAACAGACAGACCAATCTCTTGAAGTCGGCTACTCAGATTGTGACCATTGATACGGTAATCGCCGTATTGGCAGGTTTGATGATATTCCCTGCAGCCTTCTCGGTAGGTGTGCAGCCAGACAGCGGTCCTTCGCTCATCTTCATTACCTTGCCAAACGTATTCCAGCAGGCTTTCGGTAACATGCCGGTTGTCGGTTATGTGATTTCGGTGTTGTTCTATGCTTTGCTTGTATTGGCAGCCCTGACTTCTACCATCTCGATGCACGAGATAGGTACTGCCTTTATTTATGAGGAGGGTAAGATAAGCCGTGCCAAGGGAGCCTGGTTCGAGACCATCGTTTGCAGCATCATAGCCGTATTCTGTTCGCTCTCTCAGGGTGCCGTACCTGATTTGGGCTTCTTCGGCAAGGATTTCCTGAGCAATTGTGACAACTTTACTGCCCAGCTGCTCATGCCGTTGAGTTCATTCATCACCTGTCTGTTCCTGGGATGGTATGTGCCAAAGAAGATTGTGCGTGATGAGTTTACCAACTGGGGAACCCTGAAGGGAACTCTCTTCCCAGTCTTCCTGTTCACCATCCGTTTCATCTGTCCAATCTGTATTTTCCTTATCTTCCTGCACCAGTTTGGTGTCATTTAGCAAAACCGGCAAACTTGCAGACAGGCTATCTTGCCCCTAGTAGGCAAGATACGGCTTGATTCTTTCTATTTCGGCAGGTGGAAAGTCTTTGAGGAGACGCAGCTCTTCAGCACTTTTCAGCGGACCATGGGTTCTGCGGTAGTTTACGATTTCCTTTGCCTGGTAAAAGTCCAGGTAAGGATGTTTGCGCAGTTCGGCTAAACTGAGCTGGTTGACATTCATTTTCCGGATATGTTTTGCATCAATATTCATATAGTGGAGGGCTGTCTCGGGCACGCCTTCCACTTCTTGTATCTGGCTCATGGAAACGAAACCGCCTAACCGCTCTCTGTAACGGATGATGCTTCTGGCATAGTAAGAGCCTATGCCGGGAATTTTCTGCAGTTCGGTCGTATCAGCAGAATTGATGTTGATATACTGACCTTCTTTCAGTTTTCGTGGATAACTGTATTGGGTAGAGTCTTTCTTCCTTTCTTCTCTGGTTCTTATAGCCGTCTCTTGATAGCCGTAATTGTATCTTTCTCTTGGGTAAAAGTTGGCAGCCGGCTGGTAGTCTTTACCAATTCTGATAAAGGGCAGCAGTTTTTCGAATTGTTTCTTGGTTAGTCCGTAAACCCGTGCAAAGTCTCTAGGTGTCCTGAAGATACCTCCTTTATTTCGATATTTGATGATGTTTCTGGCTTGCCATGATTCCAGTCCCAGCCGTTGGAAATCAGATTGGCTTGCCGTATTGGGGTCAAAGGCGAATACTTCGCTCGACTGAAGTCCTTCGTCATAATAGCCTGGCTGTTGCCGCGTGGCATGTCTGATGATACTATCGTTATGGGCTTGTTGCTTTTCTGAGGGCATAGTTTCTTTAGAACCTACAATGAAAATCATTGTGGTACTGACAACGAGCAGGGTTAGGATTACGAGTAATGCTCGCCGTTCATGGTAATTGATATAAAAAAAATCCTTTAAAAACTTCATAGGCTTACGGATTTTTTAGTTCTTGTGAAACCGAAATCTCGCCGACCATTTTGGCCACGACCTAGGCAAATCCTCAGTGCTTACGGCACATCTGACGGCTTTTGGTCGGGATTACTGGACTCGAACCAGCGACCTCATCGTCCCGAACGACGTGCGCTACCAACTGCGCTAAATCCCGATATCTGCTGCAAAGGTACATTAAATAATGGACAACACCAACAAAAATAGACTTTTTTATCTTTTTTTGAAAGAAATTTCCCGAAAAATTTGCAGGAACCAGAAAAAAGTATTACCTTTGCACCCGCAAATGATAAATCGCGATTTGTAAAAGTTGGTGCCATAGCTCAGTTGGTAGAGCAAAGGACTGAAAATCCTTGTGTCCCCGGTTCGATTCCTGGTGGTACCACTTCTTTATGAGACTGAATCTTCGTAACAGGATTCAGTCTTTTTTTATGCCCTTTTTTATAATATTCCATTTTACACTTATGAAAACGTTTGCGTAAGAAAAATGTGTCAGGATGTTTTAGAATAGATATTTTTTCACTACTTTTGCATTGTAAAATTCAAAAACAAACCAAAAAATAAATCTAACAAACATTCATCAAAATGAAAAAAGCTTATTTATTATTGTTGGCTGCAATGTTATCTACGGCAACATTTGCCGGCAGCAAACAGACGGTTAAGATTGATGGTCTGCTCATAGAAAAGACTGTCTCAGAGATTACCTTCGATGGCGACAATGTTGTTCTTCAGTATGCAGATAATACATCTGATCAGGCAGACATGTCGCTCGTAACCCTTTCTTTCACTTATCAAACTACCGGCATCAGCCAGGTAGAAGGCATTAAGCAGGCATTGCAAGGTAAGGTTTATAACCTTCAGGGCCAGTATGTAGGTTCTTCCCTCCAGGGTTTGTCTAAGGGTGTTTATATTATTAATGGTAAGAAAGTAATCATCAAGTAAAAAAGGAGGAACGCAAAATGAAGAAAATGGTATTTACTTTGGCACTCCTCCTGATGAGTTTGAGTGCAGCTTTGGCACAGACATGGACATTTGGTGCAATGAGCGAGGCTGACAATGCTTTATGTGCAGCTGATGCCAACTGGGTATTGGGAACTGATCGCTACGGCTATACCTTAGCTTTGGAGAATGAAGCTCTTGTAGCAAATGGCTCAGAATTGGCTTATGCTAAGGGCTTGAAGTTTACTGCTGGTGCTCCTGCTGATAAAACCGAAGGAAAAGCAAAAGTCCGCTTGAACTATGGCTCTTCTCGCTTGGAATTGAACGGTAATGGTGTTTCTTTGATTATTCCAAGTCTGAAGGCTGGTCAGAAAGTTACTGTTAGCTGCAAGACTGGTAGTACCTCTACTGCTCGTTGCTTGGATGCTACTAACCTGATTTCGGTTTCTGGTTCTTTTGGTACCCCAACAACTGATCAGGTTACCAACGTAGGAACTGTAACAGCTGATGGTGATGTCGTGTTGAAAACCAATGGTGGTGGTATGAATATCTATAGCATCAAGGTTGAGACTGTAGGTGGCGGATCTACCGTTACTCCTGGTTCTACCGACAAGATTACCAATGCCGTGGCTCGTAACAGCAAGGTGAACCAGATGTATGTTACCACCAAGTCGGGTGATGTGAAGTATTATAATACTGCAGACTTGACAAGTGTGAAGTTCGAAGGTGATAAGGCAATCATCGCACCTAAATCAGGTTCAGAGAATGATGAGTACAATGCTTCAGTTCAAGCCATCAGATTTGCTAAGAAGGCCGATCAGGGCGAAAGTGGTGATATTGACAATCCGGCAGGTGTGATTCAGATTACTGAGGCAAAGGGCTGGCAGGAGTCTGCCTACCTGAAGTGGGCTCCATTCGAGGGCGCTTCTTCTTATAATGTATATGTAGATGACAAGAAGATTGATGCTCAGCTGGTTCGTCAGTATAAATCTTACTATCGTGCTGATGTTCTCGGTTTGAAGGAAGGCACTTATTCTGTAAAAGTTGTTCCTGTAAATGCTGAAGGTAAAGAGATTGCTGGTGCCAATACAGCTTCTAACTTGGTAGTAAAGAGCTACAACCGTGAGGGCTTTGCTCATTTCAAGTATGCTGGTGTAGGTGCTTATAATAATGATGGTACTTTGAAGGCTGGTGCTAAGGTTCTCTATATTACAGCCAAGACAGCTAAGACCGTTTCTACAACAGTTAATACAGGCAAGCCAGAGACTATTACGGGTCTTCAGGCTATTATTGATGCTTATCAAAAGGGTGAGGATACAACTCCTATCGTCTTCCGAATCATCGGTAAGGTAAGCCTTTCTGACTTGGACAAAATTTCAAGTTCTGCAGAAGGTTTGCAGATTAAAGGTAAGGGTGCTCACTCTGTAATGAACATGACTTTCGAAGGAGTCGGTGATGATGCTACTGTATATGGATTTGGTTTCTTGCTTCGTAATACCAAGAGTGTAGAGTTCCGTAACTTTGCTATCATGCGTTGCCTGGATGATGCCATGTCTCTTGATACTGATAACTCTCATGTATGGATTCACAACATGGATCTCTTCTATGGTAAGAAGGGTGGCGCTGCTGACCAGGCTAAGGGTGATGGTACTGTAGATATCAAGGGTGACTCCCAGTATATAACTGTAGCATACAACCGTTTCTGGGATAATGGTAAGGCTTCTATGTGTGGTATGACGAGTGAAAGTGGCCCTAACTATATCACTTATCACCACAACTGGTTCGACCATTCTGACTCTCGTATGGCCCGTATTCGTACCATGAGTGTTCACATGTACAACAACTACTATCTGCACAATGATGTTTATGGTGTTGGTGCAACATCGGGCTCAAGTGTGTTCATGGAGTCTAACTACTTTGATGCTACCAAGCGTCCTATCATGAGTTCTCTGCAGGGTACTGATGCCAAGGGTGATGGTACTTTCTCTGGTGAGAAAGGTGGTTTGATTAAGGCATACGGCAATGTATTTGCCAACAAGCCAGACAACTTCAGCTATATCCCATACGCAGAAAACAATACAAGCTTCGATGCCTACGAGGTTTCTGATCCAAGTGAGCAGGTTCCTTCAAGCGTAAAGACTTTGGTAGGTGGTACTTCTTATGATAACTTCGATACCAACTCAAGCCTCATGTATGCATACGCTGCTGATAAGGCAGAAGATGTTCCTTCTATCGTAGAAGGCTTCTATGGTGCAGGTCGTTTGAATCATGGTGACATTGATTTCGTTATTCCTGATGAGACAGTCGTAACAAATGGTCATCAGCAGCCATGGCCTGCTTTGGCAAGTATTCTTGACGCTTATACTTCTGGTGTTGTTAAAGTGTTCGGTGAGAGCAATGCAACAGGCGAAGGTGGTTCTACTGAAGGTGGAAGCACTGGTGGTGAGACAGGTGGTTCTGGCGAAGGTGGTAGCACTGGCGGCTCTACTGGTGGTTCAGAAGGTGGCAGCACAGTAACTCCTATCGAGGGTACAGTAACTTGCTCATTTGCTGGAGGTAAGGCTTCTAATAGTAGCTTTACTGTAGCGGGAAACTTTAAAAATAGTACAACTGGGGTAACTGTAGATGGAAATACTTATAATGATTACCTCAAATTAGAATCTTCTGCAGGTACAGTATCTTTTAAGACAACAGCAAAAATGCAGATGACTTGTTATACTGGTGATACAAAGGCAAAATTAAAGATTGATGGTGCTGATGTTACTGGTGATACAACCAAGGGCGTTGTTACTGTAACTCTTGAGGTAGGTGATCATTCTATAGCCAAGGCTGGTTCTGGTTCTAAGTCTTTATATCTCATCAAACTTGTACCTGTAACAGAATAATGAATGTGTTTTGCCCGATGAGGGAAGGATGTATACAATAATTTCAAGGGCTGTCTTTTCTTGAAGAGGACAGCCCTTTTTTAGAAACAAAAACTAATCTTATCTAAAATGAAACAAACAAACTCTACTTTTTCTGCACAGCTTAAGGCTGTTTGTCGTAAAACTCTCTTGGCTTCTGCTTTGCTTTGTAGCTTCTCTATGATGGCAAATGCACAGACCCAGGATGGTCGTGACTTCTCTTTGGATGGCTTCGCTGCCTATGAAGGTACTCCTGGTACCAACTGGTATCGTGTCGGAGGAACTACCGGTGGTGCCGGTGGTAAGGTGGTGAAGGCTGACAACTTCTCTCAATTGCAGGCCTATCTCCAGGCAGCAGACCCATACTTTGTTATCGTAGATCATGATATTACTACAGGCATCAAGTGCTATGTGGATGATCTGAGTACCGGTCGTTTGCTTGACGACCAGAGTGGTAAGTCTGGCGTAGAGTCTGTCTATGGCGAGCGCATTATGGTTGCTCCTAACAAGACTTTGATTGGCGTGGTGAACCCAACAACAGGTGAGGCTCCTCTCTTTTCTCATATCACCTTCGTGATGCAGTCGGTTGATAACATTATTATCCGTAACTGCCGTTTCACCATGAAGGGCGTTCCTGTGCTCAGAACAGGTGAGAATAAGATTGTGGCTTGGCGTAATGGAGCACAGGTAGAAGTGGGTGACCCTGACTGCATCGGAATCCAGGCAGATAAGGTAAGTGCCAAGACCGACTGGGGTGGACATATCTGGATAGATCATTGTGAGTTTTTCAATGGTGGTGCAGCCAATAAAGACCGCTATGATGGTTTGCTCGACTGCAAGAACAATGTGCAGTGGATGACTTTCAGTTATAACTATTTCCACGACCATGACAAGAGCTGTCTCTTTGGTAAAGGTAATAGCGATATTTATGATGGTTGTCGTACTATTTCTTTCCATCACAATTTCTTCAACAACATCCAAGGCTCCCGTCTTCCTCAACAGCGAGGTGGGCATATGCATTATTATAATAACTATATGAAGGAGTGTCAGGATGGTTATCGTCTTAACGACCAGGCAACAGGTTACATTGAGGCTTGTTATTTTGAAAATACGAAGTCTCCTGTCATGTCGAAGGGTGAAAAGGGGCTACATGTTAACAGGGCTGATGGCTATGATGTGATATTCAAGGGATGCTCCAACCTGTTGACTGGATATGATAATATTGATGGAGCAAAGATTAATAGTCATGTTACATTAGCATCTTCCGATTGGGTTCCTACTCAGACCGCTTCTTCTTACACCCAGCATTATCTCGACAAGACAGTGGATGTTCCTGCCATCTGCGAGAAGTATTCTGGTGCAGGTAAGGTAGAAATCTGGAAGGCTTATACTTCTGCACTTCCTACGGTAGATATGTCTGAATTCGATCATGCCATCAAGAACTACAGCACAGCTAAGACCTACGATGCAGAAGGAAAGGAAATGGCAGGTGCTACTACAGGCATCTCTCTTGCAGAAAAGGCATCAGAAGCTGGAGTCTCTCGCATAGAGTATTATGATTTGGCAGGTTCCCGTCTTTCAGCACCTCAGAAAGGTATCAATATCGTCAAGAAGGTGAACCATGATGGACATGTAAGCGTGAAGAAGGTAATTTTCTAAAGAAAAGGTGATTTTCTAACAGGAAAGTTGTTACTGGCGAGATATCAGGTATGAATCCGATAAAGATTCCTGCCTCTTTAATGACAAAACGGACAAAAGCGAGATAAAGATTTGCTTTTGTCCGTTTTTTCATTATTTTTGTCTTAAATCTATCTGCTGTTTTCTTCTTTTTTCCCTACTTTTGCAACTGAAAACAATTTTAAACGTAAAACGCAACCTAAAAGTAAAACAATGAACGCAATCCAGAATTTAGCAAAGAGAAGTTTGCTTCTCGTGGCATTGTTCGTCATCGGATGTCTGCAACTCTTGGCGCAGACAAGAACCATCAAAGGTGAGGTGACTGATGCGCAGAATGGTGAGGCTCTGATTGGCGCCACTGTCATGGTGGAAGGCGAAAAGGGCGGTACAGTTACTGATTTTGACGGTAACTTCAGTCTTCAGGTATCTTCTTCAGCCAAGAAGATCAAGGTATCTTATATCGGTTATATTGATAAGGTACTTTCTATCTCAGACAATATGAAGGTGAAACTCGAATCTGACAGCAAGGCGCTGGCTGATGTCGTGGTCATCGGATATGGTACGGCAAGAAAGAGTGACCTGACTGGTTCCGTAGCTACCGTGAAATCGAAGGACTTTAATAAAGGTCTCGTTTCTTCTCCAGAACAGTTGATCAACGGTAAGGTTTCGGGTGTGCAGATTATGTCTAACAGTGGTTCTGCCTCTGCCGGTAGTACCATCCGTGTGCGTGGTGGTGCATCTCTTAATGCCAGCAACGACCCGCTTATCGTGCTCGATGGTGTGCCATTGGAGCAGGGTGGTATCTCGGGTAACAGCAGCAACTTCCTCAGCATGATCAACCCTTCTGATATCGAGAGCATGACTGTATTGAAGGATGCTTCTTCTACAGCCATCTATGGTTCCCGTGCATCTAACGGTGTCATCATCATTACCACCAAGAAGGGACAGCAGGGGGCTGTAAAGGTGAACTTCAATACCACCAACAGTTTGCAGACCCGTGCGCAGATGGTAGATATGCTGAGCCGTGATGAATTTGTGAATGTCATCAACCAGTATGGTACAGATAACCAAAAGTCATTGCTTGGTACAGCCAATACCGACTGGAACGATGAGGTTTACCGCACTGCCTTCGGTACAGATAATAACCTCAGCGTGAGCGGCAGCATCGACAAGTGGTTGCCATTCCGTGTGTCTGTAGGCTATTACAACCAGAGCGGTCTGGTTCGCAAAGATAATGTAGAGCGCTGGACAGGTAACGTGGTATTGACTCCTAGCTTCTTCCAGGATCACCTGAAGTTGACCATCAATGCCAAGGGAACCCTCAATAACAACTCATTCAATAATGGTGGTGCCGTATGGGCAGCTGCCACATTCAACCCAACCATCCCGGTTTATTCCGGCAACGACAAATATGGTGGCTACAACGAGGCACTCGATGCTGATGGCTATCCTGTGAATGCAGGTGTAAGAAACCCTCGCGGTCTGGTTGACCTGTATGATTCAAAGAGTAAGGTGAGCCGTTTCATCGGTTCGATGGATGTAGATTACAAGGTTCATTTCCTGCCAGACCTCAAGCTCCATGCTACCGTGGGTGCTGACTATGCCAAGGGCGATGGAACCGTTTATGTTCCTGCCTACGCAGCACAGAGCTACAACAAGGATGAGTCTTTGGGCGGTAGCGATTACAAGTATGGCCCTCAGAAGAACGAGAACCGCTTGCTTACCCTCTATGCCAACTATGCAAAATATTTCGAAGATATCAAGAGTAATGTAGATCTGACAGCCGGTTACGACTACCAGTATTGGAAGAGTACTACACCTCTTTATTATACCAAAAGTGCGGCAGGCACAAACCTGTCAACCGTAAAGGCATCAGATTACCGTCATGTAATGTTGTCATATTACGGACGTATCAACTATTCATTCGATGGAAAGTATCTCCTGACGGCTACCGTTCGTCGAGACGCATCTTCCCGTTTCTCTAAGGATACCCGTTGGGGTACTTTCCCATCTGTTGCTTTGGGCTGGACTTTGACAGAAGAGCCTTGGTTGAAGAACCAGAAGGTACTTTCTAACTTGAAACTCCGTGCCAGCTATGGTGTTACCGGTCAGCAGGAAGGTATCGGCAACTACAACTATCTGCCGGTTTATACCTACAGCGTGACAGGTGCCGAAGCATTCATCAACGGACAGTATATCAATACTTACCGTCCTGAGGCATACGTAGAGGACCTGAAGTGGGAGACTACAACCTCCTGGAACTTCGGTCTCGATTTCGGATTCCTGGATGGCCGTATCGGTGGTGCCATCGATTTCTATACCCGTAAGACCAAGGACCTGTTGGCATCAGTACCAACAGCAGCAGGTACCAACTTCTCAAAGACTATCCTTACCAATGTAGGTAATGTAGACAGCAAGGGTATCGAGGTTTCTCTGAATGCAACCCCTATCCAGACCAAGGATTGGGAGTGGAACCTGAGCTACAATTTTACCTGGCAGAACATGAAGGTGAAGAACCTTTCATTGACAAAGGGTGGAAGCCAGACCAACGTGAAGGTAGGTCCATCTATCGATGCTTACCAGTTCCAGGTACTCTCTGAGGGATATGAGCCATACATGTTCTATGTATATCATCAGCTCTACGACTCAAAGACAGGCAAGCCTATCGAGGGTGCTTATGCCGATCTCAACAACGATGGCGAAATCAATGAGTCAGATCTCTACCGCTATCATTCTCCAGCCCCTAAGTACATCATGGGCTTGAGCACATCATTGAGATACAAGCAGCTGACACTCGGTATGAGTTTCCGTGCCAACATCGACAACTATGTATACAACGGCATGGGTATGAGTACAGGTGCTTTCGAGACAGTAAGCTACAACAACTCACAGCTCAACAACCTCAACACCAGTTTCCTGAAGACAGGTTTCAAGACCCGTCAGTATCTCTCTGATTACTACGTAGAGAATGCTTCGTTCCTGAAACTCGACAACCTGAGTTTGAGTTACAATGTAGGCAAGATCAACAAGTGGGCTTCACTTACCGTATCTGCGATGGTACAGAATGTATTCACCATCACCGGCTACTCTGGTACAGATCCTGAGGTGCCAAACGGAATGGACAACTCATTCTATCCACGTCCTCGCACTTACTCAGTAAGCCTCGGACTTCAGTTCTAACAATCAAAACAGATAACAATGAAACTTAAGAATATATTATATAGTATGATGATGGGAACAGCGGTGCTGACAGGCACAACCAGCTGTGTTTCCGATCTCGACCAATATCCTCATACAGAGACAACCTCTAAGGATGTTTATACCTCGCTTGCCAATTACGAGGCTGTGCTGGGCAAGATTTACGCTGCCATGGTGACCAGTGGTCAGGGCAAGGGCGGCGATAATAAGGATATGGAATCCGTATTGAACAATGGTAGTGGTTTCGATTACATGCGTATGTTTATCAATATGCAGGAGTGTGGTACCGATGAATTTGCCTCTACCTGGCTGACAGGTGAGCAGACTACGGGGCTTACCTATCTCTCTTGGGATGCCAACGATGCCTGGGTATCAGATATGTATTATCGCATCTACTACAACATCGCCCTCTGCAACGAGTTCCTGCGCAATGCCAACAGTGCCAGTTTCTCGGGTGCTGATGCAGAGAAGATGAAGGAGTATAAGGCAGAAGTCCGTTTTATGCGTGCTCTGTTCTATTACCATGCCCTCGATTTCTATCGCAACATTCCGATGGTGACAGAGAACGACCCTGTGGGCAGCTACATTCCTCCTCGTTATACTCCACAGCAGACATTCGATTATATTGAGAGCGAGTTGAAGGATTGTGTAGGCGATATGCTTCCTGCATCCACCTGTCCTTACGGTCAGGCTTCTCAGGGTGCTGCCTATACCTTGCTTGCCAAGCTTTATCTGAACAGCGAGGTTTATACCGGCGTTGCCAAGTATGCCGAGTGCAAGGAGGCTTGTGAGAAGGTGATGAGCATGGGCTACTCCCTGGAAGATGATTACAGCAAGCTCTTCAATGCAGATAACGACAAGCGTACCAACGAAATTATCTTCGCCTTGCCGGTAAGTGCTGAGCATACTGTAAGCTGGGGTTCTTCTACCTATCTGGTTTGTGGACAGGTAAGTCAGTCAAATGCCAACCAGAATGTAGCCGATTATGGTGTAACTGCCGGCTGGAGTGAATTCCGTCTTCGTCCTGAGTTCGTGGATAAGTTTACCCAGACCGATATTGATGGCAATGGTGACAAGCGTTGCAAGTTCTTTACCAATGGTCAGAGCAAGGATATTTCCAGCATGACTACAGAAACCGCCGGCTATCTCTCAGAGAAATGGAGCAACCTGAAGGATGATGGTACTACGGCAGCATCTAATACTGCTGATGCAGGTGTAGAAACCGATTTCCCTCTCTTCCGTTTGGCTGATGTCTATCTGATGTATGCCGAGTGCGTGGTTCGTCTGCATAATGACTGGGATAACTGGGCTGGTGGTAGTGATGCTGCAGATCCTGACGTGATTGCTTCCCGCAAGCAGGGTGCTATCTATTGGATCAACCAGCTTCGTGAGCGCTCTCATGCTTCTGATGTATGGGCAAGCAACTTTGCCAACGACGATGCCTTCCTCCAGTTCATCCTCGATGAGCGTGCCCGTGAGCTTTATCATGAAGGTTATCGCCGTACCGACCTGATTCGCTATGGTCAGTTCACAACCAACAAGTACATCTGGCAGTGGAAGGGTGGCACCCACGATGGACAGGCTGTTGACAGCAAGTACAACATCTATCCAATCCCTAACACCGAGCTTACCGCCAATCCAAATCTTCATAACGACAACTATTAACTCAATGTTGAATGTTGAGTGTTGAATGTTAAATTACAATGCAAATAACAATGAAAAAGATATTTAGAAACCTGATGATGCTTCTCTGCGCACTCACCGCCCTGGTGAGTTGCGACGAGAGTGGCGACAAGATATATCTGGATGGCTTCAAGGCATCCGATCTGATGGCATCGGCATCCGATGTGAAGCTGTCTGTAGATAACAGTAAGGACGTTGTCCTCTCGTTGGCTTGGCAGAATCCTACCTTGCTTTCGAGCGATGAAACCAAGCCTGCGGGCAGTGGAGTGCTGAAAACTTATCTGCAGGTATCAGCCTCAGAGAACTTTACTTCAGAAAAGGAATACACCGTAACCGACCTTTCCAAGGCTTTCACCGGTGCTGATCTCAATGCTGCAGCCAAGGATCTCGGCTTGTCTCCTGATGTGAGTTCACCTCTTTATTTCCGTATCAAGAGTCTGATGGGTAGTAATCTTGATGCCGCTTACAGCAATGTCTGCCAGGTAAAGGTTACTCCATACCTCATTGATATGAGCTACATCAATATCCTGAATGAGAAAAAGGATCAAGTTCTGACCAAACTCTATTCTCCTAATTCTGATGGAGTTTATTCTGGCTATATGAATGCCTCTTCTTGGTTCCATATCTGGGGTAAGGAAAATGATGGTACCATTTGGGGTAATGTAGGACAGGATGGTCATGTGTACGAAATGGATAATACTGAGTCTGCATGGAACATCTGGTTCCCAGGTCAGACAGGTATTTATTATACAGTTCTTGATACAAAAGCTAAGGAACTTAAGCCAACTTACATCAAGTCGATGCAGTTGAATGGTGAAGATATGACCTATGATGCTCCTAACTATGCTTGGACCAAGGTGATTACAACCACAGCCGATAATACTCCAGTCAGCATTGTAGCTACAGGTGCCGAGTACAGCAAGGCTACTGGTACAGAAGATGCTGCAGCCGTTGAGAAGACATTGAACTATACTTTGGCTGATGGCAAGATGACAGATGCAGCAACAGCTGGTAGCGTAAATATTGCCAAGGCGGGTACTTATACCATAACCGTGAAGGTTGGTGAGCACAGCCAGTTGGAATACACCATCGTATCGGGCGATCAGACAAATCCTGAGCCAGAGGCTAGCAATACTCTCTGCATGTTCAGCAAGGATGGTAACACCCTTCTTGCCGTGATGAACAAGGTGAGTGATGGCGTTTATACCTGCAAGTACAAGCCAACAGCTTGGGAGAACTTCCGATTTATCTTCGTAGGTGAAAACAAGGACGACAAGCAGACTTGGTATGGTTCTGATCCAAGCGATCTTTTTAAATTGTCAACAGCTAGTGACTGTTGGGACATTTGGTTCAAGGATGATGTAACTGGTGGTGAAGTTACCGTTACCGCCGACCTCAACACCATGACATGGAAATATGAATAATTAATAAGAAAAATAACAATGAAGAATATATTTGGAAAAGCCATATTGCTGGCTTCAGCACTCTTGTTTTCTATTACGGGCACAAGTTGCAGCAATGATGATAATATCACTCCCGAAAAGGAGAAGACATACGATATGAGTGGCTTCGCCAAGGGCGCCGATGTTTCCTGGCTCACAGAGATGGAGAAGGATGGTGTGAAATTCTATAATCAGAATGGCAAGGCAACAGAATGCATGAAGCTCCTCCGCGAAGAGGGAACCAATTCTATCCGTCTGCGTGTCTGGGTAAATCCGGAAGGTGGCTGGTGTGGCAAGAATGATGTCATCGCCAAGGCTTGGCGTGCTCAGCAGCTCGGCTTCCGTCTGATGATTGACTTCCACTATTCTGATACCTGGGCTGACCCGGGCAACCAGAAAGTTCCTGCTGCATGGCAGGGCTATACTGCTGAACAGATGAAACAGGCTGTGGCTGATCATACCAAGGATGTGTTGACAGCCTTGAAGGATAGAGGTGTAACCAACGTAGAGTGGGTGCAGGTGGGTAATGAAACCCGCGACGGAATGCTCTTCAACAGCGATGAGGCCGTAACTGGTAAAGCGTCAAAGAATGCTGCCAACTTTGCTGCTTATGTTAACGCCGGTTATGATGCTGTTAAGGCGGTTTATCCACAGGCAAAGGTCATCGTTCATGTAGATAAAGGTCAGGACCTTGGTGGACTTACCTGGCTTTACGATAAGTTGAAAGAAAATGGTGGAAAATGGGATGTCATCGGACTTTCTCTTTATCCGGAAGATGATAACTGGCAGAGTTATGCAGAGAGTTGTCTCTCTAACATCCAGACTCTTTCTTCTAAGTATGGCAAGGACGTCATCATCTCTGAAATCGGTATGTGGTGGGGCTCTGACCAGGCTGCGCCAATGATGAAGAAGATGGTGGATGGCTGCAAGGCAATCTCTACCTGCGAGGGTATCTTCTATTGGGAACCAGAAGTTTACAACAACTGGAAACCAGCCAACTATACCACTCTGGGTTGGTCTGCATATACCAAGGGAGCGTTCGACAACAGCGGCAAACCAACTGCCGTATTCAATGCATATAAATAAGAATATTAAATAGCAATATGATCAAGAGAAGCATTACTTTCATGACTCTTGCCCTGGCACTCACTACGCTGTGCCAGGCGCAGAGCAGAAAAGTCATCACTTTGCCATCGTGGGACTTCTCCCGTGATGGTAAGGCGTGGCAGCAGGTAGCTGTTCCGCACGATTGGGCTATCTCGGGTCCTTTCGATAAGAAATGGGATCTGCAGATGGTGGCTATCGAGCAGAATGGCGAAAAGGAGAAGACCGAGAAGTCGGGACGCTCTGGAGCTCTCCCTTGGATAGGAGAGGGTATGTATAAGATGAACTGGACGGCTCCTAAGGGCTATAAGCGTGCCGTACTCGTCTTCGACGGTGCCATGAGCCAGCCTGTTGTCAGCGTCAATGGCAAGGAGGCAGGCAAGTGGGCTTACGGCTACAATGCCTTCCGCATCGACATCACACCTTTCATCCAGTTTGGTAAGAGTAATCTCATCGAGGTACATCTTAATAATGTAGAGGAAAGCAGTCGCTGGTATCCGGGAGGCGGTCTTTACCGTCCGGTTTCCGTAGAACTCTATGGCAACGAAAACTTCTCTACCTGGGATACCTTCGTCCGTACCCTGAAGGCTGATAAGCAGGAAGCTGAAGTAGAAGTAAATGCGCTGCTGGAAGGAAAGACTGGT
Organism: Segatella copri; assembly: GCF_019249765.2. Taxonomy (GTDB): domain Bacteria; phylum Bacteroidota; class Bacteroidia; order Bacteroidales; family Bacteroidaceae; genus Prevotella; species Prevotella copri_K. The sequence goes on from NZ_CP152484.1 coordinate 3,348,476, forward strand.
AAGTCGGGCAAAACCGTCATAGCTCTGTTGGATGAGGCTGGCAAGAAGGTTGCCGAGCAGACCGTCACAGGTGCCAATCCTGAAATCAAGACTACTCTGAAGGTAGCAAATCCTCAGCTCTGGTCTCCGGAATCTCCTTACCTCTATCAGGTAAAGCTTACCCGATATGAAGGAAAGAAGGTGGCTGATGTGCAGACCCTGAAGACCGGTATCCGCACCATTGCCGTATCCAAGGAATATGGTTTCCAACTCAATGGCGTTACCCGCAAACTGAAGGGTGTCTGCCTGCACCACGACCTCGGTCCATTGGGCGCAGCAGAGAATAAGGCAGCCCTTATCCGTCAGATTAAGATGATGAAGCAGATGGGTTGCGACGCCATCCGTACTGCCCACAACATGCCTTCTACCATGCAGATGGAACTCTGCGATTCCCTCGGTATGATGGTCATGGCAGAGAGTTTCGATATGTGGATTTATCCTAAATGCAAGAACGGCTATGCCAACTTCTTCAAGGAGTGGAGCGATAAGGATATCACCAATCTGGTAAAGCACCACCGCAACCATCCTAGCATCGTGATGTGGAGCATCGGTAACGAGATTCCTGAACAGTGGAGCCAGGAGGGTGTGCAGATTGCTAAGCATCTGCAGGATATCTGTCATCAGTACGACCCATCCCGCCCTGTAACCCAGGGTATGGATAAGGCAGAAGATGCCCTGAAGAGCGGCTTTGCCCAGGTGATGGATGTGCCGGGCTTCAACTATCGCGTACATAAATATTATAAGAATATTGAGCAGTTGCCTCAGGGTTTCCTCCTCGGTTCTGAAACTGCCTCTACGGTCAGCTCCCGTGGCGTATACAAGTTCCCGGTAGTAGTAAGTGATAAGGCTACCTATCCTGATGGTCAGTGCTCAAGCTATGATACCGAATACTGTTCCTGGAGCAATCTTCCGGATGATGACTGGAAGATGCAGGATGACTACAGTTGGGTAATCGGTGAGTTTGTATGGACCGGTTACGACTATCTGGGCGAGCCGACTCCATACGATACCTACTGGCCAAGCCGCAGCAGTTACTTCGGCATCTGCGACCTTGCCGGACTTCCAAAGGACCGCTACTATATGTATCGTGCCCGCTGGAACGAGCAGCAGCATACCACCCATCTTCTTCCTCACTGGAACTGGAAGGGCAGAGAAGGACAGGTTACCCCTGTATATTGCTACACCGATGGTGTGGAAGGCGAACTCTTCGTCAACGGCAAGAGTCAGGGCAGGGTTCGCAAGGACAAGTCAAGCCGCCTCGACCGCTACCGTCTGCGCTGGAACAATGTGAAGTATGAACCGGGTGAGATTCGCGTGGTTACCTACAACCAGTATGGCGACAAGGTTGGCGAGGACGTGAAGCGTACTGCCGGCGAGCCTGCACAGATGAAGTTCAGCGTAGAAACACCTGATCATGAGCCTATTGCCTGTATGGTAGAAGGTTGTACCGATGAGCACAATGTGCTTCTGAATGCCGATGGCAACGACCTTGCCTTCATCACCGTGAGTCTGCAGGATAAGGACGGCAATGAATGTCCGCTTGCCGATGACGAACTGACCTTCGAGGTGAGTGGTGCCGGCACTTTCAAGGCAGCCTGCAACGGCGATGCCACATCGCTCGAACCGTTCACCCTGCCACAGATGAAACTCTTCTCCGGCAAACTCGTAGTCATCGTACAGAGCAGCAAGCAGAAGGGCGACATCATCCTGAAGGTAAAAGACAGCAAGCGAAATATCGAAAAGTCGATTACGCTCCAGGCAATATAAGAAGACTGAGACAGATTTCAGTTGGTTATAAAGTATATAGTTTATATCGGATCCTCTGGGAATAGCAGCGGCTATTTTTCCCAGGGGATTCTTTTTTTTATAAATTTTCTCCGATATTTTTTGGCGTTATCATGAATATTGTGTAAATTTGCACACATGAAAAAGTCAAAAGAACCTATAAACCGCATCAGCATGGCAATTGCTATGCTCTTTATTTCGCTCGCCATCCATGCGCAGCGTTTCGTTAACACCTCCCTTGAAGGTGCTCAGTCCGTTTGTGCCATTACCCAGGACAGTGATGGAATGATATGGCTCGGAACCGATAACGGTCTTTACAGCTATGATGGTTATCATGGCTACCGCCATTTTCAGGAACATACATTCAGTAATACGCGTGTCAATGCGCTCGGTTTCGAGGGCAGGATGCTCTATCTGGCTACTGGCAACGGCATCCTGAAATTCGATACGCAATCTTATCAATATGCCGAAACACCAGCCATGAAGGCTTTTGCCGATGAGGCGAAGCGCAAGCAGCTGAAGGAACTCCGTGTGCTCGATATCAAGGGTGGTAAGACTGACTTCGGTGGCGATGTCTATGCCTTGCTCTCTACTCCGCGAGGCTTGCTCGTAGGTTCGCTTGCTGGTCTGCGTCTCGGCAGCAGACTGATTCCGCTCCGTGCCGGAGAACAGCCGCTGGTCAATGCGCTCGCCTATGATGCCAAGCGCCGATGCTACTGGATTGGTACCGAGGGCGCTCTCTATTGTGCCGATTTGCAGCTCAGGAACTTCTCACAGATTCCAGCTCTGAACGGCAATTCCATCAAATGTCTTTCTACAGATGCTGCCGGCAATCTCTATATCGGAACCGATAACGGACTCTATCAGATGGCACTCTCCAATGCCATCACCCATTATATCCACGATTCCCGCGATGATGCTTCTATTCCTAACAACATCGTCTGGGCTTGCTTTGTAGATAAATGGCAGAATGTATGGGTGGGTACTGACAATGGACTCTCCCGTCTCACTACCCATACCTATTACCGCTATGTATCGCTCGATAAGATTACGATGTCGGGTGAGGGCAACTGTCTCCATGCCATGCTCCAGACCCGTAACGGCGAATGGTGGATGGGCGGTACCAACGGTCTGATTCATTTCACCCGGAATGCTGAAGGTTATCAGAATGTGGCATGGTACAAGCAGAACAGCTCTGCCTTCCCGCTGAGTCATAACCGTGTACGCAAGATTTATGAAGACCATGACGGCGATGTATGGATCTGTACCGACCATGGCATCAACTTCTATGACCGCAGTTCCCGTCAGATGCGCAACTTCATCGTCTACGATAAGAGTGGCAAGTATTCTACTGCCTGGGCTTACGATATTCTCCAGGACAAGAAGGGCAGGATATGGATGGGTTCTTATCAGGGCGGTGTCTTCGTGATGGATAAGGCGGCTCTTCTGAGCGGCAAGACCATAGCCGACTGGCATTACTCGGATAAGGGAAAGAATGCGCTCTCTGGTCTGCATGTCGGTCAGATGGTGATGGATGGAAAGGGTAGGATTTGGGTTTCTACCTATACCCGTCTCGACTGCATCAATCCGAACGATATGAAGGTGGTGCAGGTAGCTAACTCTGATGTTGTCAACTATCTGATGGCAGACAGCAAAGGCAATATCTGGATGGGTGATAACAATTCGGTAACCTGTTATTATGCAGCCGGTTCTGTGCTGGGTAACAGCTTCTCTTCCAAGACATGGCAGATTGGTGGCAAGGTAAGTACCATGTGCGATGTGGAAGGCAAGATATGGGTGGTATCGGGCAATGAATGCTGCGTAATCAATCCACAGGGCGAGAGCCAGCGTTTCATGATTCCTTCTGTTGTGCCGCTCAACATCTGTTACAGCAGACAGACTCATGAGGTAATGATGGGCGGCAATGACGGCTATGTGGCAATCAGTTCCGATGTAGCACAGAAGCCTAAGCAGTTTACTCGCCTGATGCTGGCTGGAATCATCGTAAACGGACAGGCTTGTGAGGAGCGTGGAGAAATCCTGAAACTGAAGAGTGATGAGAACAACTTCACCCTGCAGCTCACCGACCTTCCTTTTGCTGATCATCCTTCAGCCGTTTATGCTTACAAACTCGAAGGCAGCGACCACGACTGGCATTATCTGAACTCCGGCAATATCGATATCACCTATAATGGTTTGTCGTATGGCGATTATCATCTTACGGTTCATGCCGTGGATGGCGAAGGCAAGATAGCTGCCGAGGTTTATTCGCTCGATATCTCCGTCCTGCCGCCTTGGTATCTCTCCTGGTGGTGCAAGCTCTTCTATATCACGGCACTCATCGTGTTTGTGGCATGGCTGGTAAGCTGGTATTTCTTGCGCAAGGAACTGGCTGATGCCCAGAAGCAGAAGGCTGAGGTGTTGGAACAGGTACAGATGCGTATGGACTTCTTCAACCGTCTGACGGAAGATTTGAAGGCTGCCGTAGCTCATCATTCATTTGATGAGGTGACAGCTCTGATGGTCCGCTACCTGAATGTGAAGATGCCAGAGGAGCCATCAACTGTTGCCACTGGATTATCCGCTTCGCCTGTATCTGAGTCTGAGTCATCATCCTCAGAACCAGTTCCTGCACGCTCTGAGTCTTCTGAAGAGGAGAAGAAGGAAGTAGATGTCAGCGAGTTGGATGCGGCAGACAAGCGTCTGCTCGAAGAGATCAATGAGGCGATAGAGAAGCACATGATTGATTCTGACTTCAATGTTTCGATGTTGCAGGATGTGATAGGCATAGGTGGCAAACAGCTGTATCGCAAGACGAAGGCGATAACGGGCCGTACGCCTGTAGAGTATATCCGTGAGATGCGTATGAGCCGTGCTGCCGAGCTCCTGAGCCAGGGTAAGTTCAGTGTTTCCGAGGTGATGTATACCGTTGGTTTTTCCAACAGCAGTTATTTCTCCAAATGCTTCTCCAAGGAGTATGGTATGACTCCTACGGAATACATGAAGGTGAAGAGGTAAATAAATGATGTGCTTCCGTTTGCCTATAGATATGGCTGCGTGGGGTTAAGAATATGGCTGCATTGGGTTACGGATACGACTCCGTTGGGTTACGGATACGACTCCGTAGGCTAATGGAGACGTATCCTTCGGCTTGTCGAGATATCTGCGTCAGCTGACGGAGCTACTTGAGTCAGCTGATTGAGCCACTTGAGTCAGCTGATTGAGCTACTTGAATCAGCTGACTGAGCTACTTGAATCAGCTGACTGAGCTACTTGCGGTAGCTGACTTCGCCCACACGCCCTGAAAGGGCAGAAGCTCCTAGCCCAGGGCATCGCCCTGGGTAATTACGGACGCAAACCTGTCGCCCTGTAAGGGCAAAAGCTTTAAAACTCCAGGCAAAACATTAAGCTTTTGCCCTTACAGGGCGCCTTGCTGATTGCCATTATACCCAGGGCGATGCCCTGGGCTAGGAGCTTCTGCCCTTTCAGGGCGTGCTGCTTCTGGAGCTTTTGGGCCTTCAGCCCGTACTTGAACCACATGCGAAACTTCAGTCTCTAACTTAATGCCACATTTTTACTTGGCAACAAAGGAAGAAAATACGTTCCGATGCAGTAAAAAATGCGTCCCGATGTAGCATTTGCTACGTCCCGACGCAGCAAAAGATACGTCCCGACGTAGTACAAGCTACGTCGGGACGTAATTTCAGCTTTATGAAAACGGCTACATAGAAACAAAAAAAAGTGTGTATTGAACTTGGTTTTGCAAACTGTAATCGGATGTGACAAAAAATCGACAATTAACTAAATTTATGAACATATATGCTAAAAAACATAGATATTTCATATCAAACATTTAAATTTTAAGCGATTATCTTGGGCAAATAAGAAAATATTCGTAATTTTGCACCGATTTAAGTTAAATAGGTATTTCCATGCGTGCATATTAGTGAAAGAATGTATAAATGGAGGGGCGAAGTGTCGCCCTGAGTGCTTTCGGCTTTTACCAAACGAGAAAAAAATGAGAAAAAAATAATAATTATTAATTAGTAAACTTGAAACAAACAAGGATGAGAAGATTAACTCTTTTACTTGTCTCACTTGTATTGTTGTCTATCCAATCGGTCTTGGCGCAGAGTTTCAGCGTCAAGGGTACAGTCGTGTCTGCTGAAGACAACGAACCGATGATTGGTGTGACCATTATGCAAGAGGGAACATCAAATGGCGTAGTGACCGATATTGACGGTAACTATACCATCGAAATTAAGGGTGCTTCGAAGGCTACGCTTGCCTACTCTTATGTGGGTTGCGTTACGCAGAAGCACGTTGTGAAAGCGCAGACAAATACGCTCAACATCACCCTTGCTTCGGATTCCAAGATGATGGATGAAGTGGTTGTGGTGGCGTATGGCGTGAGAAAGAAGGGAACCATTGCGGGTTCCGTGTCTGCCGTAAAGTCTGAAAAGATAGAAAATGTGCCAGCGGCAAGCTTCGACCAAGCTTTGCAGGGACAGAGTACTGGTTTGCAGGTCATCTCTTCTTCGGGTGAACCTAGCAAGGCGGCTACCTTCCAGATCCGTGGTACCAACTCTATCAACTCCGGCAAGTCGCCACTCTTTATCCTCGACGGCGTGCCAATCTCAAGTTCTGATTTCAATACCTTGAGTCCTAACGACATCGAAAGTATCTCTGTATTGAAAGATGCCTCTTCTACCTCTATCTATGGTGCACGTGCTGCCAATGGTGTGGTTGTCATCACTTCCAAGCGAGGCTTGGCAATGGACAAGGCGAAGATTACGCTCCGTGCACAGTATGGTTTCTCTGAGTTGGCACAGACCAACTGGAAAATGATGAATACCGACGAGCGTATCCAGTTTGAGAAAGAAGTAGGTCTGGATACAGGTAAGGATTACAATCTCCTTTCAAGAGTAAACGTAAACTGGCTGGACGAGGTGTTCAACGACCGCGCTCCGCTGCAGAGCTACGAACTCTCTATCAACCGTGCTACCGACCGCTTGAACTACTATGTTTCTGGTGGTTTCTACGACCAGGACGGCATCGCACAGAATTCAACCTTCCGCCGTTACAACATCCGCACCAATGCTGATGTAAAGGCAGGCAAGTGGTTGAAGGTAGGTACCAACACCATGGCTGCCTATGAGGAGGCTCAGCAGGCTGACGACGGTAGCTATAATACCGTTACTCCTATCTCAGCATGCCGATTCATGCTGCCTTACTGGAATCCATACGCAAAGGATGGCAGTCTGGCTTCACTTGCTGCAGGCAACTGGGCTGGAACCAGCGAGAACCCTATCGTTTACATGGGCTTGAATCCTATCAAGAACAAGAAATATAAGGTGCTCTCTACCATGTATGCTGAAATCTATCCGATAGAGAATCTGACTATCCGTACTCAGTTCGGTGCCGATTTCACCCATTCTACAGCGTTCCTCCAGTCGTTCCCAAGTCTCTCTTCAAATAACGGACAGGGTACTGCGGCACGCCAGAGCAGCGATGCCATCAACCTGACAGAGACCACTACGGCTAACTACCGTTTCACCCTGAACGATATCCATTCGTTCAACGTGATGCTGGGTCAGGAGGCTGTCAATTTCCACTCAGAGGGTTTCCAGGTATATTCCAAGGGTCAGACCAGCGATCTCCTGACCAACGTATCATCAGGTACACGTGCCAGCCGCTGGGCAGATTCATCTTCTGACTACTCTTACCTGTCATTCTTCATGCGTGGCGAGTATAACTATAAGGAGCTCTACTATGCCGACTTCTCTCTGCGTACTGATGCTTCTTCACGTTTCGGTAAGGAACATCGCTGGGGTACATTCTGGTCGCTCGGTTTCATGTACAACGTGAAGTCAACCGACTGGCTGAAGGATATGAAGTGGCTCAGCACAGCCCAGATTGCCGTAAGTACCGGTACATCGGGTAACTCTGAGATTCCTAACTATTATCATCTGGCTTTGGTTTCTGGTGGTGCCAACTACGATAATACTGCCGGTTTCTCTCCATCACAGAGTGGTAACGAGGAATTGGGTTGGGAGTCAACATGGGCAAACAACTTCGCCCTCCGTTTGGGCTTCCTCGACAGAATCAACTTCAGCTTCGAGGCTTACTACAAGCGTACCTCCAATATGCTGATGCGCGTTCCTGAGTCTTACACCGTTACCGGCGAGGGCTATCGCTGGAAGAACGTAGGTGTGATGGCTAACAAGGGTATCGAGCTGAGCGCTGACGGTGATGTAATCCGCACACGCGACTTCACCTGGAATGTAAGTGCCAACGTATCTTACAACCAGAACCGATTGAAGGAACTCTATAACGGTGTAACCGAGTATGTAAACTCAACCACCGGTTTGAAGTATGTGGTAGGTCACTCAGTAAGCGAGTTCTTCCTGAACCGTTATGCCGGTGTGAACCCAGCGAATGGTGAGCAGCTCTGGTATGATAAGGATGGCAACGTGACCAACGAGTTCCGTGAGAGCGACAAGGTGATGACAGGCAAGACCTATGATGCACCTTGGATGGGCGGTTTCGGTACAAGCTTCCGTTGGAAAGGTTTGCAGCTTTCTGCCCAGTTCAGCTGGATTGGTACACGCTACGTCATCAACAACGACCGTTACTTCGAGGAGAGCGGTGTAACCTTCGGTACTGCTTACAACCAGTCAAACCGTCTGTTGTACGACCGCTGGAAGCAGCCTGGCGATATTACCGACATCCCACGTTGGGGCGAGGTAACCCAGCTTGACGACCGCTTCTTGGAGAATGCATCGTTCCTCCGTCTGAAGAATCTCAGTCTGTCCTATTCATTGCCACAGAGTCTGTTGCGCAAGACCAACTTCTTCTCTATGGTCAGAATCTACGGTCAGGCACAGAACCTCTTCACCGTAACCGGTTTCAACGGTCTGGATCCTGAGGTTTCATCCAATATTTACCAGGCACAGTATCCGGCATCACGCCAGTTTACTCTGGGTGTTGAATTGCAATTCTAACCAAGAAAGGAGAAAAAAATGAATATCAAAAATATAAAGACATACATCCTGTCGGGAATCCTAGCCCTCTCGATGTCTTCCTGTCTTGATAAGTATCCAGAGGATTCTATCCGCATGGACCAGGCTATCAACACGGTGGGCGACATAGACAAGCTGGTGTACGGTATCTACGACAGTTTCAAGAGCAGCGCCCTCTATTCGGGCAATCTGACAATCCTGCCAGATCTGCAGGCAGACTTCGTGTACTGCGTGAAGGGCTACTCTAATGCCTATGGCGATATCTACCGTTGGAAAGATATCAAGGCTACCAACACCGACATCGAGGCGGTATATGCCGACCTTTATGGTGTTATCAACAATGCCAACTTCCTGCTCGATAATGTAGATAAGGTAAAGGCAAACACCAACAGTGATAAGGAGCTCGACAAGCTGGAGCAGTGTGAGGGCGAGGCTTACTTTGCCCGTGCCCTGGCTTATTCAGAGTTGATCAAGTGCTTCTGCAAGGCTTACGATAGCGATGAGCAGGCAGAGAAGGAACTCGGCGTTGTACTCACAGAGCACTATTACGGCAATGAGCCACAGAAAAGAGCCACTCTGAAGGAATCATACGAATTCGTATTGAGAGACCTTGACAAGGCTGCTAAGTATCTGAAGGTAGACGAAGACTTCACTGGAAGTCTCTACAATGAGATTTACTTCAACGAGTATACCTGTCATGCCTTGCGTGCGCGCGTATCCTTATATATGCATAAATACGATGATGCCATCAAATATGCATCTAAGGTAATCGGCAGTAAGTATTATACATTGGAGAAGGCTTCTTCCAACACCTATACAAACCAGGTGAACGATTACAAGTATATCTGGACCTATGGTGATTCGCGTGAGGCTATCTGGAAGGTAGGCTTTACCGTGAACAGCTATGGCGGTGCACTGGGTACCATCTTCGATAACTACAACTATGTAACTTATCGTCCAGACTATGTGCCTGAGACATGGGTCATCAACTCATTCGACGCCAATGACCTCCGTGCTGCAGCCATCTTCACAACCCGTGTAACAGGTTATGAGCACGGTTTGCAGTGGCCTTTGTTGAGCAAGTATTTCGGCGATGCGGAATTCCTGAACAACAATATCCTGCATGTTCACCAGCCAATGGTATTCCGTCTCTCAGAGCAGTATCTGATACGTGCTGAGGCTTACGCCATGAAGAAGGACTATGGTAAGGCAGGTAAGGACATCTCTACCTTGCGTACAGCCCGCTACTCTTCATATGGTGGTAACACCTCGATGAGCGAGAGCAACGCCATGAAGATAATCGAGGCAGAGCGCGTGAAGGAACTCTATATGGAAGGCTTCCGTCTGAACGACCTCAAGCGCTGGCACAAGGGATTTGAGCGTAAGGCTGCCGACCAGCCTGCTGCCAACTTCGTGCAGAGCAGTCTGAAGGTTGAAAAGGACGACCCTCTCTTTGTCTGGCCAATTCCTCAGCATGAGCTTGAGGCTCCAGGTTCTGAGATTCAGCCTAATGAAAGTAACAAATAAAATAAGGAGACGATCATGAAGAAAATAATGATGGGATGTTTGGCAGCCGTAGCTGCACTCATCGCTCTTGTGAGTTGTTCACAGGATTATACCACTTATGCTGGTCCGAGTCATATCATGTTCTCTGATACGCTCTATCAGTATGCTGTACAGGAAAGCAATGAGGTATTCAATGTGCCTGTATCTGCAACCGAAAAAGCTGACTACGACCGCACCTTCGGCGTGGAGGTAGTAGACAAGCAGAGCAATGCCATCGAGGGTAAGCATTACCGCATCCTCAACAACACCGTTACAATCAAGGCGGGCGAGATGGTAGGAAATGTGAAGGTTCAGGGTATCTATGATAACATCGGCAAGACCGACTCGCTCGGCTTCACCCTGAAACTGGTGATTCCGGAGAAGTATAACTGGACAGATCTCTATAAGGACTATGCCCACGTGGTAATGCAGAAGTCTTGTCCTTTCGATATCCACAACTTCTCAGGCTGGTGTATGGTAACATCTACCTTCTACAGTCAGTATCTGAACAACGTAACCAACCGTCTGATCAAGACTGAGGTAGTGGAAGGCGAGGAGAATACCGTTCTGCTGAAAGATGTTTACTATAAGGGCTACAACCTGAAGTTGAAGTTCAATACCAAGAACATTCTTGAGCCAAAGGTAGAGATGGACGACCAGATAGCTGGTGAAACCGGCGAGGCGTTCGGTACCATCTATGGAGACGGCAAGTTGCGCATCAGCCAGCCTTCTCTCTATACCTCTTATTATAACACCTGCCAGAACTATGTATTGCAGTATGTCACCATGAGTGTAGACAACAAGGATGGTTCAAGCTTCGGCAACGTAGGAACCTTCATCACCATGTATGAATGGATCAGCGATGCAGAGGCAGAGAAATTGAAAGAACAAGGATATTAATCGTAGAATAAAAAGAAAATGAAAACATTGATTTCAAAATATTGGCTCGTATTGATGGCGCTGGTATCAGTGACTCTGTTCACAGCTTGTTCCAGCGATGACGACGATGCCGTAACTCCTGTGTTCCCACAGGTACAGACTATCGCCGGTGCTGCTGGCGCTGAGTTGGACTTCACCTTCGATGCCAACGAGAGCTGGAGCCTTTCTTCAGACAAAATCTGGTGTAAACTGGTGCAGGGCGAGAAAACAGACGCCTTCGTACTCAATGGTACTGCAGGCAAGCAGACCATCAAGGTTAAGATTACTGATGATGATGCCAGCGATGATATGAGCGTGGCTCAGCTCTTCCTGAATATGGGTGGTCAGAAGGTTGCCATCGCTGAGGTTAAGCGTTCGGCTGCCGGCTATGACCTGAAGGTTTACGATGCGACTGGCGAAGATATTACCGAGACAGGTATCACCGTAGGTTACAATGTATACAACAAGTTTACTGTAAAGTCAAACTTCCGTTTTGCTGTTACCAATACTCCTGCTTGGGTAGACTTGGAAGGCGGCTTCCTGGTAGGTACACCTAACAAGGATGCTGTAGGCGGTGTTTCCTTCAAGGAGAATCAGGGCGTAAGTGCTAAGTATGCCATCGCTAAGGACGGCAACTACACCATCACCTTCACTTCTGAGGATGGCAAGGCTGCTGTAACCATACCTGTTATCTATAATGGTATGACCACCAGCACCATGGATGTTACTTATCCAACCTCTTCACGGTGGGCAGTATGGAATGTATCTCTCGATGGTAAGGTGTTCACTCAGAATGGTTCTAGCCTGAATGGCGGTGATACCAACGCTTTCACCTTCTACAACTTCGTTCCTTTCACCCTCAAGACCTTGGGTGATGCTTACCAGCTGGCAGTCTTCGAGAAAAAGGAAGATGGTCTGCGCGAGGAAACATCCGGCGCTGTGAAGTTGCAGGGTGAGAAGGGTGACGTTAAGCTCACTATTGATGCCTTGAGCAGCGGAAGCCGTGAGTTCCTGGTTTATGCATTGCCACAGAGCGTATTCGAGAGTCTGGAGAATGGACTCGACGGAATGCTGGAGGAAGACTTCATGACAGTGAAGAGCGATTACGACCGTTACTTCCTGATGGATGTTGTACAGAAGGAGGCCAACTCTTCTGCTGATGATCAGTCTGCAGCGCCTACAATCTTGAAAATGAACTACTTGCCAGTAGAGTGCAAGAAGGATAAATCAATGTATGGTTCTATCATATCAGAAGCATTTGGCTACAATGGTGACGAAATATATGTCGCTCAGTCAGAAGTAGGAAGCTCTCTTACAGTTAATCCTAATATCAAGGATTGGGACCCTACCACTATGATGGAGACAGGCTATCTTACAGTTATGGATAGCAACGGAAATGATGTTTATGCAGAGCCTGGTATGGATGAGAATAATAACTGGGTATTCTCCGTAAATGTTCCTGCTGCTACTCCGATATTTATGGTATTCAAGGACAACGGAACTCCTGTAAAAGTTCTTGTTGTTGAATCTCCTGGTGAGGGAATGAGTAAGAAACATACTTCTATCAGAAAAATTAGAAAGTAATGAACAGAATGAAAATATTTTCAAAGGCACTCTTGTTGCTCTTGGTCTCTCTCCTGACCTTTGCAGCAACAAGTTGCTCGGATGATGAAACCGAGGGCTGGGACGGCACATACGGATATGTGCAGTTCAAGCTCAGCAAGAAGGTTTCTTCTAGAGCTACCCGTGCTGCTGCCCTTGACAAACTTGAGAAACTGGATGATGCCAAGAAAATCAAGGTGGTCATGGAGCACAATGGTACAACTGTCTCTCAGACACTGGTGCTCAATTCTTATAATTCAGAGAATGCAGAGTATGGTCTGAGAAGTGAAAAACTGCAACTCGCTTCGGGTACTTACACCGTCATCGGTTTCTATCTCTATGATGCGGTAGACGAGGAGTTGCTGGCTTCTTCTGCCGGCGAAACATTCACTGTAGTAGGTGGCGGTCTGGAAGTACAGAACCTCATGGTGGAGACTGTGGAGCGCGGTAAGGTGAAGTTCAATCTCGTGAAGGAGTGGGAGAAGACCCGTGCCGGTGGTACTGAGTATCTCTTCTCTAACATCCGTCTCGTTGATGTCAGCGTAACCAACCTCTTTACCCGTGAGACCTATACCTTCCCTGAACTGAAGGTGAAATACAAGGAGGGAAGCAAGGAAAATCAGAATCCTGACAATGAGAACGATAAGTATATGGACACAGGTACAGCTTACTGCGATTCTACCGTATGGTTGCCTGCCGGTACTTACCAGGTTACTTCATATACCACCTACGGCAAGACAGGTGCGGTGAAGACCAAGTACGAAACCCAGCCTGTAAAGGGTGAGGCTTTCATTATAGAGGACAATCAACTCAATGATAAGGCTCAGGTGCCTATCCTCCTTTCCAAGACCAAGGAGTATATCAAGGACTATGAGGCTTTGAAGGCTATCTGGGAATCTCTCCATGGTAAGGAGTGGAGCTTCTATGGTGATGCTACCTTCAAGGGAGCTAACTGGAACTTCAACAAGGAACTCGATATGTGGGGCGAACAGCCGGGCGTAACGCTCAACAGCAACGGCCGTGTCATCGGTCTTATCATCGCCGGTTTCGGTGCAAAGGGAATCGTACCTGATGCCATCGGACAGCTGACAGAACTCCAGGTGCTCAACCTCGGTTCTCACGATGAGAAGATTGGTGCCAACATCTTCAATGATTATGATGCAAACAGTCTGACTGCAGCAAAGAAGAACAGCATGCGTCACGACTATGAGAACAAGTTCCTGAAGTATGACCCACGTGCCAATATGTCGGAGATGATTGTAAAGAGCTACAACTCAGATCCTAAGGTGGCACCGAAGAACAGAATCAAGAAGGACAGCCGCATCAACCTGAAGGATGCGCAGATCGGTACGTTGACCAACCGCATCACCGGTATTTCAAAGGCCATCTACCGTCTGACCAAATTGCAGCAGTTCTACATCGGTAACTCTTCTATCACATTCGATGAGGTTTGTGCGAAGTTCTACAATGCTGACGATCCTGTTTATGGTAAGTTTGCACAGGAGTTTAAGGATGAGGATTGGGACAAGATGGAAAACCTGACCGATATCGAGCTTTACAACTGTCCGAAGATCAGTCGCATTCCAGACTTCTACTATAATCTCCCTAAATTGCAGGCGATGAACCTGGCACGATGCAAGGGCATCTCAGCCAAACAGTTGAGAAAAGATTGGACTCGCTTAGCTGAGGAGAAGACCAGCAAGACACTCCAGATTCTCTATATGAGTTACAACAACCTGGAGGAGTTCCCAGAGTCATCTGCCTTGAGCAAGATGGTAAATCTCGGTTTGCTCGACCTGGCTTACAATAATATCAAGAAGGTAAATCCGTTCGGTTCTGAGGTAGCACTTTCTTCACTCTATCTGAACAACAACCAGATTGAAGAGATTCCTGCTAATCTCTGTGCCTTTACGGATGATGTAGAGAGTCTGACCTTCGCTCATAACAAACTGAAGAAGATTCCGAATATCTTCGATGCAAGTTCTGTTCGCGAGATGGGTTCTGTAGACTTCTCTTACAACGAGATTACAGGTGTAGATAAGAGTCATGGAACCTACAAGGGTATTAATGCAGCTTCAGTCAGTCTGTCAAACAATAAGATAGAGAAGTTCCCTTCAGAGCTGTTTACAGCCGGTTCGCCAATCACAACCATCGATTTGAGCGGCAACCAGATGCGTACCATCCCTAAGGGTTCCATCAAGGGCAAGAAGGCTTATCTGCTGCAGGTCATCGACCTCCGATTCAACAAGTTGACATCCCTCTCTGATGACTTCCGCTCAACCACATTGCCATACATTACCAATATGGACTTGAGCTACAACTGCTTCACCGAGGTGCCAACCCAGCCATTGAACAGTGCCGTGCTCCGTGCCTTTGCCATCAACCACCAGCGTGATGAGAATAACGACCAGCGTTGCCTGCGTACATGGCCTACAGGAATCACAACCTGTCCGAGCCTGATCCAGTTCCAGATTGGTTCCAACGATATCCGTAAGGTAGAAGAGACACTGACCTCTCACCTTTATATCCTGAATATCGCAGACAACCCTAACATCTCTATCGATGTAACCAGCGTCTGCCCATACATCAAGGCAGGTATGTATAAGCTGTTCTACGACAAGAATCAGGACATCCGCGGTTGCGATGCTTTGGATCTCGAAAATTAAACCCTATAAGAAAGTAGTAATATGAAATATATGAATAAACTGACATTAGGTATCGTTCTCGCTGCCGGGCTTTTCACAGCCTGCAGCGATAAGGATGATGTCGATATCCCAGGAGGACTGGCGCTCGATAAAGAGGAGATAGCCATAGGCCCTCAGGGTGGAACAGAGCAGATTGCCATCGCTGCCTCACAGGACTGGGTAGCAAATACCTCTGAGCCTTGGCTGATGCTTTCGCCTGCCAACGGCGTGGGTTCTGTTGAGGGTACCATCAAGGTGGATTCTACTCTTTCCAACACGCTCCGCAGCACAGAACTCAGCTTCCTGGGTGCCAACGGACAGAGCCGCAAGCTTACCGTCACCCAGTTCGGTTATGGCAAGCAGATCTTCCTGAAGGATCCTGTTGTAGAAATCGAAAACTCCGATTCTTACGATAAACGTGCTTTCGAGAGTCTGATTTCTGCCAACGTGGAATGCAAGATTGGTAAGATAGAGTATTCTTTCGAGGGTGATCTGACTGATGCCGAGAAGGCAGAGAACGAGAGCGAGCGTGAGGGCTGGCTCCTGAACAGCAAGGATGAAGATAAGCTGACAGGTACTAACCTGGGTATCGTGCTGGACAGAAAATACCGTCCTCGCACCGTGAAGTTCAAGTTCCGCTGGGCGATGAACGTGGTTCCTGCCGTTCGTGTGGCTAAGGTTCATCTCGTGCCAGTCAAGGCTGAAGACCAGCTGGTAGATGCAGATGGCAAACCTACAGATGATGTCATCCTGACCGTTCGTCAGAAGGCAGCACCAAAGATTGAGGACAACCGTGCCGGTGACTCTCTCTCTGTCATCATGATCAACCAGAAACTGGGTAGCATTGCTACCTTCGATTCCAGCGATAACATGCGCAACTGGAGCGGCGTAACGCTCTGGGAAGCTACTGATGATTTCGTGAAAACTCATCCTGAGGCTGTAGGACGTGTACGTTCTGTCAAGTTCAGCATGTTCAACCTTAAGAGTGGTGAAACTCTTCCTAAGGAAGTGGGCAACCTCAAGTTCCTGGAGTCATTCTCTGTTGCTGCCAACGAGAACAACCAGATTCGTGAGGTGAAGCTCGGTGATGAAATCTGCTCGCTGAAGTATCTGAAGAATCTTACCGTTCAGGCTTACGGTCTGACTCAGTTGCCTGATAACTTTGCTAAACTGGGTAGCAGCCTTGAAACGCTCAATCTGGTAAGTAACAACTTCAACAAGTTGTCGGATATCACCAATATCGTCAACGAGAAGAACTTCCCTAAGTTGCGTAACCTCATTCTCTACGCACAACGCCGTACGGATGTTGTCACCAACATCGCTTCGCTGGGCGAAATGAATGCATCAGGCGTCTATGTTTATAATAACTATCCTATCGGACTGTATGGTAAGGTAAATGCCGGAACCGCAGACCGCCAGGCGCTTCTCAAACTCCTGACATGGGATAAGTTGAATACACTGGAGTTGTCTTACTGCTTCCTGGAGGGTGAACTTCCAACAGATGAAGAGATGACAGAAGCTTTGGAGGCTGCTGGCAAGGCTACCCGCTACAGCAGGGCAGACTTCTCTACCAATAAGGCTGATTATCTCGACAAACTGGTAGGTGATACCTGTAAATGGTTGCTCTCTGGCTGGGATAATCCAGTAACTTGCAAGCACAAGGATGGTTCTGTAGTTTATGAGGATGTTTATCCTCTTCAGGTGCCACGTGTATTGCCTAACTGCCGTCAGTTGTCGCTCAACCTTAACTTCCTGACAGGTGCGGTGCCAAAGTGGATTCTTTATCATCCACATCTGGTAGAATGGACTCCTTCTATCATGATCTTCAACCAGCAGCCTAAGGGTAAGAATAGCGATGGCGCTGCCGTTGGTTTCTCTAATATGACAGAAGACAGCTACAGCTACGACTACTATTACGGAACCAGCGACCCAGGTAGCAACTGGAAGGTTTCGGGTGTAGCTTATCCGCTCTACTACCGCACATACGTGGCAGCAGGCGATATTAATGAAGCTGCGCTGATGGCTAAGTACAGGAGAACTAAGAAAAAGTAAGATAAACATAAAAACAATATAGAAGCAAACAATGAAGAAAAAGTTTTTCTATATAGCAATGGTCGCATTGGCATTGACGGGCTGTTCTGACAGCCTGTCAACCATCGGCTCTTCTGACGGCAATTCAGAAATCACCATCCCTGCAGATGCTGAGGCGGGTGAACTGCTGATTAAGTTCAGTCCGGAAATGAGCGATATCCTCGACCAGGCACAACTGAGCAAGACTCGCTCAGGAAAGGCTACCCGTTCGGGTATTCCTTCTACCGATGAGGTGCTCGACATCCTGGGAAGCTACAGCTTTGAGCGAGTATTCCCAGTAGATGCAAAAACTGAGGCAAAAACCCGCGAGGCGGGACTCCACCTCTGGTATACGGTGAAGTTTAATAAGGGAACCGACCTGAAGGCGGCTGCCGAGCGCCTGAAGCAGTTGGGTGAAATCTCAAAGGTTCAGACCAACGGTCGCATCAAGCGTGCTTACAATACAGACAGCAAGCGTATCTATCTCAGCGATAAGGCGCTTCAGCAGAAGTCTACCCGCGCTGTAGCCGAGGGCGAGCCAAACTACCCAAACGACCCAGGCTTTGCCAGCCAGTGGCACTACCGTAACCTGGGTGAGGGTCACTATGGCTTTGAGAACCACAACGATAATCACGTGGGTGCTAAGGCAGGATGTGATGTGAATGCACTTGAGGCATGGAAGACCTGCACCGGTGATCCTTCTATCATCGTGGCTATTCTCGATGAGGGTGTGATGTATACTCACCCTGATCTGGAAGCCAACATGTGGTGCAACCCTGGTGAAACTACTCAGGGTGCCAAGACTGACGGCGACGGAAACGGTTATGAGGGCGACCTTCATGGTTACAACTTCGTTACTGAGAGCGGCGATATTACCTGGACTGATGCCAATGACACCGGTCATGGTACTCACGTAGCTGGTACCATTGCAGCCGTAAATAATAATGGTAGAGGTGTTTGTGGTGTAGCTGGTGGTGACGGAACTCCTAACTCTGGTGTCAAGATCATGTCATGCCAGGTGTTCTCTGGTCAGAACAGTGTAACCTTGGCAGGCGAGGCGAGAGCCATCAAGTATGCTGCCGATAATGGTGCTGTCATCCTGCAGTGCAGTTGGGGTTACAACTCTTCAGAGTCTAGCATCATCAACGGTTATACTCCGGGTCCTGCTACCGAGAAGGAATGGGCTGAGACCTATCCGCTGGAGAAGGAAGCTCTGGATTATTTCATCAACAATGCCGGTTCGCCTAATGGTGTCATTGACGGTGGTATTCCTGTCTTCGCAGCCGGTAACGAGTATGCTGGCAATCCTGCTTTCCCAGGTGCTTACTCTAAGTGTGTCAGCGTATCTTCATTAGCTGCCGACTTTACTCCAGCCTGCTACACCGATTTCGGTTCGCTCGTAACCCTGAGCGCTCCTGGTGGCGACTTGGAATATTACAGCAAGATTGGCGAGCAGGAAGATGAATACTGGGCAGAGACGACAACCGAGCAGAAAGGTGCTGTGCTCTCTACCTTGATTCAGAACGGTAAGCCTGCTTACGGCTACATGGAGGGAACCTCTATGGCTTGTCCTCACGTTTCTGGTGTGGCTGCCTTGGGTCTCGCTTATGCTGCCAAGACGAACCGTCATTATCGTGCTGCCGATTTCGTAGCCCTGATGAAGAAGTCTGTAAAGGAATTGGATAGTCATTATCAGAATGGTGCAACCAAGACCTACTACATGAACCATACTACCGTAGGTGCTTCGCCAGAGATTGTACAGCTCTCTAAGTACATCGGCAAGATGGGTGCTGGTCTGATTGATGCAGCTCAGCTCTTGAATAACATCAAGAACAAGGAACTCAGTTCTGATATGAAGTTGCCTAACGTGTATGTGGGCATCGAGAAGACTGTTTCTCTCAACCTCGCTGCATATTTCGCAGGTCGGACAGAGGAATTCACTTGCTCTGTAGCGAATGGCAGCGTAGCTTCTGCTTCGGTAGATGGCAAGACGCTCATCGTGAAGGGACTCGCTGCCGGAAGCACATCGCTCACCGTAACAGCTGCTGATGGTACCAGCCAGACTGTAGTTGTGACCGTTAGAAAGAGTGCCGGTAACAATGGTTGGATGTAATTGGATGTAATATGAAGATATTTGCTTTTCTATCGCTTTTCTTCCTGGCTTTGCCTGTTACGGTGAATGCGCAGAAGGAACTGCTGAAGTTTGAGCATCCGCTTATCGATGCAGGTACGATGACCGAGGACGATGCGCCTCGCACCTTCACCTTCGTAGGTAAGAATGTGAGCAAGAAGATACTGCACATCACACAGGTGAGAACCACCTGTGGATGTACCAGTTCTTATGTCAGGGGCGATGTGATGAAGCCTGGCGATACTTGTCAGGTGCAGCTAACCTTCACGCCTAACCGCTATCCGGGCACCATCAATACGGGTGCTTATCTCTATCTGAAAGAGGTAGAGGGACAGCCTGCCGTTAAGCTTGCCTTAACGGGAAAGGTGCTGCCGGGTGCTGACCAGTGGGCGCGCTATCCGCACAAGATGGGCGCACTCAGACTGAAACAGGCGAAGGCAAGTATCACAGAGGTAAAGCCGGGCACAGAGCCTGAGGCACGTATCCTCTGCGGAAACAGCGGTGACAAGCCGCTCCGTATATCCAGCCTCCTTCTTCCTCCTTATGCCCGTCTTACGACAGAACCTGAGGTGATAGAACCGGGTGATGAGGCTGACCTCGTCATCACCATCATAGCCGATAAGATTCCGGCTACGATGCCCGAATCCTTCACCTTCCCTGTTATTCTGGAGGGCTTGGATGCCCGTCCGTCTGACAGAACGATACAGGTCGTTGTAAAGGTAAAAAGGTAAAAAAGGAAAAAAGTAAAAAAGAAAAAAATACCAAGACAATGAAATATTTGAAAAAACTCTTCACCCTCCTGGTGATTGCTTTGTTTGCCTGCGGCTTTGCAGCCTGCAGCAGCGATGATGATGAACCGGAGGAGCCTTCTCTGGAAGTTACTGCTGCCAATCTTCATGGCACATGGAAGTTGGCTGAGTGGAACGGCGAACCTCTTGCTGAGGGCACATACTGCTACATCGTTCTCAACCGCAAGGACCAGACTTTCGAGATGTATCAGAAGTTTGACAGTATGTATGGTCGCCATATCACCGGTTCGTTCGCTATCAAGAACGATCCATACCAGGGCTACATCATCAGCGGAAGCTATGATTACGGCATGGGCGACTGGAACCAGAGTTATCTCGTAACCCGTCTCTTGAAATCGGGTTCCATGATATGGACCGCCAAGGACGATGTTACCGACATCAGCCGCTACGAGCGTTGTAATGAGGTTCCTGCTGAGATACTCAAGGATTGTAAAGATCTTACAGAAGAATAAAAAAGAAAACAGCGAATTAGATGCATTCCGATGCAAATAATTCGCTGTTTTTTTTATTTATTTGTTAGAGCCTCTTTTTTATTTACTTGTTAGAGAATCTTTTATTGTACCTGTGATGGTCTTCTGTGCGAATGCACCTACACAGCACAAGCTTAATGATAAGGCTAATGCGCCTTTCTTGATTTGTAGATCCATAAAAGATTTTTTAATTTAGTTATACTTAGTATTCTACTTGATATTTCAATACATGCCAGAGGCTTCTGAGTCTTGCCTCCGGATCCCATTTGCCCATGAAGGTCCATTTGGCTGTAACGGCATGGAATGCCGGTGAACCGGGTGCCGTGCTCAGGTTGTCGCTGAGCCAGCCGCTATTGCCACCCTCACGCTCACAGCCGTAATAGTATACTCGCTGTCCCCATGGACATGGGTCGAGCACCTTGTCGGTATAGGCATAGCTGATGTTGCTGTCCAGTATGTTCTTCGACATCTTGCAGTTGATGAGGTAGAACTGGTGGTCGTGATGATATCTGCCCAACTTGGTAGGCGATAATGCATCAAACGATGAGTTCGTAATCACAAACTTGTTGTTGATGTCTCCTCTGCCGTCGTGCCAGATGATGGCACGGCTGTCGCCCAGGAACTTGCAGCGGGTAGCGTAGCAGGTGCCTCGTGGACAGATGAAGTCTACTCCCGGACAGCGCAGAAAGAGGTCGGCATGATAGTACATTCCATCCTGCTTGCACCAGAGCGACAAGGCATCATTGCCATCTGCATAGATATTGCTGTTGGTGATGATGGTGCGTGTGCCTCTGCCGAAGATTGCCATCTGGTGGGTAGTGGTCTTCTCAACGGTAGAGCCGTAGTTGTTGTATACGGTGATTCCGCTGATAACGCAGTCGTTGGCGTTTTCAGTCAGGACGATGACTCCCTGGTGAACATCCTTGCCTTTGTATTGCTTGATGGTTTGCGACTGGGCTGTCTCGGCATATTCTATGATGACGCTGTCTCTGTTCTCGCCTACCAGTACGATGTTTGGCTTGTCGATGATTACTTTTTCGTGATATTTGCCGTTGCGTACATATATAATATAAGGTGTAACGCTGTTGGCTGGCGCCTTCTCTATGGCAGCCTGTATCGTTTCACCGGCTTTTACGATGGCGTTGAAGTCTGACAGGCTTGGCTTGCTGAAGTGGGTGAGGTCTAGCTGTCCGGTTTCGTTCTTGCCTTTTGTGTTGAGGCTGATGTTGAGCAGATGGGCTTTGTCATATTTCTCTGCCCATTTCTGATAGAGCGGGTAGAGCATGGCTGGTGTGTCCTGATACCAGCCGTATCCGTTTCGGCGTTCGGTTCCTATCTCCTGCATACTCTTGCGTGGAATACCATCGCGGTCGCAGACGAATGGTTCACAGTTCTTCAGGTCGTAGAATCTTGCCCACAGGGGTGTGCCTGCAGGGTCTTTTACCAATGTGGTGTTGCGGTAAGGTGAGCCGTATTCGCCCGTTCTTACTACCTTGAGTCCGGTCAGTTTATAATTGTCAAACCATTGCATGGCTCCTCTTACGGCTTCCTTTATCTCTTCTGAAGGGTTAGGAATTTCGAGCAGGAGTTTAACGATACTGGCACTTTCTGATGAACAGAATGAAGCCAGTTCGAAGGCGCGGGCTGGGGCAGGAGCAAAGGTTTCACGGTCGTGCTGCTGGCACCATACGGTAGGTTTGCCGTTCACTCTTATCTGGCAGCGCAGGATGCAGTCTACTCCCTTGTCAAAAGCCTTTCTGGCTTTCTCTCTGAGGTTCTTGTCTGTAAGTCCTTTGTTAAATGGTGCTTTCTGCTGGTAAACGTCGCGTAGCAGTTTCAGGGTGTTCACCATGGCATTGTCGTTGAAGGTGATGTGTATCTGGTAGTCGCGCATCTTAGGCCAGAACTGTGGCCATCCTCCGTTGGCATACTGTCCGCTCAGGAGATATTCCACGCCTTTGCAGAAGGCTTCCTTGTATTTCTGTGTCTTGGTAGCCTGGTAGAGTCGTGCCAGATAGAGCATCTGCATGTTGGTGGCATCGTTGTCGGTGGTGGAGTCGTCCTGGCGGTTCTTCTCGCCCAATACTTTCTCCATCTCTTCATGGCTCATCGGTTTCACCATGTCGATGTTCTTGGGCCATCCGCCGGTTACTCTCTGGTAAGCAAGAATCTGGTTACCCACCTGTTTTGCCTGTTCCGTTTTATAGAAAGCCATGTTGGTTTCGCGGAGCACATTCTTGTACCCCTTCTGTGCCTTGGCGGTGAAGCATGTAGCCAAAACCAAAACAACCGTTAAGTAGATTATTTTCATGTCGTTGTTTAATTTATTTGCTTTATTAGATCCTTATTGTCCTTGCAAAGATAAATAAAATAAGCTGAAATACAGAACTATTTTACATGAAAATATCGTTTTCGGTCATTTAATATAGAAAATAAAGCATTTTTCCATGTCAGAGAGCGATATTCGTTGTTTTTTTTGTATCTTTGCCATCGGACTTATCATCGGCTTTCAAGTTCAATGTTTCAAGTTCAGAGATTAAAGTTCAAAGTATATGATATTAACGATTACAGGTTCAGACAGCACCGGAGGCTCTGGTGTACAGGCTGACATCAGGACGATTTCCGAGTTGGGCGGTTATGCTGTTTCGGCAATAACCAGCATCACTGTGCAGAATACGCTCGGTATTCAGGAGTTCTTTGATATTCCAGCCGAGATAGTTTCGGGGCAGATAGAGGCTATCATGAACGATATGCAGCCCGATATTGTGAAGATTGGTATGATACGCAGGGTGGAAACGCTGAATGTGGTCATCGATGCGCTGACCAGATACCGTCCTGCCCATATCATCTATGCCCCTGCCATCTGGTCGAGCCAGGGCGATGCGCTGATGACGGAAGATGTGGTGAGCCAGATTAAATACCGTCTGCTGCCGCTCTGTTCTGTCGTCGTGGCACGCAAGAAGGAGAGCGACATCATTCTGCAGAATTCCAAGCTGCTGAGCCTTGCCGAGAAGCAGGGACTGCAGGTTTACAGGCTTGACAATGCCAATTCTCATGGTCTCATCAACCGTTTCTCTTCAGCTCTTGCCGTTTATCTGAATCAGGGCAAGAAGATGGGGGAGGCACTGGCGAAGGCGCAGGATTTCATCAATGTAGAACTCGTGCGCCAGAGCAATCTGCAGGGCAGGAGTTCCGAACTCTACAACCAGTTTATCTCGCAGGTCAATAACTTCTGCCGCACTTACAGCGATGTTCATTTCTATGCCGACCAGTTGAATGTGAGTGGCCGTTATCTGGCTCAGGTTACCCGCCGCATCTCCGGCAAGACGCCGAAGGCAATCATCGATGAATACATCGTGAAGGAGATAGAGCGTGAGCTTTCTACCACCACGCATACGGTTCAGGAGATAGCCAATACCTTCGGTTTCTCCTCGCAGGCTCATCTCACCAAGTTCTTCAAGAAGATGAGAGGGGTAACGCCTTCTGCTTTCAGGCAACCAAAACCTGTTGATTAAAATGAGTCCAGCCAATTAAGGCAATAAAATACGGCCAACTGAGGAAATAAAATCCAGCCAACTGAGGAAATGAAATTCAGCCAACTGAGAAAATAAAATCCAGCCAACTGAGGAAATATCAAAAAAAAGTAGTATCTTTGCACACGTAATCAAATATTTGAAAATATGGAATACAAATATAGAATCGCAGACCAAATGCTGGCAAAGAAACTGGCAAGCAAGGGGGCTATCTTGATAGAAGGTCCAAAATGGTGTGGGAAAACTACCACCGCCGAACAGCAGGCTAATAGTATCCTGTATATGGATAATCCTGCCTCATTGGAAACAAATCTACAGATGGCAGAGATTGATGCTTCTGTCTTGCTGGAGGGTGATACGCCAAGACTTATTGATGAATGGCAGTTGGCACCCAAACTTTGGGATGCCATCAGATTTGAGGTTGACCATCGGCATGATGTGGGACAGTTTGTCTTGACAGGCTCTGCTGTTCCTGCAGATGAAAAAGATATGCACCATTCTGGAACGGGACGGTTCAGTTGGCTAACGATGAGACCAATGAGTCTCTATGAATCAGGCGAATCAAACGGAAAGGTGAGTTTGGCACATTTATTTGAAACACCAGAAAAGATAGTTGCCATTAACAAACTGAAGATAGATGATCTGGCATATCTGATTTGCCGTGGCGGTTGGCCTTTTGCTTGTGGATTACAAGGCGAAGCAGCTTTGGAACAAGCATTCGACTATGTGGATGCTGTTATTAAGAAAGATATTTCGCGGGTGGATGGAGTAAATCGTAACGCAACGACTACAAGATTGCTATTGCGTTCATACGCCCGGAATCAAGGTTCGCAAGCAACCATCGGAACGATAGTGGCTGATATGATGACAAATGATGAAAATGAAATTAGCGTGAAGACAGCAGGTAGCTATCTGGAAGCCTTGCGCAATATTTTTGTCATAGAGGATTCCGAAGCCTGGAATCCTAACCTACGCTCCAAGACGGCTATCCGTACTGCAAATACCCGTTACTTTATAGACCCGTCTATCGGAACGGCAGTATTGGGACTGGGGCCTAAAGATCTTATCAACGACCTCAATACGATGGGGCTCTTTTTTGAAACCCTTTGTATTCGTGATTTGCGAGTCTTTGCAGATGCATTAGATGGAGAGGTGTATCATTATCGCGATAAAAATGGATTGGAATGTGATGCTGTTGTGCATCTGCGTAATGGTAAATATGGACTTGTTGAAGTAAAGTTAGGTGGCGACAAGCTCATTAACGAGGGTGCAGAAAACCTGCTAACTCTTGCAGGTAAAATAAATACAGAAAAAATGAATGATCCATCTTTCATGATGGTACTTACGGGAACAGGCGATTTCGCTTATCGAAGAAAAGATGGTGTTTATGTTGTTCCTATCGGGTGCTTGAAAGATTAAAATAAGGTTCATTTTACTTCTTGCCTGGTAACGGTACTAAGTTGCATCAGCGTAGTGTATGAACGAAGAAAAGTTAAAGTAATTAAGTTAAAATAGAAACACGGACAAATTGAATTTGTCCGGCTCTTTTGTCCGGTCGCTTGTAAAGGGTTAAATATTAGTAACTTATAAGCTACCGGACAATTTGTCCGGACAAATTCAATTTGTCCGTGTTATTTTTTTCTTTGCTTTTTAACTCTATGTTTTCCACCTCGGAACTCATAGACTTAGGAACCATAAAACTATGAGTTGGGATTTTTAACATAATGACTCCTGACAACCAAAGCGTGAGATTCTGTTATCTGATGCAGAAAGGTTGGTAATGTGAAAATACTACTATTATTTAGACCCCATTTTATTATAAATATAATATATATACCTGATAATCAGTTGTATTGTGCTTTTCTACAGACTTTGTATTTTAGACCCTATTTAGTTCTGTTATTGAAAAATATTTTGTATTTTTGCGCCCTGAATGTAATTATACTAAATATGAGAAGAAGTATTTCGTTTACGATATTGTTTTTTATGATGCTTTCGGTGTTGGTATCATGTTATCAAAGTCATAAGAGAGAGTTAGACTTAGCTTATACGTTGGCAGAGTTTAAGCCTGATAGTGCCTTGGCCTTTTTGAACCGTATCAATCAAGGTAAACTCTCAGATAAAGATATGGCGAAGTATGCTCTCACTTATTACATGGCTCAGGATAAGTCGGGTTTGGATGTGGATAACGATTCTTTGATTCGCATAGCGTATGATTGGTATGAGGGTCACCAAGAAGATTCTCTTTATGCTTCATCCTTGTATTATATGGGAAAATGCTTTCTGCTGAATGATAGTATGGAGCAGGCAAAGAGTTGCCTGGAAAAGTCGTATTCCATATCTGACAGCCTCCATAATATGAATTTAAAATGCTTGGCATTGGATAAGCTGATTGAAGTAGAAGAACAGCTGGCACCTTACAAAGCTTTAAACTATGCTAAAGCTTTGGTGAAGATGTATGACTCTATGGCAAATGTTACTATATATAATAAGGTGGCAGCACGTTTGAGATTGGGTGAGAACTTCTTTTATGTTGATAGCTTGCAGCACGCTTTAGAAGAAGAGAGAAAAGCATATAGAATGGCAATGAAAGCTGGCGATAGCAACTTGTTGTCTTATGTAAGGCAAAATCTAGCTAGTACATTTGAGGAGATGGGTGAAAAAGATAGTTGTTTATATTATGTACGATCGGCTTATGACTTGAATGCAGCAAATAGATTTTCTTGTCTGTTGACATTTGCTTCTGCTTATATCTCTGTAGATTCGTTAAACCAAGCCTTTAGTTTATTAAACCAAGCACTGCCAAAAACGGCAGAAGACCGCTATTCTGTGTTTTATTTTCAAAGTCAAGCTGCTATGAAAGCGCATGATTTCAAGTCAGCTAAAAGTTTTAGCGATTCGGCGTACCATTATTTGGAGGATATGTATCGAACTGCATTAAAAGGTAAGGCTGCTTATTATACATCCTTTTTGAAAAAGGAAAGTGAAAGAGCTAAAACGCAAGGTAAAGCAGAAATGCAGCAGTGGGTATTTAGTTTGATAGTCTTATTGTGTTTTATAGTAGTCATATTTATTTTATATGTTTATAAATCATATAAGCACCAGATAAAACTACGTATGGAGCATGAAAGAGAGGTTCTTCTCCAAAAGCAACAAATGCAGGAAAAAATACACCAAGAAGAACTTTTGCATAAAGAGATTCAACTATCTGTGATGCGTAATTATTTACAAAAGAAAATTGATGTTGTGGAAAAATTAAATTCGTTAGTTCCAAATGAGAATACGCACATTGTGTTGTCAGAGAGTGATTGGGACGAATTGGAGGTGTTTTTAGATAGTGTGGAAAACCTATTTGTAAAACGACTCAAGCAAAAATATCCGAATTTATCTAAGACCGATTTACGGCTAATGATGCTGTTGCGTTTAAAGCTGTCGCAAAAAGCGTTGGCTTCTATCTATTGTGTGAGCGAGAAAGCTATCAAGCAAAAGTTGTTCTTGTATAAGGATAAGGTAGGCATTAAAAATGAGCATTTTTCGCTTCGTAATTATATAGAAAACTTCTAGAGATAGGGACTATATACAGCTTTTTAGACCTCGAAAATCAAGGCGGAAACTGTAAGTGCTTAGATCTTAGAATTATATGCAATATGTGAGATGTTAATGAAATAGACCTGGTTTATTAGGAATGTATTGGAAAAACGGGTAATTTTGCAGCCGTGATTAATAACAATTTAAATGGCAAGGTTATGAAGAATGTAAAAATGTTTGTTTTGTTGGCATTGAGTTTGTGTATTACTCTGTTTGCTACAAGTTGCAGTAAAGATGCCCCTTCACAGGTATCTTTTACCTCACTGAATATGCTCGATGAGAATCATGGCAAGACCCTGTTAGGTGAAACGGGAGTTTATATAAACGGCTCGATGAATTTCCGGTCTGACAGTTGGCAAGTAGTTGATTTGGGAATCTCTTCAAGTTTCCCGAGTAAGACGATGCCAAATTTGGATAACTTGTCAAACGAAACAAGCGTATTGCC
This sequence comes from Segatella copri, assembly GCF_019249765.2. Taxonomy (GTDB): domain Bacteria; phylum Bacteroidota; class Bacteroidia; order Bacteroidales; family Bacteroidaceae; genus Prevotella; species Prevotella copri_K. The sequence continues at coordinate 3,377,117 of NZ_CP152484.1, forward strand.
AAATCACCGGTATGCATGTTGTAATACCGAAAATGTTTTGACTTTTCCTTCTCATAAGAATGCATATGAGATAGGATGCAAATATTATCAGTTTGTGGTATCTTCTTTCTTAGAGAAAGAAACTGGCAAGATTGGCGCTGTCGTAGAATATATGTCGTCTTTGTCTAATGAAAATGAATTGCCTCAAAAAGATACTAACATAGGTAACTTGTTTGGACTAGACGACCAATTGTCGTTTGATGCTCTTGGTGCAGAAGAATATTGTTTTTTCGGAAAGAGTGAAGACTTTGCAATAAGGCTGTCTAATGGACATTTGAAAGTGGCTTTGCGTAAGTCTCCAAATGAACTCTATGGGCCTTATGGCAAATATTCGATATATCTACGCAAAGGCAATGTGTATACTAAAGTGACATTTGATGTCAATCTTTAGCTTATGTTTAACAACGGATTTCCCATGATGCTCATTTTGAAGATTGGCTAAAAGTGTTGCTGTATCCAGTGGTGGGTTAGTATATTCCATACGCATATAAACAAAAAGTTCTAATTTCTATAAAATTCCCATTGTGAATCATTGGATATTTGGTATTCCGGAAGAATAGCAAACCTACATCATTTTTACATAATAAATTGGGGAAGAAATATTATGTGAGAAATGATGTAAAACGTTTGGTGGTTTGAGCAATTTTCGGTAATTTTGCACCGAGATCATTTTAATTAACTGAGCCCTCTTTAAACAGACCTTACTTTTTAAAGTGGGCTCAGTAAATGACAAAGGTGATTCTTTAAGCTTAAAGGTTATATTAATATGGTTGTTAAGAGATTTTTTATAAGTATGTCCATGTTGCTCTTGGGTGCGCTTCTGTTGCAAGCTAAGAATATAATAGAAAGGGATATGGGAGTTAACAAAGGTGATGTTCCTGCAAACATTGCTATCCTTGATTCTGATAGTAGCGTTGTTGCCAAAAACATGACCGGTATCTCGGATTCTACTGTAATCTCTCTATCTGATGTAGAGGTGATAGCTCATCGCAAAAATATAAAGTTGTCTGGTCATAATTTACTCGTAGACGTAGAGCATGATTCTATTCTTAATCATCAGAATGATATATATGAACTGATTGGTAAGGTTCCTGGTGTCTTACATGTAGGGAATTCGTTCAATGTGTTGGGTAAGGGAGCACCGGTCTATTATTTAAATGGGCGTAAGGTGAGAGATCAAAGTCTTATCGATAACTTACCGGTTGATCAAATCAAATCTTTAAAAATCGTTGCTATGCCTGGGGCGGATTATGACACATCGGGTTCACCTGTGGTTGATATAAAAACTAAAATTTTAGGAGATGGTGTGGCTTTTAATGCCATCGGAAATGTCACTCAGGCAAAGCATTTGGCTCATAAAACAGGTTTCTCTTCAACATACAATTCCGGAAAAATAGATTTGTATGGTAAGTATTACTATAGGAGAAATAATGCTTCCGAAAGTTCTGATTATAATAAACAGGTATTGGCTGATACCATTTGGAATAAAATGCAACATATTGAAAGCTTAACGCATTCCGGTAGTCATACTTATTCTGCTGGTATGACTTATCATCTGTCTGATAAATCAGAACTAGGAATGCTTTATAGTGGAATGTACACGGATGGAAAGGTTGAGACTCGGGATACATTTAGTGTAGTGCCAAATGCAGGACCTGCATATTATCTCTTTGATAAGAATAAATCCAAAAACAACCTCCTTACGCATCATGTCAATATGTATTATGATGCAAGTTTGAATCATGCCTGGCACGTGAGTGTAGTGATGGATTATATTTCTAAAGCATCGAACACTAATTCTGCTTTAAAGGAAAATCATATAGGTACGAGTTCTGAGGTTTCATATATGGGACATTCTAAATGGAATGTCCTGGCTTCTAATTTCCATGCTACCCATGATTTTGGAAAGTGGGGCACTTTGGGTATGGGATATGATTTCAGCTATAGTGAGGGAATAGACAAGATAGATTATGAACGGTTGAAGTTCGATGGCCGCTTTGAGAATAAGGAAGTTAAAAATGCTGTATTTATCAACTACGAATTACCCTTGGGGGACTTTTCCTTGAGTACAGGAATACGTTATCAGAATCTATATTCTCGTCGGAAGAATGAAAAGGCGTCTGTGATAGAGGCGCATAGTGATAATACATTCTTGCCGTCGGTAACCCTAAGCTATAGTCATGGATTATTGGTGCAGAATCTTAGCTATTCGATAGGAACAGAGCGGGCTAATTATGCAGATATGAATGATAATGTGACGTATGTGAACCGTTATGAGCAATCTAAGGGTAATAGCCAGTTGAAGACAGCCATCACTCATGGCTTGTCTTATCTGTTGATGTATAAGTCTTTGTTTCTTACATTAAATTATGATTATGTTTATCGTCCATTATTGCCGGTGATTTATTCTTTGGAAGGTAACTCGGCAGTAACGGTTTCGTCACAAAATAATTTGTCGCATCGTCAAGCTTTGTCGGCGATGTTGAATTGGCGTAATACCTATAAATGCTATACTGCTTCGTTGACAGGATTCTTTCAGAAGTCAATTATGCATTATCCGGGTATTGATGGAACAACATTTCATGATGGACATCCGTCGACAATTCTTAATTTTGATAATGATTTCAAGCTTCCTAAGCATTTTCTGCTCTCTCTGTCTTGGCAACAAGTCTGGGGTGGATACATGGAGTCGATAAATGTAAAATCATCTTCTTCTGTCAATTTGAGTATCAAAAAATCTTTCTTGAACGATAGATTGCGGTTATCATTAGATGGGTATGATATTTTTAATGGAGATAGAAATCGTGCTTGTAGACAGATCTATAATGTTAGATCTAGTTTTAATACAAAGTATGAAACTCGAAAAGTCGGATTGACGTTAACATATCGTTTCCATAAGATAAAAGAAAGAGAGAATCAAACATCAGCAGAGGTAGAAATGAAGAGACTTGGTATTCCGGAAGAATAGACTTTTCTTTGGTTTTCTAATAAAACTAAAAGGCGTTTGATATGGAATAAAAAAATCAGATAATATAGAGTAGAAACTTCTTGATATCCAATCAAAGTCCAATTTGGAGCGAGTTTTTTGTTGACACATAGATAAATCTCTCTTGCCCAGAATCGCCAGCTAAGCAGTAGTAAAGCTTCGCTGGCGATTTCTCAATATATAATCTTACCCAATCATATTCTTGAGTATCCATTTCCTGAAGAATGGGTCTTCTATATTCCATAATCGAAATTTTTCGTTACGAAATTTTTCGCTAAGATACAAAAAATGTAGACGTTCAGAAGGTGAACTCCTCTCGGTTTCTCTTAGTAGTACAATCTGTGTACAGCTTTATATATTCAGGAATATCTCTTATATATTTGCGAATCTCTCTTTATACAAAATAACTCAATGTTTGCAGAAAATGGAACATTTTTCTGCTATTTCGCTGAAAAATGTTTCCTTTGCAGCCGTAATTGAATAAAAATATAAGAATTATGGCAGAAAATAGACAAGAATTGAACCGCAACTTGGCTCAGATGCTCAAGGGTGGTGTGATTATGGACGTAACAACTCCAGAACAGGCAAAAATCGCAGAGGCAGCAGGTGCATGCGCAGTAATGGCGCTGGAACGTATTCCAGCTGATATCCGTGCAGCAGGTGGTGTTTCACGTATGAGCGACCCTAAGATGATCAAGGGTATTCAGGAGGCTGTTTCTATCCCTGTAATGGCTAAGTGCCGCATCGGTCACTTCGCTGAGGCTCAGATTCTTCAGGCTATCGAAATCGACTATATCGACGAGAGCGAGGTGCTCTCTCCAGCTGATAATGTTTATCACATCGACAAGACTAAGTTCGACGTGCCATTCGTTTGTGGTGCCAAGAACCTGGGCGAGGCGCTCCGCCGTATTGCTGAGGGTGCTACCATGATCCGTACCAAGGGTGAGCCAGGAACAGGTGATGTGGTTCAGGCTGTTACCCACATGCGTATGATGCAGAGCGAAATCCGTCGCCTGGTTTCTATGAGCGAGGATGAACTTTACGAGGCAGCCAAGCAGTTGCAGGCTCCTTACGACCTGGTGAAGTATGTTCACGAGAACGGCAAGTTGCCAGTGGTTAACTTCGCTGCCGGTGGTGTGGCTACTCCAGCTGATGCTGCCCTGATGATGCAGCTCGGTGCCGAGGGTGTATTCGTAGGCTCTGGAATCTTCAAGAGCGGTAACCCTGCTAAGCGTGCACAGGCTATCGTGAAGGCTGTTACCAACTACAACGACCCTAAGATGCTGGCTGAGTTGAGCGAGGACCTCGGCGAGGCAATGGTAGGTATCAATGAGCAGGAGATTGCTTTGCTCATGGCTGAAAGAGGTAAGTAATAATAAATGAGATAACGGATAAGAGCCCCTCCTGCACAAGAAGGGGCTTTTATATTAGATAAGTATGTTATGAGAATAGCAGTATTAGCTTTACAAGGCGCTTTTGCTGAGCACAGACAGAAGTTGGCTCAGTTGGGCGTGGATAGTTTCGAGGTTCGCCAGTTGAAGGATTGGGACCAGCCTAAGGATGGCTTGATTATTCCGGGCGGTGAGAGTACCACCCAGGCGAAACTCTTGAATGAACTGGGATTGATGGAGCCAGTGAAGGAGGCGATTGCTGCCGGCTTGCCAGTTTATGGTACCTGTGCCGGTTTGATTCTTCTTGCCAAGAAGATTGAGGGCGAGCCTAGCCATCGCATTGCTTCGATGGACATCACGGCTTTAAGAAATGCCTACGGTCGCCAGTTGGGCAGTTTCTACATTGAGGCTCCGATGAAGGGCATTGAGGGCAATATCCCAATGACTTTCATCCGTGCTCCTTATATTAAAGAGGTGTGGGGAGATGCTGAGGTTCTGGCTGAAGTAGATGGCAAGATTGTGGCTGCCCGCCAGGGTAACCAGCTCGTTACCGCCTTCCATCCTGAACTGAACGAAAGTCTGGAGATTCATAAGTATTTTCTGGGGATGTGCAGCAAGTAGGCTTCATCCAGAGATGAAACTTATTTCGTCGGCCGATGAACAGGCTTCATGGGCACATGAAGCTATATAGCAAAGTATCTTAGGATACATTGCCAAGTATCTTAAGATACATGAGCAAGTATCCTAAGATACTTTTTTATTGAATGTCTGATACTTTTTTCCGATAAATGTTTGCCGTTTACAAATATTCATCGTATCTTTGCATTATGAAATCTTCGTTACGTAAAACTCATAATGATGTAAATGCTTATGGTACAGTTAAATCCTTTTGTTATTGAAGGCTATCTTTCGCCGGAATATTTTTGTGATAGGGTAGAGGAAACAGCTCTTCTTACCCGCCATTTGACCAATCGGTGCAATGTCGCATTGATTGCGCCAAGACGTTTGGGTAAGTCGGGACTGATTTATAATTGTTTTCAGCAGGAAAACATCCGTGAGCAGTATCATTGCATCTATATTGATATTTATGATACGAAGAATTTGAACGAATTCGTCTATGCGCTGGGCAAGGGAATCCTGACGGCACTCAAGCCAAAGGGCAGGAAAGTATGGGAATTTTTCCTGAATATGCTCCAGTCTCTGAAGTCAACTATCTCTTTTGACATCAATGGAAATCCGGAGTGGAGTGTTGGTTTGGGAGATATTCAGGCTCCGGATATTACGCTGGATGAGATCTTCGCTTATCTCGAACAGGCAGATAAACCTTGTCTGGTGGCGATAGATGAATTTCAGACAATTGCAAACTATCCAGAGAAAACCGTTGAGGCAACCTTGCGTAAACGAATACAGAATTGCCACAATGCAAACTTTGTCTTTTCTGGCTCCAAGCGCCACATGATGGCATTGATGTTTACTTCCCAGTCACGCCCATTCTATCATAGTTCGAGTATCATGGGGTTGGAGGCAATCAATGAGCAAACTTACCTGGAATTTGCCAATCACCATCTTGCCAGGAACAATAAAGAGATAAGTGCAGCAGCTTTTACCTATTTATATCATCATTTCGATGGCATTACCTGGTATATTCAGTATGTTCTCAATATGCTTTACACTTCAATATCTGATAAGTCTTTGTTGCAGGAAGATGATGTCAGGATGGCGATTGATGGCATCCTTTCCCAGCAGCGTTTTGCCTATCAGGCCTTGCTGTATCAGCTTACAGCCAAGCAGAAACTGCTTCTCATAGCCATTGCTCAGGAAGGTAAGCCTTTTTCCCTGATGTCGCAAGAGTTCTTGCAGAAGTATCATCTTGGTGCAAGCACCGTGCAAGGAGCTGTCAAGACCTTACTGGACAGAGACTTTATCACGCAAGATGAAGGCGTTTACCAATTATGTGACAAGTTCCTGGAGTTGAGCCTGAGAGCAGGTTGAGTAAGTAAAAGATTCGTCTGAGTAAGCGAAATGATGCGGCAGAGTGAGCCTACTGATATATCTGAATAAGCCTACAGATATGACTGAGCAAGCACAAGGATACGACTGAGTAAGTGAAAGAATACGTTTGCTCAGGTTAAAGAAGTCGGAATATTAGGTTCAAGGAGGCTGTTTCTAAGAGATTCCCACTAGGCTCAGCAGCTCTGCTGAGCCTAGTCAGCAGGTCTGCCGACTGCAGTCAGCACATCTGCCGAGCCTAGTGGCAACACCCTATAATCGTACAACCACACACCTTTTAGTTGTACGATAATAACCGTTTATAACAATTCCGGAAGCTGGAAGAGCTTCACGCTGTTGCTGCCTTTGATGAGGATGTAATGGTCGTGAGGCTGGTTCGCCTTGAGTGCTTCCTTCACTTCCTCTACATTCTGGAACTTGCGGTAGCTGCATGGAATATCCTTGAATTCATCGCCTACCAGCCATACATTCTCCAGACCGGCTGCCTGCAACTGGTCTACTACCTTCTGGTGCTCCTCGTGGCTCACTTCGCCGAGCTCGCCCATCTGTCCGAGAATCGCCATCTTATGAGGCACATCCATCACGCGGAAGTTCTCGATGGCAGCTGCCATGCTTGATGGGTTGGCATTGTAGGCATCCACCACCAGCTTATTGTGCGCCGTCTCTTCCAACTGCGAACGGTTGTTGCTTGGGATGTAGTTCTCCAGGGCATGATCTATCTGCTGAGGCTTCACATCGAAATGAAGACCGATGGTGATGGCGGCAAGCATGTTGTCGATATTGTAAGAGCCGATGAGATGAGTCTGAACCTCATGCCAGTCGAAACTCTCGGTGCGCCAGCGGAACTTCAGGAAAGGAGCGCAGGAGATGACTTCTCCCCATACATCGCAGTTTTCATCCTTGCCGTAGGTGATGAGGCGGTTGATGTTGCGCTGCTCTGCCATCTGCATCAGATGCTCGTTGTCTGCATTGATGAAGACGAGGGCATCGTTGGCTGCGAGGTAATCATAGAGTTCTCCCTTGGTCTTCTTCACGCCTTCGAAGCTGCCGAATCCCTGTAGGTGGGCACGGCCTACGTTGGTAATCATACCGCAGGTTGGCTCCACGTATTCCACGAGTTTTCGGATGTCACCAGGATGGGAAGCGCCCATCTCTACAACGGCAATCTCATTCTCTGGTGAGAGACGGAAGAGCGTCTTTGGTACGCCTACGTCATTATTGAAGTTGCCCTGGGTAAACATCACGTTGAACTTCTCGCCGAGAACGGCAGAGACGAGTTCCTTGGTGGTGGTCTTGCCGTTGGTTCCGGTGATTCCTACTACAGGAATATCGAAGTGGCGGCGATGCTCACGGGCTAGTTCCTTGAAGGTAGTGAGGCAATCCTCTACGAGGATGTAGCGCTCGTCGCCCTCCTTGGCATACTCTTTTTCATCAACAATCACATAGGCACAGCCTTTCTCCAAAGCCATGTCGGCAAACTTGTTGCCATCAAACGATGCGCCCTTCAAAGCCAGGAAGATGCTGCCCTTTGGGCAGTCGCGGCTGTCAGTGGTAATCACTGGGTGCGCTTGGTAAATCTGATAGAGTTCTGAAATATCCATAGTCTATAACTGTTATTTTGGGTGCAAAAGTAATCTAAATTATGGACATAACAAACAATTTTCCCAAAAAATGATGGTAATCTCGAATATTCTTTCTATTTTTGCAGAAATATTCGATGAATCTTTAGAAAGTGAGTCTCTTTATGGGTAGTAGAGATGAAAAAGATAAAACGAAAGTAAGGAAGGAAAAGCTGGCAGGCTATTTCTTTAATTTATCTCAGTTAACGTTTACTGGAACTGGGGTTGGTGGTATTGCTCCAATTCTGCAAGGAGAGTTTGGAGTTAAAAATTATGTAGTAATTATATTTGGTATAGTAATGACCTTCATTTTTGCGGGCATTGCTAATCGAATTTTAAAATATTAAGTTATGGAAGTTTACAATGGACTATTGTTTTTCTTTGTGGTTGGAACAATCATAGGTGGAAGCTTTCTTGCCTGGACTTATACTAAGCCCGGTAAAAAATGGCTTAAGGAGTTATAATCCGATGGAATATACAATCAATATCAAGGGGCGCTTGATGGATTTGAGTACCCCTCAGGTGATGGGCATCCTGAATGTTACGCCCGACAGTTTCTACTCTGGCAGTAGAAAACAGACAGAAATGGAGATAGCTCAGAGAGCTAATCAGATTATAGAAGAAGGTGGAAGCATCATTGATGTGGGCGCTTTCTCCACCCGTCCCGGTGCTGATGAAGTATCGGAAGAGGAGGAGGGAAGACGCCTGAAGTTCGCTCTCGACATCGTTCGCAGGGAACAACCGGATGCTGCCGTCTCCGTAGATACCTATCGCCCAACTTTGGCACGTAAGTGTATCGAGGAGTGGGGAGCTGACATCATCAACGATGTATCAGAAGGTGGAATCACAGGCATCGTCAATGTGCCGCTGGAGCAGAGACAGGAGGAATATCCTGAAATGTTCCGTGTGGTGGGCGAACTGAAGGTACCTTATATATTAATGTCGGTGCAGCCTACGCTCGAAACGATGATGAAGGGCTTTGCCAGAGAGGTACAGCAGTTGCGTGACCTGGGAGCCAAGGACATCATCCTCGACCCGGGCTTCGGCTTCGGCAAGAATCTCATCCAGAATTATCAGATTTATAATGAGATGGAGAAGTTGAACGTGATGGAACTTCCGGTTCTTGTAGGTATCTCCCGCAAGAGTATGATATATAAGCTGTTGGGTGGAGATGCTACGACATCGCTCAATGGAACTTCCGTGCTCGACACCATCGCTCTGATGAAGGGCGCCAGCATCCTCAGAGTGCACGATGTGAAAGAAGCTGCTGAGGCTGTGAAGATAATAGAAGCAATGAAGGAGGGACGCACATGATAGAATTTGGCATCAAAGACTTTCTCGATATTCTCCTGGTAGCCTCGCTGCTGTTCTATGTTTATCGTCTGATGAAGGAATCGCGCTCACTGAACATCTTCGTGGGCATCATGCTCTTCGTGCTAATCTGGCTCTTTGTGAGTCAGATACTGGAAATGCGCCTGCTGGGTTCTATCCTGGATAAACTGGTGAGCGTGGGAGTCATCGCCCTCATCGTCATCTTCCAGGAGGATATCCGTAGATTCCTCTATGAGATAGGTTCGCAGAAAGGTATGCGCCGGTTGGTTCGGTTCTTCCACTCCAGCAAGGAGAGCCAGAAGGAGGCTAACAAGGAGACCATCATGCCGATTGTGATGGCGTGTATGAGTATGGCGAAGAAATACGTAGGTGCTCTTATCGTTATAGAGCGAGGCGTTCCACTGAAGGACATCATGGATACGGGTGAGGAGATAGACGCCAAGATTAACCAGCGGCTGATAGAGAATATTTTCTTCAAGAATTCGCCGCTTCATGATGGAGCCATGGTGGTGAGCAATAAGCGCATCATGGCAGCCGGATGTATTCTGCCTGTGAGTCATAACCTCGATATTCCGAAGGAACTGGGACTCCGCCATCGTGCCGCTCTCGGAATATCACAGAGCAGTGATGCCATCGCCGTCATTGTATCCGAGGAGACCGGACGAATCAGCGTGGCCATCAAGGGCGAGTTCAAACTCCGACTCTCTGCCGAGGAACTGGAAAGCATCCTTACTCTGGAAATGATATAAGTTAAGTGAAGAGTGAAGAACGAAGAGTGAAGAATTCATCACTTTTCCTGCTACGTAAACCTTTACGATATGAATAATCTCCCGATTTAGCTTTTTTTACACATTTTAATCGCTGCTATTTCAAAGAAAATGTGTACTTTTGCAAAGTCGATGTGGCAAAAAGGTGAAAAACAAGATAACATCACCTAACACTTTGACAGATCTACTTAGGAAACAACAAAATATATAAAATATTAAAAAGTAAAATGGATTTATTACAGCAAATCGTAGCTCGCGCTAAAGCTGACAAGCAGCGCATCGTGCTCCCTGAAGCAGAAGAGGAGCGTACATTGAAAGCAGCCGATAAAGTTTTGGCTGATGATCTCGCAGACATCATCCTCATCGGTAACCCTGCCAATATTAAGAATCTCGCTGCTCAGTGGGGTCTTAACAACATCGACAAGGCTACTATCGTTGATCCACAAAACAACCCTAAGACTGAGGAGTATGCTGAGAAGCTCGCTGAACTTCGCAAGAAGAAGGGCATGACTGTAGAGCAGGCTCGTGAACTCGTAACTAAGAACAACCTCTACCTCGGTTGTATGATTATCAAGACAGAGGGCGCTGACGGTCAGATTTCTGGTGCATTGAGCACTACTGGCGATACTCTCCGTCCAGCTCTTCAGATCATCAAGTGCAGTCCAGGTATCACTTGCGTAAGTGGTGCTATGTTGCTCATCTCAGACCAGAAGCAGTATGGTCAGGATGGCGTTGTAGTAATGGGTGACGTTGCTGTAACTCCAAACCCTACAGCAGACCAGCTTGCTCAGATTGCCTATACTACAGCTCATACAGCTCAGTCAGTGGCAGGTATTACTGATCCACAGATTGCCATGTTGAGCTTCTCTACAAAGGGTAGCGCAAAGGATGCTATCAACAAGGAGACTGGCAAGAGCGTTTATATCATTGACAAGGTAAAGGATGCCGTAGCTATTGCTAAGGAGAAGTTCCCAGAGCTTCATCTCGATGGTGAACTTCAGGCTGATGCAGCCCTCGTTCCTGAGGTAGCTGCCAAGAAGGCTCCAGGTTCTGACGTTGCTGGTAAGGCTAACGTATTGGTAGTTCCAAACCTCGAGGTTGGTAACATCGGCTACAAGCTCGTTCAGCGCTTGGGTGGTGCCATCGCTATCGGTCCTATCCTCCAGGGTATTGCCCGTCCTGTTAACGATCTTTCTCGTGGTTGCTCTGTTGATGACATCTACTACATGGTAGCCATCACAGCTTGCCAGGCACAGGATGCTAAGAAGGCGTAAGTATATAGTTAATAGTTAACAGTTAACAGTTTATAGGGCTAAGCTGCTGTAAGATGGATGGTTTATGCTATAGACTGTAAACTATAAATTTTAAATTGAAAGCAAAATGAAAGTATTGGTTCTGAACTGCGGTAGTTCATCTATCAAGTACAAATTATATAATATGGACGATGAGTCTGTATTGGCACAGGGTGGTGTAGAGCGTATCGGTCTTGATAACGCTTTCATCAAGGTGAAATTGCCTAACGGCGAGAAGAAGCAGATCATGCACGACATGCCTGACCACAAGGAAGGTGTGAACTTCGTGTTCAAGTGCTTGCTCGACCCGGAAATCGGCGCTATCAAGGATTTGAAAGAAATCGACGCTGTAGGACACCGTGTCGTACAGGGTGGTGACAAGTTCAAGGAGAGCGTTATCGTTGACAAGAGCGTAGAGGATGGTATCGAGGAACTTTGCGACCTCGCTCCTGTTCACAACGCAGGTCACCTGAAGGGTATCCGTGCCGTTGACTCTTTGATGCCTGGCACTCCTCAGGTTTGCGTATTCGACAACGCATTCCACAGCACAATGCCTGACTACGCTTACCTCTATGCAATTCCTTACGAGTTGTACGAGAAGTATCACGTACGCCGTTATGGTTTCCACGGAACATCTCACCGCTATGTTTCTAAGCGTGTTTGCGAGATTCTCGGTCTCGACCAGAACAACTCTAAGATCATCACTTGCCACATCGGTAACGGTGGCTCTGTAGCTGCTGTATTGAATGGTAAGGTATTGGATACTTCAATGGGCTTGACCCCATTGGCTGGTTTGATGATGGGTTCACGTTGTGGTGACATCGATGCTTCTGCCGTTACCTACTTGATGGAGAAGTTGAACATGAAGCCACAGGAGATGGCTGACTTCCTGAACAAGAAGAGTGGTGTGCTCGGTATTACAGGTATTTCTTCTGATATGCGCGACATCGAAAAGGCAGCTAACGAGGGCAACGAGAAGGCTCAGTTGGCTCTCCGTATGTATGAGTATCGCATCAAGAAGTACATCGGTGCTTACACAGCAGCTATGGGTGGCGTTGACGCTATCGTATTCACAGCAGGTGTAGGTGAGAACCAGACCGACCTACGCGAGGAAGCTTGCAAGAACCTGGAGTATCTTGGCATCAAGATCAACAAGGAAGTGAACGATAAGGTTCGTGGTGAGGAAGCTATCATCTCTACTGACGACAGTAAGGTGAAGGTAGTAGTAGTTCCTACCGACGAGGAGATTGTTATCGCTCGCGATACAATGGAGTTGGTTGCTAACAAGTAATCATACGCTATATATAATAAGGTGAAGACTAGAAACATAAGTGAATAGTCTTCACCTTTTTAAATTTTTAGAATTATGAAAACAAAGATTGTAACTTTCGGAGAAATATTGCTTAGGATTTCTAAGCCTGGTTATCAACGTTTATTTCAGGGACATCATATGTTTGGCAATTATGGTGGCAGTGAGGCTAATGCAGCCATCTCTTTGGCTTATTTAGGCGATAATGTAGAGTATGTAACCCGTGTGCCATACGGTGAGATGGGTGAGGCCGCGTTGATGCATCTCAGAGAGTACGGTCTGAATGTTTCTCATGTTGTGCGTGGCGGTGAACGTCTCGGAACTTATTATTTCGAGGAAGCTGTAGCTATGCGCAATTCCCGTGTGGTTTACGACCGCAAGAATTCTTCTTTCTATACGCTGAAGCGCGGAATGGTGAAATGGGATAAGGTGCTGGCTGATGCAGCTGTATTCCATTGCTCCGGCATTACCTGTGCTATCAGCCGCGATGCGATGGAATCAACTATGGATGCCATCAAACTTGCTGTTTCTGACGGGTTAACCATTGCCTGCGACATTAATTACCGTAAGAATCTCTGGGGATATGGTCTGGAGCCTCATGATGTGCTATTCCAGATGATGCAGTATAGCGACATCATCTTTGGTGACCAGAATGAGTGGGAGATAGCCAGCGGTGTGCCTCATATTCCTTTCGAGGCTTTGGATGCAGACTATGAGATAGCCAAGGAGGCTTATCTGGAGTATTTCCGCAAGATGCATCAGCTCTTCCCTAAGTGTAAGAAGATGCTGATGGCGGTAAGAAATCAGATTGCCAGCAGTCATCATACCTTGAGCGGCTTGCTCTATGATGCAGTGGAGGATCAGCTCTATACTACAAGAATCTATGATATTGAGCCGATTGTTGATCCGATGGGTGTAGGTGATGCCTTTATTGCTGCCTATATTCATGCCCATCAGAAGTGGGGCGACAAGAACCAGTATTGCCTGGATTTCTCACTGTCAGCAAGCGCGATAAAGAATACGGTTCCGGGTGATCAGAATCTGGTTACAGAAGAAGAAATCATCAATAACATGACTTCTTCAGGAGGTCGCATACAGCGATAACAATAAAGGGCAGCTCATAAAGCTGCCCTTTATTGTTATGGTTGGCTTTCGCCTTCCACATATTCTTCCATAAACATGTGTTCGCCATCAAACACGGCATAGGTGAACTGCCATATCCAGTCGCCCAGAATCATCAGTCGGGTCTTTTTGCTCAACATCAAATCCAGTTCGATGTGGCGATGGCCGAACATGAAGTAATCTATATCCTTGTGACCTTGCATATACTGTTTGGCAAAGCGCACCAGGAACTCTTTCTTTTCGCCCATATAAGGCTCTTCCTTTCCGTCTGCACGTTTCAGTCGGCTATGCTTAGCCCAGTTCAAGCCCAAAGCCATTCCCCAGCGAGGATGAATCGCATTAAGGAGGCGTTGGCAGGTCTGGTTCTGGAACATTCTTTTCAGAAACTTGAATTTCTTGTCTGGGTCACCCAGTCCGTCTCCATGTGCCAGATAGAATACTTTATCGTATATCTCTACGGTCTGAGGCTTGTAATGTACGGTAACGCCACACTCTTCCTCCAGGTAGCCATAGGTCCAGAGGTCGTGGTTACCCGTAAAGAAATGTACTTCCACTCCCATATCGGTCAACTCCGAGAGCTTACCTAAGAAGCGTGTATAGCCTTTTGGTACGACATATTTATATTCGTTCCAGAAGTCAAACATGTCACCCAGGAGATAAACTGCCGCAGCCTTCGTCTTGATGCTGTCCAGGAAACGGACCAGGCGGCGTTCTTGCATGCGGGCATGCGGAATGGCTAATGAGCCAAGGTGCGCATCTGAGAGGAAATATACATTTTTCATAAGCGATTCTTTTTAAATGAATAGTGAAGAATGAAGAGTGAAGAATTCAACGGCTTTGTCTTTATTCAAAGCCGAGTTCTACGCGAGCTTCCTCGCTCATCATACTCTGATCCCAAGCCGGTTCGAATACAAGGTTCACATTGGCAGATTTTACGCCTTCCACGCTGTCTACCTTGCTTCTTACATCCTCCAGGATGAAGTCGGCAGCAGGGCATGAAGGGGCAGTGAAGGTCATGTCGAGATCTACGGTGGCATCGTCCTTCACATCTATTTTATAAATCATACCGAGGTCCCAGATGTTGACAGGAATCTCTGGGTCGTAAACGGTCTTAAGCACATCTACGATCTTTTCTTCTATCTTTGTCTTTTCTTCTTGTGTCATAATAATCTTTGTTTTTGCCTACAAAGATAATAATTATTGCAGACAAAACAAAAAGAAAAGCTGTTTTTTTCTTGCAGAAGGTCTAATATACCCCAAATAGACTACAATTTACCTTTATCGTGATATGAATAAAAGGCACCATCGGTTATGATGACATGGTCCATAAAGAAGAGGCGCATGATTTCGCAGGCTTTGGCAATCTTCTGGGTAAGTACATCATCGGCTTTGCTTGGCTGAGGATTGTTGCTGGGATGATTGTGGCAGAAGGCGATAATGGTAGCGTTGTTGAGCACCGCTTCTTTTATGATGAGCCGGATGTCGGTTGCCGTTTCTGTAATGCCGCCTTTTGAGATGCAGCTCGCTTTGATGAGTTTGAAGTTCTGGTTCATCATCAGGAGCCATGCTTCCTCTGTATCTAAATCCTGCATCTTCGGAAGCATATAGTTGTAGATGGCAAGGGATGAGCCTAAGTCGGGACGTGTGCCAATCTTATCGAGAGCACGGCGCTTGCCCAGTTCGCAGGCTGCAAGAATGGTGATGGCTTTTGCGGGTCCCATTCCTTTATATTGCGTCAGTTCTCTGATGGACTTCTTTCCTAGCTGGTTCAGGTTGTTGTCGCAATCCTTCAGAATGCGTTTCATCAGGTCTACGGCACTTTCGTCTGTAGATCCCGAACCAATCAGAATACCTAAGAGCTCGGCATTGGATAAAGTTGAGGCTCCCAAGCGCTCCAGTTTCTCGCGGGGCTTGTCTTCTTCTGCCCAATTGGCAATGGTTAGTTTCTCTGCCATAATAATAACTGATTAGTAGATTATTATTGGCTTCTCTTTTGGCGGGGAAGTCTTATTTGTAGAAAGTCTTGTTGTATGCGCTGAATTCGCTCTGTCCCAGTACGCATCTCTTCCACCATGCAGAAAGGAATCCGCATCCGTAACCCATCAGCTGTGTGAAGGCAGCGCGAATGCTCAGCAAGCCTATCTTCACGCTGTGATTCTCTCTGCTGCTGTCGATAAACAGTGCGATGGTATAGAGAATGATGCCGGCGAGACCGATGCTGCCCAATGCTGCCATCGCATTGCCCAAGGTTGGGAATACGTGAACGGTGCCAAGCATGTATGGCAGGAAGCCGAAGAAGAGCAGAAGCAGCGTGCCTATTACGCCCACGGTGAAGACCATAGGAAGGAG
This sequence comes from Segatella copri, assembly GCF_019249765.2. Lineage (GTDB taxonomy): Bacteria > Bacteroidota > Bacteroidia > Bacteroidales > Bacteroidaceae > Prevotella > Prevotella copri_K. Next base: position 3,393,333 of record NZ_CP152484.1, read on the forward strand.
ATGCACGAGTTTGAGACTCTCTGGATATTTCTTGTAGAGGTTGATGCGGGCGATGCCACTGTTGTAGACCTGTCGCCAGAACTTGCGGAAGTCAGTGCGGCGCTTATGCCATACCCATGCTTCAGGGAACAGACGGCAACGGCAGCCTGTCTTGAAGATACGGATAGAGAAATCTATGTCCTCACCAAAACGCATATTGGAAAAGCCATTCAACCTGAGATAAACATCTCTGCGGATGCCCATGTTGAATGAACGGGGATAGAACTTATCCATCTTCTTCTTTCCGCCACGGATACCACCGGTGGTAAAGAAAGAAGTCATGGAATAAGAAATGGCTTTCTGAGTATCTGTAAATGATGAGTGCGCCTTGTCGGGACCGCCGAAAGCATCGGCTGGCTCACGGCTCAACTCATCACTTACAGCCTTCAGATAACCTTCTGGCAAGACCACGTCGCTATCGAGTATCAGAAGATACTCACCCTTGGCGCGCTCGGCACCATAGTTGCGACTCTGGCCCGGACCAGAGTTCTCCTTATAGTAATAATGTATATCCATCATGTGCTCATATCGCTTGCACACCTCCTCGCAGGGAGTCTGTGAGCCATCCTCAACGATGACAACTTCGAAGTCTTTCTCTGATTGATGAGTCAGACTCTCTAAAAGTTCGTCCACTTCGTCAGGACGATTAAATACAGGTACTATGATGGAATATTTCATTCTTCTTACTATTAAGGGTTAGTTTTACTCAATAAGAGCACAATCTTCCTGTTGGAGGATGTATTACTCGCTTACACGACCGAGGTAGCTACCGTCACGGGTGTCGATCTGGATAGTCTCGCCTTCGTTGACGAACAAAGGAACACGAACCTCAGCACCAGTCTCCAATGTAGCAGGCTTTGTAGCGTTGGTAGCAGTATTACCCTTTACACCTGGCTCAGAGTGAGTAATCTTCAAAGTAGTCTTCACTGGCATTTCAGCCAAGAGGATAGTACCATCAGTTGTATCAGTAACCACCTCAACAACGTCACCCTCCTTCATGTACTGGCCACCAGTAACGTTCTCCTTAGCGATAGGCACCTGCTCGAAAGTCTCCTGGTTCATGAAGATGCAACCAGTAGCGTCCTCGTAGAGGTACTGGTAAGGACGGCGCTCAACGCGAACATCCTCCAATTTGAAACCTACCTGGAATGTACGCTCCAACACACGACCGTCGGCAACATTCTTCAATTTAGTGTTCATTACGGTGTTACCTTTACCTGGCTTTCTGTGCTGAAAGTCGATGCAAACCCATACTTTGCCATCCATGCGGATGCAAGTACCAATCTTAATTTCCTGTGAATTAATCATTTCTTGTTTATCTTGAATGTTATTACAATAATCTCAAAATCGAGTGCAAAGTTACGGCAAAAACATGAAAAATCAAAGGAAATATCGAAAAAAACATAAATATTTAAGCTAAATTTGGTAGTTTTCTTGGTTATTTCAGAAAATATGCGTAATTTTGCAGCCCAAAAAGGGCGTATTTTGCACTTTTGTGAAGAATATTAATTAAAAAATAAATAAGAAAAATGAAAAGAACATTTCAGCCTCACAATCGTCGTCGCGTAAACAAGCATGGTTTCCGTGAGCGTATGGCAACTAAGAATGGTCGTCGCGTATTGGCTTCTCGCCGTGCTCATGGCCGTAAGAAGTTAACTGTATCTGACGAGCACCACGGAAAGTAATTCCGAGGAAAGATTCGTCTGTTGACGATGACATTGAAAGCAGCAAAGAGGTATTCTTTGCTGCTTTTTGTTGTTTATAACGCCCCTTCCTTTTCAGAGATTGCTCTTTTGGGAACAAAGATGTTTTGTTTTTATATCATAAAATAGGTGGTGAGAGTGCAAAAACTTTCCTTTTTATTTTGTTCTTCCCCCAAATACTTGTATCTTTGCACCAAAAAATAATATATGACTTCATCAGAGTTTATAAATAAGTTTAAGAGTAAGTACCTTTGGGGGAATATCGGTGCCATGATTCTGGTACTGGTGTTGCTCTGTGTCGGTGTCAAGTACGGCATCGATATCTATACCCATCATGGTGAGGCCATCCGTGTGCCGGATATTCGATATAAGAATATCGATGATGCTACACATATCCTCGACGATGCGGGATTGGAAATTGTTGTAACGGATACGGGATATGTCCGCTCTTTGCCGCCTGATGTCATTCTGGAGCAGACTCCGGTTTTCGGAGAAGTGGTAAAGTCGGGACATGTTATCTATGTTACCATCAATTCTGATCATTCTCCACGTATCACCATTCCTGATGTCATTGACAACAGTTCGTTGCGAGAGGCAATGGCTAAACTTACAGCTATGGGATTCAAACTGGGTACACCTGAATATATTCCTGGCGAAGAGGATTGGGTTTATGGTATCCTCGTAATGGGTAAGCATGTTGTGGCTGGTGATAAAGTTTCTATCGATGATGTGCTTGTCATACAGGTTGGCAATGGTAAACGGAGTGTTGATGATTCCATCGATGTGGTAGATCCGGTTTATCACGGCGAAGAAGATGTGATGGAAGGCGAAGGTGACATGAGCGGAGAAACTCATGAAGACAACTTCGAGGTGGTTCCTGGTACGGAAACCACAGAGCCTGCTCCTTTGCATGAACACCACCAGAAGGAAGTGGTGGAGTAGGAGAAATGAAAAGTGATGAGTGAAGAATTCAATAGTAATACGAATGATATTTTTAGATTATATATATAATAAGGTATATGCTCCTGTAGAGGATGACTTCGGGTTTGATGATGCAGGAGATATGGACGAACTGGATGATGGACTCCAGATGGAGGAAGGAACCGCTGCTTCTGGTGAAGGAGGAGATGAACTCTATGAGCACTGGAAGGTGCAGGTGGATGCCAACCAGGATCCGGTCCGCATCGATAAATACCTGGCTGATAAGATGGCCTATCAGAGCCGTAACCGTATTCAGCAGGCTGCTGATGCCGGATTCATCCATGTCAATGGTAAACCGGTAAAGAGCAACTATAAGGTGCGCCCTAATGATCTGGTTACTCTGATGCTTGACCGTCCTCGTCACGAAACGAGTATCAAACCTGAAGAAATCGCTATCAATGTGGTTTATGAAGACGACCAGCTGATGGTGGTTAACAAGGAAGCCGGTATGGTGGTGCATCCGGGTGCGGGCAACTTTCATGGAACCTTGATTCAGGCGGTAGCCTGGCATTTAAGAGATATGCCTGAGTTTGATGCCAATGATCCGGAAGTGGGCTTGGTGCATCGCATTGATAAAGATACCAGCGGATTGCTCGTTGTGGCAAAGACTCCTACGGCAAAGACCGCACTGGGTAAGCAGTTCTTCAACAAGACTACCCATCGCAGTTACAATGCGCTCGTTTGGGGCAACATGGTAGAAGATGAAGGTCGCATAGAAGGCAATATCGGCCGTGATCCGAAGAACCGCCTCCGTATGAAGGTCTTCGATCCGGACAGCGGAATAGGCAAGACGGCGGTTACTCATTACAAGGTGTTGGAACGTTTCGGTTATACCACCTTGGTGCAGTGTGTGCTGGAAACGGGCCGTACCCATCAGATTCGTGCCCACATGAAGCATATCGGTCATCCGCTCTTTATGGACGAAACGTATGGCGGAACAGAGATTCTGAGAGGTCAGCGCAGTAGCAGCTACAAGGCATTTATCCAGAACTGCTTCAAACTCTGTCCGCGTCAGGCTCTCCATGCCAAGACACTCGGCTTCGTGCATCCTACAACCAAGCAGCAGATGGATTTTGACAGTGAGTGGCCGGAAGATTTTAGACAATTAATAGAAAAGTGGCGCGGCTTCATCGCTGGCACCACACAAGATACATTCAAAAATATTTAGTAATTATGGAAAATAGCAAGAGAACGATAGCCATCGTATGCGGTGGTGATTCTTCTGAGCACGACGTATCATTGCGCTCAGGACAGGGGTTGTACTCTTTCTTTGATAAAGAGCGCTACAATATTTATCTCGTCGATGTGAAGGGCACCGACTGGCATGTTGCTTTGAATAATGGTGAGACTATCGAGATTGACAAGAACGATTTTTCTTTCGTTATGAACGGCAAGCATGTCTATTTCGATTATGCTTATATCACCATCCACGGACAGCCTGGTGAGAATGGTGTGATGCAGGGCTACTTCGACCTCATCCATCTGCCATACTCTACAAGCGGTGTTCTGGTAGAGGCAATGACTTTTGATAAGTATGTGCTCAATAATTATCTGCGCGGTTTCGGTATAAACGTAGCAGACAGTATCTTGCTCCGTCGCGGTGAAGCTTATGATGAAGAAGAGATTGCCAAGCGCATCGGTATGCCTTGTTTCGTAAAGCCTGCTGCTGACGGCAGTAGCTTTGGTGTGAGCAAGGTGAAGAATGCTGACCAGCTGGCTCCAGCCCTCCGTGTGGCTTTCATGGAGAGCAATGAGGTAATGATTGAGGGATTCCTTGATGGAACAGAGATTTCACAGGGTATCTACAAGACAGCCGAGAAGACCGTTGTGTTGCCGGCTACCGAAGTGGTGACCACCAACGAGTTCTTCGATTACGATGCCAAATATAACGGTCAGGTACAGGAAATCACTCCAGCCCGTCTCTCTCCAGAGACTGCAGAAGAGGTAGCCAAGACCACATCCCGCATCTACGACATTCTTCATGCCAACGGTATCATCCGTATCGACTATATCATCTCTAAGGATAAGAATGGTAAAGACAAGGTGAACATGCTGGAAATCAATACCACTCCAGGTATGACCGTTACCAGTTTCATTCCTCAGCAGGTTCGTGCAGCAGGTCTTGATATCAAGGATGTGCTCAGCGACATCGTGGAGAATCAGTTCTAATAATTAGGGAATTTATTGAAGTTAAGGGAATTTATAGAAGTTAAGGGACAATAGCTTTGAAGCCTATTGGTTTGAAAAAACATTTGTCCCTTAACTTCCCAAACGACCGTAGGGAGTGATAACTTCTCTTTACTTCTCTAACTTCCCATAAAAACATAAAGTTATGAAAATCCCTCAAGAATTTGATACCATCCGTCCTTGGGAGCCTGAAGATCTCCCAGAGGTATTCGACCGTTTGCTTTCAAACGATCAGTTTAAACAAGTGCTTGCCTATCTCTATCCACAAGTACCTTTCGAGATGATTGCCCAGAAGTTGAAGGCATGTAAGACCAATCTGGATTTCCAGCTGGCTTTGGCTTACGATTTTGTTCATGGCATTCTGAAGAAGGCAGCAACAGGTTGTGAGATGGATTGCACATCGCTCGATAATACCCGTAATTATACTTTCGTCAGTAATCATCGTGATATCGTGCTCGATTCAGCCATTCTCGATGTCCTTCTTATCGATAACGGGTTTAAGACCACTTGCGAGATAGCCATCGGTGATAATCTCCTTTCTCTTCCTTGGGTCAAGGACCTGGTACGTGTCAACAAGGCGTTTATCGTAGAGCGTGCCCTGAGCATGCGCCAGATGCTGATGTCGAGCAAGCGCCTCTCCGACTATATGCATTTTGCCATCAAGGAGAAGAACGAGAATATCTGGATAGCCCAGCGCGAGGGTAGAGCTAAGGACAGTAATGACCGCACCCAAAAGAGTATCCTCCAGATGATGTCGATGGGAGGCGAGGGTAGCATTATCGATCGCCTGAAACAGCTTCATCTCGTACCGCTCTCTATCAGTTACGAATATGATCCATGTGATTTCCTGAAGGCAAAGGAGTTCCAGCAGAAGCGCGATAATGCCGATTGGAAGAAGGGACCAATGGATGATCTGGTAAGCATGCAGACCGGTATCTTCGGTTATAAGGGTCATGTTCATTACCATGCAGCCCCATGTCTTGATGATTATCTGGACAGTCTGGATCCTGATATGCCTAAGCAGGATATATATAATAAGGTAGCCGCCTACATGGATGAGCAGATATTCAAGAACTATCGTCTCTATCCTGGCAACTATGTGGCTCTTGATTTGCTTGAAAACTCAACTGCTCATCAGGCAGAATATACTGCCGAAGATAAGGCAAAGTTTGAAAAATATATGGCTGGTCAACTTGCGAAAATAGACCTTCCAAATAAGGATGAAGCTTACTTGAGAGAGAGAATTCTCGAGATGTATGCCAATCCAGTACGTAATTACCTTGCTGCTCAATAGCGGCAAGGTAATACTTTTTTGCTCCGAGTTAACAAAACATACATATATAATAAGTGTAAGGAAAACACTGAATTTTAATAAATCTTTAGTGTTTGTCGGGATTTATTAAAAAAAATAACTAAAATCAAAATAATACTTAAAATCAGCAAAATAGTATCAGCTTTTTTCGTAAAAGAAATGTAACTTTGCAATCGAAAATCTGTTTGCCACTTATACTTCCATAAAAAATGACTTCAGATTGGTGATGAAATGAAACAATAATAAACAACATAAACAATAACCATTATGAAATTGAATTCAACTTAACCTGTTTGTTTCCTTCGTATCTGATAGATATGTCGGGAACTAAAAGAATGACTATTTTTGATAGTCTGAGTCAACAAACGTTTAATTCTATTCAACCTAGAAAGTACTAAAGTATGAATTTGAACTTAAAAAAATCAATGCTGCTTGTGGGAGCGTTAGCATCGTTAGGCTTGAGTTATACAACTGAAGCATGGGCGGCATCTCCTAGTCAGAGCGTAAATGCTGTACAGCAGGCAAAGAAAGTAACCGGTAATGTGAGCGATGCAGAAGGTCCTATTATCGGTGCAAGTGTAGTAGAAAAGGGCAACCCTGGTAATGGTACCGTTACAGATCTTGATGGTAACTTTACCTTGAACGTAAAGCCGGGCGCTACTATTGTAATTACCTATATCGGTTACCAAAAACAGGAAATTGCTGTGGGTAACCAGTCTAGTCTCAAAATCACAATGAAGACAGACGACAAGACTCTCGATGAAGTTGTTGTCGTAGGTTATGGTGTTCAGAAGAAGAAGCTCGTTACCGGTGCTACCATCGAGGTAAAGGGTGATGATATTCAGAAGATGAATACCACACAGGTGCTCGGCGCTTTGCAGAGCCAGACTCCTGGTGTTAACATTCAGGCGGCTTCCGGTCAGCCTGGTGATGGCTTTAAAATTTCTATCCGTGGTGCCGGTACCAACAGCTCTACCGCTCCTCTTTATGTAATTGATGGAGTTTCTGGTGGTGACATCAATGCTTTGAATCCTGCCGACATCGAGCGTATCGACGTATTGAAGGATGCCGCATCTTGTGCCATCTACGGTTCTGCCGCAGCCAATGGTGTAATCCTTGTAACTACCAAACAAGGTAAGATGGGCAAGGTTCAGGTTACTTATGATGCTAACGTGGGTTGGCAGAATATGTATAAGAAGCCTCAGTTGTTGACAGCAAAGCAGTATATGGCTGTTCAAGACCAGGTATCTTACAATAATGGAGGCTCTGCTTATGATTGGTCTAAGTATATTGATGCAGATTTGTTGAATGCATACCAGGATGGTTCTAATGCAGGTACAGATTGGATTGATGCAATTCGCAATAAGAATGCCATCGTAACCAACCATTCTTTGAATGTGACAGGTGGTAGGCTGTTCAAAATCCGAATCAAAATCTGGTATAAAAAAATGGTGTTATATAGGTGTATTTAAGTTACTGATATTTAACACTTTAATATACAAAATAGTTCTTTAAAAATTTGTATAACTCGCTGATTTTTAGTATCTTTGCAAATAAAAACAAATACATAAGATATGAAAAAATCAGTCAAAGATATGGAGCCAAAAGAGCTTCAAAAGTATGCCGAAAAACTAAAGAAGGAAAATAAGTCTCTAAAAAGGGACAAACGTAATCTTGAGAGAAGATTGTCTACCTCTCAGAATAAGTCCAATAAGTATCGTTCTGAACTTAAAAAAAAAGAAAAGCCGAACGTAGGATTGGACAAGGAGACTTACGAACAAATGATGAGTCTATTAGACGACATCATTATTCATCCTTAATGGTTGCTTTGAGTACGGCTTTTTATGCTCGTCTGTCTATAGGTTCACGTCAGATTGTTGAAATATTCAATATCCTGAATGAGTTTATGGACAATATTTTCGGTAAAGTACCAGCTTATACGACAATTGGCTATTGGGCACAAGAGTTAGGGCTTAGTGTCTATAAGGAATCGTGTACCCTTTTCAAGGGTAAGCGTTATGCCTTGATTGTCGATGAAAGCATGATGATTGGCAGTGAGAAGATGCTGCTTACACTTGCTGTTGCGGCAGATAATATAGGAATGGCTATTACTGAAAAAGACATATCCATTGTAGACATATCTATCGCTAAGAGTTGGAATGGAAAAACTATTCAGGAAGTATTGGAGAAAGTCGCAGCTAAAATTGGGCATGAGCCAGAATATGTTATCAGCGACAACGGCTCCAGTATATGTAAGGCCATTAGAGATGCTGGCTATAAACATCACCATGATATTAGTCATACTCTTGGCATGTTTCTTGAAAGAGTTTACAAGAATGATCTTGATTTTCAGGAGCTTTCAAGTAATGTTCAGATGGCACGTCTTAAATATAACATGCAAGATGTTGCTTATATACAACCTCCATCGCAACGAAGTATTGCACGTTTTATGAACATGTCAAAATGGATTGACTGGATAAGCAGGATGCAGTATGTATATCATACATTGCAAGAGGATATAAAGAGCATATATGCCTTTATTCCGCAGAATGCTTCTCTGGTTGATGAATTGGCCGAAACGATGGACTGTATAACGAAGATTGAAAAAGACATAAAAAACAACGGGTGGTCTCAAGTCTCTATTGCCCGTTGCAAAAAACTCGTGACAGAAAGCTTGATGTTGAAGCATGAGCGACAGCGAAAAGTTGGCTCTTATATCTTGGGATATTTAGAACGTGAGCTCTCTCTCTTAAATGAAGGAGATGTACACAATGCAAGTTCTGACCCAATAGAATCAACATTTGGAGTGACTAAGGCTAGAATGTCTAACGACAAACTTACTGGTGTTACCCCAATGATTCTTATAATACCTCTGCGCATAGCCTTGGCTGACAAAAATAGGCGAGTTGGTTTCGAATTTAAAGAACGTTTGGAGAAAGGAAGACATCGTCACATCAAAGAATGGACTAGTACAAACCTCTCTCCTAATTTGACCGTGAAACGCATCAATACCTTAGGGAATAAATGCGTCGGATTTTAAACGGATTTTGAACACCCTAGACAGGTGGTAACGACTTGTCTAAATTCTCTATGGGTGTAGGTTATCAGTATCAGGATGGTGTTCTCGGCAATGTCGTTAAGTCTGATTTCCGCCGTTTCACTTTCCGCTTGAACTCTGAGCATGTTGTTTACCGTGTAGGTAAGCGTGATGTAATTAAGATCGGTGAGAATGTTTACTATCAGCACAAGCAGAATCAGGGTGTTCAGATTGGTAACCAATATTCAAATGTTCTCTCTGACATGCTTCGCGCTAATCCTTGTGTACCTATTTATAACAAGGATGGTAATTATTTTATGTATGACGATTTGAAGAACTCTGGTTCTGCCGGTTGGTTTGCTTTCAATTCATATACAAGCAACCCTATTGCTTCAATGCTTAATAACCAGTCTGGTGCAAATAAGAGCAAGTCTTTTAACTTGAATGCTGTAGGTTATACAGAGATTTCACCTATTGAAGGTCTGACCTATCGTGGCCAGATTGCTTATAAGCAGTGGTCTAATTCATGGAGATGCTATTTGGCTGAATATCGTTTGAATGACCAGGGTGCTAGCCGTGATAAGGATCAGTTGTCTGATAATGTTGGCTTGGGATGGAATTGGACGTTGACTAACACATTGAATTATAAGTTCAATATAGCCAAGTTACACCACTTCGATACTTTGGTAGGTATGGAGTATTACAAGTCTAGACCAGACTATGGAGAGACTGTTAATGCGACAGTTAATGGTTCTATCTTTAAGGATTTTGCACATGCTTATCCTAGCTTGGCTGATGGCAATGCTGTGGCATCTGTCGTTACAGGTGAACCTGCTGGTTATGAGAGCAAGTTGTCTTACTTTGCTCGTGTCAACTACGACTTTGATGAGAAGTATATGTTGACTGCAATTATCCGTGCTGATGGTTCTTCTAACTTCTCTCCAGATAAGCGTTGGGGCTACTTCCCTTCTGTATCTGCTGGTTGGGTAATCTCTAATGAAAAGTTTATGGAAAGTACTGCCTCTTGGTTGGACTTCTTGAAACTTCGTGCAGGTTGGGGACAGAATGGTAACTGTAATTTGCCAAGTAGCCAGTGGCGTGCTGGTTTTGAGTTTGGTGAGTATGGTGTTTATCCTTTCAACGACAAGACAAGCAATACTACAGGTGCTTATCCAAACCGCCTTTCAAACCCAGATTTGTCTTGGGAGACTTCTGAGCAGTTGAACATTGGTATCGATACCCGTTTCTTGCATGGTCGCTTGGGCTTTACTGCAGACTGGTATAGTAAGAAGACCAAAGATCTCTTGATTAATGTCCAGGCTAATGCTGTTTCTGGTTTCAGTACTCAGTGGGTAAACGGAGGTACTGTAGAGAACAAGGGTGTGGAGCTTGCACTTAATTGGAATGATAAAGTGGGTAAGGACTTCACTTATGGCTTGAACTGGAATATGGCTATCAATAAGAATGAGGTGACTGAGATTAAGGGTGATGCCGACTTCATTGAGGGTGGTAAGGATCTCTTGGCTCAGAATACTGGTAATATGGCTCGTATGTGGAAGGGACATGCTATTGGATGTTTCTATGGTTACAAGACAGAAGGCGTTATGCAGAATGAGGCAGACGTTCAGGCTTACCTTGACAAGAACTGCAAGGGCAATGCCGCTAACTCTCTTCAGGGTACAGGTATCAAGCCTGGTGACTTGAAGTTTGTTGATGTCAATGGTGATGGTGTTGTCAATGCGGATGATAAGACCGATATTGGCGATCCTCATCCTGATGTCACAATGGGCTTCTCTTTCAATATCGGCTATAAGGGCTTCGACTTGAGCGCTACTACTTATGGCGCTTTTGGTCAGCAGGTAGCTCGTTCTTGGCGTAAGTTTACCGATGGTCAGTACGAAAACTATACCACAGAGGTTTATGACTACTGGCATGGTGAAGGTACTTCTAATAAGTATCCACTTCTTGCCCCAGGTAATACGGGTGTAAACTGGCAGCAGGTTTCTGATATTTATGTTGAGAATGCAAGTTACTTCCGTTTGCAGAACCTGACAGTCGGTTATGACTTCAAGAATATCTGGAAGAATTGTCCATTCCAGCAGCTTCGTCTCTACTTCACTGCTCAGAACCTCTTTACAATAACAGGTTATAAGGGTATGGATCCAGAAAATGGTATGTCCCTTAATGGTAATGAGGCATGGGTTACTGGTGTAGATGTTGGTAACTATCCACAGCCACGTACTTATATGGTGGGTGTTAATGTTAAATTCTAAAAGCGAAATTGCAATGAAAAAAATATCATTATATATAAGTGCGGCGATTGTTGCCTTGAGCATGTCGTCTTGCGACTTAGACTCTTTAAGCATGAAGGAAGCTGATACAACCAACTTCCCTAAGACTACTGAGCAGATTAACCAGACTTTGGCTGGTGTATATCAGAATTTGAATGAGATATCCAAGAATCCACAAGAATCATACTTGTATTGGTCTCTTCTTGCCAGTGATGATATGCTGGGTGGTGGTGGTCTCAATGATAAGTTGATGCAGGCTTGTGACTTGCTTTGCAACTATGGTACCAATATGACCGAGAACTTCTGGAAGGCTAGATATCAGGGTATCAACCGTGCCAATACTTTAATTGAGGCTTTGGAAAATGTAGAGATGGAGGCTACGGCTAAAGCTCAGGCTTTGGGTGAGGCTAAGTTCTTGCGTGCTTTCTATTATTATGAGTTGGCATCTATGTATGGTCGTGTTCCATTGAACCTTACATCTACGGCTCCAGACAATACTACTCCTCCATCTGCAGCCGAGATTTGGGGTCAGATTCTTCAGGATCTTTATGAAGCATCAACAACAATGCCTGCTCAGCGTTTGACCAATGGTCATGTTGACAAGTATGCTGCAGAGGCTATGTTGGGTCGTGCTTGGTTGTTCTATACAGGTTTCTATTGCAATGGTGAAGAAATCAAGGACTTGACCAGTACAAATTATTCTCCAATGACAGAGGTCGCCTTGCCTAATGGTACCACTCTGACAAAGAAGATGGTTAGCGATTTGATTGATGACTGTGTCAATAATGGCAAGTCTGCTGGCTATGCTTTGGTTCCAGACTACCGTGAGTTATGGGCTTATACCAATAAATATACAGTTGAGGACTTCCCTTATACAAAGGGACAGAACTTAAAGTGGGCAGAGGATGATAATCAGGCTAATCCTGAGTCTATGTTTGCTATTAAGTTCAACAAGACTGCCAGCTGGAATAAAGGTTGGGGTATTGGAACTTGTAATGGTTATGCTCTTCACTTCGGTGTTCGTGGTGGCCAGCCTTATGCTGATACATTCCCATTCGGTCAGGGTTGGGGTGCAGGTCCTGTAGCTCCTAATCTTGTTAATGACTGGAAGGTGGCTAACCCTAAGAATACGGATGTTCGAGAGGACGCATCTGTAAAAAATGTCAACGATATGCCTGCTTATAAGCATGGTGGTGCAAGTTGGGCTGATTTTATCCAGGAAACTGATTACTATCAGATGAAGTTAGGACCAGTCGCTTGTAAGACACCTGTGGGTTCTGCCTATAGTAAAGAATATATGGAGGTCTTTGAGTTGGCTATGTATGGATTGGATGGTTGGCTGAATGATAACTATATGCAGACTGGTAACATCCGTGACCTGGTATTGATTCGTTATGCCGATGTACTTTTGATGCAGTCGGAGCTGGAAGAAAATGTGGCTGGTATGAATGAAGTTCATAAGCGTGCAACAGGAGTAGCAAACTATTATACTTCTTATTCTTTGGCAGATCTTCAGAAAGAACGTCGTTGGGAGTTGGCTTTCGAGGGTACCCGTTGGAATGATATCCGTCGTTGGCACATCGCAGCTGCAGCTCTTGATAAGCAGACAAATCAGCCAATTTATACTTCAGGTGCAGAATCGAAGAATGTAGCTCAGAATGGTGGCTATACTACTCGTTATAATGCAACTGCCGGCTTTGCTAAGATTCCAGAGAACCAAATCACTTTGAATCATGGTATGCTTCAGCAGAATGCTGGTTATACTGATGCATCTGGTGAGTATAATGGTTGGAAGGAGTAATATTTGTTCGTTTAATGTTTTAAAGACAATGGAATTATGAAAAAGATATTGTTTATGATACCATTATTGGCTTTATTGTTCACTGCATGTGATCCTACAAGCGAAGATAATGGTCCTGGTGCAAATATAAGTGCAGAGGAACTGAATAATGGTTTTACTATAACTCAGGAGAGTGATGGTAATAATAACCTTACTTTCAATATTTCTCCTGCAAGATATGTGAAGATTTATAATGCCGACAATAATGGTCTTGTTGCTCAAGGTACTGGTTCTTTGACTACCCAGGTGGTTCCTCCTGTTACTTCTGCAAATTACTATGTTGAGGCAATTAACCCAGATGGTTCTATTGTGAAGTCTTCAAGTAAAGGCGTAACAGTTAATAACTATACTAAGTTACCTGCTATCTTTGACCAAGTATTTGGAAAGGATGCCAATGGTAATTATCTTACCTCTACATGGACTTGGGATGATTCATCCGATAAGTGCTGGGGCAATGGTGGCTGGGGAAGCGACCAGGGGCCTTCTTGGTGGGGCTTCAATGCTGGAGCCGATTTGGAAGGTCAGGCCAGTGGTAAGGGCTTAGCTGGTGATGGCTTACCTGATGCTTGGTTCTCTCTTAGCTTGAGCGAAGGTGTCAAGACGAGTCGTGGTGAAACAGGTACTGTAACCGTTAACGATGAACCTTCTCAGCAAGGTTGGGATATTGGTACTATGACATTCTCTGGTACTGTTCCTTTGCTGGGTGTACTTCCAAACGATGGTAATGCACGTTGTTACAAGTATCAGATTATCAAGGCAACGGGAGATAAACTTATCCTCGCAGCCCAGTCATCATCTGGTACTGAAGGTTGGTTCTTGTCATTCAAGAAGATTCCTAATAAGTAATTATATGGGTGTTGGAGTTATTTTCCAATTCCAACACCTTTAAATATAAGGTTTTATGAAGAAGATATTTTTATTTCTATTCTTGTTATGCAATTTACTTTCCGTTAATGCTGGTGAATTACAGAGAATATTAGCCTCTGATACTTCTACTCCAACTCCTGAAGGATGCACAAAGGTTGTGTTTGTTAATGGAACTTCATGTGCTGCAATACCTTCTATGGTGATAAAGGATGCATCAGGTGAAACTTTTGTGCTGGTAGCCAAGGAATCTAATGGAGCTCCTTATATGTATTTTATTCCGAATGGAAAGTATACTGTGGTATCAATGAGTAATGTTAAGCGTTGTAATACAGCAAAAGGAGAATTGAAAAATGGAGATTCTTTCGATGTTCCTTCCGTTGGATATTTTACCTTGGAGTCTAAGTTTGACACTCCAGTTGTTGAGTATGCAAAATCTTATGGACCATATCCGATGCATTATGAAAAGGCAATACCTTCTGGTTATTCAAAGATTATAGTAGACTCTAGTAAAGATTATATAAATGGTGTCGTTTCTTTGAAGCGCCTTTCTGATGGTAATTTGTATAGGATTTTAGGTAGTGCCACTTATTATCAGCAATGGTATTATTTTATACCAAAAGGTGATTACCAAGTTGTGAGTGTAGGCTCCGACTATAAGACTAAGATTAATGGATTCACTGCTTATCAAGGTTTTAAGGTTACTTTTTTAGATAGTGGTTCTGTTGCCTTTAGTAAATAGAAATGCAAAAAATGATAATCGTTGTGATTATAATATAAATAAGGTTAGGCCTCGGCTGTAGTGATTACAGTCGGGGCTTTTCTTTTTGCCCTATACTGAAATATTATCCGAAATGTTTGGTATATTCAATTATTTGTCGTACATTTGCGGAATGGTTTAAATGTTGGCTGCTATGGCAAAAGATTCTATTATTTATAATCATGATGGGATGGAACTTCCTGTTGATGATTGGAAGCATGGAGAACACTCTTTCGTGGAGTTGACGCATGTGATTCAAAGTACTCATGATGCAGCACAAACTTGTGCCGTCAAAGCTATCAATCGTATGCAAACGATGCGCAATTGGCTCATTGGCTATTATATCGTGGAGTTTGAACAGCATGGTAAAGACCGTGCTGAGTATGGTTCGCGTCTTCTTAAGAAGTTGGAGGAAAAGGTGGAACGTAAAGGTCTAAATGTGACTTTGTTCCAATGGGCACGAAAGTTTTATAATCTTTATCCTCAGATGGCAGATAATCTAGCTCCTATGAATTTTATTAAGGATAAAGGAATTTGTGCGACAGCGTCGCATAAATCTGAGGGAATCAAGTTTATAGCTAGAAAAAGTGCGACAGCGTCTCATAATTTTATGACCCCGGGAGCTATTTTGATTTCAAGGCTATCCTATAGTCATATACGTGAGATTATGGCGATAGACGATCCCCTTGCTCGTTACTACTACGAACAGGAGTGCATCAAGTGTACTTGGTCTGTTCGTGAGTTGCGTCGACAGATAAGTACCAATCTCTATGTTCGAGCTGGTATTAGTACTAATCCCGAAAAGATGTTGTCTCTCCCAAGTATGAAAGGGCATGATTCTAATGAACTGCAGATTCGAGAGCCTTTTACGTTTGAATTCTTGGGATTGAGGGCTCAAGAGGTCGTTACAGAACAGGATATAGAGGATGCTTTGATTACTCATTTGCAAGAATTTATCTTGGAGCTAGGTAAAGGCTTCTGTTTTGAGTCTCGTCAAAAACGTATAGTGATAGATGACGAGTATTATTATCCAGACTTGGTGAACAACTATAAGGTAAAGCCTCGGCTGTCGTTCTACAGTCGGGGCTTTTCTTTGCTCTGTCACAGCAATTATAATATATTGAGACTATTTGAATTCATCAAGAAATCATAGACGTTCATAATAATGATTCCGTCGTCATTTTGATATGTTGGTGTTGGAGTTCCAACAATGACATATTTAGTAAATCCATCTTTAATTTTCAGAAGAGAGTTCATTTCTTGGTCTATTTTGTCTTGGGTGGGCAAAGCATATGCAACTTGAATATAGTACCTCTTGAATCCTTGGTTGCATACGAAATCTACTTCGAGCATAGATTGCTTGCGTTTGCCATCTGCATCTGTCTTGCTGATTGGAACTTGACCAACATCTACAGATAGACCTCTGAGTCTTAACTCATTGTAGATGGCGTTCTCCAATAGGTGCGTAAATTCTGTTTGTCGAAAATTGAGCCGTGCATTTCGCAGTCCTAAGTCTGAGAAATAATATTTGGAGGGTGTGCTAATATACTTTTTGCCTTTGATGTCATATCTTACAGATTTCTCTATCAGAAATGCATCTTGCAACAAATCAAGATAACTTTTGATGGTATCTTGGCTTAAGTTGCTCTGCTTGATAGACTTAAAACTATTGGCCAGTTTCGCAGGGTTTGTTAAACTGCCAATGTTGGAGGCCACAAGCGTAATGAGTTCTTCCAAGTCGTCGTCTTTTAAAATAGTATATCTTTCTTTGATATCACGTAGATATGTGTGGGTAAACAGATTCTTGAGGTACTCTACCTTTCTGTTGGTTTCGTTCATTGTAACTATTTGTGGCAGCCCACCATATGTTAGGTATTCGTTCAGAAGGTCTTCTCGGTTTCCTTCTTTTACTGATGTAAACTCTTGGAAACTGAGAGGTGTAATCTTGATTTCATCTCCTCTGCCTCTAAATTGTGTTATTACATCTTTAGAGAGGAATTTTGCATTACTTCCTGTAACATATACGTCTGCGTTGGTGATTTTGAGATAGCTATTTAAGACATCCTCGAATTCTGGCACTAGCTGTACTTCGTCTAACAGTATATAGTGCATTTGGCTATCTACAAACTTAGAGTCTATATGTTTGAGGAGCGCATCAGGATTTCTTAGGAATGCATTTCGGCGGTCTTCCAGGTCTACCTTGATAATATGCTGCTCATCTACTCCTTGGCTTTTGAGATAATTTGTGAATAAGGTAAACAATAAATATGACTTTCCGCATCGGCGTATTCCGGTGATGACTTTTATCATTCCATTGCCTTTTCGGGCAATAATTCGATTGAGATGTATGTCGCGCTTTATTTCCATATTCGATTCTTTAATGTAATGTATGAATAATATCGAGTGCAAAGATACGCTTTTTTCTTGAAATATACGCTCTTCTTTCGATTTTTTTATGTAATGTATGAAAAATCTCAAGTACGCTTAAATAGAATCAATCGTTGTGATTATAATATAAATAAGGTTAGGCCTCGGCTGTAGTGATTACAGTCGGGGCTTTTTCTTTTTGCCCTATGCTGAAATTTTATCCGAAATGTTTGGCGGTTACGATAATTAGTCGTAAATTTGCAGCGGTTCTAAAATTTAGTTTTATGCAGACAGTTAATTTACAATATAACGTTCCTGCAGGTTATAGTCTGGAGGAATTTGTGGCTAAGGTTAATTCTTATGTTGCCCGCTTGGCAAAGAAATGTCAGGCAGGAGAGGAGTATGAGCCAAATGAAGAGACGAAAGCGGCTATTCGTGAAGCCCAGGCTCACATGGAAGCATATAAGCGAGGTGAAGAATGGGCAAAGAAAGACGTATTTGATAACGTTGATGATTTAATGGCTGATTTAATGAAGGATTGAAACAGATTCTTTATCCAAGTAAGTTTAAGAAAGAAGTTCAAAATATACTTATATGGCAACAGCAATAAAAGCAATTCCAACCTTGTTTGGTGAAGAGGCTGTGAATTTCAAAAAACGTGCAGATGAGGTAGAACGTAAGTTCAAGGCTCAGCCTGCAATAGATTGGAATAAGAATCCAGGTGTATTAGCTGCACGTAAAATGTGGGCAGAAATGATAAAGTAATTATGGGATTCTTAGAAGATAATTGTAAACTTAGTGTTCTTACAGAAAAGATACATTCAAATGATAATTATTCTTAATTATTAATGCTTTATTAGTTGATTTTCAGCAGTATTTCTTACCTTTGTTCCGAAAATCTGTGCAACTGCACAAAAAATCGGAATACAATGATTATAACTCGGCAGAAATATTTTGATATGAAATTCTTAAAATGAAACTAATATTAATAAAGGTAAGCCTTGGTTGTAGTTCTGCAGTCGGTGCTTTTCTTTTTGGATATCCTGAAATATTATCGGAAATGTTTGGCGGTTACGATAATTAGTCGTAACTTTGCAAGCGAATCAAAACAATTAAGGAGGTTTAGAAAATGGAAGAATTAAGAGATAGGTTTATACGCTTTGATTGGGCGATAAAACGACTGTTGCGTCAAAAGGCTAATTTTGGCGTTTTGGAGGGTTTCCTTACCGTATTTATAGGGGAACCAATCAAAATCGTAGATATACTGGAAAGCGAAGGTAACCAGCAGGCTGAAGATGACAAGTTCAATAGAGTTGATATCAAGGCAAAAAACAGCAAGGGCGATATCATTATAGTAGAAATTCAGAATACAAGTGAATTGTATTATCTTGAACGTGTACTCTATGGTGTGGCTAAGGCTATTACGGAACATATCAATCTTGGAAATACCTACAAGGAAGTGAAGAAGGTATATTCCATCAGTATCCTGTATTTTGATCTTGGCAAAGGCTCTGATTATATCTATGTAGGGCAGAACAATTTTGTAGGTCTGCATACGAAAGATAATCTTATTATCAGCACAAAGGAGAAGGATACTATCGTAAGAAAATCTCCAGCCGAAATCTTCCCAACTTATATGTTGGTAAGAGTGAATGAGTTTAACAAGGTAGCTGTGTCACCAATTGAGGAATGGGTGGATTATCTGAAAAATGGCGTTATCAAACCAGATACCACAGCTCCAGGTTTGCAGGAGGCACGTGAGAAGTTGAGATATTATTCTATGTCGGATGCAGAACGTCATGCTTATGATGAGCATGTCAATGCCATCATGATTCAGAATGATGTCTTGGGGAATGCAAAGCTGGAAGGTCGTGCTGAAGGTCGTGCTGAAGGTCGTGCTGAAGGTCGCGCTGAAGGTCGTGCTGAAGGTCGTGCAGAAGAAAGAAAAGAAACCGCTAAACGATTACTTGCTATGGGACTTTCTCCACAACAAGTTGCAGATGGTACCATGCTCCCTCTAGAGGAAGTTGAAAAATTGGTAGATGAAATAAAAAATAAATAAGTCTTAGCTCCGACTGCCGTTCTGTAGTCGGGGCTTTTCTTTTTTTGATATACTGAATGCTGTTCTTATTTGTCTGTTTTAACCTGTTGTGAATTGGTAAAAAGAAGGCTGTTTAATACAGACAGTTAACTGGCAAACCACAGACAGCCTACTGGCGCTTTAGCTGCTAGGGGGCTGTTTGCCTAGAACAGCCATCCCAAATGGCTTTGTTTTGTTTTTATACAAGGCTTACGTAGAAATACTCTTCACTCTTCACCTTTCGCCTGGAATCCCCTGTGTTTATCGGTATTCCGAGGGGTGAAGAGTGTTTGGGCACTCTTCACCCCTTGAAACGCCCTGTTTATGGGCGTTTCAGGGCATAAGGTGAAGAGTGAAGAGTTTTTGGTTCTTCACCCCCAAGTTGGGGGCGAAATAGAGAATGGGGGTTTTTCGTTTCATTACGTTAGCAGGATTTGACTTTTATTGCTTTTCTTCTGTACTATCTTGTATAAATGCAGAAAAAATTTGGTGTTTACGAGTTTTTATTGTACTTTTGTATGTGAATAGAGAAACTTCTGATACAAGTCCATAAACCAATATGGAACTGTAAGTAAACAACGATGATAAACATTAAACCTAAGAGTATAATGAAGAAATTGATTTTATTGATGGTTATCGCTCTGATGACCGTTACGAGTATGGTAGTAATGGCAGGTTGTAAGTCTGCCGAAAAGGGAATTTGCCGTATCCATGGTACGATGGAATCGAACCGATGGGATGGCAAGAAGATTTTCCTTGTGCCTATGTTCGGACAGCAGGATGCTGCCCATGTAGACTCTGTTGTCATCAAGGACGGCAAGTTTGAATTTGTTGCCGATACTACTGAGATGAAGGTGATTCGCGTAGATTATCACTATCGTGATGGGGTTCAGGACTTGCTGGTTGTTTCCGAACCGGGTGATATCAAAGTTACGGTCGGTGCCAACAGTATTTCTGGGGGAACTCCTCAGAACGATTCTCTCCAGGTCTGGAAAGATCAGATCATGAAGTTTAACAGCGCCTACAACCAGCTTCGTATGCAGGCCCGTCAGGAAGGCTCTGACCAGTTGCTGATGACCAAGGGTAAGGAGATACAGAACCAGTTGAAGGAATATAACATCTCCTTCCTCAAGCGTCAGCCTGCTGGAGTGTTTAAGGATTTTCTTCAGAACATGTATCCTTCTGCCAAGTAGGTTGCCTGCTGTAGAAGATGTTGATAAAAATGGGTATCCGGACTAATCTATTGAGTACATGAAAAAGTTCATTTCTAGATATGGGAAAATGACTCTGGTCGCATTGTTTGGCTTATGCATCTTCCTTTTTTGGTATTGTGGTTATCCACAAGCCTTATGTTACCAGGAGCAGAACCAGCTCTTTCTCTGGTCTGCCTACTACTTTTGGCATGACCTGAGTGTGGCAGGTGGTTTGGCTGATTATATCAGCGAGTTCCTGGTACAGTTCTATTATGTTCCAGTTTTGGGTGCTGCCATTCTGGCTTTTCTCTTCGTGGCTTTCCTGTCGCTTACCTATCAGGTAATCAGGAGTTATACAGCCAAACCGTTGAAGTGGTATGGAATGCTCATAGCTCTTCTTCCTTCTATCCTGTTGCTGGAAGTGATGGGAGATATCGAAGTGCTCCTGTCTTTCCCGGTAGCTCTGACCTTAGCCCTGCTGTCAACATGGCTCATGAATCTTGCTACCCGGAGATGGGGAGCAAGGATAGCGTGGGCAGATGTACTTCTGATACCCGTCATATTCTGGCTGATTGGAGGCGGGGCAACCTGGCTTTATGTCTTCCTCCGTGTGGCTTCTTTCCTGATACAAGTAAAGAAAGGCAAACTCCCTTCCGTTTCGATTACCTATCTTTTGTCTATTCTCTATCTCCTGGCTATCCAGCTGATTTGCTATAGTACCCTTCTGGTTCAATATCCATTGATGTCTGTGATGACAGGTATCAACTATTATCGCGTGCCTATGCGGTATCCGGGGCAGAAATGGGGATATGACAAGGACCTCTATGCTTTGCTCAAGCAGAACGAACAGGTGCGTAACGGGAAGTGGGAAGATATCATCAATGATGCGCAGGAGAATCAGGTACAGGTGTTCTATACCAGCAACTGCGTAAATCTTGCTCTTGCTCAGACCCGTCAGCTTGCCGACCGCATGTTTTCTTTCTATCAGAGTGGGGAAGATGCCTTGCTGGCTCCCCGTACCCGCGATAACATGTCGATGTATCCTACGATGGAAGCCTTTTGGCGTCTGGGTCTCGTGAATTCTTCTCTTCGCTATGCCAGCGATTTGCAGGCTTCCATCCTGAATGGAAAGATGAGTGGCAGATTGATGAAGCGCATTACCGAATGTCAGATTGTGAATGGCAAGTATGCCGTTGCACGTAAGAATATCAATCTCTTGAAACAGTCGCTCTTCTATCATGACTGGGCTGTGAAGATGGAAGCGATGCTGGGCAATGATACGGCTATCAGTCATGATTCTGATTTGGGAAGGGCTAGAAGAATGCGCTTCAAGACGGAGATGATTTATAGTTATAATGAGATTGACAAGATGATGGGATTGCTCTTCATCAACAATCCGGAAAACAAAATGGCGCTCGACTATTTCATGGGGCAGATGCTCTTGAAGGGAGATATCCAGGGATTCATGCGTTATGGCAGTTGGGTACAGCAATATGGTGGCTATATGCAGATGCCTGTGGGTTATCAGGATGCTGTGAAGTGCATACAGAATCAAGGTAATGTGCCGGGTTCGCCATACGCAGAATACGTAAAACGAATGATGAGTAAACAGAAAGGAGGCGAAGAATGAAAAAGATAATTTATGCTTTCATCGCCGTATGGATGGGGATAACCGCATGTACTCCATCGGTTGAGAATCCTACCATGGTGAATCGTAAGCCTAGTATCTATCCAGACTATATTGGGGTGACCATTCCTGCTGATATTGCTCCGATGAACTTCAATATCAAAGGTGATACCGTAGATGTGGTGGATGTCGTGGCAAAAGGAAGCAAGGGCGGAGAACTGCATGTCTGTGGTGAATGGGCTGACTTCGATGTGGAAGACTGGCATCAGCTTACTGAGCAGAACGTCGGTGGCAGCATCTCTTTTACCGTCTCTACCCGTAAGGATGGCAAGTGGAAGCAATATCAGGATTTCCGGATGATGGTGAGTCCTTATCGGTTGGATGATTACGGTTTGACCTATCGCCGTATCGCTCCCGGCTACGAAGTGGGTGGCAACATCGGCATCTATCAGCGCGATATCCATACCTTTGATGAAACGGCTATCATGACAGAAACCGCCTTGCCGGGTAGATGTTTCAATTGCCATACAGCCAATCGTACTGATGCCCGACAACTGACCTGCCAGATACGTGGTGAGGGTGGAGGTACCCTGATTATGAAGGATGGCAAGCAGCAATGGATAGATACCAAGACCGATTCTACCAAGGCTGCTGGAAGCTATGCCTACTGGCATCCGGAAGGCAATTATGTGGCTTATGCTGCCAATGCCGTTCACCAGTGTTTCTTCGTGGGAACTTACAAGCCGATAGAAGTTTATCACGACTTCAGTAATATCGTGATACTGGATACGCGTAACAATCAGCTGGTAACAGACCAGAAACTGATGACTCCCGATTGGCTGGAGATATTCCCTGCTTTCAGTGCAGATGGCAATACCTTATATTATAGTACTTCGAAAGCTTGCCGTGTACCGGCTGAGTATCTGAAAGTGAAGTGCTCGCTGGTAAGTATTCCTTTCGATGCCAGAACGGGGAAGTTTGGAGAAAAAGTGGATACGCTGCTGAATGGTCCGAAGACGAATATGAGTTACGTCTTGGCTCGTCCGTCGTATGATGGAAAATGGCTGATGTATACACAGTGCAGCAGAAGCAATTTCCCTATCGTGCAACCCGATGCTGATCTGTGGATGATGAACCTGAAGACCCGGCAGACTTATCCGCTGACAGCGGTGAACAGTAGGATGAGCGAAAGCTATCATAACTGGAGCAGCAACTCGCATTGGTTTGTCTTCGTCAGCAAGCGTGGTAACGGAAACTATACCCGTCTCTACATCTCGAGTATTGATGATAAGGGTAAGGCAACCAAACCTTTCCTTCTTCCGCAGCGCAATCCGTGGAAATATTATCATGGGCTGTTTGATGCCTATAATGTACCGGATTTCACAAAGACTAAGGTGGAACTGGATATAAAGGAAACCCGCAATCAGATTTTTTCGGATGATCGTCCGAAAGTGACTGTGAGAGAATAAACGAATAAAAATTTAGATTGGAGAATCATGAAGAATTTGATGATTAAAACTTGGAAACCGCTGCTGTCGCTGCTCTTTGGTGTGGCGGTCGTGATATTCTGGGCAGTGCCATTCGTAGGCGGACTCTGCTTTCAGGAACAGTATCAGATGTTTCTCTTTGATACCGGCTATTTCCTGGAGCGCATTGTACTGCCGGGAGGATTGGCTGACTATATCAGTGAGTTTCTGGTACAGTTCTATTATATGCCTGTATTGGGCGGTGCCATCATCGCTTTGCTCTTGATGGGCATACAGGCTGCCGTATGGGGACTGATGAAACAATATGGAGCAAGGCACGATTTCCCGGGTTATCTCCTGAGTTTCCTTCCAAGTATCGCCTTATGGTGTGCCATGGGCGACCAGAATGTGTTGCTCTCTTTTGTGGTTGCACTTTTCGGAGCCTTAGTAATAGGATGGATTCATAACCGATTCCACAACCGGTTGGTAAAGGTGGTGTTCGAACTGGTTAGCACGGCATTGGTTTATTGGTTCCTGGGTCCGGTGGTATTCCTTTATGCCGCCCTGATGATAGGTGATACGCTGAAGAATGCCAAGCAGAAGGGAAATGTTTTTTCCGGAATAGGCTATTCTGCCTGCATTCTGATTCTTACTATCGCCTGGATATTATTGACCACGCAGACTTTGCAATATCCTTTGTATCGCATCTTTGCCGGACTTAATTATTATCGCTATCCGGGTGCTGTATCTCCGTTGCCTTTTGTTGTGATGGTATGGGCAGTAGTGATTCCTTTCCTGGGGATGATACCGTGCCACCGGAAATCCTTGCAGAAGTTGCAGCAATCCAAAGTGGTCATGGCTTTGAGCTATGTATTGGTGATTGTGGCTTCATGGTTTGGTATCAAGGCTTCTTTTGATGAAATGACCTACGACCTGATAGATTATGATTTCCTGGTTCGCACCGAACAGTGGGATAAGATTATAGAGAAGGCCGAGAAGAAACCGGCAACCACACCGCTCAGTGTTTCGTGTGTGAATCTTGCCTTGAGTCAGAAGGGTGTTCTTGCCGACCGCCTTTTCGAGTTCTATCAGAATGGAGGCGAGGGCTTGTTCCCTACCTTTACCCGTGATATGACTTCGCCGGTATCTACTGCAGAAATTTTCTTCCGTCTGGGAATGGTGAATGATGCCGAAAGATATATGTTCGAGGCGCAGGAGGCGATACCGAATTATCGCAAGAGTGCCCGCTTCCTGACTTTGACAAAATGTGTACCTATAAAATAACATATCCTAATTTTCAGGCATTTAGCAAAAATAATCTCTGTAAATGGGTGACGCAACGACTATTTTTTGTATCTTTGCACCATGTTTGTACGTAAGAAGAAGCACCGCAGTGGGCATATCGGAGTGCTTGTGGTGGACAAGAGCAATGGCAAGTTCCGTGAAATCAAGAGTTTCGGTGTTGCGAAGACAGATGCCGAAGCGGATGCTCTGTGCCTAGAAGCGAACAAATGGATAAGAACTTATGGTGGACAGCAAGAGATTAACTTCACAGAACCAGACATCAAGCAAAACGAAGAGGAAGAGACAGAACGAGTACTGTCTAACATAGACTCCCTGCTTCTAAATGGACACCAAATTATCCTAAACCAAGTATATGACAGCATAGGTTTCAACCAAATTCAAGATTCCATACTTCGCCATTTGGTTATCGCTCGCATCTCTCAACCCATGAGCAAACACGCAACAGTAGATTACCTGAAGTCATACTTTGATGAAGATGTCGAGTTGTATAAGCTTTATCGCTACATGGACAAGTTGTACTATACCCAAAAAGAAGAGGTACAACGCATCAGTGTAGAGCACACCAAGCGCATACTCGGTGGACATGTAGGTCTGATGTTCTATGATGTGACCACACTGTATTTTGAGACCAGTAGAACAGATGTGCTGCGAGAGTCTGGTTTTTCAAAGGATGGCAAGACATCAGAGTCGCAGATAGTGCTAGGCCTCTTGGTCAGCCGTGATGGCTATCCTCTGTCGTATTGTATTTTCAATGGAAGCCAATACGAGGGATACACCATGCTACCTATCATAGATGATTTCATACAACGCTTCTTTCTGGACGATTTTGTAGTGGTGGCTGATGCAGGGCTCATGAGTAAGCGCAATGTAAAGTTACTGGAGGATGCAGGATACAAATATATAATAGGTGCTCGTATTCATACAGAGTCTGAGCAGATAAAAGAATGGATCTTGCAGCAAGACAAGATGCCTGGAAAATTTCACGAATACAGATATGGTGACAATGCAAGATTGATCCTCGGCTATTCCGAAGAACGAGCAAAGAAGGATGCACATAATCGTGATAAGGGAGTGGCAAGGCTCAAGAAGGCATATGCAAATGGAAAAATCACAAAAGCCTCCGTAAATAAGCGTGGCTATAATAAATTCTTGGAAATCAGCAAAGACATAGATGTAGTTATCAGCGAAGACAAAATCAAGGAAGATTCACAGTGGGATGGCTTGAAAGGTTATATAACCAATACTTCCATCACACCAAAGGAAGTTGTCGAACAATACCACGGTCTATGGGTCGTGGAACGAGCCTTTCGTGTAACCAAAGGGAACTTGGAGGCACGCCCCATCTTTCATTTCACAGAGAAAAGAATAGAGGCACATATCTGCATATGCTTCATTGCATACAAGGTGTATAAAGAACTGGAGCGTATCTTAAAAATTGCCAAGATAAACAAAAGTGTAGATTCAGTTTTGAAAATTGCTAAGACCATAGCTACTATCAGAATCAACATGCCGAATAATGGGAAGGTCAGGCAAGAAACATTGCTGCTGACTCCTGCCCAACACTCTATCAAGCCCTTGTTTGATGTTCAAAAGATACTAGACGGGGGCAAAAGTGACGATTCTGCCCCCGAAAAATAGAAAAATCCAAGATGGGTGACGCATAGTCAAAGTCAGGAGAAGAAACCGGCAACCACACCGCTCAGTGTTTCGTGTGTGAATCTTGCCTTGAGTCAGAAGGGTGTTCTTGCCGACCGCCTTTTCGAGTTCTATCAGAATGGAGGCGAGGGCTTGTTCCCTACCTTTACCCGTGATATGACTTCGCCGGTATCTACTGCAGAAATTTTCTTCCGTCTGGGAATGGTGAATGATGCCGAAAGATATATGTTCGAGGCGCAGGAGGCGATACCGAATTATCGCAAGAGTGCCCGCTTGACCCGCAGGATTATAGAGTGCGAAATCATCAACGGCAACTATCAGGTAGCTGCCAAGTTGCTCCGCCGACTGCAGAAGACGCTCTTCTATAGCAACTGGGCCAACCAGACCATGGCGCTGCTGGGTAATGAGAAGGCTATCAACCAGCATCCTATCTATGGCAAGCTGCGCAAGTATCGTGAGAAAAAGCAGGACTTCCTCTTCAGCGACCGGGAGATGGACCAGATGTTGGGCTTGCTCTTCCTAAATGATAACCATAACAGGATGGCATACGAATATCTGATGTGCTACGAACTCCTGCAGCGCGATATGGAGAAGTTCATGCAGTATTATCCGCTGGGCAGATTTGTGGGTTACGACCATATTCCACGTACCTTCCAGGAGATTCTCATCGGCAACTGGATGAAGACACATAGCAATCCACGTACCATCCCATATAGTGTGGATGCACAGAACGTGAACAATACGCTCAACTTCATCCAGCTCTATATGCAGAATCCGAAGGATCCTCAACTTGGTCAGCAGCCGTATGTATCCAATGCCTGGCACTATGTGATGGTGCAAGGAGCTGATGAGGCTGCCGGAAAGAAGGAGGGAATGAAAGAGGTTTATTGATAATGTTAAATGTTAAGTGTTAAATGTTAAGTTGGCATTCTTGCTGATTGGACATTTGGCATGATTATAATATAGATTAATGATGAATATCAGACAATATTTTATGGGATTATTGCTCATGGGGGGCATGTTGGGACTTGGCTCTTGTATGTCCAAACCGGGAATTCTTGTGCCCACCAATCCCATCCAAGCAAATCAACTTCCAAAGATTTATCCTGATTATATTGGAGTTACTGTGCCCGCAACGATTGCTCCTCTCAACTTCAATGTGGAGGATATAGATGCGGAATCTGTTAATGTCGTGGTAGAAGGATCAAAGATAGGTGAACTTCAAAGTGAAGGCGACTACGCAAATTTCGATATCGATGAATGGCATCATCTGCTTGCTCAAAATAGGGGTGGAGATTTGAAAGTTACTGTTTATGTGGAAAAGAAGGGTAACTGGACGCAATATAAGGACTTCGATATCCATGTCAGTCCATACGCTCTTGATGACTGGGGGGTGACTTATCGTCGCATCGCTCCTGGTTATGAGGTGTATGGCAAATTGGGCATCTATCAGCGCAACTTGAGTAACTTTGAGGAAACGGCAATTCTAGAGAATACCGCAGCACCGGGTGCCTGTCTCAATTGTCATACGGCAAACAGAACCAATCCTGACCAGTTTACCTTCCATGTGCGTGGTGACCATGGTGCTACCTTGGTTTCTCAGAACGGTAAGCGGGAGTGGCTGAAGGCGAAGAATGATTCCCTGAAGGGTTCGATGGTTTATCCTTACTGGCATCCGTCGGGCAAGTATTGCGCCTACAGTACCAATACCACCCATCAGAGTTTCCATGCCGTGAAGGATGAGCGAATTGAAGTTTTCGACCAGGCATCGGATGTCTTCGTTTATCAGCCATCACCCCATGAGTTGATATTGGATTCGCTCCTGATGACGAAAGACCATTACGAGACTTATCCGGTATTCTCACCAGATGGCAAGACGCTCTATTTCTGCTCTTCTACCGCAGAGCCTATCCCAAGCGGTTACAAGGATATCAAGTATAATATCTGCAAGATAGGTTTCGATGCCGCTACGGGTAAGTTTGGCAACCAGGTGGATACCATCTTCAATGCCCGTGAACTGGGGAAGAGTGCCACCCATCCTCGTCCTTCGTATGATGGCAAGTACATCCTGTTTACGATGAGCGATTATGGCTGTTTCCCTATCTGGCATAAGGAAGCGGATAACTGGTTGCTGGATTTGAAGACAGGTCAGGCTAAGCCTCTGGCTGCAGCCAATAGTAAGAATACGGACAGTTGGCACAACTGGAGCAAGGATTCACATTGGTTTGTCTTTACATCCCGCCGTGGCGACGGACTCTATACCCGTCTTTACCTTGCCTGCATCGATGACAAGGGCAATGTAAGCAAGCCGTTCCTGCTGCCACAGCGCAATCCGAAGAAGTACTACGATGAGTTGCTGGATTCCTATAATACCCCTGATTTCACATCGAAGCCTGTAGAACTGGATGCCCGTGCGGCAGGAAATGAAATCATGAGTGATAAGAGAATTCCGACGAAGGTTAGATAACAGAATTTATAAGTGGTTTATGTACGGGCTGAAGGCCCAAAAGCTCCTAGCCCAGGGCATCGCCCTGGGTAATATAGAGATTATGCAATGCGCCCTGTAAGGGCAAAAGCTTCGTCAAAATATTGGCGTTTTAAAGCTTTTGCCCTTACAGGGCGACAGGTTTGCGTCCGTAATTACCCAGGGCGATGCCCTGGGCTAGGAGCTTCTGCCCTTTCAGGGCGTGTGGGGGATTACTTTCTAAAGTTCGTTTTTTTATTTGAACTTTTCTGCATCTTGCTTCATTACATTCTCTATATCGATGGCATCGAATGGAACGGGGCCGCGGCTCAGCTCCGGTATGTTGAAACTCTTCAGGCAATCATCGTAGAAGGTTGGTTCCCTCTGTGGAAGAACAAAAGGCTTGTGAGCCTTGCCCTGGCGGTCTACATAGCAGAAGTAAGGCTTGCCGTAAAGTCCGTCGTCACGTTTGCTGGCAAAGACAAACCATCTGCCGGTATGCGACCAACTGTGATAGGTGTCGCTCTTCTCGCTGTTCACGATGCTGAGGCTATCCACTTTCCCTGTCTGCAAGTCCATCATATAGAGGTCTGCCTCGGGATGCCAGATAGGGAAGGTGCCGTAATCGGCTACCGTAAAGAGACAGTATCTGCCGTCAGGACTTATCTTAGGATGGCAGACTGAACGCTCCTTGTAAAGAGTATCTACCTCGGTTCCGAAACTCCCTGTCTTTTCATCGAACGGGATGCGGACCAGCGAATATTTCAATCCCTTCAGGTTCGTACTTTCAAGTCCCTTTCTGTTAGCTACGCAGTAATAAACGTATTTCCCGTCCGGCGAGAAAGTAGAAAATGTCTCCAGATGTGTACTGTCGGAGGTAAGCGGTGAGGAGATGATGCGGTTGTTGTCTAAATCGGCTACATATACATCGCTCTTCGAATCATATACTTCCAGTCGCTTGTCGGCGTTGGCATGAAAGGCAGGAATGATGATATTGGTAGAGAAGGTGACGTATTTGCCCGATGGACTGAAACCGTAATATACGCTTGAGGAAACCATGTTGGCGTTCTTCAGGTTCAGCTTGCGCAGCTTGCCATTGCGGTTAAGAATGGCTCCTCCGCTTTCACCTCTTATATATACCATACTGAGGTTAGGATCCTGGTTGCCAAAAGCATGACAGTTCATACAGCGGTTTTCCTGCAGATTGTGGTCGGCGAGAATCTTCTCCTGCCAATTCTCTATGCAGCGTTGCTTAATCTGTATCTTGTTCCATACTTCGTAATCGGGTTCTATCAGTCGGTAGGTGAGATAAGCATCCAGACTGTCGCCCACTACCTGCCAGGTGAAGGGTTTGAACGCCGTCCATTCTCCCTCATTGCTCTTTGAATATATCTGAACCTTGATATTCTTGCCCACAGCCTTTTGTAGGAAAGCCTTCCAGTCGTCCATATCAAATTTCAGATTCTGGCTGTTGCTGGTGGCAGTAAGAGTGTTGGCTGCATCGTTGGCATCTGCTCCCTCAATCGTGAGTGTGGTTTCGATGTTGGTAAGGTTCTTGTCGCGTATCTCAAAGTTGAGAGGAGCGATATTGACCGGAATCGTTACATCGGCATAGTCGGGATACATGTTGGGCAGATGGTCTACCTGCTCAGCATTCTCGTGAGTCTGGGCACATGAGGCGAGCAGCAGTATGCCCGCCATGGCACTGTATAGGATATTCTTGTATTTCATTTTTCTTCTTTAATAAACAGTTAGCGTCAATTATTTCCTCAGTTGATGTTCAACTTAGGCACCTCTGCCTTGTCGAAGTAATACCAGTAGGTATCGCTGAATGCCTGGTTGCCCCGTTCTTCATTATACTGATAGAAACGTTTCAGAATATCTTGACGCTTGATATATTTTGCCCATTCTTCCGGCTTAGCCTTGGTTCCCGCCAGATAAATCATGAGAGCCTCCTGATACAGGCGTTCGTAGGAAACGTTTTTCTGTTTGAGATAATAAGTATCATAATCCCGCTTGAAGGTTTCCATGTCTTTCAGGAGGAGATCGCTACAGAGCATGTAGTCGATGGCGATTTTGTTGTTCGGATTACTTTCTGCCAGTTCGCACATGATGGTGTGGCAATTCTCGTTCAGTCGTAGCGTATCCTTCCGGTTGATGAACGGGCGCTTTTCTATGTATTGTTGCAAGAGGGCTTTTTCATCAGTTGTTGCTTTTCTGCCAAGTGATGAGAAAGCACGGTTTGCCCATCTGCTCCATACGAAGGTTTTTTGCAGGATACGGAGATATTTGCGGGTTGCAGCGTAGTCGCCCTTCACCAGATTGATTTCGGCAAGTCGCTTTACCATTCTGATATTCCGGTTGTTCGGAGAGCAGACATTGGCAAGCATTGTGGCACGTTCGCAGAAAGTCATGTCGCCCAGAACCCAATACAGTTCGTTCAGGGTCTTGATGGTGAGGGTTGGGGTGTCTGGTCCCAGTTTCTCGAATGTACCTAGGTTGTTGCTCTGGAATCTCAGCAGGTTGTCTGGAAGATATCCGTTTTGCGCCATCACGAGGTTATAGTAGAACTTCATGTATTGGTCTGGATTTTCTGTCTTTTCTACGATGTTGATAACCTTATTATAATTACCGAAGTAATATTCACAGTCTACCGCGAATGTTTTCTCCAAGTCCATTTGCGGTTTTACCAGTTTTCCGAAACCCGGATAGGTATAAAGAGTCTGGAAATCGCAGAAGTAGAGTCGCTTGGACAGCATCAGCAGGAAGAAAGGAATCACGAGGGCAGTCAGGCGATAGTAGGTTCCCACTTTCTTGATGTGGGAAAGACAGCCTGTAAATACCAGCGCTCCGTAGATCCATACTCCATTTCCAAAGAACCAGTGGCATACGAATACGGAAACAATGATACTGAAGGCGGTAATCCAATGCGCTGCTCCCAAGCCTGCTGCGGCAGAAGGATTGTCGTCCATCTTCTCTATCTTCTTGAGAAACATTCGGGTGGAAGTGAGCAGCTTGGTGCTGACACGGAACACACTGGCACCACCTGCTATTGCCAGAATGCTGCAAAGCCGGTAGTCGTAGTGAAAACTGAAACATACCAATAGGATCATCATGATGAAGGCTACGATATGTGCCGTCTTTTTCCCTTGGATGTCTGCATCTCTTACTGCGCATTTTACATTATGTCCCGTAATAAGAATACAGAGGGTAAGGATGATAGGGCCGGCATAGCGGAAATAATAAAACTGGGTCAGGAAATCGCCTGCCAGACAGGCCAGCCATCCCGGTTTGTCCAGATAAGTAGTCAGATAATCCCATGATGACAGAAACAGTTGGTTCTGCTCCTGATAAAACAGATGGTAGGGATAGAAGAATTGGAAGAACACAAAGCATGCGATGGCTCCCAATACATATAACGAATATATGCCAAAATTAGATTGGCTTGTTTGCTGTTCACTCATTTTTGTCGGTTTATAAGTTTTTATATCTGCAAAGGTAGTAAAAATATATTAGAATGAATCATAAAAAATGCAGAAACTTACTCTTTGAAAGTAAATTTCTGCATTTATCAGCATTTATTTCTGTTCTTGTTTTTCTGCAATGCATTCCATTTCTATCAGCCAGCCTGGTCTGCATACTCTTGCCTCTACTATGATATGTGGTATCTGAGGGTAAAACTGATTCATCAGTTGCTCTATGGTATGATAGTCTGAGATATCGCGCAGGTAGATGATAAAGTATTGGATATCGTTCATCATCGCATCGCCATCCTTCAATAAAGCACCGATGTTCTCGAGCAATCTGCCGGTTTGTCTTATAATATCGCCTTCGTATACAACCGCTCCATGCTTGTCTATGCTGGCTGTTCCTGATATGAAATATTGTTTCTTCTGGGGCAGAGAAAGGCTGGTTCCCCGTTCAAAGGCTACTCCGTATTCGTGAGTAGGATTCAGATGGTTGAGTGCCTGGAGATATTTCTTGTCTTCTTCCCTGATGCCGGGAACGGTCAGAAAGTCGATAGCTACAGATGCATGACGTACGGATGTTGCTCCGCCGATGCCCGTACTGGCTATATAATGGGTCTCTGCCGTCAGACCTTGCTGGTCGAAAACATCATTGCGCGCTTCTACTACTCCCTGATAGTTTACATCGATATGAGTTACGTATATCCATGTTCTTACCAGGTTGCGCTCCATCGTCATATCTGTACCGGCGATAAGTTGCAGGTATTTGTCGAATAGCATTCGGGTCTGTTCGTATGAATCCTTTCCCTTCGCTTCTTCCTCAGTCAGTCGGAGACTGTGGAACAGGATAGGGGTATTATCGTCTGTGGTCTTGATAAGAAGTGAAATCTTGCTCCCGTTGAGCGGAGGTTGCTCCACAACCGTAAGATGGGTATCCTTAAGATACTCCTGATAAAGGAGTGACTCTTCTAGATCCTGAGTCTGGTTCTGGGCGTCGCTGAGGAATACTTTACAATATTGCAAAGTACGATTTTCCAGTTTCTCGGTGTCGAGATAGTTACCTAGTTTCAGATACAGAAAATTGAGACGGTCATTGAACGTCCCCTTAGCTTCTGGTGATAATATTATGTATTTGTCCATCTTGTTTTTCTTTTTTCGCCAGCAAAGGTACGGATAATATCTGAGATATAAGAATATAGACTGGATGAAAAGATGAAAATACCGAGAAATGGGGATGGGATGATGTGGGATAGAACGAAAAAGAGGGTGTGTCATGACTTATGACACACCTTTAATCTCTTTCTTATATCCTGCTTTAGAGAGATTCAAGCATGCGCTTGATCACAACCTCGGCTGAAATCTCACGGTTGGCTGCCTCTGGAATTACCAGACTGTTCTTGCTTTCAATGACATCATCGGTAACAATCAGTCCGCGGCGTACTGGCAGACAGTGCATGAAGCAACCGTCATTGGTCCAGCTCATGTGCTCCTCGTCGATGGTCCAGCTCATATCCTTGCTCAATATCTCACCATACTGTGCTGGGTCTTTCACGCCCGGACAGCTCCAGTTCTTGGCGTAAACGAAGTCTGCACCTTCCAGCGCCTTCTTCTGGTCGTACTCCACCTTGGCATTGCCCACGAACTTAGGGTCGAGTTCATAGCCCTCTGGATGAGTAACCACGAAATCTACATCGGCTGCATTCATCCACTGGGCGAATGAGTTTGGTACAGCTTGAGGCAAGGCACGGCAATGAGGAGCCCAGGTCAGGACTACCTTAGGACGAGCCACCTTCTTATGCTCCTCGATGGTGATGAGGTCGGCAAATGCCTGGAGAGGGTGAACGGTAGCAGTCTCCATAGCGAAGACTGGGCGACCGCTGTACTTTACGAACTGGTTGACGATGGTCTCGGCATAATCGTAGTCACGGTCTTTCAAACCGGCAAAGCTGCGCACACCGATAAGGTCGCAGAAGCTACCCATCACTGGGATAGCCTCCAGCAGGTGCTCGCTCTTGTCGCCATCCATGATAACGCCACGCTCTGTCTCCAGTTTCCATGCACCGGCATTAACATCGAGCACGATAACATTCATGCCCAGGTTCATCGCTGCCTTCTGTGTACTCAAACGGGTACGGAGGCTGTTATTGAAGAATATCATCAGCAAGGTTTTGTTCTTGCCCAACTCCTGATAACCGAAACGGTTTGATTTTACTTCCTGTGCCTCGGCGAGCGCTGCTTTCAGGTCGCCAAGGTCTTCAACATTAAAGAATGTCTTCATTGTTATTTCGTTTTTTGTTTGTTATTTCTAATATAAAGCTATTGAATTCTTCACTCTTCACTTTTCGTTCTTCACTTCCTTGTTCTTCACTTCCTTGTTTGTCCATTTCCTGTAATCAGCCACTTGTAGGTGGTAATTTCTTCTAGCGCCATTGGTCCGCGGGCTCCAAGCTTCTGGGTACTGATGCCAATCTCTGCGCCCAGTCCGAATTGTGCGCCATCGGTGAAACTGGTTGGAGCATTCACATAAACGCAGGCTGCATCTACCATCGCCTGGAATTTCTTCTGGGCAGTTTCTTTGTTGGAAACAATGCTCTCGCTATGTCCGCTTCCGTAGGTAGCGATGTGTTCGAGCGCCTCATCTTCCGAAGCCACGGTCTTGATACCCATCTGCATGCTGAGCCATTCGGTGTTCCAGATGCTCTTCACGTTAGTATCAGTTTCCTTCATCTTCGCTTCGCTTTCCTCCGCCTTATATAATAAGGTGTCAGGATAGTGACCCTTTAAAGCTTCGTAAGCCTTGGCATCTGCATGAATCTTGGTTTGTTTTTCTGCGAGACCTTCACAGAGGGCAGGGAGGTCGCTTAATCTGCTTTCGTGAATCAGCAGACAGTCGAGCGCATTGCATACGCTCACTCTTCGGCACTTGGCATTGGTGATGATGCGCTTGCCCATCTCCAGGTCGCCATCCTTGTCGAAGTAACAGTGTACCACGCCGGCTCCGGTCTCGATAACCGGAACTTTGGCAGTATCACGGACGAAGTTGATAAGCTTCTTTCCACCACGAGGAATACAGAGGTCGATATAGCCCACGGCATTCAGCATTTCGCCGGTAGCTTCATGGGTAGCAGGGAGCAGTGTAACAACATTCGGGTCAATACCGAAAGTTATCAACACCCTGTGGATAAGTTCGACACCCGCTGAGTTTGAGGCGTTTGCGTCCTTTCCTCCTTTCAGTACACACGCATTTCCACTCTTGAAACAGAGTGAGAAAACATCGTAAGTCACATTAGGACGGGCTTCATAAATCATACCGATAACTCCGAATGGAACGGCAACTCGCTGCAGATGCAAACCATTTTCGAGTGTTTTGTCTTTGAGAACTCTTCCGAGCGGTGAGGGCAGGGTACTTACGTGTCTCATATCCGAAGCAATATCCTTGAGTCGTTGCTCTGTGAGTTGCAATCGGTCGTAGAGCGGGTTCGCCTTGTCCATCTTCGCCAAGTCTTCTGCATTCGCTTTCAAGAGCGCAGGAGTCTCAGCGATGATGGCATCAGCCACCGCCTTTAGCACTTCGTTACGTTGTTCATCGGTCAGCAAGCCCAGAGTCTTGCTAGCCTTCTTCACCTGTTGGAAAGTTTCTTTCAGTTCCATTCGCTATTTCCTTTCTTATTTTTATGATAAGATATTTTGTAATGTGTTACGAGTTCCCTCTTAACAACGGCAAAGGTAAGCATAAATATCGGAAAATGCAAACTTTATGCAAGAAAAAGTGATAGTTTAATAGATAAATGTATAGTTATACGGAAATGAGATTTAAAAAGGTCAGGCAGTGCCTGACCTTTTTGTAATGGTTCCTTCTAATTATTCTGATACATCCAGAAGAATTACTCTTTATCGTTTTCTTCAGGATGAGCCATTAGATACAGTTCCTTCTGTCGTTCGATTTCTCTTCTCAAGTCTTCCTTGTCTGGTAGGTAAAGCTTGTATTTTGCTGCGAACATCTGGTCGTTTTTGGCGAGGGTAGAGTATCGTGCCACATCCGAATCTGTTTCGGTACAAAGGATGATGCCGATTGTAGGGTTGTCGTCTGGTCCTTTTTTCATCTTGTCGTACATCTGAAGATACATATCCATCTGTCCTACATCCTGGTAAGTGATGCGATTTACCTTCAAATCGACCAAAATAAATGATTTGATGAGGTAATTGTAAAATACCAGATCGATGTAGTAGTCGTTTTCCTCGGTTCGGATATGTTGCTGACGAGCCACGAGTGCATATCCCTTTCCCATTTCCATCAAGAACTTCTCTAGATTATTGATGATGGCAGTCTCTAATTTTGATTCTGCGAGGGAGGTGTCTTCTGGTAATCCAAGGAATTCCAAGACAACTGGTGATTTGATGTATTCGAGTTTGTCTTGCTGATAAGCCTTTGTCTTGTCTTGCATCTCGTCAACGACAGGTTGCTTCTTCGTTGACATAAGAAGACGTTCATAATATAAGGTGTTGATATTGCGGTTCAAGGTTCTGAAACTCCAACCTTGCTCGAATGCCTCCTTTGCATACCATTCACGAGCCTTCTTATCTTCTACTCGTATAAGACGCTCGTAATGAGACCAAGGAAGAAAGCGTAACTCAAATTGGGCAGGCGGTGTCTGACCTTTTTGGGGTAGCAAAGAAGATTCATCAGACAGTGTCTGATGTTTTTGCTTTTTGAATTCTTCAGACACTGTCTGAAGAATTTGTAAGTCACTGAATGTCAGATAGAATCTTTTATAGTTGGCAATATTCGTATATGAGAATCCTTTTCCGAATTCCTTGGTCAAAGCAGCCGAAGCGACCTCTATCACATGCTTTCCGTATTCTGCACGTGATGTTCCGTTCTGTTCTTCTTCCACAATACGTTGCCCTATTCTCCAGTTTCTTTCCACCAGAGAATAATTGACGGCAGCAAATGCTTTGCTGCGAGCCTTGCTGACGATGGAGCGCAAGTCGTTGACGAGCATGTTGTCTTCATCGTTATATTTCTTTTCGGGTTCTTTCATGATGCTACTGATTTTAGCCGTTCAAAGTGCAAAGATACGATTTTATATCGAAAAAGCAATCTTTCTCTTCACTTTTTTCGATAAAAAGTTGCAGATAATAATTGTATTTCCAGAAGAAAGTAGTATCTTTGTATCAGAGTTTGTAGTTGTACAACTATAGTGTATAAGGTTGTACAACTATGGGGGGTAAAGTTGTACAACTATAAGGTGTAAGGTTGTACAACTATAGGGTGTAAAGTTGTACAACTATAAGGTGTTGTCACTATAGTCAGCAGATGTGCTGACTGCAGTCGGCAGACCTGCTGACTAGGCTCAGCAGAGCTGCTGAGCCTAGTGGCAAACTCCGAGAAGCAGTATCCTCTTACCCAAGAAACAGTATCCGCTACCCCGATAAACTATCTCCGCTAACCCGATATGCTATATCCGTAAGTTTATTCAACCATATTCTCTGGCTTGTTAAAGCAGTTAGGGAATCTACATATCCATAGTGTAGTTGTGAAGATATTCCCAAGCATCGTTCAAATCACGTAAAGGGAGGCGCTCTTTTACGAGCTTTATCTTTAATGCCTTGCAGAATGCTTTCAGAACAGATTCTGTTGCCATCTCCTCCAACTTAATATAGTTAGGACGTTTAGAGAACAAACAAGTCATCCATTGTTACTACCGACTGAACATCCCAGGCATAAGGATTGTCGGATAATCCCATGGTCGTAATCATTGTAAGATGTAGGGCTTTCTTTGTTTATATTCTCTTTAACCACAGATCCATGAATCTGTCGTAGATGACGTATCCTTCATTAGTCCTATATACTAATTCCTTGTCTTCCAAGATTTTGAGGGCAGCCTTTACGCTGCTGGCTCCACTCAGCTTGTGCTCCTTGATGAACTTGCCAGAGGTAGGCTGGGCAACAATGCTATCCTTGGCTATAGCTTTCAGAAGCGAGAACTGGTTCTCTGTGAAGAACTGTACCATATTCTCAAACTGTGGTTCTCTACCTTCGAGTACTGAAAGAATTGCTGGATTTACTTGCTTGATACTATCAACTTGTATTTCGGTTTCATAGAGGCGATTCATGATGCATTGGATATACCATGTGTGGCCCTCGAATTGTAGATAGATGTAGTCGAAGGTTTCTTTTGATAAGTTGCCACCTTTCTGCTTGAAGAAGTTTTGGCAAAACTCATAATAAACATCGTTTCTCAATGGTTTAAGTCCCATCATCTCAGTGCTTTGGTAAAATGGATGTTTCGGTGAGCCGAATATCTCAGCCATCAGATGATGCTTGCTGCCGGAGAAGATGAAATGCACATGTTGGGCAAACTGGATATAAGAACGTAGCAATGCTTCTGTGCCTTTCTCCGGATATTCTGCAATCTGCTGAAACTCATCGATGGCGATATATACCTCTTTCCCACTCTCGTTGAGATAGTTGAAGATGCTGCGGATGGTGATGTCTTCTTGGGATGGCTCAATTGTGATTGATACACTAGGCTCACCAGTCAATGGATCCATGCTGAGTACAGGGCGCAAGGCACTGAAGAAGGCGATGGTTTTCTCTATGAATGAGGTGTTCTTGCGGACGATGTCATTGATAACCATTACTCCAAATTGTTCCACAAAGTCGTGCAAGTTCTTGGTAGCGAATATGTCGAGGTATAGGCATGCGGAATCCTTCTCATCTTTTTCCAGATGATAGAAAGTGTTCTTGATAAGCCCAGTTTTTCCTAGTCTTCGAGGAGAAATGAGGGTAACGTTTCTTCCATTCTTCAGGTGTGATATCAAAGTCTTTGTTTCAGCCTCTCTGTCGCAGAAATACTCGGGACTTTCATAACCTTGATAGATGAAAGGATTTGCTAATTTCTTGTTTCTTAGTTTCATACGCCATTACATCTTTAGTGTTACAACTTTTATGTAATGGCAAAGATACAACTATTTCTTGAATGGGCAAAAGAAAATGGCAGAAAATTGAGGAACATTCTCAACTTTCTGCCATTTATTAGCCTATCACATTGCATAGTCGGTTGATGGCTGCATCAAAAGTGGTGAGGTCTTTGGCTCGCTTTCTGATGGCTGCCTTGTAATTATAGATGGTTTGCGTAGAATAGAACAGGAGGGTGGCCAGTTCCTGACCATCCGTAATTCCCAGTCGCATCAGTGCATAGATACGCAGTTCCTTGGTGAGACTGTTAGGGGCAGGGAGAACAATCTGTTTTTCTGGCAATAGCAGTTGGTTGAACTCTTCCACGAAATTCGGATACAAGTCAATGAATGCCTTGTCGAAGCGAATATAGAAGTTGGCTGCCTCTTCTTCTGCCAGCTTGTAGCTGTTGATGGCAGTCAGAAGATCGGCAGTTTGCTTTGCCTTGATTTTGCGGCTTACCAATTTGCGATAATCATCCAGTTTCTTGATATATACGGCACTGATGTCCATAAATAAATGCATATAGGTCTCTCTTCGCTTATTGGTGTTGAGCAGCTTCTGGTTCAGTTCGTCCAAGAGTGTATTTTGGCTTTTTATCTCCCTACGGCTCTTGGCTAGATGCTTGTTCATCTTGAATGCAAAGAAAGCCATGGCAAGGAATCCTAGCGACAGGATACTCACGATGACGAGGGATGCTGTTACGATGCGGTTCTTGCGTACTTCTGCCTGATGGTTCGTTTCTGTGATAAGGGGAAGTATGCGTGAAATCTCAACCATGCGGAGACGGTTGTTGTAGAATTGGGCATCCTCCATGGAGCAATAGATGTATTTGGAAGCCCTCTTTGCATAGGAGGCATCCTTATTATATAGATAGGTGGAAAACTCCTGAAGGGCCAGATTCTCCTTCAGGGGACATATCTGGTCTGAGATGGCTGCTTCTACAATATACTTTTCGTATAAATCCTTTTGGTCGGTATCATAATAATAGCGGGCTATGCAATAAGCCGATGAGGCATACACACGGCTGTTCAGGGGACTGGCAGAAAGTGCCTTCATGTAGAACTGAAGTGTTTTTTTGCTTGTACGCTGCTTAAGATATTCAACCTCTCCTGACAGATAGTAATAAAGAGCGGATTCCTTGTTGCCGATATGTTCAAGAGTCTTGCCTAAATAAAAACGTTTCTTGGCTTCTAATCCTTCTTGAAACTCCGACTTGTTGCAGAAAGTTTCCCAGTAGTTATATACCCAAGTCAAGGTATAATAATAGTATTGCAATAACTTAGGTGACATTTTCTCCACATCCATTGCGAGCATTAAGTCTTCTGCCTGGCTGTAGAAACCGCCTGTTGACAGCACTGCCGCACGATTGATTTTATTCAGGTTGATGAAATAATCATCCTGAAGTTGTACTGCCAGCTGGTAGCCCTTCTTGGCGTATGTCATGGCAGAGTCGTAACGGTAGGTATAATACTCTCTGTAGATCTGGTTATAGAGACTAAGCTGGCTGCGCTTGTCGGAAGTCATGTATAGTTGCTTTTTGAGTCTTAGCAGTTTCGCTTCTTTTCTTTGGGTAAACTTGCTTCGCTGAGCGATATAACTGTCTAAACGATGGAACAGCTGTTCCTCGTTTACGGAAGAAGCATTTGCCATTAATGGCATAAACATCATTAAGAACCACAATACTACTTTCATAACTATTTAATTGTTATTGTTACTATCTGATAGGCTATAAGAAAGCCTTATAATTGTATTTTTCTGCAAAGATACTACATTTATTTCTCTTTTTACCATCTACTCTATTAAAAAGTATTAATATCTTTGATAGCTTGATTATTAGAAGGTTATAGACTTAATAAACCTAATATTTATCTACTTATAACCTACACATGATGCCAATGTCTGAAAAATCTCCTTAACTTTGCAACCGCAATCGAATCGCATTCGGTGGCAAGTGAAATCATGTAAAACTAAGAATAAACAACTGTAAGATTATGAACTTAAGAATCCGTACATTCTCTATGGAACGTAAAAACCAAAGAACGATGAAAAAGGTATTTATGATTATCGCAGCGATGTGCATGACATCTATCATGGCATCTGCTCAAAAGACCATCCGAGTGTCAACCGACAAGACCGACCTCGTGATGCAGGTTTCTCCTAAGGGTCGCCTCTACCAAGTGTATCTGGGTGACAAGTTGAAGAATCCTTCAGATTACAATCATCTGAAGTGGGATGTATATGCGGCTTCTGATGGTTCCGTCTGCCAGCGAGGTCATGAGGTTTATGCAACCTCTGGTGCTGAAGATTTCTTCGAGCCGGCAGTGGCAGTGACCCATGCAGATGGTAATATGACTACCTATTTGTATTATCAGTCTTCTGAAGAAAAGGCTATCAGTGGAGGTGTTGAGACCATCATCACGCTTAAGGACAAGGTGTATCCGCTGACCGTGAAGCTCCACTATGCAGCTTATCCTAAGGAGAACGTCATCAAGGCGTGGAGCGAAATTTCTCATAAGGAGAAAGCTCCGGTTACGCTTTGGAGATATAGCTCAACAATGCTTTATTTCAAGGCAAACAAGTATTTCGTTACCAATTATCATAGCGACTGGGCTAAGGAAGGCCAGCCTGAAACTTGCCAGTTGACTGCTGGTAAGAAGATTGTTGATACCAAGTTGGGTACCCGTGCAGCCATGCAGGAGGAGCCGTTCTTTGAACTGGGATTCGATGAGCCAGCCAAGGAGAATGAGGGCAAGGTGATGCTTGGAACCATCGGATGGCCTGGCAACTTCCGCTTTACCTTCGAGGTAGATAACGTGGGAGCCCTTCGTGTTATCCCTGCCATCAATCCATACGCCTCTAATTATAAACTGAAGGCTGGTGAGACGTTCACTACCCCTGAGTTTATCTTTGCCATGAGTGATAATGGTATTGGGGAGGCTTCCCGTAATTTGCACAATTGGGCTCGCCAGTATCAGGTGAACATGGGTATGGAAGATCGCCTTACGCTCTTGAACAACTGGGAGAATACCGGGTTCGACTTCAACCAGCAGAGTCTTGCTGAGTTGATGAAGGATGCCAAGGACCTGGGTGTAGATATGTTCTTGCTTGATGATGGTTGGTTTGCCAACAAGTATCCTCGCAAGGACGACCATGCAGGTCTCGGCGACTGGGAGGCTACCAAGAGCAAGCTGCCTGATGGAATACCTGGATTGGTAAGAGACGCCAAGAAGGCTGGTGTAAAGTTTGGTATTTGGATTGAGCCTGAGATGGTGAATCCTAAGAGTGAACTCTTTGAGAAGCATCCCGACTGGGTGATCATGCAGCCAAAGCGTGATACCTATTATTACCGCAACCAGCTGGTGCTTGATATCAGTAACCCTAAGGTACAGGATTATGTGTTCGGCATCGTGGATCGCATCATGACGGAGAATCCGGATGTGGCTTACTTCAAGTGGGACTGCAACAGTGTGATTACCAATATCTATTCTCCATATCATAAGGAGAATCAGGGTAATTTCTATATCGATCATGTGCGTGGTATCTACAAGGTGCTTACCCGTATTCATAAGAAGTATCCTAAGTTGCCGATGATGCTCTGCTCTGGCGGTGGCGGCAGAATGGATTACGAGATGCTTAAGTATTT
Organism: Segatella copri; assembly: GCF_019249765.2. Classification (GTDB taxonomy): domain Bacteria; phylum Bacteroidota; class Bacteroidia; order Bacteroidales; family Bacteroidaceae; genus Prevotella; species Prevotella copri_K. The sequence goes on from NZ_CP152484.1 coordinate 3,436,579, forward strand.
CACCGAGTTCTGGTGTTCAGACGATACGGATCCATACGAGCGCCTCTACATCCAGTGGAGCCTGTCAACGTTCTTCCCAGCCAAGACCATGGGTTCGCATGTAACTAACTGGAACAAGAATACCAGTGTGAAGTTCCGCACCGATGTTTGCAGTTCATGTAAGTTGGGCTTTGATATCGACCTCAAGTCGCTTTCTGGTGATGACTACAAGTTTGTGCAGAATGCAGTCAAGAACTACGATAGCATGAAGCCGATGATTCTTGAGGGCGACCAGTATCGCCTGGTTTCTCCATACGAAGGCAACCACTGTGCCATAAACTATGTAAGTAAGGACAAGCAGCGTGCCGTTCTCTTTGCTTACGACTTGCATCCACGCTACAAGGAACCTCTGATGAATGTAAAGATGCAGGGATTGGATGCCAATAAGGTTTATACCGTAAAGGAAACCAATCTGATGCCTGGTAAAGAGTCTGATTTGGAGTGCAATGGCAAGCAGTACAGCGGTGACTATCTGATGAAGGTCGGCTTGAATGTATTCGGTCAGACCGATGGAACCAGCCATGTGTTGGTATTAGAATAACGTATCAACTATTCATAATGAAAACGAAAAGCAGCAAAGTCTATAAATAGGCTTGCTGCTTTTTTAGGTTTCTGTATTTCTTATCCCTAATGATTTTACTTGTTTAACGGTCTTGCCACAAATTCTGTATGAAGGGTCTCCATCGGATGTTCCTTCAGATTAATGAGAATGTTTGGTGTGTTGCCATTGGCGATGATTACCTTGATGCCGGCATTGGCTACATCGTGGGCGGTCTTTACCTTCGATGTCATGCCGCCTCTGCCGTGGCTGCTCTTGCTGGCAAGGATATACTCGCTGATGTCGCGGTCGTAATAAACCGATGGGATGATGCGGGTGGTAGGCTCGCTTGGGTCGCCATTGTAGATGCCATCCACATTACTTAATAGAATCAAAGTGTCGGCATTCATCATCTTGGCAATCAAGCCAGACAACTCATCGTTATCCGTAAACATCAGCTCGGTGATGCATACGGTATCGTTCTCGTTGACGATAGGGAGCACGTTGTTTTCCAGCATCACCTGCATGCAGGCCTCCTGGTTCTTGTACTGCTCTTCGGCACCGAAATTCTCCTTCATGGTCAATACCTGACCTATCTTGATCTTGTATTCGCGGAAAAGGTTGTAATAGAGACCAACGAGTTTCACCTGTCCGATGGCAGAGAACAGCTGGCGCTGCTCCACGCTATCCAGATGGTGGTCAACGTGCAGTTCTGCTCTTCCGGCAGCCACGGCACCAGAAGATACCAGAATCACCTCATAGTCGTGCTTTCTGAGCCAGACAATCTGATCCACAATTGCCGACATTCTCGTTACATCCAGTTTTCCGTCTTCTCGGGTCAGCACGTTGCTGCCCACCTTTACTACGATTCTTTTTCCCATTTTATGCTGATATTTAGTTGGAGCAAAGGATTTGAAAATTCAAATCCTTTGCTCCAACAATCATTATTTCTTTTTATTGTCTTTTTCTCGAATCTCTACTCTTCGAATCTTGCCGGAGATGGTCTTTGGCAATTCATCTACGAATTCGATGATGCGAGGATATTTATAAGGAGCAGTCTCGTGCTTTACATGATCCTGCAGCTTCTTGATGAGGTCTGGACCTGCCATACTCTTGTATTCATCCTTTAGTACGACGGTTGCCTTGACAACCATACCGCGGATTGGGTCTGGCACACCGGTGATGGCGCACTCTACTACGGCAGGGTGAGTCATCAGGGCATTCTCTACCTCGAAAGGACCGATACGGTAGCCCGAGCTCTTGATCACGTCGTCGATTCTGCCCTCAAACCAGAAGTAGCCTTCCTCATCACGCCAAGCCATATCGCCCGTGTGATAGTAACCGTCGTGCCAAACCGATTTGGTCTGCTTCTCGTCACGATAGTAATATTTGAAGAGACCGATAGGCTTGTTGTCGCCGATGCGGATGCAAATCTCGCCCTTTTCGCCATCCTCGCATTCCGTCATGTCTGGGCGCAGGATGTGAACATCATATTGTGGGTTTGGCTTGCCCATGCTTCCTGGCTTTGGCTTGATCCAAGGGAAGGTGCCGAGTGTCATGGTGGTCTCGGTCTGTCCGAAGCCCTCGTAAATCTGAACACCCGTCAGCTTTTGGAAGGTTTCTGCCACGGATGGGTTCATAGCCTCGCCTGCTGTGGTGCAGTATTCAAGACTGCTGAGGTCATACTTAGAGAAATCCTCCTGAATCATGAAGCGATAGATGGTAGGAGGGGCACAGAAAGAGGTGATGTGATACTTCTCAATCTGGCGCATGATCTTATCAGCCGTAAACTTCTCGTGATCGAAGACGAAGACGGTGGCTCCGGCAAACCATTGTCCGTAGAGCTTGCCCCATACAGCCTTGCCCCAACCGGTATCGGCTACGGTAAGATGGATGGAGTTCTCGTGTAGATTGTGCCAATATACACCCGTGGTCAGATGACCGAGGGCATAGAGGTGATCGTGTGCCACCATCTTTGGCTCGCCAGTGGTTCCAGATGTGAAGTACATCAGCAGGGTATCCTCATTAGAGTTTACATGTTCTGGGCGAACGAAAGGAGCACATTCGTTCCATTCTTTCATCCAGTCGTGGAAACCTTCTGGGATATCCGGACCGATACTGATCAAAGTTTTTACAGAAGGACTCTCTGGCATTGCCTCTTTAATTTGCTCTACCACGTAATCATCGCCGCAGCAGATGATAGCCTTCACGCTTGCTGCATTGTTGCGGTAAACGATGTCGTGCTTGGTAAGCATGTGGGTAGCTGGGATGGCTACGGCACCCAACTTGTGGAGACCGAGCATGGCAAGCCACCACTGATAGTGACGCTTTAGAATCAGCATCACCTTATCATCGTGACCGATACCGAGACTCTGGAAGTAAGCGGCAGCCTTGTCGCTCTGCTCCTTTAGGTCCTTGTATGTGAAACGGATTTCCTCACCTCGTTCGCTTGCCCAAAGCAGTGCCACGTGGTCTGGTTTAATCTTAGCCCATTCGTCCATCACGTCGTAGGCAAAGTTGAAATCTTCTGGTATGATAAACTCCAGATGCTCCTTGAAGTCTTGCTCTGAAGTAAATTTTGTCTGTTTTAGAAATCTCTCGATCATAGTTACTCTTCTAGATAATTATACAAAGGAACTTGGCAGGCTCATTGTTGAGTGAGCGGAAGCAGTGTGACTTCTTGCTGTCGAAGTAGATGCTGTCGCCAGGGTTCAGCACCATCACCTTCTCTTCGATGGTAACTTCCAGCTGTCCCTCAATCACATAATCATATTCCTGTCCGTCGTGTCCGTTCTTGTTCGGCTTCTTGTCGCCTGGCAACGGATCCACCTGTACCATGAACGGATTCACCTTTCTATCCTTGAATCCTACGGCAAGGCTCTGGTATTTATACTGGTTGTTGCGGTCAATCTCCGGTCCCTGTCCCTTGCGGGTAACGTAGTATCCCTTCATGCGAGGTTCCTCTCCGAAGAGCAATACGTCAAGGTCGATGCCGTATCGCTTAGAAATTTTTGACAGGCGATAAACAGAAGGATCCGCCTCACCGGATTCTATCTTGAGGTAATGATCAAGACTGATTTCGCACAGTTCTGCAATTTCCTCGGCAGGAATATTGAGAACCTCGCGGAGACCTTTCAGCCTTTCACCGATTTGCTTGATTGCTTCGTCCATAAAATATTCTTTTTATTGTTTGCTTTGATAATACATCGAACAGTTGCTGATGGGCAATTTCGAAATGTAAGCGCAAAGATACGAAAAATATTTAAAACGGCTCAAAAAACTTACGTTTTTATAACTCTTTGTGCTTATAAAAACGAAAATGCTGCACAAATAAAGTAATCTGTGCAGCATTCATTGTATCATTTTCTTATTTTTTTCCTGCCAATAAACCATTGATTACTGCGCTGGTAAAGCCGCCTTGTTCCATGGTATTCAAGCCCTTGATGGTGCAGCCGCCAGGAGTTGTTACTTTATCAATGGCAGCCTCTGGGTGTTCGCCTGTTTCCTGAAGCAGTTCTACGGCACCCTTGATGGTCTGCAAGACAATCTTCTGGGCATCCTTTGCCTTGAAGCCCATCTCTACGCCGCCTTCTACATTGGCTCTTACATAGCGCATGGCGTAAGCGATGGCACACGACATAGCTGTAGCTGCTGGGAAGAGACGTTCTTCCATGATGAGGCTTTCGCCCAATTCATCAAAGATTTCTGTAATCTGCTGGATTTCTGTAGCAGATGCATCTACAGGAGTGATGAAGGTCATCGACTGCTTGTAGGCGATGGCGATGTTTGGCATCACGAGGAAGAAGGTTGGGGTGATGCCATCCTTGTCCAGCCACTCCTTGATGTTGGCTGATGGCACACCGGCTGCTACCACTACGAGTTTCTGACTCTTGTAGTTGAGTGCATCCTTGATTCCCTTCAATGTCTTCTCCACGCACCAAGGTTTTACTACTACGCAAATGATGTCTGCGCCGTGGCAAGCCAACTGGTTGTCGAGGGTTACACTGGCTCCTTCGCTTGCGAAGTGATCCAATACTGGTTGGTTATGGTCAGATACCGTAATATCTGATGGAGTGAACTTCTCGCTCTGCAAGAGTCCTTCTGCCATGGCACCGCCCATAGCACCTGCTCCGATAATTGTTATTTTCATTGTCGTCTTATAGTTAAAATGCAATTATGGTGCAAAGATACTACTTTTATCTGAAAATAGCGTGTTTATAGACGATTTTTTAAGAAAATATGCCGGATTACTGACGATTTTTCAAGAAAGCTGCTAATTTACTCCCATTCTGGAAGTATCCACGTCCTTGGTTCTCTTCTCCTTGTACTTGCCTATCTTATAGATGATGGAGATGAAACTATGTAAATGATATTCTAGAAATAGACAATCAAGAAGAAACCCCTATATAATGGGGAAAGAAGAGATTGAAAATTTTCCCTTAAGGATATTTATTTTTTGCCTTAAGGGAAATTAAATTTTTCCTTAAGGGATATTTCCGCTATATCTTAATCTGTAAAGTTATTTGTGAACGCTGATGTTGTTTTGGTTTGATGACCTTTTTCACGTATAAGACAAGCAAAAAGTAGAAAGTCCCTCATAAAAGTGTATGGATGGCTCGAAAAGTCCCTCATAAAAGTGTGTTAATCTTCTAAAAAGTCCCTCATAAAAATGTGATAGATTTTGCTATCTCATTGTTTTTCAGTCTTTTGCGGCAAGAATACAATAATAATACCATGAGTATATGAAGGGATGGTGTAGCTTCGCAACCTTTTTGATGGCTTTTCTGTCTAACTCAAGTTTCGCAAGTGAGCTCCACACGCCCTGAAAGGGCAGAAGCTCCTAGCCCAGGGCAGCGCCCTGGGTAATCATGGACGCAAGTTTGTCGCCCTGTAAGGTAGGGTGTTCAAAATCCGTTTAAAATCCGACGCATTTATTCCCTAAGGTATTGATGCGTTTCACGGTCAAATTAGGAGAGAGGTTTGTACTAGTCCATTCTTTGATGTGACGATGTCTTCCTTTCTCCAAACGTTCTTTAAATTCGAAACCAACTCGCCTATTTTTGTCAGCCAAGGCTATGCGCAGAGGTATTATAAGAATCATTGGGGTAACACCAGTAAGTTTGTCGTTAGACATTCTAGCCTTAGTCACTCCAAATGTTGATTCTATTGGGTCAGAACTTGCATTGTGTACATCTCCTTCATTTAAGAGAGAGAGCTCACGTTCTAAATATCCCAAGATATAAGAGCCAACTTTTCGCTGTCGCTCATGCTTCAACATCAAGCTTTCTGTCACGAGTTTTTTGCAACGGGCAATAGAGACTTGAGACCACCCGTTGTTTTTTATGTCTTTTTCAATCTTCGTTATACAGTCCATCGTTTCGGCCAATTCATCAACCAGAGAAGCATTCTGCGGAATAAAGGCATATATGCTCTTTATATCCTCTTGCAATGTATGATATACATACTGCATCCTGCTTATCCAGTCAATCCATTTTGACATGTTCATAAAACGTGCAATACTTCGTTGCGATGGAGGTTGTATATAAGCAACATCTTGCATGTTATATTTAAGACGTGCCATCTGAACATTACTTGAAAGCTCCTGAAAATCAAGATCATTCTTGTAAACTCTTTCAAGAAACATGCCAAGAGTATGACTAATATCATGGTGATGTTTATAGCCAGCATCTCTAATGGCCTTACATATACTGGAGCCGTTGTCGCTGATAACATATTCTGGCTCATGCCCAATTTTAGCTGCGACTTTCTCCAATACTTCCTGAATAGTTTTTCCATTCCAACTCTTAGCGATAGATATGTCTACAATGGATATGTCTTTTTCAGTAATAGCCATTCCTATATTATCTGCCGCAACAGCAAGTGTAAGCAGCATCTTCTCACTGCCAATCATCATGCTTTCATCGACAATCAAGGCATAACGCTTACCCTTGAAAAGGGTACACGATTCCTTATAGACACTAAGCCCTAACTCTTGTGCCCAATAGCCAATTGTCGTATAAGCTGGTACTTTACCGAAAATATTGTCCATAAACTCATTCAGGATATTGAATATTTCAACAATCTGACGTGAACCTATAGACAGACGAGCATAAAAAGCCGTACTCAAAGCAACCATTAAGGATGAATAATGATGTCGTCTAATAGACTCATCATTTGTTCGTAAGTCTCCTTGTCCAATCCTACGTTCGGCTTTTCTTTTTTTTTAAGTTCAGAACGATACTTATTGGACTTATTCTGAGAGGTAGACAATCTTCTCTCAAGATTACGTTTGTCCCTTTTTAGAGACTTATTTTCCTTCTTTAGTTTTTCGGCATACTTTTGAAGCTCTTTTGGCTCCATATCTTTGACTGATTTTTTCATATCTTATGTATTTGTTTTTATTTGCAAAGATACTAAAAATCAGCGAGTTATACAAATTTTTAAAGAACTATTTTGTATATTAAAGTGTTAAATATCAGTAACTTAAATACACCTATATAACACCATTTTTTTATACCAGATTTTGATTCGGATTTTGAACAGCCTACCTTACAGGGCGCCTTGTTGATTGCTATTATACCCAGGGCGATGCCCTGGGCTAGGAGCTTTTGGGCCTTCAGCCCGTACTTGAACCACTTTCGAAACTTCAATGTCTAATAACTAGACAGCAGTGTCAAGTATTTAGACAGGTCATCTTATGGCCTTTTTTCTATATATTCTGATAATCAGTTGTTTATGTTTTTGGCATTGTCGTTGCCTTGCTATTTAGCAACAAATAAGAATAGTAACAACATAAAGAATAGTAAGAAAATGAAAAGACTTGCGTTAGTAGCATCCTTCTGTGGCATTGCCATAACACAGATGATGGCACAGAACATCAATGGTGAACAGATTTCCGACACGACCCTATTTGATAAGTTCTCCAAAGAACTTGGCGAAGTGGTGGTGAAAGCTCATCTTCCTCAATATAAGAAGACCCACGAAGGACTGCTGACCAATGTGGCAGGAACCGTGCTTAGCAAGATGGGTACGGCTGAAGATGTATTGAAGCATGTGCCGAGTATCGTGAAGAAGAAAGATGGATATGAGGTGGTCGGTAAGGGTACACCTATTATATATATCAACGGCAGGAAGATGCAAGACATCAGTGAGTTGGATAACATCAAATCTTCCGACATCAAGAGTGTGGAAGTCATCCAGAATCCAGGAGCCACCTACGATGCTTCGGTAAATGCGGTAATCAAAATCAAGACCATCAAGAAGAAAGGCGAAGGTTTCGGCTTTGATACTCGCTCTGTGTATTGGTACAATAAGCATGACAATACCATCCAACAGGTTAACATGAACTATCGTCATAATGGACTGAATCTCTTTGCCACTTATAAGTTCTCTGATGCAACATGGATGCAAAAGGCCTCCTACAATCAGACTGTACATGTCGATACGCTTTGGCAACAGCATAACAACAACGAAGTAACAGGTCGTATAGAATCGCATCGTCTTATCAGTGGTTTTAGCTATGATTTCAATTCCAATCATTCCATTGGTGCGAGATACACCTTGACCTCGCCAGGCTATTCTCGCTCAAAAGATTTTTTCGATAGTCAGGTGACAGCCGACGGTAAGTTTTACGACTATATCAAAACCGATGGTCTGACGGTCGACAAGAACAACCCTAGCCATCAATTGAATGCTTACTACAACGGCATTTGGGGTAAGACCACTATTGATTTGAATACCGACCTCTATTTCAGTACAAATAGGGCTTATGCCTATAGCGATGAACAGAGCCAGGAGCACGATTCTCGTAACATCAACTCCAAGAATCGTGTGAGCAATAAGATGGTAGCTACCAAACTCGTAATTATCTCTCCTCTCTTAGGCGGTAATCTCTCCTATGGAACTGAGTATATCAATACTCATCGTAACGATGACTACGAAGTGAATCGCACCGACCTCCTCGCCAACTCTTATAGCAAGTTGGAGGAGCAGACGGCAAGTCCATTCATCCAATATGCGCGCCTCACCCCGATAGGAAACATCACGGCAGGATTGCGATACGAGTATGTAAGATTCAAGTATTATGATGCAGGCATCTATCAGCCCGAGCAGAGTCGCTCCTTCCGCAATCTCTTTCCTACCATCAGCTATGGTGCGAAGATAGGTAAGGTAATGGCACAGTTGAGCTATTCGGTAAAGACCTCTCGTCCTTCATATAGCCAACTGAGCAACAATGTATCTTATATGAATCGATTTACTCGCCAAACAGGTAATCCTTATCTCGACAACGAAACCAATCACAGTGTGGAATTATCGGGTGTATGGAAGTTCATCCAGTTTATGGTCAACTACAAGGACTCTCGCAATGCCATCATCTATTGGGCGGAGCAAATTCCTGAGGACGAAGCTATTACCATGATAAGTCGTAAGAACGTGAAGAGTCTCAAGAGCATGACCGCCTACATCAGTGCCGCTCCAAAGATAGGCATTTGGGCGCCGCAAATCAACTTGGGCATGCAGAAACCCTGGTTCACCCTCCATACTGATGTGGCATCTTATCGCTTGAATCGTCCTATCTTCATGGGCAACTTCAACAATGCCTTCTCCTTGCCATGCGGCATCACCCTTAACGTGGATTATCGCTATCAGAGCAAGGGTAACACGATGAACGTATTTCTTGCCAAAGAGCAGCATGTACTGGATGTCAGCATCAGCAAGTCATTCCTAAAGGATGCCCTTACCTTGGAAATAAAAGGCAACGACCTGCTTTATAAATGTTGGGATGCCGACCTGCTCTATAATCAGAAGATGGAACTCCTGCAAGTATCTAAGCGAGGTACGAGAGACCTGCAACTCACCCTTCGCTATAAGTTCAATACCACACGTAGTAAGTACAAGGGAACTGGTGCCGGTAATGCAGAGCTGAATCGACTATAAATATCTTTTATTACTTTTATTCGAAAGTAGAGACATTTAAGATGATTTCCTATAAGGGGAACAAAAAAGCAGCAAACCGCAAAGGGCTTGCTGCTCACGATAGGAGTGATTCCTATTTCTTTTATGGGTTGAGTTTTCTTTATATTCTTATCTCAATGGGTTTATACTTCTTTTAATACGGTTTCCAATCTTCCGATGAAGTCATCTACATTTTCCTTGGTCAATACCAATGGAGGGAGGATGCGAAGGATGTTGGTGCCGGCGCAACCGGTGAAGCAGTGCTGCTCGTGGATGAGCTTGCTGCGAACTTCCTTGTGAGGAATATCGAGTACGGCTCCTACCATCAAGCCACGGCCACGAACCTCTGTGATGTGGCTGTTGCGCTTATGCAACTCCTTCAGCTGGGCGATGAGGTATTCGCCAACCTCATGCGCATTCTGTACCAGATTCTCCTTCTCAAATACATCGAGAACGGCGAGAGCTGCTGTACATGCCAGGTGGTTGCCACCGAAAGTAGTACCCAGCTGACCATATACAGGCGTAAACTCTGGAGAAATCAACACGCCACCCATAGGGAAACCATTGCCGATACCCTTGGCTACGGTGATGAGATCTGGCTTGATGCCCAACCACTGGTGAGCGAAGAACTTACCGCTTCTGCCATAGCCACACTGGATTTCATCGCAAATCAGGATGGTGCCGTATTTCTTGCAGGCTGCCTGCAATCCCTGAGCAAACTCAGGAGTTACCATGTTGCAACCACCTACGCCCTGAATCGCCTCAATGATACAAGCACAGACATCGCCCTTGGCAAGTTCCTTCTCCCAAGCCTCCAAATCGTTGATAGGAAGATAGGTTACGTGACCATTATCATTGATTGGAGCAATAATCTTTGGATTGTTTGTTACCTCTACGGCAAGGGATGTTCTGCCGTGGAATGCCTTTTCTAAAGAAAGCACGCGGGTTCTGCCGTTGGTAAAAGAAGCCAGCTTCAAGGCATTCTCGTTTGCTTCGGCACCCGAGTTGATGAGGAAGAACTGATAATCTTCATAACCGCTAATCTTGCCCAGACGCTCAGCGAGTTTCACCTGCAACTTGTTGATGACAGAGTTTGAATAGAAACCCAGATTGTTCAACTGGTTGGTGAGCATCTCCACATAGTGAGGATGGCAATGACCGATGCTGATAACGGCATGACCGCCATAGAGGTCGAGGTATTCCTGACCCTTGTCATCCCATACCTTACAGCCCTTACCTTTTACTATATTAATATCGAAAAGAGGATATACGTCGTAAAGTTTCATGTTAAATCTATGTTTTAAGAAAGACAACTCATAGAGTTATCTTATTACAAACTATTTTTTATGATAGAAGAACGAATGATTTTTCATCCGTTCTTCCGAATTCTTTTATCTAAAATGCTGATGGCTTGAGTTTCAAACCTGCTGTCTGGTCGAGACCAAACATGATATTCATGTTCTGAACAGCCTGACCTACGGCACCCTTCAGAAGATTGTCGATGCAGGAAGTGATCAGGAGCTTATCGCCATACTTATCCACATGAACCAAGCACTTGTTGGTATTCACAACCTGCTTCAGGTCGATAGCCTTATCTACATAGTGGGTGAACTTGGCATCCTTGTAGAACTCCTTGTAACCTGCCACGATTTCCTCGATAGGCTTATCAGTCTTCACCACTTCTGTAGCGAAGATGCCACGGGCGAAGTCGCCACGGTAAGGGATGAAGTCGATGGCTGCATCGAGATAACCCTGTGTCTGCTTCAGACTCTGACGAATCTCTGGCACGTGCTGATGGTTAAATGCCTTGTAGATGCTCATGTTGTTGTTGCGCCATGAGAAATGGGTAGTGGCGCCTGGCTTCTGACCAGCGCCGGTGCTACCGGTAATGGCGTTGACAGATACATCGCTGTTGATGAGGCCCATCTTAGCAGCAGGCAACAAACCAAGTTGAATGCAGGTTGCAAAACAACCTGGGTTTGCCACGTGCTGAGCTACGGCTATTTTTGATTCATTTATTTCTGGAAGACCATATACAAAATCGTGAGCGGCTGGGGTTGGCTGCTGGGTGGCAACCACAGTCTCTGGGGCAAGACGGAAGTCCTGTGCCAGGTCGATAATCTTCACGTTCTCCGGAACATTGTGCTCCTTCAGAAACGCCTCGCTCTTGCCATGGCCGAAGCAGAAGAAGATAACATCCACCTGGTCGAAAGGCATCTCGGCGGTAAACTTCAAATCAGTCTCGCCATACAATCCCTCGTGAACCTCAGCCACCAGGTTGCCGGCGTTACTCTCGCTATTGGCGAATACAATCTCTGCCTCAGGATGGTTGATAAGGAGGCGAATCAACTCACCTCCTGTATAACCAGCTGCTCCTAAAATACCTACTTTTACCATAATTATCTTTCCTCGTTAGGGTGCATACCATAATAAACACGGAGTGGGGTAGAGCTTACCTTGATGAAGCCCTTCGCATCCTCGGCTGTCCAACCGTGCTGCATCTCACCATACTCACCGAGCTTAGACTTGGTCAAATCGTCTGGTGAATCGACACCAACAGTCTGGAAGCTAAATGGACGAAGCTTCAGAATAGCAGTACCGTTTACGTTGCGCTGAGAAGAAGTCAGCATTGCCTCGATATCCGGCATCACTGGCTCCAAGTACTGGCTCTCGTGGAGGAACATTCCGTACCAGTTGCCTACCTGGTCCTTCCAATACTGCTGCCACTTGCTCAATGTGCTCTTCTCCAACAGACGGTGTGCCTCGATGATGAGCTTAGGAGCTGCAGCCTCGAAAGCTACACGACCCTTGATACCGATGATAGTGTCACCCACGTTGCAGTCGCGACCGATAGCGTAAGATGCACCAATCTCCTCAATCTTCTGGATGGCTGCAATCTTATCATCAAACTTCTCGCCGTTGACAGCCACAATCTCACCCTTCTCGAAGGTAATCTTCAGTTCGGCCTCTTCTTCCTTGGCAGTAACGTGCTTTAGGTAAGCCTCCTCTGGAAGACCCTGGGTTGGGTCGAGAATCTCACCGCCGCAGATACTGGTTCCCCAGATACCTACGTTATAAGAATACTTTAACTTGGTGAAGTCTGCAAAGAAGCCGTGCTCGTTCAGGTAGTCAACCTCCTCCTTACGAGAAAGCGCCTTGTCACGAGTCAATGTGATGATCTCTACACCAGGAGCCATTACCAGGAAGGTCATGTCGAAACGAATCTGGTCGTTGCCGGCACCTGTACTTCCGTGAGCGATGGCGTCAGCACCAATCTCCTTGGCATAACGAGCGATGGCGATAGCCTGGAAAATACGCTCAGAAGATACAGAGATAGGGTAGCAGTTGTTGCGGAGCACATTACCGAAAATCATGTATTTCAATGATTTCTCGTAATATTCGTGGGTAACGTCGAGAGTGACGTATGCCTTGGCACCCAACTTATATGCGTTCTCCTCGTTGGTCTTCAACTGCTCGGCAGAGAAACCACCTGTGTTAGCGCATGCTGCATAAACATCCCAGCCATCCTGGGTCAACTTCATTACTGTGTATGATGTATCGAGACCGCCGCTGAAAGCGACTACAACTTTTTTATTTGCCATTTTATTTTATGTTTAATATGGATGAATAATATTTAGATGGCATTCTTGCCAACACCTTATTATATATAAGGATTTAGATTTCTGCAGATGGACCGTCAATCTTGCGGATTCTCTCAATCACTTCCTGAGGAAGCTTGATAGGCAGATGCTCCTCTGGGTCGAAGAGCATGGCGGTGCAGATGCAGTATTTGCGGTTGGTACGATGGAGGACATCCACGTTGATGCAACCCTCGCAACCACGCCAGAATGACTCATCATCGGTCAGGTCGGCGAAAGTAACAGGAAGATAACCCAGCTGGGTGTTCATCTTCATAACTGCCGAACCAGATGTCAAAGAGAAAATCTTGGCATGAGGCCATCGCTGTCGGGCAAGCGTAAAGGTAAGGTTCTTGATGCGCTTAGCCAGTCCCATACCACGGAAGTCTGGGTGAACGATCAAACCTGATGTGGTGACATAGTGCTTGTTGCCCCATGTTTCGATGTAGCTGAAACCAGCGAACTTTTCGCCCTGGAGAGCGATGACCGCCTTGGCCTCTCGCATTTTGGTGGCAACATACTCTGGTGAACGCTTGGCGATACCAGAACCACGCTTCTTTGCAGCTTCTGCAATTGTAGTCAGAATGGTGTCGATGTACTTGATGTGACTTTCGTCAGCCACCATTACTTTAACTTCTGCTTCTTCCATTTTTTCTCTTCTATCTTAAAATGTTTTTGTTTTAATATTCTTTCTTTATATATATAATAAGGTGTATGTTTTGCATAAAAATGCAACTACCTTATACATATTTATGGTGAACGTCTGGAATTACCTCTGCTAGTGCATTGATGATTTCCTCTTCTGTGGTACCTTTCTTTTTAACAAGAAAGATAGTGTCGTCACCGGCGATGGTTCCAAGAATTTGAGAAATATCACTATTGTCTATGTTATAGGCAATGCTGCTTGCATATCCCGGACGTGTTTTGATCACGACCATGTTCCCGGAGAAGTTGATTGATTGAAATCCGGTATTCACCATCATCTTGCTCACTGGAATATGGTTTGATACTCTTTTATATAATGTATCATTGGGCAGGACATACGCATATTTTCCACTCGAAGATGCTGCCTTTGCTACCTTGAGCAGTTTTAAGTCACGGCTCAATGTAGCTTGCGTAATCTTAAAGCCTTCTTTGTGAAGAGCCTCCAAAAGTTGGTCTTGCGAACTCAACTCCTGACTTGATATAAGCATCTTCAAAGTTTCCAATCTGCTATTCTTTGCCTTCATATGCTGTATTTTTATTCGTTTAACGGCTGCAAAATTACAATATATTTTGTAAATAACCAAATAAAATGAAAGAAAAATGCATAAAATAACATTATTTTGTCTTTTGTTATGCATAAACGTGGAATAAATATGCATATATTGCCTTCTTTCATACAAATATTCTACACTTGGCTTTTGATGCAGAATAGCCTTTTTGTCCATTTTAAGCTAATTATTGTAAATTATTGAAAAAAAGTCTACGGAAACCACATCGGTTCAATTAGTTTTTGTTATCTTTGCAGACACAATTCTTTAATTAAATCAACTTGATATAAAATAAACCTTTAGAAGATGGAAAAAATGAATGTTAAACCAGCAGAAGGTAAGCTGGGTATCTTGGTTGTTGGTTGTGGCGCAGTAGCTACGACCTTCATGACCGGTGTTTTCATGACTCGCAAGGGACTTGCGAAGCCAGTAGGTTCAATGACTCAGTACGACAAGATTCGTGTTGGTAAGGGTGCAGACAAGAAATATTTGCACTACAAGGACATCGTTCCTCTTGCTGACCTTAATGATATCGTATTCGGTACTTGGGATGTTTATCCGCAGAATGCTTATCAGGCTGCTATGTATGCTGAGGTATTGAAGGAGAAAGATATCAATCCTGTACGCGAGGAGTTGGAGAAGGTAGTACCAATGAAGGCTGCTTTCGACAAGAACTATGCAAAGCGTCTTGATGGCGACAATGTGAAGGATTGCAAGACCCGCTGGGAGATGGTAGAGGCTCTTCGTCAGGATATCCGCGACTTCAAGGAGAAGAACGGTTGTGCCCGTATCGTTGTCATCTGGGCAGCATCTACCGAAATCTACGTTCCTGTAGATATGGAGATTCATGGTACATTGGCAGCACTTGAGGCAGCAATGAAGGCTGACGACCGCCAGCATGTAGCTCCATCCATGTGCTACGCTTATGCTGCTTTGACAGAGGGTGCTCCTTTCATTATGGGTGCTCCTAATACAACTGTTGATATTCCTGCTATGTGGGAACTCGCAGAGAAGACCAAGATGCCTATCGCCGGTAAGGACTTCAAGACAGGCCAGACTCTTGTCAAGAGTGGTTTCGCTCCTATCATCGGTACCCGTTGCCTCGGCTTGAATGGCTGGTTCTCTACCAATATTCTCGGTAACCGTGATGGTCTCGTTCTCGATGAACCTGCTAATTTCCATACCAAGGAGGTAAGTAAACTCTCTACTCTTGAGACAATCCTGAAACCAGAAGCTCAGCCAGATCTCTATGGTCATGGTAACGATGAAGATACCCAGTACTATCACAAGGTACGTATCAACTATTATCCACCTCGCAACGATAACAAGGAGGGTTGGGATAATATCGATATCTTCGGCTGGATGGGTTACCCAATGCAGATTAAGATTAACTTCCTCTGCCGCGACTCAATCCTTGCTGCTCCATTGCTGCTCGACCTTACATTGTTGAGCGATCTTGCTGCTCGTGCAGGCCGTTACGGAATCCAGCGTTTCTTGAGTTTCTTCCTCAAGGCACCTATGCACGATTATACTAAGGGTGAAGAGCCTGTAAACCATCTCTACCAGCAGTACACGATGCTGAAGAATGCTATCCGTGAGATGGGAGGTTACGAGGCCGATGAGGAAATCGACTAATTAGGTTATTTCATTTAATACTACACCTTATTATATATAAGGCATTAAATTTATATCATGGCACACCTTTGGAATGTTAGAATATCTCTCCATAGGTGTGCCTTTTTTGTTTATTTACATAGAAAGTAGACATGGATTCGGTAACGAGTTTTATTTATGGTATGAGCATGATGTTCTTCTCCATGATGGCTTTCCTGTTTTGGAGAAAAGGAAAGGAGATGCTCTTTCGGATGATTATGTGGCTCATGATTGTGGTCGACCTGCAGTTGGTAAAGGACCTGGTTTTCTTTCTGATTTATGGTTTTGACAACGAGCATGCGTGGTATCTTACGTCTTCGTTGGATATGATGATTATTCCGTTCTACAGCTTTGTGTTGATGGAACTGGTGAAGCCGGGCTGGTTCAGATGGGTGAAAGCTTTGATGCTGGAATTGCCTTTCCTCTTGTTGCCGGTGTTCTATATTTTTACCCATAATGTCATCTGGTTTTATGTGCTTTCTGCCTGGGGAGCCATTTATGGATTCTCTACCTTTATATTGCTTTTCTTTATGATTCGGAGGTATCACCGCCAGCTGAAAGAGCGCTTTTCTTATCAGGAAAATATTAATCTGAATTGGCTTCTTGCCATTCTCAATACCTTCTTCCTGATTCTGTTTTTATGGACGCTGAGCTGTTTCGTTATTAATGTGGATTACGACAATATCTATATGGTAAGCTCTCTGATACTCTGGATGCTGATAGATTATTTTGTTTATAGGCATGAGTCAGTGATAGAAGAGTTGAGCGATATTGAAATTGTACCGTTAGAGCAGAACGAAGTAGATGTTTCGGGGATGGCTGCTGAGGTGCAGCGGTTGTTCGAGGAAGATAGAATCTATCTCAATCCGAAACTGAAATTGTCTGATGTGGCGCTGGCTGTAGGTACGAACCGTACTTATCTGAGTCGCTATTTTAACCGGCAGAATGGGCAGACGTTTTATGATTATGTGAATTCTTATCGTATACAGTATGCAGAGAACTTGTTGAAGTCAACGAACTTTCCTTTGCCGGAAATCGCCATCAAATCGGGATTTAATTCTATTTCTACGTTCAGAAGAGTATTTTTTGCCTCTTTTGGTTGCTCTCCTAATAAATATAGGGTAAATGCGTAAGTTGTTGAAGTTTAGGTAGTTTCTAAAAATCAGTGGAACACTGAAAAATGTCAAAAGACACTTTTTGTCCATTTGAAACTTATTTTTGCTATTTTGAAACCATAGTTCTCAATTTTTTTTCTATCTTTGCACCATAGAACTTTTTGAAGAGAATATAACTCTAGCATTTACTTTTTCTAGGAATTAAAAAATAAAGGTTGGCCAACCCGTTGAGGGCAAGCCAACCTTTCTCGTTATGTATGTTATTCTTTGTTTTTTTACTTTATTCCCGGTTCCCGTTTTCATTATTCCTTGTTGCTGCCTCCGAAGATGCGGAGCAAGTAGAGGAAGAGATTGATAAAATCGAGATACAGAGTCAAGGCTCCGATGAGTGCCAGTTTCTGTGCGCCCTCGCTCATGTCGTATTGTGTCTGGAGCATCTGCTTGATCTTCTGACTGTCCCAAGCGGTCAAGCCAACGAAGATGGCTACACCTGCGTAACTCAAAATGTAATCAAACCCAGAACTCTTCAAGAACATGTTTACTACGGTAGCGATAATCAGGCCTATCAGCGCCATGAAGAGTATTTTTCCTAAAGAGGTCAAATCCTTCTTGGTAGTGTAACCATAGAAAGCCATCGCTCCGAATGTGCCGGCTGTAATAAAAAATACCTTGGCAATACTGGTCATCGTATATACTACGAATACGGATGAAAGCATGGCACCATTCAAAACCGAGTAGACGATGAAGAGTAGGGTGGCCGTAGTCAGGGAGAGTCTCTGTAGGGCACCGGTAATGATGAATACCAGGGCGAGCTCTGCGATAATCAAACCAAAGAGCAAGCCGCGGCTTGTCATCAAGGTCATCAGCAGGGTAGGACTGCTAGCCACACCATAGGCAGTAACGCCCGTAATCAGGAGAGCTAAGGTCATCCATGTATACACTTTGCGCATCAAAGCAGAGAAAACACCGCTTATACCTCGCTCTTTCTCATTAACAGCAAAGCCATTGCTCTGCTGGTTGTTCTGACTATTTATCAGATTGTACATTTCCTTTTCTGTCATAATTCTATTTTCTTTTGTTATTTATGGTCTATTGAATAATATAATAAGCGCAAAGATAATGCCAATTATTGAAACGAACGATAATCTCTGCGCTTTATTAACATTTATTCCGTAATTTTACGTCATTCTCAGACCCTTTATCAGGATATGATAGTTGCCGCTAGGAATGATGGTGATGTTTGACTTCATGTCAGTCTCCTTGCGGTTGAAACTGATCTGCCATTGCCATCTTAATCTCTTATCTTCTCTTTTTTCTACCTGTCTCATACGCTATTCGTTTTATTTCGAGTGCAAAGATACGTCTTTTCCGTTTTCTACCTATGCGATTTGTGCGATTTGCGTGGATTCGGGAAATAAAGTGCGAAAAATATCATGGAATCATTCTGGAGAATATCTCTGAAGGATAAGAACATAACTCCGAAAGATAGCAGAATATCTCCGAAGGATAAGAAATTATCTCCGAAAGATAGCGGAATATCTCCGAAGGATAAACCCTGAAGACAAATGTAGGTAATTCGATGATGAAGATATGGAAGCTGGGTTGTGGCAGCGAGGTGAAGGGTGAAGGGTATATTTTAAATCTTATATTATATTCTTTTTTTAGGGTTTTTCCGATTTTTGACCCTAGGGTACTTTTTTGATTTTACCCTTTTTTCCTTTACCCACGCGTACATATATAAAATAGAGTTTTCAAACCTTCACCCTTCACCTTTTTATTTAACATTTTGAGTGTCAAATAGTTACGGGTGAAGGGTGGTGAAGGGTGTTTTGCGTATTTTATAAACATATTTTAAGAATTCTGCCCGTTTTTACATATTTTAGCGTCTGTTTACGATTCTGAAATGGATATCTTTTTTTAGAGAGTCCTCTTTTTTTATGATTTCTTTCTGCAGAAACTCCTAGAAACTTGGTTTAATCGGTATCCTTGATGTATAAGCCGTTAAAATATTGTCAGCGAAATAAAGTTAATGGCTATGGATAAGCGTAAACTTCTAAAATATAAGTTATCTTAAAAACATTATAACATTTTAATGTATTGTCAGCGAAATAAAGTTAATGGCTACGGATAAGCGTCAATTTTTAAATATAAATTAACTGAATTTTCGCATGTGGTTCAAGAACTGGCTAGGGGCTTCTGCCCTTTACCTTTCCCTTCGGCCGGTGACCGTTGGTTCAGGGTGTATGGGACAAAACTTGCGAAACTTGAGCAAATTAACTGAAAAAGCATTATAACCATAATAG
Source organism: Segatella copri (assembly GCF_019249765.2). Classification (GTDB taxonomy): domain Bacteria; phylum Bacteroidota; class Bacteroidia; order Bacteroidales; family Bacteroidaceae; genus Prevotella; species Prevotella copri_K. The sequence continues at coordinate 3,456,073 of NZ_CP152484.1, forward strand.
TATTGTGCGCTTGCGTATACGCCTAAGTGTGTGCACTAGCGAGCGCATATATATAATAATGTAAGTAGCTAAAATCTAGTGCGCAAAGTCTTTATAGATGTTAAAAACCGACTAAAAAAGCAACTTTTTTGCGAAAAGATTTGGTGGAATGAAAAATAGTTAGTACTTTTGCACTCGCTTTTGAGAAATACACTTTCTCTTAGCAACAAAAGAAAGAGTTCTTTGAAAGATTTTACATAAACAGACAAGTAGTACAAGAAGCGGTTAACTTCTTAGAAATAAGAAAGTTGACTGGGTAAAAAGAAACGAACCGTCAAGAAATTGACAAGTCAGGTTTACTAAGCTTCAATAAACGAAAAGGATATTCGTCCTAAGTACAGACAACAAACAAACCAAGCCGCAAGGCTAGGTAAAAATGATATTTTACAATGGAGAGTTTGATCCTGGCTCAGGATGAACGCTAGCTACAGGCTTAACACATGCAAGTCGAGGGGAAACGACATCGAAAGCTTGCTTTTGATGGGCGTCGACCGGCGCACGGGTGAGTAACGCGTATCCAACCTGCCCATCACTTGGGGATAACCTTGCGAAAGTAAGACTAATACCCAATGATATCTCTAGAAGACATCTGAAAGAGATTAAAGATTTATCGGTGATGGATGGGGATGCGTCTGATTAGCTTGTTGGCGGGGTAACGGCCCACCAAGGCGACGATCAGTAGGGGTTCTGAGAGGAAGGTCCCCCACATTGGAACTGAGACACGGTCCAAACTCCTACGGGAGGCAGCAGTGAGGAATATTGGTCAATGGACGAGAGTCTGAACCAGCCAAGTAGCGTGCAGGATGACGGCCCTATGGGTTGTAAACTGCTTTTATAAGGGAATAAAGTTAGTCTCGTGAGACTTTTTGCATGTACCTTATGAATAAGGACCGGCTAATTCCGTGCCAGCAGCCGCGGTAATACGGAAGGTCCGGGCGTTATCCGGATTTATTGGGTTTAAAGGGAGCGTAGGCCGGAGATTAAGCGTGTTGTGAAATGTAGACGCTCAACGTCTGCACTGCAGCGCGAACTGGTTTCCTTGAGTACGCACAAAGTGGGCGGAATTCGTGGTGTAGCGGTGAAATGCTTAGATATCACGAAGAACTCCGATTGCGAAGGCAGCTCACTGGAGCGCAACTGACGCTGAAGCTCGAAAGTGCGGGTATCGAACAGGATTAGATACCCTGGTAGTCCGCACGGTAAACGATGGATGCCCGCTGTTGGTCTGAATAGGTCAGCGGCCAAGCGAAAGCATTAAGCATCCCACCTGGGGAGTACGCCGGCAACGGTGAAACTCAAAGGAATTGACGGGGGCCCGCACAAGCGGAGGAACATGTGGTTTAATTCGATGATACGCGAGGAACCTTACCCGGGCTTGAATTGCAGAGGAAGGATTTGGAGACAATGACGCCCTTCGGGGCCTCTGTGAAGGTGCTGCATGGTTGTCGTCAGCTCGTGCCGTGAGGTGTCGGCTTAAGTGCCATAACGAGCGCAACCCCTCTCCTTAGTTGCCATCAGGTTAAGCTGGGCACTCTGGGGACACTGCCACCGTAAGGTGTGAGGAAGGTGGGGATGACGTCAAATCAGCACGGCCCTTACGTCCGGGGCTACACACGTGTTACAATGGCAGGTACAGAGAGATGGTGTTCTGCAAAGCGCATCTAATCCTTAAAGCCTGTCTCAGTTCGGACTGGGGTCTGCAACCCGACCCCACGAAGCTGGATTCGCTAGTAATCGCGCATCAGCCATGGCGCGGTGAATACGTTCCCGGGCCTTGTACACACCGCCCGTCAAGCCATGAAAGCCGGGGGCGCCTAAAGTCCGTGACCGTAAGGAGCGGCCTAGGGCGAAACTGGTAATTGGGGCTAAGTCGTAACAAGGTAGCCGTACCGGAAGGTGCGGCTGGAACACCTCCTTTCTGGAGAGACGAATATTGAGAGAATGTTGAATGTTGAGTTCTCATTCTTGCTTACTTCTATATTTGTTGAGATAGTGACTGATTAAAGTTCGCTTCTCTTCTTGTACGCACCATCTGTTTAATCAAATACAGGAGACTGGGATTCCTTATACGTTATATAATATATAGGGATGGCTCAAGCAAAATGGTTCAACTCCACAATCTCCACCATGCCTTTTAAGGCAAGAAGATCTTTGACATATTGACACAAGCAAAACTGTAAGTAATGAACTTTAGTTCAGACTAAAGTAAATCAAATCGCAAGATGAGATTTCACTTTGTTAGAATACAGCTGAAAGTATGAGCTACTTATTCGTTATTCGGAAACGAGTAACAAGAATACAGTCGTAAAGAAAGTAAGAAAGGGCGTATGGCGGATGCCTAGGCTCACGGAGGCGATGAAGGACGTGATAAGCTGCGATAAGCTTCGGGTAGGTGCAAATAACCTTTGATCCGAAGATTTCCGAATGGGACAACCTAGCCGTCTGAAGGACGGTTACTCTTACCAATGTAAGAGAGCTAACGCAGGGAACTGAAACATCTTAGTACCTGCAGGAAGAGAAAATAAATGAATGATTCCCCCAGTAGTGGCGAGCGAACGGGGAACAGCCCAAACCGTTGACGTCGCAAGGCGACAGCGGGGTTGTAGGACCGCGACATTGTATGCAAATCGTGAACAGAACACTTTGGAAAATGTGACCATAGACGGTGATAGTCCAGTATGTGAAGCGAAATGCAGCATAGCGGTATCCTGAGTAACGCGGGACACGAGGAATCCTGCGCGAATCTGCCGGGACCATCCGGTAAGGCTAAATACTCCCGTGAGACCGATAGCGAACGAGTACTGTGAAGGAAAGGTGAAAAGAACCCCGAGCAGGGGAGTGAAATAGTTCCTGAAACCATACGCCTACAAGCGGTCGGAGCATCGCAAGATGTGACGGCGTGCCTTTTGCATAATGATCCTACGAGTTACCGTCACTGGCGAGGTTGAGTGTCACGAGACACGTAGCCGCAGTGAAAGCGAGCCTGAACAGGGCGCACAGTCAGTGGGGGTAGACGCGAAACCAAGTGATCTACACTTGGCCAGGATGAAGTCCCGGTAACACGGGATGGAGGTCCGCACCAATAAGCGTTGAAAAGCTTCTGGATGAGCCGAGTGTAGGAGTGAAAGGCCAATCAAACTTGGAGATAGCTCGTACTCCCCGAAAGGCATTTAGGTGCCGCGTCGGATGGTCACCGTGAGAGGTAGAGCGACCGATAGGACAAGAGGGCTTCACCGCCTATCGAGTCCTGACGAACTCCGAATGCTCACGGTCTGCAGTCCGGCAGTAAGGGGGCGGGTGCTAAGGTCCGTCCCCGAGAGGAGAAGAATCCAGACCGCCGTCTAAGGTCCCGGAGTTCTGCCTGAGTTAGTCTAACGAAGTCTGGTCCCTATGACAGCTAGGATGTTGGCTTGGAAGCAGCCATTCATTCAAAGAGTGCGTAACAGCTCACTAGTCGAGGGTCCGGGCATGGATAATAATCGGGTATAAGGCAGACACCGAAGGCGCGGGATAGCATTAAAGAAAGTATCGGTAGGGGAGCATACTCACAGCGTCGAATGGTGTACGTAAGTTATCCTGGAGCGGTGAGTAAAGCAAATGTAGGAATAAGTAACGATAAGGAGGGTTAGATTCCCTCCCGCTGTAAGACCAAGGTTTCCCGGGCAATGCCAATCAGCCCGGGGTCAGTCGGGTCCTAAGTCTAAGCCGAACGGCGATGGCGATGGCAGAGACGGTTAATATTCCGTCACTGCCGCATGGGGCGACGTGGAGACGGAGCAGTGAAACCACCGCGGGGCGACGGAAGTCCCCGTTGAAGAGTGTAGGTGTTGAGGATGGCAGGCAAATCCACCATCCGAGCTGAACTTGACAGTACGGATTCCTCCTCGGA
>NZ_CP152484.1:3462500-3862622 GCF_019249765.2 Segatella copri
AGATAATGGAAATGAGCCATATAGGTGATTTCTCATGAAATTCCTATATGGCTTTTTGCCGTCTTTTACCGCCAATTTTACCGTTCTAATGGCCTTATTTTACATAATTAAATGATCAATAATCGGTATATCCTGAAATTCTTTCTTTTCTGATCGGTTAATTTCATCTTTTCTTCTCTTATTATTCTCCTTACTTCATACTAAAATCATCTGAAGTTTATAAAAAAGGAGTGATATGATAAACTTTTCTACTATCTTCGCGTACATAGTGCCATAATTAATAAAAAGGTATTTTAATATGGGAAGAATTTCAAGACTTTATCCGAAAGGACGATTGAGACTGCGTATACCAAAGATGGTGCAGTCTGGTAAAAAGTATCCATTGTATATAGAATACAATTGGCATGCTGATTCTATTCGTAAATCAACTGGTATAAGTGTGTCAGTAAAGGAATGGAATGAGAAAGGCTATTGCGGTATTGGTGAAATACGTGCCACGACTGATATTGACTATAAGTATTATAATCATGCTCTTCATAAGCGTATCGAAGACATAGATGTGAAGATACATAAGTATTATGAAATGCATCAACATATTACTTGTGATGTGATTCGATCTTTTCTCGAAGACAATGACAATGCTTTGCGACCTGATGAAGGAAAAGACTTCATAGAGTTTGCTAAAGAGTTGATGGAAAGACGTTATGAAAAAGGTAAGATAGGTTTCAGTACTTGCAAGAATGGTATTTCATATCTCAATCAGTTTGAGGAATACCTGTTGCTTGAACACAAAGGTACACATGGTGAGCATAAGGAATTCATTTATGTCTCAGATATTAGTGAAGACTTATTGCTTGACTTCCGTAAGTATCGACTCTTGGCAAAAAAGAAAGCAACAACAGTCAACAAGACTCTATGTCCGATTCTTCAGGCGTGTGAATATGCTTGTCAGTTAGGTTATATCTCTCATCAGCTTAATGCATCTCTCCAGGACTTGTATATGAAAGAAGAGGACCGGCTTGATGAAGAAGAGAGGAATATCAAGTATCTCACTGAAGAGAGACTTGCTGAGTTAGTTTCCGTTTATAATACCATCGAACAGCCTCGACGAAAAGAGTTTTTGGAGATGTGGCTGTTTGCCTTCCATGCTTGCGGTATGCGAATGGTTGATGTGATGACGCTCCGATGGAAAGACATTGATTTCAACAAGAATTTCATCAGTAAAATACAAGTCAAGACGAGAAACCGAAATACCATACCTTTGAGTGAACCACTCATTCGTATTCTTGAAAAATGGAAGGGTAGAAACAAAGTCTTTGTTTTTGATCTATTGCCAGAGAACTTCGATATAAATGACCATGAGGCGATATACCGTCGTAGAAATTCCTGGAATAATACCATCAATACTTCGCTTCGCTGTATATCTCATGATTTAAAATGGAATCAAGACTTGACTTTCCATGTATCAAGACACACTTGGGCAGTTTTAGCGCTTGCACACGGAGCTGAAATCAGTGAGATAAGCAGATTGTTAGGTCACGCTTCAACAGGCGTCACAGAGCGAGTTTATGCAGAATTCTTGCCAGACAACCTTGCGACTGTAGTAAGCAAACTTGGCTTCTGCTTCATTCCTGATATGAATGCCAAACAAAAGAAGGTGGTATCACGCTAAACAGAGTGATACCACCTTCGATCAAATTTGTAGCCTTTATAGTCGAAACTATCAGAATATCTTGTAGTCCTTGCCAGTAAGATTAGAAATTGGCTTGAATAAACGCAATAGAATGAGCCCTATCACGATAAATGCTATTCTGACTATTACTGAACCGCCCATAGTAAAACCGTGCCATACGAGGAAAATGGGTGAGCACATGAGGGCTACGATGATTAGGCACATTAGAGCTGCTAGAAATGTTTTTGGTCCCATACGTCAATAATCTAATGGAGCTATGAAATGATCATCAGGCAGGTCGTGAAAATGCTTGCCATCTGCATCATTGGTCACATATGTTTCGTTTTCTGGATCTTCTGTAGCGAAATAGATTTCCAAATCCTTGAAACGATTTTTGAGAAGAACGCGGAAGTCAGTAATCAATGCGAGTTCTTCCGCTTCTATATAGAGAAAGCCTTCTGAAAGTTCGCATTTCTTGATATTACCACAGAGATTGCAAGTCCCATAGTCCACACCAAGAGCTAAGATGATGTTTCCTTCCCAATCATCGGCCTCGTCTTCTTCCATAGCAGGGCGTTCTTTCTGTATGAAAGTCTGATAGAGGTCATATATCTCTTGCAACTCTTCTTGTTTTCCCACAATGTGGTAGCGTACTTTTATATTATGCATTTGGGATGCAAAGATAGCTAAATCTGATTCCATGTCTTGTCAATCGATTTCACTACTGTCCAATAAAAAAGGGCAATTCGATCTTTGAAACAGTTGAATTATAGTCTTTTATGCAGTATTTTGCAATGAAACGGACTTGATTTTGTACAATAGTTCGTTAATAATTCAATAATGTGCTAAGCAGCTATACGCTGTAAGCACGAGAGATCTTTGAAAATCTTGCTAATTAAAGTTCGGTTCGGGGTGTACCCGCTTGCTTTAAAAATTCGTTTCACCAGATAAATGTTGGTCATCAGTGACTTGAATGAAGACATAGAATATTCCATTCCCATCTCCTTCATAGTTACCTTGGCAACATTTAGTGATGTGAACGAAGCATTGAAAGCAAAATCGAGTTTCCACTTATCGCGAGCCTGGCAGTCCATAAGACCAGTATAGCCTTGGCGTCACGAAAGCAAAATTCGATCTGAAACCTGGTTCTATAATAAAGAAGTACCTCTTCACCCGAAAGTGAGGTGTCTGTAGAGAAGAATAGTTTCTTCTTGCCATTCGGCATCTGCCAGATGACAAGTCTAACTTTACACTTGAGTGCCTTGGAATAGGCAATCAAAGTATAAGCTGTTCCTTCTATATCTTTCATCTCCATCTTCTCCATTCGAGTGAGGTCAAGATTCTTCATATCAATCTTGCCATCCTTGGTCTTGGGGCGATCACGTTTTCCTGTACGTGGACCAGTATAGACATAAAAGAGACAAGCATTGTCACGAAAGCGGCTTATCAAAGAGAAACCTTCTTTCTTTATCCCATTAACAAATGTACTTGTAGAGAAGTAAGCATCTGCAACTATGAGGGTTGAGAGTTTAAGAAGTTCCTTGCGGTAACGCTTAATGACGCTGATATAGAAATCTACCATAGTCTTGTTTCTAAGACTCAGTTCTTTATTATTTAGCGACTGGTGGGCTCTTAACATCATGCAGTCTTTGGTATCAATATCAATGAGTCCAATACCCATGATTTCGAGACCATGTTTAACAGACTGAGCACATCCTGACCAAAAACGACCGATATGTGGTGTTTTCTTGCCAGCTTTACTGATGTAGCTGGGATCAATGGCAATAGCCCATCTTCCCTGTTTACCCAAGAAGCGCTTGGCAAGTGAGACATTAAGTTTGAGCCAATCAATGCACTTCGACTTTTTCAAGCCGAATGCGTTGCGATAGGTTTGCTCAACATGCAAGCCATACCTCCCCATTTGGGTGAAATTTATCTTTCTTGGTATTACCATGAACAAAATTATCACCTCGATGAGTATTTTCTCGAAACTTTTTGTTATCTTTGCAGCTGAATCTTCAACTGCATCTTTAAAGATATCCATATATTGGTCAAGTCCTGTATTCATGTAATATTGTATTTGTCGTGATCTACAAAGTTACTGAAAATCAGCGACTTGACCAACTTTTTACAGTTAAGTTTTCATAAGCACTTCTTAATATAAGTTATTGATTTACAGACGATTAAATATTAATTTAACGCAGTATTGATTAATAAAGAATATACTACCGCTGATATATGCGCAACAAATTGTGACGCTTGTGATTCATTTCCCTTGAAATCCTTAACAAATACAGCTAAGGTATAGCAGACCTTATTAGGCAGACATATATAGGCTACATCATTCTGAGCTGCAAGAATACCATTTTCATTGACATCACCAGAACCTGTCTTATGTGCTATTACAACCCCTTCTTTATCAAGAAGTGGAGCTACTATCCTATCTATACCTGTTTTACATTCTTTCAATGCATTCTTAATGAAATCTTGTTTCTCATTACTGATAAGACTTTCTGTAAACAAACGATTCATCAACATTGCAGCACCAAGAGGAGATGTGTAATTAGAGTAAGCTTTGTCATGGTCAGCGGACATTTCCTCTTCTGTATAAGCTATCTGAAAACTCGAATGTGGTATGAGTTTCGCTATAAAACTGTCTGTTTGTGCAGTATTGAGCATATTCTTAAACATGATATTGCTTGCATTATTGTCGCTCTGGGAAAGAGTATAGCGCAACAGATCTCTTACTGTCAACGATATAACTGGTGCTGAATAATCTTTCATCATAGGGCTCCATGTCTTTGGATCAAGTTTTTCCCTATTTATCTTTACCAAGGTATCAAGGGAAAGGCCTTTTTTGTCAAAATCATTGCAAAGAGCTAATGCCTGATGAACCTTAAATACACTCATCATAGGATAAATGCTTTTATTATTAACACTAACCGTATCTGTGTTATTAATAATAACCGCCACACCAATTTCACCAGGACAAGCCGAGACAATCTGAGAAATGCTATCAGTCAAAACATCTGTTAATGGAGGATTCGCGCTACCTTTTGTAGCTGATTTATGGGACAATGAGAACACCAAGATGAAGATGCAAACTAAAGCTATACACAAAACTACGATTTGCTTTTTTCTGTTTTTTTTCATGTTCCTTAATTCCGCAACACTATATTTAACATTATTTATAAGTGCCTGAGCAACAAAAAGTTACCCAGGATTTTGCCACGTCAGAATTTTCACTTACCTTAGTGTTGCGAAAAGAAGACAAGCAAAACTCTAATATGACATGGCAAAGATACAAATAAAATCTGAGAAACTCACTCCTTTTGGGGGAATTTTTTCGATTATGGAGCAATTTGATGCTCTTTTAGCTCAAACCATAGATTCCACCTTGGGATTGAGATGCACTATGTTTGGTTATCAATATAGCGAGATTCTACGCTCTCTGATGTGCGTATATCTTTGTGGTGGCTCATGTATTGAGGATGTTACAACTCACCTGATGAAACATTTGTCTCTTCATCCAACTCTTCGCACTTGCAGCGCAGACACCATATTACGTGCTATCGAAGAACTGACTTTTAAGAGCATCACCTATAAGTCTGCTTCTGGCAAATCCTATGATTTCAATACTGCAGACAAGATGAACTGCTTACTGGTCAATGCCCTGCTTGCTACTGGTCAATTGAAATCCGGTCAAGAGTATGATTTTGACTTTGACCATCAGTTCATTGAAACAGAGAAGTATGATGCAAAACCAACCTACAAGAAGTTCTTGGGCTATAGTCCAGGCGTAGCTGTCATTAACGACATGATTGTTGGTATTGAAAATAGAGACGGCAACACAAACGTGCGCTTCAACCAAAAAGAAACTTTGGAAAGAATCTTCAAGCGATTGGAGGCTTCGGAAATATATATTTCTCGTGCCCGCATGGATTGCGGCTCATGTTCGGAGGAAATCGTAGATATGGTAGAGGCTCATTGCAGGCATTTTTATATTCGTGCCAACAGATGCTCTTCTTTCTACGATTCCATGTTTGCCTTAACTGGATGGAAAACTGTTGAAATCAACGGTATTGAGTTTGAGTTGAATTCTATCCTTGTTGAGAAATGGAAAGGAAAACCGTATCGTCTTGTCATACAGAGACAAAGGCGAATAGATGGAGACCTTGACATTTGGGAAGGCGAATATACCTACAGATGTATACTGGCTAACGATTACAAGTCGAGTGCAAGAGACATCGTGGAATTCTACAATCTTCGTGGTGGCAAGGAACGCATCTTCGATGACATGAACAATGGCTTTGGCTGGAACCGATTGCCAAAATCGTTCATGGCACAGAATACTTTATTCCTGCTTATGACAGCTCTCATCAGAAACTTCTACAAAGCTATTATGCAGAGATTGAAAACCCATGAATTTGGATTGCGTGCCACCAGCAGAATCAAGACCTTTGTTTTCAAGTTCATCTCTGTTCCTGCGAAATGGATTAAGACATCACGTAGGCATGTATTGAACATTTACTCAGACAACAATGCTTATGCCAACCTGTTCAAGACAGACTTTGGTTAAAGACCATGCTTTTCTGGTTAAACCAGCGTATTACCTCAAGTCGCTTTATGGGGTAAGGGGATTTTGTGTCTGCGACATTTCTGTTGTGCAAGAAATATGTACAATAAAATGAATTTTGTCGCTTTGCAAGCAAAATCCCACTAAACCCTATAGGTTGCGGATTTGAGGTAAAGAAGGTTACACAAAAGAACAAATAGCGAAACTTATGTTTATAAATGGTCGTCATCGTAAGACTTCTGACTATTCTCTATATTGGCGAGCCGGAAACTCCATTGTCGTGCAGGTCTTGTCCGCAGTCTTTACTGCAATAATCAAGCAGTATCCAGATTCATTCGGAGAATTTGCCTGTATGTCTCTTAAAGAGTGAAAAACTGCCACGAAAAAAGAGTATCAACGTCGATATTATGCCAGTCATAAGGAAGAACTACAACGCAAGAGCCGTGAGTACCACAGACAGCTAAGAGTGAATAAAAATAAGTGATTGTGGAAAATATTTGCAAAGTTTTCTACATAAAAAAAGTTAATTAAATCGGCGGGGTGTTACACATATCGCTGATTTTTTGTATTTTTGCACCATTAAAGAAAGAAAACGATATGGCAGAAATAGCAAACCGTATATACGAGACAAGTGAAGGGCAGATTCTCTTCATCTCAGACTTCTCTGACATCAATGATAATGAGAAGGTGGTAAGTCGTGCACTTTCTGTAGAAGAAAAAAAGGGAAATATAGTTCGATTAGCTAATGGGGTTTATCTTCGCCCTAAGAATACCCGATTTGGGATAGTCTATCCATCAATAGATGAAATGGTGATGGCTATAGCCCAGCGAGATAAGGTACAAATACAACCTTCAGGAGTTACAGCGCTCAACAAACTTGGACTCTCAACACAGGTGCCTACAAAATATACTTATCTGACATCGGGAAGTGGAAGAGTCTTGACTCTAGGTAATCGGACTATAGAGTTGAAGAGAAGTGTTCCTAAGAACTTTGCTTTTCAGACAGTGTTGGCAGCGCTTCTTGTACAAGCTCTTAGAACATTAGGACAAAAGAATGTAGGTAATCAAGAACTCTCTACCATTAGAAAATTGGTCAATGAAGAGGAACATAAAGACTTGTTTGTACAAGATCTTACTCTCATGCCAGTATGGATGAGAAAGCTGATAACTGATATTATAGATAAAAACGAGTATTATGACACTTTGGTTAAATCACACAATAGATGAACGAATAGCAATGTTGCAACGTGCGGAAGAGAAGTTTCGTATTAATCAGGTTGCAATTGAAAAGGACTGGTGGGTAACTGTGGTGCTCAACGCTCTTTTCAAATGTTCATGTGCAGATCAACTCATCTTTAAGGGAGGTACAAGTCTCAGTAAAGGATGGAATTTGATAGAAAGATTCAGTGAGGATATAGATTTATCTGTAAACCATGAATTCTTCGGTATAGAGAAGACGACAAAGAATCAGCGTGAAAAACTTCGCAAGAAGGCACGTAGGTATTTTCTTGATACAGTTTCTGCAGAGTTGGATGAAAATCTAAAGAAACTTGGTGTGGAAGGATACTATATAGAAAATGTAGTAGAGGAATTTGATGAGGATGGTAAGGCAAGTCCTGTTGCAAGTGATAAGGATCCATCTGTCATTCTCGTTCATTATGAGTCTATGCTTGGTCATACGATAGAGTATATTCCGCCAAGAGTAAAGATAGAGATTAGTTGCTTGTCTATGAACGAGCCTACGGAAGACCGTTTGATTTCATCATATATTGAGCAGACTTTCCCTGGAGAAGATGCGGCGGCTACAGCTACTATCAGGACAGTTGTACCTACACGAACATTCCTGGAGAAGGCATTCCTGCTATGCGAGGAGTTTCAGAAACAGACTCCTCGTCATGTCCGAATGTCTAGACATCTTTATGATCTCGAACGCTTGATGGATACAGGATTTGGCAAACAAGCCCTGCAGGATATTGATTTGTATGAGCGTATAGTTAAGCATCGTTCCATATACTATGCTGTTGGGTATGTAGATTATTCTAAGTTGATGCCTAGTGAGATTGATTTCGTTCCTAGGCAAGAGTTGATGAAGGATTGGGAAGGTGATTATGCAGAGATGTGTAACCACTTTATCTATGGTCAGACTTTATCTTTCGAAAAACTTTTAGAGCGAATCAAGGAGTTGCAAGATAGGTTTAGAAAAGCCTTTTAGCGACTTTTACTCCTTAATAAAATGTTCAATATAAAAGTTGGAAGACTATAAGTGCTTGATGTTTCTTGCTTATATATAATAATGTGTAAGAAATTCCGTTATCTTATTGTGTTGAAAAGATTTATCATTATATGGATTCTGCTAGTGGGGGTGCTCGAAATGAGGGCACAGTATGATCCTTCCTTCAGTCATTATTTTGACCTGGAACCATCATTCAATCCTGCTGCTGTGGGTAAGCAGTCGAAACTCAATGTTACGGCGGCCTACGCACTTGATATGGCTGGATTCGAACATAACCCCCGTACCTTTCAGGTGGCGGCTGACATGCCTTTCTTCCTGTTCAATCACAGGCATGGAGTAGGCTTGTCGCTACAGAATGACCAGATTGGTCTTTTTACTCATCAGCGGCTGGCTTTACAGTATGCTTTGCAGAATAAACTCCTGGGTGGAACGCTGAGCGTGGGTGTACAAGGAGGTATGCTGAGTGAGAAGTTTGATGGTAGCAAGGTGGATTTGGGAGAAAGTGGTGACCCAGCCTTTTCTACTTCAGACGTAAATGGAAGCGGAATGGATTTGAGTCTGGGTCTGTATTACCAGCATAAGGCTTGGTATGTAGGACTTTCTGCCCAGCATCTTACATCGCCTACGATTAATCTAGGTGAGACCAACGAATTGAAAATAGATGCCACATATTATTTGACTGGTGGATACAATATTCGACTGAGAAATCCGTTCTTAACAATAAAGCCGTCTGTTCTTGTTACAACAGATGGTACCACATGGCGAGGCGACCTGACAGGAAGGTTAGTTTACCAATATGAGAAACGGATGTTGTATGGTGGAGTAACCTACAGTCCGGACAGATCGGTAACCATGCTGGTAGGCGGTAGTTTTCATGGGGTAGTGCTTGGTTACAGTTACGAGGCATACACCTCCAAACTCAGTGCCGGAAATGGCAGTCATGAACTCTTTGTAGGGTATCAGACCGATATCAACCTGACCAAGAAAGGCAGAAACCGCCATCAGAGCGTCAGAATATTATAATGTAAATAGAAATAAGAACATAGTAGAATCATAAAACAATGAAGAAAAGTATATTGCTCCTTAGTGCATTCGCTATATTGCTCACCTTGAGCGGCTGCTTCGGTGCCAAGCAAGCTTCTGTTGCAGGCAGAGGTGGCGAGGTGGTTGGCGTGAGCGGTAGAAGCTTTGTAGAGCCAGCCCCTTATGGTATGGTAAAGATAAACCGTGGCTTCCTGAAAATGGGAATGGAGACCCAAGACTCACTCTGGGGAATGAAAACACCACGCAAGGATGTGTCGGTGGATGGATTCTGGATGGATGATACCGAAATCACCAATTCAGAATATAAGCAGTTTGTGGCTTATGTGCGTGATTCTATTCTTCGTACCCGTCTGGCTGATCCTGCTTATGGAGGCGACGAGACTTACATGATTACTGAAGATAAGAATGGCGATCCGGTTACGCCTCATGTAAACTGGAAGAAAGCGCTTCCTAAGAAGCCTAATGAGGATGAGCAGAGAGCTTTTGAAAGTTTGTATGAAACCAATCCGGTTACAGGAGAAAAACTCATCGACTGGCGCCAGCTCAACTATAAATACGAAATCTATGATTATACAGCTGCGGCTCAGCGTAAGTTCCGCCTGAATCCACAGGAACGTACCCTTAACACCGATGTGAAGATAAATCCGGACGAGGTGGTGATGATTTCGAAAGATACCGCTTATTACGATGATGAGGGTAGAGTGGTGCGTGAGACTATCAACCGTCCGCTTTCAGGACCATGGGATTTCCTGAATACCTATATCGTGAATGTTTATCCTGACACTACCTGTTGGGTAAACGACTTCAGAAATGCAGAGAATGAAACCTATCTGAGAAGTTATTTCAGCAATCCTGCGTATAATGACTATCCGGTAGTCGGTGTTACCTGGGAACAGGCAAATGCCTTCTGTGCCTGGAGAACAGACTATCTGTTGAAGGGCTTAGGTCCTGAAGCAAGATATGTGCAGCGTTACCGTCTGCCAACCGAGGCAGAATGGGAATATGCTGCAAGAGGCAAGAACCAGAATGAATTTCCTTGGGACAATGCGGATGTAAAGAACGGGGATGGTTGTTTTTATGCTAATTTCAAACCAGACAGGGGCAACTATACCAAAGACGGCAACCTGATAACCAGCAAGGTGGCTATCTATTCGCCAAATTCTAATGGACTTTACGATATGGCTGGTAATGTGGCAGAGTGGACAAGTACCGTTTATACAGAGGCGGGTGTTGACGCAATGAGCGATTTTAACCCAACTTTACAGTATAATGCTGCCATAGAAGATCCTTACCGTTTGAAGAAGAAGAGTGTAAGAGGTGGTTCCTGGAAAGACCCTGAGTCGTTTATCCGTTCGGCATGGCGCACTTTCGAGTACCAGAATCAGCCTCGCTCATACATCGGATTCCGTTGCGTGAGAAGTCTTGCTACTACGGCAAGCGGAAAACAGAAACCATTGAAGAATAAGAATAGGAGATAAATAATATGAGCTATTATAGCAAATTCAATATCGTATACCGCTTGCAGAAGTGGATGGATAGTGTGCCGGGTCAGACATTCCTTAACTATGCTTACAGTTGGGGTGCCTCTATCGTAATCGCTGGTACCCTCTTTAAGTTGACCCATCTTCCTGGTGCCAATTTCATGCTTTTCTTAGGTATGGGAACCGAGATTCTCGTGTTCTTCCTTTCTGCTTTTGACCGTCCTTTCGACAAGACTGCCGAAGGTAGAGACTTGCCTACCCATGCTACAGAGGAGTATCTGGAAGGAAAGGTGTCGGCTGAAGAAATGATGACTGCCAAGAATCGTTCTGAAACCATTCAACCTCAGGTTGCTTCTCCTGTCTCTCCTGTAATGACTGCTGCGCCAGAACTGACTCCACTTAATCCTGAGGTGGTGGAAGTTCAGAACAGCTACGTAGAACAGTTGAAGAGCCTGGTAGAAACCTTGAGTAAGGTAAACGAACAGAGTAGCCGACTGACTCGTGACAGCGAGGAGATGGAGAATCTGAACCGTACCTTGACAGGTATCAGCAGAGTATACGAGATGCAGCTGAAGAGTGCCAGCCAGCAGATTGGTACCATTGACCAGATCAATGAGCAGACCAAGATGATGGCAAAGCAGATAGAACAGTTGAACAAGATTTATACCCGTATGATTGATGCCATGACCATCAATATGCGTGTGGCGGCTCCTCATGTAACAAGTGAAGAGTAAAGACGAAGAAAATAAATAGAATCAAGCAAATTTATATCCATGGCAATCAAGAAAAGACCGGTTTCGCCTCGCCAGAAGATGATTAACCTGATGTATGTCATCCTGATGGCTATGTTGGCGCTGAATACTCCTACAGATGAGGAATTCGGTGTCAAAGGCAAGTCTGTTGTCGAGAAAATCAAGAAAAGTCTTGCCGATGATGGGAAGAAATCGGATGAGGAGAAGAAAAATATAGATCTGGTAGAACTGAATGTGAATGAACTCGATGCATTCGTTATTCCGGAGAAAACAACCCTCTATGCCGGTGAACGTTTCAATTCGCATGTGGTGATGGCTGCAATAGACAGTACACAGCGCCCGGAAATCTATGTGAATGGTAGCAGGCTGAATGCCGAGAATGGCAGATACAGTTTTGTGGCAGGTGGCGTAGGTGAGCATCAGTTTGGCGGTTACATTCTGATGAGAGGCAAGAATGGCGAGATGATGCGACGCAATTTCGTTCAGAAATACACCGTATTGCCTGTTCCTAATACAGCTACCGTTGCTGCCGACCTGATGAATGTGCTCTATGCAGGCTATGCCAATCCTATCAGCATCAGCGTTCCTGGTGTTCCGGCAAATGCTATCTCTGCAACCATGACAGGTGGTTCTTTCGTAGCTAAGGGCAATGGTCATTTCGTGGCTAAACCTTCAGCGGTGGGTAAGGATGTTACTATCCATGTGACAGCCCGCGATAAGGGACAGGTGAGAAGTCTGCCTCCATTCGTATTCCATGTAAGAAAACTTCCTGACCCAACAGCTTATATTGCGATGGGTACAGATAGATTTAGAGGTGGTGCTCTATCGAAAGGTGCTCTGATGGGTGCTCCAGGCATTCATGCAGCCATAGATGACGGACTCCTTGATATTCCGTTTAAGGTGCTGGGCTTCGAAACCGTATTCTTCGATAATATGGGAAATGCCATACCTTTGGCTTCGGCGGGTTCCAATTTCTCAGAACGACAGCGCGAAGAGTTCAGAAAACTGTCAAGAAACCGACGCTTCTATATCTCGCATATCAAGGCTGTAGGTCCTGATGGAATTACCCGAAATCTGCCGGCAGCAATGGAAGTTATCGTCAGGTAAGTGAAGAGTTCAACGGCTTTACTTATCATAAAGTTCAAAGTTCAATGTTCAAAGTTCAATGTAATGAAAAAGATATTATTCATATTCATGCTTTTGGGAATGGTGCAGAGCATCATGGCACAGCCAGCGGCTCGCAGAAAGCAGGCTCAGCAAAAGGCACAACAGTCGAATGCTGACAATATGACCTTGCGTGCCAAACTTTATTTCCCTACAGCCATCCCGATGGATGAGGACGTGGTTTGGAGAAGAGACATCTATCGTGAACTCAATCTCACAGATGATGCCAATGCAGCCTTGTATTATCCTGTAGAGCCAACAGATGGTAAGATGAATCTCTTTACCTATATCTTTAAACTGATGTTTACGGGTAGAGTGCCTGTTTATCAGTATCGTATGGATGGTAATGAAGATTTTTCTGCTGCCAACCGTCTTACTCCGAAAGCATTCGTAGATAATTATCATATCTACTACGAGAAGACTGATAATGGAAAGGTGCATATTGATGACAGCGATATTCCATCTGCAGAAGTGAAGGCGTACTATGTGAAGGAGACTTCTTATTATGACCAGAAAACTGCTTCTTTCCATACCAAGGTATTGGCTTTGTGCCCTATTATGACCCGTAATGATGACTTTGGAGATGTAGGAAACAAGTATCCGCTCTTCTGGGTGAAGTATGATGACTTAGCTCCTTTCCTGGCTAAGCAGCAGCTGATGACCAGTAATGTGAACAATGCTGCTGTGATGAGTGCAGAAGATTATTTTACCAAGAATCTGTATCGGGGTAAAATCTACAAAACCAACAATATGCAGGGAAATACCCTGGCACAATACTGTCCTTCGGATACGGCCATGGCGAAGGAACAGAAACGCATAGAAGCTGAGTTGGCTGCCTTTGAGAAGAATATCTGGGGTAATCAGGCTCGGAAGGATTCGCTTGACAGTATTGCCAAGGCAGAAAAGAATATGGATGCCAAGACTCTGAAGAAAAGCCGTAACAGAAGAAGTGGTTCTGCATCTAAATCGGCTAAGACTTCTACTGTTAAAAAACGCAGATCAGGAGGAAGCAATATTTCTTCTGGTGGCTCAGCTAGAGTAACGGTTCGTAGAGAGCGTCATTAATTTATATAAGAATTAAAGTAAATATAGAATGAAGAAAGTTTTATCAGTATTAATGGTTGTAGCAGCCATGATGTTTGCTACAAATGCTAATGCCCAGATTAAGTTTGGTTTGAAGGGCGGTTTGGATGTTACTAACATGTCTTTGAGTAACGATGTATTCGATGCATCTAACAAGACAGGTTTCTTTGTTGGTCCAATGGTAAAGGTTACTATCCCTATTGTTGGCTTGAGTTTTGATGCTGCTGCCTTGTACGATCAGAAGGAAGCTAAGGTGTCTGTAAATGATGCAGAGACAACAATGACTCAGAAATCTCTTAATATTCCTGTAAACGTACGTTATGGTTTCGGCTTGAGCAGCTTGGCTAATGTTTTCGTTTTCGCTGGTCCACAGTGGGGCATCAATGTTGGTGACAAGAACTTCAAGTGGAATGATAATAGTTCTTATTCTTTGAAGAAATCTAACTTCAGCGTAAACGTAGGTCTGGGTGTTACCCTGCTGAGCCATCTCCAGCTCTCTGCAAACTACAACATCGCTTGCGGTAAGACTGCAGATGCAACCTGGAAGGATGTAAGCAGCAATGTTACTGAGAAGGGTAACAGTAAGAATAACAGTTGGCAGATTGCTTTGGGTTATTGGTTCTAATCTTGCAAAAGAACAGGGCAGATTATGGGTGAGAACATCGTATAGTCTCGCCTAGTACATCTTAAAATATATAAAAGCAGGTATCCGATGATGGGTATCTGCTTTTTTTTTGCTAACTTTGCAAGTCGAAAGTCTGAATGGTGGATATTTCAAGGTTAAAGAAGATTAGATATGAAATATGTAGATGTGATATTACCCCTTCCGCTCGACGGAACCTTTACTTATTCTGTCCCTGATGGGATGGAAGGGAAAGTTGTGCCTGGGGTACGCTTGCTGGTTCCTCTTGGTAAAAGTAAGAAATATATCGCAATGGCTACCCGGCTGCATGATGATAAGCCTGCATTCTCCTGCAAACCTGTCGAGGCGGTACTTGACAATACGCCTTCGCTGTTGCCTCAGCAGATGAGATTGTGGCAATGGATTGGCTATTATTATATGGCTCCGTTAGGCGATGTCTTTAATGCTGCTATGCCTGGTGGTCTGAAGTCTACAGAGAAATTCAAGCCCAAGATGGAACTCTATGTAGAACTTGCCAGTACGTACCGTAGTGAGCAGGCACTTCATGTAGCGCTCAACCTGGTGCAGAGAGCCTTGAAGCAAGCCAAAACTTTAACCACCTTTCTGAGTCTCTCGCATTGGGACAGTCTTGATGGCGATACGCCTAGGGAAGGCATAAAAAAAGTGACCAAGGAAGAACTGATGAATGAGAGCCATTGTACGGATGCTGTTGTCAAGGCACTTATCAATAGAGGAATCCTTGTTACGTATAAATTGGAAATAGGACGATTGAATACGAATGGAGAATCTCATCTAGACCTGATTAAACCTCTCTCCTTGGCTCAGCAAGATGCCTATAATGGTATCCTGATGCAAATGATGAAAAAGGATGTTGTATTGCTTCATGGTGTGACATCCAGCGGAAAGACGGAAATCTACATTCATCTTATCAGAAAAGCCATAGAGGAACATAAGCAGGTGCTCTATCTTCTGCCGGAAATCGCTCTGACCGTACAAATCATGGAGCGCCTTCATAGAGTTTTCGGCGACCGGCTGGGCATCTACCATTCTAAATATAGTGATGCTGAGCGTGTAGAAATCTGGCAGAAACAACTCTCTGATCAGCCCTATGATGTAATCCTGGGTGCAAGAAGTGCCGTCTTCCTGCCTTTTAAGAATTTGGGACTCGTCATCATAGACGAAGAGCACGAGACTTCCTTCAAACAACAGGATCCCGCTCCGCGCTACCATGCCAGAAGTGCTGCCATTGTGCTTGCCAAGATGTATGGGGCTAAGACTTTATTGGGTACGGCTACGCCTTCGATGGAGAGTTATTATAATGCGCAGCAAGGCAAGTATGGACTGGTAGAGCTGAAGACAAGATACAAAGGTATTCAGTTGCCGGAAATTCAGGTGGTAGATGTAAAAGACTTGCGCCGCCGTAAGATGATGAGCGGTCCTTTCTCTCCACAGCTTTTGGCTGCAGTAAGAGAGGCTTTGAAGAATGGGCAACAGGCAATCCTCTTTCAGAATCGTCGTGGTTTTGCGCCGATGGTTGAATGTAAGGTATGTGGTTGGGTGCCGAAATGTAAGAACTGTGATGTCTCGCTTACGTTGCATAAGAGTATCAACCTGCTGACTTGCCATTATTGTGGTTACACTTATCCGGTTCCTACGGAATGTCCTAACTGTGGCAGTACGGAAATCATGGGACGTGGTTTTGGTACCGAGAAGATAGAAGACCAGATAGCGGAAATCTTTCCGGAAGCCAAGATTGCCAGAATGGATTTGGATACAACACGTACACGAAATGCCTACGAACGTCTTATCGCAGACTTCTCTGAAGGCAGGACGAATCTTCTCATAGGCACGCAAATGGTTTCTAAGGGTCTTGATTTCGATAAGGTGAGTGTAGTTGGCATCCTGAATGCTGATTCAATGCTCAACTATCCCGATTTCCGCGCCTACGAGCATGCTTTCATGATGATGGCACAGGTGAGTGGTAGAGCAGGAAGAAAAGGTAAGCGTGGCTTGGTGATTCTACAGACCAAGAATCCTACCTTGCCTGTAATCGGACAGGTGGTGAATAATGATTATGAAGGCTTGTATCAGGGTATTCTGGAGGAGAGAAGAACTTTTCATTATCCACCTTTCTTCCACCTGATTAATGTGTATGTAAAACATAAATATGATAAGGTATGCGAACAGGCTAGCCATGAGCTCAGCAAAACGCTGAGAAGCTGGTTTGGCGAGCGTGTGTTGGGACCCGATAAACCTGCTGTGGCAAGGGTTAAGACGATGAACATCCGAAAGATTGTTATCAAACTGGAAAATGGTATTGACCAGCAGAAGGTAAGAGAATATCTGAAGTTTGCTCAGCAACAGATGGGAAAGGATCCGAGATATGGAGCTCTGCAGATTTATTATGATGTAGACCCATTGTAGTCTCTTGCCCCTCCTTTTCTCTGGCAGAATGGTAGAAAATAAGATTGGTAAATAAAATGAAAAAGGCTATCCGTTACTTGTTGCAAGAACGGGTAGCCTTTTAATTATGATAATTGTAGTTATGTTTAGAAGTTGATGTCAAGACCTACTGCGAATACGTTGTTGTTACGTGTGTAGTCTGAACTGTAGGTCTTTCCTATTTGTTCTACCTTCTCAGAGGTCTTCTTGTGCTGATAGAAGGTGTGGAAATAAGCCACGTTCAAGTGCATCTTCTTATTGATGTGGTATACACCACCAACTGCTACAGAGTTTGAACTGACAACGAATGATTTGTCGTCCATGTATCTTTTTGAAGCTGGTGTGTCAAGGTTCTCATCAGGCAAACCATAGTTGGTGTTCTGCCAGCCTGTACTCAAGGTAATCTTCTTGTTTACGTCTACCTCGACACCTGCGTTGTACTCCAATGTACCACGCTTTAACTTCTCCTGTCGGTTGTTGTAAGATGTAGCGTGCTTGTCATCGAACCAATGGAAACCTACGTTTACGCGTACTGCATTTACAGGGCTGTAACCTACACCGAGTGCCAGATAAGCAGGAATATCACCCGCAATCTTCTTGCCATCCTCATATTCACCGATAGCCTCTTCGAGCTCTGTGTCGAACTGAGTCTTCAAGCCAGCCATTGTCTTTACTACATCACCGTTAGTCAAAACTGCTTGAGTAGTATTTGTTGCAGTGGCTAGAGCTTTCTCTGGAGTCATACCCTTATTTGTGAACACCTGAGTCAATGTTCCAACCATCTGTCTGGACAAGTTGTCTGGGAGAGCACTGATACTAGGAGCCTGATTTACAGACTTGTTCTTCAAACGTATACGAGTCTTGAACTCATATTTTGCAGAGAAGTTCCACTTGCCAGTCTTGAAGTCCACACCGATGATAGGAGTAAAGCCGATGCCGCTCTGGTCACAGCTCAATTCAATGTTGGCTGCATTTTCCTTGTTAGGGTCGAGTACCTTGTAAAGAGGCATGTTGCCTACCTTGATGTTTTCAACATATCCATAGTAGTTTGTTGAAGCATAGACACCACGTACGCCTGCAAATGCGCTGAAATT
The DNA here is from genome assembly GCF_019249765.2 of Segatella copri. Lineage (GTDB taxonomy): Bacteria > Bacteroidota > Bacteroidia > Bacteroidales > Bacteroidaceae > Prevotella > Prevotella copri_K. The sequence continues at coordinate 3,480,685 of NZ_CP152484.1, forward strand.
GTCGCTGAATTTGTATGCAGCGCCTACAGAGAGACCATAATAGTACTGACGTCCATGCATATAGCTATTGTAACTATATTCGCCTCTCTGACCGAAAGCTTGGTCGGTTGTAAACATTTGCATTCCTGGCTGTCCAAGTGTATTGCCCAATACGTTGTCAACAGTTCTTGCCAAACCGCAAGCAGCCATTGCTGTCTCAGCTACGATCTTCTCGAAAGAGCCCAGACCATTATCGAAGGTACACTTGCCGCCGCCACCTGTGAGGGCGAAGCTAGCCTGAAGTGACCAGCTACCTTTATTATAAGCATACTGGAATGAAGGGATGACAGGCGCAAAAGCCTCACCCTTGAAAGTACGAGGAGTAATAGGATTGTTCACATTGTTTTTGAACAGAGCATAATCATTTTCTATGCTACGTGTCTGGTAAGCCAACTGCCAGTTGATGGCGAGATGGTGACCTTCACCCATGAATACAACTCCGGCTGGATTATAATAAACACCGTCGATACCAATTGAAGCCTCACGGCTCATCATTCTGTTGAATGCTACATGTTGATTGGTGTTGGTGAGCAAACCGCCTGCAAAAGATGGGGTTGCACAAGCCATCGCAATGGCTAAACTAACTAATTTTAGTTTCTTCATCTTAATAATATTAAATAAAAACGTCCGCAAAGGTAATTATAATGTTCTATTTCACTATTGATTTTATTAAATATTTAAAGCATATTAACGCAAAAAGCCCTTTCTCTTGCACAGATTTTAAAAACTGTGCAAGAAAAAGGGCTTTTATTGGTTATGTTTTACCTTTTTGTATATCCGTTTATACGCTTTACGGCATAAGAACTTCACGAATTGTATCTTTACTCTTGTTCTTTAGACTCCTGACTCGTCTTTTTACCGGCATTCTGTTTTACGTTTAAGTGAGGATACGAAATACGGGTATGGTAAATAGCCTTGAGTCGTTCGATGAGTACCTGTTTAGCGAGAGCGATGTCTCGGAACGTGATAGGGCACTCCTTGAAGAAACCATCTGCCACCTGTCCGTCGATGAGTTTATTGACGAGGTTACTGATGCTTTCTTCAGTATATTCGTTCAGAGAGCGCGAAGCCGCTTCAACCGTATCTGCCATCATCAGGATGGCCTGTTCGCGGGTAAATGGGTTCGGACCAGGATATTGGAACTGTGACTTGTCAATCACCTCTGTAGGGTGGGCATTACAGTAATTAATATAGAAATACTTGGTGATGCCCGTTCCGTGATGAGTAGTGATGAAATCCTTTATGATGCCTGGCAGACCAACCTTCTCTGCCATCTTCAGACCTTCTGAAACATGGCTTATGATAATCTGTGCGCTCTCAAGGTCGCTTAACTGGTCGTGAGGATTAACGCCCGCCTGATTCTCTGTGAAGAAAACAGGGTTAGTCATCTTACCGATATCATGATAGAGTGCTCCGGTACGCACCAGGAGACTGTTGGCTCTGATGCGGTTGGCAATCTCTGCTGCCAGGTTACCTACGGTGATAGAATGCTGGAAGGTGCCTGGAGCAATCTCACTCAGGTTGCGAAGTAATCCCTTGTTGGTATTTGACAGCTCGAAGAGTGTAACATTAGATGTAAATCCAAACATCTTTTCTATAATGTACATGAGCGGATAAGAGAGTAGCAGGAAGATGCCGTTTACGGTAAAGTAGGTATACATGCTGGTATCTACGTTGAACACCTGGTTGTCTTGCATCAGCTGAAGGGCAAGATATACTACACTGCTGGCTATAGTTACCAACAGGGCTGTGATGAATATCTGCGAGCGCTTGCTGAGTTCACGCAAACTGTAAATAGCAACAAGACCAGCTACCAGCTGTACGATGATAAACTCGTACTGGTACTTTACTGCTGCTGCACAAATGAGGATCATCGTAACGTGGCTGATAAAGGCTGTACGCGAGTCCATAAACACACGTACGAAGATAGGTGCCATGGCAAATGGGATGATATAGACACTGAAGAAATTGTGTTTCATCATGAGTGACACAAAGATAGGGAACAGCGTAATCATCGCATAAAGCATGGTAATGCTGCGCGGCTTATCAAAATAGTCTTTTCTGAAAAGTGAGAGATAAGAGGTAAACAGCATGACAAGAATGAAGATAAACAGTACCTGTCCGATGATAGTGGTTGTCAGTTCTTCCTGGGTAGAACTGCGGCGTTTCATCTCCTTATCGAATGAATTGAGCACCCGATAGGTATTGTTTGTAATCACTTCGCCACGATCCACAATCTTCTGTCCGCTCATCACCATTCCGCTTGCCAGTGGAATGCTGCTCATCATGTCGGCTTTCTCTGCCTCGCTTCTTTCCTTATCATATATGACGTTAGCTTCAACATAATTGTTAAGGTTGCAACGGGATAAAAGCTGACGCTGGGTTGCCAGCTTCTCATCGTAGAAGATGCGTTCGTAAGCGGCAATAGTAGAGTAGAACGAACCGATAGGTACGCTCTTCACATTCTTTCCGTTGATAATTCGTATCATACTGGTAGAATCTTTGTAGATACGATTATATTCCGTGGTATTGATGATGCCGGTCTGGTAAAGGCGTTGAAGCTGGTGGGCTATGAGTCCCACATATTCTTTTGGCAAACCTGGTACACCTTGGCTGAAGTCGTGCAGGAAACGGCTCACCTGTTCGCTGCCGATGGATTCATTGACAGAATAATAAGGTTGGAATTGCTTCATCAGCGAATCCTGTTCACGTTTGATGGCTTCATCGGTCTTATAGATCGGAAAGTCAAATTTTGCGATGACGGAACCATACATCCATGGCTTTCCAACATCGTACCGGAACATCCTTCCTTCGTTGCGAGGAAGGAACCAAACAATGATAGCAACGGTAATTAATATCAAAACCGTTTTTGTGGCGAAATTGCGCCAATAGTTCTCTTCTGGGTTGTTAAATATGCTCATTTTCCTACTTTTTTCTTACTTATTTCGTTTTACAGTGCGAAAATACGAAAAAAAACGGCTAAAATCGCAAAAAAAGATGTAAATTTGCAGAAAAATTTGAAAATAGCTATAAAAAGACATGGCAGATAGAAAAGTAAGGGTGCGTTTTGCCCCTAGTCCAACGGGTGCATTGCACATTGGCGGTGTTCGTACCGCTCTGTATAATTATTTGTTTGCTCGCCAACATGGAGGTGAGCTGGTGTTCCGTATTGAGGATACAGATTCTCATCGTTTCGTGCCTGGAGCCGAAGAATATATCCTGGAATCTTTCAAGTGGCTGGGTATCCAGTTTGACGAGGGTGTAAGTTTCGGTGGAGAGCATGGACCTTATCGCCAGAGTGAACGTCGTGATATCTATAAGCAGTATGTTCAGCAGCTCTTGGATAATGATAAGGCGTATATTGCTTTTGATACTCCTGAGGAGTTGGAAGCGAAACGTGCCGAAATCCAGAATTTCCAGTATGATGCTCATACTCGTATGCAGATGCGCAACTCTCTGACTCTTTCTAAGGAAGAGGTTGATAAGCTGATTGCTGACGGAAAGCAGTATACTGTACGTTTCAAGATTGAACCGGGACAGGAAATTCACGTGAACGATATGATTCGTGGTGACGTGAAGGTAATGAGCGATATCCTGGATGATAAGGTGCTTTATAAGAGTGCTGATGAATTGCCAACTTATCATCTGGCAAATATCGTAGACGACCACCTGATGGAAATCTCTCATGTAATCCGCGGTGAGGAGTGGTTGCCTAGTGCGCCTTTGCACGTACTTCTTTATAAGGCTTTCGGTTGGGAAGATACCATGCCTCGTTTTGCGCATCTTCCTTTGCTTCTTAAGCCTGAAGGTAAAGGTAAACTGAGTAAGCGTGATGGCGACCGCCTCGGTTTCCCTGTATTCCCGTTGGAATGGCATGATCCTAAGACTGGCGAGGTTTCTTCCGGTTATCGTGAGAGTGGCTACTTCCCAGAGGCTGTAGTCAACTTCCTGGCGCTCCTCGGCTGGAATCCTGGTACAGAACAGGAAATCTTCTCTCTTGATGAACTGGTGAAGGCTTTTGATATTTCACGTTGCTCTAAGGCTGGTGCCAAGTTCGACTTCAAGAAGGGAATCTGGTTCAACCACGAATACATTCTGATGAAGAGCGATGATGACATAGCTAACCTCTTTGCCCCTATTGTTGCCAACAATGGTGTAGAGGAAACTCTGGACCGCGTAAAGCAGGTGGTACACATGATGAAGGATCGTGTGAACTTCGTCTATGAATTGTGGCCATTGTGTTCTTTCTTCTTCATTGCTCCTACAGAGTATGATGCTAAGACAGCCAAGAAGCGCTGGAAGGAATATTCTGCACAGCAGATGACAGAACTTGCTGATGTGCTTGAAGGTATTGAGGATTTCTCTATCGAAGGTCAGGAACCAGTCGTGATGAAATGGGTAGAGGATAAGGGCTATAAGCTGGGTGATGTGATGAACGCATTCCGTCTGACTCTCGTAGGTGAGGGTAAGGGCCCGGGTATGTTCGATATCTCAGCCTTCCTTGGCAAGGAGGAAACTCTGCGCCGTCTTCGCAAGGCAATCGAAGTTTTGGGTTAATTCACAATAATTTCTCTCTGAATGGCTTTCTGCAGCATATTGCTGAAGGCTATTCAGAGAGTTCACGTATTTATAGATAGTAACCAATATAAAGAAATATCATGATCTATAATATCGTAATATATTTCGTCCTTTGGGGCATAGCCATTGCAAGTCTGTTCAATGAAAAGGTGCGCAAGATGTGGCGTGGTGAGCGTGAGGCTTTCAAAATATTGAAGCAGAAGGTGGATCCTAACGCTAAGTACATTTGGTTTCATGCTGCATCGCTCGGTGAGTTTGAACAGGGACGACCTTTGATGGAACGTATCCGCAAGGACTATCCTCAGTATAAGATTCTGCTTACCTTCTATTCTCCTTCAGGTTATGAGGTGCGCAAGAACTATGAGGGAGCTGACATCATCTGTTATATGCCGGTGGATACTCGGTTGAACGCCATCCGTTTCCTTAGATTGGTACGTCCTGTGATGGCTTTCTTCATCAAGTATGAGTTCTGGTCTAATTTCCTTCATATCCTGAAGCATCGCAATATTCCTACTTATAGCGTGAGCAGTATCTTCCGCGAGGATCAGGTGTTCTTCAAATGGTACGGCAGAAGCTATGCTGGAGTGCTGAAGTGCTTTACCCGTTTCTTCGTACAGAACGAAGAGAGTAAGCGATTGCTCGAAGGTATCGGCATCACGGCTGTGGATGTGGTAGGAGATACCCGTTTCGACCGTGTTCTCCAGATAAAGGAGGCTGCCAAGCAATTGCCGATTTGCGAGGCTTTCAGAACAGGAGTAGCTTCATCTCAGTCTGCGGATGTACCTCATCATGATTTCAAGGTATTTGTTGCCGGTAGCTCTTGGCCACCAGATGAGAATATCTTTATACCTTTCTTTAATGAGCATAAGGATTGGCGCCTGCTGATTGCTCCTCATGTCATCGCTGAAGAGCATCTGAAGTTGATTCTTTCTCTGATAAAGGGCAAGAAGGTGGTGCGCTATACGCAAACTACTCCTGAAGAAGCTGCAGAGGCTGATGTCTTGATCATCGATTGTTTCGGATTGTTGAGCAGTATGTACAACTATGGTGATGTGGCTTATATCGGTGGCGGCTTTGGTGTTGGCATTCATAATACCTTGGAGGCTGCCGTATGGAATATGCCGGTTATCTTTGGTCCGAACAATAAAAAGTTTCAGGAGGCTCAGGGCTTGCTGAAATCGGGTGGAGGTTTTGAAATCAATACCTATGAGGATTTCTCAGGCTTGATGAGTTCTCTGATGAATGATGAGGCCTTCCTGAATCAGGCTGGCGATAAGGCTGGCGCCTTCGTGGCTCATTTGGCTGGCGCTACAGATAAGGTCTTGGCAAGTGTAAAGTTGTAATAGCTTCATTATATACATATATAAAAAGGTCTCATGAATGTTTTTCTTCATGAGACCTTTTCTTGTAAATGTATGTGCCGTAAACCAGGCATCCTGCCTTTATTTGATAATGCGGTAGTAATCCTCTTTTCTTGGTTTTACGGTATGAGGATGCGCAGAAGCATAACCCAAGGCTAAGGCTCCTACTCCCATCAAACCTTCTGGAAGATTCCAGTCTTTCATCAGCTTCTTGCCTTCTTCTGATGCAAACATGCCGTCTTCACGGTTAATCCAGCAAGATGCAAGGCCGATAGAGTGGGCTGCAAGCATCATATTGCCTAAGATAAGGCTGCCATCTTTCACACCGTTAACGTTGCTTTCTGGTGCCAGAACGATAACGATGGTTGGCGCTCCATAGTAAGGATCGCTTTCTACACCCATGATTTCTGCGTTCATCTTGCGAAGCTGGGCGCAAATCTCTGGATTCTGAACGGCAATGATGAAAGGCTCCTGGGTTCCATGACCTGTTGCTGCCCATGTGCCGGCTTCCAATACCGTCTTCAACTCTTCGTCGGTAATCTGATCTGCCTTGAAGCGACGAATGCTTCTTCTCTCCTTAATGGCTTTTAAAACTTCATTTTCCATCTTATCTTGTTTTAAACATTTTATTTAGAAATATTTTCTCTTTCTTCGCTCTTTTATGCAGGGCATCCGCTTAAATCCTCTTCATCCATATACTGGCTGAGAACCCGAGCAATGCGGATCAGACCCTGCATCAGGGTCTTGCGAGGACAGGCGATGTTGAGGCGCAGGTAGCCCTGACCAGCCTTTCTGCCATACATCGTACCACTGTTGACGAATACCTTACCATCGTTCATCAGCTTTTCATAAGCCTCGTCGCTTGACAGTTCGAATGGCAGGATATCGAGCCATACCAGGTAGGTGCCTTCAAGGCGGGTAACGCGAACTTGTGGCAATTCGGTATTGAAGAATTCCTTTACTGCCTGATAGTTCTCGTAGAGATATTGGTTCAATTCATCCAACCATTCTTCTCCCTCATTGTAAGCTGCCTGGAGAGCGATAACGCCGAATGGGTTTACGTCACAAACCTCGTTGATGTTGATGGCACGGTTGATGCGGCGGCGCAATGTTGCATCCGGACAGATAATGTTGGCTATCTGAAGTCCTGCAATATTGAATGACTTTGATGGAGAATTCAATACTACGCAGTTGTCACGGCAAGCTTCGCTGATGCTGGCAAATGGAGTATACTGATAGCCTGGCATGATGAGCTCGCAATGAATTTCATCTGCGATGACCTTTACCCCGTGCTTGAGACAGATGTCGTTCATTCGCTCAAGTTCCTCTTTCTTCCACACTCTTCCGGCTGGGTTGTGAGGATTGCAGAGGATGAAGGCTGTGGTCTTCTCATCGGCACATTTACGCTCGAAGTCTTCGAAATCTATCTCATAAGTGCAGTTGCCCACACGTTTCAGTTCGTTTTCTACTACTTCGCAGCCGCTGTTTGTAATGCAGGAGAAGAAGCAGTTGTAGACAGGTGTCTGTACCAATACCCTTTCGCCAGGCATGCAGATGGCTTTCAGACAGCAAGAAATGGCTGGTACAACGCCTGAAGTATAGAGAATCCAGTCTTTCTCTATCTTCCACTGGTGGCGGCGGGAGAACCAGCTGATGATAGCCTCGTAATAAGAATCAGGTACGAGGGTATAGCCGAAGATGCCATGAGCTACGCGCTTCTGCAGAGCTTCGATGATGCAGGGAGCAGTCTGGAAGTCCATATCTGCTACCCACATCGGAATAACGCCGTCTTCCTTTACCAAATCCCATTTGTATGAGTTGGTTCCACGACGTTCGATGATTTCATCAAAATTGTATTTCATATTTGTTTTCTATCTATGTTGTTTCTTCTATCTATATAGGATAAATCTCTTATTTATATAGGATGATTCTCTTTTCCTCCTAATTGAAATCTTCGTTCATAGACTTTGAATCTCCGTTCAAAGACATTGAACGTACATTCAAAGCTTTTGAACGGCCGTTCAGTGTCTATGAACGGAGATTTCAGTTAAGTGTAAGAATAATTAGTTATGGGAACAATAAGTAATTTACTTGATTGTTGTCATTTCTGTAATTACCTCTTAAACTATTTCGATTTATCTGTGATTTCACATGCACCCTTTGGCGCTTTGGCAAACTCAGTATATGTTACGCTTCCCACTTCGTCTGCCTCGATTCTTCCGGAGATAGGGTTTTTGATATTGGTGATACTTCCCTTGATCTGTGCATCGATGTTGGTGCAATCCTCGAAGGCACGGTCGCATTCCTTATCAAAGGTGCAATCCTCCAGAGTTACATGGTCCATGTAGCAGAGAGGCTGCTCGCCGCTGATGTGGCAACGTACGAACTTGATGTTCTTGCTGTGCCAGGCCAGATACTCACCATTCAGTTCCGAATCATAGACGGTTACATTCTCGCATTCCCAGAAACTGTCCTTGGTTGTAATCTTTGCGTTGTGAATCTCCACATTTCTGCAGTATTGGAATACATATTTAGAGTCGCTCTCAAGTCCGTCTACATAGATATTCTTGGAGAACATGAATGGATAAGTTCCATCGTGGAGTTTTACGTTCTTCAGTTTCAGGCCATCTACCTTCCAGAAAGTCTCATCAGCATCTGTGATGTTTACGTTCTCCAAATCCAGATTCTTCATTTCGCGGAAGAACTTAGGCCCATCGATGGTGCAGTCTTTCATCACCATATTATCACTATACCAGATGGCCGAACGGCTTTCTGGGGCGAAGTAGCAGTCTGTGATAAGGGAACCGTCCACATGCCACCAAGGGTATTTGCCATAAAACTTGGAATGGTGGCATTCTATGTTTTGGCAGCACTTGATGCCCGATTCGCCATCTGTAATCGTAATATCTTCTAAACGTACATCGTGAGCACCGAAAAGAGGGCGCTCGCCCCCGAATGATTTGTTCTTTATCAATTCCATAATTTTCTATTATCCTTTTTTATTTGTTATTTCTGTGTGCAAAATTACAAAAATAATGCCAAATTCGTATAACCTGATTTACAGAAAAATGTAACGATATGGCGTATTTGGGGATAAATGGTCGCTATAGGGGAAAAATAAATGAAAAAAGGCTGAATCATGAAGCATTTTCACGATTCAGCCCTTATCGAGTTAACTTCTAAAAATCCGAAGCGGAGAATTACAAGTTAGGGTTCATCTCTTTCCACTCAGCTACTGGAGGAACGATGCCAAGCTCTACGATCTCATCACGCATCTTGCAAAGGTGCTCGTAAGACTTCTGGAGGCTAGCGAGCTCTTCCTCAGTACCTGTAGGCTCTGTGAAGTGAACACCAGTCTTGTCGATAGTAGTAGGCATAGCCATCATTACGTTCTTGAAGCCGAGCTTGTCGTGGTTTACATAGCAACCTGCTGGCAATGTGAACTTCTCGCCACCCATAGCAGCCTCGATCATCTTAACTGCGTTGTAAGCTGGGCTCTGGAATGAAGAACGGCCGCGGAGCTTGATGATGTTTGAACCACCCTGTACTGTGTGGTGCTTGATCTCTTCCCAACGCTCGTCAGAAAGACCCATCTCTGCCAATGGCTTGCCGTCAACCTTAACCTGAGAAGCAAATACAGCCATCTGCTCGCCGTGACCACCATAAGTGTGAGCGCCAGTAACCTTATCCTGCTGTACACCGAACTCGAGGGCCAAAGCCTGCTGCAGACGAGTAGAATCGAGAGCTGCGAGTGATGTCAACTGGTTTGGCTTCAAACCTGAGTGGATAAGTGCTGTAAGAGCTGTAACGTCAGCTGGGTTGAAGATAACAACTACGTGCTCAACCTCTGGGCAATACTTCTTGATGTTGTCACCAAATTCAGCAGCAATCTTGCAGTTGCCCTTAAGAAGATCCTCACGAGTCATACCCTCCTTACGAGGAGCACCACCAGAAGAAATGATATATTTAGCACCAGTGAAAGCCTCCTCTGGGTTAACAGTATAAGTTACGTTAACACCTGGGAATGCGCACTGCTGAATCTCATCGAATACACCATGTACACCTGGCTCGAAGATATCATAAAGACAGATGTTTGGAGTAAGACCGAGCATCAAAGCGCTCTGTACCATGTTAGAACCGATCATACCGCCTGCACCGACGATAACGAGTTTGTCATTTGTTAAAAAATTCATAACTACAATTCTTATTAAAATGTTTATAATCTTTTTCTCCTGAAAAATAGCGGAATGTATCTGGAATAAAGTTTGTAAAACTCCTTCTTTTTACTTTCCGACCGCAAAATTAATAAAAAGTAATGTAAATCGTGCATATTTTTGCGCTTAAATTTGTTGTTAATTCTTAAAAATGTTATCTTTGTAATCTCTAATTAGCAAAATGCATTATTTGGAGTTAAGTTAAACATTAAATTGCATAACAATTATGAATGAAATCGAATTACGTTTAGCTAGATTGAGGGAGTTGATGAAGCGTGAACATCTTTCTGCTTTCATCTTCCCTAGTACAGATGCTCATCAGAGCGAGTATGTTGCCGACCATTGGCGAGGAAGAGAGTGGATCTCTGGTTTTAACGGGTCGGCTGGTACTGCTGTCGTTACAATGAAATCGGCTGCTTTATGGACTGATTCCCGCTACTTCCTGGCTGCAGAAGAACAGTTGGAAGGTACTGAATATCAGCTGATGAGGCTGAAAATGGAAGGCACGCCTACTATCGCAGAATGGTTGGGAAAAGAATTGCAGGATGTACAATCTCCTGAGGTTGGACTTGACGGCATGGTCAACTCTTATAATTATGTTAAAGATTTAAGCTATTCTCTCCGTAAACTCGGTGGAATTACGCTTAGGACTAATTTGGACCCTTTGGCACAGATTTGGGAGAATCGTCCTACACTTCCTGCAAATCCTGTAGAAATTCAACCATTGGAATATGCTGGAGAGACGCTAGCCTCTAAAGTGGCCCGTATCCGTAAGGCTCTGAGAGAACTTCATGCAGATGGTATGCTCGTTTCTGCTTTGGATGATATTGCTTGGACTTTGAATCTTCGTGGTACAGATGTTCATTGCAATCCTGTATTTGTAAGTTATTTGTTGATTGAGAGCGATAAAGTTTCTCTTTTCGTGGATGATAATAAATTATCTCCTGAAGTAAAACAGTATCTTCAAGACAATCAGGTTTCTCTCTATAAATATAATAAGGTGGAAAAATGCCTTGAATCATATTCGGAATATAATATCCTGTTAGATGGAGATGAAACGAGCTATTATCTGTGGAAAGCTGTAAAATGCCAGGAAATTGTTGCTGCTGGTTCTCCTATTCCGGCTATGAAGGCTGTGAAAAATAAAGCAGAAATAGAGGGCTACCGTAGTGCGATGCTTAAAGATGGTGTTGCTATGGTTAAGTTCTTGAAGTGGCTGAAACCTGCTGTTGAGGCTGGCGGACAAACAGAAATTTCCATTGATGAGAAATTAACGTCGCTACGTGCCGAACAGAAACTGTTCAGAGATATTTCTTTTGATACGATTGCCGGCTATGCGCAGCATGGAGCAATTGTCCATTATGAGGCAACTCCTGAAACAGATGTCGTTCTGAAACCGGAAGGCTTGATCCTGATAGACTCTGGGGCTCAATACCAGGATGGTACTACTGATATTACCCGTACCATTGCTTTGGGACCTGTATCTCAAGAGATGAAGCATGTTTATACCTTGGTTCTGAAAGCGCATATTCAGTTGGAATTGGTTAAATTCCCCGATGGCGCATCAGGAACACAGTTGGATGCTGTAGGAAGAGAGTGTATGTGGCGTGAAGGATATAATTTCTTGCATGGTACAGGCCATGGAGTAGGTTCGTATCTCTGTGTGCACGAAGGCCCTCATCAAATAAGAATGGAGTGGATGCCTACACCTTTGAGAGCTGGAATGACCTTGACGGATGAGCCTGGTTTGTATCTGGCAGGTAAGTTCGGCGTAAGAATAGAAAATACGGTGCTGATTTCAGACTACATGTCTACTGAGTTCGGTAAATTCCTGCAGATAGAGCCTCTTACTCTTTGTCCTATAGATACCACTCCTATAGATGTTGATATGTTGTTGCCTGAAGAGATTGACTGGCTCAATGCTTATCATCATTCAGTTTATGAAAAATTGTCTCCTTTCCTTGATGAAGAGGAGAAAATATGGCTTGAAAATGCTACAAAACCCATAAAATGAACATTTTAGAGTAAAAAGTTGAAGAAAAACTTGGTAGTTTGATAAAATAGATGTAATTTTGCACCCGCAAATTGTGGCATTGCCATATTTCGCATTGAATAACATAAGTTTAACATAATAAATTAAAAGCAAAAAATGATTATTGTACCAGTTAAAGACGGTGAGAACATCGAGAGAGCTCTCAAGAAGTTTAAGAGAAAATTCGAAAAGACAGGTGTTGTTAAGGAGCTTCGTGCTCGTCAGCAGTATGACAAGCCTTCTGTTTTGAAGCGTCTCAAGATGGAACACGCCATCTACGTACAGCAGTTGCGTGCAAACGAGGAATAAAAGTAAAAAATCCTCAAAAAATTTGGTAGTTTAAAATAATTTTCGTAACTTCGTTGCCGAAATGAAAAAGGTACGACGTTATGTTGAGTATAGATAAGTTCTTGGAATATTTGCGCTCTGAACTGAACAGGTCGCAGAGGACGGTAGAAAACTATCGCGAAGATTTGAAACTCTTTGAGCAGTATGCTAGGAACTTGTCTGAATCCTTCACTTGGGAATCTGTTGATTCTGATATGATTCGCAACTGGATGGAGCATATGATAGATGCAGGAAATAAGGCAACCTCGGTTAATCGCCGGTTGAGTGCTTTGAAAATGTTCTATCGGTTTGCTTTAGTCAGACATTATGTGGAGTCGGATCCCGCTCATAGCCTCAAAGGACCTAAGGAAAGTAGACCGCTACCTCAATTCTTGAAAGAAAATGAGATGGATGAGTTGCTTGACAGGAAAATGTGGGGCGATGATTATAATAATGTACGCGCACGTACTATTATAATATTGTTCTATGAGACGGGGATGCGATTGTCAGAGTTGATAGGACTTGATGTTGACGATGTGAACTTTATCAAAAAAGAGATAAAGATTACGGGTAAGGGAAACAAACAACGTATAGTTCCTTTTGGTGACGAGCTTAAAAATGCTCTTTCGGAATATTTGGCTCTAAGAGTGCAAAGGGCGATGGCTAAGTCTGGAGCTCTTTTGCTTGCGGATAAGGGCGGACGGATGAGTCCGGTTCAAGTCAGAGAAATCGTGAAGGAGAACCTCGCAAGGGTTTGCTCGTTGAAAAAGAAAAGTCCGCACGTGTTGAGGCATACGTTTGCTACTGCAATGTTGAATCATGGTGCAGGAATTGAAAGTTTAAAAAGACTGTTAGGACATGCGAAACTCTCGACGACCGAGATTTATACGCATACAACGTTTGAGCAGTTGAAACGAGTTTATATTGAAGCCCATCCTCGGGCGTAACCTTTTAAAAAATGGAGGTAACTATGGAAATTAAGATTCAGTCGATTCACTTCGACGCTACCGAGAAGTTACAGGCGTTTATCGAAAAGAAAGTCGCCAAGTTAGAAAAAACTTTTGAAGATATACAGAAAGTAGAGGTGCAATTAAAGGTCGTGAAGCCTGCTACTGCCTTGAATAAGGAAGTTCATCTGGAAGTTGCTGTCCCTGGAACCAAGTTGTTCGTAGAAAAGACATGTGACACTTTTGAGGAAGGAATTGACCAGGCAGTGGACTCAATGAAGGTTCAATTGACCAAATTTAAAGAAAAATCAAGGAATCGATAAAAAAAACTCGAAAAAATTTTGTTGATTCAAAAAATAGTTGTATCTTTGCAGCCGTTTTCCGATAGATGGAAATTTAGCCGTATTGCGGCTGTAAAGATTGCCTCTTTAGCTCAGTTGGCCAGAGCACGTGATTTGTAATCTCGGGGTCGTTGGTTCGAATCCGACAAGAGGCTCAGAAAAAGAATAGTTTGGGTAGTTACCAGAGTGGCCAAATGGGGCAGACTGTAAATCTGCTGGCTATGCCTTCGGTGGTTCGAATCCATCACTACCCACTTTCTTTGATAAGCGGAAATAGCTCAGTTGATAGAGCACTAGCCTTCCAAGCTGGGGGTCGCGGGTTTGAGCCCCGTTTTCCGCTCAATTTATTAACTTGCTGTAATAGCTCAGTGGTAGAGCACTTCCTTGGTAAGGAAGAGGTCCTGAGTTCAACTCTCAGTTACAGCTCTATCGTTCTAGATGCTTAGGATGGTAGAGGAACAGATTATTCATTTATATAAATAAAAAGAAAAGCTATGGCTAAAGAAGAATTCGTGCGTACCAAACCGCATGTTAACATTGGTACAATTGGTCATGTTGACCATGGTAAGACTACTCTGACCGCTGCTATCTCTAAGGTATTGAACGAGAAGCTCGGTACATCTGAGGCAGTTAAGTCATTCGATCAGATTGATAATGCTCCTGAGGAGAAAGAGCGTGGTATCACTATCAACTCTGCTCACATCGAGTATGAGACAGCAAAGCGTCACTATGCACACGTTGACTGTCCTGGACACGCTGACTATGTAAAGAACATGGTTACTGGTGCTGCTCAGATGGATGGTGCAATCTTGGTTTGTGCTGCTACTGATGGTCCTATGCCACAGACACGTGAGCACGTACTTCTTGCACGTCAGGTAAACGTACCTCGTTTGGTTGTTTTCTTGAACAAGTGCGATATGGTTGATGATGAGGAGATGCTTGAGCTCGTTGAGATGGAGCTTCGTGAGATCCTCGAGCAGTATGGTTACGAGGAGGATACTCCAATTGTACGTGGTTCTGCTCTCGGTGCTTTGAACGGTGTTGAGAAGTGGGTTAAGTCTGTTGAGACTTTGATGGATACAGTTGATGAGTGGATTCAGGAGCCAGAGCGCGAGATTGATAAGCCATTCTTGATGCCTATCGAGGATGTATTCTCAATTACAGGTCGTGGTACTGTTGCTACAGGTCGTATTGAGACTGGTCGTTGCAAGGTAGGTGATGAAGTTCAGTTGCTCGGTCTTGGTGAGGACAAGAAGTCAGTTATTACTGGTGTTGAGATGTTCCGTAAGATCCTTGCTGAGGGTGAAGCTGGTGATAACGTAGGTTTGCTTCTCCGTGGTATCGATAAGGCTGAGGTTAAGCGTGGTATGGTAGTTGTACACCCAGGTGCTATTACTCCTCACGATCACTTCAAGGCTTCTATCTATGTATTGAAGAAGGAAGAGGGTGGTCGTCACACTCCATTCGGTAACAAGTATCGTCCTCAGTTCTATCTCCGTACTATGGACTGTACAGGTGAAATCAAGCTTCCAGAGGGAGTTGAGATGGTAATGCCTGGTGATAACGTAGAGATTGAGGTAGAGTTGATCTACAAGGTTGCTTTGAACGAGGGTCTTCGTTTCGCTATCCGTGAGGGTGGTCGTACAGTAGGTTCTGGTCAGATTACAACAATTCTCGACGATATCAAGTAATTTAGATTTATCTAATTTGCTATATATATCAGACTCCCCTCCTAAGGGAGTGGGAGTCTTTCTACGGGTTTAGCTCAGTTGGTAGAGCACTGGTCTCCAAAACCAGGTGTCGAGGGTTCGAGCCCTTCAACCCGTGCTAAATAGAAGATAATATGAATAAAATAGTAAATTATTGCAAGGCATGTTACGATGAACTTGCGCATAAGACTACTTGGCCATCACGTGCCGAACTTACTCATAGTGCAATGGTTGTATTATCTGCTTCCCTAGTCATTGCACTTGTTGTGTTCGCGATGGATTCTATTTTCAAAGCCTTTATGGGTGTAGTTTATCCAGGTTAATTTTTTAAGGAAATGGCAGACGCAGGAAATAAATGGTATGTGCTTAAAGCTGTTAGCGGTAAGGAAGCTAAGGTGAAAGAATACATCGAAGCTGAAATGAAGCACAATGACTTACTAGCAGCAAATGTTTCTCAGGTGTTGATTCCAGTTGAGAAGCATGCAACTGTGCGTAATGGAAAGAGAGTTGTTAAAGAAAAGGTCTCTCTTCCAGGTTATGTTTTTGTGGAGGCCAAACTGAAGGGTGATGTAGCGCATACGTTGCGTTTCCTCCCTAATGTTTTGGGTTTCCTTGGAGGTTTGGATGAACCAACACCAGTTCCACAGCGCGATATCAATCGTATGCTGGGTTCTGCTGAGGAGACTGAGTTTGAGGAGAATCTTGATTGTCCTTACTTGGTTAATGATACCGTTAAGGTTATGGAAGGTCCATTCAGTGGTTTCAGCGGAATCGTTGAAGAGGTTAATGCTGAAAAGCATAAGCTGAAAGTTACGGTTAAGATCTTCGGACGTAAAACTCCGTTGGAATTAGGTTTTATGCAAGTAGAAAAGGAATAGGATTCTGTTACGAGATTGTTATTCCTTATAAGTTTCAATTTTAAATATTAACAAAGAAATGGCTAAAGAAGTTGCTGGATTAATCAAATTACAGATTAAAGGTGGCGCTGCGAATCCTTCACCTCCAGTAGGACCTGCATTGGGTTCTAAGGGTATTAATATTATGGGATTCTGCAAGGAATTCAACGCCCGTACCCAGGACAAAGCAGGTAAAGTGTTGCCAGTAGTTATTACTTATTATACTGACAAGTCTTTTGATTTTATTATCAAGACTCCACCTGCTGCAGTTCAATTGAAAGAGGCTGCCAAAATCAAGTCAGGTTCTGCTCAGCCTAATCGTCAGAAGGTTGCTTCTCTTACTTGGGATCAGGTAAAGGTAATCGCTGAGGATAAGATGAAGGACTTGAACTGCTTTACTGTAGAATCAGCTATGAAGCTCATCGCTGGTACTGCAAGAAGTATGGGTATTACTGTAAAAGGGGACTTCCCTGGTAAATAATTTAAAACTTCAATTAGAAAAATGAGTAAACTGACAAAAAATCAAAAATCAGTAGCTGATAAGGTTGAAGCAGGGAAGGCATACACATTGAAGGAGGCTTCAGAGTTGGTAAAGGAAATTACCACTACCAAGTTTGATGCATCTCTTGATATTGATGTACGCTTAGGTGTTGATCCACGTAAGGCTAACCAGATGGTTCGTGGCGTTGTTTCATTGCCAAACGGAACAGGTAAGGTTACTCGCGTGCTCGCACTCTGTACTCCTGATCAGGAAGCTGCTGCTAAGGAAGCAGGCGCTGATTATGTAGGTCTTGACGAATACGTTGAGAAGATTAAGGGTGGTTGGACAGATATTGATGTCATCATCACAATGCCTTCTTGTATGGGTAAGATTGGTCCTTTGGGTCGTGTACTCGGTCCTCGTGGTTTGATGCCTAACCCTAAGAGTGGCACTGTAACTATGGATGTTGCTAAGGCAGTAAAGGAAGTTAAGCAAGGTAAGATCGACTTTAAGGTTGATAAGGCTGGTATTATCCATACTTCAATCGGTAAGGTTGGCATGACTTCTGAGCAGATCTATGGAAATGCTAAGGAGTTCATCAACACAGTTATCAAGCTGAAGCCTGCTGCTGCTAAAGGTACATATATCAAGAGTATCTTTATTTCTAGCACTATGAGTAAGGGTATCAAGATTGATCCTAAATCAGTTGAATAACTCTAAAAGTTTTGTAAAATGAAGAAAGAAGTTAAAGATACTATTATCGCTGAACTTGGACAGAAGTTGCAGGAGTTTCCTCATTTCTATCTTGTAGATGTTACAGGATTGAATGCTGAGAAGACAAGCGCACTCCGTCGTAAGTGCTTCCAGAGCGAGATTAAGATGGTTGTTGTTAAGAATTCCTTGCTTCACAAGGCGTTCGAGGCTTCAGATATCGATTTCTCTGAGCTCTATGGCTACTTGAAGGGTACTACTGCTGTGTTGTTTGCTAATACAGCTAATGTGCCAGCTAAGTTGTTGAAGGAATATGACAAGGAAGATGTTCCAACATTGAAGGCTGCTTATGCAGAGGAAAGCTTCTACGTTGGCGCAGACAAACTTGCAGAGCTTTCAGCTCTCAAGAGCAAGAACGAAGTTATCGCAGAGATTGTTGCTTTGCTCCAGTCACCTGCAAAGAACGTTGTTTCAGCTCTTCAATCAGGAAGCAACACTATTCATGGTGTGCTTAAGACATTGGGCGAGCGTCCTGAGTAATCAATCACAATGTTATCATTAATTATAGTATAAACAAAAATAAAATTTAGAATAAAATGGCAGATATCAAAGCTATTGCAGAAGAGTTAGTAAATCTTACTGTTAAGGAAGTTAATGAGTTGGCAACAGTCCTCAAGGACGAGTATGGTATTGAGCCTGCTGCTGCAGCTGTAGCTGTAGCTGCTGGTCCTGCTGCTGGTGGTGCAGCTGCAGCTGAGGAGAAGTCTACATTCGACGTAGTCCTCGCTGAGGTTGGTGGCGCTAAGCTCCAGGTTGTAAAGGCTGTTAAGGAGGCTTGTGGTCTCGGTTTGAAAGAGGCTAAGGATCTCGTAGACGGTGCTCCTTCTACAATCAAGGAAGGTGTAGCTAAGGACGAGGCTGAGAACCTTAAGAAGGCTATCGAAGAGGCCGGTGCTAAGGTAGAGCTCAAGTAATTAGAGTAATACATTTTTTATATAAATGGTTAGGATTCTCCAAGTAGGTGAGTCCTAACCTTTTTGTGTCTT
This sequence comes from Segatella copri, assembly GCF_019249765.2. Taxonomy (GTDB): domain Bacteria; phylum Bacteroidota; class Bacteroidia; order Bacteroidales; family Bacteroidaceae; genus Prevotella; species Prevotella copri_K. The sequence continues at coordinate 3,499,367 of NZ_CP152484.1, forward strand.
TTATTATATTATTAATAAAACCCATTTAATAACTTCTAATGGCTACAAAAATTGTTGATAACAGAGTAAATTTTGCCAGCGTGCATAATCCGTATCCATATCCGGATTTCCTCGATGTGCAGTTAAAGTCTTTCAAGGACTTCTTACAGTTGGATACTCCGCCTGAGGAACGCAAGAATGACGGTTTGTATAAGGTGTTCTCTGAGAACTTCCCTATTACCGATACACGTAACAATTTCGTTCTTGAGTTCTTGGATTACTATATCGACCCTCCTCGCTATTCTATTGATGAGTGTTTGGAGCGTGGTCTTACATATAGTGTACCTTTGAAGGCTAAGATGAAACTGTATTGTACTGATCCTGATCATGAGGATTTCGGTACATTTATTCAGGATGTGTTCCTTGGTACTATCCCATATATGACCGATAATGGTACTTTCGTGATTAATGGTGCTGAGCGTGTTGTTGTTTCTCAGCTTCATCGCTCTCCTGGTGTGTTCTTTAGCCAGGGCGTTCATGCAAATGGTACCATGCTTTATTCTGCTCGTATCATTCCTTTCAAGGGAAGCTGGATTGAATTTGCAACTGACATTAACAATGTAATGTATGCATATATCGATCGTAAGAAGAAGTTGCCTGTAACCACATTGCTGCGTGCTATTGGTTACGAACAGGATAAGGATATTCTTCAGATTTTTGATCTCGCCGAGGAGGTGAAGGTTAACAAGAAGAATATGAAGGCTGCTATTGGTCGTAAGCTTGCAGCTCGTGTTTTGAAGAGTTGGAATGAGGACTTCGTTGATGAGGATACTGGTGAAGTAGTATCTATCGAGCGTAATGAAGTAATCATGGAGCGTGAGACTGAACTTACTGCTGATAATATTGAGGAGATTGTTGAGAGTGGAGCGCAGACTGTTCTGCTTCATAAGGATGAGGAAGCTGCCAACAAGTTTACTATTATCTTCAATACTTTGGCAAAGGATCCAAGTAACTCTGAGAAGGAAGCTGTTAACTATATCTATCGTCAGTTGCGTAATGCTGATCCTGCAGATGACGCAAGTGCACGTGAGGTTTTCCAAAACCTGTTCTTCTCTGATAAGCGTTATGATCTGGGTGAGGTAGGTCGTTATCGTATCAATAAGAAATTGAATCTTGATACTGATATTGATGTTCGTGTCTTGACTAAGGAAGATATTATTGAGATCATTAAATATCTTATTCAGCTGATCAACTCTAGTGCAACAGTTGATGATATCGACCACTTGTCTAATCGTCGTGTTCGTACTGTAGGTGAGCAGTTGGCTAACCAGTTCTCTATTGGTTTGGCACGTATGACCCGTACTATCCGTGAACGTATGAATGTTCGCGACAATGAGGTGTTTACTCCAACAGATTTGATTAATGCTAAGACAATCTCTAGTGTTATCAATTCTTTCTTTGGAACTAATCCATTGTCACAGTTCATGGACCAGACTAACCCTCTGGCTGAGGTAACTCATAAGCGTCGTCTTTCTGCCTTAGGTCCTGGTGGTTTGTCTCGTGAGCGTGCCGGTTTCGAGGTTCGTGACGTACATTATACACACTATGGTCGTCTTTGCCCTATTGAGAGTCCTGAAGGTCCAAACATCGGTTTGATTTCTTCTCTCTGTATGTATGCAAAGATTAATGATCTTGGTTTTATTGTTACTCCTTACCGTAAGGTGAATGATAGCAAGGTCGATATGGCTAATGAGGATGTTGTATACTTGACTGCTGAGGATGAAGAGTCTAAGATTATCGGTCAGGGTAATGCGCCTTTGACTGTTGATGGTTCTTTCATTCGTGATGTAGTAAAGTGTCGTCAGGATGCTGATTATCCTGTTGTAGGTCCGGATCAAGTTGATTATGTTGACGTCTCTCCACAGCAGATTGCTTCTGTATCCGCAGGTTTGATTCCATTCTTGGAGCATGATGATGGTCACCGTGCGTTGATGGGATGTAACATGATGCGTCAGGCTGTACCATTGCTTCATAATGATGCACCAATAGTTGGTACTGGTCTTGAGAAGCAAGTTTGTGAGGATTCACGTACTATGGTTACTGCAGAAGGTGAGGGTGTTATCGAATATGTTGATGCTACAACTATCCGTATCCTTTACGATCGCACAGAAGACGATGAGTTTGTAAGCTTCGAACCAGCTTTGAAGGAATATCGTATTCCTAAGTTCCGTCGTACCAACCAGAATATGACCATCGACTTGCGTCCTATCTGTAATAAGGGACAGCGTGTAAAGAAGGGTGATATCCTGACAGAGGGTTATGCGACAGAAAACGGTGAGCTGGCTTTGGGCCGTAACTTGCTTGTAGCTTATATTCCTTGGAAGGGTTACAACTATGAGGATGCTGTTGTTATTTCTGAACGTATGGTTCGTGATGACGTATTGACATCTGTACATGTTGACGAATACTCTCTTGATGTCCGTGAAACTAAGCGTGGAGTAGAGGAATTCACATCTGATATCCCTAATGTCAGCGAGGAAGCTACAAAGGATCTTGATGATAATGGTATCGTGCGTGTTGGTGCAAGAATTGAACCAGGTGATATCATGATTGGTAAGATTTCGCCTAAGGGTGAAAGTGATCCTTCACCAGAAGAGAAGTTGCTTCGCGCTATCTTTGGTGATAAGGCTGGTGATGTGAAGGATTCTTCATTGAAGGCAAATCCATCATTGAGTGGTGTTGTTATTGATAAGAAGTTGTTCTCTCGTGCTATCAAGACCCGTGAGTCAAAGAAGCAGGATAAGATTATTCTTGCTAAGATTGATGAGGAGTATGAGGCAAAGGGTGATGACCTGAAGGATATCCTCGTAGACAAGTTGCTTACACTTACAGAAGGTATGACTTCTGAGGGTGTTAAGGATTATACAGGTGCTGAGATTATCACTAAGGGCAGTACCTTTACTGCTACAGCCTTGAAGAATTTGGAGTATGATGGTGTTCAGTCTAATAAGTGGACTAAGGATGAGCATACCAATGGCTTGATTCAGAGACTTATTATGAACTATATCCGCAAGTATAAGCAACTTGATGCTGAATTAAAGCGTCGTAAGTTTGCTATCACTATTGGTGATGAACTTCCATCAGGTATTCTTCAGATGGCTAAGGTATATATTGCTAAGAAGCGTAAGATCCAGGTTGGTGATAAACTTGCCGGTCGTCATGGTAATAAGGGTATTGTGTCTAAGGTAGTTCGTTTGGAGGATATGCCATTTATGGCTGACGGTCGTCCTGTTGATATGGTATTGAATCCATTGGGTGTGCCTTCACGTATGAACCTTGGTCAGATTTTCGAGTGTATCTTGGGTGCTGCAGGTAAAAAGTTGGGTGTAAAGTTTGCTACTCCTATCTTTGATGGTGCTAAATTGGATGATCTCTCTGAATGGACAGATAAGGCAGGCTTGCCACGTTTCTGCTCAACTTACCTTTATGATGGTGAGACTGGAGAGCAGTTTGACCAGCCAGCTACTGTTGGTATGACTTACTTCTTGAAGTTAGGTCATATGGTTGAGGATAAGATGCACGCTCGTTCTATCGGTCCATACTCTTTGATTACACAACAGCCACTTGGTGGTAAAGCACAGTTTGGTGGTCAGCGATTCGGAGAGATGGAGGTCTGGGCTATCGAGGCATTCGGTGCAAGCCACGTTTTGCAGGAGATTCTGACTGTTAAGTCAGATGATGTTGTAGGACGTAGCAAGGCATACGAAGCAATCGTAAAGGGTGATCCAATGCCAACTCCTGGTATTCCTGAGTCACTTAACGTATTGCTCCATGAGCTTCGTGGCCTTGGTTTGAGCATCAAACTTGATTAATTTTGAGAACCCCTAATTTATATATAGAAACATGGCTTTCAAAAAAGATACAAAGGTAAAGAATAATTTTACGAAGATTACCATCGGTCTCGCTTCGCCTGAGGAGATCTTGGAAAATTCGTATGGTGAGGTTACTAAACCGGAAACCATTAATTATCGTACATATAAGCCGGAGCGTGATGGCTTGTTCTGCGAGCGTATTTTTGGTCCTACTAAGGACTATGAATGCGCCTGCGGCAAGTACAAGCGTATCCGTTATAAGGGAATCGTCTGCGACCGATGCGGTGTAGAGGTTACAGAGAAGAAAGTTCGTCGTGAACGCTCTGGTCACATTGAGCTTGTCGTACCTGTTGCTCATATTTGGTATTTCCGTTCTCTTCCAAATAAGATTGGTTACCTTTTGGGTATGCCGACCAAGAAACTTGATGCTGTCATTTACTACGAGAAGTATGTAGTTATCCAGCCTGGTATTCTTGAGGGAAAGACTGATGCTGATGGTCTTGAATTGAACGGTTCTCACAAACTTGATCTCTTGTCAGAAGATGAATATATGGCTCTTCTTGACCAGTATGATCCTAATGGTGACAATGAACTTTTGGACGATACGGACCCAAATAAGTTTATCGCAAAAATGGGTGCTGAAGCAATTTATCAGTTGCTCCAGAATGTAGACCTTGACTCTTTGTCATACGAACTCCGCGATCGTGCAAATAACGATTCAAGTCAGCAGCGTAAAACTGAGGCTCTGAAGCGTCTGCAAGTTGTAGAAGGTTTCCGTGCTAGTAAAGGTATTAACAAGCCAGAATGGATGATCATGAAGATTATTCCTGTTACTCCACCTGAGCTTCGTCCGTTGGTACCATTGGATGGTGGTCGTTTTGCAACATCAGACTTGAATGACCTCTATCGTCGTGTGATTATCCGTAACAACCGTTTGAAGAGATTGGTTGAAATCAAGGCTCCTGAGGTTATTCTCCGTAACGAGAAGCGTATGTTGCAGGAGGCTGTTGACAGCTTGTTCGACAACTCACGCAAGAGTTCTGCTGTAAAGAGTGAGAGCAATCGTCCTTTGAAGTCACTCTCTGACTCTTTAAAGGGTAAGCAGGGTCGTTTCCGTCAGAACTTGCTGGGTAAGCGTGTTGACTATTCTGCCCGTTCTGTAATCGTTGTAGGTCCAGAGTTGAAGATGGGTGAGTGTGGTCTTCCAAAACTGATGGCTGCAGAGCTTTACAAACCATTTATCATCCGTAAGTTGATTGAGCGTGGTATCGTTAAGACTGTTAAGAGTGCCAAGAAGATTGTTGATCGTCGCGAGCCAGTTATTTGGGATATTCTTGAGAATGTAATGAAGGGTCATCCGGTTATGTTGAACCGTGCCCCTACGCTTCACCGACTCGGTATCCAGGCATTCCAGCCTAAGATGATTGAAGGTAAGGCTATTCAGTTGCATCCATTGGCATGTACAGCGTTCAACGCCGACTTCGATGGTGACCAGATGGCTGTTCACCTTCCATTGAGTAATGAGGCTGTTCTGGAGGCTCAAATCCTGATGCTTCAGAGTCATAACATTCTCAACCCAGCTAATGGTGCGCCTATCACCGTTCCTTCTCAGGATATGGTGCTTGGTCTTTACTATATTACTAAGATTCGTCCAGGTGCAAAGGGTGAGGGCTTGACATTCTATGGTCCTGAAGAGGCATTGATTGCTCGTAACGAGGGCCGATGTGATCTTCATGCTTTGATTAAGGTTGTAGTTGACGACTTGGTTGATGGTACAATCCAGAAACGAATGGTAGAAACTTCTGTTGGACGTGTCATCGTTAATGGTATCATTCCTGATGAAGTTGGCTTCTTCAATGATGTGATTTCCAAGAAAACCCTCCGTGGTTTGATTTCTAATGTTATCAAGGCTGTTGGTATGGCTAAGGCTTGTGAATTCCTTGATGGAATCAAGAACTTAGGTTATCGTATGGCTTATGTCGCAGGATTGTCATTCAACCTTGGTGATATTATTATTCCACCAGAGAAGGAAGCTATTGTTGAGCGCGGTCGCAAGGAGGTTGAGGAAATTACCAATAACTATAATATGGGTTTCATCACCAACAAGGAACGATACAACCAGGTTATTGATGCGTGGACTCACGTAAATACAGATTTGGGTAATATCTTGATGAAGGAGATGACCGAAGCTGACCAGGGATTCAACGCCGTATACATGATGCTTGATTCCGGAGCCCGTGGTTCTAAGGATCAGATTAAGCAGTTGTCTGGTATGCGTGGTTTGATGGCTAAACCTCAGAAGGCTGGTGCAGAGGGCGCGCAGATCATTGAGAACCCTATCCTTTCTAACTTTAAGGAGGGTATGTCTGTATTGGAGTACTTTATCGCTTCTCACGGTGCCCGTAAGGGTCTTGCTGATACCGCTATGAAGACTGCCGATGCTGGTTATTTGACTCGTCGTCTTGTAGACGTTTCTCACGATGTTATTATCACCGAAGAGGATTGTGGTACATTGCGTGGCTTGGTTTGTACAGCTTTAAAGAATGGTGATGAGATTATTTCATCTCTTTATGAGCGTATTTTGGGTCGTGTTTCTGTGCATGATGTTATTCATCCAACAACTGGTGAACTGATTGTCAAATCTGGTGAAGAAATCACCGAGGCTAAGGCAAAGGCTATTGATGAATCTCCTATCGAGAGTGTTGAAATTCGTTCGGTTCTCACCTGTGAGAGCAAAAAGGGTGTCTGCATGAAGTGCTATGGCCGTAACTTGGCAACAGCCCGTATGGTACAGTTGGGTGAAGCCGTTGGTGTCATCGCTGCTCAAGCTATTGGTGAGCCTGGTACACAGTTGACTCTCCGTACATTCCACGCCGGTGGTATTGCATCTAACGCTGCTGCCAATGCTAAAATTGCTGCGAAGAATAAGTCTCGTATCGAGTTTGACGAGTTGAGCACAGTACCATTTGTAGAGGAAGACGAGGAAGGCAACGATATCAAGTGCGAAAAGGTAGTAAGCCACTTGGCTGAAATCCGTTTCGTGGATCCTAATACAAACATCGTTCTTGCAACTTTGAATGTTCCTTATGGTTCTTCATTGTATCACAAGGAGGGTGAAATCGTAGAAAAGGATACTGTTATCGCTCGTTGGGATCCATTTAACGCCGTTATCGTCAGCCAGTATGCGGGTACATTGAAGTTCAATGACGTTCAGAAGGATCAGACTTATCGTGCTGAGGTCGATGAGACTACAGGTTTGGAGGAGAAGATTATCACCGATTCCAAGAATAAGGCAATGGTTCCATCTTGTGATGTTATCGATGCTAATGGTGAAATCCTTGGTACATACAACTTCCCTGTAGGTGGTCACTTGGCAGTTGAGGATGGACAGACAATTACTACTGGTGAGGTTTTGGTTAAGATTCCTCGTGCGGTAGGTGGTGCTGGTGATATCACCGGTGGTCTCCCTCGTGTAACTGAGCTTCTTGAGGCTCGCAACCCTTCTAACCCTGCTGTTGTATCTGAAATCGATGGTGAGGTAACTATGGGTAAGGTAAAGCGTGGTAACCGTGAGATCATCGTAACATCTAAGACTGGCGATCAGAAGAAGTATCTTGTATCTCTTTCTAAGCAGATTTTGGTACAGGAACATGATGCTGTACGTGCTGGTACTCCTCTTTCTGATGGTAGTGTAACTCCTGGCGATATTCTCGCCATCATGGGTCCTACCGCTGTTCAGGAGTATATTGTTAACCAGATCCAGGACGTTTACCGTCTTCAGGGTGTGGCTATTAATGATAAGCATTTTGAGGTTGTGGTACGTCAGATGATGCGTAAGGTTCGTATTGACGATCCAGGTGATACTACCTTCTTGGAGCAAGAGTTGGTTGATAAACTTGACTTTGCAGAAGAGAATGATCGAATCTGGGGTAAGAAGGTTGTTACTGACGGTGGTGATAGTGAAAGTCTCAAACCAGGTCAGATCATAACGGCTCGTAGATTGCGTGATGAGAATTCTGCATTGAAGCGTCGCGACTTGAAACTTGTACAGGTTCGTGATGCCGTATCTGCAACTTCTACACAGATCCTCCAGGGTATTACTCGTGCTGCTCTTGGTACTAAGAGCTTTATGAGTGCTGCATCATTCCAGGAAACTACTAAGGTTTTGAATGAGGCTGCTATCCGTGGTAAGGTTGATTACCTTGAGGGTATGAAGGAGAATGTTATCTGTGGTCACTTGATTCCTGCAGGTACTGGTCTTCGTCAGTGGGATAAGCTCATCGTAGGCTCTAAAGAAGAATATGAGCGTATGCAGGCTAATAAGAAAAATGTGCTCGACTATGCTGATTCTCCAATAGGAGAATAATCGTAGAATAGAGTACTATATATAAATAGGTATAATGAGGGTGCGTCATAAGTCTATGGCGCACCCTTTTGTTATCTGCAACTGATGAAAAAAGCAAAGAATCAGGATTCCATCTTCTGTTGTCTTATGATGTTTTTTTAAAAATAAGTGGCAGATTATTCGTTTTTTTCAGATATTATGTGTAAATTTGCACTATCATTTAAAGTTTAATCCTATTAACTTAGTAAAATTATGGAAGAAAATAAGAATAATCAACAGCAGCAGAATCAGTTCCAGATGGGCATCAGCCCTGAAGTTGCAGAGGGTACATACTCAAACTTGGCACTGATTACTCATTCTAGTTCAGACTTCATTTTGGATTTCGCATGTGCACTTCCTGGCATGCCTGCACCTCAGATCAAGAGTCGTGTTATCATGGCGCCTGAACATGCTAAGCGATTGCTCCAGGCATTGCAGAGCAATATTTATAACTACGAGCAGTCCTTCGGTAAAATTAAGTTGTCTGATGAGCAAGAACGTACAATCGCTCCATTCGGCACACCAAAAGGTGAGGCATAATGTACTACAGCATACATACTAAGACTAAATTCTCTGCTAAATTCCGCTTTTTCTTTATAATATTCGTTTTTAATAGTTATATAAAGTTAAAACTAGCCTTCGTTTTTTAAAAGTCTCCTTAATATTTAGGTAGTTTGCCGAAAAAATCGTACCTTTGCACCCCGAAAAGGCTCTATAAAGTAGTGGCTTACATCGAAATAAGACAATAAATAAAAATAAATATATAAATTAAAAAGTAAAATTATGCCTACTATTTCACAGTTAGTAAGAAAAGGCAGACGAGTTCTTGTAGACAAGAGCAAGTCACCAGCTTTGGATTCTTGTCCTCAGCGTCGTGGTGTTTGTGTTCGTGTTTATACAACAACTCCTAAGAAGCCTAATTCAGCAATGCGTAAAGTTGCACGTGTACGTTTGACAAACTCAAAGGAAGTAAACTCTTATATTCCAGGAGAGGGTCACAACTTGCAGGAGCACTCAATTGTTTTGGTTCGCGGTGGTCGTGTAAAGGATCTTCCTGGTGTACGTTATCACATTGTCCGTGGTACACTTGATACTGCAGGTGTTGCAAATCGTACACAGCGTCGTTCTAAGTACGGAGCTAAGCGTCCTAAGGCAAAGAAGTAATATAGCTTCTTAAATTTTAGACAAAACCGCAGACTCACGGTCGGAGAAGGTCGGGAGTTGGGGTTAAAATATTTAATAAAAGTTTTGCTGGAGAAGTAATCAGGTTGAGTAAATGCTCGGGTGCGAGCGTTGAAGAACATTATACAGCCCCATGCAGAATTGAAAAAAAATTTATTTTAAAATGAGAAAAGCAAAACCAAAGAAGAGAGTGATCCTTCCAGATCCTGTCTTCAATGACCAGAAGGTCTCAAAGTTCGTAAATCATTTGATGTATGATGGAAAGAAGAATACATCTTATGAGATTTTCTACAATGCACTTGACATTGTAAAGGCTAAGATGTCTAATGAGGAAAAGTCTGCTCTCGAAATCTGGAAGCAGGCACTTGATAATATTACTCCTCAGGTAGAGGTTAAGAGCCGTCGTATCGGTGGTGCAACCTTCCAGGTTCCTACAGAGATTCGTCCTGATCGTAAGGAGAGTATTTCTATGAAGAATCTTATTCTTTTTGCACGTAAGCGCGGTGGTAAGACTATGGCTGATAAGCTTGCTGCAGAGATTATGGATGCTTTTAATAATCAGGGCGGTGCATTTAAGCGTAAGGAGGATATGCATCGTATGGCTGAGGCTAACCGTGCGTTCGCTCACTTTAGATTCTAATTTAATATATAATATAGTTAAAAGAAAATGGCAAATCGCGATTTACATTTGACTCGTAACATCGGTATCATGGCGCATATCGATGCTGGTAAGACAACAACTTCTGAGCGTATTTTGTTCTATACAGGTAAGACTCATAAGATTGGTGAGGTACACGATGGTGCTGCTACAATGGACTGGATGGCCCAGGAGCAGGAGCGTGGTATTACTATCACTTCTGCAGCTACAACTTGTAACTGGAACTATCTCGGTAAGTCTTATAAGATCAACTTGATCGATACTCCGGGACACGTTGACTTCACTGCTGAGGTTGAGCGTTCTCTCCGTGTACTTGATGGTGCTGTTGCTACATATTCTGCAGCTGATGGTGTTCAGCCACAGTCTGAGACTGTATGGCGTCAGGCTGATAAGTATAATGTACCTCGTATCGGTTATGTAAACAAGATGGACCGTTCTGGTGCTAACTTCTTCGAGACAGTTCAGCAGATGAAGGATATCTTGGGCGCTAATCCAATTGCTATTCAGATTCCTATTGGTGCAGAGGAGAACTTCAAGGGTGTTGTTGACCTCATTAAGATGAAGGCTATCCTTTGGCACGATGAGACTATGGGTGCTGAGTATGATGTAGAGGATATCCCTGCAGACTTGGCTGACGAGGCTGCTGAGTGGCGTGATAAGCTCCTTGAGGGTGCTGCGAACTTCGATGATGAGGTTATGGAACTTTATCTCGATGGTAAGGATATTCCAGAAGAAAAGCTTCTTGCTGCTATCCGTAAGGGTTGCTGTGCTATGGAGTGCTGCCCAATGTTGCTCGGTTCTTCATACAAGAACAAGGGTGTTCAGCCATTGCTCGACTATGTATGTGCATTCTTGCCTTCACCAATGGATACTCCAAATATCATCGGTACTAACCCTGATACAGAGGAGGAAGAGGATCGTAAACCATCTGAGGATGAACCAACATCTGCTCTCGCATTTAAGATTGCTACTGACCCATTCATGGGCCGCTTGGTATTCTTCCGCGTTTACTCAGGTAAGGTTGTTGCTGGTTCTTATGTTTACAACCCACGTTCTGGCAAGCGCGAGCGTATCAGCCGTCTGTTCCAGATGAACTCTAAGCAGGAAATCCCAATGGAGTCTATCGATGCTGGTGATATCGGTGCAGGTGTAGGTTTCAAGGACATCCGTACAGGTGATACACTCTGTGATGAGGAACACCCAATCGTATTGGAGTCTATGACATTCCCTGATACTGTGATTTCTATCGCAGTAGAGCCAAAGAGCCAGGCAGACATCGCTAAGATGGATAATGGTCTCGCTAAGTTGGCTGAGGAGGATCCAACCTTCACAGTTCGTACAGACGAGCAGAGTGGTCAGACAATTATCTCTGGTATGGGTGAGCTTCACTTGGATATCATCATCGACCGTTTGAAGCGTGAGTTCAAGGTTGAGTGTAATCAGGGTAAGCCTCAGGTTAACTACAAGGAGGCTATCACTAAGACAGCTCAGAGCCGTGAAACTTATAAGAAGCAGTCTGGTGGTCGTGGTAAGTTCGCTTGTATCGATGTAACTATCGGCCCTAAGGACGAGGATTACAAGGAAGGCGACTTGCAGTTCATCAACGAGGTTAAGGGTGGTAACGTTCCTAAGGAATTCATCCCATCTGTACAGAAGGGCTTCGCTGATTGCTTGTCAAATGGTGTACTCGGTGGCTTCCCAATGACAGGTTTGAAGGTGACTTTGACCGATGGTAGCTTCCACCCAGTTGACTCTGACCAGTTGTCATTCGAGTTGGTAGCACATCAGGCATTCAAGGTACTTTGCCCTAAGGCTGGTCCAGTTTTGATGGAGCCTATCATGAAGGTAGAGGTTGTTACTCCAGAAGAGAACATGGGTGACGTAATCGGTGACTTGAACAAGCGCCGTGGTCTCGTTCAGGGTATGGAAGAAGGTCGTAGCGGTGCTCGCATCGTAAAGGCAATGGTTCCATTGGCAGAGATGTTCGGTTATGTAACAGCTTTGCGTACTATCACTTCTGGTCGTGCAACAAGTTCTATGGAGTACGATCATCATGCACCTCTTTCTTCAACAATTGCTAAGGCTGTGTTGGAGGAGGTTAAGGGTCACGCAGATCTTCTTTAATAACAAAGAATAACGGTAAGATGAGGCGCTGCTTAGCGAATGACTCTTAAGCAGCGTACCTCTTCTTCCATTAGACTAAATAATTCATATAATAATAACTTAATTTTAAAAATGAGTCAGAAAATCAGAATTAAGCTGAAGTCTTACGACCACCAGTTGGTTGACAAGTCAGCTGAGAAGATTGTGAAGGCTGTAAAGGCAACAGGCGCTATCGTTAGTGGTCCTATTCCATTGCCAACACACAAGCGTATTTTTACTGTAAACCGCAGTACTTTCGTTAACAAGAAGTCTCGCGAGCAGTTCCAGCTCTCAGATTTCAAGCGTCTCATTGACATCTACAGCTCAACAGCTAAGACAGTTGATGCCTTGATGAAGCTTGAATTGCCAAGTGGTGTAGAAGTAGAAATCAAAGTCTAATTATTTAAATTAAATTGAAATGCCAGGATTAATTGGAAAGAAAATCGGAATGACATCCGTTTTCAGTGCCGACGGTAAGAATATTCCGTGCACTGTTATCGAAGTAGGTCCTTGTGTTGTAACCCAGGTGAAAACTGTAGAAAAGGATGGTTACAAGGCTTATCAGTTAGGTTTCGAAGAGGCAAAGGAGAAGCGTACTTCTCAGCCTATGATGGGAATCTTCAAGAAGGCAGGCACAACACCTAAGAAGCACTTGGCCGAGTTCAAGTTTGATGAGGAGTACAACCTCGGTGACACAATTACAGTTGAAATCTTCAACGATTGCAAGTTCGTTGATGTAATTGGTACATCAAAGGGTAAAGGCTTCCAGGGCGTTGTTAAGCGTCACGGATTCGGTGGTGTAGGTCAGTCTACTCACGGTCAGGATGACCGCGCTCGTAAGCCGGGATCTATTGGTGCTTGTTCTTACCCTGCAAAGGTATTCAAGGGTATGCGCATGGGCGGCCAAATGGGAGGTGACAGAGTTACAACTCAGAACCTTCAGGTGTTAAAGGTAATTCCAGAGCAGAATCTTCTTATTGTTAAGGGTTCTTTCGCTGGATGCAAAGGTTCAACTGTTTTAATTGAGAAATAATGGAAGTTAGCGTATTAGATATCAAAGGTCAGGAGACCGGCCGCAAGGTAGCTCTTAATGATGCAGTCTTCGGCATTGAGCCTAACGATCACGTTCTCTATCTTGACGTAAAGCAGTATCTCGCTAACCAGCGTCAGGGTACAGCTAAGTCTAAGGAGAGAAGCGAGATGAGCGGTTCTACTCGTAAGCTTGGTCGTCAGAAGGGCGGCGGCGGTGCTCGCCGTGGTGATATTAACTCACCTGTACTCGTAGGTGGTGCTCGCGTTTTTGGTCCTAAACCACGTGATTACCGCTTCAAGCTCAACAAAAAAGTAAAGATTCTTGCTCGTAAGTCAGCTCTGTCTTATAAGGCACAGGAAAGCGCAATTGTAATGTTGGAAGACTTTACATTTGAGGCTCCAAAGACTAAAGAATTCTTAAGTATTATTAAGAATCTCAAAATTGAGGGCAAAAAAGTGCTCTTCGTTTTGCCAGAATCAAATAAAAACGTATATTTGTCTGCACGTAACTTACAGCGCGCTGAGGTTATCCTCGCATCTAACGTCAATTCGTACAAAGTTTTGAACGCTGATGTAGTAGTGATTACAGAAAAGTCGCTGGAGACTATCGACCAGATCTTAACAAAGTAAAAAGGAGATATTAGAATATGGCATTTATTATCAAACCATTGGTTACTGAGAAGATGACCAAGATTACAGACAAGCAGCCTAACCGCTATGGCTTCGTTGTTCGTCCTGAGGCTAATAAGCTCGAGATTAAGAAGGAAGTTGAGAGTCTGTATAATGTTACAGTAGTTGACGTGAACACTATTCGTTACGCTGGCAAGCGCTCTGCCCGTTACACTAAGGCAGGTCTTGTTAAGGGTCAGAAGAATGCGTTCAAGAAGGCAATCGTTACTCTTAAAGAGGGCGATACAATTGATTTTTACAGCAATATTTAAAATAAAAAATGGCAGTACGTAAATTAAAACCGGTTACTCCGGGTCAAAGACACAAGGTTATTGGCACGTTCGAGGATATTACTGCATCCGTGCCAGAGAAGTCTCTCGTTTACGGTAAACGTTCTACCGGCGGTCGAAACAACACCGGTAAGATGACCGTTCGCTACATTGGCGGTGGTCACAAGCAGAAGTATCGTTTAATCGACTTCAAACGTGAGAAAGATGGTGTTCCAGCAGTTGTTAAGACAATCGAGTACGATCCAAACCGTTCGGCTCGTATCGCATTGCTTTACTACGCTGATGGTGAAAAACGTTACATTATTGCTCCTAACGGACTTGAGGTAGGCGCTACTTTGATGTCAGGTGCAGAAGCTGCTCCTGAGATCGGTAACTGTCTTCCTTTGGCAAACATTCCTGTAGGTACAGTGATCCACAACATCGAGTTGCGTCCTGGTCAGGGTGCTTTGTTGGTTCGTTCGGCTGGTAATTTTGCTCAGTTGACTTCTCGTGAGGGCAGTTATTGTGTAATTAAGCTCCCTTCTGGTGAAACACGCCAGATTTTGAGTGCTTGTAAAGCTACAGTTGGTAGTGTTGGTAATTCTGACCACGCTCTTGAACAGTCTGGTAAGGCTGGACGTTCTCGCTGGTTGGGTCGTCGTCCACACAACCGTGGTGTTGTTATGAACCCTGTTGATCACCCAATGGGTGGTGGTGAAGGTCGCCAGAGTGGTGGTCACCCACGTTCACGTAAGGGCTTGTACGCTAAGGGTCTTAAGACTCGCGCACCTAAGAAGCTTTCTAACAAGTATATTATCGAAAGAGCTAACAAAAAATAAAGAGTAAATTATGAGTCGTTCACTTAAAAAAGGTCCATACATCAACGTTTCTCTCGAGAAGAAGATTCTCGCTATGAACGAGAGTGGCAAGAAGAATGTTGTTAAGACATGGGCTAGAGCTTCAATGATATCTCCTGATTTCGTAGGACATACTGTTGCAGTTCATAACGGTAACAAATTTATCCCTGTTTATGTTACAGAGAATATGGTTGGCCACAAGCTTGGAGAGTTTGCTCCAACACGTCGCTTTGGCGGTCACTCTGGTAACAGAAAGTAAGCTAAGGGTTAAACCATTTAAAATTTAAGTAAATAATGGGAGCAAGAAAACATATTGCGGCTGAGAAATTGAAAGAAGCCCGTAAAAACTTGTACTTCGCAAAGTTGGTAGGCGTTCCTTCTTCTCCACGTAAGATGCGCTATGTAGTAGACATGATTCGTGGTATGGAGGTTAACCGTGCACTCGGAGTACTTCGCTTCTCTAAGAAGCAGGCATCAGCTGATGTAGAGAAATTACTTCGTTCAGCTATCGCTAACTGGGAAGCTAAGAATAATCGCAAGGCTGAAGACGGTGAGCTTTATATCAGTAAGGTCTTCGTTGACGAAGGCGTTACAATGAAACGTATGAGACCTGCACCACAGGGTCGTGGTTATAGAATTCGTAAGCGTTCTAACCATGTAACTCTTTTTGTTGATGCAAAAACTAATGACGAAAAATAATTAAGTAGAATGGGACAGAAAGTTAATCCGATTAGTAACCGACTTGGTGTTATCCGTGGTTGGGATTCAAATTGGTTCGGTGGTAAGAACTTCGGTGATAACCTCGTTGAGGATCAGAAAATCCGTAAGTATCTTAACGAGCGTCTTGCTAAAGCAAGCATTTCTCGTATTATTATCGAACGTACATTGAAACTTGTTACCATTACTATTTGTACAGCCCGTCCAGGTATTGTCATTGGTAAAGGTGGTCAGGATGTAGATAAGTTGAAGGAAGAGTTGAAGAAGCTTTATAAGAAAGATATTCAGATCAACATCTTCGAGGTTAAAAAGCCTGAGCTTGATGCTACTATCGTTGGTAAGAATATTGCGACTCAGATTGAGCACATGATTGCTTATCGTCGCGCTATCAAGATGGCAGTTGCTAACACCATGCGTGCTGGCGCTGAGGGTATCAAGGTACAGATTACAGGTCGTCTGAATGGTGCTGAAATGGCACGTAAAGAAATGTACAAAGAGGGCCGTACTCCTCTTCATACATTCCGCGCAGACATCGACTACTGCCAGTGCGAGGCACTTACAAAGGTAGGTTTGCTTGGTATTAAGGTTTGGATTTGCCGTGGTGAGGTTTATGGTAAGGCTGATCTTACTCCAAACTTCTCACAGGACAATAAGAGCAACAACCGTGGTAACGGTCGCTCTAACAACCGTGGTGGTAATCGTAAAAGAAACAATAACCGTTAAATTTTAGAAAGCTATCATGTTACAGCCAAAAAGAGTTAAATATAGAAGACCTCAAGATGGTCGTGGCAACAAAGGCAACGCTCACAGAGGTACACAATTGGCTTTCGGTTCTTTTGGTATCAAAACTCTTGAATCAAAGTGGATCGATAGTCGTCAGATTGAGGCAGCTCGTGTAGCATTGAACCGCTATATGAACCGTCAAGGTCAGGTCTGGATTAGAATTTTCCCTGATAAGCCAATCACTCGCAAGCCTGCTGATGTCCGTATGGGTAAAGGTAAGGGTGATCCTGCAGGATGGGTTGCACCTGTTACACCAGGTAGAATTCTCTTCGAAGTTGAAGGAGTTAGTTTCGATATTGCAAAAGAAGGTCTTCGCCTTTGCGCTCAGAAACTTCCTGTTAAGACTAAGTTTATTGTTAGACGTGATTACGATAAAAACGCTTAATTATGAAGATTGCAGAAATTAAAAATATCGAGACCAAAGAATTGGTTGAGAAGTTGGAGGCAGCTGTTGATGCTTTGAACAAGAAGAAGATCAATCATAATGTAACTCCACTTGAGAATCCATCAGAGATTAAGGTTGCTCGTCGTGATATTGCACGTATGAAAACTGAACTTCGTCAGAGAGAACTTAACAAATAATAATGGTCCAGATGGAAACAAGAAATTTAAGAAAAGTAAGACAGGGTGTTGTTATTAGCAACAAGATGGATAAAACCATTGTTATTGCAGCTAAGTTCAAGGAGATGCACCCTATTTATGGTAAATTTGTCCAGAAGACAAAGAAGTACCATGCACATGACGAGAATAATGAGGCTAACGTAGGTGATACAGTTATGATCATGGAGACTCGTCCTCTGTCTAAGACAAAGAGATGGAGATTAGTACAAATTGTAGAAAAAGCTAAGTAATTATGATACAGACTGAATCAAGACTTACAGTATGTGATAACAGCGGTGCTCGTGAGGCTCTTTGCATTCGAGTTCTCGGTGGTACAGGCCGTCGTTACGCTAGCGTTGGTGACGTTATTGTTGTTGCAGTCAAGAACGTTATCCCATCAAGTGATTTGAAGAAGGGTGCAGTATCAAAGGCTTTGATTGTTCGCACAAAGAAGGAAATTCGTCGTGCAGATGGTTCTTACATCCGTTTCGATGACAACGCTTGTGTATTGCTTAACAATGCAGGTGAGCTTCGTGGTAGCCGTATCTTCGGTCCTGTTGCTCGTGAGCTTCGTGCAGTAAATATGAAAGTCGTTTCTTTGGCACCTGAGGTTCTTTAATATTTAAAAAGTAAGAAGTAATGAGTAAGTTACATATTAAGAAAGACGATACCGTTATCGTTATTGCCGGTGCAGATAAGGGCAAGACTGGTAAGGTGCTTAAGGTCCTCGTTGAGGAGAACCGTGCTATCGTAGAAGGTGTGCACATGGTTTCTAAGAGCACTAAGCCATCTGCTAAGAATCCTCAGGGAGGTATTGTTAAGCAGGAGGCTCCTATTCATATCTCAAATTTGAGTTTGATTGATCCTAAGAGTGGCAAGGCTACTCGTGTTGCTATCAAGCATGAGGGTAAAAACGTTGTTCGCATCGCTAAAAAGTCAGGGGAGGAAATCAAGTAATGGATACAGCACAGTTAAAGAAAGTATATAAGGAGACAATCGCTCCTGCTCTTCAGAAGCAGTTCAACTACTCTTCAGCTATGGAGATTCCAGTATTGAAGAAGATTGTCATCAATCAGGGTCTTGGTGATGCTACTCAGGACAAGAAAATTGTTGATGTAGCAATCAATGAGATTACTGCTATCACCGGTCAGAAGGCTGTTGCTACATATTCTAAAAAGGATATTGCAAACTTCAAGCTTCGTAAGAAGATGCCTATCGGTGTTATGGTAACATTGCGTCGTGAGCGTATGTACGAGTTCTTGGAGAAGCTCGTTCGTGTTTCTCTTCCTCGTATTCGCGACTTCAAGGGTATTGAGAGCAAGTTTGATGGTCGTGGTAACTATACATTAGGTATCACAGAGCAGATTATCTTCCCTGAGATTAATATCGATGAGATCGATCGTATTCAGGGTATGAATATTACCTTCGTAACAACAGCTAAGACTGATGAAGAAGGTTTTGCTCTTTTGAAGGCCTTTGGTCTTCCATTCAAGAACGCAAATAAAGATTAAGAGATATGGCAAAAGAATCAATGAAAGCTCGCGAGGTTAAGCGTGCAAAGCTTGTAGCTCGTTACGCTGAAAAGCGCGAAGCACTGAAAAAGATTATTGCAACTTCTAATGATCCAGCCGAAGCATACGAGGCAGCTCGTAAGCTTCAGGCTATCCCTAAGAATGCAAACCCAATCCGTCTTCACAATCGTTGCAAGATTACTGGTCGTCCAAAGGGTTATATCCGTCAGTTCGGTATTTCTCGTATCCAGTTCCGTGAGATGGCTTCTGCTGGTTTGATTCCAGGTGTAAAGAAGGCTAGCTGGTAATCCTTTCAAAGGTAAGAATATTTTTTTATTTAATATTGTCGGGGTAGTCCCGATTAATTAAACATTTATATTTTATGACAGATCCAATAGCAGATTATCTGACAAGACTCAGAAATGCAATCATGGCTCATCACCGGGTTGTAGAAGTTCCTGCGTCTAACTTGAAGAAAGAGATCACTAAGATCCTCTTCGAGAAAGGTTACATCCTCAATTACAAGTTTGTAGAGGATGGTCCTCAGGGCTCAATTAAGGTTGCCTTGAAGTACAACCCAACTACAAAGCAAAACGCTATCAAGTGTTTGAAGCGCGTGTCAACTCCAGGTTTGCGTAAGTATACCGGTTACAAGGACATGCCAAGAGTTATTAACGGATTAGGTATTGCAATCTTATCTACATCCAAAGGTGTAATGACAGACAAAGAAGCTTCTGATCTTAAGATCGGTGGCGAGGTTCTTTGCTATATTTATTAATTGGAGGCTTTTATATGTCTAGAATAGGAAAATTGCCAATTAGTATCCCTGCAGGTGTTACTGTAAATTATGATGAGGCTTCTCATGTTTGCACAGTAAAGGGCCCTAAGGGTGAACTTTCTCAGTGGATTGATCCATCTATCAAGTTTAATAATGCAGATGGTCATATTAGCTTTGAAATCGATGAAAATAGTCCTGTAAATATTAAGCAGAAGCAGGCTTTCCACGGTTTGTATCGCTCTCTCGTTAACAACATGGTTGTTGGTGTAAGCGCTGGTTATACAAAGGTTTTGGAATTGGTAGGTGTTGGTTATCGTGTTTCTAACCAGGGTAATATCATTGAGTTTGCTTTGGGTTACACTCACCCTATTTTCATCCAGTTGCCTAAGGAGATTAAGGTTGAGACTAAGTCTGAAAGAAACCAGAACCCAATCTTGACATTGGAGTCTTGCGACAAGCAGTTGTTGGGACTCGTTTGTGCAAAAATTCGTTCTTTCCGCAAGCCTGAGCCTTATAAAGGTAAGGGTATTCTCTTTAAGGGTGAAGTTATTCGCAGAAAGTCTGGTAAGAGTGCTTCAGCTAAGTAATTTTAATTATTTACGATTATGACAACAAAGAAAGTAGAAAGACGAATTAAGATAAAGTTCCGCATTCGTAAGAGTGTGAACGGTACAGCTGAGCGTCCACGTCTTAGTGTATTCCGCTCTAACAAGCAGATTTACGCTCAGGTTATTAACGATTTGACAGGCACTACACTTGCATCAGCTTCTTCACTCGGTTTGGAGAAGATGCCTAAGCAGGAGCAGGCAACTAAGGTTGGCGAGCTCATTGCTGAGAAGGCTAAGGCTGCTGGCGTTGAGGCAGTAGTTTTCGACCGTAATGGTTACCTTTACCATGGTCGTGTAAAGCAGTTGGCTGAAGGTGCTCGTAATGGTGGTCTTAAATTTTAAACGATTATGGCAATGGATAAAGTAAAAGTAAATAACGAAGAAGTACTTAAGGATCGCTTGGTTGCTATCAACCGTGTAACTAAGGTTACAAAGGGTGGTCGTACTTTCACATTCGCTGCTATCGTCGTTGTAGGTGACGGTAATGGCGTAATCGGCTACGGCCTTGGTAAGGCAGGTGAGGTTACTGCTGCTATCGCAAAGGGTACTGAAGCTGCTAAGAAGAACTTGGTAAAGGTTCCTGTACTCAAGGGTACTGTTCCTCATGAGGTTGAAACTTCATTTGGTGGTGCTAAGGTTCTTATTAAGCCAGCTGCTGCCGGTACTGGTTTGAAGGCCGGTGGTGCTATGCGTGCAGTACTTGAGAGCGTAGGTATCAAGGATGTCATCGCTAAGTCTAAGGGTTCTTCAAATGCCCATAACCTTGTGAAGGCTACTATCGCAGCTCTTGCAGAGATGCGTGATGCTTATACTGTAGCAGGTGAGCGTGGTATCAGTATGGATAAAGTATTTAACGGTTAATTAGGAAAAATCGAATATGGCAACAATTAAAATCAAGCAGATTAAGAGTAAAATCGGTGCTCCAGTAGATCAGAAGCGTACTCTCGCTTGTCTTGGTCTCAACAAGATTTCTCAGGTTGTTGAGGTAGAGGATACTCCTAGCAACCGTGGTATGATCCGTAAGGTTCATCACCTCGTAAGTGTAGTTGATTAATTAATCTTTTTAAATTAGGAACGATTATGAAATTAAATAATTTGAAACCTGCTGCAGGTTCTACCCATTCACGTCGTCGTATTGGTCGTGGTCCAGGTTCTGGTCTCGGTGGTACTTCTACACGTGGTCATAAGGGTGCCAAGGCTCGTTCTGGTTATAAGAGAAAGATTGGTTTCGAAGGTGGTCAGATGCCATTGCAGCGTCGTATTCCAAAGGCTGGTTTTAAGAATATCAACCATAAGGAGTACTTCGCAGTAAACCTTTCAACTCTTCAGGCTCTTGCAGAAGCAAAGAACCTTACTAAAATCGGTATTGAGGAACTTAAGGCTGCTGGCCTCACAAACGGCAAGGAGCTTGTAAAGGTTCTCGGTAACGGTGAACTTAAAGCAAAATTGGAAGTTGAAGCTAATGCTTTCTCAAAGACTGCCGAAGAAGCAATCAAGGCAGTAGGTGGTAACGCAACTATAATCTAAGTAAATGAAAAAGTTTATTGAGACACTAAAGAACTGTTGGAAGATAGAGGATCTCCGTCAGAGACTCCTCATTACTCTTCTGTTTACGGCTATTTACCGTTTTGGCTCGTTTGTGGTACTTCCAGGTATCAATCCGGGCATGTTGGAAAAACTTCAGTCGCAGACCTCTGGCGGTCTTATGTCGCTATTGGACATGTTCTCTGGTGGTGCATTTTCCAATGCATCTATCTTTGCACTCGGAATTATGCCTTATATCTCAGCTTCAATCGTTATGCAGCTTCTTGCTGTTGCTGTACCTTATTTCCAGAAGATGCAGCGCGAGGGCGAGAGCGGCCGCAAAAAAATACAATGGTATACTAGAGTCCTGACTGTGGCCATTTTGGTCTTTCAGGCTCCTAGTTACCTTTTGAATTTGAAAATGCAGGCTGCCAATGCTCTAGCCACAGGTATTAGTTGGACGGTATTCATGATACCGGCAACAATTATCTTGGCTGCAGGTAGTATGTTTATCCTTTGGTTAGGTGAGCGTATCACTGACAAGGGAGTAGGTAATGGTATCTCTCTTATTATTATGATTGGCATTATCGCCCGTTTGCCACAGGCTTTCGTTCAGGAGGTAACTTCTCGTTTGCAGGCAATTTCTGGTGGTGGTCTTATCATGTTCATTGTAGAGATTCTTATCCTTTATGCTGTAGTTTGTGCATCAATTCTTTTGGTGCAAGGTACACGTAAGATTCCTGTTCAGTATGCTAAACGCTTGGTTGGAAATAAGCAATATGGTGGTGCACGTCAGTACATTCCTTTGAAGCTTTTTGCTGCTAACGTAATGCCTATCATCTTTGCACAGGCTTTAATGTTTATTCCATTGGCAATAGTTCGCTATCAGTCTGAAAATGCTAGTAGTGTTGTTCAGCAGTTGATGGATAATCGTAGCTTGCTATATAATGTTGTTTATGTAATCTTGGTTATTGCATTTACTTATTTCTATACAGCTATTACATTGAATCCTACTCAGATGGCTGAGGATATGAAACGTAACAATGGTTTCATTCCTGGCGTAAAACCAGGAAAGGATACAGCTGAGTACATTGATACCGTAATGTCTCGTATTACTTTACCAGGTTCGTTATTTATTGCGTTTATTGCAATCATGCCTGCATTAGCAGGACTTCTCGATGTACAGCAAGCTTTCTCTCAATTCTTTGGAGGTACATCTCTATTGATTTTGGTTGGTGTTGTCATTGACACTTTACAACAAATCGAGAGTCATTTGCTTATGCGCCACTATGATGGTCTTTTGAATTCAGGCCATACGCGTCAGGGTGGTGTTGCTGCATATTAATCTTTTTCTTTTGAAATGAGAAATTTCTGAAGACAGAAGATGAAATTATTCAGAGTGCAGTTTTACTTCATCTTCAAGTAAAGCTGACTTGAATTTACTATATTATGTGAGACGACTCTCCATTTGGATAGGTAATTCCTCATCCACTTGGAGAGCCTTTTCCCGCTAATATGTCATCTAATTATGATTTTTATCTGATAGTGATGGCACAAAGTTGCTCGAAAAGATAAAGCACAATTTTATCTTCATTCGTAGAAGTTTAACATTAAGAAGGACAAATATTTATATTATGGCAAAACAAGCCGCTATTGAGCAAGATGGAACAATTGTAGAAGCATTGTCAAATGCGATGTTCCGAGTAGAATTAGAGAATGGAGTTGACATCACAGCTCATATCTCTGGTAAGATGAGAATGCATTACATCAAGATTTTACCTGGTGATAAGGTAAAGGTGGAGATGAGTCCATATGACCTTACCAAAGGTAGAATTGTTTTTAGATACAAATAATAATCATATATAAGGTTATGAAGACAAGAGCATCATTAAAGAAGCGTTCAGCTGACTGTAAGATCGTTCGTCGTAAAGGTCGTCTGTTCGTTATCAACAAGAAGAACCCTAAGATGAAATTACGTCAGGGTTAATGTTAAAGTATTGTAAAAGTGCCGTTATTTCAAAAAATAGTTGTACTTTTGCACCGCTTTAAACGAAAGGTATTAATTTTTTAATTATTTATTTAAACAATGGCAATAAGAATTGTTGGAGTAGATTTGCCCCAGAATAAGCGTGGCGAAATCGCATTGACCTATATCTACGGTATTGGTCGAAGTAGTTCAGCAAAGATATTGGATAAGGCCGGTGTAAACCGTGACCTGAAGGTTAGCGAGTGGTCTGATGACCAGGCAGCTAAGATCCGTGAAATTATCGGCGCTGAGTTCAAAGTTGAAGGTGATCTCCGTTCAGAGATCCAGATGAACATTAAGCGACTGATGGATATTGGTTGCTATCGTGGAGTTAGACATCGTAATGGTCTTCCAGTTCGCGGTCAGAGCACAAAGAATAATGCTCGTACACGTAAGGGTAAGAAGAAGACTGTTGCTAATAAGAAGAAGGCTACTAAGTAATTCTGAAGGAGGAAATTAATTATGGCAAAGCAAAAAGCAACATCTAAGAAGAGAAATGTACGCGTTGACGCTATCGGTCAGCTTCACGTTCATAGCTCATTCAATAACATTATTGTATCTCTTGCTAACAATGAGGGTCAGATCATTTCTTGGTCTTCTGCTGGTAAGATGGGTTTCCGTGGTTCTAAGAAGAACACTCCTTATGCTGCTCAGATGGCTGCAGAGGATTGTGCAAAGGTCGCTTTTGATCTTGGTCTTCGTAAGGTTAAGGCTTATGTTAAGGGTCCAGGTAATGGTCGTGAGTCTGCTATCCGTGCTATTCACGGTGCAGGTATCGAGGTTACTGAAATCGTTGACGTAACTCCATTACCACACAATGGTTGCCGTCCTCCAAAGCGTCGTCGTGTATAACGCTTGAGGTTAGCATTATTAATTAAGATACAAACAATATAGCATTTATATAATATTATGGCTAGATATATAGGTCCGAAATCTAAAATTGCGCGTCGTTTTGGTGAGCCAATCTTCGGCGCTGACAAAGTTTTGTCCAAGAGAAACTTCCCTCCTGGACAGCATGGCAACAACCGTCGTCGTAAGATGTCTGAGTACGGTGTCATGTTGGCAGAGAAGCAGAAAGCTAAGTACACTTATGGTGTATTAGAGCGTCAGTTCCGTAATATGTTTGATAAGGCTGCTAAGGCTGATGGTATTACTGGTGAGGTTCTTCTTCAGAATCTCGAGTGCCGTCTTGATAACGTTGTATTCCGTCTTGGTATCGCTCCAACACGTGCTGCTGCGCGTCAGTTGGTTGGTCACAAGCACATCGTTGTTGATGGTAAGGTAGTTAATATCCCTTCATTCGCAGTTAAGCCTGGTATGGTTGTTGGTGTTCGTGAGAAGTCTAAGTCTCTCGAGGTTATCGAAGCAGCTCTTGCAGGTTTCAATCATAGCAAGTACCCATGGATTGAGTGGGACGATAATTCAAAGAGCGGTAAGTTCTTGCACAAGCCAGAGCGTGCCGACATTCCAGAGAATATTAAGGAGCAGTTAATCGTTGAGTTGTACTCTAAATAAATCATTACATTAATGGCGATATTAGCATTTCAAAAACCTGATAAAGTAGTAATGTTAGAGGCTGATAACAAGTTCGGAAAGTTTGAATTCCGTCCTTTGGAGCCTGGCTTCGGTGTTACCATTGGTAACGCCTTGCGCCGCATTCTCCTTTCATCATTGGAGGGTTATGCTGTTAACACGATCCGCATTGCGGGTGTTGAGCATGAGTTCTCTTCAGTTCCTGGTGTAAAGGAAGATGTTACTAACATTATCTTGAATCTCAAACAAGTTCGATTCAAGCAAGTAGTAGAAGAATTCGAGAATGAGAAAGTTAGTATCACCGTTGAGAATTCTACAGAATTCAAAGCAGGTGATATCGGTAAGTATCTGACTGGATTTGAAGTGTTAAACCCTGATTTGGTGATTTGTCATTTAGATGCCAAAGCTTCGATGCAGATCGATTTGACTATTAATAAGGGACGCGGTTATGTTCCTGCTGATGAGAATCGTCAATTCTGCACTGACGTTAACGTTCTCCCAATCGATTCCATCTACACCCCTATTCGTAATGTAAAGTACTCTGTAGAACCATATCGTGTTGAGCAAAAGACCGACTATGATAAGCTCGTACTTGAAATTACAACAGATGGTTCCATTAGTCCAAAGGATGCACTGAAAGAGGCAGCGAAGATTCTTATTTATCACTTCATGCTCTTCTCTGATGAGAAGATTACTCTTGAGACTCAGGATCAGGAGAGCAATCAGGAGTTTGATGAAGAGGTTCTTCATATGCGCCAGTTGCTTAAGACTCGTCTCGTAGACATGAATCTTAGTGTTCGTGCCCTCAACTGCTTGAAGGCAGCTGATGTTGAGACTCTTGGTGATTTGGTTCAGTTTAACAAGACTGACCTCTTGAAGTTCCGTAACTTTGGTAAGAAATCGCTCTCAGAGCTTGATGATTTGCTCGAGAGTCTGAATCTGTCTTTTGGAACTGATATTTCAAAGTATAAATTAGACAAGGAATCTTAAAGGTTCGTAGTCCAAAAAGCAAAAACAAAAAATGAGACATAATAAGAAATTCAACCATTTAGGTCGTACTGCTTCTCATCGTAACGCGATGTTGGCTAACATGGCTTCATCACTTATCTTGAGCGAGCACAAAAGAATCACTACGACCCTCGCAAAGGCAAAGGCTCTTAAGAAGTATGTTGAGCCATTGATTACTCGTTCTAAGAACGATACAACAACTTCACGTCGTGTAGTTTTCCGTTATCTTCAGAATAAGTATGCTGTTAAGGCTCTCTTCGGTGAGGTAGCTGAGAAGGTAGCTAACCGTCCAGGTGGTTACACTCGCGTAATCAAGTTGGGTACCCGTCAGGGTGATGCAGCTGAGATTGCTTTCATCGAGCTCGTTGACTTTGATGAGAATATGGCTAAGACTCAGAAGGCTGCTGCTAAGAAGACTCGTCGTAGTCGTAAGGCAACAAAGGCTGAAGAGGCACCTGTAGCTGAGACTGAGGCTCCTGCAACTGAGGAGGCTCCAAAGGCTGAATAATTTTCAATCATCTCAGATAAATTTAGCGTCCTTGTCTTGACAAGGGCGCTTTTTTTGTCTCTAATCAAAACTATTTGCCTTTTTAGGGTTTTTCCTAATCATTATTAGGGATTTTTTTGCTTTTATTCTTTTAGTTCTTTGTATCTTTGCAGCAGAAATTTAAAGCTTAATGAAGATGAAAAAGATTATGCTTTTTGTAGCTTGCTCTTCTTTGCTGTTGAGTAGCTGCGATACTTATACGGGAAGTGGTGCTTATGCTGGTGCCACATTTGGTTCTATTCTTGGTTCTGCTATCGGTGGCTTGTCTGGTGGTCCTAGAGGTTCTGATATGGGTACTATCATTGGCATGGCTGGTGGTGCTGCCGTTGGAGCGGCCATTGGTAGTCAGGCTGACCAGAAATCCCAGCAGCAAAGAGAATCTGTTTATCGAGATAGATCACACCGTGATCATCACTCTTATCAGGATGGAGTTTATCAGCAATCTTCACCTGTTTATTCCAATGACGAAATCTTTGATTCAACTAATTCGGGAGATGATAGGATTTATGATTTCAATGATAGGGATTATACCGGAAGTTACAGTGCTCAGCAGCCTGTTGCCACTATTCCTAGTTCTACACTGGAAGAACTTGGTCAGAATTATGCTTATTCATCCTCTTTGGAAATAATGAATGCTCGTTTTGTTGATTCAAATGAGGACAATACTTTGAATCGGAATGAAACAGCCAAGGTTATTTTTGAAATCCGAAATAACGGAGCTCACACGTTGTATGATGTAGTTCCAACCGTTATTGAGACTACCGGCAATAAGCATATTTTCATATCTCCAAGTGTTCATGTAGAAAGTATTGCTCCTGCCCATGTGATTCGATATACGGCAATGGTCAAGGCTGATAACCGTTTGAAGAATGGTACTGCTTGTTTCTGTGTTTCAGTTATACAAGGCGGTAAGACGATTTCCAAGGTTAATCAGTTTGATATTCCGACAAAATCCAGATAAGATTCCTGGATGATAATGAATTTGTATGATAGTATCTTATTTTAGGATTCTGTTATATATAAAAAGGTAAAGGCGAGAATCAATGATGATTCTCGCCTTTACTTTTTGCTTTATCTGTATTGCGCTTTTTAAAATCAGCCTTGGTCACCTCTTTGCTTTTATGGTGCTCTGTTTTATTTATTACCTTTGAAGTAATTTTATTTGTTTCTTTTTTACTGCTGTGATGATTTTCCTTATTCCTGTCAGTAGTTCCCCACTTGTTTGGAAATTCGTATTCCGTTTCAGCCACTTCGAAATCAATCTTAGGCAATTTTGTGTCTTCTGGCTTGTAAGGAATCGGGTTTTCCACCATTTCAACTTTTACGGTTGCAACACCTTGTGCTATCATACCAATTTCTTTTGCAGCCTTCCATGATAGGTCAATGATTCTGCCTCTTCCAAACGGACCTCTGTCGATGACTTTTACGATAGTACTCTTGCCATTGCTAAGGTTTGTAACCTTGAGGTGCGTTCCGAAGGGATAAAACCGATGTGCACATGTTAAACTGTCATGATGTATTCTCTGGCCGCTTGCAGAACGGGCACCTGTTGCTCTTTTAGAGTAATATGATGCCTTGCCGTGCTGGTGCTTTTGTCCGTAGCATGGAACCAGGCTGAATATAGCCAAGATGGCTGTGATGAAAGATTTTGTGACCATATCTTCTTATTTTATAGCGCAAATATAAAAAAAAATGCTGAAAGATGCAAGTAAATCTCAGAAAATCAGTATCTTTGCACAAACTTTAACTTCATTTATGGAAAATAATATACCTCAGGAGTGGAATAAATTCTACTTGAAAGACGTATCGTTTGTGAATCTGATGATGCGCCGTATCTACAATGTACTGATTGTAGCCAATCCTTACGATGCGTTCATGCTTGAAGATGATGGACGTATCGAAGAGAAGATATATAATGAATATATGGAGCTGGGGCTCCGCTATCCGCCAACCTTTACTCAGGTTTCTACTACCGAAGAGGCTGCTGCTGTGCTGCGTTCTACCGTCATTGATCTGGTGATTTGCATGCCTGGCAATGCTGATAATGATGCCTTCGATGTAGCGCGCGACATCAAGGGTAAGTTTCCTAATATCCATTGTGTAGTTCTTACGCCTTTCTCTCATGGTATTACCAAGCGTATGCAGAATGAAGACTTGAGTATCTTCGATTATGTCTTCTGCTGGCTTGGCAACACCAATCTTATTCTTTCTATCATCAAGCTGATAGAGGATAAGATGAATCTTGAGCATGACATACAGGAAGCAGGCGTGCAGATGATTCTGCTGGTAGAAGATTCTATCCGTTTCTATAGTTCTATATTGCCTAATCTCTATAATTATATATTGGAGCAGAGCAAGAACTTTTCTCAGGAGGCTCTGAACCGGCATGCGGCTACCATGCGTATGCGTGGCCGTCCTAAGGTGGTCTTGGCTCGTACTTACGAGGAAGCCCAGAAACTGTATGATAAGTATTCTGATAACACGTTGGGTGTAATCAGCGATGCACGTTTCCCGTTAAAGAGTGCTGCCAAAGCTTTTGGTAATGAGGTGATGCCTGAAGAGAAGCCTAAGCATCGTACAGATACTTTCGGTCGCGAGAAGTGTCCGGATGCTGGTTTGCAACTCTTCCGTTATATCAGGAAGAACGATCCTTTCGTTCCGCTTATCATAGAAAGTTCTGAAAGTGAGAACCGTGCGAAGGCAGAGGCTGAAGGTTTCCGCTTTGTTGACAAGAACTCGAAGAAGATGAGCGTAGATCTTCGCCGTCTGATGGAAGAGCACATGGGCTTTGGCGATTTCATATTCCGTGATCCTAAGACTCATGAGGAGATTATGCGCATTCATAGTTTGAAGGAATTGCAGGATAACATCTTCAATATTCCTAACGATTCCATGCTTTATCATATCAGCCGCAACCATATGAGCCGTTGGCTTTGTGCTCGTGCCATCTTCCCTGTATCAGCTTTCCTGAAGCATGTTACCTGGGAGAAATTGCAGGATGTAGATGCTCACCGACAGATTATCTTCGATGCCATCGTGCAGTATCGTCACATGAAAAACATCGGTGTAGTGGCTGTTTTCGACCGCATGAAGTTTGACAAGTATGCCCACTTTGCCCGTATCGGAGAAGGCTCCCTGGGCGGAAAGGGTAGAGGTCTTGCATTCCTGGACAACATCATCAAGCGCCATCCTGAGTTCAACCAGTATGAGAATGCCACCGTGCAGATTCCGAAGACCGTGGTGCTCTGTACCGATATCTTCGACGAGTTCATGATGAGCAACAATCTCTATCCGATAGCTTTGAGTGATGCTAGCGACGATGAGATTCTGAAGCACTTCCTGCATGCCCAGCTGCCCGATTCGCTGATAGCCGACTTCTTCACCTTCTTTGAGGCAACCAGAAGTCCTATCGCCATCCGATCCAGTTCGCTTCTTGAGGATGCCCACTATCAGCCGTTTGCCGGTATTTATTCTACCTATATGATTCCGTATCTGGAGGATAAGTATCAGATGCTGCAGATGCTCGCCTGTGCCATCAAGGGTGTCTATGCTTCTGTGTTTTATCGCGACTCGAAGGCTTACATGACCGCAACGAGCAATGTCATCGATCAGGAAAAAATGGCTGTTATCTTGCAGCAGGTTGTGGGCAAAGACTATGGTACAAGGTTTTATCCTACCATGAGTGGTGTGCTCCGTTCGCTCAATTATTATCCGATAGGTGATGAAGAGGCTGAAGAGGGTATAGCCAGTCTTGCCTTGGGCTTGGGTAAATATATCGTAGATGGAGGTCAGACCCTTCGTGTTTGTCCTTACCATCCGAATCAGGTGCTCCAGACATCGGAAACTGAGCTGGCTCTGCGCGACACCCAGACCCAGTTCTATGCGCTGGATATGAAGCATGTGGGCAATGATTTCAAGGTAGACGATGGCTTTAATATTCTCAAACTTCGGGTGAAGGATGCCGTAGAAGACCAGAGTCTTACCTATATCGCATCTACTTTTGATCCATACGATCAGGTCATCAATGATGGAGTCTATGAGAATGGCCGCAAACTGATAACCTTCTCAAGTGTGCTCCAGCATGGAGTGGTGCCTTTGCCAGAGATACTGCAGATGTCGATGAAGTATGGAGCAGGGGCTATGCGCAGACCTGTGGAGATAGAGTTTGCCTGCAATATCAATAATGACAGGACTTGCGAATTCTATCTTCTTCAGATTCGTCCTATCGTTGATGCCAAGGAGATGCTTGATGAAGATGTGAAGGCTATCCCTGATTCCGACTGCCTGTTGCGTTCGCACAATTCGCTGGGTCATGGAATCAGCGAAGATGTGGTTGATGTGGTTTATGTGAAGTATGATGACCACTTCTCTGCGATGAATAATTTTTATGTAGCCGATGATATAGAACGAATCAACCGTAAGTTCCTTGCTGACGGCAAGAACTATGTGCTGATAGGTCCTGGCCGTTGGGGCTCCAGCGACCATTATCTGGGTGTACCTGTAAAGTGGCCGCATATCAGCGCAGCCCGGGTTATCGTAGAGGTGGCTCTGAAGAATTACAATATCGATCCTAGTCAGGGTACTCACTTCTTCCAGAACCTCACCTCTTTTGGCGTGGGATACTTTACAGTAGATACAAATACCGGTGAAGGCGGCTTTGTAAATAAGGAAATCCTGGATGCCATGCCGGCTGTAGAGGAGACGCAATATGTCCGTCATGTGCGCTTTGAGCACCCGATGAGAATTCTGATGGATGGTAAAAAGCAGGAAGGAGCCGTCTTGATTCCGAAGGAATGACGGGAAGAGTTGTCTCTGAATAGACATCAGAAACGTTCTATTTCTAGTTAAAGATGTATTTACAGTAGAATAAAATCTTCGTTCATCGACGTTGAATGTCCGTTCAGCGACGTTGAACCGCCGTTCAAAGACGTTGAACCGCCGTTCAGCGTCGATGAACGGAGATTTCATCTGATAGTAAAGACAATTATATTTGATATAAACAACAAATAATCCTGGGAAAGTTTGGAATTTCCATCGGAAAGCCTTACCTTTGTTCCCAGCTAAAATGAATGCCTTATGAATATGTTAACAGAACAACAGACAGAAACAAATCAGACAAGCGACAGGAAATATCTTGTCCCGTTCATTCTCATTACGTCGCTCTTCTTTTTGTGGGGCTTCGCTCGTGCCATTCTGGATGTGCTCAACAAGCACTTCCAGAATGCTCTGCACATCAGTATTACTCATTCCGCCCTTATTCAGGTTACCACCTATCTGGGTTATTTCCTGATGGCAATACCTGCTGGCTTTTTTATCAACCGGTATGGTTATCGCCGTGGAGTAGTCTTCGGTCTGCTCCTCTTTGGTATTGGCGCCTTGCTCTTTATCCCGGGTGCTGCGGTGGGCAGTTTCTCAGCATTCCTGCTCTGCCTTTTCATTATCGGGTGCGGTTTGGTGTTCCTGGAAACAGCCGCCAATCCCTATGTTACCGAACTGGGTGCCAAGGAAACAGCTACCAGCCGACTGAACTTATCGCAGTCGTTTAATGGATTGGGTGGCATTTTCGCCACACTTTGCATCGGTCAGTTCCTCTTCAACCAGACCGAAGAGGGCGGCAATGTGGTGGTGCCTTATACCATTCTGGGTATTCTGGTTTTGGTGATAGCTCTGGTCTTCTCACGTGTAGATTTACCGGAAATCAGTCATGTGGCTACAGCAGAAGATGAGGCAGCCGGTTCTAATATCAGCAAACTCTTTTCCCATCACAAGATGTTCGTGTTTGGACTTCTGGCTTTGCTGAGCTATGAAGTGGCAGAGATTTCAATCAATTCCTACTTCATCAATTTCGTTACGGGCATGAAATGGATGGACGACCGCACGGCTTCCGTAGCCCTGACTTGTGCGCTGGCATTCTTTATGGTAGGCAGATTTCTCGGTTCCTGGATTATGCGCCGAATCAAGGCAACAACGATGTTGCTGATCTGCGCTGTGGGGTGTGTTGTCTGTATACTTTTAGTCCTGTCAAATCTGGGTAAGCTATCGCTGGTAGCCCTGCTTTGCAACTATATGTTCGAGGCCATCATGTTCCCTACCATCTTCAGTATCGCCCTCACGGGTTTGGGCAATCTTACCAAGACAGCCTCTTCGCTTCTGATGATGACGCCAATAGGAGGTTGCGGTTTCCTGTTGATGGGACTCATCGCCGACCGTACTCATTTCACGCTTCCTTTCCTGGTACCGCTCGTAGGATTTGTCATCGTTCTGGCTTATGCGGCTCGTGAATATAAACTTACCAAGAAGTAACTGGCGGTTGGGCAGAAAGATGTAAATATAAAGATGTTAAATTGCTAACTGCGTTTAGCAAAAGCTTTGTGTTTTGTAGGGTATTGGTGCGGAATTAACTTTTTTAACTCGATTGCAACACGAAAAATCGAATTATCATTTTGTTGTCTCAAAAGAAAAAGGTAAATTTGCACTCGGTAAGGAAAGAGCCTCATAAGTTCTACACCTTATTATATATAAGAAAAAAAAGAATGTTTCATTAAACAATAAATTAAGTAAAATTATGGCAGTAGATTACAAGAAAATCGGTCTTGTGAACACTAAGGACATGTTCGCAAGAGCTATCAAGGGCGGTTGGGCCGTTCCTGCTTTCAACTTCAATAACTTGGAGCAGCTCCAGGCTATCATCCAGGCTTCTTCAAACTTGAAGTCACCAGTTATCCTTCAGGTATCTAAGGGTGCTCGTAAGTATGCTAACCCTACATTGCTCCGCTACTTGGCAGAGGGTGCTGTAGAGTATGCAAAGGAGTTGGGTTGCAACCATCCTGAGATCGTTCTTCACCTCGATCACGGTGATAGCTTCGAGACATGTAAGAGCTGTGTAGATTTCGGCTTCTCTTCTGTAATGATCGACGGTTCTGCACTTCCATACGAGGAGAACATTGCATTGACAAAGAAGGTTGTTGATTACGCTCATCAGTTCGGTGTAACTGTAGAAGGTGAGCTCGGTGTCCTCGCTGGTGTTGAGGATGACGTAGTAGCTGAGGAGTCTCACTATACAAAGCCTGAGGAGGTTGTAGATTTCGCTACACGTACAGGTGTTGATTCATTGGCTATCTCTATCGGTACTTCTCACGGTGCTTACAAGTTCAAGCCAGAGCAGTGCACACGTGACCCTAAGACTGGTCACCTCGTTCCTCCTCCATTGGCATTCGACGTATTGGCAGCAGTTGAGGAGCAGCTTCCTGGTTTCCCTATCGTTCTCCACGGTTCTTCTTCAGTTCCTCAGGAGTATGTTGATATCATCAACAAGTTCGGTGGCAAGTTGCCAGATGCAGTTGGTATCCCAGAGGAGCAGTTGACTAAGGCTTCTGAGAGCGCTGTTTGCAAGATCAACATCGACTCTGACTCTCGTCTTGCTTTCACAGCAGGTGTTCGTGAGACATTGGCTCTTCACCCAGAGTACTTCGACCCACGTCAGTACTGCGGTAAGGCTCGTGAGTACATGGTTGACCTCTATAGCCACAAGATCAAGGATGTTCTTCATTCTGACAATAAGTTGGCTAACCTCGACTAATCTTCGAGATTTTACAACACAAGATATGAGCGGGAATCCGAAAGGGTTCCCGCTTTTGTTTTATCTTTTTTTCGCGATTATACTATCTGTTGTTTTCATTTCCCCTTAGCGTTTCCATGAGCTGTTCAGGTGTACAGTCTTTTAATATCACCTTATTCTCTTTATCCAACAGGTAAATGGTTGGCATGGCTTTGAGCCCGTAAATCGTGCTCAAGCGGTTATCTGCTACGATGCGGAGCAGACTGAAGCCGGCTGGTATTGTCTGTTTGTCGAGCCATGCAGATATCTTGTGGCAGTTCTCGCAGTCAGGATCGTAGAAATATAAGATAACCTTCTTTTCCCGGTAATCGCTCAACTGATGAGGCTTGCCGTCTTCCAGCATAAAACTGATATTGGTAGCCTGTGTGCCAGGCAAGTTCTTTCTTGCCTGTTTCAGTTTAAATCCTATTCTTTCTTTCTCGGTTACATCGAAGTATGGCGATTTAGCCATGTCTTCCAGAAATAGGGCATATACCCTGTCGTTGCGCATGGGCGACTCAGGGTTCTCATAATAATGCTCGATGAGGCTTTCAAACTTCTCCTTAGATGGCTTCTGCTGGTAAGCTTTGGCTGTAAAGGCTGTAATCCCCTTCTGGGCTATTTCCTGGTCGAAACGTGCCAGAATGTCGATGAAGTTGACAAAACCTTGTTCTGCCATCTCCTTGTTTGCCAGTTCCAGGGTGTCGGAAAAGTTGAAGTTGTCCCAATAGTGCTCGCTCAGGTATGCAGCACGTTGCTCTACGCTGCGCAGACTGTCTGGCAGAGCAGGGTATGGGAAACTGTTCTGAGCCTTGGTTGGGGCTAAGGCTCCAGCCAGCATGAAGAAACTGAGGAATATGAATCTTGCCATCATCTTTATATTGGAATTAATGATATTACTAACGGGTGCAAAATTACAAAATTAAATTGAAAGTCGCAAGGTTTTTTATATAAAAATAGTACGCTGATTTATGCTTAAAATCGTTAAAATTGTACGATTTTCTGATAATAGAACAAGGATTTCTGATATTATTTGTAATTTTGCAGCTGGAATCAATAAATCCCTAAAAAAATGGCAATTTCCAAGAAAAAGAGCCGTTTGACTTACGAAAGCATAAGCAAGATTTAAGAAAATAACCAAAACGAAATGAAACTGAAGAATGACATTGTAAACCTGATTGTGAGGGTAGAGCATCATTTATGCCCACAATATTGTGGCGTGGTAGACCGCCGACGCGTTATCGCCTTTCTACTTCTGACGATAAGCGAGCTGATTATCATACCTTATCATATTATGCTCTTTCTGCTGGTGAAAGAACCTTATGGTTTAAGCCTCTGTGGCTTGCATACATTCGTGTTCTGTATCCTGCAGTTCCTGATTTGGAAACGGAAGATAGCTTTCGTGAAGGGTATCTCTTCTCTTTACCTTCTGATGTTCGCCAAACTGGCTCTTGATAGCGTATTTTGCATCAATTTCGGTTTTGCTAATGATGATTTGAGCGTTATCTGCAACCTGTTTGTCGTCTTTATCCTGGCTATTACAGCGTTGAGCCAAACCTTGTATAAGACTTGCATCATCATCACGGTAGGTATGATACCGATGTTGCTGATATACCTGTTCAGCACTCCGCTTATGCCAGCTCTGTTCAGTCTGAAGACTGTTTTCCTGGGTTTCATGATGCTGGTTTATGTGGCAGTATATAATATGAGTATTGTAACCAAGGGGTTGCGCCAGCCGAAACGGATGGCTCGGGTTGAAAACAAGGCGTTGAATATGCTTGCCGATTTGAAGGATAATGAACCGGAAGCAGCAGAAAGCCTGATGAAGCGTCTGACTCCTGATGTCCGGCAGAAGATTATTACCCATGCTTCTGAACATCTGTATAATCCTCAAATCCGCAACCTATAGGGTTTCGTGGGAATTTACTTGTAAAACGACAAAAATTCTTTTATTGTACATATTCCTTGGGCATAACAGAAACGTCGTAAACACAAAATTCCCTTACCCCATAAAGCGACTTGAGGTAATACGCCGGTTTAACCAGAAAAGCATGGCCTTTAACCAAAGTCTGTCTTGAACAGGTTGGCATAAGCATAGTTGTCTGAATAAATGTTCAATACATGCCTACGTGACGTCTTAATCCATTTTGCAGGAACAGAGATGAACTTGAACACAAAGGTCTTGATTCTGCTGGTGGCACGCAATCCAAATTCATGGGTTTTCAATCTCTGCATAATAGCTTTGTAGAAGTTTCTGATGAAAGCTGTCATAAGCAGGAATACAGTATTCTGTGCCATGAACGATTTTGGCAACCGATTCCAGCCAAAGCCATTGTTCATGTCATCGAAGATGCGTTCCTTGCCACCACGAAGATTGTAGAATTCCACAATGTCTCTTGCACTCGACTTGTAATCGTTAGTCAGTATACATCTGTAGGTATATTCGCCTTCCCAAATGTCAAGGTCTCCCTCTATTCGCCTTTGTCTCTGTATGACAAGACGATACGGTTTTCCTTTCCATTTCTCAACAAGGATGGAATTCAGCTCAAATTCAATACCGTTGATTTCAACAGTTTTCCATCCAGTCAAGGCAAACATGGAATCGTAGAAGGAAGAGCATCTGTTGGCACGAATATAAAAATGCCTGCAATGGGCCTCTACCATATCTACGATTTCCTCCGAGCATGAGCCGCAATCCATGCGGGCACGGGATATATATACTTCTGATGCCTCCAGTCGCTTGAAGATTCTTTCCAAAGTCTCTCTTTGGTTGAAGCGCACGTTTGTGTTGCCGTCTCTATTTTCAATACCGACAATCATGTCGTTAATGACTGCCACACCTGGACTATAGCCCAGGAACTTCTTGTAGGTTGGTTTTGCATCATGCTTCTCTGTTTCAATGAACTGATGGTCAAAGTCAAAATCATACTCTTGACCGGATTTCAATTGACCAGTAGCAAGCAGGGCTTTGATCAATAAGCAGTTCATCTTGTCTGCAGTATTGAAATCATAGGAGTTGCCAGAAGCAGATTTATAGGTGATGTTCTTACAAGTCAGTTCTTCGATAGCACGCAATATGGTGTCTGCGCTGCAAGTGCGAAGAGTTGGATGAAGAGACAAATGTTTCATCAAGTGAGTTGTAACATCCTCAATACATGAGCCGCCACAAAGATATACGCACATCAGAGAGCGTAGAATTTCGCTATATTGATAACCAAAC
Organism: Segatella copri; assembly: GCF_019249765.2. Lineage (GTDB taxonomy): Bacteria > Bacteroidota > Bacteroidia > Bacteroidales > Bacteroidaceae > Prevotella > Prevotella copri_K. The sequence goes on from NZ_CP152484.1 coordinate 3,536,863, forward strand.
ATAGTGCATCTCAATCCCAAGGTGGAATCTATGGTTTGAGCTAAAAGAGCATCAAATTGCTCCATAATAGAAAAAATTCCTCCAAAAGGAGTGAGTTTCTCAGATTTTATTTGTACTTTTGCCATGTCATTCAGAGTTTTATTTGTTTTTTATTTGCAACACTAAGATAAGTGAAATTTCTGACATGGCAAAATCCTGAGCAACTTTTTGTTGCTCAGGTGCTTATAAAAAATATTAAATTATAGTGTTGCGGAATTAAGGATAATGAAGAATTGAATAGAGTGGCATGGGATCAGGTTTGTGATGGGCTTACGTTCAGCGAAAAGGAAATATGCAAGCTGATTCTTCAGGGGCATACTTTAAAGGAAATTTGTGCAGAACTCAATAAGAGTGAATCAAATATCACCAGCCAGCGTTGCCATATCCGCAAAAAGTTGAATATGGACCGTCGCGACGATTTGAGGCGAACCTTGGAAGTAAGGTTCTATGATGCGCAGAAACAAGTAAAAAAGTCAGAAGCCGAGAACTCCTGACTTTTATGGATATTCTTATTTCTTGATCATTATTCTTCCAATCTGAGAAATGCTTTCGGAAGATACTGTATAATGTCGCTGGCGATGAGGCTCTCTTTACCCAGATCTTTGGCTGCAAGATCGCCAGCCAGACCATGAAGATGCATACCCAGGCTACAGGCATCTTCCTGTTTGTATCCTCTAGCCAGAAGACCGGTGATGATGCCTGTCAGTACATCACCGCTGCCTGCTGTAGCCATACCGCTGTTGCCCGTACTGCAGAAGTCTATCTTTCCGTCAGGGTGGCAGAGTGCAGAATAATGTCCCTTTAAAATAATGTATGCCTGGAGGCGTTCAGCCAGTTCGCTTGCCTTCATCAGTCTTTCGGTACAGCTGCTGCTCGCATTGCCGGCAAGCCGGTCGAACTCCTTCGGATGAGGTGTCATGATGATATTCTTTGGCAACTGCTGCATCCACGCCCTGTGGCTGGAAAGAATATTGAGCGCATCGGCATCAATGACGAGCGGACAGGTAGCACGGCGCAGTTGGGCGATGAGGGCGATGGCTGTTGTCTCGTTCTGTCCCAATCCGGGACCTACGCCCAGCGCATCGAACATCTCTGTATCTACCGGTTCGCTGAATATGGTTTCTTCAGCATCCATCTGCAGTACCGCTTCAGGTACCGAAATCTGCATGATTTCATAATTCCGCTTTGGGGTATGGGCTGTTACCTTGCCCGCACCGGTTCTCAGACAAGCCTTGGTGGCTAATACCGAAGCACCGCTCATGCCGTAACTTCCCGCTATGAGCAGCGCATTACCCATGCTGCCTTTATGAGCAAAGTCGCTGCGCGATTTCAGGAGCGGACGGATGTCGTTCTCTTCGAGTATGCGGCACCGGCACTCCGTATTTTGGATGAATTCCTGGGAAAGTCGGATGTCGAGAACGCGCAGTCTGCCTAGGTACTGCTGGTTATCCGCCATCAGCATCGACAGTTTCTTCTGCTGTAGGGTAAGGGTCAGACTGGCACGGATGATGTTGGCATGAATATTATAGGAATTGTCCTCGGTCATCAGTCCCGAAGGGATATCGATGCTTACTACCTTGGCAGGACTCTGGTTGATATATTTCACCATCGCGGCGAATCCGCCAGCCAATGGTTTGTTGAGTCCGCTTCCAAAGAGTCCGTCCACCACCAGCGTTTCTGCATTGAGCTTAGGAGGGTCCAGGTTGGTGGTAATCTCAGTAAATTTCACTCTCTTTGCATCCAGCAGACGTTTCTTGTTGGCAAGACAGTCTGCCGACAGTTTATTCTGTACATTAAAGAGGTATACACTTACATCATATCCATCCTCGCTGAGCATTCTCGCCACAGCAAGTGCATCGCCGCCGTTATTTCCCGGACCGGCGAAAACAACTACTGGAGTGCGGTTAGACCATTCCTCTTCTATGGCGCGTGTCAGCGCTTTGGCTGCACGTTCCATCAGGTTGAGCGAACTGATAGGTTCGTGCTCAATGGTGTATTTATCCAACTCATGAATCTGAGCGCTTGTGAAAATCTTCATATTATCTGATAATCTTAGTATTATCTGCGCGAACTGTCGTGATAATTTGTCAACTCATGCAGATAAACGGTTATTTTCATGCAAAAGTACAAAAAATAGTTGATGAAAGCACGAAGTTTCATGTTTTTTTCGTAATTTTGCAGAAAATATTATTATAGAACAGACTATGAGCATAGTAAAGATCAAGGATAAGAGCTTCAAGACATCGATTCCTGAGGCTGAGATTCTGAAGAAAGTACAGGTCGTAGCAGACCGTCTGAACAAGGATTATGCAGGCAAGAAACCTGTCTTCCTGGCAGTATTGAACGGCGCATTTATCTTTGCAGCCGACTTGATGCGAATGATTACCGTGCCAAGCGAGATTTCATTCGTGAAGTATGCTTCTTACGAGGGTACCTCCTCTACGGGCAGCATGAAGACCCTGATGGGTTTGAACCAGGATTTGGCAGGCCGCCACGTGGTTATCGTAGAGGACATCGTAGATTCCGGTTTCACCATGGCTCACATGATTGAAGACCTGAAGAAGATGAACCCAGCCAGCGTTGAGGTTTGTTCCCTCCTCGTGAAACCAGGCAACTTGAAGGTTGATCTTGATATCAACTATGCTGTTATGGAAATCCCTAACGATTTCATCGTAGGATATGGATTGGATTATGACCAAGAAGGCAGAAACCTCCGCGACATCTACACCATTGTAGAAGAATAGGGGGACATAAAATGGATGCATTATTTTTCTTAGGCGTTGTAACAGTTCTCTTTGGAATTGTTTTTGCAGTTCTTTTGTCTCCAAAGGGGCAGAAGTGGGTTAATAAATATAGTTAAGTTTCTGACACAACATAAATATTTTATATATATATTAAGGTAAAAATGAAAAATATCGTAATTTTCGGCGCTCCAGGTGCAGGTAAAGGCACACAGAGCGACAAGATGATCGAGAAGTATGGTCTCGGTCACATTTCTACAGGTGATGTACTTCGTAACGAAATCAAGAACGGTACAGAACTTGGTAAGACAGCTAAGGGTTATATCGACAATGGTCAGTTGATTCCAGACGAGTTGATGATTGACATCCTCGCAAGTGTATACGATAGCTTCGGTAAGGATCACGCTGGTGTAATCTTCGACGGTTTCCCACGTACCACTCCACAGGCTGAGGCTCTGAAGAAGATGCTTTCTGAGCGTGGTCATAAGATTGCTGCGATGATTGAGTTGGCTGTTCCTGAGGATGAGCTGATGGCTCGCCTGATTAACCGCGGTAAGGAAAGCGGCCGTTCTGATGATAATGAGGAGACTATCAAGAAGCGTCTCAATGTTTATCATACACAGACTGCTCCGCTCATCGACTGGTATGAGAAGGAAGGCATTCATCACCACATCGAGGGCCTCGGTACTGTAGATGAGATCTTCGCTCGTGTTTGCAATGTAATCGACAACTTGTAATCAAGATAAAGAATCTTCCCCGCTATGGTGGGGAAGATTTATTCATTAAATAAATAAAAAGAAAAGAATAAATGGCTGAATCCAATTTCGTAGACTACGTAAAGATACAATGCCGCTCTGGTAAGGGTGGCAAGGGCTCCATGCACCTGCGCCACGTAAAGTACCAGCCTAACGGCGGTCCTGACGGTGGCGACGGCGGACGTGGAGGAAGCATCTATCTCCGCGGCAACCATAACTACTGGACGTTGCTGCACCTCAAGTATCAGCGCCACTTCTTTGCCGAGCATGGTGGAAATGGTGGCCGTGATAAGTGTCATGGAACCGATGGCAAGGATATTTATATCGATGTGCCTTGCGGTACCGTGGTTTATAATGCCGAAACAGGCAAGTTTGTATGCGATGTGGCTTATGACGGGCAGGAAGTTCTGCTCCTCAAGGGCGGTCGTGGCGGATTGGGAAACTTCCAGTTCCGTACCTCTACCAACCAGGCTCCTCGCTATGCACAGCCGGGCGAACCTATGCAGGAGATGACCATCATCATGGAGCTCAAGCTCCTTGCCGATGTAGGTCTGGTAGGTTTCCCTAATGCCGGTAAGTCAACTTTGCTGAGTGCCGTATCAAGTGCCCGTCCTAAGATTGCAAACTATCCGTTTACTACGCTCGAACCATCGCTGGGTATCGTAGATTATCGCGATCACCAGAGTTTTGTCATGGCTGATATTCCTGGCATCATCGAGGGCGCGAGCGAAGGAAAAGGTTTGGGCTTGCGATTCCTCCGCCATATTGAGCGTAACTCTCTGCTGCTCTTCATGGTTCCGGGCGATACTGACGACATCAAGAAAGAATATGAAGTATTGCTGGGCGAACTGAAGAACTTCAATCCGGAGATGCTCGACAAGCATCGCGTGCTGGCTATCACCAAGTGCGATCTGCTCGACGAAGAACTGATTGAAATGCTCAAGGAAACCTTGCCTACCGATCTTCCGGTGGTCTTCATCTCGTCTGTTACCGGACAGGGTATCCAGGAACTGAAGGACGTGCTCTGGAAGGAACTCAATTCAGAGAGCAACAAGCTTCAGGAGATTACTGCCGAAGATACGCTTGTTCACCGTGACAAGGATATGTCTCGCTTCCAGCAGGAACTGGCTGCAGAGGGCGAGGATGTAGTAGAATATATTGATGAGGATGAAATCGAGGATGTTGACGACCTCGATGATTTCGAATACGAGTAAATGTTATGATCAAAGAATATCAGGTAGCCGCTGGCGTCATGGCTTTCTCTACTACCCGCAAGGGAGGAGTAAGCCAGGGCAACTATGGCGAATTTAATATCAATGAGTTTTGCGGTGACAATGCAGAACATGTGGCTGAAAACCGCAAGCGTCTTGCCACAGAGTTGGGTATTGATACAGCCCATATCATCATGCCCCATCAGGTGCATGGAGTAGAGGTGCGCAATATTGCCGGTGAGTTTCTCACCATGCCTGAGAATATCCGCAAGATGGTGCTCGAAGGTGTAGATGCCGTGATGACTGACCAGAAAGGTGTATGTATCGGTGTTTCTACTGCCGATTGCATCCCTGTGCTTCTTTATGATGAGGAGCATCATGCTGTGGCTGCCATCCATGCCGGCTGGCGTGGTACGCTGGCCCGCATCGTGCATAAAACCATTCAGGAGATGGCGTTTACCTATCATACCGACCCGAATAAGTTGAAGGCGGTGATAGGTCCGGGCATTTCGCTCGACCATTTCGAGGTGGGCGATGAAGTTTACGAGGCGTTCGAGCAGGCAGCTTTCCCTATGGAAGAGATTGCCGAACAGCGTCCTAATGCCGCCTTCTCGGTTGATCCTGCTGAGCGTGAGCGCCTGGCTGCTGAGGGTAATATCGTGCAGCCGCTGAAATGGCATCTCAATCTTCCGCTCTGCAACAGACAGATACTTCTGCATTGTGGAGTGGCCGAAGAGAATATCCAGGATTGTGGCATCTGTACCTTTGCCCACAGCGATGAGTACTTCTCTGCCAGAAAGCTGGGTACAGAGAGTGGCAGAATCTATACAGGCATCTTGTTGAAGTAAAAGCCTGGTAGCTGGTAAGTATCAGATAGTTTTCAAGATAACATCCATTTTTCCTTTTCTGTAAGAACGGAGAGGGAGAAATGGATGTTTTTCAGTTAATAGTTTATAGTTTATAGAATATTTTGAAAATCCGAAAGAAAAAGTAAATAATGAAAAGAATGAAAAAAGGATTGCGGCTATTGGCTGTGGCAGGACTCATGGTGTTCTCGCTGAGCAGTTTTATGCCCGCTAAAAATGTATTCACGGCAGCCGAACAGCAGCAGGTGAGTATTGCAACACCCGGTCTCTTTGCCCAGAGTCAGGCATTTAATGTAGACTTTGAGATATTCCGTGCTAAGGAATATTCCTTCCCGCTTCCTGTGGGCAAAGCAACCCTTCTGAACAATCATGTGTTGCGTATCTCTACCTCTAAAGGCGATGCTGTCAAGGCGATGCTCGAAGGTTATGTGCGACTTTCCAGAAAGTCGGAATCAATGGGTAATGTCATCGTGGTCCGCCACGATTGCGGTCTGGAAACCGTTTATGCCAACAATGCCGAGAACCTGGTTAAGGTAGGACAGCATGTGGATGCCGGACAGACGATTGCCATTGTTGGCTCTAAGGAGGGTGAAACTTATTGCGACTTCTCTATTATGGTGAATGGCGGTAGGTTGAATCCTGAAACTTTCGTAGAGTTGAAATCACATAAGTTGCGCCGCCAGACGGTGCAGTTCCGCAAGCATGGTGCCCGTGTCATCGCTTCGGTTATCGGTGGCAAGGATTCTTCTGTAGGAAGAAATGCTGAGGCTGACAAGGAGGCATCTGGCAAGAAAAAGGGTAGAATAGGAGATGGAATGACGCTCGACCCTGATGAGGTTCATGATCCGTTTACCATTACCAATACTTTCGAGCTTGATTTGGAGAAGATAGAAAAGACAGCCTGGGCTTATCCTTTGCCGGGTGCCAAGGTAATCAGTCCTTATGGTGGCAAGCGCCGCCATTCTGGGGTTGACCTCAAGACGTGCCCGAATGATGAGATTGTGGCTGCCTTTGACGGTACGGTTGTTGCATCAGGTCCCTACTATGGTTACGGCAACTGCATCCGTATCAGGCATGCTTATGGTTTCGAGACGCTCTACAGCCATCAGAGTAGGAACAAGGTGAAGAAGGGCGATAAGGTAAAGGCTGGTCAGGTAATCGGTTTGACGGGCCGCACCGGTAGGGCAACCACAGAGCACCTTCATTTCGAGGTTAGCTTTGATGGTAGACGACTGGACCCAGCCATCATTTATGACCACGGCAAGCATCAATTGAAGCCTGTAACCCTTCATCTAACGAAGGGCAGGGGCGTTAAGAGTGTAAAGAACCAGTAACCGTTTTACTCTTCCCCTGGAATTTGATGACTGTTTAAGAAGAACAGCCCACTAGCGTCTATGTAGCTAGTGGGCTGTTCTTCGAATACTAGTATCCTGTCTTTCGCTTGCCAGTACTCTATTCATGGCTCCTGCTATCAGAAAACAGTTCGCCCGTGCGCTGTTATCATACAGCACACGGGCGAAACATGTATTTATGATAGAGAAGTATTATTTCTTCTTCTGGGATTTACGATTGGCTCTCTGCTGGCGATACTTTGCCTTCTGACGGGCAGAGCCACTACCGTGAGCACCCGTTATGTACTTTTTCTTCTTGGCTTTGGTCTTCACCTTGTCGTCGTCATCCTTCTTAGGACCACCACCGCCCTTGAAGACCATACCGCCCATGATAATATCGTCAATGTCACTCATATACCTTAATTATATAATAAATTAGTGATGGAATAGGCGAACGTGAGTAAACGCCATAGCGATGCCGTACTTGTCGCAGGTATCAATAACGTTATCGTCACGGATACTACCGCCTGCTTCTGCTATGTATTCAACACCACTCTTGTGAGCACGCTCAATATTGTCGCCGAATGGGAAGAAAGCATCACTACCTAATGATACACCCTTGTTCTGTGCAATCCAAGCCTTCTTCTCCTCGCGGGTCAATGGCTCAGGCTTCTCAGTAAAGAACTGCTCCCAAACGCCGTCCTGCAATACATCCTCCCACTCATCAGAGATATAGACATTGATGGTGTTGTCGCGGTCGGCACGACGGATCTTCTCCTTGAAAGGCAGGTTCATCACCTTAGGACACTGGCGCAACCACCATTCATCAGCCTTAGAACCAGCCAGACGGGTACAGTGGATACGGCTCTGCTGACCGGCACCGATACCGATAGCCTGACCATCCTTTACGTAGCATACAGAGTTACTCTGAGTATACTTCAGGGTGATGAGCGAGATAATCAGATCGCGCTTAGCCTCAGGAGTGAAAGTCTTGTTCTTGGTAGGAACATCCTCGAAGAGAGCAGGATCATCGAGCTTCACCTCGTTGCGTCCCTGTTCGAAGGTAACACCGAACACCTGCTTGTGCTCGACAGGAGCTGGCACATAGTCAGGATCAATCTTGATAACGCAGTAGGTACCCTTGCGCTTTTCCTTCAGAACCTCGATAGCCTCAGGAGTATAGCCTGGAGCAATGACACCATCGCTCACCTCACGCTTGATGAGGAGGGCTGTAGCCTCGTCGCATACATCGCTCAGCGCAACAAAGTCGCCATAAGAGCACATGCGGTCAGCGCCACGGGCACGAGCATAGGCACAAGCCAATGGAGAGAGCTCAAACTTGACATCATCAACGAAGTAAATCTTCTTCAATGTGTCGCTCAGAGGCAAGCCGATAGCTGCACCGGCAGGAGAAACGTGTTTGAAACTAGCGGCAGCAGGCATTCCTGTAGCAGCCTTGAGCTCCTTGACCAATTGCCAGGAATTGAAGGCATCCAGGAAGTTGATGTAGCCAGGACGGCCGTTGATCACTTCGATAGGAAGCTCCCTTCCGTCATCCATATAGATGCGAGAAGGTTTCTGATTTGGATTACATCCGTACTTAAGTGCTAATTCTTTCATCTTCTAAGAAATGTATTTTGGAATTTGGCGCAAAGTTACAAAAAATGATTGAGATATTGGACTTCTGTTTCGTAAAAAGCCCTAAAAAACAGCATTTTTATGATATAAAGCACTTTTTTTACCCCAAAACATAAAAAAGTCGGGAAAAATGTACTCAGTTTCATTCTTTTTCAGTACTTTTGTTCCCAGTTAGTAAATATGAGAGGATTGTTATGAAACAGGATTTGAAAGTCCTTGCTGAACACATAGAAAAGAAGGTTGGCAAGGCGCATGTTTTCCACAAAATGTGGGATGTTTTGAAAGGGAAGGAGAAGCCTTCCCGCCAGACTTTGGACAAGCTGGCGCTGCTTGCCGGATTCCAGAGTTGGGATGATTTCCAAGGTGCTTTACACGGCACGGAGGATGGGCTCGTGAATTATGATGCGGGCGAAAAATAAAAGAATGGAGCATGGTTGGTTTAGTAGGCTGCCATGATTTATTTTATTGTAAAGAATAGTTGTTTTTCGGTATAAGATTGTAGATATAAAAAAGGGAATCCGGTCGTGAGACTGGATTCCCTTTATTTTTTTCTGATTAGGTCTCCTAAGAAAAATTATTCTGCACCCTTAGCTACAGTCTTCTTCTCAGCGATACGAGCCTTCTTACCAGTAAGCTTACGCAAGTAATACAACTTAGCGCGACGAACCTTACCACGCTTGTTCACCTCGATAGAATCGATAGCTGGTGACTCGATAGGGAAGATACGCTCAACACCTACAGTACCAGACATCTTGCGAACTGTGAAACGCTTCTTGTCACCATGACCAGAGATCTTGATAACAACACCACGATAGAGCTGGATACGCTCCTTAGTACCCTCGACGATTTTGTAAGCGACTGTGATAGTATCACCTGCCTTGAACTCAGGGAACTTCTTGCCGGTTGCAAATGCTTCTTCAGCAACTTTAATCAAATCCATTTTTTGTATAAAATTAAAAATTGTTTGTCGTTCCAACGCAACATGGACTTGGACAACACTTCTGCCCAGACAACAGCGGTTACGCCGAAAAGCGGGTGCAAAGTTACTACTTTTTCTTGTATCTCGCAAATTTTCAGACACTTTCTTTCTTTTTTCTCGCAGATTTAACTATTTTTCTTTCTGGTCAGCGTCTTTTCCCACAGATTTCACGGATTTCACAGATTTATTTTGTATTTTTGCACTCCAAAACATTAAGATAACAATAAATATGAAGAAAAAGAATGGTATGAAGGTGGCACTTGCATCAACGGTGATGCTGCTGATGGCAAGTCCGGCTTTCGCCCAGAAATACAAGGTGGCGAAGGTGGAGAGAACCCGAATATTGGTTGATCAGAAATGGGATGCACAGCCTGATGCTGAGGCTGCCAGGTTTATCGCTCCTTATAAGAGTAAGGTAGATAGTATCATGGGCCCTGTTGTTGGTCATATTGCTCATGATATGACCCGTCACCGTCCGGAGAGCGAACTCAGTAACTTGCTCTGTGACATCCTGGTATGGGGTGGCAAGCAGTTTGAAGAACAGCCGGTTTTCGCTGTTTACAATATGGGTGGCATCCGTTCTAATCTTGCCAAGGGTAAGGTTACTGTAGGCGATGTGAACGATATGGCTCCTTTCGAGAACAAAATCTGTTTCCTGACCCTGAAGGGCGATAAGGTTCTGGAGCTTTTCCAGCAGATAGCTCATCGTGGCGGCGAAGGCTTGAGCCATGCTGTAAGAATGGTTATCACCAAGGATGGCAAGTTGAAGAGCGTTACGCTGAACGGTGAACCAGTTGATCCGGAGAAGAGTTACCGTGTTGCAACCCTCGATTATCTTGCCGAAGGTAATGACCAGCTCGTAGCCTTCAAGAGCGGAACCGATGTCTTTGCTCCTAAGCAGAAAGAGAACAATGTGCGCTACATCATCATGAATTATTTCCGTGAGATGCAGGCACAGGGCAAGGTGGTGGAATCTAAGATTGAAGGCCGCTGCGTGGTAGAATAGTTGATAGTTAATAGTTTATAGTTGATAATTCTGATGAAACATACATTATTATATATAGGTCTGGCTCTGGCATCCTTCATGATGCAGCCGGCAGCCGTTCAGGCTAAAACTAAGAAAGAGGCAAAGGTGGTAAAGCAGCTCGTAGTGCTCCATACCAACGATACGCATTCATGCGTGATGCCCATCAATCCGAATCTCGCAGATACGGCAACCGCCAATCGTGGCGGTTTCCTCCGTAGGGTGGCGATGATCAGTCAGGAACGTAAGGCGAATCCCGACTTGCTGCTCTTTGACAGTGGCGATTTCTCACAGGGTTCACCTTATTACTCTCTCTTCAAGGGAGATGTGGAAGTAGGATTGATGAACGAGATGAAATATGATGCTGCTACCATCGGAAATCATGAGTTTGATTTCGGAATCGACAACATGGTGCGCATCTTCAAGATGGCGAAGTTTCCTATCGTCTGCTCCAACTATGATTTCACCGGTACCGAACTGGCAAATATCGTAAAGCCTTACACCATTATCAAGCGCAAGGGACTGAAGATTGGCGTTTTCGGCTTGTGTCCGGAACTTGCCGGTCTGGTAATTGAAGCCAACTATGGCTGCATCAAGTATCTCGATCCTATCGCCAAGGCAAAGGAAATGACAGAGATATTGAAGAAGAAAGAGAAGTGTGATGTCATCATCTGCATCTCCCACCTGGGCTGGAAGATAGATGGCATCGACGATTCTGAGGTAGCCCCAGCCACCCGTGACATCGACCTGATACTGGGCGGTCATAGCCATACCTACTTCAAGCAGTTGGAGTATCTGAATAATCTCGATGGCAAACCGGTGCCAATCGACCAGAACGGCAAGAGCGCTATCTGGGTTGGCAAGATGACTTTGGATATCGTAAAGAATAAATAAAAGAAGAAGGTAGATACCTGGCAAAACGCGAGGTGTCAGCCTTCTTAAGAATCCATGAGAAGTTATAAACCATATATCATCAAACTATGCATCGTTTTCCTCTGCTTTTGGGGCTGGATACTTACCGGTTCAGCCCAGAAGGTAGAGACAAACGATTATTTCTATGTGCTCAATACCCAACAGGGCCTTTCTGATAATTGTATCCTACAGATGATACAGTTGGCAGATGGCAGGTTGGCAGTGAGAACTCGCAAGGGCATCAATCTCTACAATGGAAGGCGTTTCACCTTTATCCCTCTTCCTGCAGAAAAGGCAGAAAGCATCACGAAATACAAGGGGCAGACGCATCTTTATGCTGATAGCCAGGATAGACTTTGGGTAAAGGAATATCAGAAGATATTCTGTATTCAGCTTGCAGAGGGCAGACTTCAGGAGCATCCCCTTGATTCTCTGCCAGAAAATGGAAAAGAGAATAAGATGAGGATAATCCCAAACACTCCTACTGGGAATGCTATTCAGGACCTGTTTGTAGATAGCAGGAAGAATGTCTGGGTTGTTATGGGTGATTCGCTGCTCAATACGCAGGATGGTAATCTGATTCATTTGAAGAAGGAATGGGGGTATCTGCAGGATTTGGATACCGATGGCAAACAGGTTTATGCTTTCATGGATTCGGGAATCGTGGCGGTTTTTCAGAAAGATAAGCTTGTTTATGCCGCTTCTGCCTATTCAACAGCCGAAGCTCAGCATTATCGGAATACCTCGCTCACTATTCAGACGCTGAGCGGACAGTTTTACCAGATTAGGACCGGACGTGGTGAGAAGAACAAGGCGGATGCTTCCATTTTCCTGCATTTTAATCCGGAAACCCGGAAGTTTGCCAGGATATTCGCATGCGATTACATCTTGCATACATTGAATATGTCATCAGACAATCAGGCTTTGATCAGCAGTCAGCATGGTTATCTGATGTTCGACTTCAAGTTGGGAACTACTCCACGCGAGGTAAGGGAATTGTCTTTACCTGATGGAAAATCGCTCACCACGGGCATCAATACAGTTTATCGGGATAAGGAAGGAGCCATCTGGCTGGGAACCTATCACGATGGTTTAATCTATGTTTCGCCTATGTTGGGTCTCTTTTTTACGATAGACCAGCCCTGGTGGAAGTCGGGATGGGCGATAGCTGGCTTTGTTGTCTTCCTTGCGACTTTGGTGGGCATTATCACTCTTTATCTTCGTAGAAGAAAGAGGATAAATGTAATAAATACTGATTCTATTAAAGATGAAGTTCCTTTATTGCCAGCGGATAGCCAGCAGCAGGAAACAGCCGAAACTCTTAATCAGGAGCCCGAGCTGATACTTCAGGTGCGTGCTCTGGTAGAACAGCATCTTGAAGATGGCGAATATGGTGTAGAGCAACTGGCGAGGGACCTCTGCATGGAGCGGACGGGACTTTATAAAAAGCTGACGGCTCTGATCGATACTACACCTGTTGCATTTATCCGCAGTATCCGCCTTCATCGTGCAGCTTCTTTGCTTCAGGAAGGCAAACTCACCGTGAATGAAATTGCGGAGAGGACGGGCTTCAGTTCGCCCAGTTATTTCACAAAGTGTTTTAAGAAGGAATTTGGCGTATTGCCTTCAGAATATAGATAAATCGTGCCGGAATAGCCTTGGAAGGGGCTTTTTCGGTATGATTCAACAAATGTATCACTCGAATCATCATTTGTTTTATCCCTTTTCTAACATTTAGCATTACCTTTGCAGCAGAAATCCAATCCTATGTATTTGGAATTGGATAAATCATAAACCCTCTAATAAAATAAACAAAAGTATGCTAAGAAATTTATCTCTCATTGCCCTTTTGGGCATCGCTGCCGTTGGTGTTCCAAGTGAACTCAGCGCCAAGAGCGTAAAGGTGGCAAGCACCCAGAAAGGTGCGGCTGCCAAGTCCATCACCCGTCAGGTGGCTCAGCAGAATGTAACCATCGAATTCTATTCACCATCCATCGTCCGTATCTTGAAATCAGATGCCGGTGTTGGTGCTTCCGTTCAGAAGAAAAGCTATTCTGTCATCTTGAAACCTCAGCAGATGAAGGGTATTCAAATACAGGAAAACGGGGATATTGTAAATATTAAGTCTAGTTTCATTTCCGTCGAACTGAATCAGCAGACAGGCGAAATCCGTTTCCTTTCGAAGGATGGAAAACTGCTTCTTACCGATACGAAGACCCGTCTGGAAGCCCGCAAGGATGAAGCCAACAAGGGTAAGTACCGCATAGAGCAGGACTTCCGTCTTGCCGACGACGAGGCCATCTATGGCTTGGGACAGCTGCGTGATGTTTACATGAATCAGCGTGGCCGCCAGAATATTGAACTCTGGAATCATAACACTTACATTGCTATCCCTTATTTCACCAGCGAGAAAGGCTATGGTCTTTACTGGGACAATGCGGGAAAAACCTATTTCAATGATGTGGTAGCATCCAGGAACAATAGCAACCAGCCATCATGCACTTCCTTTACCAGCGAAGTGGGAACCTGCGCTGACTACTATTTCATGTACAAGGATGGTACGCAGGATGGAGTCATCGCCAGCATCCGTGAACTCACCGGACAGGCTACGATGTTCCCGAAATGGGCAATGGGCTTCTGGCAATGCCGCGAGCGCTATAAGACCAGCGATGAACTGGCAGGCGTATTGGACAAGTATCGTGAACTGAAGATTCCTACTGATGCCATCGTGCAGGATTGGCAATATTGGGGATGCGATTCCAACTGGAATGCGATGAAGTTCCAGAACCCATATTATATTAATAAGGTGGGCGACCCAGCTTATGCCAAGTATCTTCCTACTGATATGAAGCAGATGAAGGCACAGGGAGAGCCTCGACTGAAGAGTCCGGAGGAGATGGTGAAGTATGTTCATAAGAACGATGCCCACCTGATGATTTCCATTTGGTCAAGTTTTGGTCCTTGGACCGAACAGTATCGTGAGCTGAAGAAGATGAATGCTCTCCTTCCTTTCGATACCTGGCCAAGAAACAATGGCGTGATGCCATACGATGTTTTCAATCCGAAGGCTCGCGACCTCTATTGGAAATATCTTTCTCATCTCTACCAAATGGGATTCGATGCCTGGTGGACCGATTCTACGGAACCAGACCATTTTGAGAAGCCGGGTGATGAGAACTACCAGACCTACGACGGTTCATGGCTTGGAGTGAAAAACGCCTTCCCATTATTGCATAACAAGAGCATCTATGAGCATCAGAGAGCGATGAAGGGTAACGAAAAGCGTTCGCTCCAGATGACCCGAAGCGGCAGTTTTGGTATACAGCATTATGGCACTCTCTGCTGGAGCGGCGATGTGTTAGCTTCCTGGAACGAGATGAAGAATCAGATTCCATCGGGTTTGAACTTCTCGCTCTGTGGCATTCCTTTCTGGAATACCGACCTGGGTGGTTTCTTCTACTGGGAGTTTGAACAGAATCCTAAGAATCCTGCTGTTCAGGAATTGCAGACCCGTTGGATGCAATGGGGAACCTTCATGCCATTGATGCGCAACCACTGTTCTGCACCGATGGTAAGCGAACTGTATGAATTCGGAAAGCCTGGCGACTGGGCTTATGATGCCATGATTAAGAGCATCAAGCTGCGCTATCGTCTCCTTCCTTATATTTACAGTACAGCAGGCGACTGCGTGCAGAATAGCGGAAGCATGATGCGTGCCCTGGTGATGGACTATGCGGCAGACAAAAAGGCTTCCCGCCTGAACGATGAGTATCTCTTCGGCCGCAACATTCTGGTGAAGCCGGTAACCGATCCTTTATACACCTGGAAGGATAAGGAGAAGAAGGGCCATACCATCTATCCTGATGTAAGGAAGGCAGCTGCGCCTGTGAATGTTTACTTGCCAAAGGGTAATAAATGGTATGATTTCTGGAGCAATGCTCTGTATGAGGGTGGCCAGGATATCCAGCGCCTTTGTCCTATCGACATCATGCCTGTATTCATCAAGGCTGGTACCATTCTGCCATTCGGTCCTGATGTACAATACAGTTCTGAGAAACCTTGGGATGAGCTTGAAATCCGTGTCTATCCTGGTGCCAATGGAACGTTTACGCTCTATGAGGACGAGGGCGACAACTATAACTACGAAAAGGGTAAATTCTCTGAAATCAAGTTTGTGTGGGATGAAGCAGGAAGAACCCTGAGCATCGCCTCCCGTAAGGGTAGTTATAAGGGAATGCTCAAGCATCGCAGATTCCACATCGTGCTGGTGGGAGCTGATAGCGGAACAGGCGATCAGCCTATGCAGGCAAGCAAGAGCGTGGAATATGACGGGAAGGCAGTAAAGGTACAACTATAAGATAAACGGTTTTAATAAATCAAATAATAATACTGAGCCCACTTTAATAAAGTAAACAATAAAGAATCTGTGTAAATCTGTGTAATCTGTGGGATTTTTTTATGTCCCACGGATTTCACAGATTTACACAGATTTTTTTGAATTACGTCAGCTCTAATCCATGTTTCATACCTCCTTTTTCTATTGTGAAACTTTTCTGGTAAAAAAAAAGTTGATTCCACTTTTTAAAGTGAAGTCAATACTAAAGAAGAAGGTTGATACCAGGCAAAACGCGAGGTATCAACCTTTTCTTTTATTATCTATTCCTAAAATATTAATCTTTTCTCAAATCCTTATTCCTTGTTGGAAGAAGCATAGAGACCGATGCAGGCACCGATGAAGCCGCCGCTTTTCTGGGTGCTCAGGTTAGAGGCATCTACACCCTTGGCAAGAAGCTGCCAGTTGCCGCCTTCTTCAGCATAATAGAAATCATAATATCTGTCATGACCTTCTACCTTCAGCTTCAGCTTACCTCCCTTGATAGGAGCAGAGGCAATAGTTACGTTGTTCTTCTCGGCACGGGTCAGGGTAATCATCAGCTTGCCATTCTTCATGGTCTTACCCAATACGAAGTTGTGGTCTTCCTTCTGGAGAAGTGCCAAGCCTGCGATATCCTTGTCGTTGCGAGGAGTAAAGTTGATTTCTGTCTCAGCTGTGAAGGTGCCGTGCTGCTGACGTGCCCAGATGGCAGACATCGGCTCACGCTTGTAGATATTGCCTGGCAGGAGGTTGAACTTCAATTTGCCGTTTTCTACCTTGTAACAGTCAACGAAGTCGCGGAGGAACATCCAGCGTGGATTCAACTCTTTCAGACCCACCTTATTGTTATCTGCATCGAAGTTATCCACATAAGAGAAATTGCCTGAGAACTCATTCTTCTTTGCAGGCTTCAAACCAGCCTTCTCTCCAACGGTAGAGATAGGAGTATTCTTGGCAAGAATCTCTGGCCATCCGTTTTTCCAGGTTACAGGCAGGAGATAAGTATCGCGACCTGTGTTGTACATATCCTCTTCATAAGGACGGCAAGCCAGGAATACAGCCCACCAGTTACCCTTGCCATCTTCTACGATGTCTGCATGACCGGCACTTGATACTGGGTCCTTGCGGTTAGGGTCGAGACCGGTACGCTGGGTAAGAATAGGGTTGTTAGGGCATTCCTCCCATGGTCCCATCGGTTTCTTGGCACGCAGGATAACCTCGCTGTGCCATCCGCCTGTACCACCTTCGGCGCACATCAGATAATAGAACTTGCCCTTCTTG
Source organism: Segatella copri (assembly GCF_019249765.2). GTDB lineage: Bacteria > Bacteroidota > Bacteroidia > Bacteroidales > Bacteroidaceae > Prevotella > Prevotella copri_K. The sequence continues at coordinate 3,554,015 of NZ_CP152484.1, forward strand.
AAGAGGTGAGGACCTTCAATCCAGATAGGACGAGCCTCTACATGGGTTCCGCCACGCAGAATCTCCTTGAAGTCGCCCTTGATGCTGTCGCCCTTCACGTCGAATTCGAAGCAGCGGATAGCACGCTGACCCTCATAGTCGGCACCGCCAACTACCGGACCGTTATGCACGATATATCCCTTTCCGTTGTCATCGAAGAAGAAGCTAGGGTCGATGCCGTCAATCTTCTTCAGATAGATAGGCTCGCTCCAGCCTTTGGAAGGATCTTTTGATTTCACAAAGAAGTTGCCGGCTCCCACATTGGTGGTAATCATATAGAAGGTTTTGTTCTTCTTGTTATAGCTGATGGCTGGTGCGAAGATACCGGCTGATACCTGCTGGCCCTTCAATGGAACCTGTGATGTGCGGTCGAGAACATGACCGGCAGGCTGCCAGTTGACCAGGTCTTTACTGGTTGAGAGAGGCACACCTGGGAAGAAGGTAAACGAAGAGTTTACCAGATAGTAGGTGTCGCCCACGCGACAGAGGGATGGGTCTGGATAGAAACCAGCCAGTACCGGGTTGTAATACTGGTGAGTCTTGTCGATTTCAACATTGAAGCGAGCGTCATTTCCCGCATACTTGAAATAGTCAAACTCAGCTGTCTGCGCCTGTGCAGCGGCTGCAAGCGTCAGGGAAAGCGATAAGATTGCAATTTTCTTCATTTTATTATAGGATTAAAATTTACAGAATGAGTATCTGAACTCATGGCTGAAACATGTATTCAGATTACTGCTGCAAAGTTACCGCTTTCCTTTTAAATATACCCCCACAGCATGTTACCAACACTTTGCGAGGCGTATCATAAATATCTCTATTTGTAACAAATACTTTATTTTTGGAAACATCTGGCCTTTTCTGCAGTGAAAAGGCTAGATTTTCCGGTGAGCCTGCATATAATCGCGAGGCGAAGAGCCATAGAAGTTCTTGAACATGGTGCTGAAGCTTGCTGGGTTGGAGAAACCGCAGGTAAACATGATGTCTGATATCGTCTTGTTAGAGTGGCTCAGCAACTTTTCGGCATATTGCAGACGGGTATTGCGGATGAAGGCATGTGGAGTCTGGTTGGTCAGTTCCTTCATTCGGCGGTGCAGATGCACACGGCTCAGTCCTACTTCGCGGGCAATCATATCCACACTCAGGTCCTCATTATCCATGTTATCATTGATTACCTTCATCACCTGTTCCATCAGCTGGTCTTTTGGCGACAGACCTTTTTCTATCGCGATCTGCCTGTCGCTCTGGCTCTCGTTGCCCATAAACTTGTTTTTCAAAGTACGGCGCACGTTAAGCAGGTTGATGATGGTGCGGCGCAGAATGTCCATATTGAACGGCTTCACCAAATAGGCATCGGCACCCGACTGCAAACCGGTCAGCTGGTCTTCCTCTCTGCTCATCGCTGTGAGCAGAATCACCGGAATGTGGTTGGTGTTCACATTGTTCTTGATCTTGGTACAGAGCGTATTGCCGTCCATCTCTGGCATCATGATGTCTGTGATAACGAGGTTTGGCTTCTGCTTGATAATCTCCGGCAGCGCCTCCTTTCCGTTGCAGAAGGTAAGGATATTGTAGGTCTCCTGTAGTTGGGTCTTCAGGAAATTACGTATTGCCTCATCGTCTTCTACCACAGCGATGGTGCTCTTTGCCTTGCTTATGAAATCTTCTTCGGCGTCATTGGCTGTATCGGCACTATTCTCCTTTTTTCCTTCCTCCATGTTTTCTTCCAGTTCCCTGATGTCTTCAGCAGCCTGTGGCTCCGGTGCATCTATCATTTCTTCCGGTTTCAGATGCTCGTTGCCCAGAGGCAGCGTGATGAGGAACTGGCTTCCTTCCTTCCAGTCGGCTTCATCAAGTGTCTTGTTGTTGGCGGCTGTAATGGTTCCGTAGTGCAGTTCCACGAGCGAGCGCGTCAGGTCGAGACCGATTCCCGTACCTACATTCCGGTCAGTAGAAGTGGTGGTACTCTGATAGAAGCGCTGGAAAATCGTTTCGAGCTTTTCCTCCTGAATGCCCTTGCCGCTGTCCTTGATGGCGATGCGGACATGATGAGGCGAGTGGGAGAGGGTGATACGGATTCTGCCGCCTGTCGGTGTAAACTTGAAAGCGTTTGACAGGACATTCATCAATACCTTGTCAAAGTTGTCGCGGTCTATCCATACCGGGAGGGTCTCGTCTTCGTGCTCAAAGGTGAATTGGATACTCTTGGCTATCGCCTGCTGGCAGAAGAGTTTGTATTCATCGCCAATAAAGGCAACCATATCAGTTTCGCTCATGTGCATCACCATTTGTCCCTTGTCAATCTTTCTCAGGTCCATCATCTGGTTAATCAGGTGCAGGATTCGTTCCGAGTTCTTACGCATCATATCGTAGATGCCCTGTCGGTGAGCGTCTTTGTCTTCCTTAATCAGCGTGAACAGCGGAGTGAGGATAAGGGTCAATGGGGTACGGATTTCGTGGCTGATGTTCATGAAGAATTTCAGTTTTGCTTCGCCCATCTCTTCCGCATGGATATGCTGCTGCAATATAAGCTGGTCTTCCATCTTGCGTTTGCGGTGCTTGATGTAGAGCAGACAGAGCGCCAGGAAGGCAAGCAGATAGCAGAGTCTTGCCCAGATGCTGGCGTACCAGGCTGGGTGAACGATAATGGAGAACTCCTTGACAGGGGTTTCGTATCCGTTGCAGATGGCCTTGACACGGAACTTATAGGTACCTGCTGGCATGTGTGAGAATGACAGCTCGTTCATGCCAGACTGTATGGTTCGCCAATCCTCACCATTGATGCTGTAGGCGTAACTGATCTGCTCTACATTATTATATGTAAGAGTAGACAGGTGGATGGTGAAGGTGTTGTCTTCATGAGATAAGGAGAACTCGTCGCTGTTGTAGGCGTCTTTGTCGGTGATAGTATAGATGCCCGATTTCATATCCTGGTATACAGGTTTGTTGCCCACAAGAAGTCCTGATATGGTAACTTTTGCCTGCCAAGGATGCTGTTTCACCTTGTCCGTATCAAACCAGTTGATACCACCGGTTCCGCCCATCGCCAGCATCTTTCCTCCCCAGAGCGTGCAGGCTGCTGCATCGCTGAACTCATTGCTCTGCAAGCCATTGTCTGAGTAGTACTTGTTGATGGTACCTTTTTCTGTATCTACCTGGTTTAAGCCACAGGTAGTTCCTATCCAGATTCTGCCCTTGTAATCTTCTATGATGCTGGCTACGCTGTTGTCTGAAAGTCCAAGTTCTGTGTTATAGATCTTCGGATGAGCATATCCGTTCTTCGGATCATAGCAGATTGCGCCGTCTTCAGTGCCAAACCATACGCGGTTCTTGCTGTCAGAATAAACGCAATGTGAGAAACTGCCCTTGCTCAGACAGTTGACGCCACCGAAAGTGGAAGTCCAGCTGTTTTTTTGCTGGTCATAGCAAGCCAGACCCACAGAAGTGGCTACGAAAACCCGCTTACCATCTTTTGAGATGCTAAGTTTTACGAGGTAATCATTAGGAATGCTATTCTTTTTCGGGTTGTTGTCGGCACCATCTTGTTTTTTCCATTGCTTGATGCTTCCATCTGGAGAAAGGCGGAAAAGTCCTTTGCCCATGGTAGCAAACCATATATTGCCCTGCGGGTCTTCCTGGATATCGAAGATGCCCGCCTGGTTGCCAATGCCTAGGCTGAATGGATGGAAAGATCCCCCCGCATCTATAAATCCGATACCGTCAGTATAGGTTCCTACCCATGTTCTGTCCTTCTGGTCTTTGCAGAGTGACAGTACCGTGGTGTTGCTTAATAAATGGCTGTTGATACTACCGGTTTTTATGTCAAAGAGGTAAAGACCATCCTTGTCGGTGCCTACCCAGACTTGATCGCCCTGGTTGACACACAGGCTTGTGATGCTGTTTTCGCCTATCACGTTGCGGTTGCCCAAACGGTAGCCCATATAGTTGAAATCGCATTGAGCCTGCGATTGCATGAATACGCCCTTCTGGAGCATACTCACCCAGATGTTTCCCGTAAAATCTTCTATAATGCTGTTAATCTTGCTCTTGGCAAGATTTACTTCACGGCTGAACAGAGGATTATTTTGCAAGAATCCTGTTACAGGATTATACACGAAGATACCCATACCATCGCAACCGATAAACAAGCGCTGGTCGCGGCTGATATAGATGTTGTCAATAGGAAGATTGCCTATGCCGGCTATCTTGGTGAAGATGGTTGAACCTGCCTTGAGAAGGTAAATACCATCATTCTTGGTAGCAAGATAGATGTTGCCCTTGTCGTCTTGCCTGATATCTTGTGTGTTAAGTTGCTCTGTTCCCATGATGCGTGAAACAAGCTTGCCGTTCTTTTCTTTCCGTAACAGCTTTCCGTTTTCCAGGATAATCCAGAGCCTTTCTTGTTTGTCTTCCAGAATCTTATGTATGTATTTCAGGTTCTCCACTTCTCCTTTCATGGTGTAACAGGCGTCTGCATCTATTTTCTTGGTCATGATGCCGTAACCGGAGGTAACGACAGCAATATCGCCATTGTGCAAACGGCTTACCTGGGTAACGTAAGTGCTTATAGGCTTATTTCTTGAATCGAGCATAGGTACGTTGCAGAACCTTTTACCATTAAGTATAAGTAGCGACTTATTTGTTCCCAGCACAATACGCCCCTTTTCATCCTGTGTTATACAGTTGATATAGTTGCTGTTGAGCCCGTTACAGTTGTTGTAGGCTTTTCTGACGACCATAAAGTTATAGCCATCATAGATATTCAAGCCGTTACGGGTGGCAATCCAAATGAAACCATTTGAATCCTGGAACACCTGAGTGGCAAGGTTGCTCGAAAGCTGGTTGTCTGAATTGAAAAATTTTCCTCTCTGCGCCATCATGTTCTGTGCAGTGAGACAGAAGATAAACATCAGTAAAAGAGCGATGTATCTCACTATTCTGAGGTTTGATTTCATGGAAATCATCATGATTTTTGGTTTCATTGTCTTTCGATTTTTTTATATTCGTTTGCAAAAATACAAAATAAATGGGAGAATAATGCATGGAAGAGTAAGTTTTTTACGAGAATGTATCAAAAAAGATGTTAAAATGTTACGTAGGGTAAAGTTAATGCTACGTGTGATACGGCAGCAAAAGTATTGGTTACTTATCATAAAGTGTATATGAAAGATTAGGAGTATCTTTGCATCGTTTTTAATTAGGTTGTTTTTTAACAGTTTTGATTATGTAGGTTAGTTAGGTTTATAAATAGGTTTATGAAATTAGGTTTAAGATTTTCAAAGGATTTAGATATTATGGTTTTTATATAGAATCATGATTAATTGGTTTTCGGGAATGGTGCGTAGTGATTACGCGCCATTCTATTTTAAAAGACCAGCATCCTTTTCTGTAAACTGGAACCTGGCAATCCTTCATAATATAATAAGGTGACTGACAATAAATGATAAATCTAAAAATAATTATAACAATGAAAAGAAAGAAATTGTTAATATCACTCGCTATGACTATGCTGTCAATGGCGGGGCTGGCTGCAGATAATCTGCCGGCACTCCGTGTGCAGGGTAAGAACCTGGTGGATGCCAATGGTAAGATTGTTGTCTTGCATGGTGTGATGGATACGCCAAACCGCTACTTCAACGGCAATCGTTGGGGTACGGGCGGATACAATGTCCCCGACATTACACCTTGTCTCAATTATTTCGAGAAGATGTTTACCGCCATCACTGATAAGGAGCAGGGAGCTTATTGCACCATCTTCCGTCTGCACATGGACCCATGCTGGACCAACTATGATGCGCCAGTAGGAACGGGTGAAAACAATATCCAGTATTTTAGTGAGGCTCGATACAAGATATTCTTGAGCAGACTTTATGTCAAGCTTGTGGAGAAAGCCTTGGCTCATGGACTATATGTAATCGTTCGCCCTCCTGGCGTTTGTCCACAGAATATCAAGGTGGGAGATGAATATCAGGCATATCTTAAGAAGGTGTGGAAACTCTTCGCTTCCAATGCCACCATCCAGAAGAATGCTGGACAGGTGAGCATCGAGCTAGCCAATGAGCCTATTAATGTGTTGCTGGCAAATGGCTCTAAATCAGACAAGGCTCTCCATGATTTCTTCCAGCCTGTGGTAGATGAGATTCGTGCCACTGGCTTCAAGGGTATTATCTGGGTTCCGGGTGCAGGTTATCAGAGCCAATATCAGAATTACGTCAAGTATCCTATCACCGATAGCGAGGACAACTTCTCTTATGCAGTACATGTTTATTCCGGATGGTATGGAAATATGACCGATAAGAATTACGATCACGATACTTTCATCCGCAACTTCAAAAATCAGGTGCCGATGGTAGAGACGAAGCCTATCATGGTAACGGAGATAGACTGGAGTCCGGAAGATCCTGACAAGGCGAGCGAAGGTCACTACAATGAGTGGGGACAGTGGACACAACCTAACTTGGGAAGCTGGGCAACAGCATCTACCTCGAAATGGGGATTGGCATGGAAAGCAGTTCACGACCACTTTGGCAATATCGGTATGACCCTTACCCATCCACAGGAATATTACGATATTGATGAATATCTTAGAACGGGCAAGGTGATTCCTGGTTTCCAGAATGCCAAGAAACACGGATTGTTCGAAGAATGTTGCGGCTATGCCTGTATGAACTGGTATAAAGAGTGGTATTTGAAACAAAATACAACAGAAATTAAACAATTAGAAACCCCGGCAGACGTGGTTTCCACCTTATATTATAATATAGAAGGAAAAGAGGTTGAAAAGCCAACTGCAGGTGTTTATATAATAAAACAACTGTTAAGTAATGGAAAAATACGTTCTCGCAAGGTTTTTCTAAAATGATAAACTTTCTGTTACACCACGCAAAGTTTGTTTCGAAAGAAATCCATACCTTTGCCGCCGTGAATAAACAGTTTTAGCGCACGCCTAAATTTTTAAAGCATAAATCAAAAATGAATAGAACATGATTGAACAAGTGTTAACAATGAAACGGACAGCAGCCTTATGCTTGGTGGGAGCTTTCTGCAGCCTGAATGCTCAGGCACAGAATATCCAGGTCAAGGGTAATCTTGTTGACGGTACAGGTGAGCCTCTGATAGGTGCCACTGTAAAAGTGAAAGGTAATGCCAGCGTCGGTGCGGTCACCGACTTTGATGGTAATTTCAGTATCAGTGTTCCTTCAGAGAATTCTATCCTCGTATTTACATACGTAGGTATGAAGACCAAGGAAGTAAAGATTGGTAAGAAGAGAGATTTCAAACTCTCAATGGAAGACGACAATGCCATCGGCGAAGTTGTAGTCGTTGGTTATGGTCAGCAGAAGAAGGCTTCTGTCGTAGGTTCTATTGCACAGACCACAGGTGAGGTGCTGGAACGTGCTGCCGGTGTCAGCGACATTGGTGCTGCCTTAACTGGTAACCTTCCTGGTGTGGTAACTGTTCAGGGCAATGGTATGCCTGGTGAGGAGGAGCCACAGATCATCATTCGTGGTGCTAGTTCTTGGAACAACAGTGACCCTCTCGTCCTAGTCGATGGTATCGAGCGTCCTATGAGTAGTGTAGACATTGGTTCTGTAGAGAGCATCTCCGTATTGAAGGATGCATCTGCCACTGCCGTTTATGGTGTGAAGGGTGCCAATGGTGTCATCTTGATTACTACCAAGCGTGGTAAGGAAGGCAAGGCTAAGATTGATGTAGGCTTCAACGCTACATTGAAGGCTCCTTCTAAGTTGCCTAACAAGTATGATTCATACGATGCCTTGATGTTCCGCAACAGGGCAGTGGAGCATGAGTTGGGTGTTTCTCCTGAATCTTGGTCTTACATCCGTCCTCAATCATTTATTGAGAACTATCGTAACCAGACTACGGATGAGCAGCGTGAGCGTTATGCTAACGTGGATTGGCAGGATGCCCTCTTCAAGAAGAGCGCCATGTCATATAATGCCAATGTCAATGTGAGCGGTGGTACAAGCTTCGTGAAGTATTTTGCTTCTGCCGACTTTGTACACGAGGGTGACCTCTTCCGTGAGTATGACAATGGTCGTAACTACAACTCTGGCTATGGATACAATCGTATCAATGTTCGTAGTAACTTGGACTTTGCCATCACAAGTAGCACTACTTTGAAGGTAAATGTGGCTGGTAGCAATGGCGTAAGAAAAGCTCCTTGGAGCAACATGAGCAATAGCGAGTGGCAGATAGGACAGCAGTGGGCTGGTGCTTATAACATCGCTCCAGATGTATTCTTGCCTCAGTATAGCGATGGCTCTTGGGGTTATTATCCAAATGCGTCTAACGTAAGTAACTCTGCTCAGAATCTCGCCATCGGTGGTACAGCGCAGGCTACTACTACTCGTATCAATACCGACTTTACCTTGGAGCAGAAACTCGACTTCATCACCAAGGGCTTGAACTTGCGTGGTACCGTTTCTTGGGACAACGTGTTTGTTGAGACGAGCCGTGGTATCAATGACTTGAACAATACAGCTCAGACCAAGTATGTTGATCCGGAGACTGGCAATATAACATATGGTCAGGTATATGAGTCAAACAATAAGTTCGACTGGAAACAGGGCGTTAACTGGAGTACTTCAGGTGGTTCGGTTGATAACAACCAGACTGTTCGCAATCTTTACTATCAGTTGCAGCTCAACTGGGCTCGCAAGTTCGGACAGCATGATGTTACAGCCATGGGCTTGTTCTCTCGTCAGGAGAATGCACGTGGTAGTGTGATGCCTACTTACCGTGAGGACTGGGCGTTCCGTGCTACTTATAGCTATGCTGGTCGTTACAACATCGAGTATAACGGTGCTTACAACGGATCAGAAAAGTTTAGCAAGGACAATCGCTTCGCCTTCTTCAATTCTGGAGCTATCGGTTGGACCATCACTGAGGAAAACTTCATGAAGTATCTTCGTGACAAGCACATCATTGATATGTTGAAGTTCCGTGCATCTTACGGTGAGATTGGTGATGATAACCTGGGCGATCCATTCGACTCTTCTCGTCGTTGGCTTTACATGAACCAGTGGGCATACGGAGGCAACACAGTGATGGATCTTGACCATACCAACAGTATCTACACATGGTATCGCCAGAATACATTGGGTAATAAAGATGTGAAGTGGGAGACTGTGAAGAAGACCAACTTCGGTATTGATTATGGTTTCTTGGGTGGTTTGATTACCGGTTCGCTCGATTTCTTCTGCGACCGTCGTAACGACATTTTGATCTTTGGTGATAACCGCTCCATCCCATCTTACTTTGGTACTACAGCTCCTACTATCAATAAGGGTAAGGTTCGTACCAGTGGTTACGAGTTGGAGTTGAAGCTCAACAAGAAATTTGCCAATGGCATCCGCCTCTGGGGTAACATCAATATGACCCATGCCAAGAATAAGGTAATTTTGAAGGATGACGCTCAGCTCACTCCTAACTATCAGAAGGAGGCAGGCTACTCTATGGGTCAGTATCACTCATACATTGATCGTGGCTTTATCAACGACATCGATGACTTGATAGGTTCTCCAGCTCATGAGTCTAACGACAACCACCGCTTGGTAGGCGATTACTACATCGTAGACTTCAATGGTGATGGTGTGGTAGATAGCAAGGACTCAGCTCCAGTAGGTTATAGCTCAAGCCCTCAGAATACATACAATGCCACTATCGGTATCGAGTATAAGGGCTTCTCTGCTTTCGCTCAGTTCTATGGTGTAACCAATGTAACTCGTGACGTAACCTTGACAAGCTTTGGCAATAAGTTGGACAATGTTTATGACACTGGTACTTGGTGGGACAAGAATGAGTCTTCTCCAGAATCTATCATTCCTCGCTGGGGTGCTACCCAGTCTGATTACAGCAATGGTACTCAGTTCCTCTATGATGGTTCATACATCCGTCTGAAGAACGTAGAGATTGCTTATACTTGGACCAAGGGATGGATCAAGGCTCTCGGTATGAACTACCTCAAGGTATACTTGAATGGTAACAACCTCTGGCTTTGGACTCGTATGCCTGATGACCGTGAGGCTAACCTCGGTGGTGGCGGTTTCCTTGGAGCATATCCTACAGTACGCCGCTTCAACTTAGGTGTTAAATTCTCATTGTAATATTAAAATGAACATTCAAATGAAAAATAAGATAAAGAATTTTTTGTTGATGGGATGCGTCTCGCTGGCTCTCGGCACTTCGCTCAACTCTTGCCAGGACTATCTTGACAAGGAGGCCGATTCTACAGTCTCAGAAAATGACGCATTTGTAAACTTCCGTAACTTTCAGGGTTACGTAGAGGAAATTTACAACTGTATCCCTGATAAGGAAAAATGTAACTGGTGTCCTTCTTGGAACTGGGGTGATGATGAAATCTTCAACCCAGAGGCTGATGGCCGTATGACACACCAGGTAGACTTGGGCAACTTCCGTGCTTGGCAGACCACTGGTAACTGGCTTTACAAGGATGGCAGCAACCCTACATCTACAGATAAGTTCAACCACTCACTTTGGCCACATGCTTGGTATTGCATTCGTAAGGCTAACCAGGGCTTGGCTAATCTCGATAAGTTGGTAGCTAGCAAGGCAGAGAAAGACCTCATTGCTGGTCAGCTTTACTTCTTCCGTGCATGGTGGCACACTGAGTTGATGCAGTACTTTGGTGGTTTGCCATACATTGATACCTATTTGGATCTCAATTCAGAGCTCAATTTGCCTCGTCTCTCTTATCAGGAGTGTGCAGAGAAGGCTGCTGCTGATTATCGCAAGGCTGCCGATTTGTTGCCTATCAACTGGGACAATGAGTATGATGGTGCTGCCACACAGGGCAAGAACGACCTTCGTATCAACAAGATCATGGCACTCGGTTATCTGGGCAAGACTTATCTCTGGGCTGCCAGCCCATTGATGAAGGATGGCGCACAGGTAGGAGCTAGCAAGAATGGCAAGACATACGACTATGATGAGAAGTTTGCCAAGAAGGCAGCTGAAGTCTTCGGTGAGTTGCTCACATTGGTTGAGGGTGGCCAGACACAGTATGGGTTGGCTGAGTTCAAATATAAGGACGTCTACAATCATGAGCGTTCTGCCGATGCTAACTCTTGCTTCTCTGATATCTTCTATACCAAGAAGCAGAACTGGAAAATGCCTGGATCTATTGAGGCTATCTTCCGTGGTCCATCTGCAGACTTCAACGGCTCTAACTGGAATACCTCTAAGGTGTTTGGTCCTAAGGTTGACAAAGTGGTTGGACATGACAATGTGATTCACCAGCCTACAGCTAACTTGATAGCTGCTTACGGTATGGCTAATGGTGAGCCCGCTTACATCGTAGAGAATGGCAAGTTGGTTCCTAACATAGCAGGTGGTTTCGATCCTACTCATCCATATAAGAACCGTGACCCACGCTTCTATCACGACATCGTGTTTGATGGCTTCAAGTATCTGAATGGTACTCCTGGTCAGTGGGCTAACTTGCAGTACTGCCAGTTGTATACAGGTGGCAATATGCGTCCAGTGGCTAATGGCAGCCGTACAGGTTACTTCATCCAGAAGTTGGTGCCTCATACATGTAATGAGGTGGATCGCGACTACGATTGGGGTTCAGCATTCCACTGTTACTTGCCATATATGCGTCTGGCTGACATCTATCTGATGTATGCTGAGGCTTGTGCTGCGTTTGGTGGTGCTTCTGGCAAGGCTACTAACTTTAGCAAGACTGCTGAGGATGCCATCAATACCCTTCGTGATCGTTGTGGCGCTGGTCATGTGGCTCCAGAGTATGTAGCTGAGCCACATAAGTTCATGGACGAGGTTCGCCGTGAGCGTGAGGTGGAACTTGCTTTCGAGGGCTTCCGTTTCAACGACTTGCAGCGCTGGTTGCTCCTGACCGAGGCTCCTTACAATGTAAAGTACTCTGATGAGTTTGACCGTGTGGAGGGTGCCGATTTCTACAAGAATAATGACCCAGCTGATGCTCAGGTGGCTGGCTTCCACCAGGAAGCGATCTTGACTCGTCACTTCACAGCCAAGCACTATTGGTTCCCATTGCCTATCAAGGATGTTTATCTCTATCAAGAGCTTAGTCAGAATCCTGGTTGGTAAAATAACATTATATAGTAATACTAAAATAAGAATGATAGTATGAATTCAAAATTCAAATCATATAATTCAAAGTTCCTGTTGGCAGGTCTTGTGTCATTGGCTCCTATGGCTGCCGATGCCAAAACTGCTGCTGAGAACGAAACCGATACCGTTGCTGCCGACAAGGAGATGGTCAATGTGGCTTATCGCAAGGTAGCCAAGGGTGACATCTTGGGCGGCGTTTCGGTAGTCGATGTAGAGGGATTGATGAAGAAAAACTACCACACTTATAGCCTTGACAACATGCAGGGCTACGTGGGTGGTTGGAATGGCAACTCTCTCTGGGGTATGGATGCTGACAATGCAGGATACTTGGTATTGGTAGATGGTGTGCCTCGTGAGGCAACCAACGTGATGCCTAGCGAGATTGACCAGATTACATTCCTCAAGGGTGCGCAAGCTGTAGTGCTCTATGGTAGCAAGGCAGCTAAGGGTGCTGTGCTCATCACCACCAAGCGTGGCAAGAACGATGGCTTGAAGGTTGAGGTGCAGGCTAACGCTGGTCTCAATGTGGCTAAGTCATTCCCTGAGTATCTGGGCTCTGCTGAGTATATGACTCTCTACAACGAGGCTCGTGCCAATGACGGTTTGACTCCTCTCTACTCTGCTGAGGATATCTACAATCATGGCTTGGGCACCAACCCATATCGTTATCCTAATCTCGATATGTACTCTTCTGATTATCTCAGAAAGATGAACAGCCGTTATGAGGCTACTGCAGAAATCAGCGGTGGTGGTAAGCGTGCTCACTTCTATAGCAACATCAACTATTATCGCCAGGGCGACTTCCTGAAGTTTGGTGAGGCTAAGAACAATAATACCCAGCGTTTCAGTGTACGTGGTAATGTAGATGTCAACATCACAGATGACATCAAGGCTTGGGTCAACTCCAATGCCACATTCTATGATTCACATTCTGCTATTGGTGATTATTGGAATGCAGCTGCTACTTGGCGTCCTAACTTCCCACAGAATGCTAGCCCATTGATCTCTACAGACATGATAGCTCCTAATGCCAAGGCTGCTTGGGACTTGATGAGTGTGGCTAAGCTGGTGGATGGCAAGTACTTCTTGGCTGGTACACAGGCTAACTCTTCTAACATCTTCGCAGATTACTATGCTGCTGGTAAGAGCAAGTATACTAGCCGCCAGTTCCAGTTTGATACAGGTGTTAACATCAATCTGCACAAGTTGTTGCAGGGCTTGTCTTTCGAGACTCGTTTCGCAGTAGACTATGCTACCTCTTACACCACATCTTTCAATAATAGCTATGCCATCTATATCCCAACATGGTCAAACATCGACGGCAAGGATATGATCGTAGCTTTGAAGAAGGAAGGTGAGGATAAGAAGTCTGGTGTACAGAACATCGCTAATAGTGTGGACAATCAGACCATGCTCTTCTCTGCTCAGTTCAATTACGCCAATACATTTAATAAGGTACATAACCTCTCTGCGATGTTGATTGCCTCTGGCTATCAGCAGTCTAAATCAGGTGAGTATCACAAGACATCAAGTGCTAATCTTGCCTTGGATGCATCTTATGATTACGCCAAGACTTATTATGCAGACTTCGGCTTGGCAGCTATCCACTCTGCACAGTTGGCTCCAGGTCATCGTGTAGGCTTCTCTCCTTCACTTTCATTGGGTTGGAGACTCAAGAACGAGAACTTCTTGAAGAACAGCAAGGTGGTAGACGATATGATGATCAGTGTATCTGGTAGCATCATCAACGAGGATATTGACTTGGCAGTAAATGACAACAGATACTATCTCTATGACACCAACTGGCAGACAGCTGATGGTTATGGATGGTATGATGGTTCTGCTGGCAAGTACACATTCTCTAAGCGTTCTGCCAACAAGGATCTCGACTTCATCAAGCGTAAGGAACTTTCTGTCAACTTCAAGACTTCCTTGTGGCAGCAGATGGTAACATTGGATGCTAGCTTCTTCGTTAACTCGATGGAGGGTTATCTGATTTCTACTCCAACGTTCTATCCTTCTCACTTTAAGCCAGGCTATCCTGATGCTTCATTCATGCCTGTGCTCAACTTTAACAATAATCGCCGCATCGGTTTCGACTTCGCAGCTAACTTCAATAAGAAGGTGGGTGATGTAGACTTGCAGCTCGGCGTAACAGGTACTTATTATAACACCAAGGCTACCAAGCGTGATGAGTTGAACGTATGGGATTACCAAAACCGTGAGGGCAAGGCTATCGATGGTATCTGGGGTTATAAGTTTGCTGGCTTCTTCCAGAGTGAGGAAGAAATCAAGAACTCTCCAGACCAGAGCCGCTTGGGTAGTGACGTGAAGCCTGGCGATATGAAGTATGTGGATGTAAACGGTGATGGCAAGATCGACACTTACGACCAGGTGTTCCTGGGCAAGGGTGGTTGGTATGGCTCTCCATTCACATTGGGTGTAAACCTCACTGCTAAGTGGAAGAACTTCACATTCTTCGCCCTCGGTACTGGCAACTTCGGTGCTTATGGCTTGAAGAACAATTCTTACTGGTGGGTAAAGGGTGACGGCAAGTACTCAGCTGTGGTTCGCAATCGCTGGACTGAGGCAACCAAGGAGACTGCTACTTATCCACGTCTTACCACACTCTCAGGTAGCAACAACTATCAGACATCAGACTTCTGGATGTACAGCACAGACGCTTTCCGCTTGGCTAAGGTACAGATTACATACGACCTGCCTAGCACGCTCTTCCAGAAGACTTGGGTTAAGGGCTTGTCTGCTTTTGTAAGCGGTGCCAACTTGCTCACTATCTCTAAGAACCGTGAGTTATTGGAGATGAACATAGGTAGTGCTCCTCAGACACGCTATTATAATATAGGTGTGAAGGCTACATTCTAATCATTATTAAATGTATACAGAAATGAAAATTAATAAGTTATTTATATTAGCTGCATTGTCACTCTCGTTGGTGTCTTGCTCAGATCTCTTTGAGCCTGCACAGGAAAACAACCGTAGCTTGGACGAGATTTACGAAGAGCCTACTTATGCTCAGGGACTTCTCGGCTATGCTTATGCCATGCTTCCTTATAATACCAAAAGTGTAACTGATGTGGCAACCGATGATGCTGTAAGCAATGATTTGTCTAACAGCTACCTGAAAATGGCTACTGGTTCTTGGGCTGCCTATGATGACCCTATGAGCAAGTGGGCTAGCTGTCGTGCTAGCATCCAGTACTTGAACATCTTCCTTCAGGAAGTGGACAAGGTAGACTGGGCTAAGGACAAGGGTGCGCAGCAGATGTTCTGTGAGAGCCGTAAGGGTGAGGCTTATGCCTTGAGAGCTCTCAATATGTATTATCTCTTGATGAACCATGGTGGTTGGACTGAGGATGGTCAGCTCCTGGGTGTGCCAAACTTGACAAAGCCAGAGGATACTTCTTCTGATTTCAATCAGCCACGTGCCACATTCCAAGCTTGCTTGGATCAAATTTATAGCGACTTGGACCAGGCTGAGCAGTTGCTGCCTTTGGACTACAATGATTTGACTAAGTCAGATCCTGTGCCAGAAAAATACACTGCTATGGGTGTGGACAACTATCAGGACTATAACCGTGTATTGGGTTCTCTGATGCGTGGTCGTGTGAGCGGTCGTATCGCCAAGGCTATCCGTGCACAGGTTTCTCTCCTTGCTGCCAGCCCTGCTTTTAATAAAGGTACCAATGTGGATTATAAGCGTGCTGCTGATGATGCAGCCAGCTTGCTCGACTTGATTGGTGGCGTAAGCGGCTTGTCTAAAACAGGTAATTCTTGGTATGCTCAGACTAATGAGATTAATAATTTGCAGTCTGGTGAATGTCCTAAGGAAATCATCTGGCGTGGTAATAAGACTAATGGTGCAGATGATTGGGACCTCGGTTTGAACCAGGAGGCTGATAACTTCCCTCCATCTCTCTATGGTAAGGGACGTATCAATCCTACCCAGAACTTGGTGGATGCTTTCCCTGCTGCCAATGGTTATCCTATCACAGATGAGCGCAGTGAGTATGATGACTTGGATCCTTACAGCAAGCGTGATCCACGCTTGGATCTCTACATTATCTATAATGGCTGCAAGTATAAGGGTGCAACCATCAATACCGACATCACCACTGCCAACAATGACAATGGACTGAATAAGATTGGTAACTCTACGCGTACTGGTTACTATATGAAGAAGCTTCTTCGTGAGGATTGTAATCCTAATCCAAATGCCAAGAACGCACAGTATCACTATCCTGTGTATATCCGCTATACCGAGATCTTCTTGGATTATGCTGAGGCTGCCAATGAGGCTTGGGGACCTAAGGGCAATGGCACACATGCTTATTCTGCATACGATGTGATCAAGGCTATACGTCATCGTGCAGGCATCACAAATGATTCTTATCTTGATGAGTGCGCTAACGACCAGGTTAAGATGCGTGAGTTGATTCGCAATGAGCGTCGTATTGAGCTCTGCTTCGAGAACAAGCGCTTCAATGACCTCCGCCGCTGGAAGGCTCCTATCAATGAGGCTGTTCATGGCGTGGAGATTTCTACAGAGGCTGGTATTCCACAGTTCAAGGATATCACAGTAGAGGAAAGAAAATACGACGACTATATGTATTACGGTCCTGTGCCACAGACTGAAATCCTCAAGTGGGATCAGCTGAAGCAGAATGCAGGATGGAAATTACAAACGACTAACATTTTATAATGATGAAAACTATGAAGATGAATAAATATTTCTCAATGGCTGCACTCGGAGCCTTGGCTCTGACTCTCGGCTCTTGTGAGAACGGCACGCCTGAGTTTGACGACTACGAGGGTGGCACATCAGTCTACTTCGCCCACCAAAACGTGGAGCGTATATTGGTGTTGGGCAATGACGAGAATCGTGACAATACCAAGGACAACGAGCATATTATCAACATCGTGTCTACCATGGGTGGTGCTTACAATGGTAAGGACATCACACTGGATGTGGCTGTAGATAATTCGCTTTGTGACAACCTCTATTTCTCTGATGGCGTATCTCCTGTAAAGCCTATGCCTGCAGAGTATTACACCTTGGCAGGTAACACCATCTCTTATGGTGGCAACTTGCAGGGAAAATTACAGGTGAAGCTCAACGATGCTTTCTTCGCTGATCCTGCCTCTGTAAAGAATACTTATGTCATCCCTCTGATCATCAAAGATCAGAAGGGTGCTGGCAAGATCTTGACGGGTACTCCTTTCCAGGAGGGTGAAACTCCTGCGCTGACCAATAGCGATGCGTGGAAGATATTGCCTCAGAACTATGTGCTCTATTGTGTGAAATACATGAACCCTTGGGCTGGATTCTATCTGCGCCGTGGTACAGATAGGATTACTGAGAATGGTCAGACCACAGAAGAGAAGCGTGAGGGTGCAACTATTGAGAAGGACGAGGTTTGCCAGATTACTACCAAGAGCCTTACAGAGGCTATCTATCCTCTCACAGTCAAGAGAGTTGTGGGCAAGGATGCTGAGGGTAAGGATATCCTCAAGTCTTATACTTGCAACTTGAAGCTTACCTTTGCTAACGATGGTACTTGCTCTGTTTCTTCCGAGACTGAGGGCGTAACTGCTACTGGTACAGGTAAGTTTGTGGAGAAGGGCGCTAAGCTGGCTTGGGGCAACAAGGATCGTGACATCCTGACTCTCCAGTATACCGTAGACTTCGGTGCTGTCAAGGTAGAGACAACCGACCAGTTTGTAGCTCAAACTCGTGGTAATACCAATGGTATATTACTTTTCGATACTCAGTATATCGTAAAGTAAGCTGCGGTAATTATCAATTAAGTATCATCTAATAATAGGTAGATTATTATGAAATTGAAAAATATTAATTTTGGTTTAGGCTTGGTAGCTCTCTTGGCTTTGTCATCATGTGCTGATGACAAGTTCTCGGAGTACAGAACTGATATGACCAAGAACTTGAAGGAATATCAGTATCTTAACAACTACGAGCCTTTGAAGAAATATGTCGAAGACATGAAGGCTTCTGGCAAGTGCAATCCCGACTTTAAGTTGGGTATTGCATTGGCTGCGCCCGACTTCAACAAACAGGAGCTTGTATATTGCTTGGCTGGTAGCAACTTCGAGGAGATGACAGCAGGCAACGCCATGAAGTATGCTTCTTGTGTAAAAAATGATGGAACCTTTGACTTTAATACTGTTAAGGATTTCGTTACAAATGCACAGGATGCAGGTTTGACCATCTATGGTCATACGCTTGCTTGGCATTCTCAGCAGAACAAGAAGTATCTTAGTAAACTTATTGCAGATAAGGAAATTCAGGTAGACCCTAGTCAGAAAGTTGATAAGGAAGATGCTTATACCGACTTTTCTACCATGAATAGTTTCCCTTTTTATGTAATGGGCTATACTCCTGAAATCAAAGATGGAATTTTGATTAGCAAATATCCTGGAGATTGGTATCAGTATTTTGTAGTTGACAATTATCCTGTAGATGTTGATGCCAAGAGAGAATATAAGGTAACAGCTATGATCAAGGCTTCAGAAGATGGACAGATTGATGTGCAGACGGGTAACTGGGGAGCAACAACATCCCAGAAAATGTCTGTTTCTACACAGTGGAAAGAGCAATCTGTAACATTTAGTGGAATAACAACAGAAAAAGCTTTTGTCGTTTTCCAACCAGGAACTTTTGCAGGAGACATTTCTTGTAAGTGGGTAAAGGTAACTCATTCTGAGGCTCCAGTCATGGAGATTCCTGTTACGGTTGGTCATCTTACCTTCGATGACGATAACAACCTCGGTGGTTGGGGTATGGATAATACGCCAAAGATTGTAAATGGTGTTTGTGAGGTTGGTAACAACGCAGCCAAGGCAGACCCCTGGAATGCACAGGTTAACTATGAACCAGGTTTCGCTTTCGAGAATGGTACAACCTATCACTTGAAGATGAAAATCAAGGGTTCTGTAGCTGGTGAATTTGGTGCTGGATTCCAGAATCCTGACGGATACAAAGGCTGTGGTGACTTCCCTACCATCAAGGTTACAACTGATTGGAAGGAAGTTGATGTGACTACCAAATGTAATGGTGACAATGCCTTGCGCCTGCTGCTGAATATCGGTAAATATGCGGGTACCCTCTATATTGATGATTTTGAAGTTTACTACACGAAGTCTGCTAATTCCATTCCTCTTACGGATGAAGAGAAGAAATCTCTTCTTACTGATGCAATGGGCAAGTGGATTGATGGTATGATGGAGGCTACTAATGGTTATGTTACATCTTGGGATGTTGTGAACGAGGCGATCTCTGGTAAGAAAGGTGCTGATGGATTCAATGAGTTGCAGCATGCAACTAATGCTCCTGCTTCTGATGTAGCCAATAGCTTCTACTGGCAGGATTATCTCGGTGATATCGACTATGTTCGTACAGCCGTAAGAGATGCACGTAAGAGCTTTGCTGAGCACAATGGTGATCCATCTAAGTTGAAGCTCTTTATCAATGACTACAACTTGGAAGGTTACTGGGATCAGCACGCTAAGCTGAATAGCTTGATCCACTGGATTGGTCTGTGGGAAGATCCTAATGCAGAGGAGCCTGTTGTTATCGATGGTATTGGTACACAGATGCACGTAACATGCTATGGTGATGAAACTAAGCAGGCTAAGCTTAAGAGCGACATCGAAGAGATGTTTAAGTCGCTGGCTAAGACTGGTAAGCTCATCAAGATTTCTGAGCTTGATATGGCTTATGAGGATGAGGCTGGTACTTCTGTTACCTTCGACAAGATGACTGAGGAGCAGCACAAGCAGATGCGTAGCTTCTATACATTCATCATCCAGAAGTACTTCGAGCTGATTCCACAGGCTCAGCAGTATGGTATCACTCAGTGGTGTGCTACTGATTCTCCTAAGGATTCAGGTTGGCGTGCAGGTTGCCCTACAGGTCTTTGGGATAGCAACTATCTCCGCAAGCATACCTATGCAGGTTTCGCTGTAGGTCTTGGTGCTCCAGAATATTGGAAGGAAGCCAAGTAATTACTCTAAAAGACATTAGTTTTAGGTTTATCATACAAAGATTAACCGAAAAAAGATGTTAGTCGTTAAGGTTGGCTGTGTTGTGATGACACGGTCAACCTTTTTGCTTTGTAACATTTGTCTTGCAATATGTTAAATGTGAGTCAGTAAATAAAAAATAATTCTGATTTTTGAGGTTGTATCACTTCTTTTTTGTATCTTTGCGCTTAAATATCACTATACTGATATATAATGGCTATTTTATGGCTTAATGTTCACTTAAATGATAGTTAAGTATATGAAAGATTTGTATGAATATTCTACTCCGGAACTGGTGAGATTGCTGGGAAATCGCTTTAGGGAATACAGAATGCGATGCAATTTGACACAGAAGGAAGTGGCAGAACTGACAGGCATTGGTATGACTACTATCCACAAGTTTGAGAATGGATGTGCTAGAAACATATCACTTTCTACATTGATTCTCTTGCTCAAGGTGGTGGGACAGATCAATGCGCTTGATAACTTAATGCCCGAATTGCCACCATCCCCTTACTTGATGACCAAGGGAGATAAAAAGGTACAAAGAATTAGACACTGATAATAGCGAATGATTTATGGTTAAGACTTTAAAAGTAATCTTGTGGGATGAGGAAGTTGGTAGGTTGTCGTGGGACGACAAAAGGCAAATGTCCTACTTCACTTATAATCCAACTTTTGTGCATAGGGGTATTGATATATCTCCTCTATGGGCATCCATACACAACAATCGAGGACTTATGCCTATTTGGGGAGAGGAACAGAGAATTTATCAAAAACTTCCTGCTTTCCTGGCTGACTCATTGCCTGATTCTTGGGGCAATCAGTTGTTTGATCTTTGGAGACAGCAGAATCATCTCTCCAATACGGAAATTTCTCCTCTTGATAAGTTGTCATTTATCGGTAGAAGAGGAATGGGTGCTTTGGAGTTTGTCCCAGAGTATGAGAGGAGTAAGAAATCAGAGAGGATTGATGTCAATTCCTTGGTTGCACTTGCTGAACGCATATTTACTGAACGAGAGGAGGCTCAGATTTTACCAGAGGAATCTCTTACCATGCAGTCGCTCTTGACTGTGGGAACTTCTGCTGGTGGCAGGCAGCCTAAGGCTGTTATTGCTATCAATTCGGCTGATGGTGAGATAAGAAGTGGACAAATCTCGGATCTTGATGGATATGATTACTACTTGTTGAAGTTTGGAAATGCTGATTTCAACTCTGCCGAACTAGAAATGACATACTACGATCTTGCCATCAAGGCTGGCATCAATATGATGCATTCTGAACTCTTGACGGTTGATGGCAGCAAGCACTTCATGACGCAGAGATTTGATAGAAAAGATGGGAAGAAGCTTCATACTCAAACTTTGGCAGCTATGTATCCTGAGGCAAATAGTTATGAGCAACTTATTTCTGTTTGCAGGTCGCTCCATTTGCCAGAGGCTGATTGTGAAGAGGTTTATAGAAGAATGATATTCAACGTGCTGGCAAACAATACTGATGATCACAACAAAAACTTCTCCTTCATGATGGATAGGATGGGTAATTGGCGGTTATCACCTGCTTATGATCTTACCTATATCCTCAATATGGGTGGAGTGCAGCCCAATCAAGACCACTGTATGTTTATCAGGTCCAAACTGCGTAATATTTCAAAAGAGGATGTCTTGCAATTTGCATTCGATAATGGTATTCGAAAGCCAGAGAGTATTATAGGTGATGTAAAGAATGCTTTGTTGCAATTTAGGACTGTGGCTGTAAAATATGCAGTGGATGAAAAATGGATAGGCAGAGTGGAGGCTACCATCCTTTCTCATCTGAAAGAATGGGGTGAGTATGAAGATGATAAACCGACGTTATCTGTAGAGATTAATGGTCATCAAGTGACTGATGTACATATAGAGCAAGCCTACAAGGGCAACTTTCATTTATGTGCAAAGATAGATGGCAGGGAAAAGAAGTTTGTGATAAGCAAAAACAAGAATGAGTTTTCCCTTATAGAGAGTCTCGGAATCGCTAATCTTACAGAGAAACAACTGTTGACTATGGTTGAAAAATTCCTATGTAAGTAAAGAAATATAAAGGTTGGCTGTGTTGTGATGACACGGTCAACCTTTTTGCATTTTTTTAATGATGAAAATATTCTCTTTCTCCTATGTGTCATTCTTGAAAGAGATTGTCTAGTGTGACTTCGCTGTTTACTATACTTGAATGGATGCCATTGGCAACACCAAATGTTGTGACAAAGGTATTTACCAATGATTTTGTGCAATGGGTTCGGTCTCTGAATAATTCCATCCTATTGCGCAGCTTTATCTCATAATCTGCTGAAATTTTGTATTGGGCTTGACTAAATTTCATCTCGCAGAGGTTGATGACTCGGTCGGCACGCTCTATGATGAGATCTATTTGGGCTCCTCTCTGATTCTTGGTTTTGTCAGCCTTGTCAAACCAAATGTAAGCCTCGCTAGCCACGCCACCAATATTCAATGCATTGCGTATTTGGCTGATATGGAACAAACAGAGTAATTCGAAAGTTAAACCTTGCCATGCCTCAACACTGTGAGAGAGATAATGCTTGCTCCACCATTGCTCATCAAAGGAGTCGATATTGGGCTCTATATACTTTAAATAAAATAAGGTATAAAAGTCTGTCAACTTATATAGGCGGTTTTGCGTCTTCTTGCCATAATATCTGAACTTCATGATGAAGTCACATCTCTCCAGATTCTTTAATATCTGGCACAACTTCTTTCCGTCCAGTTTGGCTGCTTTAGAAATTTCTGCATTTGTCATGCCGCCTTTATGATTAGCCAAGAGCCTGACCACCTTGATGTAATTGTCTGCATGAGTAAATAAGGCTCCATATAATTCGTCAAATTCTTGTCTTAGTGCCCCTCCCTTGTTAAAGCACAGGGCATCAACATTCTGTACAAGGCTAAGACTTGGATCTATTAAACTCAGATAAAAAGGAATGCCTCCAAAGAACATATAGCATTGGGCTATCTGGAAGCGATCCCAAGAGCATCCCCGCGATTTTAGGTATAGTTCTGTCTCATACAAAGTAAATGGGCGTAAATATATCTGGCAAGTGATGCGAGCATGCAGACCTCCTTGGTTTTCTATGAGCTTGTCTACCATCCATGATGTGGCAGAACCGCTAGCGATGAAAACTATATCGCGACGACGGGCTGCCCATCCATTCCAAAAGTTTTCAAATGCTGGGGTGAAGTCGGAACGCAAGGAATCTATCCAAGGCATTTCGTCTACAAAGATTATCTTTTTGCGGTCTTCTGGCAAGGATGACAGATATTCTTCCAAAACATCAAAGGCATCAAACCAATCTGATAATTTGCGAGCTGATGTCTCGCCCATGGCGTGTTTTAATGCTTTGGCAAAACTGCGCAATTGGGTGCGTTGGGGGAGATTGTGTCCTCCAACGAAAGTGAAGTCGTACTTCCGACCAAAGAATTCATCTACTAGATAAGTCTTGCCGACACGTCTTCTACCATAAACGATAACAAGTTCAGAGCGATCTGAGTCTATACAACGTTGAAGCTCTGCCTTTTCTTTATCTCGTCCGATTATTAAATCTGCTTTCATACTTCTAATGTTTTGGTTCGACTGCAAAATTACGATATTTTTCCTTAAAATGGCACGAAAACGCACTTTTTCTCACTTTTTTTTCGAGAAAAAGTGCGTTTTCGTGCCAAAATCTTTAATTTGGCTTCCCAGAGAAGGACGTGTTGTATTAGGCAAAGCTTTCTTAATATGAACAATAGGAATACGAACTTTAAAAAAAAGAAATAATGAAGAAATACATCAAACCATCTATGGATATTGTTAAGTTGGAGAATGTGAGTCTGTTGGCTGCCTCTGGCTCTGGCAATGAAGTGAATACAAAATTGAATGATGAAACTCCAAGTGATGTTACATTCCATTCTCGTAAATTCAGCCTCTGGGACGGCGCCGAAGAGTAACGAATTAATCTATATAATATAAATAATAAACAAATGGTATAAAAAATCCCAGAATCGCTCTTCCAAGCAGTTCTGGGATTTATTATGGTGATATTTGTCATCAATATCTCCGCTATTATATTTTTTATGTATTGCTCAGATTCTTAATGATTTCCAAAGGTAGCTGGGTAGCTTTGGAAACCTGTTCGGCAGAAAGTCCCATTGCCAGCAATCGTTGTGCTGTTTCTGTGTTGGCCTCATGTTTGCCTTCTGCTCTACCTTTCTCCATACCTTTTTCCATACCTTTCTCCATGCCTTTCTCCATGCCTTCTTCCATTCCTTTCTGATATCTGTCATCCAGAAGGGTTCTTTCAACACTTACCGAATCCCAGAATTTATCATAGGCACGGAGTTCGGCATCAGTAAAGCCGGAAACTTCAAGATCTTCTACGGCTTTTCCAATCTCTGGGTCATTAAGCAGGTCGGCAGGAATATCCTTCGTATTGGAATTTATTTCTGTGAGGAAACGGAGCCACAATACCATCATGCGCTTGTCGGCAATGGAATGAGGAGTGAACTTAGGGAGTTCTATGAAGGTGAAATGCAAGCCCTCGATGACCTTATTGCTGTCCTTATCGTGCACGATGCGGTAGTTGTGGATGAAATCCGGAGTATCATGCGCAAAGATATCATTTATCAGGTTGAGAGAATACACAGGTTGGAGTTCGCTGTATTTGCCTCCCTTTTTTGCCTGACTCACATAGAGCTTGGATGCATTGAACAGTACTCGCTGTTGGAAGGCATCAGACCATTCCATCTGCATTTCCACGCAGAACTTCCTGCCTCTGACATCTGTGCAGAGTACATCCACTATGGTGTTCTTGCCCCCTTCGAGCTGGGGCACAAGTTCTGTAGGCAGATACTTTATCTCGTGTATCTGCTCTTCTTCGCTGAGTGGCAGGAGGGCGTTCAGGAGACTGATTAGTCTTTTAGGATGATTGCCAAATATCTTCTTGAACGTAAGGTCTGCCTTAGGGTCTAAGTACTTCATAACCATCTGTTTTAAAATTCTATAGCGCAAAGTTACGACTTTATTTTCAAACCCGCAAGAGTTTTCTAGGATTTTTAAAGGTAAAAAAGTAAAAAGGTAAAAAAGTAAAGATTTTGCTATCCCCAATACTATCTGATAACTTTTTCTAAAACTTTTCGACCTGTACGGTTGAAATTACCCACACGCCCTTTACCTTTCCCTTCGGCCGGGTGACCGTTGGTTCAGGGCGTATGGGGCTTACATGCGAAACTTCAGTAACGAATTAATCTATATAATATAAATATTAAACAAATGGTATAAAAAATCCCAGAATCGCTCTTCCAAGCGGTTCTGGGATTTATTATGGTGATATTTGTCATCAATATCTCCGCTATTATATTTTTTATGTATTGCTCAGATTCTTAATGATTTCCAAAGGTAGCTGGGTAGCTTTGGAAACCTGTTCGGCAGAAAGTCCCATTGCCAGCAATCGTTGTGCTGTTTCTGTGTTGGCCTCATGCTTGCCTTCTGCTCTACCTTTCTCCATACCTTTTTCCATACCTTTCGCCATACCTTTTTCCATACCTTTTGCCATACCTTTTTCCATGCCTTCCTTCATGCCCTTTTCCCTGCCTATTTCTATACCCTCTGCAAGACCTTCTTGTTTGCCTTCACGCTTGGCAGTGTCTACGGAATTCTTGATGTCGCGATATGCCATCTTGCTGGTCTCATACTCCCTCATTTCCTGCGGAGTAAACTTGGCTATCTCGGCTTCCTCGAAGAGGCGGTCGAAGACCTTGTCGCACAGTTCTTTAGGGCGCTGGGTAAGCTTATAGAGATTCTTCAGAGCATAGAGCCACTTCTCGTAGAGCGTATCCAATTCTTCCAGGGATTTGTTGAACTTGGAAATCTCTACATAGATATATTCGAGTTTGTCGTAAAATACTTTGTGGGTAGCAGTGTCGCACAACTGCACATGATGGCGGATTTTCTCCTTGTCGAATGCATCCTCGTTCATGCTGAAGTTGAGCAGGGCAACGGTATAGATATGATTGAGCTTGAAATCCCACTCATTCCCCTTGGGTGCCTGTTCACGGATAGGGAAGGTTGAGTAGAAAAGGGCGCGATCCTTGAAATACGTCTGGTAGGCATTCTGCATTTCAACGATGAACTTCTCGCCGTTTTCGCCCTCACAATATACATCAAAGATGGCTCTGCGGTCGGTATATACATCTCCCACATGCTCCGGGTTCAGATACGATACGTCCTTCACAACCTGTTTGCCATTAAACAAGCTGTTGAGGAAGCAAATGAGCAAATCCTTGTTCATCGCTGTTCCAAAAATTCGCTTGAAACCGAAGTCGGTCAGCAAGCTGATGTATCTTTCTTCTACCTGTTTCATAATCATCTGTATTAAAAATCCATGCCGCAAAGTTACGGTTTTATTTTCATATCTGCAAGAGATTTCTAGGATTTTTAAAGGTAAAAAAGTAAAAAGGTAAAAAAGTAAAGATTTTGCTATCCCCAATACTATCTGATAACTTTTTCTAAGACTTTTCGACCTGTACGGTTGAAATTACCCACACGCCCTTTACCTTTGCTTTACCCTTCGGCCAGCGATTTTCAATTCCCTTCGGCCGGTGACCGTTGGTTCAGGGCGTATGGGGCTTACATGCGAAACTTCAGTAACGAATTAATCTATATAATATAAATATTAAACAAATGGTATAAAAAATCCCAGAATCGCTCTTCCAAGTGGTTCTGGGATTTATTATGTCTGATAGTTTGCCATGATGTGCTTCCGTTTGCCTACAGATATGGCTGCGTGGGGTTAAGAATATGACTGCGTGGGGTTAAGGATACGACTGCATTGGGTTAAGGATACGACTCCGTTGGGTTACGGATACGACTCCGTAGGCTAACGGAGACGTATCCTTCGGCTTGTCGAGATATCTGCGTCAGCTGATTGAGTCACTTGAGTTAGCTGACTGAACTACTTGAGTTAGCTTACTGAACTACTTGGGTTAGCTGATTGAACTACTTGAGTTAGCTGACTGAGCTATATCAGTATTCTGTAGTATTACATGTGTATTTTTTTTCTAATTTAATGCCATATTTGCCACACTTATACTTAACTCTTTGATTATTAGGGGATAACGTGTGGCAATAAGGGGTGTTTTTATTGTCACCTTATTGCCACCTATTACCACTTTTGGCATAAAATCAGCAAAATAACGGTGTTTTTGAGGGATTTGCTACGTCCCGACGCAGCAAAAGTTACGTCCGGACGTAGTAAAAGATACGTCGTGACGTAATTTCAGTGCAGGAATTCAATGGCAAGAAGTATATAAATAATCCCAGAATCGCTCTTCCAAGCGGTTCTGGGATTTATTATGTCTGATAGTTTGTTTACCACTTAAAGAGGTGAGGAACAAATTCTTTGAAGCAGCGGCGCCAGGTGAGCCACTCATGATGAGTGCCTGGTGATACGTAAACATCGAGCTTGATGCCCAGCTCCTTCAACTGCTGTGCCATCTTCTCTGTACCGAAGTTCTCTTCCGAACCGCAGCCCATAAACATATAATGAATGTTCTTGTTGTATTTCTCTGCATCGGCAAAAACTCCATTGAAACAGGTCTTTACATCCACGCCAAAGAGTGCACCGCTAAAGGTTCCAAGGGCAGAGAACTTGTCCATGTGAGGCAATACCGTGTTGAATGTCTGGCAACCGCCCCATGACAATCCAGCCATCGCACGATGCTCGCGGTCGGTATAAGTGCGGAATGTCTTGTCAACCATCGGAATCAGATCCTTGATAATCACATCATAGAAAGAAGCTCCATAGTGGTTGCGCTCTTCATCTACATTCTTGCCTGGACGGGCAACGAAAGGCTTCTTTACATCGCCACTCTCCATGACCACAATCATAGGCTCAGCCTTGCCTTCTGCTATCAGGTTGTCCATGATGTGCTGCATCATTCCTTGCTTGCTCCAACCCGTTTCGTCTTCGCCCATGCCATGCTGCAGATAGAGCACAGGATAGCGCTTGGTGGTGTTGGTTTCATATTCGGCAGGGGTATAAACCATGGCACGGCGGAACTGCTTCTGGGAGGCTGCATAGTAAGATACTGAGCGAACCTGACCGTGGGCTACGCCCTGCTGAGGACGATAGTAGTTGCCTTCTGCTCCTTCTGGAACTTCCAGACCGCCTGCTTCACGGCAGCAGCCGAAGTAGGTTTCGCTGGAAGGGTCAACTACCTGCACGCCATCTACATTCAGAAAATAGTAGTGGAATCCTACTACCAGCGGATCGCTCACGCCGTACCAGTCGCCATTCAAATCCTTTTTCATCTCATATTGCTTGCCGCAGATGTCGAAGATTACTTTCTTTGTCTCAGGAGCATGGAGCTTTACATAAGCTCTGCGGTCCTTATCTACACGCGGATAGTTGCTGTCTGGAATGATTCCCTGCAGGGCGAGCATCATGTTTGCATAGCGCTTGCCCATGGTGCGGTAGCTTTCTGCGATGAAGTGGAGACCGTCGCCACGCTGCGGACAGCCCTTTGAAGAAATGACGTGGGCTGTAGGAATGGTCTTGGCAATATCATCAACGATGGCGATATGTGCCCAGCATTTTCCGCCCATATCCTTCTGTACGGTTTCGCCTACGAGCAGAGGAACGTCTTCTGCCTTCAGATTCAAATCCTTCAAGATGTCGTTATAAACAGTCTTTACTCGGTTAGGCCAGTTGGCATCGCCGTTGTTGGTTTCACCCTGATGCAGGAGGATGCCCTTGATAACACCCTGTTTCTTGGCTATTTTTGCCAGTTCTATCAGTCGGGCGTATGGATTTCCGTTGTACTGGGATGCAAAGTTCTTCATCCAGTCGGGTTGTTTCTTGAGATAAGCCTTATAGGTACGCTTATCGAAGAGGTCGATGCTGGCTCCGCCCACGGCCACGGTGATGGTTCCCACCTTGATGCTGTCTGGCAGGTTATCCACCATCTTTCTTCCGAAATAGTCAACAGGAGTCAGTCCTGTAGAGGGTCTTGCCTGTGGCGGCACGGCGGTGTGCCATTGTCCCTTCTTCCATCCTGCCTTTTCATCATCCACGGCATACATAGCCTGGAATCTCGGGTTCACGCCCGTTCGGTCGATGTCTTCGATAGCCGCATTTCCTTCCATGTTCGACTGTCCGAAGCAGAGATAAATCTGAAAATTAGGATCAGGCTTTTCCTGAACCTTACTGCCCGTTTTCTGTGCCATCATAGGTAGGCACGCCATCGCGAGCATCGATGCTAAGATTGATAATCTATTCATAGTTTATATTTAATTAAATTATTAGATTGATTTTCATCTTCTGTTCTGTTTGCAAAGTTATGAAAAGATTTCCATACGTGCTTTGTCTCATATATCAATAACTTTTCCCTTTCTTATATAATAAGGTGATTCTTTTGTCTCAGGTTTCAGAATATGTTTCATTTTGTCTCTTTTTGGGTAGATGTTATTTGTGATAAAGTATTTGTTACTTGAGATAAAATGCGTTTTAATGTTTTTATCTATTTTTTGCGACATGTTTCAGCATCCTTAATGAAATTTTTGAAAATTTAGGATGTAGAATATAATAATGTAGTATTAAACAACTGACTAGTAAGTAAAACTATTAATCTATTTTTAAGATGAAGAATTTAAAAATGATTGAAAAGCCGTTTGTTTTGCTATTCCTGCTCTGTTTGCTTCCTTTGGGAGTTTCGGCTCAGAGCATAGTAAAAGGTATAGTGACTGATCCAAGTGGAGAACCTGTGATTGGTGCTACTGTTAAAGTAGATGGTAGCAAGCTGGGTGTTATTACCGACTTGGATGGTAAGTTTAGCATTGATGCTGCCCCTGATGCAACATTGACTATTACCTATGTGGGTATGGAGCCTAAGACCGTGAAAGCTGAGGCTGGTAAAACACTTTCCATTACCTTGAAGGATGATTCAAAAGTTCTTAATGATGTCGTTGTCATCGGTTATGGCGTTCAGAAGAAGAGCGACCTGACTGGTGCAGTTGCATCTATCAAGAGCGATGACATCAAGGGTTTGTCAGCTACCGATGCCGGTGCTGCCCTCCAGGGTAAGGCTGCCGGTGTGCAGATTATCAACTCGGGTGGTCCGGGTGAGGCTGCCGATATCCGTATCCGTGGTTATTCTTCCAATAGTGGTAATATCGGTCCGTTGCTCATTGTCGATGGTCTGAAGGTGGATAACATCCAGTACCTGGATCCATCTATGATTGAGAGCATGGAGGTATTGAAGGATGCCGCTTCTGCTGCCATCTATGGTGCGCAGGCGGGTAATGGTGTCGTTATCATTACTACCAAGACGGGTGCTGCCAATGGCGGTAAGGCTCAGATTTCTTACAGCAGCAAGTTCACCATCCAGTCGTTGGGAAAGAGGGCTGATATCTTTGATGCTCCTGAGTATATTGAGTATCATAAGTACTTGGGTGATATTGATGATGCCTTGCTCCAGAAAAACGGTTATAATGGACAGAATACCAACTGGTATGACGAGGTGTTTGAGA
The DNA here is from genome assembly GCF_019249765.2 of Segatella copri. GTDB lineage: Bacteria > Bacteroidota > Bacteroidia > Bacteroidales > Bacteroidaceae > Prevotella > Prevotella copri_K. Next base: position 3,584,801 of record NZ_CP152484.1, read on the forward strand.
ATTCCTTGGCTCACCAGCATAGTCTCACCTTGCAGGCAAGTAACGGTAAGGGACGTTTCCTCGCCAGCCTGAATATCCTGAACAATGATGGTATCGTTAAAGGTAGCAAGGATACTTATAAGCGTTTCACTGGTCAGATCAATGCCGACTATGATATCTATAAGTGGTTGAACGTGACTACTAATACATCTTTTGAAAAGTGGAAGACCAAAGGTGTGACCAAGGGTTATGGTTCATTGCTGAACTCTGTGGTTTCTATCGATCCTTTGACTCCAGCTTATATCAGTAATGTGGAGGATTTGGCTCCTGGCATGAAGGCACAGGTAGAAGCCGGTGGCCCAGTTCCAAGAGATCCAAGCCATAACAATGACTACTATGGTACTTCTAAATATGTAGAAGAAGCTGCTGGTAACCCTCTCTATCAGCGCGACCGTCATGATACATGGAATTCTGGTATCAATGTACGTGGTACCGTTGCTGCCAATATCAAGCCATTCAAGGGCTTTACATTTACTTCTCGCTTAGGTTATCGCATCACTCAGAGTAACTATCATAACTACGAGACTCCATATTGGTTATCATCTCTGGCACATAGTGAAAACTATACCATTGAAGCGAATACCAATAATGGTTTGTACTATCAGTGGGAGAACTTTGCCAACTATTTGACAACAATCGGCAAGCACACTATTGGTGCCATGGCAGGTATGTCGTTTACCAAGAATCATTGGGATAACAGTTCCATCAGTTCTACAGGAGGTAACATACTCACATCTTATCAGCCAAACTTCCATTACATCAACTACTTGTTGGCTGATGCAACCAAGAATGTAGGTAACGCTCCTTCAGATGCCACAGAGTTATCTTACTTTGGCCGTGTATCTTACAGCTATGACGACCGTTACTTCATGCAGGTTAACTTCCGTCGTGATGCTTTCGATACATCAAAACTTTCAAAGAAGGCACGTTGGGGTAACTTCCCATCAGTTTCAGCAGGATGGGCTATCAGCAATGAGAAGTTCTTCAAGGACAATATAAGCCGTGATGCCATTTCTTTCTTGAAACTTCGTGGTTCTTGGGGTCAGAATGGTAACGTCAATATCTTGAGCGATTATCGTTATGCTTCTACCATAGCTCTTAATCAGAGTTTCTATCAGTATAATCCTTCTATCGGTGATGGTAAGCTGACTTTAGGTTCTATGCCTTCTGGACTTGCTAACCCTGACTTGAAGTGGGAAACTTCAGAGCAGGTTGACCTTGGACTTGATGCGCGATTCCTTAACGACCGTTTGACTTTGGGCTTAGACTGGTATCGTAAGACAACCAAGGACCTCTTGATTGAAATCACTCCTATTCCAGAGATTGGTGTAAACAAGAGAGTTGTCAATACAGGTAAGGTACTTAACTCTGGTCTTGATTTCGAGTTGGGTTGGAGAGATCACATCAAGGACTTTAAGTATAGTGTGACCGTAAATGGTTCAACTCTGAAGAATGAGGTGAAGGAGGTTTCTGACCTTGTAAGCCGTTTGACCGAAGTAGGTATTGATGGATTCAATAACCAGCTTAAGCCTACATTCGAGGCTGGCCATCAGGTATGGTATTTCCGTGGTTACAAGTATGCAGGTGTAGCCGAAGATGGTAGCGCTCTCTATTATAATAAGAATGGCGAAACAACTTCATCTCCAACCGATGAAGATAAGCAGGATTTGGGCTCAGGTATTCCTAAGTTTACTTATGGTATTACTCTTAATGCAGAATATAAGGGCTTTGACCTCACCGTATTTGGAACAGGCTCTGCTGGCAACAAGATTTACAACTTGATGGTTTCTGCTGACCGTCCGTTGATCAATGGAATTGATACCTACTGGAAGGATTCTTGGAGAGCAGACCGCACTAATGCTAAATATCCTGATATGAAAAAGGTTGCTACAGACTGGAAGTTCTTCAGTTCTGATGCAGCTGTGTTCAGTGGCTCGTATTTCAAGATCAAGCAGATTCAGTTGGGCTATACATTGCCAAAGGCTATCTCTAGCGTGGCAGGTATCAGCAATCTTCGTGTATATTGCTCACTGGATGATTTCTTCACCATCACCAAGTATCCTGGTGCTGATCCGGAGACTGCTTCTATCAACAGTGGTGCCTCTCGTGGTTTTGATAATGGTACTTATCCAACTTCCAAGAAGGTGGTATTTGGTATCAATGTAACATTCTAACCTTTAATATTCAAAAACAATGAAGAAAATATTATTTTCAACAATATTGGCTCTTGCTGCCACAGGAACAATGACACTCACTACATCTTGTGAGGATCAGCTTGACATTGAGCAGAAGGGTGTAATACTTACCGAGAACTTCTATAAGACCGATGCTGATGCAGAGGCGGCTCTCGTTGCTGCATACGAAAGCTTTATGTGTAATGTGGTGGGACGTAACCACGATGGTGGTGGTCCAGGTCTTTATACTCCATTGAGAGTGATAGTCAATGATTGTGGAGACGATGTGTTGGCAGCAGGTTCCAACTCTGGTGATAATACGTTTGGTATCATGCTCAATCAGTTCTATTATGATGCTGAGGCTGAGGTGCCAAAGTTTATGTACACAGGCCTCTATCACTCTGTATATGCCTGTAACCTTGTACTCGATCACTTTGCCGATGCTACTACCGCTGTGCAGAAACGTTGCGCTGCAGAGGCTCGTGTGCTTCGTGCTTATGATTATTTCCTGTTGGCTAATCTCTGGGGTACTCCACCATTGGTAACTAAAGCTCTGGATCCTTCTGCACAGCCTTTTAATTGTGATAAGGATCCTGAGCATCCTATGGATCACCAACAGTTGATAGAGTGGATTGCGCAGGAATGTGAGAATGCTGCCAACGATTTGGATGAGCGTAAAAGTAAGGATGACAAGGATGGAGCAGTGAAGGTAACCAAGGGCTTTGCATGGGCTCTTGCCGGAAAGGCTTACCTTTTCGCCAAGCAGTATGACAAGGCTAAAATTGCCCTTAAAAAGGTTATAGACTCGGAGAAGTATGATCTTGTTCCTGGTGAGCGATATGCCGACAACTTCCATATCGAGGGTGATGCCAACGAGGAGAAGGTATTTGAAATCAACTTCGAGTATAATACAGGTAAGTCCAATTGGGCTGGTATGATTCAGCGTTCTAGCTGGATGGAGACCAACTATTGGAATTGGCGTTTTGATCACTTTGTTGTTTCTCCTAACAAGGTTTATTGTGGCGGCGCTGATGGCTGGGGTGGCCTTGGCGTGCCTCAGTGGTTTGGTGACGAGTTCCATGAGAACGATGGCGATCACTCTTATCGCTTGAATGCTACTTTAAAGCGTATTGATGATGCGGTTTATCATATGTCTTACGGCAAGGATGAAATCGATAAAATGACTGACGAGCAGAAGAAAACCAGTGACAAGATTGGCATCAATGACCCTGTTCAGGGACTCTACGGCAACTCTACCTGGTTGCCGTTCAAGCAAGTAATGAGAGCTTCTGATACTCAAGGCAAGAAATATGGTGATAACATTCGCTTGAATAATTATCTTGTCATGCGTTACGCTGAGGTTTTGCTCAATTATGCAGAGGCTTGTATTCAGACAGGCGATTTGGATGAAGCTAAGAAATATATCAATAAGATTCAGGAACGTGCTGGTTCCAAGACAGTCAGTGAAACTGTTGATATGGATGTGTTGAAGAAAGAAAAGTCATATGAACTTTGGCTTGAAGGCTGTCGTTGGTTCGATATCATACGATGGAATGATACAAAGGCCATTGAGCGTTTGACTAAGGCTGGTACAGTCGTGCCACATTTGTTTGATAAGGTTTTCAGAGCTCCAAAGGCAGACGACCAGAATGTAACTTGGGAGTATGGATCAGAAGCAAACAGCCGTTTCTATACGACCAACACTCCTGAGACTAATTTCAAGGTAGGTTTCAAGGAGGGCAAGCATGAGTTCTTCCCTTATCCACAGACCGTGATGGATAAGAACCCTAACCTGCAGCAGAATCCTGGTTGGTAATCATGAAGTTGTTTTGTAAATAAAACGTTTTAAGTTAAAAGAACTATAGGTTAGTTTGATAATTAGGGGGTGTTTTGAAAAGAAGCACCCCCTTTTTTTCTTCTTTAAAGGAATTTACGTATGAAAACATGGATGTGTGCCTTGATGCTGGCGTTATCGACAGGAGCTTCGGCGAACTTCAATCCTGACGGAACGATACAGAAGGTGATACCTACGCTAAGAGGTGTGGGATTGACGAACGCTCGTTCGCGTATTCAGATTGACCGTTATTCTGCGCTGCAAGGCAAGGGTATTGGTATTGATTATCTGGATAAGAACAACTGTTTTGCCGGATGGAAGACTCTCTTCTCTAAATCGAATACTGCCCTTATATATAATAAGGTGGATTTCGGTAACGAGAAGGTGGAAGAAATCACCGTTCGTGCCAAGTCTTCAAAGGGCGGTGTGCTCGTAGTCAGAGCCGATGGCAAGAAGGGTAATATCATCGCTAAGGTGAAGATTCCAAAGTCGGCTGGCTGGAAGAATATCCGAGCCCAGGTGCTCCATGCTCCTTTGGGCGTCCATACTCTACACGTATCCTTGCAGAGTGGAGCCGATGTAGAGGTTGACTGGCTGGGCTTCGATGCGTTGCCTTGGGAAAAGGGTGCTTTCGAAACTCACCAGTATCGTAATCTCTTTGCCGAGATGGGCTATAAGCAGGCTGATATAGACAGGAAGGTGAACGAAGTGTTCAATGATGTGTTCTACGGTAAGAACAAGGTTTATTTCGAGGTGGGCGATTCCATGGGATATGTCAGCGATATAAAGAACAATGATGTGAGAACCGAAGGCATGTCGTATGGAATGATGGCTGCCGTGCAGTTTGACAAGAAGAACATCTTCGACCGTCTCTGGCGATGGAGCAAGAAATACATGCAGCATCAGGAAGGACCTTATAAGGGCTATTTCGCATGGAGTTGCAAGACTGATGGAACGAGAAATGCGCAGGGAGCCGCATCGGATGGTGAACTCTATTTCGTAACTTCGCTCATCTTTGCATCCAACCGATGGGGAAATGATACAGGCATCAACTATCTGAAGGAAGCGCAGCATATTCTGGATTGTAGCATGCAGAAGGCGGGAATGGACCGCACAGCTCCGCTCATCAATCTTGAACATCAGCTCATCACCTTTACGCCCGATCATTGGGGCGGGAAGTTTACCGATCCTTCTTACCATCTCCCTGCTTTTTACGAGGTTTGGGCGAAATGGGCTAACGACGGACGTTCCCAGTTCTGGAAGGAGTGTGCTGAGAAAAGCCGTGAGTTCCTGCATAAGTGTATCAATGAGAAGACGGGCTTGAACCCGGACTATTGCTACTATGATGGCAGTCTGATGAAGACGGGTCAGTTGCTGGGTGATGCTTTCCGTTATGACTCATGGCGAGTGCCAATGAACATAGCGCTCGATTATTCCTGGGCTTGTAAGGATAAGGAGTGGCAGCAGAAATATGCCAATACGCTGCAGAACTTCCTGTATAGTAAGGGCATTGATTCTTTCCTGGACCAGTATAATGTAGATGGAACGATGGTAGAAGATATTCTGCCGGCAGGTACAGCTCCTAAGGCACTCCGCCATTCCATCGGTTTTGTTGCCACTTCGGCTGCGGCTTCTTTGGTCAGCAATCATGTGAAGGGCAGGGAATTCGTCAGTCATTTCTGGAATGCCAAGCATGAACCAGATAAAGAAGGCTTCTTCGATGGCTATTACGACGGACTGTTGCGTCTCTTCGCCTTCATGCATCTGAGTGGCCGTTATCAGATTATCGAACCTCAATAATAATGAATAGTCTATGTACAAATTTTTTAATAAAATAGTTAGATTGTTTTGTTTATGTGTATTCCTTTTTGGACATTCCTCTGCGGATGCCCAAAATAGGAATTTACCTGCAGACATCAATCCTTATTTCGGACCAGTCGGCAAGCAGCCTGTCATGCCTAATGCGGCTGGCTTTATTCAGAGATGGTTGCTCCTGGAGCCTATCTCTATGCCGGTCAAGAGTAATGTCGTTTTTACAGATTCTTATCTGAAGGAGATATTCCATACGCAGTATTTCCCTAAACAGATGGAAACTGTTCCTAAGGATGGAGCCGTCGTGAAGTTGGGCAAGGAAAAACTGAAATGGCATGCGCTGGACAGTAAACTGTTTAATGTGAAGCTCTTCCGTTTCGCTACTTCGTTTAAGAAGCCCAAGTATGGTGTCTTGTTCTGGGCGGTTACCATTATCGATTGCCCTGAGGAGATGAAAGACGTCCGCTTGTCTGTTGGCTCGAATGGTGCTTCCATGTGGTGGCTCAATGGTGAGGAGGCGGTGATGCTCGAAGGCGACCGAAGAATGGTTCGCGATGATGTGGTTTCTAAGAAACTTACCTTGAAGAAAGGTAGAAATATCCTTCGTGGTGCGGTAATCAATGGTCCTGGTATGAGTGACTTCTGTGTCCGATTCATCGACGGACAGGGCAAGCCTGTCAGAAACATGTCTATTCACGTGAAGTAGTGCAATCAATAAAGAAAGTTATGAAACAGAATAATATATTTTTCAGATATTTTAGCCCGGTTGCTGCTCAGCAGAAACTTTATGTCGCTGCTTTGGTTGCCTTGTTGTCTTCCTCTGCTTACGAGGCAGAAGCCCAGGTTGGCGAACCTTTCATTCATGATCCTTCTACCATTGCCTTGTGTGATGGAAAGTATTATACCTTTGGAACGGGTGAAGGCGGAATCTGGTCGGAGGATGGCTGGACCTGGCAGGGTGGTGCTGTTCGTCCCGGAAGAGGAGCGGCTCCTGATGTGTTGAAGATTGGCGACCGTTATCTTGTAGCCTACAGTGCTACGGGTGGTGGATTGGGTGGCAGTCATCGCGGTGATGTCCTGACGATGTGGAACAAAACGCTCGATCCGAAATCGCCTGATTTCAAATATACTGAACCGGTGGTGGTTGCTTCTTCATTGGATGATGAAGACTGTGATGCCATTGATGCGGGCTTGTTGCTCGACCCTACTACCGGCAGACTCTGGCTCAGTTATGGTACCTATTTCGGATTTATCCGTCTGGTAGAACTTGATCCGAAGACGGGTAAGCGGATGGAAGGCAACGAACCCATCAATATCGCCATCGACTGCGAAGCTACTGATTTGATTTATCGCAACGGCTGGTATTATCTTCTAGGCACTCATGGCACTTGCTGTGATGGTCCTAATTCTACCTACAATATCGTGGTGGGACGTTCGAGAAAGATAACCGGTCCATACGTGGATAATGTGGGCAGAGAGATGTTGCAGGGCGGTGGAAAGATGGTGATTGCTGCCAACAATCTGAAGACGGGTCCCGGTCACTTCGGCCGCTATATTGAGGAAGAAGGTGTGGAAAAGATGTCGTTCCACTATGAGTCTGATTTCAGACAGGGAGGACGAAGTGTATTGGCTATCCGTCCTTTGTTGTGGAAGAACGACTGGCCTGTGGCTGGTGATGAATTTCATGCCGGAACCTACGAGATAGAATCGGAACGAAGAGGCTATGCCCTGGAGATTGCCGTAGATTTCGTGAGAATGCAGCGGGATATCGAACCTTTCTGGATTAAGCCGACCAAGCCTCTGAAGAATATTGAACCTCAGACCTTGAAGGAGGTAGAGGCAGAATGGCCTAAGGGCGAGGTGAAGGTAAGAATGAACGATTATATGTTCCGTCCTCATCAGAAGTGGAGTATCATGCCTGCCGGAAAGGGTGGTTATCTGGGTGGTCCTTATTATAAAATCTGCATAGAAGGCACCACTCGCTATCTTACCGCAACCGCTCAGCATGATGTCATTGCCAAACCTGAGTTTACGGGTGAAGATGCCCAGCTTTGGCGCATCGAGCAGCTTACCGATGGTACCTATCGCATCATGCCGAAGGCTGTGCCAGGCACAGAAGAGAAACTGGCATTGGTTTCACTCGGCGATTGTACCCCAGGCTTGGCTCCCTTCGATTTCAATAGCGATAATTCTAAATGGAATTTCAGGCAACAATAAATTCATGATGAATTGACAATCGAGAAGCGTCCCAATCATAAACCCTCTAATAAAATAAACAGAAGTATGCTAAAGAATTTATCTCTCATTGCCCTTTTGGGCATCGCTGTCGTTGGCGTTCCAAGTGAACTCAGCGCCAAGAGCGTAAAGGTGGCAGGCACCCAGAAAGGTACGGCTGCCAAGTCTATCACCCGTCAGGTGGCTCAGCAGAATGTAACCATCGAATTCTATTCTCCATCCATCGTCCGCATCTTGAAATCAGATGCCGGACTTGGTGCTCCTGTTCAGAAGAAAAGCTATTCTGTCATCTTGAAACCTCAGCAGATGAAGGGCGTTCAAATACAGGAAAACGGAGATATTGTAAAAATCAATTCTAGTTTTATTTCCGTCGAACTGAATCAGCAGACTGGCGAAATCCGCTTCCTTTCGAAGGATGGAAAGCTGCTGCTTACCGATACGAAGACTCGTCTGGAAGCTCGCAAGGATGAAGCCAACAAGGGCAAGTACCGCATAGAGCAGGACTTCCGTCTTGCTGATGACGAGGCAATCTATGGCCTGGGACAGTTGCGCGATGTTTACATGAATCAGCGTGGTCGACAGAATATTGAACTCTGGAATCATAACACTTATATCGCCATCCCTTATTTCACCAGTGAGAAGGGCTATGGTCTTTACTGGGACAATGCGGGAAAAACTTATTTCAATGATATTGTAGCATCCAAGAACAATAGCAACCAGCCATCATGTACTTCCTTCACCAGCGAAGTGGGAACCTGCGCCGACTACTATTTCATGTACAAGGATGGTACGCAGGATGGAGTCATCGCCAGCATCCGAGAACTGACCGGACAGGCTACGATGTTCCCGAAATGGGCGATGGGCTTCTGGCAATGCCGTGAACGCTATAAGACCAGCGATGAACTGGCTGGCGTATTGGATAAGTATCGCGAACTGAAGATTCCTACCGATGCTATCGTGCAGGACTGGCAGTATTGGGGATGCGACTCCAACTGGAATGCGATGAAGTTCCAGAACCCATATTATATTAATAAGGTGGGCGATCCAGCCTATGCCAAGTATCTTCCTACCGATATGAAGCAGATGAAGGCACAGGGAGAACCTCGCCTGAAGAGTCCGGAAGAGATGGTGAAGTATGTTCATAAGAACGATGCCCATCTGATGATTTCCATCTGGGCAAGTTTCGGTCCTTGGACAGAGCAGTATCGTGAACTGAAGAAGATGAATGCCCTCCTTCCTTTTGAAACGTGGCCAAGAAACAGTGGCGTGATGCCATACGATGTCTTCAATCCGAAGGCTCGCAACCTCTACTGGAAGTATCTTAGTCATCTCTACCAGATGGGCTTTGATGCCTGGTGGACCGATTCTACGGAGCCAGACCATTTTGAGAAGCCGGGCGATGAGAACTATCAGACCTTCGATGGTTCATGGTTGGGCGTGAAGAACGCCTTCCCATTGTTGCACAACAAGAGCATCTATGAGCACCAGAGAGCGATGAAGGGCAACACAAAGCGTTCGCTCCAGATGACCCGAAGCGGCAGTCTCGGTATTCAGCATTATGGCACCATTTGCTGGAGCGGTGATGTGCTGGCTTCCTGGAACGAGATGAAGAATCAGATTCCATCGGGCTTGAACTTCTCGCTCTGCGGTATCCCATTCTGGAATACCGACCTGGGTGGTTTCTTCTACTGGGAGTTTGAACAGAATCCAAAGAACCCTGCCATTCAGGAACTGCAGACCCGCTGGATGCAGTGGGGAACCTTCATGCCATTGATGCGCAACCACTGTTCTTCGCCGATGGTAAGCGAACTGTATGAATTCGGAAAGCAGGGCGACTGGGCTTATGATGCTATGATTAAGGCCATCAAGCTGCGCTATCGACTTTTGCCTTATATCTACAGTACGGCTGGCGACTGTGTACAGAATAGCGGAAGCATGATGCGTGCCCTGGTAATGGATTATGCGGCAGACAAGAAGGCTTCCCGCCTGAACGATGAGTATCTCTTCGGCCGCAACATCCTGGTGAAGCCGGTAACCAATCCTTTATACACCTGGAAGGATAAGGAGAAGAAGGGCCATACCATCTATCCTGATGTAAGGAAGGCAGCTGCGCCTGTGAATGTTTACTTGCCAAAGGGTAATAAATGGTATGATTTCTGGAGCAACACCCAGTATGAGGGCGGTCAGGATATCCAGCGCCTTTGTCCTATCGACATCATGCCTGTATTCATCAAGGCAGGTACCATCCTGCCATTCGGTCCTGAAGTGCAGTATAGTTCAGAGAAGCCTTGGGATGAGCTGGAAATCCGTGTCTATCCTGGTGCTGATGGTAAATTTACGCTCTATGAGGACGAGGGCGACAACTATAATTACGAGAAGGGTAAATTCTCTGAAATCCAGTTTGTTTGGAATGAAGCAGACCGAACCCTGAACATCGCTCCACGCAAGGGCAGCTATAAGGGAATGCTCCAGCATCGCAGATTCCATATCGTATTGGTGGATGCCAATAGTGGAGCGGGCGATCAGCCTATGCAGGCAAGCAAGAGTGTGGAATATGACGGAAAGGCTGTAAAGATACAGCTGTAAGTGTAACATCATATAAAGTATTTGATACTTGTGATAAAGTAGAATTCTGCTTTTTTGCTTACCTTTGCAGCACAAATAACAATTTAATATACTAATAGCTTAATAGTAATTACAATGAACAAGAATGTTATATACGCAGCTTTGATGTTTGTGGTAACTATGTCCTCCGGCAATGCCTCAGCTCAGCAGTTGCCTTATCAGAATCCAGCCCTCTCGGCTCATGAGAGAGCGGTAGATTTATGTGGTCGTCTCACTTTGGAAGAGAAAGCTTCTCTGATGCTGGATGATTCGCCGGCTATCCCGCGATTGGGAATCAAGAGATTCCAGTGGTGGAGCGAGGCGCTGCATGGTGTGGCGAACATGGGAGATGTAACCGTCTTTCCGGAACCTATCGGAATGGCAGCTTCGTTTAACGACAGAATGGTGTATAGAGTCTTTGATGCAACATCTGATGAGATGCGTGCCAAATGGAATGAACTGCAGCAGAAGGGAGGAGATGTAACCCGTTTCCATGCCCTCTCTGTCTGGACTCCAAACGTGAATATCTTCCGTGATCCTCGCTGGGGACGTGGACAGGAAACCTATGGTGAGGATCCTTATCTTACCAGTAGGATGGGATGTGCCGTGGTGCGCGGATTGCAGGGACCTGAAGATACGAAATACCGCAAACTCTGGGCTTGTGCCAAGCACTATGCAATTCATAGCGGACCGGAATGGGCTCGCCATACAGACAATATTACCGATGTTACACCGCGCGACCTTTGGGAAACTTATATGCCTGCCTTCAAATCGCTGGTGCAGGATGCCAAGGTGCGTGAGGTGATGTGTGCCTATCAGCGTTGGGATGATGAACCATGCTGCGGCAACACCCGCCTTTTGCAGCAGATTCTCAGGGACGAGTGGGGATTCAAGTACCTGGTAGTTTCCGACTGTGGCGCTGTTACTGATTTCTGGGAGAACCATAAGGTTTCGAGCAATGCCAGAAATGCAGCAGCTAAGGGCGTATTGGCTGGAACCGATGTAGAATGTGGATTTAATTATGTATATAAATCAGTGCCTGAGGCTGTGAAGTATGGTGCCCTGACTGAAGAAGAAGTTGATAAGCATGTGATTCGTCTGCTCGAAGGTCGTTTCGACTTGGGTGAGATGGATGACAACAAGATAGTATCATGGTCGAAGATTCCTGTATCTGTGCTTTGCAGCAAGGCACATCGCCAGCTCTCGCTCGATATGGCTCTGCAGACCATGACGCTGCTCCAAAACAATAATGAGGTATTACCTCTCGATAAAAAGCTAAAGAAGATTGCTTTCATCGGACCAAATGTGGATAACGAACCGATGATGTGGGGAAACTATAATGGTACTCCACGACAGACAATTACCATCCTGGATGGTATCAAGAGTCGTTTGAAGAAAAACCAGGTCGTCACCTTTAAAGGGTGCGACCTGGTGAACGACCAGACTTTGGATTCTTACTTCGACCAGTGCAGCATGGATGGCAAGATGGGCTTTAAGGGCACTTTCTGGAACAATCGTGAGATGAACGGTAAGCCTGTTACCATCACCCAGGAAAAGAATCCAGTGCAGGTAACTACCTATGGTCAGCATTCGTTTGCACCCAATGTGAAGTTGACGGGCTTTTCTGCCAAGTATGAAACTGTATTCCGTCCTAAGCAGAACGCCAAGGTATTGCTCGATGTGGCTGCCTGCGGTCATTATGAGGTTTATCTGAATGGTGAGAAAAAGTCAGAGAAGAGCGATTGGCGTACTGCAGAATCCCGCATCGAGTTTGAGGGCGTGAAAGGTAAGGAGTATAAGATAGAAATACGATATGCAGAGATGCCTAATTATAATGCGAATATGAAAATCAATGTCGGTCATGAGAATCCTATCGACTATCAGGCTTCGCTCAAGCAGTTGAAGGATTGCGAGACAGTGGTCTTCGTAGGTGGCATCTCTCCACAGTTGGAAGGTGAGGAAATGCCTATCGAGCTTTCTGGCTTCAAGGGTGGTGACCGCACCAACATCGAATTGCCTAAGGTTCAGCGCAATTTCCTGAAGGCTTTGAAGGAAGCGGGCAAAAAGGTTGTCTTTGTCAACTGCTCGGGTTCGGCTATCGCCTTGACTCCAGAGACAGAGAGTTGCGATGCCATTCTCCAGGCCTGGTATCCTGGTCAGGAAGGTGGTGAGGCAGTGGCTCGTGTGCTCTTTGGTGAGTACAATCCTGCCGGCAAGTTGCCTATTACGTTCTATAAGAATTCAGAGCAGTTGCCTGATTTCAAGGATTACAGCATGAAGGGCAGAACCTATCGTTATATGAACGATGCGCTTTTCCCATTCGGATATGGTTTAAGCTACACTTCTTTCCGTATGGGTGATGCTACACTTTCCAACTCTATCCTGAAGAAGGGTGAAAAGATTACCTTGAAGGTGCCTGTAAGTAATGTTGGCAAGAAAGATGGAACCGAGATTGTGCAGGTGTATGTGAAGGATCCAACTGATGCTGATGGACCATTGAAGAGCTTGAAGGCTTTCGAGAGAGTGGAGGTGAAGGCAGGAAAGACTGCTGAGGCTGTCATCACCCTGGACAGCAAGAACTTCGAACTCTTCGATGCTGCCACCAATACCGTGCGTGCCAAGGCAGGAAAGTATGAGGTTTATTACGGCAGCAGTTCGGCTGATAAGGATTTGAAGAAACTGGATGTTTCTATTGAATATTAAGTAACTTGAGAAAATCATCAAGGAGCTGAGTAAATAAGAAAAGAGGGTGTGAAACTCTTTGATAGACGTTGATAGAGTGATCAAATTCCCTTTAAGGTATTGGGTACACAGTTGAATACATAATAAATCCCGAAATCGCTTGGCGGTTTCGGGATTTTTGCTTATCTTTGCCAACGTAAATAGTAAATTGTTGATAATATGGCAACGAAGTTATATCCAATAGGCATGCAGACCTTCTCTGAGATTCGAGAGGAGGACTTTCTCTATGTAGATAAGACGGAGTACATCTATCGTATGACTCATACGAGTGGAAAGTATTTCTTCTTGGCGCGTCCACGTCGTTTCGGAAAGTCACTCCTCGTCTCTACTATGCAGAGCTATTTCGAGGGAAAGAAGGAACTCTTTAAGGGGCTTGCCATCGAAAAGCTAGAAAAAGATTGGACGGAATATCCTGTGCTTCATTTTAGTTTGGCAGGTGGAAAGCACATGGAGAAAGACCAATTGGTGCGTTATCTCTTGTACATATTGAAGGTAAATGAAGAAAAATTTGGCATCGTCAATGAGTCTCCCGACCCGAATGTCCGTATGCTTAATTTAATAAAAACGGTATATGAGCAGACTGGGCAGAAGGTTGTTGTGCTCATCGATGAATACGATGCTCCTTTGCTTGATGTGGTGCACGAGGATACCAGCTTGGGTGTCTTAAGGGAGGTGATGCGCAATTTCTATAGTCCCCTAAAGGATAGCGACCGTATGCTGCGTTTCGTCTTCTTGACAGGCATCACCAAGTTCTCGCAACTTAGTATCTTCAGTGAACTCAATAATATTACTAATGTGAGTATGCACCAAGAGTATGCTGGCATTTGCGGCATTACCAAGGAGGAATTGTTGGATAAGTTTGATGAGGATATTGATGTGTTAGCAGGTAGGTTGGGATTGACACACGAACAAGCCTTGTCAAAACTGAAGGAAAATTATGATGGCTATCACTTTACCTGGCCATCATCAGATATTTTCAATCCTTATAGCTTGTTGAACTGTTTAGCTGAAGGACAGATGAATTCCTATTGGTTTGGCTCAGGCACTCCTACTTATCTCCTTAATATGATGCGGAAATATGACTTTACACCGATTGACCTGGGTGAACAGATGGATGCATCAAAGGATGATTTCGATGCAGCCACTGAGACGATGACTACTATCATGCCTTTACTTTATCAGAGTGGTTATATCACAATCAAGAATTATGATCCGGAAACGGAACTCTATACCTTGGCTCTGCCTAACAAAGAAGTGAGGATAGGTTTGTATCGCAGTATGTTACCGCATTATTTAGCGGCAAAGTCTGCAATGTGCAATACGACCGTGGCCAAGATGTCTTCTCTTATCAATAAGGGTAACATGGATGGTGCTCTTCAGCTATTGAAAACGTTCTGGGAGACGGTACCTTATTGCGATAATACCGATTATGAGGGGCATTATCAGCAGACAATGTATATCATCTTTGCCCTGCTTACGAATTTCCGAATATTGGTGGAACAGCATACTTTCCGGGGAAGAACAGACATTACGATGGAAACAAAGGATACCATCTATGTGATAGAACTGAAATTTAATAAGTCAGCACAAGAGGCTCTTGACCAAATCAACAACAAGCATTATGCTGATGCTTTTGCCCTAAGAGGCAAAACCGTGGAAAAGATTGGTATGAACTTTATGATTGATGAAGATAAGACGATTGTATTGGATTGGGCAAAATAATCGCCATTACAAATTGCCTGCGGCTCAGCAGAGTGCCATCGAGATACGCCGATTTGGAAAATACCGTACCAAGCACCTCGTCCCCAAAGCATGGAATAAATTTGGATACACTAATTAAAATTAGGAGACACAAATAAACATGAATACAGAGCAACAAAAGATAGAATACAAGAGTCTGCAAAAGATTCGAACTGGAGAGAAAGGATTCAAAGAGCTCTCCACTACTTGTGTGGCTTTAGCCAATGCACAAGGTGGACAAATTATGATTGGCGTAGAAGACAAGACCAAGAAGCCTGCTCCCAATCAGGTTATACCGCAAGAAGAGGCAAATAGTGCTGTTACAAGATTGCGTGGACTCTGTTTCAACGTAGGTCTTGCTGTAGGCGACGTTTGTGCAGACGAAACTGGCAGTCAGTACTTTGCCATCACAGTATTCCCTTCACTCCATTCATATGCCTCCACTTCTGATGGCAAAATGTACATCCGTGTCGCAGACAAATGCGAGCCGGTTCGTAGTGAAGATATTCAACGTGTAGGAGAAGAGAAAGGAGCTTTCCAATGGGAACTTGTGCCAACACGATTTGAATTGGAAGATGAGAATAAGACGAATCTCTCTAAATTCGCTAATGATATACGCCAATCTGATAGAGTGAAGCAGCATATCAAGCAGCTCGACGATATGGAAATTGGCGAACAGTACCATCTTCTTGACGGTAACAAGATGACTAATCTTGGTGTCTTATGGATTGGTACAGCCAAACAGCGTAGCCGTATTTGCTATCCTATCACTGTGCAATATATCGTATATGATGACTTGGAGAACAAAACCAACAAATTGGAATGGCGTGACAATACACGTAATCCGAAAGAACTTTTGGAAGATATTATGGACAAGGCTGTAGAGTTGACCTATAGCTATGAGATGCCTAATGGACTCTTCCGTAAGACAGTACGCTATTATAACGAGAACTTAATCAGAGAGTTGCTTGTTAACAGTTTGGCTCATAGTTCAAGAACCATCTCTAACGACATCACAATCAAGGTATATCCAGGTTATATCAGCATCTCCAATCCTGGTGGTCTCCCTTTGGGTGTAACCAAAGACAACATCCTTCATACCAAGCACAGACGTAATCCGAATATGATTGAGATACTGACTGCACTTGGATTGATGGAAGGTGAGGGCTCTGGCTATGACTTGATTTATGAGTTGGATGCCGTTGAAGCAAAGAAACAACCAGAGATAGAATCAACATTCAACACTGTCACGGTATATCAAAGTGCAGAGATTACGGATAAAGAAGTTGTTCGCCTGATGGATTATGTTGACCATAATTATCAGCTTTCCCAAAAGAACAAAATAGCTTTCGGTATCATAGCCAGAGAGAAACGCATTGCCGCAACTGATTTATCTAAAATCCTCCAGCTATCTGCAGAAGAACGATTGAGAAGCTATATCGATAACTTAGACAAAAGCAATCTGATAACGAAAGGTGGCGTCAAGAAAGGATCATTTTTCCAAATCAATACAACTTTGCTGAAAAATGCAAAATCTAACATTGTTACTAGTTTGAAGACTATAGAACCACATGTTCTTAAGGCACTAATTATGGAAGATCTCCGTGTGCATCCTTTGAGTAAAATATCTGATATAGCAGAGCGCATTCCTGATATAGATATGAAAGAGATTCGAAAGATGCTCTATTCTATGGTTGGGAAGGAGATAGAAAAAGAGGGCACTCGATTTGATAGTAAATATTATATAAAGTAATGGCATAAAAAAAAAGGTCTGAAAAAGAAAAAACTGTTAAAAATCATGTATTGAACTAATAATCAGTGACTTTCTTTTTTCAGTATTCTTTTTCTACTCCTATATTTCATAAAAGAGATTTTAAGTCTCGGTATAAGAACAGACATTACGATGGAAACAAAGGATACCATCTATGTGATAGAACTGAAATTTAATAAGTCGGCACAAGAGGCTCTTGACCAAATCAACAACAAGCATTATGCTGATGCTTTTGCCCTAAGAGGCAAAACCGTGGAAAAGATTGGTATGAACTTTATGATTGATGAAGATAAGACGATTGTATTGGATTGGGCAAAATAGTTCCCTTAGTAGCAGAACCTCTTCTTCCTGGATTGGTGGAAGTTTGGGGAGTAGCAACAGAAAAGATGACCTTGCAAAATGCGGGGTCATCTTTTCTGTAATCAAGGATTATCTATCAATAGAGCATGCCAAACATCCATAACGGAATGATGTTGCCATAGCCCGTTTCTATATCATCCTTTACCACATATCCATTCTCTATGTTCTGTAGCTGATTTTGCTTTTTCTTCTTTCCGCCAACCTCGAATGTATATTTCCCGTCAATCAGGAAATCTGATATAGGGGATACTGTGACAGGCATGAGAGAGCGTGTCTGATTGAAGAAGAAAGTTTCTCTAACAGTTCCTATCTCCACACTCTTTCCGGCAAGGGTATAAATGAGTGTTGGATTATCCAGATAGATCTTATCCACTTTGCCTAGACCTTGAATGCCACCTGTTGAAGTACGGAGTTGCCCAATAAGTCCTGCTTTCTCCAAGTAGGCGCAAAGGTCGGCTATATTGTTTCTTGAAACTTCAAGTTGACCTCCTATCTGGCTCATGTTAGGTTTGAATGGCGCACTTTGAGCGATGATGGCAAGTAGTCTTTTGAGCTTTCTTGCAGTTGAAACCGTAAGGTCTGCATATTGCGGAATATCGGTTTCTATCGTTGCATTGACTACTTGCTGAATATACATTTTGATGTCGCCATCAGAAAAAGGATAATATCCTCGTTGCAGATAGTCCGCGAAATGTTCTAGAGGCAAGAAACCATTTGGTATATCGACTTCCTGTTGCATGAGCTGGTCTAAAGTACATGCAGGAAAATGGATTCCATGAAAGAGTTCCAGATATTCGCGATACGAGAGTCCTTGAATCTCGTACATAAGTGCACGACGGCTCAGGTCAAATGCCCCCTTTGCTATGTCGAGAACAGATGACCCTGTAAACATTATATGGAGTTCAGAATGATAATCATATATCAATTTCAGCTCCCTTGCCCAATCCTTGTATTTATGGATTTCATCAATGAAAAGATACTTTCCTCCCATCTTTGCAAATGAATCTGCCAGTTCGGTGAGTCTGTGACTGGCAAAATAAAAATCTTCTGCCTGTACATAGAGAGAGTCTTTTCTTGGTAGTTGTTCTTTGATGTGTTGAAGCACCAAAGTTGTTTTACCGACACCTCTTGGTCCCATTAATCCAATCATACGAGCATCCCAATTGATGCGATTATACATATAGCGATGAAACGTAGTACTCGTTTCTCTCAGCAATTTGTCGAATGTTGCTTGTAATTGTTCCATATTATGCCTGTTATATTGCTCTTTATGGGTGCAAATATACGAATTAAATACGAAATTGCACTGAGTAGAGTGCAATTTTTAACGTAAATTGCACTCTACTCAGTGCAATTTGCGAATATATATAAGGTTGTAGCGATAAAATACTTAGAGAAGCAAATTTGATTTTTTCCTCTTACGCTGCTGCTCTAGAGCTTTATGTTAAAAAATCTAACTCGCTCTAAATTGGACTTTGATTGAAAATCAAGAAGTTGGTCGTTTGCCTATATTATATAGGTAACAATATGGAAACGAGCGGACTTCTGCTCGTTTCTGTATTTTGCAATATGCAAAGAACGCCTTAATTCGGGGACAAAGATACTATACCTCAAATCCGCAACCTATAGGGTTTCGTGGGAATTTACTTGTAAAACGACAAAAATTCTTTTATTGTACATATTCCTTGGGCATAACAGAAACGTCGTAAACACAAAATTCCCTTACCCCATAAAGCGACTTGAGGTAATACGCCGGTTTAACCAGAAAAGCATGGCCTTTAACCAAAGTCTGTCTTGAACAGGTTGGCATAAGCATAGTTGTCTGAATAAATGTTCAATACATGCCTACGTGACGTCTTAATCCATTTTGCAGGAACAGAGATGAACTTGAACACAAAGGTCTTGATTCTGCTGGTGGCACGCAATCCAAATTCATGGGTTTTCAATCTCTGCATAATAGCTTTGTAGAAGTTTCTGATGAAAGCTGTCATAAGCAGGAATACAGTATTCTGTGCCATGAACGATTTTGGCAACCGATTCCAGCCAAAGCCATTGTTCATGTCATCGAAGATGCGTTCCTTGCCACCACGAAGATTGTAGAATTCCACAATGTCTCTTGCACTCGACTTGTAATCGTTAGTCAGTATACATCTGTAGGTATATTCGCCTTCCCAAATGTCAAGGTCTCCCTCTATTCGCCTTTGTCTCTGTATGACAAGACGATACGGTTTTCCTTTCCATTTCTCAACAAGGATGGAATTCAGCTCAAATTCAATACCGTTGATTTCAACAGTTTTCCATCCAGTCAAGGCAAACATGGAATCGTAGAAGGAAGAGCATCTGTTGGCACGAATATAAAAATGCCTGCAATGGGCCTCTACCATATCTACGATTTCCTCCGAGCATGAGCCGCAATCCATGCGGGCACGGGATATATATACTTCTGATGCCTCCAGTCGCTTGAAGATTCTTTCCAAAGTCTCTCTTTGGTTGAAGCGCACGTTTGTGTTGCCGTCTCTATTTTCAATACCGACAATCATGTCGTTAATGACTGCCACACCTGGACTATAGCCCAGGAACTTCTTGTAGGTTGGTTTTGCATCATGCTTCTCTGTTTCAATGAACTGATGGTCAAAGTCAAAATCATACTCTTGACCGGATTTCAATTGACCAGTAGCAAGCAGGGCTTTGATCAATAAGCAGTTCATCTTGTCTGCAGTATTGAAATCATAGGAGTTGCCAGAAGCAGATTTATAGGTGATGTTCTTACAAGTCAGTTCTTCGATAGCACGCAATATGGTGTCTGCGCTGCAAGTGCGAAGAGTTGGATGAAGAGACAAATGTTTCATCAAGTGAGTTGTAACATCCTCAATACATGAGCCGCCACAAAGATATACGCACATCAGAGAGCGTAGAATTTCGCTATATTGATAACCAAACATAGTGCATCTCAATCCCAAGGTGGAATCTATGGTTTGAGCTAAAAGAGCATCAAATTGCTCCATAATAGAAAAAATTCCTCCAAAAGGAGTGAGTTTCTCAGATTTTATTTGTACTTTTGCCATGTCATTCAGAGTTTTATTTGTTTTTTATTTGCAACACTAAGATAAGTGAAATTTCTGACATGGCAAAATCCTGAGCAACTTTTTGTTGCTCAGGTGCTTATAAAAAATATCACTAGTGTCCCGTTAAAACGAGACGATTATTAAATAAGTTATTAATACTCAAAAGTTTACGGACTTTTTATAGTGTATTCGATTTGATTTTGTATCTTTGCACGCATATTTAAAATACGTGTGCGATGAACAAAGGCAAAACTATATTCTCTCAGATTATGTCACTTATACCAGAACGTGATTTCAAAACTTGTGTAGACCGTTATAAGGGAAACTACAGAGCAAGAAACTTCTCTTGCAAAGACCAATTCCTAGTAATGAGCTATGCTCAATTAACAGGTCGTGATAGTCTTCGAGATATAGAAAACTGCCTTACGGCACTCTCCAGCAAACTTTACCATTGTGGTATTAGTTATGCTGTACCACGTAATACTCTAGCAAAAGCTAACGAGAAGCGAGATTGGCATATCTATAAAGATTTTGCAGACGTTCTTTTGAAAAAAGTACGTCCTCTTTATGTCAAAGACAAGTTCAGATTAGACCTAGACAACATGGTATATGCTTTTGATAGCAGTACTATAAGTCTGTGTCTCAAATTATGTCCTTGGGCAAAGTATCGCAAAAACAAAGGTGGCATCAAAATGCACACATTAGTCGATTTGCGAGGAAATCTTCCAGTCTCAGTTTATTTGACTTCTGCATCGGTTAATGATGTAAAAGCTCTTGATGATCTCTACATAGAACCTTCTGCTATCTATTTGATGGACAGAGGATATGTAGATTTCAACAGACTCTTCAAGTTGATAACTAAGAAGAATGCATTCTTTGTTACTAGGGCAAAAGATAACATGCTTTTTGAAGTTGTATCAGAAGCCGAAGTTGACAAGAGTACTGGTATCATTTCTGATGAACGTATCAAATTAACAGGACTACATACTGCCAAATGGTATCCTGAAGAACTTAGAATGGTAACCTATGAGGACTATGCAACAAGTAAGGTGTATAGGTTTCTCACAAACAACATGGAATATGAAGCGCTTACCATATCTGAATTATATAGGGAAAGATGGAACGTGGAACTTTACTTTAAATGGATTAAGCAACACCTTCACATCAAATCCTTTTATGGAACTTCCGAGAATGCCATATATCTGCAAATCTGGATTGCCATATGCACATACTTGCTTTTAGCTTATGCAAAGAAAGTGATGCACATAGATCAATCGCTACACACTATTTCAAAGAACGTGGGTCTATTCCTTACGGACAAGACTCCTTTAAATGAATTGTTTAACAAAGCTGTTCCAACAGAAGAGACGGAGGATTGGCTATATCCTAGCCTTTTCAGGCCCGATGATTTCTAAACGGGACAGCAGTGAAAAAATATTAAATTATAGTGTTGCGGAATTAAGGCTATATTTTTCCAAATATCCCATAACTCGTTAGGAGAAATTTATGGAATTTAGAACTTTTGCGTAAAATCTGATGCTTAGCAACACAATATGCATCCTAAAACAAACGGCAGGTATTCGGACATAGACTATCCAAATACCTGCTGCCACAACGTTCTGTTGCTGACGATGATTCTCACATCGGCTTTCATATACTTTTGCAGTATAGGAGTATTTTGTCCCTTTGTACTCACTGTGGCTATAGCCATAAAATAGTTACCATCTTCCCTATGTATGAGCTTGGCATTATGGCTTATGATGTTGCAGTTATAAGATGCATTGTCGTTGCCCTCGAAAGAAACATGAGCTGTCCTTGGCTCATCGAAAAGATGCAAATACTTATATGGTACAAACACTTGCACTATTCTTTGATTGATGACCTCACCATTAGCCTCTATGGATATAGGATAAGGTATCTTGTAGAAAGCAACTGCGAGAGCGAGGACTATTATGGTAATGATAACTGTCCCCAAGCTGACGAGGCGAGGAGGAACTTTACCTATTACGTTCCTCACCTTCTCGCTTCTCAACTCGATATTATCTGATTCTTTTTCTTTCTGTTCCATGTCAAAAACATTTTAGTTTCCCAATTCCAACTGATTCTTCACAAGGTTATAGTATGCCCCTCGCTTGGCGGTCAAAGACTCATGATTGCCTACCTCAACCACTTTTCCATGATCGATGACCACGATTTGGTCGGCATTCTTCACCGTGCTTAGGCGATGAGCCACAATCACAACAGTCTTACCTTTATAGAATTTATCCAAGTTCTCCACAATGCTTCTCTCATTGTTGGCATCGAGCGAGTTGGTTGCCTCGTCAAGGAAGATGTAGTCAGGATTCTTATACACCGCCCTCGCTATCAAGATGCGCTGTTTCTGTCCTTGGCTAAGTCCCACGCCATCACGCCCAATCTTGGTGTTGAATTTCAGAGGCAAAGCCATCACGTAATCCTTGATGCAAGCTATCTCAGCAGCTTTCAACAATCGCTTCTTATCTATGTCGCCATCGTCAACAGCAATGTTTCGTGCGATACTCTCCGAGAAGATAACACCATCCTGCATGACAACACCACATTGTCTGCGCCACCACTTTTTGTTGAGTTTGTTAATGTCTGTATTTCCAATGTTGATTTTTCCCTCCAAGACAGGATAGTAACCAAGCATCAAACGGATGAGGGTGGTCTTTCCACTGCCAGATGCGCCAACGATGGCTGTTACCTTACCTTGCGGAATGTGAATGTTCACATCATCTATGGTCTTGCGCAAAGCATGTGGGTCGTACTTGAACATGATGGTCTTGATGTCAATGCCATCATTCTTGTCCTCAATGGAAGTTTGCAAACCTTCCTTTCCGTTCTCATCATCCATTTGATGAATCTCGTTGATACGCTCCAAGCTAATCTTCACATCTTGCAGAGAATAGAAGAAGTTCATCAGTTGCTCCACTGGTGAGTTGAGTTGTCCGATGATGTATTGTACGGCAAGCATCATACCGAGTGTCATTTGTCCATGAATCACGGCTGTTGCAGCCACTACCGTGATGATGATGTTCTTCACCTCATTGATGAAGATGCTTCCTGCCTCCTGAGTTTGTTGGAGCTTGAGCGATTTCATCTGCACACCGAACAAGTCTGCTTGCGTGTCCTCCCATTCCCATCTTCTACGCTGCTCACAATCTTGCAACTTGATTTCCTGCATGGAGGTGATAAATTCGTAGGTCTTGTTGTTGTTGATGGCTTGTTGCTCGAACAGTTCATAGTCGAGCACCTTTCTCCGCTTCAAGAACAATGTCATCCAGCCTCCATAGAGGATGCTTCCCAACAGAAAGATGGCAAACACCAACTTGTTGTAGAAGAACAGCACTACGGAGAACACCACGAAGGTGAGCATGGCAAAGGTGATGTTGAGCGTCTGCTGCGTGAGGAAGTTGTTCACACGGCTATGGTCGTTCATTCTCTGCATCAAGTCGCCCATGAGTTTCGTATCAAAGAAAGACATTGGCAATTTCAAAAGCTTAATGAAGAAGTTGCTCACTAGCGAAATGTTGATGCGCAGCGAAATGTGAAGCAGCAACCACCTACGGATAAAGTCGATAGCCGTTCGGCTGATAGTGAGAATCAACTGCCCCAACAGGATAAGCCAAACAAACCCTATGTTTTGATTCTTGATGCCAACATCAACTATAGATTGGGTAAGGAAAGGCAAAACAAGTAGCAAAAGGCTTCCAATCACTAATCCCAAGATGATTTGTCCGAAATACTTGCGGTATTTCTTCACATACCCAAAGAGAAACCGAAAAGATCTTTTTTCTTTGACATTCTCTTCGCACTCCATATTATAGGTAAAGAATGCAGGAGTTGTTTCCAGAAACATAGCAATGCCCTTGTCTTCACCATTGGAACTGGTGCTTATCCAATGTTGCTTGAACTCATTTAAGCTATAAGTTACCAATCCTTTTCCAGGGTCAGCCACATAGAATTTCTTTTTCCTTTTAACCTTATATAGGACAACGAAATGATTTTGATTCCAATAAAGGATGCATGGTAGTGGTTCATTACTTAGCATATCAGTAGTTGCTCTCGCACATACAGTATGCAGCCCAAGAGTATTTGCAGCCTCATTGATACCTAGCAGAGAAACCCCTTCAGTTGTGGCAAAACAAAGTTTCGACAGAGAGTCCACCGTATACTCTCTGCCTAAATATTTACATATCATTTGCAAGCAAGCTACGCCACATTGCATGGAGTCATGTTGCTTATAAAACAGAAGACTCATTTCTCAATATATGATACAAGGTAACATTTATAAATGCAGCTTTTCTTATTCGGCTAGATGTTCATTGGAAACATTTATCCTATAAGACACTATCTGACAACCTCAATTGGTTAGAATCTTACTTTCCAAATATGCCATATATTATTTGTCCCACAGGTAGTCCTATTCCTATTTTCTTCTTTCCATGTCCTACATTTATGTATGGCGTAACAATTGGTTCCATTTCATAATGGTTTTTGGGTCCCATTCGTTCAACGACTTGTCCTCCCATCTGTATTCCAAAATGCTCTGATGGGTTATAGTTAATATAACCGCCAAACCTAGAAACTTCATAATAGCCAAGCATAGAGGGTGTCATAAAATCCCCATTTGGCATTAATGGCATAACATTATTACCATAGTAATATGCAAATGCTGTAAATGAAAACGGAGACGAAAGTTGATAAGTTAATTGCCCGAAGATACCTAACTGTCTAAGCAAACTGTTATAATAACCATATTTGTTTACTATACCAGATACTTGAAAATCCTTAATTCCGCAACACTATAATTTAATATTTTTTATAAGCACCTGAGCAACAAGTAACTGCTCAGCACCCCTATAGAAAACTTCTCGTTAATAAAGCATAAACTTGATTTTGCTTATTTTCTTCATCATTACAAACTTTTTAATGATTGAGTCGATGAGGACGTAGGCTGTTTAAAACAGTTCATTTAACGAGTTCTTTTCCGATGATGCCTCCAACATGTCTCCTTTGTCTATTATCTCCCTTCAACAGATTATCTGCCAGGAGATGCGTTTTTGCATTCCCCGTAAGTCAAAAGTCTGCGTTAATGGATGTAAATCGTGATTTTGCCATGTGGAGAAAAATGCTTATCTTTGCACCAAAAAAATGGCAAGCGACTGTACTGACATAGATGTTGTTTTGCGCCAGATAAACCAGCGTCTGCGCAAACTTGAGAAGTCCGACTCCGAGAAGACTGAGGAGATCGGACGCCTCAACCGTGTCATTAACCAGAAGGACGTGGAGATACATAATCTAAAGACAGAACTTGCTTCCACAAAGGCAGAACTTGCCGTTGCTAAAGAGCGCATCAAGGAACTCGAGGGAGCTGATGACGATACATCAAGTACACCAGGAAAGCCCGAGAAAAACAGCAGTAACAGCAGTATCCCTCCATCCCAAGAAAGTATCGCTTCCCGTGAGCTGCGCAGGACAAAGTCTCTTCGCAAGCCAAGCGGAAAGCCGAGCGGTGGACAGCCTGGCCACAAGGGTCACACACTGCAGACTATAGCAGAACCAGACGTAATTGTAAAGCACGAACCAGTCTATTGTAAATGCTGTGGTCGGCTCTTGATTGATATACCATGCCAGAAGATCCGTAAGACACAAATTGTTGATATCAAGGTGGTCGTAGAGACCTGCGAGGAACAGTATTACGAGAAGGTCTGTGAATGCGGTTGCGTAAACAACTGCGAAGCTCCCAACTGTCGTATCAAGTATGGTGACAACCTCCGTGCACTGGTGACATACCTTAATGTAGTGCAGTGTATTCCGTTCAAAAGGATTGCAGAACTTATATCCGACCTGTCCGGCCAGAATATAAGTGAGGGTACAGTGCAGAACATACTCAAAGAGAATAGCGGCAAGGCAGACTGTGCATATGAGGAAATACGCAAGAGGCTGGAAACAGCGTCTGTCGTAGGAGCCGATGAAACTGGTGCTACGGTAGGAAAGCATCTGCATTGGAACTGGATATTCCAGAACGACCTGCTTACATACGTGTTCCAGTCAGAATCGCGAGGTCAGAAGGCCATAGATTCCAGGTTTCCAAAGGGACTTCCCTATTCGACACTTGTGACTGACAGACATCAGAGCTACTTCAAGATGAATGTTAAGGACCATCAGGTCTGCCTGGCTCATCTTCTTAGGAATGCAGAGTATCTGAACGAACTGGATCCAAACCAGAACTGGTCACGGAGATTCATCCATCTGATAGAACACTCTATAAATCTCAGAAGAGAGGACAACATTACCTCTAGAAAGATAAAGGTACTGAAGACAAAGATGAAGAACCTCTTGGGTGAAAGCCTCACGCATTTAGATAACGAGTTTGAGAAATTCAAGAGGGGTATCCTTAAAGTCAAAGACTACCTATTTACCTTTCTCTCCAATCCAAGTGTGCCTTACGAGAACAATGCCAGTGAGCGGGGAGTTAGGAAAATCAAGATAAAGCAGAAAGTCAGCGGTTGCTTCCGAACAGACAGCGGTGCCGATGATTTTGCCAAGTTGCACTCCATTGCTGAAACTGCTATGAAGAACGGAAATTCTAAATTCAATGCAATTCTTGCTGTAGTACAACAGTAAGACGATTACTCATGCCCATAGGGGTGCTGAGTAGTTACAGCAACAAAAAGTTGCTCAGGATTTTGCCATGTCAGAAATTTCACTTATCTTAGTGTTGCAAATAAAAAACAAATAAAACTCTGAATGACATGGCAAAAGTACAAATAAAATCTGAGAAACTCACTCCTTTTGGAGGAATTTTTTCTATTATGGAGCAATTTGATGCTCTTTTAGCTCAAACCATAGATTCCACCTTGGGATTGAGATGCACTATGTTTGGTTATCAATATAGCGAAATTCTACGCTCTCTGATGTGCGTATATCTTTGTGGCGGCTCATGTATTGAGGATGTTACAACTCACTTGATGAAACATTTGTCTCTTCATCCAACTCTTCGCACTTGCAGCGCAGACACCATATTGCGTGCTATCGAAGAACTGACTTGTAAGAACATCACCTATAAATCTGCTTCTGGCAACTCCTATGATTTCAATACTGCAGACAAGATGAACTGCTTATTGATCAAAGCCCTGCTTGCTACTGGTCAATTGAAATCCGGTCAAGAGTATGATTTTGACTTTGACCATCAGTTCATTGAAACAGAGAAGCATGATGCAAAACCAACCTACAAGAAGTTCCTGGGCTATAGTCCAGGTGTGGCAGTCATTAACGACATGATTGTCGGTATTGAAAATAGAGACGGCAACACAAACGTGCGCTTCAACCAAAGAGAGACTTTGGAAAGAATCTTCAAGCGACTGGAGGCATCAGAAGTATATATATCCCGTGCCCGCATGGATTGCGGCTCATGCTCGGAGGAAATCGTAGATATGGTAGAGGCCCATTGCAGGCATTTTTATATTCGTGCCAACAGATGCTCTTCCTTCTACGATTCCATGTTTGCCTTGACTGGATGGAAAACTGTTGAAATCAACGGTATTGAATTTGAGCTGAATTCCATCCTTGTTGAGAAATGGAAAGGAAAACCGTATCGTCTTGTCATACAGAGACAAAGGCGAATAGAGGGAGACCTTGACATTTGGGAAGGCGAATATACCTACAGATGTATACTGACTAACGATTACAAGTCGAGTGCAAGAGACATTGTGGAATTCTACAATCTTCGTGGTGGCAAGGAACGCATCTTCGATGACATGAACAATGGCTTTGGCTGGAATCGGTTGCCAAAATCGTTCATGGCACAGAATACTGTATTCCTGCTTATGACAGCTTTCATCAGAAACTTCTACAAAGCTATTATGCAGAGATTGAAAACCCATGAATTTGGATTGCGTGCCACCAGCAGAATCAAGACCTTTGTGTTCAAGTTCATCTCTGTTCCTGCAAAATGGATTAAGACGTCACGTAGGCATGTATTGAACATTTATTCAGACAACTATGCTTATGCCAACCTGTTCAAGACAGACTTTGGTTAAAGGCCATGCTTTTCTGGTTAAACCGGCGTATTACCTCAAGTCGCTTTATGGGGTAAGGGAATTTTGTGTTTACGACGTTTCTGTTATGCCCAAGGAATATGTACAATAAAAGAATTTTTGTCGTTTTACAAGTAAATTCCCACGAAACCCTATAGGTTGCGGATTTGAGGTTTATTAGGCAATACAATCCTCCTCCAAAAATAACTAATGACAAAAGAAACCAAAAGAGTTTTGTCGTATTGTTTTTATTATCCCTAACCCGTACCGTATGTTTTCCATGCCCAGTAACTTTTTTGTCTTCAGGCATGTTCTCAGATTTTACCATATTCAAAAGTTCAGCGGCGGAAGGACGGCTGTCTTTATCAGGTTGCATACATAATTGAATGATTCTTTTTAATTTTTCATTTTTAATTTCAGAAAAATCAACCTCGACATCACTATGTAATAATTCACGACCTGTTGATAAATCGTCAAATGGAAGATTTCCACAAGCTAATTCGTATAAAGAAATTCCAAAAGAAAAAATATCCCCTTTTCTGTCTGGTTTACGATCTTCTCGTTTTGAACTGAATTTTTCAGGTGGAGCGTATGCTTCCGTCATACTTGTCCCTTGATTTTTACTATTGATATTAACACTATGGCTTAGGCGAGTTTTAGTTTTACTACTAATACCAAAATCACTTAAAACATATATGGGTTTGTCTCCCCGTGTATCAACAAGAATATTGGCAGGTTTAATGTCTTGGTGTACAATTTTATTTTGATGCAAATAAGTTAATCCTTCAGCTATATCTTGGATGACATGCATAAGTTCTGTATCATCAATGCAGCCAACTTTTTTACTAAGACTTCCCCCTTCACATACTTTCATTACAAGATATGGAATATTCCCCCATCTCGCAAAATAATCAGCTTTAAGTATATTTGTATGGTTTAAGTTCTGCATACGAGTATACTCTGAGGCCAAATCATTAATTCCATCATCATCAAGATTAGTATATATCTTTAATGCGATGGATGAATTTGTATCTTTATCCTTAGCTTTCCACACATCAGCGAAACCACCTGAACCCATTAGTTTCTCTAATATATATCTTTCATCAAAGACATCTCCAGCTTTGAATTTGTGTATTGCTTTTTTTTCTGACATAAGTAACTGTTCAAAATTAATTTTACAAATATGAATAATTCACGAATAAGTTCGTACCCACAGAGGCCAAGGCCCTGTTCGTACAATAGAAAAGCGAGTCCGTAGTCTCGTAATCTATCGGTCTTATCCATTTGCCCTTAAGTATACGCCAAAGAATCTCGGCAGGATTAAGTTCTGGAGAATAAGGTGGAAGATAGACGAGGAACAATCCTCTATTCTCCCAAATTTTCCTCAGTTCTTTCACCTTCCGATTTCTATGAACAGAAGCATTGTCCAAGACAATTACAGTCTTCTTCGTGACATTGAAAGAGAATCTGTCAAGATAGTCCACAATCTTGTCTGCGTTGATGGACTCTTTTGTGGTAAAGCCTTTATATTGGTTCCTTTTGGTAATCATACCAAAGATATTAAGCCGGGCAGCTTTCTCGGATGGGATGTAAACATCCTCATTCTTGAATTGCCAGCCATATGGAACATATCCATTTGTACAGACATGGCTTTCGTCGGCATAATATAGCACAAGTTCCCCTTTGGAATCAAGTTCTTCAAGTTCTTGCAACTTCTCTTTCTTGTATGCGTAGAGCTGCGGTGAGGGTTTGCCCCTTGGGCGTTTTCTTATACGCTTATATCTTGCACCAATGTTTCTAAAAAACGTTTGAAGGTAATGTCACTGGCTTCTTTACCAGTCGCATTCTGCCATGCCTCACGTGCTTTAGACACGCTTTGACGGTCTTCCTCAATTGCCTTGCGGACTGCTTCTTCATCAGAACAATCCATAATAGGCTTTCGACCCTGACCAGGACGTGTCTCCAAGCCTTTGATGCCATTTTCTTCATAACGTTTTACCCATGCGTAGACAGTAGGTACAGTCACCTCAAGCATTTCTGCTATTTTGGGAGCTGATTTACCTTCTGACTTCAGCAATATGGATTTGCATCTGATACGAAAACTATGAGTAGGGCCATTATGATAGCCTTTCTCTAATTTGAGGCGATCAACCTCTGATAATTCAAGTACTTTTATTGGTTTCATAATTCTACTTTTTCTATAAAACGGAAAATGAACCATATTAGTACTGATATATATAAATAATTTAGATCACTTACTTATTTATATTTTAATTGTTTACTATTTTTAGCTATAAATACACTTGACTCCCCATTTCATTACCACCACCTTGTATAGGTGGTTGATAATCATACTTCCTCCAATCGTGTTTAATTTCGCCATAAAGTTTCTTGAAGTCTTTTATTCTATTCTTTTCTTTAAGTGCGTTATAGTTCGCTTTATCCCTTTCTAAGGCTGCTATATTCTTATTGATATTATCAGTAAAATCAAGAACCATATTTTCTAATCTACGAGTCTTGTATTTTTGCTGTTTTATAATATCCCATGCTTTCTTTGCTTTATTGTAATCGTTTAGGACATTATTAAACAACTGGGTGTATTCTACAGAAGGTCTCTGTTCTATATTGGTATTATGACCATTATTGTTTTGAGGAAGTTGGTTTATCACCCCAGAATTTATAGGAGAATTGTTTTGTGTTTGAGTTCCTTGATTTTGAGTTGTGTTATTTGAACTTCCTGTATTCGTTTGTCTTGCACCATGAGTTGTTGTTTGGTTTCGTCGATGATCTCTATTTCTTCCATTTTGGTGATTGTTGTTAGCCTGAGAACTGCTATGTGAGCTTGAAGAGTCATCATTGATATTGGTGTCACTTTCATCCGTTTCTTTGTTAGGAACTTCGACATTAAATTCAAAATTAGAATTCCCTTCAGTTTGTGTTTTTACAAAAGAAAAGTACAACACTATCCCTAAAACACATATAGAAACAATGCCGATAATATAGATGTAAGGAGACTTTAGAATTTTCGAACTGAGAGAATCCTTACTATTTACAATAGGAACTTTTTTGTCTCTATTCTTGCTCTGTTTTTTTTCCACTCTCGGATATCCATCAGGTCTACCTTTTGCAGGTTTGCCTCCATCGGACACACATAATATATCTATAGTTACATTATCTGTCCAACCTGTAGCTTGTCCTTTTTCCCACAATGCTTCTAATGAATCTTTAGAAGAAGTACAGGTACTCTCAACAGTCTCGTTTATCTCAGAATCTGTGAGTAATCCACATAACCCATCACTGCAAAGAATAAATACATCACGTTGATAAATATTATATACTCGCAATTCTGGAGTTGCAGTTTCACCATTATCTCCAAGTGATTTCGTTATAATATTGCCATCTGGATGATTGAACGCTTCTTCTTCTGATATTTTGCCTTCATCAACTAAAGATTGTACATAAGAGTGGTCATGAGATAGACGAACTAACTCATTATTTGGATTGAATCTGTATATTCTGCTATCACCACACCATCCGCAATATGCTTTACCATTTAATAGCCATAGTAGAACAATAGTACTACCTAGTCCTTCAGCTTCTTTGTGTTCTTTTGCATATTGCTTAATTGAATTATCTGCGTCGATGATTGACTCCTTGATAAAATCCAAAATGTCAACTTCGTTGCTTAATATTTCGTTAGGAACACTAGAAAAATGTTTCTTTATACTTTCAACGACAAGCATAGATGCGATTTCACCAGCGTTCATTCCTCCCATGCCATCTGCTACAACAAGAAGCGTTCCTTTTTCAGACAATTCTATGTCTGTATCGTTTCCTATTTTGGGACTCGAGTCTGAATTCAAAAGAGATAAGTCTGGACATATCCAATAGTTATCTTGATTTTGAGCTCGCCCTGCTCTATCACACTTTGCTGCGACATTAAATATAATTCGGCTCATATCTTTTATTTTTTTGTTTAAAAATTCATTTACATATTGAGATATGCCAGCTTCTAACGAAGTAAACTCTTTTGTATAACCAACCGATCTTAACTTCGTCAAATTAGCCTCTGTGAAATTTTGGTAATGTTTTTTAAGTTTCTCGGGCATATCTATATAATGGATTTTACATTCTATATGACAGGCTCTTTTAATTGATTCTACGACTTCCAAAAAGCTACTTGCACATCCTGTTCCTACATTGAAGAGTCCTATAATTTCCTGATGTTCCAGCATCCAAATAATGACATCTACACAATCTCTAACGTATACAAAGTCTCTTTTTTGTTGTCCGTCTTTGAAATCTGCGCAATTAGATTTGAATAAGTTTACAGTATTGTTTTGGAGCATCTGCAAGAAAAAATGAAATATAACGCTTGCTTGTAAACCTTTGTGATATTCGTTAGGTCCATACACGTTGAAAAATTTCAATCCAACTGATAATGATTTGTTTTTATTCACATATCTATCATATGAAATATATTTGTCGACATAATTTTTACTCCATGCATATGGATTTAATGGAGATAGCTGATTTAAGTATTCTATGTCATCAGAATCTATATATCCTTTTCCACCATCTCCATAGGTAGAAGCAGAAGATGCATATATGAATCGAATGTGATTATTTTTACAAAACTCATACAATCTAATCGTTAATTTGATGTTATTTTCAACAATAGAATCTACATTATTTTCTGTAGTAGAGGAAATACCTCCAAGATGAATAATGGCTTTTATTTTTTGAACATTAGATTCTATAAATGAATCTATATCTTGAGGGGAAACAAGATATGGGAATATACGTTTTGATATATTCCTCCATTTATCTTCAACCCCGAATGAGTCAACGGCAACAAGACCTTTATATTGTCTTAGCTCTAATTCTGCAAGCAAATTTGAACCTATAAAACCTGTAGCACCTGTTACAATAATCATAGTTTTATTTTATCTATTATTTTTGTTGATGATAGGTTATATACAAATGGGATGCTAAAAACCTGTCCTCCATTTTTTGTGACAAAATCAGCTCCTATAATCTCTTTAAATTTATAATCTCCGCCTTTTACCAACACATTTGGTTTTATTGCTTCTATAAGTTGCAATGGAGTATCATCGTCAAAGACAACTATATAGTCAATATATTGGATTGAAGACAATACTTTTATTCTTTGATTAAGTGTATTAACTGGGCGACTATTACCTTTTAATCTTCTTATGGAAGAGTCTGAGTTTAATCCTACAACAAGAATATCACCTTTTTCTTTTGCCTTTTGCAATAAGTCTATATGCCCTGCGTGAATAACATCGAAACATCCATTTGTAAAGACAACTTTCTTTCCTTTTGTCTTCTTGATAATTTCATGTACATTCAACCTGTTGGCGGAATTAATTTAGTGCATACTTAATTCTGCCAATGGGCTTGTCGTTAATGAAGTTTACGTATTGTAGAATGGTAAGTGCACTAATTTTGCCAATGATTCTGGCAAACAAACCATTCGTTATTTTTGCGTAGTTCCTGATGACCAAGAACTGGTCTGTAAGTTGTGAGAATATTGTCTCAATCCTCTTTCTTGCCTTTGCAAACGGAATAAATGTCGGTTTCCAATCCTTTTGGTTGAGCCGATACGGACACTCCAGTCTTATGTGTGCGGTTTCGAACAAGTCAAGCTGTACGTCAGCTCCAATATACCCTTTGTCACCATAGATGCTACAGTCGTGATAAGTATGTTTTACATCCTTCATATAATGGAGATCAGCTACACTTGCCTTTGACAGATCATAGGAATGGATAACTCCACTTAACCCACAGAGAGCGTGTAACTTATAACCAAAATAATACGTATTCTGCGAAGCACAGAAGCCGAAGTCAGGAGCTTGCGAGAAATTTCCGGTACGCCCCATCTTGCAACGTTTTCCTCTTGCAACCCTACAAACCTCTATCGGCTTGGAGTCAACAAAGAATTGTTCCTCTCCGCCATCCATTTCCATGGCAATCCTCTTTCGCAGTTCCTCACACAGGCCTGCCGTCTTCTTCCTGCGGTCATTGAACTGTCTCCTTGATATGAGATTGGGAATGCTGTCCTTGTACTCTTGCAATTTATAGTCGAACAACCACTTCTCACTATCAATGCTCTCGGTCTCTGCCGTCAGGGATAGCGCCACCACTTCCAAATCCGAAAACTTGGGAACAGGACCACGACGTGGAACATTACCTGATTCATTGACGAGATTTTCAGAGAATTGCTTGCATATCTCAAGTATTTTGACGAATTTTGTATAAAGGTTGTACATACGATGGTTTGAACTTAATGTTTTGATCACCACTAAGTTACTAAAAATCAGCGATATGTACAACTTTTTACTCATATTTATCAACTTAAATTAATTCCGCCAACGGGTACATTCAATACTTTTATGTACCCATTTAGAACTTCGTCTAATTCTACAATAGAATTTCCAAAACGCCCAACCTTAATATTCGCAGCTTTATTGGCAAAGTATAAAATTCTATCAAATGACATGTCTTTATACTTGGATAAATAAGAAATATATGCTGTTACTATATCTCCAGCTCCAGTAACATCAAAAACGAGATGCTTTTGGCAGCTATGTTTTATAATATTATTTTTTTCATCAACAGCAATGATACCTTCTTCACCACACGTCATAATTAATCGCTCTGTATTTAATACACTTCTTAATTTTTGTAAAGAACTATCACTAATCCATATTTGAGACAATTTATCTAAAAGTTTATGTATTTCCTTTTTGTTGCCTTTAACAATAGTTGCTCCTTTATATTTTTTCAAGTCATTCTCCTTGATATCTATAATGACATTAATGCCATTTCTTTGTCCATAACGGATAATGTCTTGACACATTTGCGTGGTAATAACGCCTTTATTATAATCAGATATTACAATGTTGCATATTTGGTTCCGAGTCAGATAATTCATAATTTTATGTCTATCTTCGTCACTATAGGACACAAAAGTTTCTCGATCTGTACGAAACATTTGCTGATGAAGGTCATTTACGAATCTTGTTTTGCACGTGGTATCGGTATTATATGTTGATAAAAAATCGACCTCTAGACCTTCTTGCTTTAGTAATTTCTTAAACATTTTACCATTTTCATCGTTTCCAATTATTCCAAACAAAATTACATTAGCTCCTAACCTTTTTAGTTGTTTTGCAACATTTGCAGCTCCTCCTAATTGATATTCGCATGTAGTTTGTTTCAAAATAGGGCAACCTGATTCAGGCGAGACTCTTTCGACTATACCAAAAACATATTTGTCTAACATGAGATCGCCAATAACAATAGTTTTCTTTTGTAATTCTCCGGTATCCATATTATTGAACAAGTATGAATTTAGCATTAATTCTATTAGCGAATAATCTATCTGCAAAGGAATCTCCAACAACAATTGTTTTTGAAAAATCAATATCAGGAAAATCTCTTTTTATGTTTTCTGCCATTCCTGTATTAGGTTTTCTTGTTTTGTCCGTATCGTCTATACCTTTACTGTAATAGACTTTATCTATAGACCCCCCAAGCTTCTTGATTTCACTCAACATACATTCATGTAATGTTAACAATTCATTCTCGGTCATAATACCTTTTCCTATTCCTGCTTGATTCGTTGTTATGAAAATCCTATCAAAACATTCCGAGAGTAATTTAATGTTAGATTTAAAGCCATCAGTAAAAACAAACTCAGAAAAAGATGAAATATAGCCATTGGGTTTTGTTATATTGACAACGCCATCACGATCAAGTATAAGGAACTTATAACCATTTTTGAATTCGTTTTTTATTTGCTCCCACTCATTGACTGTTTTTAAATCTACTATTTCCTCTACCAGTTCACACACTATATGAGATATGATATCATGGCACTCTTGGATAATCTGTACATCATTGCTTGGAATCATTATTATTTCTTCTGCTAACAAATCAATATCATGTACGCATTGTCCTGTGAAAACTATTGATTTTATATTAGAATTCTTACACACATTCAATGCTTCTATGATATTCCTTGATTTACATGATGTTGTAAATGCAATAAACACATCTTTCGTTGTACCAATGCCTTCTATTTGCCGAGAGAAAATTCTTTCAAATCCAAAATCATTTCCTATACAAGTTAATAGAGATGCATTGGAACTCAACGATAATGAGGGAAAAGGTGTTCTGCTATTTTTTAAACGCCCCATCATTTCTGAGGAAAAATGTTCTGATTGAGAAGCTGAACCACCATTTCCAGCTGTGATTATTTTTCCTCCGAGTTTTAGGCATTCAGCCAAGATTTGTGCAGATTTTAATATTTTATTTTGAATTCCAACATTTTGAATGATTGTATTCAAAATAGCTCTACGTTGCTCTAACTTTTTATTTATTTTTACTAGTAATTCCATTGGAATCGAAGAAATTAAATAGACATTAGAAATGCACTCGGTATATACGCTGTAACTACAGTTACCAATTCGTCCACAACCACTCCAACTCTTTGCTGTCCCTGCCATCTTGCGACTCTGCCAATCACTCCCTTAAACGCACCATCAATAACCTTTACCAACTGTCCTTTCTCGAACTTAGGCACTTCACCTAATGATACGATGGTATTGTCCGCATCGGCTGCACAGATGATTTTGAGACTTTCCATCTGATAGTCTGGAACTATCATAGGAATCTTCTCTATTCTGCGCCCAACATGGACGTGACGATAGTAAAAACGAAGAAATGGGAGGTTTACGTTGTCGTAAACGAAATATTTAAGTTGTTCTTCGGTACCGTAGGCGAAGAAGATGTTTGGTAAACGTGACTCGGTAACAACTTTGCGCTTACCTTTTATAAGTTTTACAGTATCTGTAGTAGGATAGAAAGCCGTGATACCTTTGGCAGTCATGTAGTCGTATGC
Organism: Segatella copri; assembly: GCF_019249765.2. Classification (GTDB taxonomy): domain Bacteria; phylum Bacteroidota; class Bacteroidia; order Bacteroidales; family Bacteroidaceae; genus Prevotella; species Prevotella copri_K. The sequence continues at coordinate 3,622,166 of NZ_CP152484.1, forward strand.
CTTTTTCTCTCTACCATATGTGGTACGTAAGGCATACCAATGAGGAAATTCTTCCTCTTTTTGTGCTTTAGGCTTACTTGCTATATGGACATTTCTGGTGGACACCCCTGTTTGTGAACTCTCAGCAGACACAGTGCTTTGAGCTTCGGGGAGGGCGTTGGAGGTAAGTCCAGCGCAAGGAGGGAATTCACCTCCTCCTGAGGTGTGTACATCTTCTGATGTCCATTCATCGACTTTCATATCGGTGCTAACTTTTTTCTAGACAGAAATCCGTTAAATTGCGACAGAAAAAAAGAGCGTGGAATCGTCCTGTTGTCCATTCCACGAACCGAGGCTCTAGCAATTGCCTATTATTGTCGAACAGACAACGTCAGAGCCCACGCCGATATGAAAATCATGTCCGTAAAGAGACCTATATAACACATTTGACTGCGCCCGAAAGGGTACAATCTATGCTTACAAGGTCTCCACGGGATTGATATAATCACACCCGGGACATCTACCGTTGACCACGTTCAAGACAATAATATTACCGTGAATTTGCTAGATTTCGGTCCGTCTTAAACACAGCGTCGATAAACGCCTTCCATTATGTCTGGATTGTCTTCCCACCCAAAGCCCGCTTTCGTATAGATATGTCATGGTTGACTTCACTACACTCAGCACGGCGTAGGCTGCCGACTCGGTTATCATGAAAGAACTCGTCTTACAGCGACAACTGCGGTCTGGCTATACAATCCGAGTGCAAAAATACGAAAATTTATTGAGAAAAGACAAGAAATGACAGGAAATATAAATACCACAATACAAATTTAAGACTATTTAAGTCTAATTGCTTTAATATCTCGGAATTTTTGTATATACAAATGCTGTTCTTATGCAATTTTTGTATGTTATTAGGCCAATATACTTGAAGTGCCGATGAAGTATAGCTTCGACAGGCTATGGAGTGCTACTTCGATGGTTGATGAAGTAATATTTCGTTTTTATGGGATGTATAATAGTTGAAGTTCTGTCATTCTTCGCCTTTTGATGGACGGAATGCATTTGCCTCTCCATCTGCAAAAGTCAAGGTAATCTTTTTCTATGTCACGCAATCCTCGTTCAATCTTTTGCAGGAAACGGCTCTTCGGAAATCTTTTGTTCCCTAATATTTTGTAGGGTCCGACATTATAGGCAAGTACGACAAGGAGTAGTGAGTCCTTGCCATACTTACGAAACATGGCACATAACTTGGTGAGGTCTGAGCGTAGCAGGGAGTCGGCTTGCTGATAGGTGAGATTATTCTTGAACTTCTCATGTGGCAATATCCGATGTCCCCATCCGATATAGGGATAGTTGCGCTTAATATCGTGCCATCCCTCGTAATACTTGATGCACCGCACGGCTCGCTCAAAGGGTGGCAAAGCAAAGATGCCCAAGTCGGTTTGGCTTTGGCTATCGTTTGTAGGTGTTTTGTTCTGTGCCACGATGCTTTGGCACAGAAACAAGAGCATTAGGGTAATATATGTTCTTATCTTTTTCGTCATGGATGTTGTCTTTGTTTTGCATTTGGAGTGTCATTGGCTTGTCACTTGGCATTCTTCTTGTTGAATATCTCCGATATCATGGCTTTCACGTCCTCGCCAACTTGCACGAAGTTCTTATAGAGGATGCGCTCACGCTCATCACGGCTCTTGAAGGTGTAGAACTTGGGCAGTGGCACATACTCGCTTTCCTCCTTTTTGATGTCTGCCATATTGAAGTCGGTCTTGCAATAGAACTTACTGGTCTTGAACTCGTCGCTCTCCTGTATGTTCATACTGCCATTCATACCTGTCTTGGTTGCAACAAAGTCTCTTGCGGTCTGTCCGCAGATCCATCCTGTCGGCATATCCGAAATTTTGGAGGCAGGGACAAGGCTGTCCATGTTCTCGTTCAGGTTAATACTTGTTTTGTCTCGGTCGATGGTCACACCTTTCTTCAGTTGCACCACTTTTCCGAAAATGTCGGAGGACAGCCATTCGAGCGTTTCCTTGCTTCGTGCCGAACCGCTCACCACATTACCTACGGTGGTGATAATCTTCTGCATGCCCACCTTGCCATAATCTGCTTCCAACTGCGGCAACTCCTGAAAGCCCAGGGCTACGCTCACCTTGTTGCTTCGGGCTGTACCTATCAGTCGATCTATCTTATGGAAGTAGAGTGTCGGCAACTCGTCCACAATGATGCTCACAGGGATATTCTTGCCTTGCCCTGTGTTCACTCGTGTCACCAGTCGGTTGAGGATGAGGGCGTTCAATGCTCCGATGATGCTCTCCATCTCTGGGTCGTTGGCTATCAGCAGATAGCTTGGATTCTTCGGGTCGCTGACCTTCAGGTCGAAGTCATCACCATCCTTGTGGAATATCCAATAGCTCTCCTTGGTGGCAAGGCGAGAGGTATAGACACGCAGGGTACCAATCATACCCTCCAACTGCTCCATTGCCTTGTTCTTCAGGGCGGTCTGGAATGGCCCCAGCAATGGTGCCACCTCATTGTCGGTCTCCAGCACATTGAAGATGGTCTGGTAACTCTCATTCAGGAAACTCAGAATATGGGGCATATCGCTATACTTGCCCAACCAATAGGCTGGCTCCACTTCTTCTCCTGCATGGTTAAACACCTTTCCGGTCGGTTTCATCTGCATGGTCTTCGGATCAAGTACTTTCTCTGCTATCAGCATCTTGCCGTCTTTGTCGTATGGCTCCTTGCCATAGTTAATAAAGAAGTAGATACAGGCGGCGAGGAAGTTGACGGCTGAGGTCTGGAAGAACTGGTCGCTACCGCCTCCGCCTTCCTTCTTACCTTTTTGTAGGGATTCAAGCAGTGTTTCTGCGGTCTCACTCGCTGCTGCCAAATTATTGATATACTTCTGTTGTATCGGGTTCACTCGTTTGGAGTATTCCACATCCACAAAGTTGATGATGTTGAACTTACAGCCTTCTGGCAGTTTCCCCAACTGTTGGTTCTTCTTGTAGTGGTAGTACAGTTTGGTAGCCAAGGTAGGGAACTTGTAGTCGTAAACGACCATGGCAAAACCTTTTGCACTGTGCTGACGGATGAACGGCTCTATAATAGAAAAAGTCTTACCGCTTCCAGGCGTACCAACAACCCAAGTACCTCTAAATGGGTTTACGATGTTTACCCATCCCTTGCGGAATTTACCCTTATAGTAGTAGCGCATAGGGATATTCACGCTGTATTTGTTATATTCTTCCTTCTGGCACTGCTCGAAACTCTCGTTTTCAAAGTTGAAACGGTCTTTCATCAGTCCTTCTTTCAGGAACTTCGAAATGTTGTCCAAGGCTACATGCACCAGCACCGTTCCGATGATGGTTGCCACCATATATAGGATGATGTTCAATCTTAGGGCATAGAGACGAGTGTCCATCGCATAGCCGAAGAGCCACACGGACAATATCAACAGCAGCACACCACTCACCAAGGGGTACAGCACCTGCCTTCGGGCATCAAATTCCAAGTGTTTCTTGTTTCTCGTGCCAACACAGGTGATGCACACCAAGAGGAATGTCACCACCTTGCTATACACCAGGTTCCCGTCATGGTAGATGAACCACTGCTTGATGCGGTCGTGCAGGTCGCACACTACACCGCCAAAGCCGTCTATCACCCTTGGGTCTATGGCATACTCAAAGAACTCCATCAACACGGATATGTAGATGACCGCCCTGAATATCTTGTAAAATCCTTGTAACTCCTTGCTTTCTTCCATAAATATTCTTAAATAATCAACCTATAAGTTGTATTTCTCAATTATTTGTTGTATCTTCGCACTATAAAACAATAAGATTATGACATTCGACCTGATTACAGAAAACGAGCACCTTTGGGCTGTCAGATATGATGACTGCCTCGACAACGTTCTTGACTCCATCCTTGGACAATGGAACGATGTTACATGGTTGCGTAGCTTCTTCAAGCATAACATTGATGATTTGGCGTCCTACTTCAAAATCACTGATGTCAATCAAGCCATCTATGATACGATTGAAGATAGCGAACGCTTGCAATGTCTCATCATGGATATTTCTCCTGATGCTGACCTTGACAAGATTTTCCGCCCATTGGAGAATAGTCGTACTTCGGAAATGTTGTTGGGCAAAGAGAAGGCACGCTTGCGTAATACGCCACGTCATGCTTCTTGGCTCCGCATCTATGCTATCAAACTCGAACCGGGTATTTACATTATCACTGGCGGTGCAATCAAGTTGACTCGTACTATGCAGGAACGTGAACATACTTTGGTTGAACTCGCCCGAATGGAAAAGGTGAGACGTTTCTTACTTGACAACGATATTGCCGACAAGGATTCCTTCATGGACTTCTTAAATGAAATCATATAGAAAGGAGGTTATTATGAGAACTACAAACGAAATTGTTTCTAAACTGAGAGAACATCAGTCTTCAACTCCATCCAAATGGCGTGAGAATGCAGAGTGGCGCATGGCTAACAAGTCATGGCTTCGCTATTCTCAGCACATTGCAATGATGATGCTCGACAAGATGGAGGAATTGGGTATGACCCAAAAGCGATTGTCTGAACTCATGGGCTGTAGCCAGCAATATGTTTCCAAGGTACTCAAAGGACAGGAAAACCTATCCCTCGAAACCTTGGCTAAGATAGAGCGTTGTCTTCAACTGCCTATTCTGAATCATTTAGCGTAGCTCTATTTCAGAAATATCGGATTGAATGAGTCTGCCGACAACACATCGCTGTAGTTTACTTTCAGTGATATGGTGCGACCGCTGATTTGGTTCTCCGTCATTTCGATGGTTAATTGCTTGTCATTCGGGAATGTCATTTTCCGAATGACTATCACATTGCGGTAGCCATAGCGGAATCGCTTGGTCTGCTCCAACGTGAAGACTGGATGCAACTCCACCATTTGTGAATTGGTTGCCTTGGCGGTCTTCTTATCCGTCAGCTTCAATCGTATTTGGTCTATATCAAATGGTATGTGCGTCTTGTTCTCTACCGAGAAGTCCAGGAAGAAATAGTCACCAGACGAATAGATGTTATTCAGTCTCATCACCATTTTATGGGCTTTGGTCTTCACATTGTTCACATGGGCTTCCGAACTCCATATCTGACGAGCATATCGAGCCATGTCAGTGGAGGACAACGTTACGGCAGGGTTGTTATAGGCATTCTTCTCTATCTGTTGTATCTCCTTATCCGTCACTGCCTCTTGTAGTCTTGTGGTATAGAGTAGCGCATATTGTGTGCGGTATCGTTCCGTCACAATGGTCACGATGGCAAGCACCTCACCATCTTCATGCATTCCTTCCTTGGGCTTCAGTCGCACGGTATTGTTGATGGGCTGGTCTCCTGCTATCTTGTCAGTGGATATATCCACAAAGCGGATGGGTTCGCTTGCCGTAATGACCGTAGTCACTTGCTCGTTCACGGTCAGCTGCTCCATCTCCTGGTAGGTGCAGGGCTGATAACTCTCCGCACAGGTCTGTTGTGCCATCATTGGTATGGCACTTATCGCACACATCATCAGTGCGCCAATGGTCTTCTTGATATTCATATGGGTGTAATGTTTACTTTGTAGTGTTTAATGTTTACTTACTCTTGGTGTCTTTGCTGTTAGCTTCGCAGATTCTCGGCTGCACTCGGCAAAGGAAAAACTATTTTCCTCTGCTCTCGTTGGCACGAGAATTTATCAAGTACACAAAGGTGCCATATTTCAGTTTCACCTTGTTCTTCTTGATTGCCTTACCTATGGCATTGCTTGTTTTCTGATAGGCATTCTGCATGGTCTGCATGCCCCATTGCGAAAAACTGCTGCCTGTATTGGTGGTATTCATATCCACATTGCCGGTTACGGCTCCGCTTGCCACATCCTTGGTGGTCTCACGGAACTGGCTGCTTGGCACATACAAGCCTTCCATGCCGTCTGTGTCATAGAGTGATAGGTTGATTTTCACTATTTCGTCATCCACAAACACACTTTTCACCGTACCTTTCACTCGTTGTGAACTGAAACCGCTCATGATGGCATACAGGTATGCGCCTTTCTTCACCACAATCTCACCGATTTCCACATCATCAAGCAAGCGCAAGCGCACACGACTTCCATCCACGGCTTTCACATTCTCGTCAATGATAGCCTTTATCAGTGTCGGCTCTTTCTCATTCACTGCCAAGGTATTGAAGTAATCCGATGATGTCTTCACCTTTTTCACCACTTCACTTGGCTTATCATTCTCGTCAGTTTCCTTTCGGGCATTTTCATTCACCTTGATTTTGCCCTCAATGTTGATACCGCCCTTGGCTGTAACTGTTGTTTCATCGGATACTGTTGCTGAAGACGATGAGTTCTGTTGCGTGGCTTGCTGTCCCTTCAGCCTTGCTTCGGCAAGTGCCTTGTTCAGCTCTGCCAACGCCTCGTTCTCTCTTTGTCGCTCATGGGCTTCTTGCGCTTCTCTCGTTTTCTCCAGTTCAGCTTGCCTCTTGGCTTCGGCATCCAACTGTTGCAGTTCTGCATCCGAATACTTGCTTTGGTATTCTTCTTTTTCTTGCTCATTGTCTCGGTCTATATTTTCCACGGCACTATGGTCTTCTATCTTGCCGTAGGCGTTCAACATGTTCTCATACTTTCCTCCAATACCGTCACCGCCCTTGATATGGGCTTGTGGCAGGTTCGGATTCAGATATTCCGTGGTCTGCATATTGGCATCTTTCTTCTCCGCCACCTTGGTATCAAAGAGGTCGAAGATAAAGTAGGATGCACCGAGCAGTGGAAGATAGACAATCGCAGGTAGCATGTACTTGGGTTGTCTGAAATTGATTCTTTCTGTCAGCTTCATCGTTTTTTGTCTTTATGAGGATGGCGTGCATCCTCATTGGTTCTTACTATGTTCTTTGCATTCCCCATATTCTGATGGCGAGCCTTTATCAAGGAGTCCTGCCGCTCCGTAGCAGTGCGTCGCTCTCCCTGATAGTGATAAGCTCTTGCCATGCGATAGATGTTGAAACTGAAACTCACACCTACAAAACCGAACACGATGACCAGGAACAGTGTCTTATGCAGGTCGGCAAACCTCTGTACCTTAGCTGCGGCCTTGTCGATTCTGCACATACTGGCAAACTTTCTTCCAGCTCTCACGTCTCGCTCATAGCGTTCCTTGTATTTGGGATCGTCCTTGTCAGGCATCTTCTCCCCAATGAGCATCTGCTTAAATCCTTTTGTGTTCATCGTTATTTCTTTTTTTACCTTTTTACTTTTTTACCCTTTTACCTTTAATAGTTCGACTTTGTCTTCTGGTCAATATCCTTGTTGAGCAAGGTTCTCCAGTTCACTATCAGCAATCCATGTGGGTTGTTGTCAGTTCTCGGCACTCGTTTCAACTGTCCTGCCGTCACCAGTTCACGGGTCAGCACATTGGTTCTGCGCTCGATGCGCTGTCTGCCGTAGTAGGTGAACTCCATCTTCTCCTTGTTGAACTTGATACTGTCACAGAAGATGCTGAACACGGCACTTGTTCCCATGATGTTGGAGTAGAACCCCTTTTCTTTCAGCGTATTGTACTGCGCCAATCCTGTCTCATCCACCAGATACATGGCTTTCTCCATCGTGTATTTGATGTACTTGTCATCGGGTGCCAATGTGAAGAAATAATGATGGAACATCTCGATATGGCTCTTTGCTTCCACATCCAGTGTCTCATCCATCGTTGTGCGCTGTACCAGAATCGGCACGTTGCCGTCCAACACATAGATTTTGTTCTGTGCATCCACCACCATATTCTTCGCAGTCCAGATGCTACTGATACTTATCAGCACACACCCAACCAGAAACAGGCTACAGATGATAGTCACCAACTTCACCTTATTCTCTAAATTCTTGATTACCATTGCTATTTCGTTTTTTTACCTTTTTACTCTTTTACCCTTTTACCTTTAATGAACAACATGCGCCAATGTTCCCTGTGCCGACATTTTGGCTTGCTGTGCCACACCCTCACCGAAGTTTCTGGTAGAGAATGCGGTATCGCCCTCTGGTATCATCCATGCCGCAAGGTCTGGAACTAAGTTCAAACACTTCAAAGCCACGATACTTGCTGCCATCAGATACCCTGCCGAGAAGAACGAGTTCTGCAAATATGCCGCCATCGTCTGCTCACTGGCGGTGATAGCCGTCAGGTTCTCCACCTGTATGCAGAGCACGATGTCGAAGAGCAATAGCATGTAGAAGCCCACGAAGTAGAGCATGGCTCCATAGAAATGCACGGTCAGATACCTTGTCAGCCACTTCGCCCAACTGCTTTCCCATTTCGGCAGTAGCGAGAACGCCCATTGTATCGGTCCAAATATCGTCAGCATTCCCAACAGTATCTGCTGACAATAGATGGTGCTCCACCAACCGATACGGAAGACGATCAATGCTATCAGCATTACTATCTTGTCGATGTTCACTACGGCTCCTGCAGTCAGTGAGGTAAACCACAGCTTGGCTGCGTCCTTTTCCATGTTGGTCACTTCATCCACACCTGTCTGCTCCATGGTCGATTCCACCAGATTCGGGTCTGTTGTTCCCTTATGGGCAATGTCTGCCTGGGCTTGTACGTTGGTGTACATCGTGTCTCTGGTGTAGATGAGCTGCTGAACTTCCGTAAACTTGTCCTCTATCTGTGTGGCTTCCGCCTCATATAGGTCATGGGTATAACTTCCAATGGAGTTTGGTATGTAACTCAGAAAGTCCAGTACGCACCAATTGCTGCCACTGTTCGTCATGCCTGTATCGGCAGGTGGGTACCACCAACAGAGGATGATGCTTATCACCAATGGCTTGAAAAGTTTCATCACATCCAGTGGCTCATGCTTCACCATCATCTTGTAGGCCATGTTCGCTGCCACCACGATAGAGAAGAGGGCTGCGAGTGCCATACACATTTGAACGACCCACCAAAAAGGCCCATTCGAGCCTGTGAAAGTAGCGTCGCACAGGAACTCGTTGGTCTGGAAAATCACGTCATCAATCTCTTCTTCCAAGATGTTGATACCGAAGTCTGATAATATGCTGCTGTTGTCTGCCATAACTCCTTATCTATTTATTTTCAAATCATTGTCATCCTCGTTCGAACCGTTATTACTGCCAGAAGATGTGTTGTTTCTCACTGCCATTCCTGCCTCTCGCCATTTGCTGGATGCACTGCTGATGATACTTCGTTTGTTGGCGGTCTGGTAGTTGCCGTTTGCTGTCAACAATTCCTTGGTCTTGCTGGCATTCGAAATCTGCACCAGTTGCTTCACAAGTGTCTCGTTCTGTTTTGCCACATCTGCATAAATCTGTAGGTACATCTTCTTACGCTTGGCATTGGGCATATAGGCATCCTTGGTGGCTTTGATGGCTGTCTCAAAGACATGATAGTATCCTGTCCAGCGTTGCTTGTCACCGATGGATCCGCCTACAGGCAGGATGCGGTCGATGTTGCTCTTGAAGGCATTCATCTTGCTGTTAATTTTGCTTCCTTCCACTTTCCAGGCGAGGTCAATCTGACGGTCTGCCATATTCAACGCCTCAATCTCTGCTCTTTTGGTCAGGGCAGAGTCGATGGCTTCGGCATATTCCACTTGATTGTAAGCTCCGATTCCTGCCGTGGTACGAAAACCGAGTTTGTTCTTGCTGGCAGCCGATTTCTTGTAACTGCTGTGCAGTAACTGATAGTACAATTCTGGTGACAGACTACCACTACCGATTTCCATCACCGTTATCTGGTTCTTTTTCGAACTGTCATGATTGTATGTTACACCACTTTGGGCATTGCCGCTGATAGCGACTCCCAACATCAACATGATGGTTCCTATTCTTGTTTTCTTTCTATCCATGCCTATACATTATTATATATGGGATTATAAATTCTTCGTTCTCTCAATATCCGAGTTTACCTGCCACTCTCCACCGACCGAAGGCATCTTCCAGTATTTGCTGCTTGCTTTTGGTTCGGTAAACCTTTTCTTTCCAATAGCCGATGCGCACTTGGATATATCGCCACGACTCAAAGTAGCTTTTGTTCAGATGCTTCTCTATATTGTCAAGCGAGGTGTTGATGCTTTCCAACACCACAAGAAGGTCTGCCGTAGAACACGCTGCCGCTCCTGTGGCATACAGCACCAAGTCGCTCACGCTTTTGTAGAGGTATTCGCCTTCATTTGCGATATTCTCTATGGCTCGTCGGTTAATGCCTATCAGTATGGTATCGGCAAGCGAGATGCGCTTTCGTTTGATGACTTTTTTGTTGTAGTCATCCAACAGCTTCTTATAGTCCGATATTCTGTCGCTCACACCCTCGTAGGTGGAGTACACGTTCAAACTGGTTCGTAAACTTTGATATAGCACATCTATCACATCGAACGCTCTGGTGTACTTATCCAGGTCCACGTTCAGTTCCTTGTATGCCTTGGTCTCGTCCTTACTGTAACTGTGCAATAGTTTATTGCTGTATTCCAACGTGCTCCGTGCAAGCAACAGACTCCGCTGTTTCTTGTGGTCATTGATGTAGGCTTCCACGCTGGCAACATCAAATCCCCATTGGGCGAATGTTTTAGAGGGGAGGGCGAGGAGCAAGATTGCTACCAGCAATGTTCTCACAATATCCATTCGTCGCTTCTTGCTCACTGACCCTGCAACCCTCTCCGCTGCATCAGCCTTGTATTCTTTTCTATTTCTCATTTTCATTGTCTTCATCATTAAACTTGCCGTGATAATCATCTGAATGTTTGGTGTCGGCAGCTTTCCTTAACCAACGTTTCTTGCATTTCTCCACCAGTGTCAACCGTCGTCCTTCGTCAGCATTGATATGTGGAGCGATGTCCATCAGCACATCGATGATGTTGCGCTTGTAGTGCATCATCTTCTCCAACGATACCAAGTCTGCGTATATCTTGGTGATTCTGCTGTCCACCTCTCTGGCTATCTCTAACCTATCGCTTGACCATAGCAGGTGATAGGTGTCATCGGTATTATTGTCATCGGCAGGTGCGCTCTTAGCATATTCAGTGGTTATCTTGCACGATGGATATTCCTGTGCAATTTCCGAGATGCGCTTGTTCACTTCGTCCGCCTTTTCCTGCTCGGTCTTGCTTGGGTCAAGCGTTATCACATCCACTACCGAGGTGTTGGTGTATTCCGATGTCAGCTCCCAACTGATCTGCAGGATGGCTCTGTGTATCTTGATGCTCAAGAAGTATTTTGGCTTTCGGGCGATCTTCAATGTTGCCTTGAAGGTGATGATGCCGTTGATGTTGGGCATGGTGGCTTTTCGAATGTAAGTATAGCCGATCCATGTTCCTTCCCCTTGCCAAGTCAGTTTGTAGGCACTCTTGCAGTCGTTCATAATGGCTGGTATGCGATAGTAGTCATCCGTCGCCACGTCATTGTCCTTTCCTGCCTCTGCCTTGGCTTCCTCTATTTCCCTTTGTTTCTGTTGCCATGTGGCAAGTTCTTTGTTCAGTTGTTCGATGGAAGCCTTGTTCTTGTTGTATTGCTCCCGATACTTGGCTGCATCTTCCACACTTGCATTGGCGATTTGCTTGACAAGCGACTTGTTCTCGGCTTCCAACTGACTGATTTGAGATTGCAGAGAGGCTATCTTGGCATTGGCTTCCTGCTCTTGTTTATACAAGTCCGAGAGGTCAAGGTTGTTCTCTGTCACAGATGTTGTCATGGCGCATTTCTTGCTGTGGTCATTCAGCGAACCGCCACAACTCTTGCATTTGTATTGTGTGGTGCCTTGCCCCAACTGCACACCGTCGCTGCATGTCACACTTATGGTCACGCTCTCGCATCCCTTCAGTTTGGCGGCATCGGTTGCCTGATAGTAGTTGCGTGCATCACTGCCTATATAAAAGGTATAGCCTTCCTCGTTGTCATTCCATTCGCTCAACCGGGCTTGCAGTTGTGCCTTGAAGGTGTTCAAGTCCATCGAATAGGAGTCAAAGACTGCCTCATACACTTCTTCTGTCCTGTTCCAACTCTTGTACACCTGTATCTCGTAGGCGTATGCCTTCTGTTTCTGTCCTTTTTTCTTGCTACTGATGATGTAGCTGTTCAACCAATAGCTGATACTGTAGGTAAAGCTATCATTCTGGTTGTTGAGCTGTTGCACCCTTGTTCTTGACCATCCTGCATGATTCTCCGAGTTTTGCAGGATAGCTTCCTTTTGGCTATTGTTGGGATAGAAATTGGCATCCTTGGTGTTGATTCTGTACCAGTGGTCGCCTTTCAAGATGCTGTTGTCATCGGTGGGCGGTACATAGTCGCACAATTTCTCTCGTCCTTGGTCTCGTCGGGCGATATACCATCTTTGCGTGTAGTAGTTTCCTGCCGTCTCATCCAGATAGTCCGTCATCCATGAGGTGAGGTTATAGTTGGCAAGAGAGAAAAGTCCTGCCACGTTGTCCTTGCCTCCAATCATGCCCAAGAGGGTGTTGCCTACGCTCTTGTCGAGACTTTTGAACAGCGAGGAATAGTTATCCACAATGTCGATGGCTGCACTGAGCTTGCCTTGGAAGAGGTCGTTGAACTGGCTGCTCTGCAAAAGGGCATTGCCGATATTGTTCATTCCTGCTCCTGCAAGGTTGGCTCCTGCCTTATACAGATTGTCGATGTCGGCTTTCAGATTGTCCACTGTAAAATTGCCTGGCACCTTCGACAAATCGTCCAACATCTTCTTCCAATCCACGTTGCCAATCTCTGAAAGTTTCAGTATGGCAGCTATCTCCTGGTTGATTTGTAGAAAGGCGATGTCCGAGAATGTGAGGGTGCTGTTTGTTACCACACTCTCAAACTGCATGCACAGGTTCTTGGTGTCGTCACATATCTTCATCAGATAGGTTCCCCAATACAGGGCAGTCTGTGGACTTTTCAGCATCATTCCTGCCACCGTCCATATCTTCGGCATGATTTTGTTGCTCACCATGTTGTAGATACGGCGGTAATAGTAGTTCTCTGTGCTACTGTTCCAGATGCCCAACTCTGTCATTGCCTTGCGTTCCAAGAACTTGGAGGCATAGATACCGGCACTCGCCACTTCCGCAGCATTATAGTGTTTCAATATGTTCTGCACCTGCTCGTTATAGTATGCCTCTGCCACGGCTTCCGCTCCATATGCAGCAGCCATAGCAGCCACCGTCTGCTTGTCATAGTTCACGCTGTAGTACTGTGCGTCAGCCTTTGCCAACACACAGACTATCAGCATTATGATGGATAGAAGTCGTTTCATCTTTGATTACTTTTTATTTTTGTTCCCTAAATTCAGTACTTTCCCTGCCTGATTTACCTTTTGAGCAAAAGCGAGGCTCTTGCTGATACCACTTGCATCCCAATCCCTGCAATAGGCTTCGATAGCTTGTTGGTGGTTGCATTTCAACTCTCGCTTGTAGAGTTTTAATGCTTCCTTCTCCGCTCGTTCCGTGGTGTAGGTCATATAGCACTCATGAGGTTCTTCCACACCATACACATTGCTAGTCTGTCCTCGTCTGATGAACACTTCACGAAAGAAGCTGCGTCCTTCCTTATTCTCCAAACGGTTGATGGTGAATATCTTCTTGCAGTCCACATCGGTCAAACCGAGTATCGCCTTGATGGTGTCAAAGCGTTCCTTGAACTTGCTCTGGTCGAGCAGCATCACCACATCCGAGTTGTTGATGATGGCTTCCTTCACTATCTCGCTGCCGATGATGTCCTGTATCTCTTGTGTCACCACACCCACACTTGCCCAGAATTTTCTGGCGGTCTTATACAGATATTTTATGTATTCCGCCATCATGGGCGAGGCGATGGCTTTCCATGCCTCCTCGATGATGAGCATCTTTCGGTTCTTTTTGATACGCATCTTCTGCAGGAACACGTCCATGATGATGAGTGTCACCAATGGAAAGAGCAGTGGATCATCCTTGATACTGTCGATTTCGAAGACGATGAAGGTCTCATCAAACAGACTGCTGTCCATATTCTCATTCAGCGTCACATCGTGGCTGCCTCCTTTATAGAAATCCTTCAACAGATAGTTGTAGGATGACAGGTCTATGCCATGCAGACCGTTCTCCTCGCATATCTTCGGCAGTCGCTCAGTACTGAACTCATAGAAGCTGTTGAAACAGAGGTTGCTCACTCGCTTGGTGGTGAAGTAGGCTTCGTAATACTCGTTGATGACTTGCTCTATCAACCTGTCCTCGGTCTTGCTCACCGTGCCTTGACTTCCTTTCCATATCAGCATCACGAGGTTTTTCAGGAATCCCAACTTCTCGATGTTCCATTCCTCTCGCTTGATTTTGAAAGGGTTCATCGTGATAGGATGCTCCTCGGTATAGGAAATGTATTTTCCGCCGAAGTATTCACACAGTCCTTCATACGAGTTACCTGTATCTACCAGCACGATGTCGGTGTCTTGCTCATGGGCTTGGCGCACCATGGAGTTTACATAAAAACTCTTGCCGCTTCCCGAAGGACCGAGGACAAAGAAATTGCTGTTGTCGGTCAGCTTGTTTCGTCCCTCTTTTCCTGATATGTCGATGGCTACTGGCACTCCTTGGCGGTCGGTATAATAGACCTTGAAGGGTGTGTCCTCGCTATGCACAATCTTTTCCTTGTACATCAGGCAGGTGGCGGCATCGCCCAAGGTCAAGAATCGGTCGTAGTCGGCATTCATCCCATAGCAGTTGCCGGGGAATGAATTGACGAACAGTTCCAACTGGTTGTAGGCTCGCTTCGAGATATGTATGCCCATCCTGCCAAAGGCATTCTCCAGATGGTTGGTACACTTTTGTATATCCGTGTTTGGCTTCACCGTCACTATCAGATTATAGTGGGTATATACTAACTGCTTGTTTTCTCTCGCTATCACCTCCTGCACTCGCTTGATGTCCTCCACGGCAATCAGATTGCTTGGGTTTGGCATACTGGCATGGCGATTCTTCTTTTTGTCTAGCAGAGCAAGCTCACGCTTCTGATTCGGTACAAAGATGATTTGGTTATACACCACACTCTCCACACCTGGTATGCTGTCCACCAATGACACCAGATCCACTGGCATGCTGGTGTTGTTCACCTCGATGTTGGTAAACGGACGGATTTGTGTCGGCAGATTAGCGCAATCCACATCCACAAGACTATATACCTTACAGCGTATGTCACCCATACCTATCATCTCGTCATCCACCTTGAATCCTGTCATGCTCAACATCTTGTCACGGAAGTTCATGGCAAAGAAGCGGTCAACATATTGGCTTGCTTCTTGTTTGTTCAGAAACTCCGACTTGATACCGGCATCCTTCAGCTGGTCTTGCACCTTTCTGATTTTCACCAGAAAATCTCGCCATTTCTTGTTGTCGAAAGACATCAGACGACTCTTCTTGTTCTCCTGCGTAATGGTCAGATAGGTCATGCTGTCCGTATATTCTCTTCCGTTGAAATAGCGGAAGTAGGATTCGGAAAGGAACTCGTGTCCCTTGCCACTCTCATCCTTGAACTGCTTTCTGGTAAAGATGTCCTGCTTGTGCAGGGCATAGCCTTCACCCAGAGTCTGTGCGATGGCAGCAAACAGATTGGTGAACTCATAATAGCTGTCTATATTGGCAGAATACTTCTGCACAGGATTCTCCATTTTCAGAATGGCAGAATATTCTCCTGTCTTGGTATAGAGCACACCGATACCATCCGTGTATTCTACGGAGAAGTAGATGTCCTGAAAGATTTTCTTCCGCTTGCCACCAGTACCAAAGGCATAGACCGATATGGCCATGCCAATGCAGGTTGCCACGAAAAATAAGATTACATATAGTACCATACTCGTTTATTCTTCTGTTTCTTCGGATTATTGATGATTTCCCCTCATACTGGATGATTTGTTGTCATTCTCTTGATAAGAGGTATTGTAGCTTTCTTCGCTATAAAGGGTTGATACACTATCCTTTGCAGTGGAATCCATCCTGCTTATTGGTGTTTCCACAGTTGCAGGATGTTCTTCTGTCTCTCTCGCCCAAGCTGCTCTTGCTTTATCTGCACTCCTCATGGCATCCAATGTGGGTGGCTTGTAGGTCTTGTCCTTGCATGCGGTCAGCAATATGCCAGCCAATGCCATCATGATTATGTTCTTTGCTCTCATGCTCATAACTGTTCTTTTATGTCTAAGATGCAATGTTTCTGCTGAAACAAATAATGGTAGACCCACACCCTTGGGGGAGAATGAGCCTACCAGTCGTTCACTTTCTACTTGTCATCCACATCTTGGTCATGTCGATACTTTTTTGTTTCACATTTTTATATGCGCTTGCTGTAGGCATAGATAAACACTCCTTGGTCGTTCTTCTTGGTATGCAGTCCTTTCCGTTGTTTGAACATGATGAGACCTGCACCCGTAGTGATTGCCACGACCAACACGATCAGTCCTGCAATGATACCCATCAGACAGTAGGCGGCAATGAAGCCAATGATGGCTCCTCCTGCCGTGGCTGCAGCCCAATAGATATACCGCCCTTGTATTCCCATGAATTCAAGGGGCTTCTGGAGTCCCTTGAACAGTGGGTAATCGGGGTAGCGGATTTCCTGCTCTTCTCTTGCCATTCTTCACGTCGTTTCTCACTTACTGAATATGCACGGAATAACTCTCACTCGTTAGTTGGTCACACCGAAGAACAATGGCAATGCCTGTGCTGCTGCCACGAGGAAGATACATGCTCCTACAATCATCATGATCTTTTTCTTGACATCCTGCTCCTCATTGTTCATGGCGATGTAAACGCTGATAGCACCCACTACGGCGACAACACCTGCAATGGCATAGCAGAGTTTGACCACGATAGGTACGTACTTGGCAATTTCCTCTGTCACAGTTGTCAAGGCAGTGGTTCCTGCTGTGTAGTCACCTGCCGAGTTTTGCGCCATGGCAATGCCACCGCCCACAAGGAGCATAAATGCCAATGTCTTCAAGCGTCCTGAAGAGAGAACGCTCTTGGTGGTCTTCTTCAGATAGTTCGTTGTTTTCTTAAACATTCTTTCTTGTTTTACTTGTTAATGATTCGTTTGGAAACACCTTATTATAATTATATAGAAAGGTGTTGTCGCTTTCACATGATATACTCTTCTGCAGTTGAGTCTTAAATCTGGTAGCCAAAGAATGCTGGGAACAGGATGGATGCGCCTATCATAAACAGACAGGCTCCTATCAGCGTCAGTATGGACTTGGTAACTCCATCTTCCCCTGTGTTCATCTTGATGTATATCTGCAAAGCGGATATAATCACCATCACAGCAGCGACAGCGTATGTCAGATACAGCACATACAGCATCATCGTCACCACATAGTCGTGCATCCCTGCCAGTGCGTCTGCTCCCCAGCTATAGTCCACATTACCGCATTTGGCTGATGCTGACAGGGGGAGCAGCGCAAAGACAAAGGAACTTACTACATTCTTTATGATATGGCTAAATTTCATCCTTGACTGGTATTGTTTTGATGTTTGGTTGTCCTGGCTTTGTCTCGCCTTGTCTCAATAGGCTCTCCGTGAAGTCGTCCTGCCATAGTCCGTCTATCCATATGGGAGAGGTGGACTCCATCTGCCCATCCATCTTTTCCTGCAACGACTCGGCTGCGTTCTTCGGCTTCTGTTGGTTGACATCATTTTCTTCGTCTTCATCAACATCATCTTCTCTGCCGGAAGAATCCGTTTCTGGAGAATAATCACACATTCCGTTGTTCTCTGTTCCCATACCATAGCCCTCATCGTATGATGTGCCGTCTTGGAAACTCGTGTCGTATTGCTTGTCGGCAACGCTAAAGCCACCATCGCTTTCATTGACGGCTACTGCGGCTTCCTCTTCCGTTATGTTGCTGATGTCAAACACTTCCTCGTTGCTCTTGGCTTCTTCCTTCTTACCATACAGGTCTCTGGTTATCATCACCGCATAGTAGATGGCGTATGCAATGGTAAGACTGATAGCGAATATCAAAAATGGACTCATATAATACTTTGTTTTATTGATTATTTATACTCTATGCAGTGGCAAACTTGCCAGTTGCGAGTGCAAAGTAAAGAGTAAAATCCGACATAAAAGAATTTTGTAAAGTATGACCATCAAAGTTTAAGATATATTCAAATTATAATCATATATCATACTCTCAATCATACTTTAATCAGCTTCTTCTGTTAGTTTTCGCATATTTCTTCCTTATACTTAGACGGATGTTTTTAAGTATAGAATACCTTATCTATTTAAATCTTGTAATATGTACTTGTTTAATACGAAATATAACATAAAACAGAGGTATTCGTACAGATATTTTGGTTTTATGTACGTTTTGTGTTAAAAATGAGTTAATGTTTCAATATGTTTGCCGCATTGGATTTTATTTTATTACTTTTGTATTCAAAAAATAATAATAACATGTATAACAAGCCATATGTCATCAGATATATTAAGAATTATAGAAGGAGGATTGAATAACGATAGGAGAAAAATCATAAGTTACTCCAATCGTTTAGCTACTCGTCTTGAAGCCGAGGGCAACATTCAATTGGCTCGTTGCATCAAAGAGCAAATTCAAAACTCTAACACAAGAAGTTCTGCAACAGCTGATGCCATGCGTATGTTACCTTTAGATTCGGACAGCAAATTGCAAATAGTAGAAGTAATTCCCGAAGACTCAACACGTACCAATATTGTCCTTTCTGATAATGTCGGAAGGCAAGTAGGTGAGTTCATTGAGTTGGTGAGGCACAGTGACGAACTGGAACAGGCAGGGGTTAATATGCCTAAGTCCATGCTTCTTTACGGAGCACCTGGTTGTGGCAAGACCTCTATAGCTCACTATGTCAGTGAAAACACCAATTTACCATTGGTGGTAGCAAGATTGGATGGAATTGTTTCATCACTTCTTGGTAGTACAGCAAAGAACTTAAGAAAAATATTCAGCTATGCTAGTAGCATGCCATGCATCTTGTTTCTTGACGAATTTGATGCAATAGCCAAGGCACGTGACGACAATCACGAGCTGGGAGAACTGAAGCGTGTCATCAACAGCTTGCTTCAAAACATTGACTCCATGCCAACTTCTTGCGTTCTGATTGCAGCAACAAACCATCCCGAATTGTTAGACAAGGCCGTTTGGAGACGCTTCACAACAAAAATTGAAGTCGGAATGCCTGATGACGAAGCAAGAAAAAAAATAATTTTGGACTTAACATCTGGGTTCAATTGTCCTTTTGTAGAGGATGGACAAAAGATGAAAACGGTTTGTGACTTAACAAAAAAAATGTCTCCCTCTGACATCTCTACGATATTTAACAAACTAAAAGTGAAGGGCGTTATCAATGGAAGCAAAGCTATTGAATATGAGGACTTACTTGTTGCTATCTTTGAGTTCGAAGGAAAAGACGAAGCACAAGATAAACTCATCATGTTCCTTAACACAAACGGAGTTAGTCAAGCCAAGATTGTACAAAAACTAAATATTAGTGCAAGATTGGTCAGAAATGTATTATCTAAAAAATAGTGAATTATGGCAAAAGAATATCCTATACAAAATGTATCTTTTAGGGGAGAAACAGACAATTTCTTGACGGAAGCTGGTGGTGGCAGTGAATTACCAAAGTGGGTTAATGATACTGCTATTTCCGTTAATGCAGAAAGGGTTCACGATCAATTGGAGTTGTTCTCAGAATTATTCTCTGATGCAAATAGAACGATGCCTGTGCTTACAGAGATTACACTGAACAAAAAAGCAACAGCTAAATCTCATCGTCCAGCAGTGCGAAAAATGATGGATGTAAACTCTAAACGAAATGTCCTAGGAGTCACATCGGTAGGTAAAATCTTGGTAAAGATTGATACCGCCAATGATTTGAAGAAAATGGAGCGAGGTTTTAAGGTGGTAAATACAACCAATCTGCCGAAAGACAAAAAGATTGGTTTGTCTGCAATAGAAAACATTTCTCGATACAAGGCTGTTGTTGATGATAGCATTCAAGAAAATGACCGTCTCAAACTGCAGTTGGTTGATTATCTGAATAGTGAGTACAATCATCGTTCTCGTATTGCTTTGAGTATAAAATGCAAGGAATTTGGAGTTGAATTAGAAGAGCTGAATTATGCTAGTAGCTTACGCTTGTTTTCCTTGGAACATGTGTCAGAGGAAGCACTTCAGGCTATTGCATCCATGGATTGTGTCTTGGCGGTTAGAAAAATGCCTACAATAGAATTTGAAACTGCCCCAGACGAAGACAACTCCAGCATCGAAGTGATGACACCATTGGAAGGCGCAACATATCCTGTGGTAGGCTTGTTGGATTCTGGTGTTGGCGATAATGATTACCTGCGTCCTTGGATGATTGATGATGAAGATAATATCGCTGATTTGGAAGATGAAGACATAAACAGAAGTCATGGAACTGCTGTTGCAAGTGTCATCAACTATGGTGATTTTCTTGAAAATAAAGATTTGACGAAATGTGGACCTTGTAAAATAAAGAGTTGTATTGTCAATACAGACAGAACCCAAATATACGAAAACGAGTTGGTAGCCAACATTCAAAATGCTATCGCTAAACATCCAGATATAAAAATCTGGAATCTCTCGCAAGGTACAACAAAAACGATAGATAATGACAGATATTCCGACTTGGGCATCGCATTGGACAGCTTGCAGAAAGACAACAGAATCTTGATTTGCAAATCTGCAGGTAATGTTGATCCAAGAGCAGAAAATCAAAGAATTACTGATGGCGCCGATTCTTTGCTTAGTCTCGTTGTAGGATCTATAGCTCATAAGAAAACTACCAATAATGATGCTAAAGAAAATGACAGAAGTCCTTTTTCTCGCATTGGTCCTGGTGTTGAAAATGCAGTAAAGCCAGATTTGGTGCACTATGGCGGCAATATGGATACACATCTGTCCCTGTTTTCAGAATGGGGAAGACAGTTTTGCCGCTGGAGTGGAACTAGTTTTTCTACTCCGCGAATTACAGCTTTGGCTGCTAATCTTAATCAGATGATTGGAGGTGAATGCAATCCCTTGCTTTTGAAAGCATTGCTTGTTCACAACTCTGATTACCCTGTAGGTTTATCGAAAACGCCAGAAGAACTTCGCAGGGAAATGGGGTTCGGTTTGCCATCTGTTATTACAGATATGCTTAACAACGATGCTGATGAGTGCACTATGGTTTTTCATCAGACTTTACAGAAAGGAACAAATATTGTTTCTTTGGATTTTCCATACCCACAAAGTTTGGTTGAAAACGGTTATTTCATCGGTGAAATTACATTGTCAATGGCTGTGAATCCTGTAATTAATGCGGGGCAAGGTTGTGAGTATTGCCAAAGTCAAGTGGATGTTCTATTGGAAACTTATGACCATGTTGAACATGTTCAATTGGGCGAAGGTATGATGCGCAATGAGTCAAGAACATCAAAAGATGCCGTTAATGTACTCAATGCATCGATTTATAGCTCAAAAGCTTTCAAAAAGGAGTTCGCAGAAGAACGTATGCTGATTGAACAGGGAGATAAATATCAACCTATCAAGAAGTATTATGTTGATCTTTCCAAGATGACTGACACTAACAGGAGAAAGGCATTGGGAGAAAACAGAAAATGGGCAATGAAACTCACTGGACTCTACCGTGATGCAGCTGTACAAGCTTTGGAGAGAGACGGAGAAGTACTTTCGCAAGACGTTGTTGTCGTTGTGACAATAAAAGACCCTAGACATCGTGGCACGATATATACCGAATGTCTCGATTTACTAGAACAAAGAGGATATGTACACAACGATATCAATATTCATAATGATATTCGAGTTGATAATTAATGATCGTACTTTATTATGGCTACATATGATTTTTCAAACGCCATTCCCTATGTGCCCACTCATGTTGGAGAACTGATAAACGACGAGCTTGTTGCGTCGGGACTGTCTGTAGAGCAATTGTCAGAAAAAGCTAATATCGAATTGATAGCTTTAAATGAAACAATTTCTGGGAAAAGGCAACTATCCACAGAAATGGCTTTACAGATAGAATCAGTTATGGGGATTCCTGCTTCATTGCTTCTGAACATCCAAATTCAATACAACAGTTTTCTGCGGAGAAAATGAATATTCTCCGTAGAAAACTATCGTTTTTCAAACTTTCCCATATCACCTTACCAAAACAGATATGCTATATAATACACCAACAGCATCCCAAGCAGGAACACTGCCACACTGCATCCTATCTTCAATCGTTCCAATACCTCGTCTTGCTCCAGCCCCTTGCTATGTTTGATGATGACAACGATTGATACTATATCTATCAACAATACAGCATATATCATGGCTGGCAGATAGTGAATATGATCCACCATCCACCAGTGTATATCCGCTATATCGTCATATTCCACTTTTGTTTCCCTCATGCTTTCTTTCTCCCTATTAGACAATCGTTTACATCCTTATAATCTTTGCTTATGAAAAGGGCATAAAAAAAAGCCCTCCGAAACGGAGAGCTTGGCAAATTCTTGGTGAACTGTTATTTTTCCATGTATTGTTTCAGTTCCTGTGTGATATATGTCCAAACTTCTTGGAAGGTTAGTGGCTCCTTGAATTTGATTTTCTTCAAATAACTATTCCACATAATATTTCGTTTGGCATCTGTCGCAAAAGAATCCTCGAAAAGGCTATATTCCGTAGAGATGGCGGTGCCTCTATTCTCAAACGTGGCTGTGATGGCTTCTTGCAATGTGTTCAAGTCAATATTTCCTGCTTTTAGTATTCTGTACACATCAAAGAAGTCTTTCATGCGGCTGTTCTCTGTCGCATGGTCTATCATTGCCTGATACTTTTCAGCCACCACGGTCTCTAAAGAGTAAGCCAAGATGTCAACTTCTGGTAATGTGTCCAGCAACACCGGATAAGAAAGGTCAACGGGTGCTGGAGTTATGATGTCGCCAAAGCCTACATCCATGGAAATAACTTGGCTTGCCGTGTCAAGTCCTACCTTGACATGCACTCGCACACCATTATATTCTTTTTTGAGAGTGATTTCTTCTAC
The DNA here is from genome assembly GCF_019249765.2 of Segatella copri. Taxonomy (GTDB): domain Bacteria; phylum Bacteroidota; class Bacteroidia; order Bacteroidales; family Bacteroidaceae; genus Prevotella; species Prevotella copri_K. The sequence continues at coordinate 3,645,243 of NZ_CP152484.1, forward strand.
GCTAATGCTGTCCTTTTCAAAGACAACTCCGTCTTCCAGACATTCTATGTCGCATAAATTTCTGAATGTCTCCTTGATATTGTCCAACTCACGGCTAATCTGTTGACCAAGGAAATCTATGTCCAATGTTGGTCTTGCTTTCAAATGCTCATGGGCATACAGTAATGCACCACCTTTCAATATAAAGCGTTCTTTGTATGGACTTACCGACAGACGGTACAACAGACGCTCCTGAAAGTATCGTGTCAATATCGATTGGTAGAAGACATTCTCTTCTTTCGATATATTAAGCAGTTTCGCTCTTACCGAGCGAGCATAATTCTTCGTTGTCATATTTATTATTTTATAGTTCCATTTGTAGATATGTTCCCAATGTTTTGGCAACTCTCAGTTGTGAGGCATATTTCATCAGTTTGCTGACATTACGATCTCTGCGTTTCAGATATTCCTTTATAATCTCCGTACAGACATCTATGCCGATTTTGTTTCTATACTTTACTGCATCACAGACACATTTCTCCACGTCATATATTCTCACCTTGAAACCCTCAATCTCTGTATTCGTAATTCCAAGGTTAAAGGCGGTATCACTCCAATGGTATAGTGTAATTGGGGGATAATCTGGAAGGGTGATTTTTCGGCCTCTTTTTATTGCAAGACAATATTCTTGTGGTACCTGTGTAGTCAACTGATAATGTGACCAAGCGGAATACAGACACAACACACCACCAGGAACAACCTTTTCCACATCAAGCATTTGACTTGCCAAATGGTCATCGGTTGCATACACACCTCTTTTTATTCTGGTGAGTTCGCCATTCTTGGCGGCTTGCAATACTTTATAGTATGCAGCTCTTCCTGCCATATCTTTTGCAGAGATATAGCCTTCAGATTTTGGATTTGTCATACGCTTTTCCATGATTTGCATCTTTAATTCTGTACAAAGTTACTACATATTTTCAAAAATGTAGTATGTTTGTACGGAAATCTACGCAAAAATCACGCAAAATATAGTTTTCTACGGAGAATATTGACTTTCTCCGTAGAAAATTATCGTATTATACATCCTCTTTATGCGGAATAATGGATTTTCTGCCGATAAGATAATCATTGACATCCTTGTATTCTGCATATCTTATGGATTCGTTGATTGCCCTGTTTTGATAACAGTCCATGATTGTATGGGCAGCCACCGTTCCTGCTTGGTCATTATCAAGATAACAATGGATAGCAGTGTAACACGCCAATCGTTCCATGCATTTCCCAAGGCTACTGATGGAGTTCAGTACAATATAATCACATGGCTCTTGTATGCAAATCACATTGTCGCCTCGCTTTTCCAAAGTCTTGTACGAAAGAAAGTCCATAAACCCCTCGAAGATGCAGCATCTGTCCTGCACTCCAACTTGCTGTGAATGTATCAAGGATATGTCTTTCTCGCCCAAACAACCTTTATAATATGGGTTACGCAGCTCATAACCATCCCTGTTATTTGGAAAGGCTATACCAAAATACCGCTTGCCCTTAAACGTGTACCAGATCTCCTTGCAATAGCGTTTACCTATGTCCGCATCCACATGGCGTGAACGCAGATACGACATAAGCACAGGGTAGGACAATTCTTGGATATGTACCTTGTCCATCTTGTCTGTCTCTACTTGTGTCGGTATGGGAGGTTTTGCCTTTGTGGACTTTGGGTTGTTCATGTCTGCTGCTATATGCTGCAATGCAGCACCCACATCATCCGTATTGTAGAGAAGTTGGGCAAGAGCAATGATGTTGCCACCCTTGCCAAGAGCAAAGTCATACCATTGGTTTCGGCTGAAGTTCACCTTGAACGATGGCTTTGTCTCCGCATGTAATGGCGACAGATAATAAGAGGTGGACTTGCTGCATCGTTTGGGCTGATGTCCCAATGCGCTCAGATAGTCCGTGAGTTTGATTTCCTTTGCTTGTTGTATGTTCATCTTTCTTTTTTTTGTTCATTCGTGCGCTTATTATATATACACCAGAGTGAATGAACGGTTTTGTGAAGTCATTTCGTCGTATATCTATGTAGTTATATATGATGCCACTTCACAAAATCCGTCCGTTCTACTATTATATATACACCGAGGTGAATGAAGTAGTTTTTGAAGTGATTTTCGCTTCATCCTCACTTCTTCACCTCCTGCCCTTCAAGCAGCGGAAGCGAAGGATAATTCTTCATTCTGCAATACTCGTTGTTGCCGCATTTCACCACCAGTTTGCTCTTCAATAGGAAGGTCAGCAACTTTGACATCACTGTTCTACCTCTGGCAAAACCAATAGTTGTATATCCTTTCGTCAATGCGTTTATCACATTCTCATAACCTGACACCACTTTCTTGCCGAAAGCCATTTCAAGTGCCTTGTCATGCTGCTCATCGGTAATGTCGGCTATCGTCATCTTCGGCTGTTTGGCTGTGGTAGAGTCAACCACATAGTCCTTGGAAATCTCTGGAAGTCCCTCCTTGTTTATTTGGAACGCAAAGGGCGCAAAGTCCTTGTCTCGGATGTTGAGCGGTTTCACTTCACTCACATTCGCCATCGAATTGCTCTTGCTTATCACCAGTACCGTCTCTGCCTTGTTGCTGAGTTCCGTTCCTATGTGACCTCTTACATTGTCATCACCCTTGTTCAAGTGTAGGACACAATGTATGTGCAGGTCATAGCGGCTTGACCACTGCATCAGTTTGTTGATGATATGGACGGACTCGCTCGGATTGTTGATGTCGAGCATCAAGTCCCTTATGCCGTCAATGATGACCAAGCCAAAGCCCTTTTGCGTCTGCAAGGCATATTCTATCAGTCGCAGTCTGAGGTTGGGACTGTACTCTCGCAGTCCGAAGAACACAAGGTTCTCACTGTTCATGTTGTCGGGCAATCCTGCAAGCCGGAGGATGCGCTGCATCACGCTGTGACAGTGGAAACGGCTCTGCTCCGTATCAACGTAGAGTATCTTACGCTTGTCATCGGGTAGTTTTGCCGTATATTGCAGCACCTTTCCATTAGCGAGCGAGGCTGCCACCAATGCCGATACATTGAACGTCTTTCGGCTCTTCGCCTTGCCTGTGGAGGCACTGAAGTTGCCAAGCGTGGCTATGGTCGAGTTGTCCACCCATATTATCTGTGGCGGTGTCTGGTAGGTCTCATCCGCATGGATAAGCGATGCCTTCAGCAACTTTTCCAACAAATCAGCATTGTCCGCTGCGCCTTCAAAGAGGCTCATGTCGTTCATTTCTTCCATCGTCATCTGCTCTTCAAGGGTTTGTTCATCACATAGCGTATGGCATCCTGCTCATACACCTCTTTTGTTTTCACAGGGTGCTTCTTGATCCATTCCACCAGTTCTTCCTTGCTGAAATAGATGGTCTTGCCGTTTGGCTTGTAATGGGGAATGGCAAAGGTACGTGTCAGTTTGTAAAGCTGACTCTTTGAAGCGTCAAGGAATACGCTTGCCTCGTCAAGGGTGAGCACGTCTTTTCCTGCAAAGAGCCATTTCTCCAAGCACTTGATGCGGTTCAGCACATCCTCCACTGGTCCAAGCAGCTTGAATGCTTCTTCCATCTGTTGAATGCGCTCGGCAAGTCTCATTGGTGTCATGTCTGCCAGTTCTTGTTCTGTCAACTCGTGTTTATCCACGTCTATCGTTGGCGGTAGGATAGTGCCATCCTTTGGCGGATTGTTTGCCTGATTTGTTGTCTGTCCAATCATTGTCGTAATTTTATTTATCGTTACACATAACGAGGTCGCCCTCCATAACCAGGTTTCTGATTACGGAGGGCAAAGGTAAGGGCATTTCTGCCCAATCGGATGGAAGTGCGCTTGACTGTCAACCGACTATCAAGCCAACTGTCAAGGTTTTCATCTGTCAGATGCTGTCCTTGCTGTCATTTTTACCGCAATCTGCTATTTCTTGCACTTTCTTGCGGATAGCCTCATAGATACTGGCGTTGGTACTTTTGGCATCACTGGTTGCTGAGGACAGCTTGGTTGTTGTAAGTGGCTTGTCTGTTGATGAAGACAGAATGAGTTTATGCTTGGCAATGACCGATTGCCATTGCTTGCAAATCAAGTTCTTGCTGCAGAGCATGTCAAAGAAGAATGCCACACGTCTGTTGCTTCTCGCCTTTAGCTGCTTGCAGACTTGGCACGAGAAGAGTTTTCGCATATCCTCTTCCGACACATCGGCTGAGAACAAACGAACCTCATTGGCATGGCGCGCAATGAGGTTCAACTGAGTAGAATCAAAGTAACATTGAAAGTCCTGTTTCGGTTTGGTTTCTTGTGCTGTTTGTAATATTGACGGTGGTTTACCATGGAGATACTGACCGTTTGGAGGCGGCTCCGTGGTGTTGAACTTGTGATGAAGAGCCTTGTAGTCATGATACTCGAAATCCACTTTGGTAAAGAATATGACTACCAAGTCCTCACGTTCTTCAAGAAACTCCTCCATGATGTAGAAGTTCTTCTTGTGCTCGTTCTTGCCTGCCGCATACTGGCAGTCCGTATAGGAATGGCTGTTGAGAAAGTCCTTTTTATAGCGGTGATACAGTTTACCGCATCCTATTACTTCCGTCTGATAGCACTCATGGGCTTCCTTGAAGAACAGCCACAATTTGTTGGTACCACAAATGCCACCTACACCGTTAGCGAAGGTGCATTCATTGCATTGGGGTAAAAAGAGAGAACGAGGAGTCGTCTCGTCCTTGGTTGTTTGATGTATTATTATGTTCCATTTTTATTCTTCGAACGCACTGTCCAATAGGGAAACAGCCTCGTCCTTTTTCTTATTGATGATTTTTGCGTAAATTTGTGTCGTACGCACCTCCGTATGACCGAGAAGTTTGCTTGTAGTGTATAGGTCTGCGCCCATGGTCAGCTCCATCGTGGCGAACGTGTGTCTTGAGACATGGTAGGAATAGGTCTTGCTCGTTTCCGCCAACTTGCAGATGGTGATGAGATCGATACGAACACGATTCGGGCTCAGCAATGGGAAAAGGGTATCTCTTGCCTCGTCCTCGTATTTCGCCATCAGCTCCAACGCCTCGGGCAGGAGTTTCACCCTGGCAAGTGTTCCGGTCTTCTTGCGGTTATAGATGAGCCATTTGTCACCATCCTCCAACACCTTGACATTGGCTTTCGTGATGGAAACGGTGTCTATGAAGGCTGTTCCTGCATAGCAGGCAAAAAGAAACATGTCACGGCTAACGGATAGTCTCGGCTTGTCTTCGGGTAGTTCCGCATCACGGATTTTTATGAAATCAGACATGCTGAGAGCCTTGGGTGTCGTAACCCTTGGAGTGCCAACCCGATAATGGGCGAACAGCAGGTTCTTGCACAAGCCTCGCTCAAAGGCGATGCGGCACATCTTCTTGAAGAGCGACACATAGATGGTGATGGTTCCTGATGAAAAGCCTTTCTCGTCAAGCAAGTAATGGTGAAAGTCACTGATGAAAGGCTCGGTCAGCTGTCCGAAAGCCAAATCAGTCAACCTATACTTCTCCCCGATGAACTCAGCGAGATTCTTGCGAATCTTTCTGTAAGTCCAGACACTGCTCTTCGACATATCGATGCCCTCATGGGTGCTGAGTTCACTGATATGCTCGTCCACGAAGGAGAGAAGGGTGGTCTGTGTCTTGACGCTGCCCTGCAAAGCCTCCTTGACATCCTTAGCCTCGAAGTCCGTTCTCTTTTCCACAAGCACATCGAAAGCCTTTTGGATGGAAAGCAACAACTGCTCGATGTCCTTGTTGGTTTCCACGGCTTCCTTGCTCTTGCCCTCCAATCGGCTGGCACGAGGATTCCAAAGCGATGGAGTGCAAGACAACTTGCAGGAGAACTGCGCCATAGTCCTGTTCACCGTGATGCGTCCCATGATGGGAGCTTTCCCATTCTTGTCCATTCCGCTCTTTTTCAGGTAGAGCAACACCTTGAATTTTTCGATTTTCATAACGCTTACATTTTGAGTGTGCAAATATAATCATTTTGTAAGCGTTCCTTGATACGCAAAACATTGAGAATCAGTGCAATAAAATCCGTTGATGCACAAAGTTGCCTTTCCGCATTGTTACCTGCTTTGCATAGGTAACTGTGGCTCACGATTTAGTAACTGAACTACTTCAATATTCCTCACTCGCTTGCTTTATGCCGATTTGGCAACTTTGTGCAAATCTACTCATTCCCAACTGTTTACGTTCCAACCTCTCTTATTCTCCTTTGGCTGCTTTAGAGCTTTATGTTAAAAATCCTAACTCATAGCTTTCTCCTCTAAAACTCATAGTTTCTTGGGTCTGAAGTCAGCGTTTTCTATTTGGGAACTCATTGACAGGATGGAAATCCTTGTATTTCTTTATGATTTCATGCTAAAAAAATAACACGGACAAATTGAATTTGTCCGGACAAATTGCCCGGTGGTTTGTAATGCGTTGATTATTGGACGGTTATGAGCGTCCGGACAGGTAATCTGGACAAATTCAATTTGTCCGTGTGTTTTTTTTCTTGTTGAGTACTGATAGCAGTGCAGGCTATCAGCCAATGCTGGCAAGCAAGAGGGTGGAATATGTCGGAAAGGCAGTAAAGGTACAGATGTAAGTGTTACATAAAATAAAGTATTTGGTAATTATGATAAAGTAGAATCCTGTTTTTTTGCTTACCTTTGCATCCATAAATAACAATTTAATCAACTAATAATTAATTTAAATCATAAAATGACTAGATACAGAATGATTTTATCCCTGCTTTTGGCTGGCATGGGAACTGCAGCAACAGCACAGAATATCAATTTGCCAATCATCCAGACCAAGTACACAGCCGATCCTGCACCTTATGTGCACAACGATACGGTATATCTCTATACCACCCACGATGAGGATGGGGCTGAAGGGTTCCTGATGAAGGACTGGCTGCTCTACACCTCAACGGATATGGTAAACTGGCAAGACCGCGGTGCCGTGGCTTCATTGAAAGACTTCAAGTGGTTTAAGGGCGAGAATGGTGCCTGGGCAGAGCAGGTCATCGAGCGCAATGGCAAATGGTATATGTATTGTCCTATCCATGGTCATGGCATCGGAGTGCTGGTAGCTGATAATCCATACGGACCGTTCAAGGATCCTATCGGAAAGCCTCTGGCATGGGAGGGCGATTGGTTCGACATCGACCCTACCGTATGGATTGATGATGATAACCAGGCTTACATGTATTGGGGCAACCCGGAGTTGAAGGCAGTGAAACTGAACGAGGACATGATTTCTTATTCCGATTCCATCATGCACTTCCCGAAGATTCAAGATTATCAGGAAGGTCCTTGGTTCTGGAAGCGCAATGGCAATTATTATCTGGCTTATGCTTCTACCTGCTGTCCTGAGGGCATCGGTTATGCGATGAGCAAGAATCCGCTCGGACCATGGGAATATAAGGGACATATCATGAACCATACGCCTCGCACTCGTGGCAATCATCCGGGCATCATCGACTATAAGGGCAAGAGCTATTGCTTCGGCTTGAATTATGACATCTTCCGTTTGAAGACGGGGCGTCATGCCGAGCAGCGTTCTGTATCTGCGGCCGAAATGACTTACAATCCTGACGGAACCATCCAGGAGTTGCCATACTTCCAGGATTGCAAGTTGGAGCAGATAGAATGGTTCAACCCTTATCGCCAGGTTGAGGCTGAGACGATGGCTTGGGGCTATGGATTGAAAACGCAGCCTAAGAACGAATGGGCGCAGAAGGACAGATGGAACCAAGTGGTTACGAATATTGATGAGGCTGAGTATATCCTCGTGAAGGGTGTTGACTTCAAGAAGGGCGCAAGTAAGTTTGATGTTTCTGCCTCTTGCCACATGTTTGGCGGCAGCATCGAAATCCGCCTTGATGGGGTAAACGGCCAGTGCATCGGCAAGGTGGATATCAGCAACACCAAGGACGAATACAAAACCTTCTCTACCCAGGTGAAGAAGGTAAAGGGTGTTCATGATCTCTACTTCGTCTTTAAGGGAGGCGACATCCAGAAGCAGAACCTCTTCTTCCTGGATTGGTGGAAGTTTGGGGAGTAAGATAAACTTAATAAAGTTTTTGAAACATTCGATAAAGTCATTATGATTGTTTTTTCGTAATTTTGCAGCGTTAAACGAATAAACAATCATAATGATGAATACAACGAAAAACTTGGCTCTCAGAAAGCCGTTACTGATAAGCGCATGGCTGCTTGCCATGCAGGGTGCTACCTATGCACAGAACCCAATCGTGCAAACACAGTTAACTACCGACCCAGCACCTCTGGTTGTCGGAGACCGTCTCTATGTATATACCGGTCATGATGAAGATAAGGCTGACTTCTTCTGGATGAACGAATGGCGTGTGTATTCCACCAAGGATATGGTGAACTGGACAGACCATGGTTCTCCGCTCGACCTCAGTTCTTTTTCTTGGGCAGACGACCGTGCCTGGGCAGCACAGACCATCGAACGTAATGGTAAGTATTACTGGTATATCTGTGCGCACTCTAAACTGACGGGCGGAATGGCTATCGGCGTAGCTGTGGCTGATTCTCCTACCGGTCCGTTCAAGGATGCGCTGGGCAAACCGCTTTTCGATAATGGAAGTTGGGACAATATCGACCCTACCGTCTGGATGGATGAGGATGGTCAGGCTTATCTCTATTGGGGTAATCCGCATCTTTACTATGCCAAACTGAATAAAGATATGATCAGCTTCAAGGGTGGTATAGATGCTAAGTCGGCTGTTGATGAAAAGCGTGAAGTGGGCAGAATCGTGATGACTGAGGAGGGATTCGGTTCGCCTGACATGGAGAAGCGCGATTCAACCCGGAAATATAAGGATTGCTACACAGAGGGACCTTGGTTCATGAAGCGTGGCAAGAACTATTATATGCTCTATGCTGCAGGTGGAGTGCCTGAGCATATCGCTTATTCTATGAGCAAGAAGCCTTTCGGACCATGGAAGTATATGGGCGAAATCATGCCATTGGAAGATACGGGTTCCTTTACTAACCATTGCGGTGTGACCGACTTCAAGGGCAAGTCTTATTTCTTCTATCATACGGGTAAACTGGGTGGCGGATTCGGACGCAGTGTGGCTGTGGAAGAATTCAAATACAATGCCGACGGCACATTCCCAATTATCCACCATACTCAGGAAGGAGTGGCTCCTATCGCAACCCTCAATCCTTACAAGCGTCAGGAGGCTGAAACCATCGCTTTCTCTAAGGGAGTGAAGTCGGAGCAGACCGACGAGACGGGTGTTTATATCTCAGAAATTCATACAGGTGATTATATCAAGGTACGTGAGGTGGATTTCGGAAATGAGAGTCCGGATGCATTTGCCATCTCAGCGGCATGCTCTTCGCTTGGAGGTTCGCTGGAGGTTCATCTCGATAAGGAAGATGGCGAACTGGTGGCAAAACTTGATATTACCAAGACGGGTGGCTGGGAAAAGTGGAAGACTTTCTCGGCACAAATGCTAAAGAAAGTGACAGGAAAGCATGATATATACTTCGTGTTCAAAGGATTGAAGGGAAGCAAACTCTTCAATTTCGACTGGTGGAAGTTTGAGAAGAATTTCGCCAATCCTGTGGTTTGGGCTGATGTGCCTGATGTGGATGTAATCCGTGTGGGTGACAGCTTCTATATGGTAAGCACCACCATGCATCTGATGCCGGGTGCGCCTATCATGAAATCGAAGGATCTGGTGAACTGGGAAACCGTGAACTATATCTTCCCTAAACTTACCGATTCACCTAAGTATGACATGAAGGAGGGTACGGTGTATGGTCGTGGTCAGTGGGCCACTTCGCTGCAGTATCATCGTGGCAAGTTCTATGCGCTCTTTGCTCCGAATGATAATCCTGGTGGAGAGACTTATATCTGTACCGCCGATGATATCGAGGGCAAATGGACTATCCACAGCCGTTTGCAGCATTTCCATGATGCCGCTCTCTTCTTCGATGACGACGATAAGGCATACGTGGTTTATGGAACGGGAGAGATGGTGCAGCTGAATACCGACCTGACGGATGTGGTGCCGGGCAGCCATCGCAAACTCTTTGAACGTGATGCTGATGAAACGGGTTTGCTCGAAGGCTCCCGCATGATCAAGCACAACGGCAAGTATTATCTTCTGATGATTTCGTGGCCACAGGGACACCCTCGTCGTGAGGTTTGTTATCGTGCTGATAAAATAACGGGTCCTTACGAAAAGAAGGTGATTCTGGAAACGGAGTTTGCCGGATTCAACGGCGTGGGACAAGGTACGATTGTAGATGATAAGGATGGCAACTGGTATGGCATCGTATTCCAAGACCGTGGTGGTGTGGGCAGAGTGCTCACGCTGGAGCCATGTACCTGGAAGGACGGATGGCCTATGCTGACCGATGAGAAGGGCAATATTCCTGCCGAGATGCAGAAGCCTGTGTTGGGCTATGACGGCAAGGGACTCGTGTATAGCGACGATTTCTCGAAGGATAAACTGGAACTGCAGTGGCAGTGGAACCACAATCCTGTGGATAATGCCTGGTCGCTCACAGAGCGCAAGGGCTGGCTCCGCCTGAAGACATCCCGTATTGTTCCTAACATCTTCCTGGCTCCTAATACCATCAGTACCCGTACCGAAGGACCAACTTGCGAGGGAATCATCAAGATGGATGTGAGCAAGATGAAAGATGGTGATGTGGCTGGTCTGTCAGCCTTCCAGGGTGATGCGGCCCTGCTTTCTATCGTAAAGGAAGGCAAGAAACTCTTTGTGGTAGGTACCAAGGAGAGTGTAGCTTTGACTGAAAAGGAAAAGGCAGTGACTGATGTGAAACGTGAGGTGGTTTATCGCCAGCCTTTGAATCTGAAGCAGGATAAGGCAACGAAATCAAGCATCATCTATCTGAAGATGAGTTGCGATTTCCGTCTTCATCAGGATCTTGCCACCTTATTATATAGTATAGACGGCAAGACCTGGATTCCTGCCATCAAGGATTTCAAGATGCAGTATGATTATCGCCGCTTCTTCATGGGTACTCGTATCGCCATCTATAACTATGCCACAAAGGCTGCTGGCGGATATGTGGATGTTGATTCTTTTGAGTATTCTAAAAGAAAATAGGTTTAAAGTTTGAGCTTTTTTTTATTTTAACGGCACAAAGTGAAGGAAAATCAAAAAGTTTCCTTATCTTTGTGCCGTTTTTAATAACTAATCAATGCTGATTTTATGAACAGAAATAAGATGATTTTGGGGGCTTGGGTCTTGGGACTATTGTTTCCGATAGAGATGATGGCTAAGACAAGTTGCACAGATAATAGTACTCTGCTTTGGTATAACGCCCCTGCTCAGCAGTGGCTGGAGGCTCTGCCTATCGGAAACTCACATCTGGGAGGTATGGTGTATGGCGGAACCACGGATGAGAATATCCAGTTGAATGAGGAGACTTTCTGGAGTGGCGGTCCTCATAACAACAATAGCAAGAAATCCTTAGAGAATCTGCCAAAGGTGAGGGAACTCATCTTCAATGGAAGGGAAGAGGAGGCAGCGGCTCTCATCAACCAAACCTTCATCCCTGGACCTCATGGCATGCGCTTCCTGCCAATGGCAAATCTGCATATCAGCATGAAGAACCGGGGAAAGACTGAGCAGTTTGTGCGCGACTTGGATTTGAAGAGGGCGATTGCTACGACTTCTTTCGTGATGGATGGCGTAAGATATACTCGTACTACCTTTGCTTCGCTGGCTGATGGCGTTATCGTCTGTCACATCAAGGCGAGCAGAAAGGGGACTTTGAATATCGATGTTACCCTGGATTCGCCTTTTGAACATCAGACTCAGAAAACGCCTTCAGGGGTTGTACTGAAGGTGAAGGGACAAGACCAGGAAGGCATCAAGGCGGCTCTCGCTGCGGAATGTGTGGCAGATATAAGGACGGATGGTACCGAGGCAACCATCATTGTGAGCGCTGCTACCAATTTTGTGAACTATCACGATGTGTCGGGCAATGCAGCCCAGCGCAATGCTGACTATATAAATAAGGTGAAACTGATGAGCTATGCACAGTTGGAGAAACGCCATGTGGAGGCTTACCAGAAGCAGTTCGCTACTTCTTCTCTGATTTTGCCAACCGATATCAATGCTTCGTTGCCTACCAACCAACGCCTGGAGAAATTTGCGGGCAGCAAGGATATGGCGATGGTAGCGCTGATGTATAACTATGGTCGCTATCTGCTCATTTCCTCTTCCCAGCCTGGTGGACAGGCGGCAAACCTGCAGGGCGTTTGGAACGACAGCAAAAATGCACCTTGGGACAGTAAATATACCATCAACATCAATACGGAGATGAACTACTGGCCTGCCGAGGTAACGAATCTCGGTAACACCACGGAGCCTCTGTATTCGCTCATCAAGGATTTGAGTGTAACGGGAGCACAGACGGCTAGGGAAATGTATGGTTGCCGTGGCTGGATGGCACATCATAACACCGATATCTGGCGCATAGCAGGTCCGGTGGACGGTGCGCAGTGGGGCATGTTCCCGAACGGCGGTGCCTGGCTCACTACCCATCTCTGGCAGCATTATCTCTATACGGGCGACAAGGCTTTCCTCAAGCAGTGGTATCCGGTAATAAAAGGTGCTGCTGAGTTCTATCTTGACTATATGCAGAAGTTGCCGGGCACCGAATGGAAGGTAAGCGTGCCGTCGGTGAGTCCGGAACAGGGACCTATGGGTAAGAGAACTGCCGTAACGGCTGGTTGCACAATGGATAACCAGATAGCCTTCGATGCCTTAACCAGTGCCGTGAAGGCTTCTGAAATATTGGGTGTTGATGAGGCTGAGCGCAAGGAGATGCAGCAGCTGGTTTCTCAGATTCCGCCGATGCAGATAGGAAAGTACGGACAGTTGCAGGAGTGGCTTGTGGATGCGGATGATCCGAAGAATGAGCATCGCCATATCTCGCATCTCTATGGATTGTATCCATCCAATCAGATTTCTCCTTTCTCTCATCCGGAACTGTTCCGTGCCGCAGCCACCACCCTGAAGCATCGTGGCGACCAGGCTACGGGCTGGAGTCTGGGTTGGAAGACGAACTTCTGGGCACGCATGCTTGATGGCAATCATGCTTTCAGAATCATCAGCAATATGCTTCGCCTGTTGCCATCTGATGCGCAGGCAAAGGAATATCCTGATGGCAGAACCTATCCGAATCTCTTCGATGCCCATCCGCCATTCCAGATTGACGGCAACTTCGGAGTAACAGCCGGTATCGCCGAAATGCTCCTGCAGAGTCATGATGGAGCCGTGCATCTCTTGCCAGCCTTGCCTGATGCCTGGAAAGAAGGAAGCGTAAAGGGACTTCGTGCCCGTGGCGGCTTTGTGGTGGATATGGACTGGAAGAATGGCAGACTGATGAAGGCGAAGATTCGCTCCACCATCGGAGGCATCCTGCGTCTCCGCTCCTACGTTCCGCTGAAGGCGAAGAATCTGAAGAAGGCAGAAGGAACATGTCCCAATATCCTTTTTGCATCTGCAGAAGTGAAGCCAGTAATGGAACAGCATCGGATAGCAGAAGGAGTGAAGGTTCCTATTCCTGACGTATATGAATATGACTTGGAAACAGAACCTGGAAAGACTTATCTGATTAAATAATGTCCTAAAATTACATTTGTTGCCATAAAAAGTATCATTTTGTCCACCTCTGTTTGGATAATTATTCGTACTTTTGTGGCAATATTTTTTATAATAATCTTTTAGACCTATAAATAAGAATGAAGAAATTATTATTTGCAACCTGTTGCATCGCTTTTTTGAGCGGTTCTTTGGGAGCTGCGGCGCAGAAAAAATCTGCAGCCAAGAATGTTCTGACACAGACTTTGAAAGGGAAGTCTTGGTCGACAGATAACGGTAATGGTACCTTTACAAACCCTTTGTTTTATGATGAGTTTTCTGACCCTGATATTATCAGAGTAGGGGAGGATTACTATCTGGCGGGTACCACGATGCACTGTGTGCCGGGACTGGTGGTGCTGCATTCCAAGGATTTGGTGAACTGGGAATTTTCTTCTTATTGCTTCGACCGATTGGATGATTCTGATGACTTCAATCTCAGAAACGGTAAGGAGGCTTACGGACAGGGTATCTGGGCACCTGCCATCCGCTATCACAACGGAAAGTTCTATATCTTCTCTAATATCAACGGACATGGCTTACAGGTGTATATTTCGGACAGTGCCAAGGGACCTTGGACGCATCATAAAGTTAATGGCGATATCTACGACCTCTCTGTGCTCTTCGATGAGGATGGTAAGATTTATGCCGTGCACAAGTATGGCAACGTAACCGTTACGGAGTTGAAGCCCGATTTGAGCGGTCCGGTAGAGGGCAGCAGCAAGGTGGTGATTCCTGAAGGTAATGCGATGGGTGAGGGACATCATGTGTATAAAATCAACGGTATGTACTATATCCTCTCTGCCGATTATTCACCGATGGGCCGCATGCAGTGTGCCCGAAGCAAGAGCATCTGGGGACCTTATGAAACTTGCGTAATCAGCGAGAGAGAATCGTATGGTTATGCTGCAGGATGGAGCGTAGGTAACATGGGAATCGGTCGGCCTTTGCCGGAAGATGGTTTCAATTTCCAGAACAACAAGCCTAATGGTCTGAACCTGGGATGTGCTACCATTCATCAGGGCGGCATCGTGCAGGCTCCTGACGGAAAATGGTGGGGTGTTTCGATGCAGGACTTCAATGCCGTGGGAAGAACGGTGTGCCTGTCGCCTGTCACTTGGGTTGACGGCTGGCCTTACTTCGGATTGGAGAAGAACCTGGGACGCTCGCCTCGTACCTGGTTCAAACCGAATGATATGGTAAAGACACCACAGGCTCCATACGACAGATGTGATGATTTCTCGGGTAAAACTTTTAAACCGGTTTGGCAATGGAATCATAATCCGAATGACAAGATGTGGTCGCTGAATAAGGAGCGAAAAGGATGGCTCCGTTTGCATTCGATGCCTGCTAAGCAACTGCTTTGGGCAAAGAATACATTGACGCAGCGTGCCATCGGACCGGTATCTTATACATCTGTTAAGTTGGATGCATCCCGCTTGAAGGTAGGTGATGAGGCTGGTTTGGGTGCCATCAATACGCCATACGCTTCATTGGGCGTTGTCAAGACGGATAAGGGGTTGAACTTGAGGTGTTATGACCAGAATACCAACAAGAAAGTGTGGAAGCCGTTGGCTAAAAGTAAGGTAGTATGGTTGCGCCTTTGGGGTGATTATGACAAGAGCCAGTTGCAATATTCCTATTCTCTGGATGGTAAGAACTGGGAGAATATCGGCGAGCAGATGCTTTCACCTTATCAGTTGAAGACCTTCCAGGGTATTCGTGTGGCACTTTATGCTTTCAACAAGAAGGAATTGAATGGCGGTGTGGCTGATTTCGATGATTTCATGGTAGAGGAGCCGATGGCAGACAGAACTGCCAATCTGCCTATAGGCAAGACCATAAGATTCTCTAATCTCGCTGATGGAAGTTTAATGGATGCTACCGGACATGGGCTGATGCATAGTTCTAGTAACCGAAAGGACATGAGAAATCAGGTGAAGTTTGTTGTGGAGGATAGAGGTAAGGGAAAGATTGCTTTGAAGACAGCTGACGGACGATATGTTTATATTGCTGGTGCTGGTTTATCTGGTGATGTTCGTCTGACTTCTGACTCTTCCAAGGCAGAGGAGTTTGTATGGCAGGATATGCTTTATAACCGCTGTATGCTGCTTTCTCTGAAGACTCAGCGTTATGTGGGTAAGAATCCTGTGGATGGAAGTCCTTATTCTGCAGATTACCAAGGTGCTGATGCCGGCATGAAGAACGGATGTGTTTTCGGTTGGGAAGTTGTTGAGTAAAGATATCTGTTCTTTATAAATTAGAAGAGGCAGACTCTCGCTGTGGGGGAGTCTGCCTCTTTTTCTTATGTGATATTGTTCGATTATTCGAAATAGAATGTGAGAGCTATCATCTTGCTATGTGCTGACTTAGCTGATAGTGTATATGGAAGTGTACTCTTGTCTTTTATATTTTTGATGTGATTCTTATCGTATGTATCTGTTATTCCATACATAAACTTCAGTTCTGGGCGAAGTTTGAAATAAGGCAGATAGAAATCACACCCCAATCCCAGTTCTAGGAACAGATCTGTTTTCTTCAGTTTGATATAATCTTCGTTCTTGCTGTTCAGATTCATCATCGGGTTGATTCCTGCCATGATGTATGGGCGGTGATTGTTGAATCTCTGTGCTGCAAATATCAGGTCGAGGGCACTGGAAATGTAAGCCGTCTTCATCTCCTGTTTCTGTTGGATCGGATTACCGGCTCCATCTTTTTCCAGCATGTTGTAGAATGAGAGATGTCGGGTACCGAAATACATGGCTGGTGCTATGCGTAGCTGGAAGTGGGTGTTGAGGCGGAATTCTCCTAGTACACCTACTGTAAATCCAGTATCCCATCTGTCCTGGTCTACTGTTACACAGCTTTGCTGCTCAATGCCGTCAGCATCAAGATAAGTCACCGGTCCTGCATTCTGGAATTCTATATCCTGGAAGTGGGTGCCTACTAATACACCGAAGTGGAATGAGCGCAAATCGGTATAAGGACGGTTTTCTACTGTTCTTTCCTGTGCGCCAGCCTGGATTGTGATGGCAAGGCTTATGATGAATGTCAATAGTTTCTGTTTCATATATTTATAACGGAATATTCCTCTTCATATTGCTTTCCGTTTTATTTCGATTATGTATAAATTAATCTAATTCTTGAAAATTCTTATACCTAATTGTAGGTATTTCAGAAATTATTATTATCTTTGCACCATAATTATTAGGTAATATACCTGATGTTATGAAGTAAGACAAATTAAAAGCATATTATACAAAAACATTATAAACATTTAAACATTAATAATTATGGCATACGTAATTGGTGACGATTGTATCGCTTGCGGTACATGTATTGATGAGTGTCCATCAGGTGCAATCTCTGAGGGCGATAAGTATTCAATCAACCCAGACCTCTGCACAGAGTGTGGCACTTGTGCTGATGTTTGCCCTAACGAGGCAATCAGTCTTCCTTAATCTATAAGGTAGATACTTTTAGTTACATAAAACATTGAGAGCGGTTTCCTTGGAAATCGCTCTTTTCGTTTTCCGTTGTTTATAGATTTGTTTACCTTTCTATCTTTTTAACTCATAGTATAAATCATAGAAACGAAAAGGGGATTGCATCAATAATCGATGCAATCCCCAATATGTTGTAGTTAATGTTATGCTTATTCACCTGGCTTGAGACCTGCCTTCTCGTAAGCATCGTTAGCCAACTTGTTCTGTGGATCAAGCTTCAGAAGTTTATCCCAGTATGGCTTAGCTGTGTCGAAGTCCTGCTTGTCGTAGGTATAGATGAAGCCCATATACTGGTAAGATGTCTTCAGGTAGCTGAGCTCATCTTCATCACACTGCTTTGCTTCCAGCTCATTGATTACTTCTGTATAAGCAGCAATAGCCTTGTCGTCCAACTCGTTCTGGAAAGCAGTGTTACCCTCCTGAAGCTTAGCAAATGGCTTCAATGTAGGATATTTCTCTGCTAACTTAGCGTATACGCTGATAGCCTTGTCAATGTTCTCAATCTTCTTGGCTGGATCTTTCTTAGCCTTGTTTACATAGATTTCAGCAAGCTTCATGAAGTCTGTAGGAGCAGCATTTGGATTCTTATCCATGTACTGCTGGTTGTACTCCAATGCCTTGTCTTCATCGCCCAACTCCTTGTAAGCCTCAGAGATATACTGCAATGGCTTAGGGTCGTCAGCCTTCATCTCCAATGCCTTCTGGTACTGAGCAATAGCCTCATTATACTGCTTGTTGCCAGCCAAAGCCAAACCATAATAAGCAACGATACTAGCATTTTTCTTGATAGAATCTGTGTTCATTACGATGTTTGAATGCTTTAGAGCAGCTTCAAAGTTCTTTACGTCAACTGCAGCGCGCATAGCCAAAACCTGCATAGCTGCATCCTTAGGGAACTTCTGGATACCACTTTCGCAAAGGCTCAAACTTTCTTCCTTCTTACCAACGATATAAGCTGTGAAAGCATATTCGTACTGAGTATACTCTTCAAGTGTGTTTGGCTTAGCCTTTGAGAAATACTCATAAGCCTTCTCGTAGTTGCCAGCGCTGAAGAAGTTGTGACCAGCTTCTGCCTCGATAGGGTAGTTAGGGTTGATTTCTCTCAGTTTGTTCAAAGCTTCCGCACTAGCCTGTGGGTCAATCTTACGGTAAACGTTAGAATAGCTGATGTATCCCTGAGGATTCTTAGGATCCATTGTCATACACTGACCATACCATGTAGCAGCCTCACCACCATTGTCCTGCATTGCATAGATGTCGCCTTTCAGAATGTAAGCGTCACCATAGTTCTTGAACTTAGCGATGACAGCATCAGCAACGGCATTAGCTTGATCATAGCTCTTGTTCATTGCAAGAAGGTTACCCAAAGCTACCAATGCCTTAGGATCCTTTTTGAACTCCTTCTGGTATTCCTTGATTTCCTTGGCAAAAGCCTTAGGATCAGCGTTACCAGCCTTCAATGTTGTCTCTATAGGCTTCAGCATGTCCTTATAGTTGACATCCTGTGCCATTGCAGGTGTTGCCAAACCCATGACGAGCAAACCTGCTACTAAATATTTAATTGCTTTCATAATTCTACTTTTTTATATGCGTCTCTTTCTTAGCTTTTTCTTTAGCGTTTTACATTAACGGTCTTTATAGTGATGTCACCTCTGTAAGGAAGTAATCCGGTTTTGAACAGTATGAGCTGACCTCTTGGGCCTGAAATGTAGTTTGCGAAGCTCCAAGGCAATGCCCTGTGAGGGTCAACTACAATAGCATATAATGTTCTCACGAACGGATATCTTCCATCCAGCAAGTATGCCTGATATGGTTGCCAGCTGTTATATGGTGTTGCCACATCTTTGATAGATACTCGCATGACATGAATATTCTTCTTAAATGTAGTGTTGGTTGAATCACGGCGGTCGTTGAGCCAGTTAGATCCAATTACACCGATTGAGCCTGGGTTCTGATCCACATAGTCGATAACCTCTTTACTCGTTTTTGCGGCCATGATTTTTGCACCCATTTTAGCTCCGTGCAGCACAGAGTCTACTACGTAATTGGTTGTTGCAGAGCGGGTATTATCGAAAATGACTTCGATGTCTCCTCTCTTTGAACCTTTCACAATATCACTCCATTTTGTTGCCTTACCTGTAAGGATACGTTTGATATCTTTTACCGTAATACAAGTATCATTGTTTTGCTTGTTTACAATAAATGCCAATCCATCGTAACCGATAGGGAAAACAGAAGGAATTACATTGCTTTTAGACTTCAAGTAGGCTATTTCACTATCTTTCAAATTACGTGTAGTGAACAAGAGCGCTGTTTTGAAATCTTTAATCATCTGAAGTCCGGTGACTTCATCTGTATACTTCGGCTTGAGTTTAGCTTTCGGGAACTCATACTCAAACTGACTTCTTTCTTCGTCAATGATAGGACTCAAACTCTCGTCAGCCACAAATTCAATTGTGCCTGAAGTAGGAGTATCAGTTCTACCATCTTTGGCTTTCTTCTCGCCACATGACGAGAAGAAAGCCATTGATAGTACTGTTAATCCTATACCTAAAAAAATATAAGATGTTTTTTTCATTCTATTACTGCAATCTAAATACAACTGGTACAGTATATTTAACACGTACAGCAGAACCGTTTTGCTTACCTGGTTTCCACCTAGGCATGCTCTTAACGACACGCTGTGCTTCACGGTCAAGTGAAGGGTCAACTGAACGAGCTACCCTAACATCAGAGATAGAACCATCACGCTCTACCACGAATGATACGATAACACGACCCTGTACACCATTCTCCTGTGCAACTACAGGATACTTGATGTTGCTTGCAAGGTAAGACATCAGGGCGCCTTGTCCACCAGGGAATGAAGGCATCTCCTCTACAACATCGAAGACCTTAGTTGAAACTTCAGGTTTTGGTGCTGGTGGTGGAGGTGGAGCTACCGTTGCAATATCACTTCTAACAGCTTCAATTGTACGGTCCTTCACACCTTCCTTGTTTTCAGTACCGACTGCAACTTTTTCATCCAGTTTATCCATCTGCTTAACCTGGTTTTCCTCTTTTACGAGTTCATCCTTCTTAATGACAGGTGCGGTAAACTTCTGAGTTTCGCGAGCCACAGGTATCTCCTTCTTTGGTTCAATCTTTGGCTTCACTGGCTCCTTCTTCTTTTCTTCCTTCTTAGCCTGCTGCTGGAGTTTAGCCAACTCCATAGCTTCCATATATGCCTGCTGTTCTTCGGCCTGTTTCTGTTCGATGACTTTCCAAGCCAAGAATCCACCCACGAGAGCTGCAGCAATGACCAAGATCAGAAGAGCCTTGATGTTTCGGCCAGAAGTACCCTTACGGAGCTGGTATGCACCATACTCCTTGTTCTTTCCGGCGAAAACCATATCGACCCATTTAGGATCGTAAAGATCTATTTTTGCCATTTCTTTCTTGTTTAAAATTGTTTGTTACTCATCTTACATCTTAACGTTTCTAGACTTGAGAAGTTTCTCGTCGTCTGCGTTAATCTTATCGATGACGTAAGTACCAATGTTTGAAATCTGCATTTCGTCGAGAGCGTCAACCATATTCTTGTAAGAAGCGTTGTCGGTAGGCTTGATGACGATGGTAAGAGTAGGAATCTTTCCGTCCTTCAAGTTACCAGCCTTCAAATCGCTCAACTTCTTCTGATAGATGCTATCAGGATACTGCTTAGGATTCTTCTGACGGTCCATGTTCAACTCCTTGACAGCAAGTGCGATTCTTTCTACAGGGCGTGTGCCGTTTTCTGTAGCGTGCTCTCTCAAGACCTTACGGATGCCCTGGCTGCCCCATGTAGTCTCCTTGATCCATGATGGGTCATCGTACTTAGGAATACCTGCACCATAATAAATCTTGTTGTCTGCTGTTACGTAGAGTGTCACAGTCTCAGAAGCCTTTGCTTCGTTCTTCTTGTCCTCTGGTTGGTTGTCATCATTACTTGGCATAGTCAGCTCCATAGTCTGAGGTTTGCTCAATGATGTACACAGCATGAAGAACGTGATAAGCAGCATGAGCATATCCACCATAGGCGTAAAGTCTACGCGGACATTCATTTTCTTTTGTTTGCTTTCTTTCTTTGCCATTTATTCGTCCCCCTGTTTTTTTAACTGTGTAATCATATAGTAATGACTCTCGTCCATATCCTGGAGTTCGTTCATCACTCTCTTAACGGTCTTGTAAGGTGTAGAAGCATCTGCCTTGAGGGCAATCTTGATGTCCTCGTTTACGTTACGAGCTGCGTCAACCCACTGCTGGAACTCGCTCATACCGCCCTTAATACTGTCGAGAGGAATACCTTTAGTCTGGAGATACTGTGGACGCTTAGAAGCGTTCATTGTCAGATAAGTACTCAAGTCGTTCATTGGTACACCAAACGTACCTTCGCTCTTGAATGTCTCAATCTGCTTTGGATTCAATGACACGCCGAATGCTCCTGTCATTGTGCTCAGTGTAGCTCCCAACTGATCAGTATTATCAATACTCATAAATACTTGGCCCTCGCCGGTAGGATTACCAGCCTTGTCCTTTTCAGGACTTACCAAGATAGTCAAGACGCCGTTCTCTGGCACCTTAATCTCAGACACAGATCCTGGTGTGTTAACCTTTACAGGCTCATTCTTTACGAATGTAGAGGTGAGCATGAAGAAGGTAAGCAACAGGGTCATAACGTCTGACATAGGCGTCATATCGATCCAGACGTCACTCTTCTTAATTTTTACTTTACCCATAGCGATAAAATTTTAAAGGGTTAGCAAAAATTAAGCCTCTTCTGCGTGGTTAGCTTCGTATGTCTGAGCAATTGAGTAACCTACCTCGTCGAGTGCGTATGTCAACTTATCTACCTTGTTGGTGAATGTGTTGTAAGATACAACGGCACACCATGATGTCAAAATACCGAATGCGGTGTTGATCAACGCCTCAGAAATACCTACAGAAAGTGCTGCTGAGTCAGCGCCACCACCTTCACCCATGGCCTGGAATGACTTGATCATACCGGTTACAGTACCGAGAAGACCTGTCAAAGTACCAAGTGTTACGATTGTAGCGATGATAGGCAAGTTCATTGTCAAAGTTGGCATCTCCAACTGAGTTGCCTCTTCGTGAGCCTGCTGAATCTTAGCTACCTTCTGAGCCTTCTTCAAAGATGCGTTAGCGCCAGACTCCATAGACTTGTAAGCGTTCAAAGAAGCCATAACAACGTTAGCTACTGTACCGCGCTGCTTGTTGCAGAGCTGCTCAGCCTTAGCGAAATCATTTGCGTTCAAAGCTGCCTTGATGTTTGCAACGAACTTAGGAAGAGCACCTTTACCTGTAGCGGTCTTAAGAGCCAACCAACGCTCGATTGTCATAGCCAACACTGTGAGCAACAATGTGTGGATAACTGGTACGATTACACCACCTTTGTAGATAGTACCCCAAATGTCTGCTGGGTGATCCTGTACACCTGGATCCTGGAAGTGCATGTCATTACCGAACCATGTGAAGAACAATGTGAATGCGATGATAGCACATACCACGATGATCCAGAATGCGCCTCTTACTCCCTGAAAGCCCTCAGACTTCTTAGCTGGGGCTGCTTGTTTTGTAGTTGCCATAATTTTACTTTTTTTTAAATTATTAGTTAATAAATTATTAATATTTTCTTTTTTCCTTTCTCGCTTCGTAGACCTTGAATGTGTCGTTTGTCAATAAACACAGTTGGGTTATCTATTTTGCATTGGCAAAGATAATAAATTAAAGTTTACTATCAGCCTAATTAAGAAGTTTTAACGAGATATTGGCTTATTTTATACCAATATCTCGCATTTTTCTTACATTTTGACCCTTGAAAATGGTCTTTAAGCCTTTTTTATTTCAACTTGCCCAAAGCTTCCTTGATGCGCTTGATAGCTTCAACGATGTTCTCGTCGCTTGTTGCATAGCTCATGCGGAAACAGTCTGGATCACCGAATGCGTCACCACCTACGGTGGCTACATGTGCCTCTTCGAGAAGGTACATGGCAAAGTCGGTTGAGTTGTTGATGGTCTTCTCACCATTGCTCTTGCCAAAGTAGCTGTTGCACTTAGGGAAGAGATAGAAGGCACCCTGTGGCATGTTTACCTCAAGACCTGGAACCTCTTTAGCCAACTTTACAATCAGGTTGCGGCGACGCTCGAAAGCTACGCGCATTTCCTCTACTGCACTCTGGTCGAGTGTGTAGGCTGCTTCTGCTGCCTTCTGGCTGACAGAACATGTACCGCTGGTATACTGTCCCTGGAGCTTGTTGCAGCCCTTGATGATCCATTCCGGACCAGCCAGGAAACCGATTCTCCATCCTGTCATGGCGTAAGCCTTAGATACACCATTGGCAATGATAACCTGCTCCTTCATGCCCGGTTCCTGAGCAATGCTGTGGTGCTTGCCGATATAATTGATGTGTTCGTAGATTTCATCTGCCAACACAAATACTTCAGGATGCTTCTTGAGTACTTCTGCCAGTGCTGCCAACTCTTCCTTAGAGTATACGCTACCGGTAGGGTTGCTTGGAGAACAGAGAATGAGCATCTTGGTCTTTTCTGTGATGGCATTCTCCAACTGCTCTGCTGTCATCTTAAAGTCCTGGTCGAAACCGGCATTCACAATGACCGGAGTACCTCCTGCCAATTTCACCATCTGTGGGTAGCTTACCCAATATGGTGCAGGAATGATAACCTCGTCGCCTGGATTTACGAGTGCCAATACTGCGTTGCAGACGCACTGCTTACCACCCGTACCAACGATTACTTCATTGGTAGTGTACTCCAAACCATTTTCGTTCTTTAATTTGGCTACAATTGCTTTTCGCAAGTCAGGATAACCTGGTACTGGTGAATAACGGGAATAGTTCTCGTCAATAGCCTTCTTTGCTGCCTGTTTGATATTGTCAGGAGTGTTGAAGTCTGGTTCACCTACGCTCATGTTGATTACATCGATACCTTGAGCTTTCATTTCACTACTCTTCTGTGACATCGCCAGCGTTGCTGAAGGTGCCAATCTGTTTAAACGATCAGATAATTGTGCCATAATTTTATTCTTATATTTGTTTATCGTGTGCAAAAGTAAGCAAATTATTTCTTTTTCGGAAGAAAATTGAGCATTATTTCATGTTTTGTATTGAAATAATAACATAATTTTATTATCCGAGGTGCAAAGTGTGCCCCATGCGGTCTCTCTTGGTCTTGAGATAACGCTCATTGTACTTGTTTGGTACAACTTCGATAGGTACATTTTCTACGATTTCCAAACCGTATGCTTCGAGACCTACGCGCTTTACCGGATTGTTGGTGAGCAGACGCATTTTGTGTACACCGAGATGACGGAGCATCTGTGCACCGCAACCATAGTCGCGCTCGTCTGGCTTGAAACCGAGATGGGTATTAGCGTCAACAGTATCATAGCCTTCTTCCTGAAGTTTGTAGGCTGCAATCTTGTTCATCAGACCGATGCCGCGTCCTTCCTGCTGCATGTAGACAACAACTCCCTTTCCTGCCTCGTCTATCATCTGCATGGCCTTGTGGAGCTGCTGACCGCAGTCGCAACGCTTGCTGCCCAGAATGTCGCCAGTAGCGCAAGAAGAGTGAACACGGACCAGGATAGGTTCGTCTTCTTTCCATTCTCCCTTGATGAGTGCCATGTGTTCCAGACCATTGCTAGACTGGCGGAACGGAATGAGGCGGAAGTGGCCGTATTCTGTAGGCATGTCAACCTCTTCGCCCACTTCGATGAGTGATTCTTTCTTGAGTCGGTATTCTATCATGTCTTTAATAGAAATAACCTTGAGGTTCCATTCCTTTGCCATCTTCATCAGTTCTGGCAGACGTGCCATGGTGCCGTCTTCATTCATGATTTCCATAAGTGCGCCTGCAGGATAGAGACCTGCCATCTTACAAAGGTCAATGGCTGCTTCAGTGTGTCCGCTTCTTCTTAACACGCCGTTATCCTGTGCGTAGAGTGGGTTGATGTGTCCCGGTCTGCCGAATGTCTGTGGTGTAGAGTTCGGGTCGGCAAGTGCTTTGATGGTTTCAGCACGGTCGTGTGCAGAAACACCGGTAGAACAGCCTTCCAGTTTATCTACGGTTATGGTGAATGGTGTACCCAATACTGAGGTGTTCTCTGAAACCTGATGAGGCAAGTCGAGCTCATCGCAGCGGCTCAGGGTGATAGGGGCACAGAGTACACCTCTTGCGTGTTTCAGCATGAAGTTTACTTTTTCTGCGTCTATCTTCTCTGCGGCAATGATGAGGTCGCCTTCGTTTTCGCGGTCTTCGTCATCAACAACAATGACGAACTTTCCTTCCTTGAAGTCTTTTACTGCATCTTCGATGCTATTTAATTTGATTTCTGACATGTTTGATACCTTATTATATAGTTACATTTTACTTTTTCTGTTCTCTAATCCGCTGGATGATGTCCGTATTGGTCTGACTGATGACCTTGAGGTCACGGAACAAGCGCAGTCGGAATCGCCACATTCTCAAGTACAGCAGTGTGCCCACAGGGAAGATGATGGCTGCAATGATGTTGAGCCATTTCCGCTCGAATGGGCGTGTATGTGCCTTGACAGAAAGAACCGGATATTGGTTCATGTCGTGCAGGATATACTTGTTGGCGGTGTTGGTCAAATCTTCTATTACCTCTTCCAATTCTGCATTGATTCTTTCTATCTCATGATCAGGCTCGTATTTGAAGAATACATTGATGACGTTTGGAAGATGAACCAGTTTGTGCTCCTTATTATATAAGGTGATGTCTTGGTTTATTCTTTCCAGTTTCTCTGTATCCGTCTGATAATCCGGGTCGGTGATGATGACTTCCTTGCCGAAGTAATGGCGTTTCTGTCGTAAACCGAGCAGTTTCATGAAGAACTCTTTGTAAACATCCATATTGAATACGGAAGAGTCATTGGTTGCCTTGTAGGTTACGAAGATAGCCAAAGGCGTCAATACTGCCGGTGCAAGACCTTTACCGAACCAAATGGCCCACATGCCACTTCTTGACATTCTGTATCCTGTGTTGTCGAGGATAAAGAAGACGATGAATACAAGTACGGAGATGACGACAGGGAAACCCAGACCTCCCTTTCGGATGATGGCTCCTAATGGTGCTCCGATAAAGAAGAAGATGAGACACGAAAGGGCTAGAGTGAACTTGTTGATAGCCTCAATCTTGTGCTGTCTTATCATGTAGTCTGCATCGCTCGTTGACATCGATTTGAAATCAAGGTCAGAAAGCTCCTGTTGTACGGTAGACTGTGCCTGGTTTACCGCCATGAGCTTCTTGTCCTGTGGCAACTTATTATATAAGGTGTCGAAATTGAGTTTTTCGCCCTTCTTGATTTCTTTGAGAGAGTCCTTCTTGTTGATGCGCTGTGCACCTCCATAGAATCTCGCATTGGCTTCGTTCAGATAGATTCTTCCGATAGAATCATATAATTGGTTGAGCGAATCGATGTCGTGGTTGATTTTCTCCAGACTTTTACCCTTTGCATTTCCTGAAAGCGAAGCTGCATCGGTCATACTGAAGTCTCCATCAAAGTCGAGAATGATTTTCTTGGAAACGAAAGTCTCTCGTCTGTATGGTACGGCAGCAGTATTGGCAAGTGCACTGCTTTGCATGTTCTCAAACCATTCTCCGCTGTAGAGGCTCAGAACAAGATGCTTCTTCTCTGCAGTACTCTGAAGCATGCCAGAGTCTGCCAATATGATTGCGGCATCTTCATAGCTGTCGGTCATGCGGTAAATCATGATGCCGTAAAGCTTTCCGGTTTTCAAATCCTTCTTCTGCACATAAAGGTTGCAGTTTGGAATACCATCATAGAAGATTCCTTCAGGAATTTCCAGTTCCGGGCTTTTCTGTTTCATGGAAATCAGAAGTTGTGCCAGTTTCATGTTCGACTTAGGTCCCACATTGTTCTGGAAATAGAATGAGCCAAACATGATGATGATGGTGATGACGATGAGTGAGCGGAAAGCTTGCATCAGTGAAATGCCGGCAGCCTTGATGGCTGTAAGTTCCGAACTCTCGCCGAGATTACCGAACGTCATGAGTGAAGACAGGAGAATAGCCAATGGCAGAGCTTGCGGTACGAGCATCAGGCCCATGTACCAGAAGAATTGAGCCATCACATCCATCGTGAGTCCCTTACCAATGAGGTCATCAATATATCTCCACAAGAACTGCATCATCAGCACAAACTGGCAGATGAAGAAAGTTCCCATGAAAAGGAGACCAAACTGTTTGGCAATAAATATGTCTAATTTCTTAATTCTAAGCATTTCAATATTCTGTTGTTTCAGACCTTTTCTTTATTTAAAATAATAGCAGGTCTGTTATTCAGCGTGCAAAGGTAATATAAAAAAATAAGAAAACCTTTATTTTTCGTTTTTTTTATATATATAATTAGGTGAAAGTGGGGCTGGAATGTGAGAAAAATGAGAAAATGAAACTTTTTTTGAAAATTTCTGCCGAAAAATTTGTTCAATTCAAATAAATGTATTACCTTTGCACCCGCAAATGAGAAATCAATTGCTTGGATGGCGGGATAGCTCAGCTGGTTAGAGCGTCGGATTCATAATCCGGAGGTCGAGGGATCGTGGCCCCCTCCCGCTACAAGATGAGAGACATCAACTTTTTAGTTGATGTCTTTTTTATGCTCTAAACTTTTCCACACTTATTCACTTCTCATGGAAAAGTTATCCACATATGTGTTGATAACTATGTTATTTCGTTGGTTATCAGATGTTTTTCCTGTTGGTAACTGATGTGGAAAAGATAAATATGAAAGATTTTCCTATGTTTTTCTTGGTGTTTTCAGAATAAAATATTTGTAAAAAACTGACCAATGGGGCTAAAATACAAAAAAAAGTTGTATATTTGCAGCGGTAAAGTTTTATTTTTAGGCATTTGTTGAATGCCTCTTCTTTATAAACATAGAAATTGTATAAGCTGTATGAAACGAAAATTACACCTTATTATATATGTAGCAATCATCGTGTTGCTGACCGGTTGTGCTCAGAAGCCTAGGAAGTTTGTCATTGGCGTATCCCAGTGTTCGGAAGATATCTGGCGCGATAAACTGAATGATGAACTGAAGATGGGCGAGTATCTCAACGATTCGCTTATCGTGAAACTGGCTTCTTCCAACGATGATAATGTGTTGCAGAATAAGCAAGTTAACCAGTTTATCGATGAGGGCGTAGATCTGCTTATCGTATCTCCTAATCAGTTGAGTGCTATATCCAAGTCGGTAGAGCGTGCTTACGATAAAGGTATTCCTGTGATTCTCTATGACAGGAAGACCAATTCTGATAAGTATACGGCATTTATCGGCTGCGATAACTATACGATAGGTAAATCGATGGGAACTTTTATCGCCCAGCAGCTTCATGGAAAGGGCCGCATCGTTGAAATCAGCGGTTTGGAGGGCTCTTCGCCTGCTTTGGAGCGTCATCGTGGTTTTATGGATGCTATCAAGCCTTATCCTGGGTTACAGGTTGTAGCCTCGGAGGAAGGAAACTGGAAAGAAGAGGGTGGAATCCAGGCGATGAAACGCATATTGAAACAGACACAGGACTTTGATTATGTCTTTGCCCATAATGACTTTCTTGCCTGGGGAGCTTATGTGGCTGCCCGCCAGATGAGGGTAAAGCGTAACTATAAGTATACCGGAGTAGACGGCATGGCTACCGAAGGTGGTGGTTTGGAACTTGTGCGCGATGGTATTTTCGAAGCCTCTTATCTTTATCCTACCAAGGGTGACGAGGTCATAGCGCTTGCCATGAAGATATTGAAGCATCAGCCTTATGAACGCGACAATTATCTGAGCACTTCTATCATAACCCAGGCAAATGCTGCCCTTACATTGATGGAGGCTAGAGATGCCGAGCGCCAGGCGCACAATCTGAAGACTTTGCATAAGCAGGTAAATCAGTATCTGTCTGATTATAACTCACAGAAAGTCATGCTCATAGGTCTGTGTCTGTTCCTGCTAGTTTGCCTTGCAGCTGCGGCTTTAATTTTCAGAGGTTATCTGATAAAGGTGAAACTGAACGAAACATTGGCTAAGACAAATGGCGAACTGAAGCGACTGAATGTAGAATTGGGTGAAAAGAATGGAGAATTGAAACGATTGAATGAGGAGGTCTTGGAACTCACTCATTCCCGTCTGGTATTCTTTACCAATATCAGTCATGAACTTCGCACGCCTTTAACCCTGATAGCCGACCCGGTAGAGATGCTGCTTGAAGATACCGGCATCAAGGGCAAGAGCCGCGAACTCTTGAAGATGGTGCAGCGTAACGCCCTTGCTCTCCAACAGTTGGTAAGTAACATTCTTGATTTCCGTAAGATTCAGAATGGCAAGATGGAACTGAAACTCTATCGCTTCGACATTGTGAAGACCTTGACGATGTGGGTGGGCGACTTCCAGCTTACTGCCGAGCGCAAGCAGATCAGACTGCATCTGGATGTTGATGACTTGAAAGGCAGCCATGAAATGATTGCCGATCAGGAGAAGATTTCCCGTATCGTGTTCAATCTGTTGAGCAATGCCTTGAAATATACGCCTGCTGGTGGCGAAATCTTTGTTTCGCTGAAAGATGAAGGTGCCAATCTCCGTCTTGATGTGAAAGATACGGGCAAGGGTATCTCGCAGGATGAGGCTGATAAGATCTTTGAACGCTTCTTCCAGGCCAAGGGTGCTGCCAGCGGTACGGGTATCGGTCTGGCTCTGGTGAAATCATTTGTAGAGTTGCATCATGGTGAGGCTAGGGTAGAAAGTGAACTGGGAAAGGGTTCTGATTTTATCGTTGTCATTCCTCGTGAGCAGGAGGGTGATTCACAAGTTATCCACAATGATGTGGATATTGTGGATAACTCTGTAAATGCTTCTGCGCCAACTGGTAAGAATGTGGTAGATGAATCTGTTTTGCAATATATTGACGATGGAGACAGAAGTCGTGGAAAAGTTCAGCAGCTGGTAAGCGAGAATACCAATCGTCCTACTGTTCTGGTTATTGATGATAATACCGATATCCGTCAGTATGAGCGTACTCTTTTGCAGGATGAGTATGTTGTTCTTGAGGCCGCTGATGGTAAGGAGGGTCTGGCTGTCGCCTTGAAAGAGGTGCCTGACCTGGTAATCTGCGATGTGATGATGCCTGTTATGGACGGATTGGAGTTGACAGAACAGCTGAAGACGAATACGGCTACCTCTCATATCCCTGTTATTATGCTTACGGCGAAGAACCTGGAGGAGCATCGCGCAGAGGGTTATGAGCATGGAGCTGATTCCTATATTACCAAACCATTCCACAGCAAGGTGCTTCTCGCCCGTATTGAGAATCTCTTGCGACAGCGTCAGCTCCTGAAGAATCTTTATCAAGGTTCTAAAGAGGCTGAGAAGGAGATTTCTGAGGCTCATCTGGAAGACCGTGACAGGCAGTTCCTCAAGCAGCTTCAAGCTATTATCCAGAAGAATCTTTCTGATAGCGAGTTTGGAGTTGAGGATATGGGACAGCAGATTGGCTTAAGCCGTGTGCAGCTCTATCGCAAGGTGAAGGCGATGACAGGCTCTTCTGTTGTTGACTTACTCCGTAAGGCTCGCCTTGCCAAAGCTAGGCGTTTGCTCGAAACCCGGAGCATGAGTGTCTCTGAAGTAGCCTATGAAGTGGGCTTCTCAGCGCCGTCTTACTTCACAAAATGTTTCAAGGAAGAGTATGGAATGTTACCTGGTGATGTCGGTAATGTGATGAAATAGAGAGAAATACGCTATACCTGAAGTGTAAAATCTGTGAATATATGGATAAAAATCGTTCATTTCCTAGCATAAAAGGTACATTGTATCATTTTTGTCACTATTTGAACGATAATTATACCTGAGTTTCGCCGAAACTTACTACCTTTGCACCAGAATTTAGAAGTTTATAAATTGTTTCATGCAGAAATAGTTGCATTTTCATAGGTTTAGGTTTTATGTTTTAAGGTTATAGGATTGAGTATTCATTAAGGTAAGTAGTTTTCTTTAAGGTAAAAAGTTTTGTTTTGGGAAATAAGTAGTAATGAGAGAAAGCAGCTGTATAGACGGGATGTCTGACAGCTGCTTTTCGCGTATTATCTGGTTTGTTACTTTTTAAGCGGGCATACTATAGCTTTTTAAAGGAGGCTTATTCCCAATCTTCGAATTCCAGTTCCAGTTCTTTGTATTCGGGTTTGAAACTGCTGTTCTCCTTATCTTGCTTCCTGGCTTCTTCTGATGAGGCGTTGCTTACGGACAGACCAAGCAGGCGGATGGGATGAGCAGAGGAGTAATCTATCAGTTTCAGTAGCCGTTTGGCAAGAGGTAGAATATCATCCTTCTTTTTCAGAACCTTTTCTTGTGAGATGCTTCGTGTTATCTGGGTGAAATCGGCAAACTTCACCTTCAGCGTCAGGGTTCTTCCTTCGAAACCGCTTTTGGCGATGCGCTCCAGCAGTTCAAGTACAGTATGGTACAGTTCGATAATCACAGCCGTTTTTAGATAGATATCTTCCAGGAAAGTCTGTTCGCAGCCTACCGATTTCCGTTCCCGGTAGGTGATGACAGGTCGTTCATCTATCCCCCTTGCGAAATCATAGAAGATGTGTCCGGCTTTTCCGAACACTTCTACCAGATGTTCCTCGGATACTTTCCTCAGGTCTGCTCCGTTGAAGATACCCATGAAATGCATCTTTTGCAGTGTTTTCTTGCCCACGCCCCAGAAATCCTCTACAGGCAGCTGGGCGATGAAATCGAGCGCCTTGTCGGGATGAATGGTGCAGATGCCGTCGGGCTTGCGGTAATCAGAAGCCACTTTGGCGAGAAACTTGCAGTAGCTGATGCCTGCCGAGGCGGTGAGTCCGGTTGCCTCCTTGATACGGGTTTTGATTTCTTTGGCAATATCCACCGCCAGTTCTATCCCTTTCTTATTCTGTGTTACATCAAGAAAAGCTTCATCTATGGAGATGGGTTCGATGAGGTCGGTATATTCCTGGAATATCTGATGTATCTGATGGGATATTTTAGCATAATAATCATGCCGGCAGGGCACGATGATGAGATTAGGGCAGCGCTGCTTGGCTTGAGCGATGGATTGCGCCGAGTGAACGCCATACTTCCTTGCCTCATAGCTGGCTGTAGAAACCACACCACGTGGTCCGTCGAAGCCAACCGCTACCGGTTTGCCCCGAAGTTCCGGATTGTCTCTTTGCTCTACCGCAGCAAAGAAGGCATCCATGTCGATATGTATGATCTTTCGCTCAGTCATTCCTGCCTTATTTTTTCCAAAAGTACAAAAAAGATGCGTTTCCACAAAATCTAAGCTGTTTTTTATTGTTCGTTAACGTTTTTGGGTATTAGCCTACATGGTCCATCGAAACAGGCTGCGTTGAGCATCGCAAGTACTTGCGTTAGCCAACTCAAGTACTTGCGTTAGTCAACTCAAGTACTTGCGTTAGCCAACGAAGCTATCTGTGACTGCTTCCGGAGTCGTCTCCGATAGCTTTCGGAGTCGTCTCCGATAGCTAATGGAGTCGTCATCGATAGCTTGTTGAGTCGTCTCCGATAGCTTACGGAACCACTTGAGTAAGCTGAACCAAACACTTGACCTCACTGATTCAAGCACTTGATCTCACTGATTCAAGCACTTGAACTCATTAGCTCAAGTACAATCATGACACGCTCTTAATAGTCTGTAGTGATCTATATGACTCCCTTTGTCTGAAATAGAAAAGAGTTAGTTAAGAAGTAGAAAGTAGCAGAAAAGTGTGAAATTCCGTTCATGTAATAGCAATTATGTTACAATGAACGGAATTTTTTATTCGATGAAATGATTTTTTAAGCCGCTGTTCAGACCTTTATGTATTTTTGCAGCAGAAATCAAAACATTAACGCTAACAAATTAAACATTTAAAGTATGAACAACTTATTAAATGGAAAGAGCGCAGCTATGATGCTTGCACTTTCATTGGTAAATGTTACAGCAGCTTTTGCACAGGATGATAATTCAAGTGCTAAGGAAGAGGGTAATCGTAATGTGATGCTCAATGCTGCCAGTGCGAATGGTCCTCGTGAGATTCAGATAGGTTTGCCTTCTGCCGATGTCAACGTGTTGGAGAATGGTTTGCCTGTTACTTACGCTACCAATCCTCATTCTGTCAATACTATCTGGCGTGGTGATGCTAGTTTGAGCCATCAGGGTTTGCTCAAGATTGCCGAGACTGCCATCACTACCGGTAATATCGGTTATGCCGTGAACTCTTTCACCCAGAAGGGACAGAAAGGATTCAATGGTACGCTGAACTATAAGAGCAATCACTTTGGATTGCAGGAATTCTCTCTGAATATGAATGGTGATTTGGGTAAGGACTGGTACTACAGCTTTAATATGTATCAGGATTTCGACCCGGGAACCTTCAAGATCAAGTCAACTCCTTATCAGGACCGTACTCAGATTTACAAGGCTCTCCTCACCAAGAAGTATAACGGCAACCGTGGTGAATTCACTGCCATGTATAAGTATGCCAACAGCCACAACGTGTATAACTACGCAACCCAGAGTGCTCCATTTATCTATGTGGGCGATGGAAGCGTAAAGGAGTATGGTGACTTCAAGCTCGGTACCACCTCTTATCTTCCTATCGATAACGAGATTACTTATCGCAATATGCGTACCGGCAAGGTGGAGCAGACATCTCTCTACGATGCTTGTCTGAACAAGGCAAGTGAGGTAACCCTCATGAACAGCTACCGTTTTGACAACGGTTTGAACTGGAAAGCTACTTTGAAGTATGACCATTCCCGTGGTGCGATGGTTTATCAGACTCCAATGTCTATCATCGATTTGAAGAGCGCTGCCAATCAGGGCGTATATAATTATAAGTATCGCGATATCGACGGACAGACCAAGGCTTACAACGGTCAGTACATCCAGACCCGTATGTCATGTCTCAATGCCGGTAAAATTGATGAGGCTCTCTTCACCACCGAGCTTAGCAAGAAATTCAGTGCTTCCACCTTCCGCCTCGGCGTGAATGAGTGGTTCTATCATATTGATTATTGCTCAAATACAACCATGTATGACCAGAGTGTACCTGCTGATGGAAGTTATGCCTTGCGAGTTTGGGATGCAAAACAGCGCGACAGCTACTTCTACGATTTCAACAAGAATGCCTCTGAGTATTACAAGGGAAGCGAAAACAAGCTGGCTCTCTACTTCACTCACGATTGGGATGTTACCAACAAGTTGAATCTCTACTATGGTGCCCGTCTGGAGTGGCAGAAGCTGAAGGGTGAAAACGCAGCAGTGAAGAATGCAAAGGGTGAATTCGTAGGTCGCTTCGCCGATTACTATCTCGGTGCTACCGCAGTAGATGGAACCAAGATAGCTCCAGCAGACTTGAGTTACAACTGGATCAACTACGATTTCTCAGTGGCAGCAACTTATAAGTTGACCGATAACTTCGGCTTCACTGGCGATTTCACTTACATTGTGCAGCATCCTAAGTTCGAGGCTTTTGCTCCAGCTACATTGCCAAATACAGGTAAGATTTCTG
Organism: Segatella copri; assembly: GCF_019249765.2. Taxonomy (GTDB): domain Bacteria; phylum Bacteroidota; class Bacteroidia; order Bacteroidales; family Bacteroidaceae; genus Prevotella; species Prevotella copri_K. The sequence goes on from NZ_CP152484.1 coordinate 3,680,046, forward strand.
TGCCACTCGGTCGTGCAGGTATCTACTACAACAACTCTTGGCTGAGTTTGACATCGTTGTTCTCTTACATCTCAAAGACCAACAACAACTCAACTCTGAACCTGCAGCATGGCAGGGAGATCAAGGCTGCGCCAATGACTTACGATATCCAGACATGGGGTTGGACAACCGATGCTGTGGCTCATCCTTTCAAGGGATTCGATTTCCACTTCCTCTTCACTTATCAGAAGCCAACTTACAAGAAGTATGAAACCAGCATCACCTTCAGCGATGGCTATGTTGGCAACATCAATGCCACAGGTAATATCGTAGCCGAGATTCCTCAGATTCTCATCGAGTTGGATCCTAGCTACATGATTACCAAGGACATTAAGCTCTGGACCAGTTTCCGTTACTTCAGCAAGACCTACGCCAACATCAACGAGGCATATTACTTCAACGGTCACTGGGAGACTTTCGGAGGTTTGAACTGGCAGGCAACCAAGCGTCTGGCTCTCGGCTGCACCGTAGTCAACTTCCTCAACCAGACTGGTGCCAAGGGTAGTATCGCAGGTGCCGAGCTGATTACCAAGGATGAGGCAAAGGGAATCAAGAATCAGATTATGACGGGTAGCTATCTTCGTCCATTCACTGTAGAATTCACAGCTTCGCTGAAGTTCTAAGCGATATAAATATCAATAAACATCATCGACAGCTCCTATATATAATATAATGTATAGGGCTGTCGGTAATAAGACAAACAATAATACGTTATAGATATAAACAATAACAATTAACAATAATAGTACAATGAGAACAAATAATATGATGAAGGCTGCCTGCCTCATGTTGATGGCATCAGCTACAACTTCTGCCTTTGCACAGAAGATGAATATCGAACACAAGGGTGATACTACTATCATCAAGGTGGAGAATCCTACCAAGTATCTTCTTCTCCCTATCCAGGAAGAGAAGGATGAGGCCCAGGTTTTGCTCGATACAGGTTCTAAGGATGATACCTGGATGGATGTTCGCCTGGCTCAGAATGGTTCTGATTACTTCGTGCCATTTGCCTTGGGCAAGGGTAAGACCGCTACAGTCAAGATTCTTGGTCTGAAGAAGGATGCTTTGGCACTCAACTTGCTCAAGCTCAGCGATACATTCGATACTACCAACACCGATTACTATCGCCCATCTTATCACTTCACTCCGCTCTACGGCTGGATGAACGACCCTAATGGTATGGTGTATAAGGATGGTGAGTATCATCTCTATTTCCAGTATAACCCATACGGAAGCAAGTGGGGCAATATGCACTGGGGTCATGCTGTAAGCAAGGACCTGGTTCATTGGGAGCATCTCGACCCGGCCATCGCCCGCGACCCAGTAGGTCATATCTTCTCAGGTAGTTCTGTGGTAGATAAGAAGAATACTGCCGGTTTTGGCAAGAATGCCATCATCGCCATCTATACCAACAACAGTGTGAACCACGATGAGGTTCAGTGCATCGCCTACAGCAACGATAATGGTCGTACTTTTACCAAGTACGAGGGCAATCCAGTGTTGACTCCATTCGACGGGTTGAAGGACTTCCGCGATCCTAAGGTGTTCTGGTATGAGAAGGGAAAGTGCTGGTACATGATTGTTTCTGCCGATAAGGAGACCCGTTTCTATAAGTCAAAGAACTTGAAAAAGTGGACTTATGTAAGCGCTTTCGGCAAGGGTATGGGTCAGCAGCCATGCCAGTATGAGTGCCCAGACTTCTTCCAGTTGCCTGTAAATGGTGATAAGAAGAAGATGAAGTGGGTGATGACGATGAATATCAACCCTGGCTGCTGGTTTGGTGGCAGCGCTACCGAGTATTTCGTAGGCGATTTCGATGGCAAGAAGTTTACTTGTCCTGATGCCAACGAAGTAAAGTGGCTCGACTGGGGTAAGGATCACTATGCTACCGTTACCTTCTCAAATACAGGCGACCGAGTTCTGGGTATCACCTGGATGAGCAACTGGCAGTATGCCAACCTCACTCCGTTCAAGCAGAATCGTGGTGCCAACGGTTTGCCAAGAGAGTTGAAACTCTACGAAAAGAATGGCAAGTACTATATTTCTGAGGATGTAGCTCCTGAGGTTTATGCCTTGAGAAAGGATACCAAGAGTCTGGCTGATGCTTCTGTTGCCAATGCCAAGGATCTGAAGGGTGTTGCAGCCAATATGGAGGGTGCCTTCGAGATCGAGGCCGATGTAACTCCAGATGCCAACGGCATTGCCGGTATTGAAATTTCAAACAACAAGCGTGAGCGCACCATGATCTACTTCGATATGAAGCAGGGCAAGGTAGTGATGGATAGAACAGAGAGCGGTTTGACCGATTTCGGCAAGCAGGCAGTTCCTCACGATATCGAGTTGGCTTGGGACAAGCAGCGTGCTGCAGAAGGCAAGGAGCCTGCCCGCATCACTAACTCCATCAACTACAAGAACGATTTCGCCCTGGCTACCTGGGCTCCATTGAGTCTTTGCGAGGATGGCAAGAAGACCTATCATGTTGATATTTTCGTAGATAAGTCATCTGTAGAGCTCTTCGTAGATGGCGGTCGCATCGCCATGACCAACCTCGTGTTCCCTGTAGCTCCATACGAGAATGTGAAGCTCTACACCCAGGGTGGCAAGGCTGAATTCAAGAATCTGAAGGTTCACAAACTTGGTTTGTAATCATGTAGATATTGTATAGTCGAATTGTAGGTTTTAATGTAATAATAATGAGTCGCAACCTGAAAATATTTTAGGTTGCGACTCTTTTTTTTGGCTTAGGGGAGATTGTCCGTGGATAAAACAACCTCTGTTTCTTATTTACCGGTTTGCTGTTTCATTCCCTCAAAAAACTTTTGCTGCAATTGTTTGGCCAGTTGATTATCAGGGTTGAGTTTGAGAGCTTTCTCGTAATCCTGCATCACTTCCAGATAATAGCGTTGACCGTTTTGCCCAGGATTCTGTACGATGCGTACCATGTAGAGAAAACCGCGAAGGGTACAGATGTCAGACGGGTCAGCATGCTTTATATTCTCCATCTTGGCAATAGTTTCTTCTGTCTCTTTTAGAAGATTTTCTGTTTGTGGAGCATGCGGATTCATCACGGAATAATTGAGACTTTGCAAAGCTATCTGAAACTTGGGCTGGATGCTATCAGGAAACATATCATCAATACGCTTCATCTCTGCAATACAATTAAGTATGCTCTCTGATGTCGGTTGCTGAAGTTTAGCAAGCGACTGTCCGATAAGCCCCTGCATTGTGGATTGCTGGGCATAGATAACTACAGATGTTGTCATGAAGAAGACTGACATCAATACGAATCGTTTAAAAGTTTGAAATGTCATATGCTTTATTATTTTTAAGTGAAACAAATATGCCTATATATAAAAATCTGTCTCTAGATGGAACTATCGAACGCCCGTTAGTATTATATCCGAAAATGTTTGTACGGCCGAGGATGTTGTTCAGAGAAGAATAGATAATGACCTTGGGACTTAGCAGATAAGTAAGGTTTATATCTACGCTATTATAATGTGGTGTCTTGCCAATAAGAAAATGACGTCCGCTTGCATACGATTCAGTCAGCCCGATGATTGCTTTGCCGAATGAATATTTTGCTGTCAATCTCAGATTATGCCTTGAGGCGTAGTCAGGTATTCGCTCTTCTGTGTATTCGTGATAGAATCGCTTGGAATCGTTGTAGGAATATGAAAATGCTGTGGTCAGATGTTTGAAAAGCGAATGCTCTTCTACAAAAATGTCTATACCTTTACTCTTTCCATATCCTTTCGGTTGGTAAATACCCTTTTCCCATAAAGGCAATCGCTGATATTTTTTCCAGTAGGGTTCTATTCGTATGAGTGTACCAGGCGACTTATATTGTATGGATAGGATAGCATGATCTGCCGTACTTTGTCCAAGAGATTTCTTGTTTGTTGCAAGATAGTCATCTTCTGGAGTCTGGCTATATCGACCGGTAGCAAATGAAAGCTGAAAATTCTTGTTAGGAATATAACATAGTGTAGCCCTTGGCATAAACAGCCAGTTGGCATGAGCCATATATTCTGTCCTTGTCGAAATATTCAGGAACAAATGGGGCATCATCCTCCATTGGGCATCAATATGAGCAGCAAGAATATTATAATCCAACTTGTAGCAATCGTTTTCGTACTCCATGAGGCTGTTTCGCTGATAGTCCTCCATTCCTGCCGATATTTTTAGTGCATCCGAGCAAATTTTGCGTATTTCTGTTTTCAGATGTATCTCATTCCTGAAGTTGTAATATCGGTCACCAGCAATCTTCGCATCTTCTATATCGTTGAATACCGATGAGCTTGCCATACCGCAAAAGAGCGTGTAGCCAGCACCCCACTGTGCCTTATAGGTTGTGTTGGCATAGATATTATTCTCTTTGAGCGAAAGGTTTTGGTTGTCTATATGCTGTCCTACAGATGTATAATCATAGCCAACGTATGTTTTCAATATTCCGGCATTTCGGAACTCATTCTTGTATTGTGATTCGCCAGATAGTTTTAGATAAGGCTTGTTGAAATCAAGCCTTTCTGAAAATAACTGATTGTAGATTCCCAAACTTGTCAGTGCGGCATTAAAGGATAAGCTGCTGTGGGAATATGCCTTGGTGCCACCGATGTTCCAGTCAACCAATGATGCGCTGACTCCATATTTGTCACTAGTTGCAGCATCTGATGTTTCCATAGGGAGAACGGAGGAAAGTGCTTGTCCATATTCTCCGCTATATCCACCAAGAGAAAAGTTGATACCTTTAAATATAAAAGGAGAGAATCGTCCACGTACAGCAGTATTTTCTGTGTTTGTACTATATGGAACAAGGACGTGCATTCCGTTAATGAAAGTCTGGCATTCTTCGCTTTCTCCACCACGGACATAGAGCTTTCCGTTTTCTCCCACTTTTTGAGTGCCGGGTAAAGTTTGCAGGGCTGCAACAATGTCCCCGCATGAATTACCTGCCATCACAACATCTAAGGCATCCATAGTCTTGAAGTTGTCACTTTTCCCGAAACTGTAAGTGCTGGCAGATATTACAACTTCTTGGATTGCCGTAGCTTTTTCTTTCATTTGGATAGAAAGATTATGTAACTTGCAGGCATCTGTAGTCTGCATATATTCTTCAAAACCAATCATGGTAATCTTGATAGACGCTTCTCCGGTTTTTGATGTGGAAAAGGAAAACCTGCCCAGAGAATCTGTCAGGCATCCATCAATTGTGCCCATGATGAAAACATTGGCACCAGCAAGCGGTTCCTGACCGCTTTTTACCATGCCTGATATGATGGTCTGTGCATCCAGGTTGCAGACTGAAGTCAGCAGCAATGCAATATGTATTATTCGATGTTTCATGCCGCAAAGATACTGCATGAAACTGGAGTTACCAAATTCTTAGGATATACAACTAAAACTTATGATAGAAAGCTAGTTAAGATGCCGAATAACTAAGTTGAAGGACAAATAACTATGTAAGATAAGTCTTTAACTTGGGCACAAATCTTCGGGAAACGGGTATGATGTTTGTGCAATTTCCGAGGGTCAGTTGATAACCATTTGAGTTGCCTCGTGCCGAAGTGATATTATTCACATTGACAGCAAAAGAACGGTGACATTGGAAAATGTTCTCAAACTCTTTCAACTCTTCAAGAGCATGGGTTAGTGTTGTATGGATATCAACAGCAACAACATTACCTTCTTTTAGAAAACAGACGGATACATTGTTTTTCTGTGCTTCCATATAAAGTAGATCGTTGATGGCAATCGACAGATCGTTTCCTCTTACGTTAGTATCATGGATGGTAATAGATACTTCTTCCTGTTCCTTTGTTGTATTGCGCAACAACTCTTCCATTCTCTCTCGTAATGTTCTGTTGTATTGCATTCCGATAGATAATGTCGTAAGAAATATGCCTATGATAATAGTCCAATTTAGAAACAAGAGAAACAGACTGAATGTAATCGTATAATGAAACAAGTATGAGAATAGGAGGAAATTACCGAAGGCAATGATGAAAATCAGTCCGAGTATAGCTACTCCTTCATGCCAGATACGCCAGGGCTTGATAGTTTGATGCAAATACTTCAATATCGTTGCAGCGTATGTTATGTGGCATCCAAAAGTTACCAGTCCGAATAATGTAGCAACAAAGCATTTGTTACCTTGATATAAGCAGAGTCCAAATGGCTGCAGAAAATATAAAATTACCCAAATGATGAAGCCAAAGATGCTACTATCTTTTAGCAAGTGTTTACTCTGTTTAAAAGGATATGTTCGAGTTAGAAACGACATGTTGAATCTGATTTATTTAATTAACGCAGCACTATCATTTATCTTCTTTATCAGGGTGTACCTAAGCTACTCTGTTGGTGCACCGGGATGCTTGCCATATCCAGACATTTTGTTTATTATCGTGCTGTAAAAATAAAACAAAGTTCTGAATGACACTGCAAAAGTACAAATAAAATTTGAGAAACGCACTTTTGGAGACGTTTATTTTGGTAATGAAGCATTTATCCTACTCTGTTCGACCTCTCGGGAAGAAAAGTCCTTGTGCCACAAAAAGGACACATTTATATTATGGGCAACAAGAAAGTCGTATGGTAGGAACGTGTGTTTCGGATAAAATATAATAAAAGCCGCAGTTTGTAAACGCAAACTGTGGCTTTTTCGTTTTTTTATGCTATCTTTGCACACAGATAGTGTTTTTAAAGATAGATCATGATGGAACAGCAAGTAAAACTAGTACCTTATGGGGTGGCTGATTTTGCTACGGTAATAGAGCAGAATCTATATTATGTGGATAAGACGATGTTTATCCCGGAGCTGGAGAAGCAGCCTCGCAATCTCTTCTTCATCCGTCCTCGTCGTTTTGGTAAGAGCATATTCTTGAGTATGCTCTATTCTTACTATGACTGTACGCAGAGCCATAAGTTCCAGAGTCTTTTTGGAAATCTGTGGATAGGCCAGCATCCTACACCTTTGCAGGGAAAGTATCAGGTGCTGTTCCTAGATTTCTCCCAGATTACGGGTAATATCGATAAGCTTGAGACTAAGTTTAATTCTTATCTCAGCATCAACCTTGATGCTTTTGTCCGTCAATACTCAGAATATTATCAGGCAGAGATGGAAGAAATCCTGGCGCAGGAAGATTTCGAGGAAAAGATGGAACTGATATTCAAGGCTGCCAAGGCGCACCAGTATCATCTGTATCTCATCATCGATGAATATGACAATTTCACGAATGTCATACTCAACGAACGTGGTGAGAATGTGTATCATGCGATTACCCATGCCGACGGCTTTTATCGTGATGTCTTCAAAAAGTTCAAGGGTAATTTTGAGCGTATCTTCATGATGGGTGTGAGCCCTGTAACCCTGGATGATGTAACGAGTGGATTCAATATAGGTTGGAATATTTCTATCAAGCCAGAGTTTGATGAGATGCTGGGCTTCTCTACCACCGATGTGGTGGAGATGTTTACCTATTATAAGGAGCATGGAAGTATTCCTGCTGATAGTGATATTGATGCCATCGTCAATGATATGAAGCCATGGTATGATAACTATTGCTTCGCTAAACAGGCATTGAAGAAAAAGACTCGTATGTTTAATTGTGATATGGTTCTATATTACCTTCGCAATTATATGGATGCAGGATGTCCACCGGAAGAGATGATTGACCCGAATACCCGTACCGATTACGGCAAGATGAAGAAACTGTTGCAGTTTGACAAGTTGGATGGAGAGCGTAAGGGCATTATCCGCAAGATAGCAGAAGAAGAGCAGATTGTTACCCAGCTTTATGAGTCGTTTTCTGCGTATCAGATTCCAAAGGCAGAGATATTCCCAAGTCTTCTGTTCTATTATGGCATGTTGACCATCAAGGGAACTCGTGGATCCAAGCTCATTCTGGGCATTCCGAACAATAATGTCCGCAAGCAGTATTATGGTTATCTGGAAGAAGAGTATCAGGCAAAGGCTTATGTGGATGTCAACCAGCTCACCGATTACTATTATGATATGGCATACGATGGTAAGTGGAAAGAAGGATTGCGCTTCATGGCAGATGCCTATGCCAAGGTTTCATCGGTGCGTGATGGCATTGAGGCAGAGCGAAACCTGCAGGGATTCTTCATGGCTTATCTGAATCTGAATGATTATTATATCACGGCTCCAGAGTTGGAGTTGAATCATGGCTATTGTGATTTCTTCCTTTTGCCAGACCTTACCCATTATGCCAGTCAGCATAGCTACATTCTGGAGTTGAAGGTTCTTTCGAAGAAAGATTTCTCTGCGATAGTTGAAGGTGAGTTTACGGAAGATGGCAAGCCTATGACCAAGGCCGAGAAACAGTGGCGTGAGGCTGTAGAGCAGATTCATCGATATGCCGAGGCTCCAAGGGTTGAGGCTTTGCGCCAAGGAACAAAACTCCATCTCATCATCATGCAGTTTGAGGGGTGGAAACTTAAACGGATGGAAGAAGTATAAATTCAATGAAAAGAATCAATATTATCTTAATAGTACTATCTTTTAGTATGCTCCTTCTTCTTGGTGCTTGTACCCAGAAGAAGATAGTGATAGGTGTGTCGCAATGTTGCGGCGGACTTTGGCGCGAGAAGGTGAATAATGAGATGCGACTGGCGCAGTATCAATATAAGAATGTGGATTTGCTGTTTACTACTGCAGAGAATGACGGGCAACGCCAGGCTCGCCAGATAGACAGCATGATAGCCAGGAAGGTAGATCTGATCGTGGTTGCCCCTGATAACGTGAATGATGTTACTCCCGCCATCGAGCGAGCTTATCGTGCGCATATCCCGGTTATTCTCTTCGACAGAAAGGTAAAGACAACCCATTATACAGCTTCCATCGGTGGCGATAATGTAGAAGCGGGTAGGGAAGTAGCCCGCTTTCTTGCCAGTAAACTGGATGGAAAAGGTACCATTGTTGAGATTACGGGCTTGAAGGATGCTTCCCCTGTCATTGAGCGCCATCGCGGTTTCCACGAGGTGATGAAGAATTACCCGGGAATCAAGGTGGTTACCCTGGACAGTAACTGGAAGATGGAGCGAGCCCAGGAGTTGATGAAGCAATATCTGGATAAAGGCGGACATGCGGATGGTGTGTTCGGACATAATGACCTCAGTGCCATAGGAGCCTTTCAGGAAGCAGAGAGAAGAGGAATATACAAGCAGATGCTGATAGTGGGCATTGATGGATTGCCTGGTATCTGGGAAGAAGTGGATAGAGTGAAGAGGGGGCATTTTGCTGCTTCTTATGTCTATCCTACCCAGGGCGAAAAGATTATGGAATTGGCGATGAGTATCCTTCAGGGTAAACCCTATAAGAAGGATAATGTGATGAAATCATTTCTTGCTACCCCTGAAAATTGCGATGCCATCGCTCTACAATATCAGGATTTGGAAGCCAAGATGAAGAATCTGGATCAGATTTCTGACAGTCTTGATTCTTATTCAAAGGTTTCCCGTATCCAGAAATGGATGATCATTGTTGCCATCGTCATCGTATTGGTTCTGCTCTTTGTCATCTACTATATATATAAGGTATATAGAAAGAAGCTGCAGAAACAGAAAGCCGTGGCTCGTGGCTTCATCGAGAACAAGGAGGGCTGGGCTGCTGAACTGAATCATCTGGATGAGAGTGAACGTTATTTCATGGACCGTTTCAAGAAGAAGATTCTTGCGAATATGAGCAATGCTGATATGAAGATGGATGATTTGGGAGCCGAGATGCAGTTGAGTAAAGTACAGCTCTATCGCAAGGTGAAGGCTATGACAGGAAAAACGCCTGTCGAGCTTCTGAAAGAGATGCGTCTGCAGAGAGCCTATACCCTCTTGCAGCAAACAGACAAGACAATCTCTGAAGTTTCGGCAGAAGTAGGCTTTGCATTACCGGGCTATTTCTCTTCCTGTTTCAAGAAACAATATGGCGTTCTTCCTACCGATTTCAGAAATGAACAGTTATCTAAAAGGAAATAGTATTTAAAATAAGTACTTTAAAATCTTAGCAAAAGATAAGAAAATCGTTTCATGTAACATAATTATTGTTGCAGGAACGATTTTTTTTATTGTTATGGTTGAAAACAAAGTACTTTTGCCAGCAACAAGCAACTATAATAATATTAAAGAATAAACAATTTTATTAATTCAATAAAAACCGTATGATAGAACATTTGAATAAACAATTAACGAAATTACATCTGTCTTTACTGGTGTTAATGTCGCTGCTGATATTCCAATCAGTAGAAGCTCAGCGTCTTTGGAATTTTGATGGGCAAAATCCATTTGCTGATAGCCAGGGACTGAATCCTCTTACCTGTTCTTCGGTGAGAACGAGTGTTGATTATTGTGCAGGCATCAAAGGAAAAGCTTTGAGAACCGATGGATATTCCGTAAGTCTTCGTACGCAGGTTTCATCTCCGTGCCACTCTGTGTCTGCATGGTTTGCCCTAGAGTCTTTGCCTACGGATACGGCTACCTTTATAGGTATCAAGGACAAGAATGGCAATGCTGTTTCCGTGAGCGTTGACTCTTATGGAAAGTTGATGTTTGAGATTTCTGGCAAGAATTCTGGCAAGGAGGTGAATACTTCTGTCTATGCTGGTTGTAAAGTTGAAACTTTTAAGTGGTTGCATCTTTTGTTGGATATCGAAACCTCCACCTTATATTATAATGGTAAAGACGTGGCTTCATTCAAAGGTGTTGTTTCTGATTTGGTAGGTCCGTTTCAGATGTTTTTTTGTCAGGGATTCAAGTCTAGGCCTTTGGGAATGTACGATCAGTCATTTATCAATGGCGTGATAGACAATGTACGATTGAATGTTGTGTCTGCTGAAAAGGTATTTTTAAAGGATGAAGTGGCTAAGTATGTTAGGGAAATTCCTGATTTGTCGATTCCTGCCTCTAGGTTTATGACAGACTATAATCGTCCGAAATATCATTTGATGCCTGCTGCCAACTGGACTAATGAGTCGCATGGTTTGATATATTTTAATGGCATGTATCATATTTTTGATCAGAAAAATGCTTCCAATATTAATCTCAAACAGATAAACTGGGGCCATTTCGAGAGCAAGGATTTAGTCAGTTGGACTGAGCGTAAGCCTGTTCTTTCTCCTGATAAAAGCTATGATAGTTTAGGTATCTGGTCGGGCTGTGCGTTCATTAATGATGAAGGAATCCCTCAGATTATTTATACTGGCGGAAGCAGGCGTAATTCCATCAATGCCGCTTTTCCTCAGGATTCATGTTTGAATGTATGGCAGAAGTTTGCTCACAATCCAATCGTTGCAGATTGTCCGAGCGAATTTTCCCGTTCTGATATGAGAGATCCCTTTGTTTGGAAAATGGATGGTCACTGGTATATGGTTGTAGGCTTTGGTGTGACTAGAGATCAGGAGGAGCATGGAACCTTGCTTCTGTACCGTTCTGATGATTTACGCTCATGGACTTACAGAGGTCTGTTTTTTGAGGGAAATCCTCAGGTAGATCATACGGGTATCTTTTGGGAGATGCCTATCGTCATCAAGATGGGCGATAAATATGTCCTGTCTGTCAATCGTGTGCCTCATCGCGGAATCCCAGCCCAGACTCAATATTGGGTGGGCGACATTCAGAATGAGAGATTTGTACCGGATCAGCAGGTGCCAGAAAATCTAGAGGTAATCAACAGATTACTGTCTCCGTCAGTATGGCAGATTGCGGATAGTCAATATGTGGCTATGGCTATTATTCCTGACGAGATAAGAGAAGTGCCTACTTATCAGCAAGGTTGGGCACATCTTTTCAGTTTACCTAGAGTGTGGACGTTGAGAAATGGCAAGATATGCCAGATGCCGCTTCCTGCTTTGAAACAACTTCGTGACAAGGAATCACGTATAGCTAAAGAGAACCTTGTTCGGTCGAAACTTATCTACGATGGTAAGCGTCAGGTAGAGATTGATGCCGTATTCTATCCTCAGGATGCCAGTCAGTTTGGTTTCCAGCTGCAGACAAATGGCGGTAAGGAGAAGTCTTTCATCTATTATGATGTGAAAAAGCAACGTTTAGTGGCTGATCATACGAAATCATCTTTGCAGATGGGTATTCCTCTTGAAATCCGTACAGGCAATTTGCACTTGCCGATGAATTCTCCAGTCCGTTTCCATCTTTTTATAGATGGTTCGGTTATCGAGGGATTTGTTAATGACGAATATGCTTTCACCTCTCGCTTCTTCCCTAAAAATGCAGAGAATGTACAGGTTCAGCTATATTCCAAGAAAGGAAAGACAGAAGCCGAAGTAAAGGTATGGACTCTGAATGGTGCCAAAATGAAAACTAACTTTTAAATAACAATTAATATGAAAGCAAAGAACGTATTGATGACCGTGCTTTTCAGCATAGGTTGTTTAGGTGTGTATGCTCAGGCATCTTCTCTTTACCATGAGAAGTATAGACCTCAGTATCATTTCTCCCCAAGCAAGGGATGGGTAGGTGATCCAAGCGGATTGATGTATTATCAAGGCAAGTACCACTTGTATTGGTGGGGTAAGGCGGAATCCAAGGACTTGGTTCATTTCGAGGAAAAGTCAGCAGATAACGTGATGCAGAATGTGGATTCTAACACTTCCTGCTTTACGGGTTCAGCTTTGATCGACAAGAATAATACGGCTGGATTCGGCAAGGGTTCCTATATAGCAGCCCTTACCGTATTCTCTAAGGATAGCAAGAAGCAGGCTCAGGGCATAGCCTACAGCCATGATGGCGATAAGTTTTATCTTTACGACCAGAATCCTGTGTTGGATTTATGGAGCACAGAGTTTAGAGACCCTACTGTCTTTTGGTGCGAGAAGACCCATAAGTGGGTGATGGTTGTGGCTAAGGCCTTGGAGAAGAAGGTGAAGTTTTATGAGTCTGATGACTTGAAGCATTGGACGTGGTTAAGCGACTTTGGTCCATCAGGAAATTCAGAGAAAAGCTGGGAATGCCCCGATTTGTTCCAATTACCGGTTGAGGGTGATTCTAATGTGAAGAAATGGGTTCTTGTGGTTTCCATCAATTGGGCACAGGAGCAATATTTTGTTGGCGATTTTGATGGCAAGTCATTCAGACTGGAGGCAAATCATCCTGTAGAGCCTCTCTATGTTGATAAGGGCATGGATTATTATGCATCACGTACCTTCCGCGATTATGATGGTAGCCTGCACGATGTTGTGTCTTTAGGTTGGGTAGCCACATGGGACTATGCTCAGCAGCAGCCTTCACAATACGGAAAAGGCATGTGGTCGGTGCCTCGTAAGCTGGCATTGAAAAAGGTGGGTTCCCGTTATTTTCTGACTCAGCAACCTATTGAGGCTTTGCGTCAGCTTAGGGGCAAGCAGGTATCAGCCAACTATAAATTGCCTTTGGGAAGTGCAAGATTGAAGTGTGCATCTCCAAAGAGTAATGTCTATGAGATGGATGTAACCTTCTCAGCTCTGCAATCAAATGTCTTTGGCTTGAACCTATGTTCTGGACACGGCAGGAAGGTGACAATCAGTTATGATACTGATTCTCATAATCTGGTAATCGACCGTACGCATTGTGCTGATGTGGATATTCCTAAGTTTGACCGTATGGCTCATGCTCAGGTGTTGCCGCAAAATGGGAAGCTGCGAATGCATATCTTCGTAGACAAATCGAGCGTGGAAATATTCTGTAATGACGGTCAGGATGTGTTTACGCTGCAAACTTTCCCTTCTGAAGATCAGATAGGTATCGAAACATTCTCCCAAAAAAGTGTAACGAATATGGAATTGAAATGGTGGCCTCTCCAAGCTATTTGGAAATAGCTCCAAAGATAAAAAATAATTTCGTTTACTGAGAAAATCATTTCATGTACGATTTCTTATAGTGAAAGAACTAAAAGTTACAGTTCTGCTCGCAGACTTTCCCTAATTTTGCAGCAGATACAAGCAATAACAATTTTTGAAACTTAAAACGTTATAATAGTATGAACAATCTTTCAAAATTACTAATGAGCTCTGCGCTCTGTACTGTTTGCACCGTAGCTAGTGCACAACAGGTAAATGTAAATGGCATCGTAAAGGATGCTACCGGTGAGACAGTCATTGGTGCATCTGTTATGGTGAAAGGCACAAAGACTGGTACTGTTACCGACTTTGATGGTAACTTTCATGTAGAATGTGCTCCTGGTTCCACACTTGTTATATCTTATATTGGATATAAGACGCAAGAAGTGAAGGCTACTGATGATATGGTAGTGACACTTCAGGAAGAGTCTAATAGCTTGAACGAGGTGGTTGTTACTGGTTATACATCAGAAAAGAAAGCAGACTTGACAGGTTCTGTTGCCGTTGTCAAGATGTCTGATATTGCTGACGTACCTACAGGTAATGTCCTTTCCAGCTTGAATGGTCGTGTAGCAGGTGTTAATATCACTACCGATGGTACTCCTGGTGGTGGTAACACAGGAACATTGGTTCGTGGTACTACAACTATTAATAATTCTTCTCCACTTTACGTTATCGATGGTGTGATGACCCGTGATAACGTAGGTTCAATCTTGTCTTCCAATGATGTAGAGAGTATCCAGGTTTTGAAGGATGCATCTTCTGCTGCCATCTATGGTGCTCAGGCTGCCAATGGTGTCATCATCATTACCACCAAGCGTGCCAAGAAGGGTGAGGTGAAGATAGATTTCGAGGGTTCTCTTACCGCTCAGACTTTTACAACCAATTATGACTTGCTGGATGCCAACCAGTGGGGTGATGTTTATTGGCAGGCTTACAAGAATACCTATGGCACTCATCCAAATTCATTGATTTATGGTAATGGCGAGCAGGCGCAGTTGAATACCACAACTCCTTATTTCACTGGTGCAAATGGTCAGACTTATACAGCAGCCAATACCGATTGGCTTGATGTGATGTATAAGACAGCCCTGATGCAGAACTACTCTCTGACATTGAGTAGAGGTGGAGATAATGGCGCATCTTCTTTGTCAGTCAACTGGATAGATCAGGATGGTATGCTGAAAAATACAGATTACCAGCGTTTCAACACCCGTTTGACATCCGATTATCAGTTCCTCAACAATAAGGTACGAGTAGGCGAGAGTGTTGCCATCAACTATTGGACCCAGCATGTAGCTCAGGGAGGCATAGAAGAGCAGCTTGTCAAGCAGCACCCTGCACAGCCTATTTATGACAGCATGGGCGGATACGGTGGTGGATACATTGATGTATTCAATGATTCTCCAAACCCAGTTCGTCTTCAGAACAATCAGAAGGATAATAAGCATCAGTACTGGAGAGTTTTCGGTAACATGTACTTGGAGATTGAGCCAATCAAGAATCTTACCTTGCGCTCCAACTTCGGTGTGAACTACTATAATGAATTCAGCAAGACCTTTGTACCTTCCTGGAATGAGGGACCTCGTGTCGTCAATACCAATGAATTGGATTCATATCACTATCACAACCTCAACTGGGTTTGGACCAATACAGCCAACTATCAGTTGAATCTTGGCAAGCATGCCACATCTTTCCTCTTAGGTATGGAGAGCAAGAAGAATTCTACCGAGGATTTGAAAGGTTACGGTCAGGGCTTGACTTCTGAAGATCCGAACTATCGATATCTGAATTCAATCACCTCTGTTCCAAACGTGAATGGTTTCGGCTCTAATTACAGTATGGTATCTTATTTCGGTAAGATCAACTATGCTTATGATAGCAAGTATCTCTTGGCTTTCACTATTCGTCGTGATGCTTCTTCCCGTTTCGGTAAGAATAATAACTCTGGTGTGTTCCCTTCTGTATCAGGAGGTTGGCGTATCAGCAGCGAGAAGTTTATGAAGAATACCCACAAGTGGTTGGACGACTTGAAGCTCCGTGCCAGCTGGGGTGTCAACGGTAACGATGAGATTGATAACGAAGCTACTTATACAAAATATCTGGTTTCACTCTCCAATGCCAGCTACAACATCTCTGGCAATAACCAGACTCTCGCTCCAGGTGCCAGCAAGACTTATACTGGTAATCCTGACTTGAAGTGGGAGCAGACCAAGCAGTTGAATCTCGGTTTCGATGCTACTCTCCTCGATCAGCGCCTGACTGTTACCTTCGATTACTTCGATAAGCGTACTACAGATATGCTTTATCAGCCTCCATATGCAGGTGTTTTGGGTGAAGGTGGTTACTCTTGGACCAACTGCATCTCTATGAACAATAAGGGTGTTGAGTTTGTATTGGGTTGGAGAGACCGTTTGAATTCCGGCTTCAGCTATGATGTTTCCTTCAACGGTTCTGTCTACAACAATGAAATCACTTCACTTCCAAATACTATCTATTATACATTTGGCGGCGGTATGCCAGGCAAATCAATCGTAGGTCACAGCTTTGGCTCATGGATGGGTTACAAGACAGATGGCGTATTCCATACTCAGGCAGAGGTGGATGAGTACAATCAGAAATATGATGTACAGTTTGGTAAGCCTGGTGTAGGCCGTATCAAGTATCTTGATGTTAACAATGATGGCAAGATTACTACCGACGATCAGACCTGGTTGGGCTCAGATCAGCCTAAGTTTATTGGCGGTTTGAACCTCTCAGCTTCTTACAAGGGCTTCGACTTGAGCTTGTTCTTCAACGGCATGGTTCGTGATGCATGGAATAATTCGAAGTACTATACAGATCTCTTCCAGTGCTGGAACGGTAACCATTCAACCCGTCTACTGGATGCAATGAATGCTTGGACAGAGTATGAGAAGACAGGTGTTTACAACAGCAATGTACCTGCTTTGACCACATTGGACAGCAACAACGAGAATCGTAGTTCTGAGTTCTATATCGAGGATGGCTCATTCATCAAGTTGAAGACTTTGACTTTGGGCTACACCTTGCCAAAGTATTTGCTTGAGAAGGTTAATATCCGCAATGCTCGTGTTTATTTTCAGGCACAGAATCTCTTCACCATCACCGGTTATACAGGTGCTGATCCAGAGGGCTTGGGGTATACCTACCCATTGCCAAGAACCTTCACATTTGGTTTGAGTGTTGGTTTCTGATATTGAGTTTAGAACAAGTAAAGTTTAATTTCTTAAAAGATCACAATTATGAAGTTTAAATATATTCTGTTTGCTGCTGTAAGTTTGATGGCAACAAGCTGTAACGAAGATAGTTTCCTGGATAACCAGCCTCAGGGTTCTTTGAGTGATGAAGTTATCAAGAACGATAATAAGGTAGATTTGCTCACCAATGCAGCTTATTCTGCCTTGATGGGACCTAACCCACAGGATTGGAGTGTATGGACTTGCCCGGTAACCAACTGGAGCTATGGTAGTGTACGTTCTGACGATGCCTACAAAGGTGGCGGTGGTACCGGCGACTTGGCAGACATTCACCGCATGGAGATCATGGATGTAGATGCTACCAACGGCAATGGCGACTCTAAGTGGTATCATCTTTATACAAGCGTTCAGCGCTGCAATTCAGCTCTACGCATGTTGGAGAGTATGAGTGATGCCCAGCTGAAGGACCGCAAGGTTCAGATCGAGGAGATGAAGGTGCTTCGTGGACATTTCTATTTCGAGTTGAGCCGTTTGTTCAATCGTATTCCTTATTTTGAGGAGAATTACGAAGGCAAGATTTCTGATCTTTCTAACGTAGAGTTTACTCGCGACCAGATTCTCGAGAAGATTGCTGCCACTATGGAGGAGGCTGCCAATGTGTTGCCGGAATCACAGCCTGAGATTGGCCGTATCAATAAGTATATTGCTACAGCCTATGCAGCCAAGGTGAACCTCTACCGTGCTTATAAGCAGGATGAGACTACCCATAAGGTCATTTCCATCGATCAGAATCTTCTGCAGAAGGTAGTTAGCGAGTGTGATGTTCTTATCAATAGCGGTAAGTATGGATTGCTCGATAATTTCCAGGATTTGGATAAGGTTTCTACCGGTGATAACAGCAAGGAGGGTGTCTTCCAGGTACAGTATTCCATGAACGATGGTTCTGCATCAGCAGGTCGCATCAACTGGAGCAACTTGCTGAATGCTCCTCAGGGTCCTTATTCAGGCGACGGCTTCTTCTTGCCAAGTCAGGATTTGATTGATGCTTATCAGACCGATGAGAATGGTCTGCCTCTCTTCGATACTTATTACAAGAAGCATTTCGATGTATGGAATGCTGAAGAAAATAAGTGTGATAATACCACAGCCAATGTGGATCCTCGTGTAGATTTCATTGTGGGTCGCCCTGGTGTAACCTGGAAGACTTACGGCGAGACTCCATATAAGAACACATGGGTACGCGATCAGGCTACCTATGGTCAGCATAGCTGCAAGCGCTTCTTCGTTTCTCCTGAGAGCAATGAGATGTTCAATGGTTGGCCTTGGGGTGCCAGTGCCTTAAACTGGAACATCATCCGTTATAGCGACATCTTGCTTTGGAAGGCTGAGGCTTTGATTGAGATGAATCAGAATCTGGATGAGGCTCGCCAGTTGATTAATGAAGTTCGTGGACGTGCTGCCCACAAGCAGTATTGGGTTAAGGATTTCAATGATGATACCAAGTTTGCTGCCAATTATAAGATTGCGCTTTATCCACAGGCTGGCTGGACTCAGGATTATGCTCGTAAGGCTTTGCGCTATGAGAGCCGTCTGGAGACTGCTATGGAGGGTGAGCGTTTCTTCGACCTGGTACGTTGGGGTATTGCCGCTGAGACGATGAATGCCTACTTTGCACACGAAAAGGGTAGTAGAACATATTATAATAATGCTAAGTTCACAGAAGGTAAGGACGAGTATTTGCCAATCTCCATTACTCAGTACAACCTTTCAAATGGTGCATATACCCAAAATCCTGGTTATGCAAGCTTTAAGTAGAAATAATCAGGGGTGTTCCCTGCTATAAAAAGACCGATATATGGAAAATTTTACAAGTTTTATTCAATATGAAGGTCATACCTTCTTTTGGGTGATGTGAAGATTCCATATACCGGTCATAGTTTTTTCTTCGATCATGAGAAAAAAAGTTCATTACTTATTAAAAATGTGTCCATGTTACATATTTATTAGGGTATGAACGATTAGTTGAATCCTTTTTTCAGCAAAACCACTAATTTTGCAGCAGAAAACGAGAAGAGGTTATTCTTGAATCGTTTAGTCATGCAAATAAAAACAGTTTAATCCATTGATAGTTGATTGGTTTAGTTGATATAATTAGGATTTTAGTATTTGTTGATAAAAGGGCTTAGTTTTTAGGTTAGTTAGAATTTAAGGATACAGTAGGAATTAGTTACTTGACGGGTAAGAGGATTGTTTTTCAGGATACATATAAAAAAGTAAAACGTGCTGGAGGCATCATATATAAGATAGTTGCTGAAGGCATCCTATATAAAATTAAGTAGAATAAACAATAAATAATAAACAGTCTTATTAATATGAAAAAGATATTTATTTCGGCGCTTGTCGCTCTTTGCGGTTTCACCGCCAGTTATGCCCAGCAGGCTTCCTTCTTGAGCAATAACCACTGTCTCTATCGCATCAGCCAGGAGAGTCAGAACCAGAAGTGTCTCTTGCTTCCTGTGCAGGAAAATGCAGAGATAGCTAATATTAAGGTGATTGCCAACAACAAGCAGGTGAAAGCACTCAATGTGAAGTTGGCTAAAGACCACGTAGATTATTTCGTACCTCTCTATATGGATGAGTTTGCTGGCTTGAAAGGTCTGGCTCTCGATATTCATGTCAATGGCGATTATAACAAGGAAGGACTGAATGCCCTCACTTGCTGGAAGGAGATGAAGTTCTCTGATGCTTTCGATATGAAGAATCGTGAACAGTATCGCCCTGTTTTCCATCACACTCCTGTTTACGGATGGATGAACGACCCAAATGGTATGTTCTATAAGGATGGCGTATGGAATCTCTACTTCCAGTATAATCCTTACGGATCACAGTGGGAGAATATGACCTGGGGACATTCTACATCTACCGACTTGGTACATTGGAAGTTCCAGGGTGCCCCTATCCAGCCCGATGCAATTGGTACCATTTTCAGCGGTTCTGCCGTTGTGGATAAGAATAATACCGCTGGTTTGGGCAAGGGTGCTGTTGTGGCTCTCTACACTTCGGCTGGTGAGAACCAGACACAGAGCATGGCTTACAGCACAGATAATGGCAAGACCTTTACCAAATATGAGGGAAATCCGATCATCACCAGCAATGTGCCTGATTTCCGTGACCCTCACATGTTCTGGAACGAGGACATCAAGAAATGGAATATGATCATGGCGGTTGGTCAGCACATGGAAATCTATTCTTCAGATAACTTGAAGGACTGGAAATACGAAAGCTCTTTTGGTGAGAAGTATGGCAACCATGGCGGTGTCTGGGAATGCCCAGACTTGATGAAGATGAAGGTTCGTGGCACCGGTAAGGAGAAGTGGATGCTTATCTGCAACATCAATCCTGGTGGACCTTCCGGAGGTTCTGCTACCCAGTATTTCATCGGTGATTTCGACGGTCATAAGTTTACTTGCGACAGTAAGCCTGAGGTTACCAAGTGGATGGATTACGGTAAGGACCACTATGCCACAGTTTCCTTTGATAATGCTCCAAACGGTCGCCGTGTGGCTATCGCCTGGATGAGCAACTGGCAGTATGCCAACCAGGTTCCTACCCAGCAGTACCGTTCAGGCAACTCTATTCCTCGCGACTTAGGTCTCTTCGAGTATAAGGGTGAAACTTATTGCAGCGTGGTTCCATCTCCTGAAATGACAGCGGCAAGAAGCAAGAAGGCCACCAAGTCTCTCTCTGAATCTTGCGAGATGGTAGTGAACCTAAAGGGAAATGCTACTATCACCCTGAGCAACGACAAGGGTGAGAAGGTAGTGATGAACTACGATGCCAAGGCAGAAACCTTCTCAATGGATAGAACCAAGAGCGGTAAGGTAGATTTCAGCAAGGATTTCGCTGCAGTCACCAAGGCTCCAACCTATGGCAATATCAGCCAGCTGCGCATCTTCATCGACAAGAGCAGCATCGAGGCACTGGATGCTGACGGAAAGATGGCAATGACCAATCTCGTGTTCCCAAGCAAGCCTTACAACAAGGTTACTGTAAAGGGAAAGGGTAAGTATCAGGTTTACGACATCAAGTAACCTCATCTGTTAAGAACTGAATCTATAAGATAATTGTTTCTTAGCGTGTTACTGATGTAACAATGCAACATAAATGGTAGCCGATGAACGATATTTTATGATATATTGTATCGTTTATCGCTACCTTTGCACCAGCAAAATAGAAACAATAACGCTAACAATTATGAATAAATCATCAAAGTTATCAATCATCCCGGTGATGCTCTGTTTCTTCGCCATGGGATTTGTAGATTTGGTAGGCATCGCCTCCAACTACGTAAAGGAAGATCTCAACCTCAATGATGCAACAGCCAATCTGTTCCCATCGCTGGTATTCTTCTGGTTTCTCATCTTCTCGGTTCCTACGGGAATCCTGATGAATAAGATAGGTAGAAAGAAGACAGTACTCCTGTCTTTGCTCGTTACCGTTATCTCACTCCTTTTGCCCATCTTTGGCGAAAACTTTGAGCTGATGCTCGTGTCGTTCTCATTGCTCGGCATCGGAAATGCCTTGATGCAGACCTCCCTGAACCCTCTGGTTTCGGTGGTGACATCAGGTAAGAACCTGGCTTCTACTTTGACCTTCGGACAGTTCGTAAAGGCCATCGCTTCCTTTCTGGCACCATACATTGCCATGTGGGGTGCCATGGCAAGCATTCCAACCTTCGGTTTGGGCTGGAGAATCCTCTTCCCAATCTATATGATTATCGGAATAGCTGCAACATTCTTCCTGGCAGGTACACCTATTGAAGAAGAGAAGAACGAAGGTAAGGCTTCCGGCTTTGGCGAGTGCTTCAAGTTGCTCGGCAAACCTATCGTGCTGCTTTCCTTCATCGGTATCATGTGTCATGTAGGCATCGATGTGGGTACCAATACCACAGCTCCTAAAATTCTGATGGAGCGTCTGGGGTGGACGCTGAACGAGGCTGCCTTCGCTACATCGCTCTACTTCATCTTCCGTACCATCGGATGCTTCACCGGTACCGTTTTCCTCCGCATGATGAAGACCCGCACTTTCTTCGTTATCAGCGTAGTGATGATGGCTCTGAGTATGATAGGCATGTGGGTAGGCGAGAGCAAGACAATGCTTTATATCGCCATCGCCCTGGTGGGATATGGTAACTCTAACGTGTTCTCCATGATTTTCTCTCAGGCACTTCTAGCTATGCCTGATAAGAAGAACGAGGTGAGTGGACTGATGATCATGGGACTCTTCGGTGGTACCGTCTTCCCGTTGATTATGGGCTTTGCCAGCGATACTTGGGGTCAGGCTGGTGCTGTGGCTGTCATGGCTGTGGGAGTCGCTTATCTCTTCACTTATATCAGAAAGTTATAATAATCTTCATTAGCAATCTTTTATAATAATAAGGTGTAATTATGGAAACAAAGAATTTAAATACAAAATATTGTGTAGGTTTGGGCGAAATCCTCTTTGACGTTCTCCCTAGTGGTTCTCAACTCGGCGGTGCTCCTGCCAACTTCGCTTACCACGCAGGTCAGCATGGTTTGCATTCTGTAGCCGTGAGTGCTGTGGGTAAGGATGCCTTGGGCGAAACAGCCCTTCGCATTCTCGATGAGAAGAAGTTGAAGTATGTAATGCCTGAGGTAGATTATCCTACCGGTACTGTTCAGGTGCAGCTCGACAAGGAGGGCGTTCCTACTTACGATATCAAGCAGGGTGTAGCCTGGGATAATATCCCGTTCACCAGTGATATCAGGGAGATTGCTGTCAATGCTGGAGCTGTATGCTGGGGTTCTCTGGCTCAGCGCAGTGAGGTTAGCCGTAAGACCATCTATACGTTCCTCGATCATACTCCAGAGGATTGTCTTAAGATTTTCGACATCAATCTTCGTCAGAACTTCTATACTCCTGAGGTGATTACCGAGAGCTTGAAGCGCTGCAATGTGTTGAAGATTAACGATGAGGAGTTGATTACCATCGGCCGTCTCTTCGGTTATCCAGGTTTGGATATCGAGAACAAGTGCTGGCTGATTCTCGGCAAGTATAATCTCGATATGCTCGTGCTGACCTGCGGTGTAAACGGCAGCTATGTCTTTGCTCCGGGTGTGAAGTCATTCCAGGAGACTCCAAAGGTTGAGGTGGCTGATACAGTAGGTGCAGGCGACAGCTTTACCGGTACATTCTGTGCCAGCATCCTGAAGGGTAAGAGCATTCAGGAGGCTCACGAACTTGCCGTAAAGGTAAGTGCCTACGTTTGTACCCAGAATGGAGCGATGCCTCAGATTCCTGAGGAATACATCCGTTAACCCCGCTTCCCCTATTGGTTATATAACAATATAAGATGATAGGTTTAAAGAATAGTTGATTTAAAGTTAATGTTAGTTAGTAAGCTGCATCCTGTTCGCGAAGAATGGGTGCAGCTTTTTCATTTTCAGAAATACCATCTCTCAATTACAATAAAAGAACCCCCTAAAATGGTAAAATGATGCCCCAAAATGGCAGAAATGAATAAAAAGATAACGTTTTCATTAAAAATATTATAAAAGAGTTGCAGATTAATAGATTATTTTGTACTTTTGCATCTAAAATATTAGTAGAACATTAAAAATATAGATGTTATGAAAGACTTAGATTGGTCTAATTTGTCATTTGGCTATCGCCAGACTGACTACAATGTTCGCTGTTACTATCGCGACGGCAAATGGGGCGAAATAGAAGTTTGCTCTGATGAGTATTTGAAATTGCACATGGCTGCAACCTGTCTGCACTATGGTCAGGAGGCATTCGAGGGCTTGAAGGCTTATCGTTGCCCAGACGGTAAGGTGCGCGTGTTCCGTATGGACGAGAACGCTAAGCGCTTGCAGAGCACATGTCGCGGCATTCTGATGCCAGAGGTGCCTACAGAAATGTTCGAGGAAATGGTGAAGAAGGTGGTTCGCCTTAACCAGGAGTGGATTCCTACCTACGAGAGTGGTGCTACGCTCTATATCCGTCCGCTGCTCATCGGTACAAGTGCTCAGGTGGGTGTTCATCCTTCTAAGGAGTATTGCTTCCTTATCTTCGTAACTCCAGTAGGTCCATACTTCAAGGGTGGATTCTCTACCAACCCATACGTCATCATCCGTGATTTCGACCGTTCTGCTCCTCTCGGAACAGGTATCTATAAGGTTGGTGGAAACTATGCTGCTTCTCTTAGAGCCAACAATATCGCTCACGAGAAGGGTTATGCATGCGAGTTCTATCTCGACGCCAAGGAGAAGAAATACATGGATGAGTGTGGTGCTGCCAACTTCTTCGGAATCAAGAATAATACATACGTTACTCCTAAGAGTACATCTATCCTCCCTTCTATCACCAACAAGAGTCTGATGCAGTTGGCTGAGGATCTCGGTATGAAGGTGGAGCGCCGTCAGATTCCTGAGGATGAACTGGATACTTTCGAGGAGGCTGGTGCTTGCGGTACTGCTGCCGTAATCAGTCCTATCAGCTACATTGATGACTTGGATACAGGCAAGCGCTACAACTTCGGTGAGAAGCCAGGTCCTATCTCTAAGCACCTGTATGATACGCTCCGCGGAATCCAGTATGGTACCATCGAGGACAAGCATGGTTGGACAACCGTAGTTATTGAGTAATCAATGACTTCTTTATTGCGTAAAAACCAATATTAGAAATATAATTATGATCAGGGCACTTTGAGGAGTTCACGCTCCTTGGAGTGCTTTTTTTATGTCTCTTTATGCCTGGGGGTTAACAGAGTTAACAGTTAACAGCTGTTTTTTCGATACTCCCCCTCGCGCGTACCTTATTATAATATAATATATATATACTTATTTTTATATGTGTGTGGGGGGAACCATGCATTTTTGGGGTGTTAACTGTTAACCTGTTAACCCCTCGCTCTTTTTTCCCCGTCTCTGTGCTTTGCGGGGCATAAGTCATAGAGTTGAGGGGGAAGAAGCTATGAGTTAGGATTCTTAACACATTTCAGCATCATAAAAGCCTCATGAAAAGCTACGTAAAAACCTCATGACAGCTCTCATTTAAGCCTCTGCCCCGTCATCATTTATGCCTCAGCCCAGTCTTCATTTATGCCTCAGCCCGGTCTTCATTTATGCCTCAGCTCGGTCTTCATTTAAGCCTGAAAACTGCAGAAAAGCCTCTTATTTTGCTACTGGGAATACGTAATATTCTCTGTCTACATCGTAATCCAGAACCCACTGGTCAATCATCACATTATCGTCTAAAGCCTTGATGGTTACGTTGTGACTGCCGCCAGGCAGCGTAACGTAGAAGCTCTTTAGCGTCTGTCCGCGCCACAGGTCAAACTTCCAGTCCTTAGAGTTGTAAACCTCCTTCAACTGGCAGATTACCGGTTCGCCACGGTCTATGCTCACACTCACCCTCATATTCTTTACAGCGTTGAGGAAGCAAGGAATAACGGCGATGGTGAAACGCGCATCACCGCTCTTGTCGCAGTAGAAATCATAGCTCAGACTGGCTCCCTTCGGCAATTTCACAGCCTTGCTGCTGTGACCTAACAGCGGACGGACGGTAATCTTCTCGGCTCCTTTTACGGCAGCCTGGGCAAGCGGCGATTCGGTAGCCTTGCTCCATTCGTAGGCATTCTTGGCAATGATGTCGCCGGTAACTACAGAGAGCGGCTTGAGATCGTTGCTGCGGTCGAAGGCATCAGCTTTCAGCCGCTTGATGTCAGCAGCAGGCAGTGTGCCCGGAATCTGCGGAGCCTGCATCTCTGTACCGTTGGTAAGGATGAAATTCTTCCATTTGCCGTTTCTGATGCGACTGTAGTAGGCATTGAGCTGCTTCAGTTTGTTGTAAGCATCGATGCTCACAGCAGCTGCAGCCTTCGCCTCATCGTCTTTATTAAACAGTCCCGGACGGGCGATGTGTCTTGCTTCCTGTGCCTCCAGCTCCTTTTCGGCTACGAAGGCAGCTAGGAATATCGGATATTTCACTACCTCGAAGAAACCGTCTTTCTGGTTCTGAGGCAGCATGCGTTCGATGGATTCTGTCTTCGCCTTCAACAGGTCGTAGCGGTAGAGAAAACGCTCCAGTTCGTTGCCGAATTCGCCTGAATGGAACTCAGTATCGCCGTAAGGCATCGCCATATAAGCGGAATGGCGGATGCTGGTAAGGCGGTAATATTCTTCCATCAGAGGCATGATTTTCTTGCCCGTAATGGCGCCAAAGAATGCGTTGAGAGTGTTCTGGATATACGTCTTGCAACCTGCTTTCAGGGCGTTTTTATTCCACGCCAGGTTCATCATCATGGCTAGCTGGAAGGTTGACTGCTTCGGATTGGTAATGTTGGCTATCCAGGCACAGTCTTCGTCGTTGTGAGCGGCAGAGCGGTGCGATTTGCCGTGCTGGGCATTCTTGCTCTCCAGATAATCCTTGCTGTTGAGCATTTCGAGCAGCAGGCCCGGCGAGAGATAGCTCATCTCCATCTGTGCATCCGAGCATACCAGCTTCACATTCTCAATGGTTTTGCGGTGTTTCTTCTTGTGCTTCTTGCCCACGAACTCCGTCACCTTGTAGTTTTCCGCCACGCAGATGTCGAAACTGTCTACCACAGCCTTGTTGTAAGCAGCCTCGTGCCTGCCGTCTACCTGCCACAGCGTATTGGCTCTCAGGCGCAGCATCAATCGGGCGATGCGGCTGTAGTTCTGCGGTTTCATCCACTGGCTGTTGTTCAGGGCAAGTCCTCTGAATTCTATTCTCGGAACCTCGATCCACTGCTGGTCTACGGGTGTATAGAGGCTCTTGCGCTGTGCAGGCTGCAGGTCGTTCCATGCCGCCAGAGGCGAAACGCCAGCCAGCTCAGAGAGTTTCATGATGGCGTAAGCCGTTCCACGGGCATTGCTTCCGATAACGATGAGTTTCCCTTTCCTCGTACCGATGTAGAAAGCATCCTTTGCGGTGATAATAAGATGCAGCGGCGCACCGATTTTTTCTACTGCCGAAAACTCCTTGTTGGTGAGCTGGTCGAGCTGGTAAATCTGTATCGGAGCACCTGATTTTTCTTTCGCATCGAATCCGGTTACGGCTTTCATATCGCCCGCAAACTCCTTGAGGGCAATCTTCACTACCGGCGAAATGATAGAGTTGGTGGTATAAGATACTCTTCCGTAGCCGTCGGTCCAGTAAACGTTGGGTGCTGCGGTCTGAGTTTCCGTCTTCTTCACTTTGGTTTCGGTCAGCGCGTTGGCATTCAGGCTAGAGAAGCAGGCCAGAGCCAAGGCAACGCCTAATATAATCTTTTTATATTTCATTTTTCTTCCGTTTTTGTCTGTTCGGTTGTAGATTCGCTTTTTGCTGAAACTACACATTTCTGCAATTTGCAAAGATACATAAAAGTGTTTAATATCTGAAATTATTTAGTTTTTATTTGCTTATTACATTATTTATTGTTACTTTTGCACCAAATAAATAAAAAGAAATGATGACATTATATCCAAAATTGATTGAAGAGGCGCTTGCTACGGTGATTTATCCAGGCACCAAGAAGAACCTCATAGAGAGCGAGATGCTGGCAGATACGCCTAGCATCAATGGTATGAAGGTGAAGGTGGTTCTTCTCTTTCCTCGTGATACGGATCCTTTCCTCAAGAGTACGGTGAAGGCGGCCGAGGCTGCCATCCATTATCATATTTCGAAAGATGTAGAGGTGGAAATCGTTACTGAGTTCAAGTCGGCTCCTCGTCCTGAGGTGGGAAAGATGCTGCCACAGGTGAAGAACGTCATCGCTGTGAGCTCTGGTAAGGGTGGAGTAGGCAAGAGTACCGTTTCTGCCAATCTCGCCATCGCTCTGGCTAAGTTGGGCTACAAGGTGGGCTTGCTCGATACGGATATCTTCGGTCCTTCCATGCCTAAGATGTTCGGTGTGGAGGAGGAGCGTCCTTATTCTGTTCACAAGGACGGCAGAGACCTCATCGAACCTGTCGAGAAATATGGCGTGAAGCTCCTGAGTATCGGTTTCTTCGTAAGTCCTACTACGGCTACTCTGTGGCGCGGCGGAATGGCTTGTTCTGCCCTGAAGCAGCTGATTGCTGATGCTGACTGGGGTGAGTTGGATTACTTTATCCTCGATACGCCTCCTGGCACAAGTGATATTCATCTTACGCTGCTCCAGACGCTTTCCATTACGGGTGCAGTTATCGTAAGTACGCCTCAGCAGGTGGCGCTTGCCGATGCGAGAAAGGGTATTGACATGTATCAGAATGATAAGGTGAATGTGCCTATCCTCGGACTTATCGAGAATATGGCTTACTTTACGCCTGCCGAGCTGCCTGAGAACAAGTATTATATCTTTGGTAAGGAGGGTTGTAAGAACCTCGCCAAGGAAATGAATGTGCCTCTGCTCGCCCAGATTCCTATCGTTCAGAGCATCTGCGAGGGTGGTGATGATGGTGCGCCTGCTGCTACCAAGGTTGATTCCATTACCGGTCAGGCTTTCCTCAGCCTTGCCCAAAGCGTAGTAACGGTGGTGAACCGCAGAAATGCCGAGAAGGCTCCAACCAAGATTGTTAGTACTCATAAGTAAATGACCTGTTTGGAAAGGTCATATAAAATAAAAAGCTAGGATTGCCCTCAAGCAGTCCTAGCTTTTTTTATCAGAGGAGTTAACAGGTTAACAGTTAACAGCCCATTTTTTATAGTTTATAGTTGAAAGTTTATAATTTATAGGGCTTAGCCGTTAGCAAGATTGCTATAAACTTTTAACTCTAAACTCTTAACAGTCAACTATTTCTTCCGCCTCATCCTCTTCTTCTGCTACTTCGGCAGTAAGGTTTGCCTTGAGTCTTGCCGATCTCAGTTGCTGCCTGAAAACCAGGCAGGTAGCCAGGAAATAGACACCCGTTTGTATCCAGAGTGCTCTGAATTCCGGCAGAATATCTGAAAGCGAAGCACCCATACTGCTGATTCTGAGGAACCCGCGGATGCCGAAAGTGGATGGGAAAACCCACGAAAATCCTTGCCAAAAGCCCGGAATATTGCTCAATGGCCATGAAACTCCCGTCATAAAAAGCAACGGAACGGAGGTAAATACCACCAGAAGCATCACATTTTCACGATATCTTACCAGACACGACAGCATCAGACCGAAGAAAACACACGAAAGAATGTAAGGAAGGAGGAAACCGAGAATGGTGGTCCACGTTACCATACTTACAAAACTGAACAGCTTAGGAATTACCAGCGTAAGATACATTCCCATCACGGCATAAACCATGAAATAAACCAATGCCTTGCCGAAAACAATGCGGAAAATACCGCCATAATGCTCGCTTACCGGTATGAGTTCGCGGTTTCTGTTGAGTTCTCTTGATGTTCCCGCTGCCATTCCTATGCCCAGCAGCATCGTCTGCTGCAGGATAAGAACCAGCACAGCCGGCAGAATGGCATTTCCGTAACCTCCTGTCGTGTTGAATATCGGAACCTCATCAAAGGCAAGCGGCTCGGTGGTAATCTCGTCGTCTCTATCCGTAAATCCTCCAGCCTGTGTTATCTGAATGCCCGAGTTGATGTGGCTGGCTACGGCCTGCGAGGTCTGATAGATCGCCTTATAGGTCAGCATCAGACTCATATCGCAGTAAACTCCCACATGCGCCTGTTCGCCCCGGTTCAGCTTCGTATCGAAGTCGGCAGGGAAGTAAAGGATTCCGTGAACTGCCTGCCTGCGCACCAGTTCCTTCGCCTCATCCAGACTGTTGCAGTAATAGGTAGCCTTGGCATCTGGCGAAGCATCATAATCGCGGATAAACTCGCGAGAACTGTGACTGTGGCTCAGATCCACAATCGCCGTATCCACTTCTCTCACCACCTCGTTGTTGTAAATCCAAGAGTAGAGCAGCGGATATCCCAGCGGCACCAGAATGCAGAAGATGAGCACACCCTCATCGCGGAAAACATTGCGCATTTCCGTCTTCCAGATGTAGCACATATCCCAGATGCCATTGATAATCTTATATAATAAACTACTTTTTAACATTTAATATCTAACATTTAATCTTGAACATTCAACACTCAACATTCAACATTCAACACTCCTACGGCAAGTATTTATATACCAGCATTGCTTTCTTGATGTTCCAGACAGTGAGCATCGGCAGGGCGCAGAACAGCACCATTGCGCCCCAGTGGAGCACAGCATCGCCCATAGGGAAACCATTGAAGATGTTTATCAGGTAAATCATATAATAGTGACGCATCGGGAAAAGCTGGCCGATAGCCTGAATCGGAGAATCCATCGAGAAGAGCGGATAGGTGGCTCCGCAGATGGAGAAACTCACCACGCCCCACAACGAACAGATACTCATCGACATGCGCAATGAAGGCATCAGCCCGAAGGCAAAGATGCCGAAACACTGGCAGGAGAGTACGCTCAGAACGCCTAACAGGATGATAGGCAGCGCGCCGCCCGGATGTGGAAACTGTAATACATAATAGATGTAGAATTCGAACAGCAGGAAGATACTCAGGAAGATGAGCGTCTGTGGCAGCATCTTACCCGCAATGGCGAGATAAGGATTGTTGCCTGCCATCCGCATCCAGTCTCTTGCCCGGTTGAACTTCAGTTCCGTACCTATAGAATAAGGTGTAATCAGGAAGATGAACAGCATGATGAGTCCCGGCACCATTACGCTCGAAAGATAATAGTTGTAGTTGGCGTATGGGTTGCCTATCATGTGCAGATCTACGGCGATAGGCTGCAGGAAGGTCATGATTTCATCATTTGTCTTTCCCAGCGCCGAAAGTTTCGCCATTCCTGCCACCGCACCTCCCAGGGTAGAGATGGTTTTCAGATCGCGGAAGAGCAGGGAGCCGGCTGCCAACGATACGCTGCTGTAATAGAATGAAATCTTAGGCTGCTTCTGGGCCATCAGTCCTGCCTCCGTTCCGTCAGGAATCAGCAGAAAGGCGTAGATTTCGTTCTTCTGGATAGCATGTCTTGCCTCAGCCATGTTCTCGTAATGAGCCACTACCTTGGTAGTCTGGAAGGCATCAAGCTTATGCACCAGCTGGCGCGATGTGGCGGAGTTGTCCTGATCTACTATGCCCACAGGCATGTCGGTAGGCACTCCTCCCTTCATCAGCGTGGTGAAGAAAATCACCACCACGATGGGGAAGATGACCATGCAGAAGAGATAAATGGGATTCTTCCACATGATGCCGCATTCTCTGAGGGCTATATGATATAATTTCTTAAACATAGATGTTATTTAATGATGAGTGACATTCCCGGGCGCAATCCCTCAATCTTTGTGACAGGACGGGCCTTCACCTCGAATGTCTTGCGGTCGTAGTCGCCATTATCCTTGGTTGCCTTCCAGGTAGCGTAAGAGCCCTGGTCTTTCAGGTAGTAAACCTTCATCTTGATGTCCTTGTTGAAGGCAGGAACGTAAGCGGTGAACTCATCGCCCTTGTTCAGACCCTTGAGATGGTCTTCGCGAACATTGAAGGTTCCCCACATATCGCTCATGATAGAGATGCTCATGATAGGAGAGCCGAGGCCTACCAGCTCGCCTACTTTAGGATAGACATTGCTTACCTCGCCCTCGCACTGGGCAATCTGAACGGTCTCTTTCAGAAGATTCTTCACTACATCCACAGCGCTCTTCGAAGCCTGGGTGTTGTTGGCAGCCATACGCTTCTCCTGCTCGCGGGCTCCATTCTTCGCCATATCGTACTGACTTCTGGCAGCAGCCACCTGAGCCTCTGTAGCCTTGTAGGCTGCGTAAGCCTCATCGCGCTTCTGACCGCTGATTACGCCCTCGTTGAAGAGGTTCTGCATGCGGTTGTAGGTCTTTTTGGCGATGGTTGCGGCAGCTTCAGCCTGCTGAACCAGTTGGAAAGCGCCCTGAATCTGCTCCTTGCGTGCACCTGCATCCGTCAGGTCCTTCATAGCCTCGGCTGCAGCGTTGGTAGCCTGGAGCATCTGTTCCTGCGATTTCATTTCCGGCACTTCGAGGATGGCGAGCGTATCGCCCACATGAACGTAATCGCCTTCCTGAACGCGGAGTTCTACCACGCGTCCCGGCAGTTTGCAGGATACTCTGTATTCTGATACTTCTACCTCGCCCTGAATGGTGTCATCCTTCTGTTCCAGGGTGAAGAAACCGATGACGCCTACGAGAATGACTACTGCTGTAAAACCGATTACAGCGAGCAATATGTTGTTATGCTGTGATTTCTTAGACATTTGCTTAATCTGAATTTAAATTTGTTATTATTATTACTGCAGGATACCGAGCGCCTTGTTCAGCCCAACCTGAGTCAGCTTCACGTCGATTTCTGCATCAATCTTCTGGCTCTGTGCTTTCTGCCAGGCAGTCTGTGCAGCCATCACGTCGGTGACCTCCATCACGCCTTCCTTGAAACCGAGGTTGGCGCATCTCAGGTTCTCATCTGCACTGGCGATGTTCTTCATTGCCATGTTGAGCTTCTTCTGGGCTTCCTTTACCTTAAACTGGCTTTGGGTAATCTGCAGATGAATCTTCTCTCTTGTATCATCCAGGTTCATCTGGGCGATATTGCTGGCAGCCTTGGCGGCTCTCACCTTGTAGGCGCCGTCGAACCAGTTCCATACCGGAACATGAACCATCACGCCTACGTTCCAGACACCGGTAAACTTCTTCTGGAAACCATTGAATACGTTCGGGTTCGAAATCATGTAGCCGCCTGTCAGCATGACGTGAGGCAGATTGATGGCGCGAACCATATTGGTAGCTTCTTTGGAGATGTCGAGCGCATTCTGCAGCATGCGGAGTTCCGGACGGGTGTTCAGCGCCGAATCCTGTGCTGCCACTTTCTGCTGCTCGGTGTCAACAGGAGTTCCTGATAAAGCCAGGGTTTCCTTATCTTCATCAGCAAGTGTGATTTCCTGGTTCATCGGAATGCCGCAGAGCTGGCAGAGCAGCATCTTCGACAGCGCGAGTCCGTCTTCTGCCTGGGTAATCTGCATCTCAGCCTCGTTCACTTTCACGTCTACCTTCAGTCCGTCTGCCTTGGTGGCTACTCCCTGCTGAATCATCTTATGAACATCCTCGTTCAGTTTCTTTACGAGGTCGCGGTAACTGATGGCGAGTTTCTGCTTCTGCTTCAGCGAAACGGCGAGCCAGTAAGCCTGGTCTATGCTGTAGAGCGTGCTCTGGGTCTGCTGGTCGAGATCATTCTCTGCAATCTGCTCTCCGATGTCGGCAATCTTGTTGGCTGCAATGATGGCTCCTCCCATATAGATAGGTTGGCGAACCATCACGCTTCCTGCCCAGATATTGCGGGTGTCGGTGCGGAAAGCATCTACCAGTTTCTCTCCCAGCGCATTGCCTTGCTGCTGCAGGGGTCCCAGTTTCTCATTCATCAGTCCGCCTATCTGCTGCGCTATCTCCGGGGTAATCATTCCCTGACTTACAAGTTGGCTCATCAGATTGCTGGCTCCTCCCGATATTCCTCCGGTAACGGTAGAGCCGATATTGCTGAATGTTGATTTCTGACCGTCGTTCAGCAGCGAAATCTCCCTGCTGAACCATTCGTAACCGCCTAAAGCATCTACTTTAGGAAGATATTTGGTACGTGCCGATTTCTTCATGTTGTACGCCACGTCTTTCTTGAGCTTCGAGGCATTGAGCTGCTTGTTGTTGCGCAGCGCCATGGCACGGCAACTGTCAAGGCTCAGCGTTTGTGCCTGAGCCCCGGCAGAAATCAATGCTCCCATCAGCATGATAAGAGTTATATATTTTTTCATCCTTTGTTTATAATATTATATAATATTGGATGCAAAATTATGGAATTATTCTTAAATGACAAAGAAATTTTGTTTATCAAATCTTTAAGAATCAAAAAATATATTGCATTGTGGAAAAATAGAACATACCTTCTGGTTTTCCGTAATCCCTTAATCGTCTGTTTCTTAGAAATTCACCCGTTCTGTCTCGCCCCAGGTAGGGTCTACGGTAATGCCTATTCCACCACCCGTACTGTCGTCTCCGCCACCGAATCCGTCAGCAATGGAAATCTCGGTATAGGCTGCCTTGTTCTGATGGATTTTCAAATCGGCTTTTTCAAAACTCTTTACCACCTTTGCATCGGCATCCAGAAAGCTGATACTCATCTTGATGTTCTTCTCTTCTTCATGTGGGAAGGTGTAGACGGTAAAGTCTCTGCCGCCATCTTTCATGCTGAAATTCTCGGTCTGACGGCTGTTCACGCAGCCGAATCCGGTGGTTGCATCCAGGGTGCTGCTGCCGCCGGTATAATAGAACTTGATGCTCCTGATTTCTTCGGGAATGTTTTCGTCGGTAATATGTAACTTGAAGGCGCCAACTGCTCGCCTCAGGTTGATGTCTGTGGTGGCACCCTCTTCGTTTACGCTCAACCTGCCGTAATAATAAAAGGTGTCGGTAAGTTTGTTGCTTGCAAACTTCACCTTCTCGGGTGCGCTGACAGAGCAGTTTCCCTTTCCGTTATGGGCAATCACCACCAGTCGGTATTCTCCTTCGTCCAGACTTACATAGGCTGTTCCGAAGCCATTGTCTGTTGAAAGCTGGTTCACCGTCTCCAGTTTCTCCTCTCCGTCAAAGATGGCAAGTGTCAGTCTGGAGCACACATCGCCCAGCGCCATCTGCTTGTCGGCAGCTTTGGTCGTCAGCAGACTTGTGCCTTCTATTTTCTGCACATGGATAGTTACATTGGCGTTTGCCTCACGTGATTTTCCGGTTGTTTCGTCAATCGAAAACTTCTCGCATGAAGTAAGCGTCGCTACGAGCATCAGCAACAGGGATGCCAGTAACCGATAGGGCTTCTTACTCATAACCGTTCTTATTTACTAGTTGCTCTATGCGTTATCTCGGAGTTTCCTCGGGCATAAAGATGTGGCAAATATACGTTTTTTCTCTTTTCGATGCAAGTAAAATCTAATAAATCTTTATATTTTTTGTCATTTATCTGTTTTTTCGTAATTTTGCATCGGTTTTTCTGTACTTACAGAGCCGATTTTGCATTATATATAATAAGGTATAGAAGATATTGGTATGGATAAGAAGATAAAAGCATTGTTTTTTGATATTGACGGCACCCTGGTGAGTTTCAAGACCCACAAGATTCCGCAGAGCACGGTAGATGCCTTGGAGCAGGCTAAGAAGAATGGGGTAGAGGTGTATATTTCTACCGGTCGTCCGCAACTCATCATCAACAACCTCGGTCAGATAGAACATCTCATCGACGGTTACATCACCACCAATGGAGCCCGCTGTTTTGTAGGCGATAAGGTGGTGAGCCAGCACGCCATCCTTCCTGAAGATGTAAAGAAGATTATCGAGGCAGCCGACCGTGATGATTATCCGGCAATCGTCGTAGGAGAGCATCATCTCGCTATCCATCATTATACTGACGAGGTTTATGAAATCTTTGCCAAGGGACTGGGAGTGGATTGTGAAATCTTCCTGACCGATGTGAATGAACTGGGAGATGAGCAG
Source organism: Segatella copri (assembly GCF_019249765.2). GTDB lineage: Bacteria > Bacteroidota > Bacteroidia > Bacteroidales > Bacteroidaceae > Prevotella > Prevotella copri_K. The sequence goes on from NZ_CP152484.1 coordinate 3,715,680, forward strand.
GTTCTGCAGGTAACCCCTTTCTGTTCGGTAGAGCAGGAGGCGCTCCTGATGCCTACGCTCCGCAACTGCACCTCGGGCAGATGGCATCCTGCCTTTACGGATATTACGGCAGCCGATGCGGATAAGGGCAAGGGCTTGCATGCAATGGCTGATTATCTGGGTTTGAATATAGATGAAACCATGGCTTTCGGAGATGGCGGCAATGATATTTCCATCGTCCGGGAGGCAGGCACCGGTGTTGCGATGGGCAATGCGGGAGATAATCTCAAGCAGGTAGCCGATTACATTACGACTCATGTGGATGAAGATGGTGTTAAGAATGCGCTCCTTCATTTTGGCGTGATTTAAATTCCCGGCGTTATTGACTTTTTTTTTCATAACTCCCTATATATAATTAAGGTGTAATCCTGATGAAGCCTTTTTGATAGGCGAGTTTCATTTTAATAAAATAATAAAGGCAAACATGTTATTTATTGTAATAAATGGCGTGTTTGCCTTTCTGTTTTTAAAACTTACCTTTTACACCTAGTTTCTTCTCGTTATTTACTTTTTGTTGGAATAAATATCAAAAACGCTTACGAAAAGTAATAAAATATGCGAAAAATATACATAAAGTACCATAAAATTGGTATTTTATATCAAATTGTTTACTAAAAATTTGTTTAATTAGCAAAAAGTATGTATCTTTGCACCCGATATTTGTAAGTTGTTTAATTTTTAAGAGAGAGAATTATGGTAAAAAGATTGACCATGCTCATGGGGGGCTTATTCTTTCAACAGGAATAGCCCTCGCTCAAACTACTGTTACAGGTAAGGTTGTTTCTCAGGAAGACGGTGAACCGGTTATTGGTGCATCAGTTAGAATTGTAGGAACTAAGACTGGAACGGCGACTGATGTCGATGGTAATTTTACGCTTCCTAATGCCAGCAAGGATGCTGTCTTGGAAATCAGTTACCTCGGCATGCAGACTAAAACAATGAAAGCATCTGCTAAGATGAAGATCATTTTGGCTTCTGATGCAAGAAATCTTGACGAGGTAGTTGTTACTGCCTTGGGTATGAAACGTTCAGAGAAAACTTTGGGTTATGCTGCCAGTACAGCCAACGCTTCTGAGTTGACTGTTGCTAAGTCTGGTTCCCTGATGAGTGGTCTTCAGGGTAAGATGGCTGGTGTGCAGATTTCTGGTGGTGGTGTTACAGGTACCTCTCAGAAAGTCGTAATTCGTGGTATTTCTTCTGTTTCTAGCAACAACCCATTGTATATTGTTGATGGTGTGCCTATCAACAATGACCGTTTGGGTGATAACTCTGTTGACTTTGGTAGTGGCGCAGGCGACATCAACCCAGAGGATATTGAATCGGTAACTGTATTGAAGGGTGCTTCTGCTACTGCTCTTTATGGTTCTCGTGCAGCCAATGGTGTTATCATGATTACTACAAAGAAACCACAGGGTGACAAGAAGGCTTCTATCACTTACGATGGTTCTTTGACATTTACTGATGTGCTCCGTGTGCCAATGACTCAGAATCTCTTTGGTCAAGGTTGGGGTTCCTGGTCTAATGAGGAGAACGGTTCTTGGGGACCTCGTCTCGATGGTCGTGAGCATTGGTATGGTTCTACCGGTCTTTCTAACGGCGAGACTTTAACCAAGCCTTTTTCTTATGTTAAGAACAATATCCGTGACTTCTATCAGGTAGGTAAGGAATGGAACAACAACGTATCTCTCCGCTATGGTGATGAGAAAGTAGGTATTGTTGCATCTTACGGTAATGTAAGTTCTAATGGTATTACTCCTAATGATGGTGATACATATCATCGTAATACCTTCTCACTCCGTGGTTACGCCAATATCGACAGATTCCATCTGGACATGTCCCTGAACTATGTTCGCAAGGATATGCGCCGTTCTCGTGATATGTATATGGAGTTGCTTCAGGGTGCTTCTGATGTTCGTTTCACAGATATGAAGGATTACAACCTTGAGCGAAACAATGTAGATAACTACTATACATTGTATGCTACCAACCCATATTATATGGTAGATAACTACTATTCTACTTACCAGGACGACCGTATTTATGGTAAGCTGGAGTTGTCATACGATATTACCAAGGATATCAAAGTAATTGGCCGTTTCGGTGGTGATTATACCAATTATAAGACCGAGCGCATCGAACCACGTATTCTTTATACCGAGGGTTCTTATCAGGCAACTGGTAATGGTACAACTGTAGGTAACCAGGGTTACTATTCTAAGTATCGTTCTCAGCGCGGACAGATTGACGCCAGCCTCTTGCTGACCGGCAATCATACTTTCGGTGATTTCTCGTTAGGTGCAACCTTTGGTTGGAACTTGAACCAGAGAAACTATGATAATGTAGGTGGTTATAATGAGCAGTTGGATATTCCAGGTTGGAATTCCTTGAGTAATACATCTTCCTATTCGATTACTGATACAGACTCATGGAATAGAAGATTGTTGGGTCTCTTGGGACAGGTTGAATTGGGTTATAAGGATTGGGCTTTCCTGAACCTTTCTGCCCGTAACGACTGGTCTTCTACTCTTCCTATGGGTGATAACAGCTTCTTCTATGGCGGTGCCAATGTGTCTGTGCTTCTGAATCAGGCTATTCCTGCTTTGAAGAATGTCAAGCAAATCGACTTGTTGAAGGTTCGTGCAGCTATAGGTCAGACAGGTAATGATGCTGATGTATATATGACTAATTCATATTGTCGTCCATTCCAGTCTTATTATACATATTTGCCAATTTCCGGTGTTTCTGGTTTGACAGAGTATAACCGTTTGCCAAATAAGTCATTGAAGCCTGAGATTACAACTGAGTATGAGCTTGGTTTGAGCGGTACATTCTTTGGCAACCGTTTGAGCTTCGATGTGGCTTACTATGATCGTACAACCAAAAATCAGATTATCTCTGCTACTTTGGCTCCTGAGACAGGCTATACTTCTAACACCCGTAATGTAGGTAAACTTCAGAACAAGGGTATTGAGGCGATGGTTAATTTTACTCCTATCCGTACTAAGGATTGGGAGTGGAGTGTAGGTGCTACATACGCTAAGAACTGGAGTAAGGTGAAGGAACTTTGGGATGGTCTTGATGAATATACCATTCCTGTAGGTACTACAAGTACTGGTTTGTATTCTTCTATGCGTGGTGTATCTTACGTATTGAAGGTTGGTGAGCCTATCGGTATCTTCAAGTTGCCAGCAACACAGAAGGTAACAGATAAAAACAGTCCATATTATGGTTATAGAATCGTAAATGGTAATGGTTTCTTGCAGTCTAGTACTACAGATTATGATTATCTCGGTTCTTCTCAGCCAGATTTCGTAATGGGCTTCACCACACATCTGAAGTGGAAGAACTTGAGTCTTGCTGCAACGGGCGACTGGCATAAGGGTGGATTGATGTATTCTGAGACATCTTATATTACTCACTTCAATGGTAACTCTACAGAGACCGTATTCAATGAGCGTGATGCTTTTGTTTATCCCCATTCTGTAAAGATTGTTGGTGGAGAGTATGTTGAGAATAATATTCCTGTAACTTCCAATTATATGAATTATGTTCAGGGTAACTATAGCTACAACCCGGAGGTGCGTCGTGATTTCGTTGTAAGCCGTTCTTACTTCAAACTCCGTGAGTTGGCTTTGACATACGATTTCCCTAAGACAATCACAAGTGCATTGAAGATGCAGAAGTTGTCTTTGAGTCTCGTTGGCCACAACTTGTTGCTCATCACTCCAAAGCATCAGAATTATATCGACCCTGAGTCTTCTAACTTTGGTAATGATATCAGTTCTGAGTTTGGTGAGACTATGGGTTCTGTGTCAACTCGCAACTATGGTATTAACTTGAAGGTTGTATTTTAATTAAAGGAGATTTCTTATATGAAAAGATATAAATTTTTAAGCGCAGCATTGCTGGGAGCTGTCTTGACAATGGGTACTGTTACTTCTTGTAGCGATTCTGGCTATTTGGATATCAACTACAACCCAAACTATCCTTCTACAGCTTCCTACAAACAGTTGCTTCCGGCTGCCGAAGGTTCTATCGTAGCTGTCAGTGGTCTTTATCAGCAAATTACTGGTGACTTTTGGTGCCAGTATGTAACACAGGGTAATAGTACAAACCAGTATAATACATTGTCTAATTATGCTGTAACAACATCAGGTTCAATTCCTCCTGTTACTACGATTTGGCAGAATACATATGCCAACAGTCTGGAAGATTTAAAGCTGGCTTTGGCTTCTGCTGAAGAAAGTAAGGCTTGGAACTATTGGATGGTTGCCAAGGTTCTTCAGGCCTATAATTTCTTGGTATTGACTGATACTTATGGTGATATTCCGTTTACAGGTGCTCTTGATGTCGAAAACAATCCACATGCTGCATTTGATGATAGCAAAACCGTAGTATATCCGGGTATTCTGGAGATGCTGGATGCTGCCATTGCCAAACTCGATGATGCTAAAGCTGCAGAAAAAGCTTCACCTTTAGGAACTGCTGACTGTTTCTTGGGAGGCAGTATGGATAGCTGGGCAGGCTTTGCAAAGAGTTTGAAGTTGAAGATGTATCTCAAAGACTTCGACGCTCATAAATCTGATATTCAGGCTTTACTTAGTTCAGGTGGTCTTTTGGAGCAGGATTGTGCTTGGGTAAATTGGGAAGATGGCACTAATAAGGGTAATCCTCTTTATGAGTTTAATATCCGTCAGTTGAATACTACTGAGAATATTCGTGCTTGTCATACTTTCTTAGAGTATCTTTTGGATAAGAAGGATCCTCGTATCATCAAGTTGTATGAGGTAACTGCTAATGCCAAAAAAACTCTCGGCTATTCTTCTGATGAGGAACTGGTTGCTCACATGGATGAATGCTATGAGGGTCTTCCTTGTGGAACAAAACCAAATACTGATGAAACTACAGAGGGTGGTATTGGAATCTCTAAGTCTTCTCGTATGAAACAGGCTTATGATGATGCTGTCTATCTGATGAACGAGGCTGAATGCGAATTGATGATTGCTGAGGCTTATGCTCGTTTGGGTAATGCTGAAAAGGCAGAGGAGTATTATAATAAGGGTGTTCTTGCTGGTTTCAGCCGTTGGGGATTTGATGGCACAGCATTCGTTGATGGTGCTTACAAGTTCGATAAGGCCGATATGCTTCATAGTATCGCCATGCAGTATTGGGTAACTTATGCTGGTGCGAATGCTTATGATGGTTGGATGACCCGTAACCGTTTGGGTATTCCTGAGGTTCAGGCTAATATTACTGTTCGTAAGTCTACAACTGCTTTGCAGCGTGAATTGTCTGATGGTTATGTGTTAGGCAATTTGGTTGATCCAGGTGCTAGCAATATGAATGCCGGTGAGTATCCTATGCGATTGCTTTATCCTACAGCTACTACATTGTATAACTCTGCTGCTGCCAAGTATGTAGAAGAGAATGGAAACTCGCTGACCAAGAAACTTTGGTGGGAGAAGTAATGATTATTAATGTAATAAACGAAAAGTCATGAAGAAAATATTATATTTTTTGAGCTTTGTTTTCGTAGCATTGTTTACTGCATGCTCTGAGGGAGACGATTTCGATATCGATTATACTCCTATTGCTCCTGTTGGTGGTGAGTATAGAATCAATGTGGAGAGAGGTTATGATGCTTCTAAGACAGATGCAGAGTATTGGGCTTCTAATCCAACAGATGCTGAATTCATCTTTAAGACTGATGGTACAGGAACCACTTCGGGTGTTCTCTATGCCTATCTCAGCAATACTACCGATTATGATAAGGATAAGGCGTGGATTCGTGTAGGCTCAGCTGCCTCTAAGGCAGCTTACGCCATCAATGCTAAGGTATCTATTGATATGAGTGCTTATACTTTCGGTGGTGAGAATGTGGATGATTTCATTGGTAACTCTGCTACAGCTACCGACAAGGTAACTGTTAGCGGTAAGTGTGGTCACAATACTTATACTACTGTATCTGGTACTGTGACAGATGCGATCAGTTTCACCTATTCCCGTTCTGACCAGCCTGGATATCATTATAGAGTAACAGGATTTAAGTCTACTGGTTGGGCTGAGGACAAAAAGTAATATACTTTTGCAAGATATGAATTATTCCTAGATGATGTTTCTAATGATATTGTCTAGGAATAATATTAAAGATATAAGGCAAAGTGATTTGCCTCGTTGTTGACAAAGTCAACACTTATATCTCTCTCGTCTTGGGGACTGGCGGTGGCCAGTCCCCTTTTTGAATTTATAAGAGAGATTTCTTGGTTAATGAGGGTGTGTCATAAATCTGGATAATAGTTGGTGTATAACAGTTGACTACCGCATGCACAACGGGTGTTGTGCATGCGCATATCAGCTGTTATGCAAGCGCACAACAGCTGTTGTGCGATCGAAGATACTGACTGTCTCAACAACATATCCTATCTCTTCCAACAACTTATTCTGTCTCTTCCAACAACATATCCTATCTCTTTCAGCAACATATCCTATCTCTTCCAGCAACATAACCCATATTTACCAACGACAAGAAGAGGGTGAATCATAAACTTATGACACATCCTCTTTATTTGTAGATGAAGTAGCTGCCTCCATCACTCTGGCAATATTTCTTCAGAAGCTGGATAATGTATTCGGCATTCTCGCGAACGTGCTGTTCGTCTCCGTCATATCCGTTGATGAGAACCACTAAATGGGTGGTGTCAATACTCATTTTGGTTCGCTCGTTGTCGCTGGTCGGGGTTCCTACGCCACCTGTCTTGTCTCTGTAAACAGGCAGACCTTCTATATTAATCATGCCTCTGCCGATGCCTTCGTATGGTTCGCCGGCTTTGCCTACGCCCAGGGTCAGGGTGTCGCCTTCAAACTTGTCTGCATCAAATCCGCCGATGCTGTAGCCGTAGGCGATGCTTGCCAGGTTCACCAGATCCACCAGCGTATCTCTCTGGTAGAGTTCCTTGCCCTGCAGCATTCTGCGGATAAGGGCTTCTGATGCAGGACGGTAGCGAGATGGATCCTTGCCGCAGGCACGGTACACCTTTCGGGTGGCGGCAATTCCGCTCATCTCTTTCAGCGATTCCGTGGTCAGCGTATGTCTGTATTTCTCACCGAGGGCATTGATTTCATCCCAAAGTTCCTGACAATAAGGGGTGTTTACCACATTGGCTTCCACGCATGCTCCCACAAAGGTGGGACATACCGATTCGATTTCTTCTGATACAATAATTTTCATGATGAATTTCCGTTTTCTGTTAAACCTTACTGATTGATAGGGCAAAAGTACGAAGAAATTTTGGAATAGCCAAAAGTTCAGTCTATTTATATATATAATAAGGTGTAAAAATAGCTTAAATGTTTATAACTGTTAAATGTTTGACTAAAATGAAACTTTTTTGCGAAAAGATTTGGTGGAATGAAAAATAGTTAGTACTTTTGCACTCGCTTTTGAGAAATACGGTTTCTCTTAGTGATTAAAGAAAGAGTTCTTTGAAAGATTTTACATAAACAGACAAGTAGTACAAGAAGCGGTTAACTTCTTAGAAATAAGAAAGTTGACTGGGTAAAAGAAACGAACCGTCAAGCAATTGACAAGTCAGGTTTACTAAGCTTCAATAAACGAAAAGGATATTCGTCCTAAGTACAGACAACAAACAAACCAAGCCGCAAGGCTAGGTAAAAATGATATTTTACAATGGAGAGTTTGATCCTGGCTCAGGATGAACGCTAGCTACAGGCTTAACACATGCAAGTCGAGGGGAAACGACATCGAAAGCTTGCTTTTGATGGGCGTCGACCGGCGCACGGGTGAGTAACGCGTATCCAACCTGCCCATCACTTGGGGATAACCTTGCGAAAGTAAGACTAATACCCAATGACGTCTCTAGAAGACATCTGAAGGAGATTAAAGATTTATCGGTGATGGATGGGGATGCGTCTGATTAGCTTGTTGGCGGGGTAACGGCCCACCAAGGCGACGATCAGTAGGGGTTCTGAGAGGAAGGTCCCCCACATTGGAACTGAGACACGGTCCAAACTCCTACGGGAGGCAGCAGTGAGGAATATTGGTCAATGGACGAGAGTCTGAACCAGCCAAGTAGCGTGCAGGATGACGGCCCTATGGGTTGTAAACTGCTTTTATAAGGGAATAAAGTGAGTCTCGTGAGACTTTTTGCATGTACCTTATGAATAAGGACCGGCTAATTCCGTGCCAGCAGCCGCGGTAATACGGAAGGTCCGGGCGTTATCCGGATTTATTGGGTTTAAAGGGAGCGTAGGCCGGAGATTAAGCGTGTTGTGAAATGTAGACGCTCAACGTCTGCACTGCAGCGCGAACTGGTTTCCTTGAGTACGCACAAAGTGGGCGGAATTCGTGGTGTAGCGGTGAAATGCTTAGATATCACGAAGAACTCCGATTGCGAAGGCAGCTCACTGGAGCGCAACTGACGCTGAAGCTCGAAAGTGCGGGTATCGAACAGGATTAGATACCCTGGTAGTCCGCACGGTAAACGATGGATGCCCGCTGTTGGTCTGAATAGGTCAGCGGCCAAGCGAAAGCATTAAGCATCCCACCTGGGGAGTACGCCGGCAACGGTGAAACTCAAAGGAATTGACGGGGGCCCGCACAAGCGGAGGAACATGTGGTTTAATTCGATGATACGCGAGGAACCTTACCCGGGCTTGAATTGCAGAGGAAGGATTTGGAGACAATGACGCCCTTCGGGGCCTCTGTGAAGGTGCTGCATGGTTGTCGTCAGCTCGTGCCGTGAGGTGTCGGCTTAAGTGCCATAACGAGCGCAACCCCTCTCCTTAGTTGCCATCAGGTCAAGCTGGGCACTCTGGGGACACTGCCACCGTAAGGTGTGAGGAAGGTGGGGATGACGTCAAATCAGCACGGCCCTTACGTCCGGGGCTACACACGTGTTACAATGGCAGGTACAGAGAGATGGTGTTCTGCAAAGCGCATCAAATCCTTAAAGCCTGTCTCAGTTCGGACTGGGGTCTGCAACCCGACCCCACGAAGCTGGATTCGCTAGTAATCGCGCATCAGCCATGGCGCGGTGAATACGTTCCCGGGCCTTGTACACACCGCCCGTCAAGCCATGAAAGCCGGGGGCGCCTAAAGTCCGTGACCGTAAGGAGCGGCCTAGGGCGAAACTGGTAATTGGGGCTAAGTCGTAACAAGGTAGCCGTACCGGAAGGTGCGGCTGGAACACCTCCTTTCTGGAGAGACGAATATTGAGAGAATGTTGAGTGTTGAATGTTGAATTTTGAGTTCTCATTCTTGCTTACTTCTATATTTGTTGAGATAGTGACTGATTAAAGTTCGCTTCTCTTCTTGTACGCACCATCTGTTTAGTTAAATACAGGAGACTGGGATTCCTTATAATATATAGGGATGGCTCAAGCAAAATGGTTCAACTCCACAATCTCCACCATGCCTTTAAAGGCAAGAAGATCTTTGACATATTGACACAAGCAAAACTGTAAGTAATGAACTTTAGTTCAGACTAAAGTAAATCAAATCGCAAGATGAGATTTCACAAGTTAGAATACAGCTGAAAGTATGAGCTACTTATTCGTTGTCGAGTAATCAGCAATGATAAACGAGATAACAGATACAGTCGTAAAGAAAGTAAGAAAGGGCGTATGGCGGATGCCTAGGCTCACGGAGGCGATGAAGGACGCGATAAGCTGCGATAAGCTTCGGGTAGGTGCAAATAACCTTTGATCCGAAGATTTCCGAATGGGACAACCTAGCCGTCTGAAGGACGGTTACTCTTACCAATGTAAGAGAGCTAACGCAGGGAACTGAAACATCTTAGTACCTGCAGGAAGAGAAAATAAATGAATGATTCCCCCAGTAGTGGCGAGCGAATGGGGAACAGCCCAAACCGTTGACGTCGCAAGGCGCCATCGGGGTTGTAGGACCGCGACATTGTATGCAAATCGTGAACAGAACACTTTGGAAAATGTGACCATAGACGGTGATAGTCCAGTATGTGAAGCGAAATGCAGCATAGCGGTATCCTGAGTAACGCGGGACACGAGGAATCCTGCGCGAATCTGCCGGGACCATCCGGTAAGGCTAAATACTCCCGTGAGACCGATAGCGAACGAGTACTGTGAAGGAAAGGTGAAAAGAACCCCGAGCAGGGGAGTGAAATAGTTCCTGAAACCATACGCCTACAAGCGGTCGGAGCATCGTAAGATGTGACGGCGTGCCTTTTGCATAATGATCCTACGAGTTACCGTCACTGGCGAGGTTGAGTGTCACGAGACACGTAGCCGCAGTGAAAGCGAGCCTGAAGAGGGCGCACAGTCAGTGGGGGTAGACGCGAAACCAAGTGATCTACACTTGGCCAGGATGAAGTCCCGGTAACACGGGATGGAGGTCCGCACCAATAAGCGTTGAAAAGCTTCTGGATGAGCCGAGTGTAGGAGTGAAAGGCCAATCAAACTTGGAGATAGCTCGTACTCCCCGAAAGGCATTTAGGTGCCGCGTCGGATGGTCACCGTGAGAGGTAGAGCGACCGATAGGACAAGAGGGCTTCACCGCCTATCGAGTCCTGACGAACTCCGAATGCTCACGGTCTGCAGTCCGGCAGTAAGGGGGCGGGTGCTAAGGTCCGTCCCCGAGAGGAGAAGAATCCAGACCGCCGTCTAAGGTCCCGGAGTTCTGCCTGAGTTAGTCTAACGAAGTCTGGTCCCTATGACAGCTAGGATGTTGGCTTGGAAGCAGCCATTCATTCAAAGAGTGCGTAACAGCTCACTAGTCGAGGGTCCGGGCATGGATAATAATCGGGTATAAGGCAGACACCGAAGGCGCGGGATAGCAATTATAAAAGTATCGGTAGGGGAGCATACTCACAGCGTCGAATGGTGTACGTAAGTTATCCTGGAGCGGTGAGTAAAGCAAATGTAGGAATAAGTAACGATAAGGAGGGTTAGATTCCCTCCCGCTGTAAGACCAAGGTTTCCCGGGCAATGCCAATCAGCCCGGGGTCAGTCGGGTCCTAAGTCTAAGCCGAACGGCGATGGCGATGGCAGAGACGGTTAATATTCCGTCACTGCCGCATGGGGCGACGTGGAGACGGAGCAGTGAAACCACCGCGGGGCGACGGAAGTCCCCGTTGAAGAGTGTAGGCGTTGAGGATGGCAGGCAAATCCACCATCCGAGCTGAACTTGACAGTACGGAGTCCTCCTCGGAGGAATCTGATAGTGTGGGTAATCATACTCCCGAGAAAATCCGCTAAGCTTAACCCATGCGGCACCCGTACCGCAAACGGACACACGTGGTCGGGTAGAACATACTAAGGCGTTGAGAGATTCATGGTTAAGGAACTAGGCAAATTGACCCTGTAACTTCGGGATAAAGGGTCCTCGTGATGAGCGAGGCGCAGAGAATAGGTCCAGGCAACTGTTTAACAAAAACACAGGGCTGTGCAAACTCGAAAGATGACGTATACAGCCTGACACCTGCCCGGTGCCGGAAGGTTAAGAGGAGATGTCACCAGCAATGGGAAGCATTGAATTGAAGCCCCGGTAAACGGCGGCCGTAACTATAACGGTCCTAAGGTAGCGAAATTCCTTGTCGGGTAAGTTCCGACCTGCACGAATGGTGTAATGATCCGGACGCTGTCTCAACCATGAGCTCAGTGAAATTGTAGTATCGGTGAAGATGCCGATTACCCGCGATGGGACGAAAAGACCCCGTGAACCTTTACTACAGCTTAGCATTGACCTTGGTCATCCGATGTGTAGGATAGGCCGGAGGCTTCGAAGCGGGAGCGCCAGCTTTCGTGGAGCCATCCTTGAAATACGGCCCTTTGGCTGTCTGAGGTCTAACGCGTGATTACGCGGACACTGCTTGGTGGGTAGTTTGACTGGGGTGGTCGCCTCCAAAAGCGTAACGGAGGCTTCCAAAGGTGCCCTCGGGTCGATTGGTAACCGACCTCAAAGAGTGCAATGGCATAAGGGCGCTTGACTGGGAGGCAGACATGCCGAGCAGGCAGGAAACTGGGGCATAGTGATCCGGCGGATGTGTATGGAAACTCCGTCGCTCAAAGGATAAAAGGTACTCCGGGGATAACAGGCTGATCCCCCCAAGAGCTCATATCGACGGGGTGGTTTGGCACCTCGATGTCGGCTCGTCACATCCTGGGGCTGGAGAAGGTCCCAAGGGTTGGGCTGTTCGCCCATTAAAGTGGCACGCGAGCTGGGTTCAGAACGTCGTGAGACAGTTCGGTCTCTATCTATCGTGGGCGTGGGAGTTTTGAGTGGTGCCGTCACTAGTACGAGAGGACCGTGATGGACAGACCTCCGGTTTACCAGTTGTGCCGCCAGGCGCACCGCTGGGTATCTGAGTCTGGATTGGATAAGCGCTGAAAGCATCTAAGTGCGAAGCCAGCCGCAAGATGAGAACTCCATTGAGGGTCGTCAGAGACGATGACGTTGATAGGATGCAGGTGTAAAGACAGTGATGTCAAAGCCGAGCATTACTAATTGCCCGAACACTTTCTTTAGAAAGTTCATAATTTCAACTGTATGTACAGTCTGAATGGTGCTGAAAGTTGTAATTCAACATTCAACAATCAACATTCAACATTACTTATACGTTTGCTTGTGTGCAAATACGTCATAACCCATTATCAGGTGGTTATTGCGGTGAGGTCCCACCTCTTCCCATTCCGAACAGAGAAGTTAAGCTCACTTGCGCCGATGGTACTGCAATGCAATGCGGGAGAGTAGGTAGCCGCCTCCTTTCAATTTCAGAAGCCTCGATTACGAAAGTAGTCGGGGCTTTTCTGTTTTTGCTTGATTTATATCAAACCTAAGTGTTACTAAGTGTTTAATTACGTAAAAATGCGCTGATAATCAGCCAATTACTTGCATAATTCGATTTTTTTTTGTATCTTTGCAAACGATAAGAATAAGGATACCAGTATCTTGTGCTTTTTGTTGTGTGAGAAGGTATCCATTAAGGTATCTAACGGGACTGAGGTGAGTAGCCTTTCTTTTTCTCACAAGTTGCCACCGCGAAATCTCTGATGTTGTATTTCAGCTTTTCAGGTTCCATAAAACAATTAATATGAAGAGAATAACAATGGTATTAGTCAGCATGTTAATGCTGACATTAGAAATTCATGCAGCGTCGGCTGCAACATCAGGAAATGTATCCTCTACCAGCGAGATGGACTGGACTCCAGTGATGGACGCTATCATTCAGGTAGAGAGTAAGGGTGATCCGAAAGCTAAGAGCGGTAACTCTGTAGGTGTGATGCAGATCACTCCAATTTTAGTAGCAGAATGTAATAATATTCTGAAGCGCAAAAAATCGAAGAAGCGCTACACTTTGGCTGATAGATATAATGTAGCTAAATCTAAAGAAATGTTTCTATTGATTCAGAGTGTCTACAATCCTCTTAATAGTATCGAGCGCGCTATCCGTTCATGGAATGGCGGTAATCATTACAGTAAGAAGCGTACTCAGAGATATTTCGAGAAGGTAATGAAACTTTTGAAAAAGTAATTCTTTTTCCATAAGGCCCGATTGTTCTGAAAAAGAGCAATCGGGCTTGCTTTTTACTCGTTTTCGCCTCTTTTATGTACGTTTTGTTGCTATTCTGTTTAATAACTGTTAAATATATGCAGATTTCTGACAAAATGTTTGGTGGGGTCGGAAAAAAGTCGTACCTTTGCACTCGCAATTCAGAAATGAGTTGATTATATCGCGGTGTGGAGCAGTTGGTAGCTCGCCAGGCTCATAACCTGGAGGTCGCATGTTCGAGTCCTGCCGCCGCAACAATGATCGGGTAAGAAGTTGGTCAACAACATCTTATCCGATTTTTTTGTGCCCTAATTTATTAATTTAACATTAAATATTTGTTTAATTCGAATTAAAGTGCTACTTTTGCACAATAATATTTTTATGTGCAATTAATAAAAAAGGAAGGGCTTCAATATGTCAGTATCCAAAACAAGACAAAAACTGGTAGATGTCGCACGACAACTCTTTGCCAAGAATGGTATAGCAAATACTACAATGAATGATATTGCTGTAGCTTCTGGTAAGGGAAGACGTACGCTTTATACTTATTTCAGTAGGAAGGAGGATGTCTATTACGCGGTGATAGAATCAGAGTTGGAGCGTCTTTCAGACAAGTTGGACGAGGTTGCTAATTGCAAGATGCGTCCACAGGATAAAATCATCGAGCTTATCTATACTCACCTCAGTATGATCAAGGAAACGGTTGTAAGAAACGGTAACCTCCGTGCTGAGTTCTTCCGGAATATCTGGATGGTTGAGAAGGCGAGAAAAAACTTCGATGAAGACGAAATAGAGATTCTCAGAAGAATTTATGCCGAAGGAAGAGAAGATGGTGAGTTTGATATTGATAACATCGATCTGGTGGCCGATATTACTCACTATTGTATCAAAGGTCTCGAGGTTCCATTTATCTATGGACGTTTGGGCCATGGCATGAATGTGGAGTCGAGCAAACCTCTGGTTGCCAAGGTGGTTTATGGTGCCTTGGGAAAGTCGGGCTTGAAACTCTAGATAAAAGAATATAGTAAATACGTAACTAATTGATAATTAATTAAATAAGAAAGAAATGGGATTATTAAGTGGTAAAACAGCCCTTGTAACAGGTGCTGCTCGCGGCATCGGTAAGGCTGTCGCTATGAAGTTCGCCTCTGAGGGCGCTAACATCGCATTTACAGACCTCGTACTCAACGACGATATGGCTGCCGGTTTGGAAGCTACTCGTAAGGAGATTGAGGCTCTTGGTGTAACCTGTCGTGCTTATGCTGGTAATGCAGCAGATTTCGAGGAGACACAGAAGACAGTTAAGCAGATTCATGAGGACTTCGGTTCTATCGATATTCTGGTTAACAATGCAGGTATCACCAAGGACGGTTTGATGCTCCGTATGAGCGAGGCTCAGTGGGATGCTGTTTTGAATGTAAACTTGAAGTCAGCCTTCAACTTCATTCATGCTTGCTCTCCAATCATGCTTCGTCAGCGTGGTGGTTCTATCATCAACATGGCTTCTGTAGTAGGTGTTCATGGTAATGCAGGTCAGTGCAACTATGCAGCTTCTAAGGCTGGTATGATTGCTTTGGCTAAGTCTATCGCTCAGGAGTTGGGTCCTAAGGGTGTACGCGCTAATGCAGTAGCTCCTGGTTTCATCGAGACTGCAATGACTGCACAGTTGCCTGAGGAAATCCGCAAGGACTGGATGAAGAAGATTCCATTGCGTCGTGGTGGTCAGACTGAGGATATCGCAAATGTTTGCCTCTTCCTCGCTTCCGACTTGTCTAGCTATGTAAGCGGTCAGGTTATTCAGATCGACGGTGGTATGAACATGTAATCTCTCGGCAACGTTTTGTTGATAAAACATGCAGGTAGTTTACGAAGACAACCATATAATCATAGTCTCTAAGAGAAGTGGCGAAATCGTGCAGGGCGACAAGACCGGCGACGAACCTCTCTCGGAGACTGTGAAACAGTACATCAAGGAGAAGTATCACAAGCCGGGAAATGTATTTCTCGGGGTGGTGCATCGCCTTGACCGTCCTGTTTCGGGTTTGGTCGTATTTGCCAAGACTTCTAAGGCATTGAGCCGTCTGAACAATATGTTCCGGGATGGCGAAGTTCACAAAACCTATTGGGCAATCGTGAAGAACATGCCAAAGGAACCTGAGGCTACGCTCACCCATTGGATTGTAAGAAATGAAAAGCAGAATAAGAGCTATGCTTACGACCATGAGGTGAAAAACTCGAAGAAAGCGATATTGAAGTATAAGGTGATAGGTCATACAGACCATTATACACTTCTGGAGGTGAATTTGATGACGGGTCGTCATCATCAGATAAGATGCCAGCTTGCCAAGATGGGATGTCCTATCAAGGGAGATCTGAAATACGGTTCTCCACGTAGCAATGCAGATGGCAGTATTTCTCTCCTTTCACACAGAGTAGAATTTGTTCATCCTGTGTCTAAAGAAACAATAGTAGCAGAGGCTCCGCTGCCGGATGATAATCTTTGGCGGGCTATTGCACCCTAACTCAAAAATCCATGCTTATGAAGAGGTATGCGAAATGGGCAGGAATCACGGTGTTGACTCCATTGGTGCTCATCTTGTTGTTATCCATTCTGCTTTATCTGCCACCTGTTCAGAATTGGGCGGTAAAGCAAGTGGCTGCTTATGCCTCTGAGTCGACGGGTATGGATATTTCGGTAAAGCAAGTACGCCTCGTCTTCCCTCTGAAACTGGGAGTGGAAGGCGTAAAGGTACTTCAGCCAATCGACTCACTCAAGAATTCCCCAAACTTGGCTTTAAGAAATAAGAGAGATACCGTTGCCGACATCCGGAAGATGGTGGTAGACGTACAATTGTTGCCTCTTTTCGAAAGTCAAGTCATGGTGGATGAACTCAATTTCACCCAGATGAAGGTGAATACCACTAATTTTATTCACGAAGCCAGAATCAAGGGCAATGTAGGTAATCTGCGCCTGAAGGCTCATGGCATTGACCTCGGAAAGGAGAAGGTCAGGGTGAATCATGCCCTGTTGGCTGATGCCCGACTCTCGGTAGAACTGAGCGATACTGTGCCGCCGGATACTACGCCTAGTACCAATTTCTGGAAGGTGAATATCGAAAAACTGAAACTGAAGAACACTGATTTCGTATTACACATGCCTGGAGATACCCTTCAGGTGAATGCTTATTTTGGAGATGCGGTGGCGCAGACTACCTATCTCGACCTTTATAAAGGACTTTATCAGATAGGTCATCTTGACTGGAAGAATGGCAAGGTGAACTATGACCAGAACTATATCCGTCCGGTATCGGGCATGGACTTTAACCATATCGCCCTGTCGGCCATGACTTTGAAGGCAGACTCTTTCTATTATTGCGATTCGAAGATAGATGTCAAGATTCGTGAAGCTCAGTTTAAGGAGAAAAGCGGTTTGCAGGTAGACCAGCTCTATGGCAGATTCGTGATGGATTCTGTGAAACTGCAGTTGCCTGATATCTGTCTCCGTACCCCATACTCCCAGTTGCAGGCAACTGTGGATATGGATATGAATGCCTTTGATGAGGTGAAACCTGGCAAGTTGATGGCACAGCTGAAGGGTGCTTTGGGCCGTTCAGACCTGTTCCTCTTTGCAGGCGATGCCTTCCCAAGCGCCATGAAGAAGAAATGGCCTTTCTATCCGATGAAGATAGAAGGATCGTTCAAGGGAAATATGCAGCAGGCATCTTTCTCGGGCTTGAAACTGTCGCTGCCTACAGCCTTCGAACTGAGTGCTGATGGAAAATTGGGTAACCTGACGGATATGAACCGTCTGAAGGCAAATGTAGATCTGAACGCCCGTACCTATCATCTGGATTTCATTACCGCCATGCTTGACCCTTCTCTGATGCAGGAGATACGTGTGCCTAGCGGTATCGGAATCCGTGGTAACATTCAGGCTGACGGCTCCAGATATGCTACCCGACTCGCCATTACCGAAGGTCGTGGCAGGATGAAGGTAGATGCCAAGATAGATGCGAAGACCCGGAAAGACGGCAGTATCGATATGAACCGTCTGGCTTATCAAGCTAAGATTCAGGCGCACAACATCCAGGCAAAGCATTTCCTGCCAAAACAGGATTTGCATTCTTTCACCGGCTCATTGCAGGCGAAGGGAGTGGGAACCGATTTCCTCTCTCCTCGTACCCGATTGCAGGCTAAGGCACAGGTAAATCAGATTCAGTATAGTAAATACAAACTGGATCATGTATTGGCAGTGGCTCACGTTGCTAATGGTAAGGTGCATGCCGATATCGACAGCAAGAACCAGTATCTTACGGGACTCGTCAGCCTTGATGCACTTACGAATTCCAAGAAACTGGAGGCTACCCTGGTGGCAGATGTCCGCGATGTGAATCTTTATTCGTTAGAGGTAACGAAGGCACCGATGCGTCTGTCGCTCTGCGGCCACATGGATATCAGGTCCGACCTGAAGGACAGTCACGACATCATGGCTTCGATGAGTGATATTACGGTTCGTACGGCAAAAAAGAATTACCGTCCGGTGGGTGTTGACGCTGATGTATTTACCCGCAGAGATACCACGCACGCAGTCATCGATTGCGGCGACTTCCATCTCAACATGGATGTACACGGAGGCTATAAGCAGTTGATGAGCCGTTTTGCC
The DNA here is from genome assembly GCF_019249765.2 of Segatella copri. Taxonomy (GTDB): domain Bacteria; phylum Bacteroidota; class Bacteroidia; order Bacteroidales; family Bacteroidaceae; genus Prevotella; species Prevotella copri_K. The sequence continues at coordinate 3,733,926 of NZ_CP152484.1, forward strand.
GGATTGCAGAAAGAATTGGCTCATCAGCTTAGGAACCATCATATCGATCAGGTGAAGATTCGCAGTCAGTTCCCTTTCGGTCATGTTTATCTTACCACAGGAAAGGACAATTTCATTTCCCGTTTCATCGCTTACTGCGGTTATGATTTCAAGATGGTGGATATGAAGATGACCATGTCGCCTGTAACAGGTGTCAATGGTTATCTCAACATCGATTCACTGGTAGCGAGTGGCATGCAGTTGGATACGATCCGTGCCTTGGTGAAGACTGAGGGCGATACCATCCGCTATGCAGCACGTGTTCAGAACAACAAGCATAATCCTCAGTATGTGTTCCGGGCACAGGTAGAGGGCGAACTGCAGGAGAAGGGTTCCAATATCGATGCCCGCATCTATGATGCCAAAAACAGATTGGGTGTAGATGTGGGTCTGGAGGCGCTGTTGCTGGAAAACGGCGTGAAGATTTCGCTCATCGATACCCATCCTGTCCTGGGGTACAAAAAGTTTACTGCCAACGATGACAACTATCTGATGTTGGGCAATGACGACCGTGTTTCTGCCAATCTGATTCTGAAGGCAGCCAACGGTATGGGTATCCGCATATACAGCAATGATGAAAATGAAGAAGCGCTGCAGGATCTTACGGTGAGCATGAGCCAGTTTAATCTGGATAAAGTGCTCAGCGTGATTCCTTATATGCCTGACATCTCGGGTATTCTTGACGGCGACTTCCATATTATCCAGACCAAGGATGAACTCTCGGTTTCTTCTAATCTGAACATCGACAATTTGGTTTACGAAAAGTGTCCGATGGGAGATGTCGGTACTGAATTCGTTTACATGCCGAAGAGCGACGGTTCTCATTATGTAGATGGTTTCCTCAATTATGAGGGTGAAGAAGTAGCTACCGTAAAGGGTACTTACAAGTCGGAAGGAAACGGTTATCTCGATGCCGAAGTGGGTATGGAGAAGTTGCCTCTGCATTTTGTCAACGGTTTTGTTCCTGACCAGATTATGGGTCTGAAGGGATATGGCGAAGGAAAACTGAGTTTGAAGGGAGCCTTGAGCCAATTGGATGTAGAGGGCGAAGTATATCTGGATTCGGCTTATCTCGTCAGTGTGCCGTATGGCATCACGATGCGTTTTGCCAACGATCCTGTCCGTATCATAGACAGCAAGTTGCTCTTCGAAAACTTCATGATGTATGCCAACAATGAGAGTCCGCTCAATATCCAGGGCAGTCTCGACTTTACGAATATAGAGAAGATGATGCTCGATATCCGGATGAGAGCACAGAACTTCCTGCTGATTGATGCCAAGGAGAATGCCCGTTCCGAGGCTTTCGGCAAGGCGTATGTCAACTTCTATGGTGCGATGCGCGGACCGGTAAGCAATCTGAAGATGCAGGGTAAGCTGGATGTCCTCGGCAATACGGATATGACGTATGTGCTGAAAGAATCGGAACTGACTACTGATACGCAGCTCGATGAGCTGGTGAAGTTTACGAATTTCAAGAGTGGCAAGCCTGTCGTTGTCGAGCGTCCGGCACTGGAAGGATTGAACATGATGTTGGGCATGTCGATAGACGAGTCGGCTCATATCCTCTGTGCTTTGAATGCCGACCAGACCAACTACATCGACCTGATGGGCGGTGGTAATCTGACGATGACTTACAATTCGGTTGATGGCATCGGCATCACGGGCAAGTATACCCTGAACAATGGCAAGATGAAATATTCGCTGCCTATCATTCCGCTCAAGACGTTTGATATCCAGGACGGCAGCTACATAGAGTTTAACGGCGATCCGTTCAACCCGACCCTGAACATCACGGCAACAGAGAATGTCAGGACAACGGTAAACGAGGGACAGGGAACCGGCCGCTCGGTGGATTTCATTTGTGGCGTAAAACTCTCGCAGACATTGAATAAGCCAGGCATCCAGTTTATCGTTTCCTCACCAAACGATGCCACCTTGCAGGATGAACTGAACACGATGAGTATTGAAGAGCGGGGTAAGATAGCCATTACGATGCTGGCTTCGGGCATGTATCTTGCCAACGGAAATACCAATTCGTTCTCCATGAACAGTGCCTTGACCTCATTCCTCAACTCAGAGATCAATAATATTGCAGGTTCTGCGATGCGTTCTGTGGGTGTGGATGTCGGTATGTCGGTAGATAACTCCACCAATGCAGCAGGTGCCATGCACACCGATTACAACTTTAAGTTTGCCAAGCGGTTCTTCAACAACCGCTTGAGTTTCAGTGTGGGCGGCAAGGTTTCTACCGGTGCAGAAATGGAGAATGCAGCCAACAATGATGATGCATTCTTCAACAATATCGAATTGCAGTACCGTCTCAACGAAGGTGCGAGCCAGTATATCCGTGCCTTCTACAACAACAATACCTACGATTGGCTCGAAGGTTTGATAGGTGAGTACGGTGTCGGTTTCAAATGGCAGAGAAAGTTGCAGCATTTCAAGGACATCTTCCGGTTCAAGACCGATAAGCAGCAGATTCCTGCAGCCCCAATGGAGAAGAATCCTGCGGTGAAGAAGCATACGAATGAGAAGAAGGATACGATGGAAAAAGCCAAAACAAAGGACTTTGACCCATTGAAACTTAACGAAAAGTAATGAACGATATGAAACAGCAGAACAGGTTATACCTTATTATATATGTGGCAGCATTGCTGATGTTGTCGGGGCAGCTCATAACGGGTTGCTCTTCAACCAGTGCGCTGAAAGAAGACGAGCAGCTGTTTACGGGTCTGGTACCTATCGAGTATAAGAACTACGAGAAGGGATCTTATGCTGATTCTACCATCACCGAGATGGAGTATGCCCTGGCTTCGGCTCCGAACGGTGCTTTGTTCGGAAGCAGCTATTACCGCACGCCGTTCCCTGTGCGCCTGTGGATATGGAATGCTTTCTCTCAGTCGGATGGAGCACTGGCTAAGTGGATAACCAAGGTATTCGGTTCCAAACCTAAGCTGATGGCGAATGTGAATCCGCAGCTCCGTGCCCAGGTAGCCGAGCATCAGCTCGATAAATATGGCTATTTTAACGGTAAGGTGACTTATGATGTGCTGACACAGAGCAATCCGAAGAAGGCGAAGGTTGCCTATCAGGTAGACTTCGGTCATCTCTGGACGCTTGATTCTATGGCTTATCTCAACTTCCCAGCCAAGAGCAAGCAGTTTATAGATGCTTCCATGAACAAGGCGCTCATACGGAAGGGGAGTCCTTTCAATGTCGCCAACATGGAATCGGAACGTCAGCGTATCACCCGTCTGTTCCGCAACAGGGGCTATTATTTCTATCAGAACAGTTATGCTTCTTATCTTGCCGATACCGTGAATGTGCCCGGCAAGGTGCAGTTGCGGCTGATGATGGCAGACAGCGTGGATGATAAGGCTACCCGCCAATGGTATATAGGAAAAATCAATGTTAATTTCAGAAAGCAGTATATGGAGGAGTTGAAGGATTCCTTTGTGCGCAGTTTTCTGAGTTTCCATTATAATGGAAGAAAGATGCCGATACGTCCGGGTATCGTTTTGCAGAGTCTGCGCCTGCGTCCCCGTGAACTGTATCGGGTACGTACCGAGGAGCGTGCCAAGACCGGACTCCAGGAGATGGGACTCTTCAGCTATTCCAGCATCCAGTTCACTCCCCGTTCGGTGCAGACCCTAGACAGTCTGGGCAATGTAGTATATCGTGATACTTTGGATGCCAATATCGATCTGGTATTCGACAAGCCATACGATTTCTATGTCGAGGCAAATGCCCGCGGCAAAACGACCGGTAGAGTAGGACCGGAGTTGGTAGTGGGTCTTACCAAGCGCAATGCTTTTCATGGAGGCGAGAAACTTACTGTCAACCTGCATGGTTCGCATGAGTGGCAAACCGTCAGTCAGGCTGGTGGAGGTTCAACCCGCATCAATTCCTATGAATACGGATCGGATGTTTCCGTAGAGTTCCCTCGCATCATCACGCCTTGGAATATGTTCAGAACGATGGAGCAGAACGAGCGCAGATACCGTGCCGGGCATATGCCTACCAAATATCGGGGTGTGCCAACTACTACCATCAAGGCTTCGATGAATGTGCTGAACAGAGCCAGCTATTTCCGACGTCATGTGGCAGCGGGCGAGTTAACCTATGCGTGGTCTACCTCTTACCAGCATCAGCATTCTTTCAGTCCGCTGATTCTCTCTTATGAGTTTATGAACAGCCGCACAGCCGCTTTCGATAGCATCCTCGCCCTGCATCCTTATCTTCAGATATCGATGCGCGACCAGTTTGTGCCTAAGATGAGTTACACCTATACTTATCGCAGTCCGCGCCGTTACCGCCATCCTATCACCTGGTCAACCACCATCAGCGAGGCAGCCAATATCCTTTCGCTTGGTTACATGGCGGCCGGAAAGGGATGGAACGAGAAAGACAAGAAGATGTTCAAGAATCCGTTTGCTCAGTTCCTGAAACTGGAGACTGATTTCGTGAAATATTGGCGTATCACCCAGGATGGTACGCTGGTGGGACATGTCAATGCCGGCATTATCTGGAGTTATGGCAATGCCGAGAATGCTCCTTATTATGAGCAGTTCTATATCGGTGGTGCCAACAGTGTGCGAGCCTTTAATGTGCGGAGCATCGGACCGGGCAGATACCAGCCTACCAACAGCAAGTATTCGTATATCGACCAGACGGGCGACATCAAGTATCTGATGAATCTGGAATACCGTCAGAAGGTATGGGGCGATCTCTATGGAGCCCTTTTCCTGGATGCTGGTAATGTGTGGACCTTACGCAACCATGAGTACAGTCCGCTCGGCAAGTTTGATGTAGACAAGTTTTTCCGGCAGCTGGCGGTAGGCACCGGTGTCGGTGTGCGTTATGATATGGGTATGTTTGTGATACGTGTCGACTGGGGTATCGGTCTGCATGTTCCTTACGATACCGGCAAGAATGGCATCTATAACATCCGTCGGTTCAAGGATGCCCAGAGTCTGCATTTCGCTGTGGGTTATCCTTTCTAGGTTTTGCCTGGGAGATGTGTCCGGAAATAAGTCTGATATGTGTTACAGATAGTGCATAAAAGAATAAAAATTGATATTAATCAAAAAAAAGTAGGAAAACTTGCGGTTAACTGCATTTTTTTTGTTACTTTTGCATCGTTATTATTTTTAATAACTATCAACTATTAATAAATAAAAGTATAGACAAAATGAAACCTACGTTATTGCTTCTGGCTGCCGGTATGGGTAGCCGTTATGGTGGTTTGAAACAGCTTGATGGTCTGGGTCCTAATGGTGAGACTATCATGGACTACAGCATCTATGATGCTATTCAGGCTGGTTTCGGAAAGATCGTATTCGTTATCCGCAAGGACTTCGAAGATCAGTTCCGTGAGAAGATTCTTTCAAAGTATGAGGGTCATATTCCTGCAGAACTTTGCTTCCAGGCATTGGATGATCTCCCTGAGGGATTCTCTGTACCAGAAGGTCGTGAGAAGCCCTGGGGTACAAACCATGCTGTCCTTATGGCAAAGGATATCATTAAGGAACCTTTCTGCGTAATCAACTGCGATGACTTCTACAACCGCGATTGCTTCATGGTAATCGGCAAGTTCCTCTCTGAACTTCCAGAGGGCAGCAAGAACCGTTATGCCATGGTTGGTTTCCGTGTGGGTAACACCTTGAGTGAGAATGGTACCGTAGCTCGTGGCATCTGCTCTAAGGATGCTGATGAGAACCTTACTACCTGTGTAGAGCGTACCGAGATCATGCGTATCGACGGTAAGGTATCTTACAAGGACGAGCAGGGCGAGTGGGTTGCTGTTGGCGACAATACTCCTGTTTCCATGAACGTTTGGGGCTTCACACCTGATTACTTCCAGCATAGTGAGGAGTACTTCAAGGAGTTCTTGAGTGATCCTAAGAATATGGAAAATAAGAAGGCTGAGTTCTTCATCCCATTGATGGTCAACAAGCTCATCAATGAGGGTACAGCTACCGTTAAGGTGCTCGATACTACCAGCAAGTGGTTTGGTGTAACTTATGCAGCCGACCGCCAGAGTGTTGTTGATAAGATTCAGCATCTTATCGATGAGGGTGTTTATCCTAACAAGCTCTTCTAATTTGATGTGATGGATATAAACATTAATATATTGACAGATCAGGAAGCCGCTATTCTCCGAGAGACGATAGCGGCTTCTCATCGTATTGTCGTCTGTGCACATAAGTCGCCAGACGGTGATGCCATCGGCTCTTCTTTGGGATGGGCTGGTTATCTTCGCTCTTTGGGCAAGAAAGTTGACATTTGTGTGCCGGATATGGTACCGGATTCTATTTCCTGGTTGCCTGGAGCTGCCGGTATCCTGCGATATGACAGACAGCCTGAACTGGTGCAGCGAGCTTTTGATGAAGCCGACCTGGTATGCTGTGTTGACTTTAGCAGTGAGGGACGTCTTGATGAGATGGACCATGTATTGTTGGGTTGCAAGACTCAGCGTGTCATCATCGACCACCATCTGGCTCCTAATCTTGAGGCTAAGCTGCTGGTTTCGCAGCCACATGCCAGCAGTGCCAGCGACTTGGTATTCCGTGTAGTCTGGCAGTTGGGAGGTTTCCCACAGATGGATCAGACTTGGGCTACCTGCATCTATTGCGGCATGATGACCGATACGGGCGGTTTCACCTATAATTCTACCCAGCCTTATATCTATTACATCATCTGCTTGCTGCTTACCAAGAACATCGACAAGGATAAGATTTACCGTAATGTCTTCAATAATGCCCGCATTCCGGCAGTCCGGTTCCGTGGCTATCTGATGAATGAAAAGTTGCAGGTAATAGAGGGTCTTCATGCCAGTTTCTATACCGTGACCCGTAAAGAGTTGAAGAAGTATGACTTTATCAAGGGCGACCTGGAAGGATTGGTGAACGTGCCTCTTACCATCAAGGGACACAAACTCTCCATTTCTCTTCGTGAAGATACAGATATAGACAATCGCATATTGGTAAGTCTCCGTTCGGTAGACGATTTCCCATGCAATAAGATGGCAGCCGAGTTCTTCAATGGTGGCGGTCATCGCAATGCTTCCGGCGGCAAATTGCTTTGCAGCATACAGAAGGCAGAGCAGATAGCACTGAAGGCTATCCTGGCATACGCCGATATGCTGAAGTAGCCGATTTTTTCTTTAGAAATGACGAAAAAGGCAGAAAACAACCCCGTTTTGAGGCAATAGGATGATAATAAGTGATAAATAATAATAAAATCAACCTATTCCTCTCGGTGTTGTCTTATCTTTTTTGTACCTTTGCCCAATAAATCAGATTTTAAAAAGAAGAATGAAGAAATTTTTGTTTGCAATGATTGCTTTTGCGGCTGTTTTATCGTTTGCCGCATGCAATGATAGTGAGACTTATAAGGACATGCGCGACAGAGAGCTCGATTCTATCAGCTCTTTCTTGCGTAAGGAAAATATTAAGGTCATCTCCGAGGATGAGTTCAACAGACGTTGGAAAAATAATGAAAAACTGACGGATACAGCAAAGAACAACAACGAATGGGTACTTTTCAACAGTAACGGTATCTACATGCAGGTGATTGACCAGGGATGTGGCGACTATATCAAGAAAGGTACATCGGTAGATGTATTGGTCCGCTTTGATGAGTATAACCTTTCGTATGCTGCTGAAATGAGCGATAAGTGTCTCACGCTTTCAAACAAAGTTCCTGCTTATTCCTATTATATAGATAAGATAAGCGTTACCAATACTTCCGGTACATTCACCGGTTCTTTCGTTGATCCTAAAGCCAGTCTGATGGCCAATACATATAATTCATCCAATTATGGCAGTGTAAGTTCTACCGTGCCTAGCGGTTGGCTCATACCATTCACCTGGATTAAGATAGGCAGACCGAAGACTGATGATGACCGCATCGCTCATGTCCGCCTGCTCGTACCTCACTCTTACGGTACCACATCGGCATCGGGCAGTGTGCAGGCATGTGTCTACGACATGACCCTGCAGAAAGGAAGATAAACATCAATTCAGAAAGATATATTTATGACACTGATTAAGTCAATTTCTGGTATCCGCGGTACTATCGGCGGTCCAGCGGGCGATACTTTGAATCCGCTCGATATCGTAAAGTTCACTTCAGCATACGCTACCTTCATTCGCCGTAGCGGTGCTTCAGAGAGTAATACCATCGTTGTAGGCCGTGATGCACGCATCTCTGGCGAGATGGTAAAGAATGTGGTTTGTGGAACCCTCATGGGTATGGGCTACGATGTGCTGAACATCGGTCTGGCTACTACTCCTACCACCGAACTTGCTGTTACCATGAGTGGTGCCGCCGGCGGTATCATCATCACAGCTTCTCACAACCCACGCCAGTGGAATGCCCTCAAGCTCCTCAACGAGAAGGGTGAGTTCCTCACAGCAGCTAATGGTAACGAGGTGCTGGGTATCGCAGAGAAGGAAGACTTCGACTATGCGGATGTGGATCATCTCGGAAAATATACTGAAGACAATACCTTCAACAAGCGCCATATCGACTCCGTACTTGCTTTGAAGCTCGTAGATGTCGAAGCAATCAAGAATGCCCACTTCAAGGTTTGTGTAGATTCCATCAACTCTGTTGGTGGCGTTATACTTCCAGAGTTGCTCGATGCGCTCGGTGTAGCATATACTTTCCTCAATGGTGAGCCTACAGGCGACTTTGCTCATAATCCGGAGCCATTGGAGAAGAACCTCGGTGGTATCATGGATGAGTTGAAGAAGGGTGGCTACGATATGGGTATCGTTGTAGACCCTGATGTTGACCGTCTGGCTTTCATCTGCGAAGATGGCAAGATGTTTGGCGAAGAGTATACCTTGGTAAGTGTGGCAGATTACGTGTTGAGCAAGACTCCAGGCAATACTGTCAGCAACCTTTCATCTACCCGTGCCCTCCGTGATGTTACAGAGAAGCATGGTGGCAAGTACACCGCAGCTGCTGTAGGCGAGGTGAATGTAACTACCAAGATGAAGGATGTTCACGCTGTTATCGGTGGTGAAGGCAATGGTGGAGTTATCTATCCGGAGAGCCATTACGGTCGTGATGCCCTCGTTGGTATCGCCCTCTTCCTGAGCAGTCTGGCTCACAAGGGCTGCAAGGTGAGCGAGCTCCGTGCCAGCTTCCCTAACTATTTCATCGCCAAGAACCGCATCGACCTGACTCCATCTACCGATGTAGATGCTATCCTCGTGAAGGTTAAGGAGATGTATGGTAAGGAGAAGGATGTCACCGTAACAGATATTGATGGCGTCAAGCTCGATTTCCCTGACAAGTGGGTTCACCTCCGCAAGAGTAATACCGAGCCTATCATCCGCGTATATAGCGAGGCCTCTACCATGGAGCAGGCTGATGAACTGGGCAAGAAGCTCATGCAGGTGGTTTATGATATGCAGTAAGATACTGAATATGAGATCATATAAAGAGATGAAGCAACGTAGATTTTGCTTCATCTCTTTTTTTTTGTGCGCCGATTTCCATCTGCAAAACTTCAGTAATTTGAAGAAAGATAGAGAAAGATTTGGCTTTCTCAGATAAAAATCGTATTTTTGTTGCGAAATTGCAGACAATGAGGCCTCTGAGCCTTTGTTGCAGCAATGAAAAACTTGAACCGTTCCTTATAGGGAGCATAAATGAAATTACAGAATAATGGAATCTATTATAAAGCATTATCAGGTAGCTCATGTCGGGTTTAGCCTTTCTTATCCTGATTCCTCTCAGGAGATGATGGCTGTTTTACTGGAGGCTTATCAGGCGTTTGAATGCGATGAACAGGTCGCATCAGCTGCCCTGACCTCCTTCTCTCTTACCTTGAACGAAAGCGGGGAAGAACTGAGGAAACCTGCCGGTTTCAAGGAGGAATGCAGACAGGATGAGGAGGGACAGCTCATTATCAGTGGTAGTCTGGGAGAGAAGCAGAAGGCGTTCCTGATGGCAATGACTGATATGAAATCGATATTGGTTACAGGTCATGATTATCAGCATTCCTGTCTTCTGGTTCCTGCTGGCACCTTCAGCCAGAAGTCGGCTTTCGGATCCCTCAAGGCAACCGTTGACACCTCGCTGATGCTGCTCTATGCCATGCGTTCGGCTGCCGGAGATACACTCCTGTTTCATTCTTCTACCGTAGTAAAGGATGGAAAGGCTTATCTCTTCCTGGGCAAGAGCGGAACGGGCAAGAGTACGCATTCCGGACTGTGGCTCAAACATATCGAGGGCACCCGACTGCTCAATGATGATAACCCGGTGGTATATATATCGCACGAAGGAACGCCCATGGTGAGTGGCTCGCCTTGGAGCGGAAAGACACCTTGCTATAAGAACGAGGAATATCCGATAGGGGCAATTGTCCAGTTGCGCCAGGCACCAGAGAATAAAATCAGAAAACAGACCGTCATAGAGTCTTATGTGTCTATCAAGACTTCTGTCTCCGGCAAGGCATGGGAGAAGGAAATTGCAGATGGCCAGCATCAAACGATAGAGAAGCTGATCGGGGCTACCCGGCTTTATCAGCTCGACTGTCTGCCTGATGCCGGTGCAGCCCTCCTTTGCTGTCAGACCATCAGTCTGTAAAACCAACCGTCGGGTAAAAACCAATCGTACAATAGAAAGATGAATACATCCGATTCAAAATATAAAGCAATAGCCGCGCTCGAGCAATTCATCCGTGAAGGTCGTCCTGTCAAGTTTCCGGTCAAGGGAACCAGCATGCTTCCCTTTATCGTAGGTGATAGAGATTGCGTAGAATTCTATCCGGTAGAAGGCGAGTTGAAGGTGGGCGATATTGTGATGGCGAGGGTAGAAGAAGGCTATCCGGTGGTGCATCGCATCATCGGGATAGAGTCTGTTGCAGGAGCAGCTTCCCCCGCATCCTTTTCAGCAGATGATTGCCGTATCGTGCTGACGGGCGATGGAAATCTCGGTTTTAAGGAGCATTGCCTGCGCAAGGATGTCATTGCGAAGGCGCATGCTGTCATCTGTCCCGACGGCAGCCGTAAGAGTCTCATCTCGCAGAAAGCGCTCAGAAACTGGCACAGATGGCAGAGGTTGAGGCCTGTGCGTAGGGTCTTGCTTAAAATAATCAAGCTCTATATCCGTTTATCATATAAAAACTAAAAAACAAGATACAATGAAGATCAGGAAAGATTTCAAGCTCCGCGAAATTTGCGGTGAGTATGTGGTAACAGCCGAAGGTATGCAGGCAGTAGACTTTACCAAGTTGATCAGTCTCAATGAAACTGCCGCCTTTCTCTGGAAGGCGGCTGAGAAACAGGGTGAATTTACGGTAGCTTCGTTGGCTCAGGCTCTGTGCGATGAGTATGATGTAGTCATGGCTCAGGCAGAAAAAGACTGTGAGGCGATTATTGCCCAGTGGCAGAAAGAGGGACTGGTATGAGGAAGTATGCACTTTGGTTTTTCCGCCAGATGTCTGCTGTCCGTGGACGTTTGCTGTTGCGCATCATCGCCGGTCTCCTGCAGGTAGCATTAGGTTTGTGGCTCGTCTGGCTGTGTCGCCGGTTCATCGATGTGGTGATCTGGCGTGGCAATGTGCTGCGCGAAACCATCGTGCTTTTTTCTGTCATCGCCCTGCTGATAGCCCTTCGCCAGCTGGTATTCTATCTTTCCGGCATCACCGAGGTAATCCTCCAGAATGATATGCGTAGCCGCCTCTTCCGGTTTGTGCTGGGCAGGAAACTCTATGCCGTTAAGCATCAGGCTGAGGCTGGTTCCGGAAAGCCTGCTTCTGATATGCTTTCCGGCGACATCAGCCAGCGTTTGGAGCGTGATCTCTCATCAGCCTCTTCGGTAGTTACGGATATCCTGCCCACAATCGTAGTCACCCTGGTGCAGCTCTTCGGTGCCTTCTTCCTGATGCGTTCTATCGATTCCATTCTGGCATGGAGCCTTCTAGTACTGACACCGGTGGTTGCAGTCTGTGCCAAGTATCTCGGCAGCCGACTCAAGAAGATGACGCTGGCGATACGCGAGGAGGAGAGCAGCATACAGATGATGATTCAGGAGACGGTAGAACATGAACTCACCATCAAGACCTTGCAGGCAGAGAGCACGGTTTCCGGTAGGGTAGGCAGCATGCAGCAGCGTTTGCATCATCTGGTCCGCCGTAGAATCCGTTTTACGTTGATATCCCGCCTGCTTCTGGCTTTCACCTTCAGTTACGGCTATTTCGGAGCCTTTGTCTATGGTGCCATCCAACTCAAGAACGGGTTGATAACCTTTGGTGTGATGACCGCCTTCCTGCAGTTGGTGGGTCAGATACAGAGTCCTATCATGTCGCTCTTGGGCATGATTCCCCAGCTGATTCATGCATCAGCGAGTGTAGACCGGTTGGTAGAGATTGAAAATACCGAGCAGGAGGAATCTCTGTTGCAGGCAGAAGCTTCTATACCTTTGCAGCGTGCTTGCGGCATCCGTCTTCAGGATGTGAGTTATTCATATCCCGATGAGCGAAAGAAAGTTGTTGTCAGTCATTTCTCTTATGATTTCCGTCCCGCCACATCTGTGGCGATAGTAGGAGAAACCGGTTGTGGCAAGACCACCATCCTGCGTCTCTTGTCGAGTATCATCCAGCCCGATAGCGGAAGGATAGTATTGTATGATGCTCTGGGCAAAGAGACAGAAGGAACCGGCATGCGTTCGCATATCGTGTATATAGAGCAGGGTAATACGCTGATGAGCGGAACCATTCGCGATAATCTTCTTCTTGCCAATCCCGTGGCTACCGATGAGCAGCTTACCGAAGCCCTTCATGTAGCCTGTGCCGATTTCGTTTTCAGTTTGCCGGCAGGTATGAATACGAAGATAGGAGAGCATGCCACCCGTTTGAGTGGCGGTCAGGCACAGCGCATTGCTATAGCCCGCAGTCTTTTGCGCGAAGGTAACATTCTGTTGCTTGATGAAATCAGCTCATCGCTGGATGCCGAAACCGAGAAACTTCTTTTCGACCGCCTCTTTGCTTCGTATGCCGATAAGACTATTATCTGTGTTACGCATAGGAAGGAGGTGGCAGACAGATGCCAGGAGCAGATACGGCTGTGATAATCGGTGGAGCAGGATGCCATCAGGGGCATCGCTGCCACGAGTGTGGTTCCAGCAGCCAGTGCCGGAATCTTTCGATGTTTTTTCTGCTTCATCATTTTGAGTTTTTACTGTTAAAATACTTACTATGAAAAATGGGATGCAAAGATAAGAATAAATATTGGTTTAAATAATCATGCTGTTTTTGGGGGCTATTTCTTGCATTTTTATAGCAGCAGAGATAAGTTATTTTTATTACGCAAGGAAACTTGCAAAATACTCTGTTTCTTTTCATAAAAATAAAGTGCCGAATAGGATAAACCCTATCGGCACTATCTTCAACTCAATTAATTAGAATTCTTTTTGGTATGCTATGGTAACAGTTGAATACTCTGATTCATTCAGATTCATAAAACTGACCATAATACTTGTTTTTTTATCTTTAGAAATAAAATTATGCAAATCGGCAAGGCCTCCATTGTTTTTCCCCTTATAGATGTAATGCTGCTTCATCCATGTTAAAACGCTTTCTTTTTTAACTTGCATAAGCATAGATGTTGCACTGAAGTACTGGCCATTCATTATCATATACATGATGGATGGACTATGAGGGTCATTATCATCATCGCTGGCAAAAGCCAACATGTCTTCATCGCTCTTCACATAGCCTGCTTCCTTCATATAAGCTATGATAGTAGCTTTGTTTGCAGACCAATCAAGAATTGGTTCGATGTATTTACGTCCATTAGGTCCGGAAATAAAATCATAGTAGCTGAACTTACTTGCTGAACCCGTCTTTAGACCTGATGCTGCTGTTCCAGCATGACCAGATACAGAAGCAGCCGAAACGGTATTCTCAGTGGAATTTTCCACTTGCATACCAGAGTCTGCTATGAATCCGCTACCACCATATACATTTCCCATAACATCGCCTAATCCTTTTAAAAGTCCCTTTTTTTCACGAGTTTTGATAGCTGTATCTATACCAGAATTTACAGAAGTGAAAATTTCAACTTCGCCACTATTTACTTTACAAAGAGTTTTTGTATCAGAAACTTCTGTTGCGGTCAATGTTCCAATATTTTTGGCTACTTGCTCTCCTGCTACGTCTTTCATGATGGCAACATCAAACTTCTGTCCCTTTTTAATTCCGTTTGATGCTCCCAGATTAATATAGACGGTCAGAGCTTTATCATCTTTAGCATTGTCAATTAATACAATCTTTCCAACCACAGGAAACACCTTTTCCATCATCTTGGTCATGCTTAACTTTACCATCTTACATGCATCAGCAATCGCATCAGCCTCGCCACTCATGCTATTACCTCTGGTTGTGAACATAAACGAAGTAGAAGATTCCTTTGAATTTGGCTTAATCATGGTAATTACATAGTTTAGGTTTACTTCTGTCAGCGTAAATCTTTCTCCTTTATCTTCTACAGTTTGGCTAGATACGGCTGGTTTTTGAAGATGACCTTTAACCAAAGTATACTGCTTGTCAGTGGCTTTACAGTTTTCTGCATCTAAAACGTTAACTCGCATAGTCTTGACTAATGCTCTAATAACATTTTCCCTTAAAGTTCGTATATCACTGTCAGTATAACCGCCTTCTGCAGTAAACTTCTCAACCAATACGTTAGCTTTCTCTTGTGCATGAGTAAATACCATTACCATGAACAACATAGATATACACAAAATAATTCTTTTCATATAATTTTTTAATGAGTTTAATTATAATTTTTCTCTTCTAATTCCTTCTTCCATATTTCAAGAGCCTGGGAGTCATTCTTCGATTTGAAAATCTTATCCATTTCATCTCTATGTTCTTTCATATTGGCATATGAGAAGTATCTTTGTAAACCCAAAATGCCCAATATAACGAATACGAAGATCCAAAATTCGGCAGAACTCCAAGTTAATATTCCATTTTTAGACCCAAAAGCTCTAAATATAAATGTCATAACAATGGCTAAAATAACTATGGTAGCACATCCAAGACCTACTTTCTTGCGTTTGTTGGTTATGTCGTCAAAATAAAAAGGATCAGTATCCCCACAATTAGGACATATCTGAGCGCTTGAACTGATTTTTTCCTTGCATGTTTTACAGTAAAGAATGTGTCCGTCATTAACTACAGTTGTTCCTTTTGGGTTAGAAGTATCTGAAAGAGTTTCTGTTTCATCCAAAACATGTGTAGGTTCATTGCATATAGGACATACCTTTGCATTTGCAGCAATAGATTCTCCACAGGTAGGACAGGTTTTTGTTTCCTTTAAGGGAGGAGTTTCATCTAACCATTCCCCACAATGTTTGCATTTCTTCGCAATTGCGAGAATTTCTTCGCCACAATAAGGGCATCTCTTTGTTTTTTCCATAATTTTATATTATTATCATTTTCTGCTGCAAAATTAAATGTTTTTTGTGATATATGGATAGAATAAACCCTAATATAGCATAGGATTTTCCCTATACTCATAATGATAGGATATGGATAAGCAAAGCTAAAAAAACTGTTTTCATCGTTTTTCTTAGCTATCTCCAGGGCTTTCTGGCTCATATCGCGTTATGCCTTTTTACTAGCTTCATACTCCCTCATTTCCTGCGGAGTAAACTTGGCTATTTCGGCTTCCTCAAAGAGACGGTCGAAGCCGAAGTCGATCAGCAAGCTGATGTATCTTTCTTCTACCTGTTTCATACGCTATACCATATTATCACTTATTTGTTCCGAGATATTCGGCTTTCTCCTAAGTCTGCTGCAAAGTTAAGACTTTTATTCGTAATAAGCAAGAAAAATGGAAGAAACTTTTATTTTATAAAAACACGAATATTTTGGAAAATCTCTTTTTTTTCAAAGAAAAGTTGTATATTTGCAGAAAACTTTCTGGATGATGGCAAAGTGTAGCTAATCTGATATTTCCAGAAGGTGGCGTAATTAACTCAATATCAAATAAAAAGACCTGAAGAAATGAAAAAGAAAGAAGAAAGGAAAAAATGGAAGGGACTGAAAATGGGGAACCTATTTGTGGGATTCGTTGCTCTGATGATGACCTGTTCTCAAACTGTTCATGCCGAGGAAATCAATTGGCAGAAGGCGGCGGAGATAGCTAAGAGATATGTCACTCTGCCGCAAGATACCGGTATGAAAGCAAAGGAGAAGGGCAGGAAAAATAAGGCTGGTACACCTTATTATATATATAATGATGCGCACGGACAGGGATTCGTTATCGTATCAGGTGATGACCAGATGGGGGAAGTGTTGGGATACAGCAAAGAAGGTTGTCTCGATACGCTCAATGCCAATCCCTGCGTAAAACTGCTGCTTTCGGGATACCGACAGACTTTCGAGGTGCTGAAAGAAGGAAAGGTGAAGGTACAAAGCCATACACGCACCGGACTTTACTCTAAAACCGTAGCGCCGATGCTGAAAAGCAAATGGGGACAGTCGTATCCGTTTAATGCTAAAACAGGATATTATTACAGCGGCTGTGTGGCTACGGCTGTGGCTCAGATGATGTATTATCATCAGTGGCCGGCTCAGGGACAGGGAAAAAACGAATATGTGGTAACCTACTACCAGGACAAGAAAAGTGCGGATTTCAGTCAGTCGCACTACGACTGGACCAACATGTTGCCCGACTACCGCTATCCGGTTCAGGCTACTCCTGCAGAGATTGATGCCGTAGCCTTACTGATGAGCGATGTGGGCGTGGCTTCTTTCATGCAATATACGCCCAGCGCAAGTGGAACCCAGGGAGTCTTCGCCTATCAGGCGCTGCAAAAGCATTTCGATTATTCGGCAGCCTACGTTACGAAAGCTGTAGAAGGACCGGGGAGGTTTGCAGAAATCCTGAGACAGGAACTGCTTAACGGATGTCCGGTTTATCTGGAAGGCAGACCAGCCGGTTCGGCTTCCGGTCATGCCTGGGTAACTGATGGTTTCGATGAAAATGGCCTCTTCCACATGAACTTCGGTTGGGAGGGACAGGGCGATGCCTATTATTCGCTCACCAATCTCAATGTTTCGCAGACCGGAAGTGAGTTTCAGGGCAAACCGCTTGCCTTTAACCGTGCCATTACCGCCATCTTAGCTCATCCCAACAACGGGAAATATCCCGAAATAGAGCGCGGACTGCTGGAAACTTCGCCGCAGCTGATGTTCAACGAGGGTGGTTCTCTCAGCCTGAAAGAGGCGTCGGGAAAGTTATTCGACCCATCACAGCCGGTAACTGTCGAGATGAATTCCTTCGTCAACAGAGGCAAGCCTTTCAGGGGCGACATCGGTGTTGCCGTTTATGATGAAGCGGGGAATCTCAAGCAGGTGGTTTATTCTGATGATCATCAGCAGGGAGGCTTTACGGAAAGACTTTATGGCGGAGAGCAGAAGGGATGGATGGGAACTGATTATCTTATCAATCAGGTTCAGAAAATCAGTCTCAGTCTTGCCGGTCTTGAAAACGGCTATTACCGTATCATCGCTATATGTGCAGCCCGGAAGGATGATGGTTCATGGGATGATTTCCTGCCGATGAAGAAGGCACCTGTTATCGGGGTGGAACTGAAAGACGGTGCCGGCCGCATCTCTGAAATCTGTTCGGAAGATGCCCGCTTCCAACTGATGGGGCAGCCAAGACTTGACGGCAAGGCTGAACAGGGCAGCAAGGTACTTGCCTTCTTCACTATCAAGAACCTCAATGGTGTGCCGCGCGACTGTTACCTGAGAGTGAAACTGCTGGATGAGAACCAGGAGGTTGTGCTGAGTACACGTGTGGACCAGCTGACCGAAATAGATGGTTTCAGCGAGACCGAAATCCCGATTCTCCTTTCCGTTCCTGCCCAGCTTGCTCCGGGATATTATCAGGTGAAACTGGAGATTACTTCGGATGAAGCCGAAACCCAGGATTGTCCGGTCAACGGTATCCACGATCAGGATGCAGCCTATATAGAGGTGGTAAAGGGAGAGGAGAAACCGCTGATGGCAAAAGCTGAAGTCTTTCTGGCTGATGATTCAAACGAGAAGATAGAAACCGGAAGCGTCGATGTATCGAAGGTATCTCTCTTCAAGATGGGTGTTTCGCTGCGTACGACAGAAGACCGCAGTTACGAGGGGCATGTTTCCCTCATCTCTGAAGATGTAGATACAAAGGAAGAAATAGAGGTAAATGGACTCAGCGATGATGTAACTGTCTCATCAGCTTCCGACGTGCCGCTTTACAGTTACTGGCTGCGCAAGAATAATCTGCCTTGGACCGACGGTCATACCTATCTGTTCAGGGTGATGGGCGAAATAGGAGGAAAGAAAGTGGAACTGAAGAATCCGCAGGAACCTACTTATTTTCTCAAGCGAAAGGGCGATATCCTTATTCTCTATCAGGATATAGCTACAGGAATAGAAAATGCTACCAGCCCTGATACTGAAACCGAGATCAGTCGCGAGGGACATCAACTCCTGGTTTCGGGCAAGGACGTGAGAAAGATTAAACTGTATCATGCGGGAGGAAACCTGCTCAGACAGGCATCTGCTACGGATGGAAAAACAGTCAGTCTCTCTTTACAGGGTATCAGACAAGGCGTTTATCTGTTGCGGGTAGAAACCGGTATGCAAAGCAAGACATATAAACTGCTGCTTTAAACGGATGTTCCTGTTTCGGAAACAGAACAGGTTATCCGATATAAGTATAAAAAGAAAGCTCAGGGCTATCTGCCCTGAGCTTTTTTCATTATCATGATTTCAGTATCATTTACTTCTGGCATTCCTTGCAAGGAGTCCAAGGCTTCAACTGCTTGAAGAAGTCGTTGCCCTTATCATCTACGAGGATGAATGCAGGGAAGTCCTCTACGGTAATCTTCCAGATAGCCTCCATACCGAGCTCTGGGTACTCTACGCACTCGATGCTCTTGATAGAACTCTTAGAGAGAACGGCAGCTACACCACCGATAGTACCGAGGTAGAAACCACCATGCTTCTTGCAAGCCTCTGTAACAACATCGCCACGGTTACCCTTGGCAATCATTACAAGGCTAGCGCCATGATCCTGGAACTCATCTACGTATGGGTCCATACGGTTGGCTGTGGTAGGTCCCATAGAGCCACATGGATAACCCTCTGGAGTCTTGGCTGGTCCTGCATAGAGGATAGGGTGGTTCTTGAAGTACTCAGGCATCTCCTCGCCTGCATCCAGACGAGCCTTGAGCTTAGCGTGAGCAATGTCACGAGCCACGATGATGGTACCCTTCAAGTTAACACGGGTGCTTACAGGATACTTGGTCAACTCAGCACGAACTGCGTCGATACCCTTGTCGAGGTCAATCTCGATACCCTTGGTACCCTCACCTGGGTTACGGAGCTCCTCAGGAATCAACTCTGTTGGGTTCTCATCCATCTTCTCCAACCAGATACCGTCCTTGTTGATCTTAGCCTTGATGTTACGGTCGGCAGAGCAGCTTACACCCATACCGATAGGGCAGCTTGCGCCATGACGTGGCAAACGGATCACGCGGATATCGTGAGCGAGATACTTACCGCCGAACTGTGCACCCAAGCCAATCTTGTGAGCCTCTTCGAGGAGCTTGTTCTCCAAGTCGATGTCACGGAAAGCACGACCCGTCTCATCACCTGTTGTAGGCAACTCATCGTAGTACTTGATAGAAGCCAACTTCACGGTGAGGAGGTTCTTCTCAGCTGAAGTACCACCGATAACGAAGGCGATGTGGTAAGGAGGACATGCTGCTGTACCCAGACTCTTCATCTTCTCTACGAGGAATGGGAGCAATGTGCCCTCGTTCTGGATAGTAGCCTTGGTCATTGGGTAGAAGTAGGTCTTGTTGGCAGAGCCACCACCCTTAGCTACCATCACGAAACGGTACTCGTCGCCCTCTGTCGCCTCGATATCAATCTGAGCAGGAAGGTTGCAACGGGTGTTCACCTCATCATACATATTGAGAGGAGCGTTCTGAGAATAGCGGAGGTTGTCCTGTGTGTAGGTGTTGTAAACACCCAGGCTCAGTGCCTCTTCGTCCTCGAAGTCGGTCCATACGCGCTGGCCCTTCTCACCGTGGATGATAGCAGTACCTGTATCCTGGCAGAATGGGAGAATGCCCTTAACGGCAGTCTCTGCATTGCGGAGGAACTGGAGTGCTACGTACTTGTCGTTCTCTGAAGCCTCTGGGTCGCTGAGGATCTTAGCCACCTGGAGGTTGTGCTCACGACGGAGCATGAACTCTACGTCGTGGAAACCCTGCTGTGCCAGCAAAGTAAGAGCTTCCTTAGAAACCTTGAGGATAGTCTTACCCTCGAACTCTGCTGTACTTACGCCTTCCTTAGAGATAAGGCGATACTCTGTCTTGTCCTCTCCAATCTGGAACATTGGAGCATACTTAAAATCTGGAGTTTTTGCCATAATGTTTTTTGTTATTTTAAACTGTTGAAATATTCAAGTCTCATTAATTCTCGTATTCTATTTCCTGGTCGAGGCTGTCGACGAAGTTGCGGAAAACCTCTTCCTCCACATCGCCCATGGCAAATTCTTTCTCAGCATCCTTTCGGATTTCTGCTATCCATGAGCGGCGTGCCTTGATATAATCTTCGTGTATGCGGTTGGCATCTTCGAGTGTGATGTCACTGATGCCGTAGTAATCGCAGATCATCTGGTAGGTCCATGCCCACTGGTAGTCGCGATAGTTGGCATTGATTTCTTCAAACCGGTCGAGCAACTGTTCTATATTCTCGATAGTTCCTTCCTTCACATCCCTAACGATGCCTTCTTCTTCAGAAACCGGGAGTAGGAGTCCCGAAAGATCATCCCAATCGCCCACGCCGACATGGCTGGCTGGAGGGGTGATGGCTGGGTCGCGCTTCAGTACACGCTTCAATACGGCACCCATGTAGATGCGGAGGGCGATATCATAATATTTGATGCCCTTGTGGAGCGATGAAGCCGGTATGATATATTCGTGATAAAGATACTGCGAAACATTATCGCCCGTTACTTCGCGCAGGTTTTCAAGAATCTTCTTACCCTTTAGAATCTCGCCAACAGAATAAGGTGAAAGCCAGTCGAAGTTGACGATGCTCTTGCGGTTCTCCATAGCACGGAGATCACGCTTAGGCCATTTTTTGATATCGCGGTACAGACCTACGGTAGTGATGTTTCTGCCCGGGATGAGGAACATCTTGTCGCCATCGGCAATGAGGTAGGCGAAAGGCAGATTGCGGGTGTTAGGGTGGTGCATCAGCTTGCCGAAGCATACTGAGAAGGAACCCAGAGTGGCTGGCATCAGGAGATAAGCACCGCTGGCTGTCTTGGAACCGCGCTCCAGAATGCCCCAGTGCATAGGTCCCATCTTGTAGGCATGGTTGCTGAAGTTGGTGGCAGAACCGGCGTTATAGAAAGAGAACATGCCTCCGATAAGCAGACTGCTCTTATGATGAGAAGCGGTGAAAGGACCGCAGAAGGCTGCACAAGCCTCGCCATTGCTCATATAGGAGTTGGCGAAGAATACGGAGGCTGATGCGGTAAAGCCGTTAGACAGCTGGCAGGCTTCGCCTACGAAGCAATCCTGTATCTTTACGCTGTTGATGACGCTGGCGCCTTCAGCGATGATGCTGTTTTCTGTAATAACGCCTGTGCCGATATATACGTTGCCATGAACAGAGCCCAATAGCGTACAGTCGCTCAGACGGGAAGCACCGTTCACTTCGCAGTAATCATTGATTACGCAGTTAGTAATCTCCTTGGTATTGATGATCTTCACATTATTGCCAATCTGTCCCCGATCCGGCATCTTGTTGTCGATGTCGGTCTTGATGAGCTGGCGAATCTTCTCCTTCATTTCCTTGTCAGGGAAATGCTTCACCATGAAGGCTGCCAGCTGGCTGTTCAGATCGCTGAAGAGGATTACGTTGCCTTCGCCCACCTCGTTGAGTACGCTCACAAGATTTCCTTCGCCGTAAGTAGCTCCCTCGGTGGTTTCCATGGTCGAGATGTTTGAGATGTAGCAATCATCGCCAATGGTATAGTTGTTGATGAAATTGCCTACGTTTTCTATCAGACAGTCGTCGCCTATGGTTACATTGCGCAAGGTGGCATTGTTGATGCCCGAATGCTTTACGAAGCCCTGGCTCACCTCCACGTTCTTGTTGAAGGATCCGATGTTTATTTCGCCATAGAGCATCACGCGGTGCATGAAGTTGGGCTTGAAATCTTCTGATACATTGACTGAGGTCCAGTCTTCGGCCCAGCAGTCGTTATGTTTAAGCACCTCGATTTCCTCGGTGGTTAAAGGTCTGTAATCATTCATAACTTACTTGTTATTGATATTTATGTTCTTACTCATAATCCTGGTACAGGAAGTCGTTGTATGGATACTTCTGTACGTGCAACTCTCTTACTTTCTTGTAGAGTATCTCGCGGAATTCGTCGATGTTCTCCTTGTTCTTTGCCGAGATGAAGAGGCAGTCCTCATTGAGTTTTGCCATCCAGGTCTTCTTCAGGTCTTCCAGCGGGATGTTCTCTTTCTCCATCGGTGTGAGGTCGTCTTCCTCTTTTTCTACCCATGAGTAGTTGTCTATCTTGTTGAAGATAATCATCGATGGCTTATCGGCGCAATCCAGTTCCTTGAGCGTATTCTCTACTACCTGGATCTGCTCTTCGAAGTCGGGATGTGAGATGTCTACTACGTGCAGAAGAAGGTCGGCCTCGCGTGTCTCGTCAAGGGTACTCTTGAATGAGTCGACCAGGTCGGTTGGCAATTTGCGGATGAATCCTACGGTATCGGCAAGGAGGAACGGCAGGTTGTCTACCACTACCTTGCGTACGGTGGTGTCGAGGGTGGCAAAGAGTTTGTTCTCTGCAAACACCTCGCTCTTGCTGAGCAGATTCATGATGGTAGATTTACCTACGTTGGTATAGCCCACCAGTGCCACGCGCACCATTCTGCCTCTGTTTTTTCGCTGTGTAGTCTTCTGCTTGTCGATTTCTGCCAGTCGCTCTTTGAGGAGACTCATTCTGCCGAGGATGATACGGCGGTCCATCTCGAGCTGGGTCTCACCCGGTCCACGCAGACCAACAGATCCCTTACCGCCACCAGATCCTGAACCACCACCCTGTCGTTCCAGGTGAGTCCAGAGTCTTTGCAGACGAGGGAGCATATAACGATATTGCGCCAACTCTACCTGGGTTTTAGCCGCAGCGGTTTGCGCACGCATGGCGAAGATATCGAGGATGAGTGAGGTGCGGTCCAGAATCTTTACCTGCAGTTCCTGTTCGATGTTACGGATCTGTTTGGCAGAAAGCTCATCATCAAAGATGACCATACCTACTTCTCTATCTTCCTCTTCTTCGTTTTTGATATATTCTTTGATTTCTTCGAGTTTACCCTTACCCACATAGGTGGTCTGGTTAGGAGAAACCACCTTCTGCGTGAATCGCTTTACGGTGACAGCCCCCGCAGTATCGGCAAGAAATTCCAGCTCGTCGAGATATTCTTTTGTCTTGGCTTCGTCCTGTGTCTTGGTAATCAGACCCACGAGTACAGCGGTTTCCGCCTTGACTTCTGATATTACAAATTCTTTCATCTAATTTCTTTATATATATAATAATGTGAAAAGATAGTGCAAAGATAGTGTAAAATACAGAGAAAACAAAATATAGCATCAATATTTTAACTTTTTTATTAATGTGGCAGAAAATATTCAAAAGACACAAAATGCACAGCTGTATTTTAGTCACAACAGCGCACAAAGGGTCTTTTTGGTGCGCAAAAATTGTAAACGTTTACGTGGTTTTTTGCATAAAAAATCGAGATTTATTTGATTTATATCAATATTTGTCTTAATTTTGCACCCAGTAAAGAATTGATTTTCAAAAACGAACAAATCATAACTACATAAAAAACACAAACTGCTGAAACATTCAAAAACTTCAAAGGCCTCGACGTGATGTCGGGGCTTTTTGGTTTCTTCTCATTCAGGAGCGATTTTTGTTGTACGCTACAGTAACAGAAGCTGGAACGTCGGCTATACTGCTGTTGCGTCATAGACAGATAATAATTTCAACCTAACAATAAAATGAAAATGAAGCAAAAAAAATGTGTTGCTGGTATTTTGTTGCTCGGCGCGGTTTGTGCGCAAGCCAACAATTATGAAGTAACATCCCCTGATGGCAGATTGGCGGTCAAGGTGAGTGTGTTGATGGAAAACTGTGTATAATAAATAAAAAAGGGTGGCAGATATCTGAATCTGTCACCCTCTTTATTTTATGTTTCAATCCGTTTTTTCCGCGGATTGGTTATCTGCTGGAATTATTGGTTTTTGAAGACCAATCCATCTGCATCTGTATGATCGATGGTAATTGGTTTCTCTCTGCTAACCTCTTCTGCAAGAATCTTCTTACTCAAGTCGTTTAATACATAATCCTGGATAGCGCGCTTTACAGGACGGGCACCAAACTCAGGGTCGTATCCTACCTTTGCCAGATACTGGATAGCTGCAGGAGTCCAGCGAAGTTCAAAGCCCTGAGGCTCCAACATCTTCTTTACTCGCTTCATCTGAAGTTCTACAACCTCGGCAATCTGCTCCTGGGTCAACGGCTTGAAGGTAATGATATCATCAATACGGTTCAGGAACTCAGGACGGAAGGTCTTGCGCAACATCTCACGGCTTGCGTTGGAAGTCATGATGATGATGGTGTTCTTGAAGTTGACTACACGACCCTTGTTGTCGGTCAACCGGCCATCGTCCAATACCTGCAACAGGGTATTGAAAACATCAGGATGCGCCTTCTCAATCTCATCGAAGAGAACCACACTATATGGTTTGCGGCGTACAGCCTCGGTCAACTGACCACCTTCATCGTAGCCTACATACCCTGGAGGCGCACCGATCAGACGGGTTACGCTAAACTTCTCCTGATATTCACTCATATCAATTCGGGTCATCATCGACTCGTCATTGAACAGATACTCAGCCAGCGCCTTGGCAAGTTCCGTCTTACCTACACCGGTAGTACCGAGGAAGATGAAGCTGGCGATAGGACGCTTAGGATCCTGCAAACCGGCACGGCTGCGGCGAACGGCATCACTTACAGCGGTGATAGCCTCGTCCTGTCCGATGACTCTCTTGTGGAGTTCTTCCTCCAGGTGGAGCAGTTTCTCACGCTCGCTCTGCATCATACGGTTTACTGGTATTCCGGTCCAGCGGCTTACAACTTCAGCGATATCATCAGCTGTAACTTCCTCTCTGACCATCGCTGCGCCACCCTGTGTACTCTTCAGCTGCTCCTGGATCTTTTTGATGTCATCCTCGAGCGCCTTCAGTTTAGAATAGCGGATTTCAGCTACGCGTTCGTAATTGCCTTCGCGCTCCATGCGTTCAGCCTCAAACTTCAGGTTTTCTATCTCCTGCTTATCCTGCTGAATCTTGTTGACGAGTGCTTTTTCGCCTTCCCATTTAGCACGGAAGTCATGCTCCTGATCCTTCAATTCTGCAATTTCCTTATCCAACTGCTGAATCTTAGGTTGGTCATTCTCGCGCTTGATGGCCTCACGCTCAATCTCCAACTGCTTCAAGTGGCGGGTAATCTCATCCAGTTCTTCTGGTACAGAGTCACGCTCCATCCTCAGTTTGGCTGCTGCCTCATCCATCAGGTCGATAGCCTTATCAGGGAGGAATCTGTCAGAGATGTATCTCTCTGATAACTTGACGGCTGCGATGCAGGCATCATCCTGAATACGTACCTTATGATGGTTCTCGTAGCGCTCCTTGATACCACGGAGGATACTGATGGCGTCTACCTCGTCAGGCTCATTGACCATGACGGTCTGGAAACGGCGTTCCAGCGCCTTATCCTTCTCGAAGTACTTCTGATACTCGTTGAGGGTAGTAGCACCGATGGCTCTCAGTTCACCACGAGCCAGGGCTGGCTTCAGAATGTTGGCTGCATCCATGGCACCCTCGCCACCGCCTGCACCTACCAGCGTGTGAATCTCATCGATGAAGAGGATAATCTGGCCGTTGGCGTTGGTTACCTCTTTAATGACGCTCTTCAGACGCTCCTCGAACTCACCCTTATATTTGGCACCGGCTACCAGCGCACCCATATCGAGAGAATAGAGTTGCTTGTTCTTCAGATTCTCCGGTACATCGCCACGCACGATACGCTCGGCAAGACCTTCTACGATGGCAGTCTTACCTGTACCAGGCTCACCTATCAGAATAGGGTTGTTCTTGGTTCTTCGTGACAGAATCTGGAGTACTCTTCTGATTTCCTCATCACGTCCGATAACTGGGTCCAGCTTGCCGCTTCTTGCCTGTTCTACAAGGTTTTTCGCATATTTCTCCAAACTCTGATAGTTATCATCAGCGCTTTGTGATTTTACGTTCTGTCCCTGTCTCAATGCCTGGATGGCAGCGAGCATATCTTTGGCATTTGCACCAGCATCCTTCAGAATACGTGCAGCAGTAGAGTTGCCCTGTACGATAGCCAACAGGATAGGTTCTACGCTAACGAACTCGTCGCCCATTTTCTTGGCGGTATCCTCGGCATTCATCAGTATCTGGTTAGTCTCGTTGCTGAGGTACGGCTGACCGCCGCCCTGCACACGAGGCAGATGTTGCATCTCCTGACGCAAGAGCATGGCGATTTGCTGTCCGTTCATGCCCAACTTCTGGAAGATGTAGTTGGTCACATCGGTAGCCTTTTCAAGGATACCGCTAAGCAGATGCACCGGTTCGATGGTTTGCTGACCATTTCGCTGCGCAATGTTTACGGCTTCCTGTACCGCCTCCTGCGCCTTGATTGTAAATTTGTCGAATGTCATATTAATATCTCCTTTCTTATATTATATATTCATATTTGTGTTATTTGGATGAGCGCCGGAATCTCCTCTTCGGAAACCTCCCGGTGCGTTCCTCCCATCCTTTAGCGAAACTTATGCCTATTCGTTGAAAATCAATGGTTTACTGACAATCTGTCTTGTTTTGGGTAGGTAAAAGATAGAAATAAGAGAAATTCCCGGACAGAATGACAGAAGAAGGCGGTTTGAGTACGGGCTGAAGGCCCAAATGCTCCAGAAGCAGCACGCCCTGAAGACTCAGGTTCCTTTCAGGGCGTGTGGGGCTTACTTGCGAAAGTTCAGTACGCGAAGAAATGATAGAATTAGAATTCGCTCAGATTGCTTATTTCTTGATTTCTCTCAATTATCTTTTAAATATCCTTTAAATAATGCTATTTTATGGGGGGAAATGTTGTGTAATCAAAATAATCTTCGTACCTTTGCACCATCATAAATTATAATTTATAAGTTCAATGGCTGAAACAAAGAAAATCAAGACAGCGTTGGTGTCTGTCTTCCACAAGGATGGCTTGGACGAATTGCTCGCCAAGTTGAATGAAGAGGGTGTAAAATTCCTGAGTACTGGTGGTACCCAGAAGTTTATCGAATCTTTGGGTTATGAATGCGAGAAAGTTGAGGAGGTCACTACCTATCCATCTATCTTGGGTGGTCGCGTAAAGACTCTTCATCCTAAAATATTTGGAGGCATCTTGGCTCGCCGTGACAACGAGGGTGACCAGGAGCAGATGAAGGAATACGAAATCCCTTCTATCGATCTCGTCATCGTAGACTTGTATCCTTTCGAACAGACTGTAGCTAGCGGCGCTAGCGATGCTGATATCATCGAGAAAATCGATATTGGCGGTATCTCTTTGATCCGTGCAGGTGCCAAAAACTTCAAGGACGTGGTGATCGTTCCTAGCAAGGCAGAATACGGCGTTTTGCTCGATATCCTGAAGAAGAAGGGTGCTGAGACAGATATCGAAGACCGCAAGATGTTTGCAGAGCGTGCATTCGGTGTAAGCTCTCACTACGATACTGCAATCCATGCTTGGTTTGCTAAGTAAACTCTCGGAAAAATAAAGTAGTTAAGGAGTTAAGAAGTGGAAGAAGTCAGGACAGGTGTCTGCGGGGATTCCATCCCTGGTATATGACAGACTGTTGCCGTGGCTTCTATGCTCCTTTAACTCCTTAACTCCTTAAATAAAAAGAAAATTTTAAGCTTAAAATAATTTAGAAACGAAATGGGATTTTTTTCATTTATTCAGGAAATCGCAATGGACTTGGGTACAGCCAATACCATCATTATCAGTGATGATAAGATTGTAGTGGATGAACCTTCTGTTGTAGCCCTTGATCGCCGCACCGACAAGATGATTGCTGTGGGCGAGAAGGCTAAGATGATGTACGAGAAGACTCATGATAATATCCGTACTATCAGACCGTTGCGTGATGGCGTGATTGCCGACTTTACTGCCTGTGAGCAGATGATGCGTGGATTGATTAAGATGGTTCATACTGGTAGCCGTCTCTTCTCTCCTTCACTCCGTATGGTTATCGGTGTACCTTCTGGTTCTACCGAGGTTGAGCTTCGTGCTGTGCGCGACTCTGCCGAGCATGCCGACGGACGTGATGTATATTTGATTTTTGAGCCAATGGCTGCCGCTATCGGTATCGGTATCGATGTTGAGGCTCCAGAGGGTAATATGATTGTTGATATAGGTGGTGGTTCTACTGAAATCGCTGTCATCTCATTGGGTGGTATCGTATCGAACAACTCAATCCGTACAGCCGGTGACGACCTTACTGCCGATATTCAGGAATATATGAGCCGTCAGCACAACGTGAAGGTTTCTGAGCGTATGGCTGAGCGTATCAAGATTCATGTGGGTTCAGCTCTGACCGATCTGGGTGATGAGGCTCCAGAAGATTTCATCGTACATGGTCCTAACCGTATTACAGCGTTGCCTATGGAGGTACCTGTATGCTACCAGGAGATTGCTCACTGTCTGGATAAGACCGTGGCAAAGATTGAGAACGCTGTGCTCTCAGCATTGGAGAACACACCTCCTGAGCTCTATGCCGATATCGTGAAGAATGGTATCTGGCTCTCTGGTGGTGGTGCTTTGCTCCGCGGTCTCGACAAGCGTTTGCAGGATAAGATCAATATCCCATTCCACATCGCAGAAGATCCATTGCACAGTGTTGCCAAGGGTGCTGGTATTGCGTTGAAGAATGTAGACCGATTCTCATTCTTGATGAGATAATCAGAACTTATTCTAATAGTAAGAATAAAGTATGCGCAACCTTTTAGAGTTTTTAGCGAAATACAACCATTGGTTTGTCTTCCTGATTCTTGAGGTGGTGAGTATGGTGCTGTTGTTTCAGTATAACAGCTATCAGGGCAGTGCCTGGTTCTCCTCGGCTAATGCCGTAACGGGTAAGTTGTATGAATGGGATGCGAATGTAGAAACATTCTTCTCACTTACCAAGGTGAACCAGGAACTGACACAGCGCAATGCATATCTCGAACAGGAGGTGCAGAAACTTTCCGACAGTCTCGTGAGCGTGACCAAGGATAGCAGCATCTACCATCGTGACCAGTTTGCATTGCTGAGAAACTATCGTCTGATTCCGGCTAAGGTAGTGGCGAATAGTGTCGATAAACCCGGCAACCTGATGACAATTGACAAGGGTAGCGCGGATGGCATCCACAAGGATATGGGTGTAATCAGCGGTACGGGTGTTGTGGGTATCGTGTATCTGGTGGCAGAACATTACGCTATCGTGATTCCGGTATTGAACACGAAGTCGAACATCAGTTGTATGATTCAGAATAGAGGCTATTTTGGCTATCTGCGCTGGAAGGGTGGTGTGTCTGACCTTGCCTATCTGGAAGAGGTGCCACGTCATGCTCACTTTAAATTGGGTGACTATGTGGTAACGAGTGGCTATTCTGCTGTATTCCCTCCTGGAGTGAGAGTAGGCAGAATATTGCACGTGTTCAACTCCGCCGATGGACTGTCGTATCGCGTACAACTTCGCCTCTCTACCGATTTCGCCCGTCTGCGTGATGTATGTGTAATTGATGATGCCGCCATGAAAGAGCGGTTGGAGATTATGCGTGCAGCACAGGATAGCATCGCAACAAATGGAGACAATAATCAATAATGACGTATAGTAAGAGGATATAAAAAGCAATGAGTATAGATTTAGTGAAAAGACTAGCTACCTTTGTGGTGCTCGTGCTGGTACAGGGATTGGTGTTTAATCATATTCATCTATTCAATTGTGCCACCCCCTTGCTGTATATCATTATGGTACTGCATTTCCGCCGCAACCATCCTAAATGGGCGGTGTTATTGTGGTGCTTTATGATGGGGCTTTGTGTGGACGTATTTGCCAATACGCCAGGTGTTGCAGCAGCTTCGATGACTGCCGTAGGACTGCTACAACCTTATTTGTTTGAACTTTTCGTACCGCGTGACAGCGCCGACGATCTGGAACCGTCCATGCGTTCTATCGGCGTAGGTGCATATTGCTGGTACGTATTCTTCATCATTCTCGTTTATAATCTATTGTTCTTTACACTCGAAACATTCAATTTCTTTAATTGGGTTCACTGGTTGGAATGTATAGGCGGAAGTACGGTCATCACTTATATATTGGTGATGGCGACAGAAAGTTTCAGAAAGTAAGATTCCGGATAAGTGATGAGAGAGAAAAGAACACGATTTTTAGTTTGCTATATATAATAAGGTATGTTGGATTACAATCTTGAAAAACGTAGATTCGTTATCGGTGGAGTGGCCATAGCTATTGTGGTCATTTACATGATTCGTCTGTTTACGCTTCAGATTATGAGCGACGACTACAAGAAGAATGCCGACAGTAATGCCTTCTTGAAGCATATTGAGTTTCCCGCCCGTGGTGCCATTTACGACCGTAATGGTAAGCTGCTGGTGTATAATCAGCCGTCTTACGATCTGATGGTGGTCATGAACGAGGAGAGCGGCAGGCTTGATACGATGGATTTCTGTAATTCGCTGGGTATCACGAAAGAGTTTTTTATCAAGCGAATGAACGATATCAAGGACCGCTCTAAAAACCCGGGCTATTCGCGCTATACCCAGCAGCTTTTTATGGGACAGCTGAGCGACCGGGATTTCAGTGTGTTCCAGGAGAAGATGTTCCGATTCCCCGGTTTCTATGTCCAAAAACGTACCGTCAGAGAATATACCTATCCTTATGCTGCCCATGTGCTGGGTGATGTGGGTGAGGTTTCGCAAAGCGATATTGAAGATGATGACTACTATCAGGCTGGTGACTATATCGGTAAACTGGGTATCGAGAAGTTTTATGAGAAGCAGCTGCGTGGTGAGAAGGGTGTGAAGATCATGCTGAGAGATGCCCACGGAAGAATACAGGGTAGCTATCAGAATGGTAAACTCGACCAGAAACCTGTGGCTGGAAAGGACTTGACGCTGGGATTGGATGTCAAGTTGCAAGCCTTGGGCGAACGTCTGCTCCAGGGTAAAATCGGCAGTATCGTTGCCATCGATCCTAGAACGGGCGATGTGCTGGCTATGGTTTCTTCTCCTTCTTACGATCCAAGACGTCTGGTGGGTAGAAACCGCGGTAAGATGCACAAGTGGCTCTCGCAGAATCCTTGGAAACCGCTCCTGAACCGTAGTATTCAGGGGCAGTATCCTCCGGGTTCTACCTTTAAGACCAGCCAGGCGCTGACCTATCTTACTGAAGGTATCATCACACCGGGAACAGCATTCCCATGTAATCATGGTTTCTCTTATAAGGGTCTGCATGTGGGCTGTCATGGTCACCCGTCGCCTATTTCGCTGGTTGATGCCATCAGTACCTCTTGTAACGGTTACTTCTGTTGGGGTCTTTACTATATGATAGGTAACCGCAAGAAGTATGGCAGCGTACAGAATGCGATGACCTTATGGAAAGATTATATGGTGAGCATGGGATTCGGATATAAGTTGGGCATCGACTTGCCTGGCGAGAAACGCGGTCTCATTCCGAATGCACAGTTCTATGATAAGGCTTACAAAGGTTCATGGAACGGACTGACGGTAATCAGTATTTCTATCGGTCAGGGTGAGGTTAACCTCACGCCGTTGCAGATAGCCAACCTGGGTGCTACCATAGCCAACAGGGGATACTATTATGTGCCTCATGTAGTGAGAAAGGTGAAGGGAGAACCGCTTGATACGCTCTATACCCGACGCCATTATACCAAGGCTTCCCGACGGGCTTACAACTATGTGGTAGCCGGTATGAGAAGTTCGGCGCTGAAGGGAACCTGTAAGCTGCTCGGCCGCTACGATTTCGAAGCTTGCGGAAAGACGGGTACGGCACAGAACCGTGGCCATGACCACTCTGTATTCATGGGCTTTGCTCCGATGAACAACCCGAAGATTGCCATTGCCGTGTATGTAGAGAATGGTGGTTGGGGTGCTGACTATGGTGTGCCTATCGGCGGTCTGATGATGGAACAGTATCTCAAGGGTAAGTTATCTCCTGATTCTGAGCGCAGGGCTGCAGAGATGCAGGCCCGTAGAATCGCCTACGGATTAAGCAGTAGATAGTTTTCAGTTAATAGTTTATAGTTGATAGTTTATAGATTATGATCGATAATAAACAACCTAGTGTGCTTGCTTCACTTGACTGGTGGACGATAGGTATTTATCTGGCACTCCTCATCTTCGGATGGGTGAGCGTCTGTGGAGCCAGCTATAACTATGGTGACAACGAGATATTCAGTCTGGGTGCCCGCTCGGGTATGCAGATTATATGGATTGGCACATCCATAGCACTGGGATTGGTAATCCTGCTGCTTGATGACCGGTTTTACGATACCTTCTCGTATGTCATCTATGGCGTCCTGATACTCTTGCTCTTTGCTACGATATTCAATCCGCATAGCATCAAGGGTTCCCACTCCTGGCTGGTGTTGGGACCGCTCCGACTGCAACCGGCTGAGTTTGGTAAGTTTGCTACGGCTCTGGCGGTAGCCAAATTTATGTCAAGCTATGGTTTCAGTATGCAGAACCTGAAGCATTTCATGGCAGCCGTAGGCATTATCGTTCTGCCGATGCTCTGTATCGTAGGTCAGCGCGAAACGGGTTCTGCCTTGGTTTATCTTTCATTCTTCCTCATGCTTTACCGCGAAGGAATGCCGGGTGCCATTCTCTTTACCGGCGTGTCGATGGTGGCTTATTTCGTAGTGGGTGTGAAGTATGAGAACGTGATGATGTGGGATACCTATACTTCTGTGGGTAAGTTTGTTGTGCTTCTGCTGGTGCAGATTTTTACGGCTGGTATGGTGAACTCCTATACGGGCGATAGGAAACAGGCACTGATAATCCTTGCCTATTCGGTAGGCATTACACTGCTCTTCGTGCTCTTTTCTACCTATGTCATTCCGTTCGACATTGTGTGGATCCAGCTCTTCCTGTGTGCTATGCTCATCGGATTCCTGGTTTATCAGGGACTGAGAACCCGGTTCCGGAATTACTTCCTCATCTCCATCTTTTCGTTGGGAAGTATCGCTTTCTTCTATTCTGCCGATTATGTGTTGAATCATGTGATGGAACCTCATCAGAGAGTGCGTATCAACGTACTGCTGGGACTGGATGAAGATTTGGCTGGTGCGGGATATAACGTGCATCAGAGTGAGATTGCCATTGGTTCCGGCGGACTTCAGGGCAAAGGTTTCCTCAATGGAACGCAGACCAAACTGAAGTTCGTGCCTGAGCAGGATACAGACTTTATCTTCTGTACGGTAGGCGAGGAGGAAGGTTTCCTCGGTTCGGCAGGCGTGCTGCTGCTTTTCCTGGCTTTGATATTGCGGTTGATGCATCTGGCTGAGCGGCAACCTTATAAATTCGGGCGTATCTACGGCTATTGTGTCCTGTCGGTATTCCTCTTCCACCTGTTTATTAATGTGGGAATGGTGCTGGGTTTAACACCGGTTATCGGTATTCCGCTGCCGTTCTTCAGTTATGGTGGCAGTTCGTTATGGGGATTTACCATCCTTCTTTTCATCTTCTTGAGAATTGATGCGGGAAGGAACTTAGTGAGAAGTTAAAAAAAAGAGTGAACAGATTGTTGATGAATCTGTTCACTCTTTTTTTATTGTATCTTGGAAATCTTGATGCCGATGTCACTCACACCGGGCAGGATTTCTCTTTTCATATCATGTCTGATGGCTACGTGTATGGAATCGCCCTGATGCATCTGATAGATGTTGATAGGGAAGTTATACTGATAGTAGCTGATACCCTGTCCTTTGCTCACGCCGTTGTTGTCAATCAGCTGGCAGTTTACCGTATCTATCTTGCATTCGCCTGGTATCTTTCTGTTTCGGTGATAAACCGTCTGTTCTACGATGAGCGTAAGTCCCATGAACGGATAGGCACCTGTAATGCGAAGTCCTAGGCTTTGTTTGTAATGCCCAGGCTCGAGTAGAGGTGATACTTCGAATGATAGGGTGTCGTTCTTCTCCCATCCTGCAATCGGTGTATGGGCATACTCATCGTATACAGTCGAACCGCTGCAGGCAGAGAGAATGTGAACGATCGCTGTCAAAACGATGAAATAAACAGTCTTTTTCATCTTTTTCTAGCTCCTATTCTTTATTCTTGTGGGGCATTGTTGCCTTGTGGTTTGTTACCACCTTGTGGGGCATTATTGCCCTGTGGCTTGTTGCCATTCTGAGGGGCATTATTGCCATTCTGTGGCTTGTTTCCACCCTGTGGCTTGTTGCCATTCTGCGGCTTGTTGCCCTTGTTAGGTCGTCTGTCGTTTCTTGGCTGGCGGTTGTCACCCTTAGGATGATTGCCCTGATTACGGTTGTCGCGGCGCTGGTTGTTTGGCTTGCCTTCATTCTTCTGAGGTTTGTTGTCGCCATTCTGCGCACGGTTCTCGTTCTTCTGAGGCTTGTTGTCTCCCTCCTGCTGGCGAGGTCCCTTGTTCTTATTGTTCTTCTTCTTCTTTTTCTTAGCCTTGTCAAAGCGGCTCAAATCTGCTTCGGCAAGCAGGTCGACTGGCTTGGCTACAGGTTTTGCCTTACCGTCTTCCAGCAGACTCAATGGCTTCTCGCCCTGACGGTTCATTTCGATGATAGCCTTGGCACGCTCGATGCTGATGGTTTCGAGGTTGGAAGCAAGGTTCTTGTCAGAAGAGTAGGTGATAAGGCCAGCCAGGATATCCACCTTGAACTGATGGAAATCACCGTCGGCAGTCTGCAGTACGGCATCCTTAGGAGGCAACTTTCTGCTAGCCTCTACATAGCTGTCTACCTCGTAGTTGAGACAGCACTTCAGTTTGGCGCACATACCGGCAAGTTTCTGAGGATTCAGAGAGATATCCTGGTAGCGTGCTGCATTGGTGCTAACGCTGATGAAGTTCTTCATCCAGGTAGCGCAGCAGAGTTCTCTGCCGCAAGGACCCGTTCCAC
This sequence comes from Segatella copri, assembly GCF_019249765.2. Taxonomy (GTDB): domain Bacteria; phylum Bacteroidota; class Bacteroidia; order Bacteroidales; family Bacteroidaceae; genus Prevotella; species Prevotella copri_K. Next base: position 3,769,348 of record NZ_CP152484.1, read on the forward strand.
CGATGCGGCCTGCTTCCTGTCGTGCACCGATCTGTTTCATCTCAATGCGCACATGGAAGGTATCGGCAAGAACCTTGATGAGCTGGCGGAAGTCCACACGTTCGTCAGCGATGTAATAGAAGATAGCCTTGTTGCCGTCTCCCTGATATTCTACATCACCTATTTTCATCTTCAGTCCTAGATCTTTGGCTATCTGGCGGCTCTGGATCATGGTGCCGTGTTCACGGCTCTTAGCCTCCTTGCATTTGTCAAGATCCACCTGTTTGGCGATACGGTAGATACGCTTGATATCATCCTGCGACTTGAGGTTTGCCTTCTTAATCTGGAGTTTTACCAGTCTTCCGGTCAGCGTAACCACACCGATGTCGTGACCCGGGTTAGCCTCTACCGCCACTATATCGCCCTTCTTCAGGTCGAGGTTATTCACATTGTGGTAATATCCCTTACGGGTATTCTTGAACTGTACCTCCACGAGGTCAGTACTTTCAGCATTGCCGGGTACATCGGCAAGCCAGTCGTATGTGTTGAGCTGTCTGTCCTGTCTTCCTACGCCCTTAGCGCACAGACCACGGTCGCAGCCGTTACACATCCTGAATTTCATATTTTTGTAATCCACGATAGTCTAATTTATAATGTATAATTTATAATGTACAATGAATAATGACCGGCATCTGCCCCGTTATTCATTTGAATTCTTCACTCTTCACTTTTCTCTTTTCACTTCCTAAGCAGGAGGACGATGATTTTGAGCGCCATATCGAAGAAAACGATTTTGGCATTGGCATTTTGCGAAATCATGCGCTTGCTGTCTTCGAAGAGGTTGGAGATGTCAATGATGTTTGCCTCGTTGATGAAGCGGGCAAAGTTCTTGGCAAAGTTCTCCTCATCCTGCGTCATGTAGCTCAGTTCCGGATTCCGGAAGTTGTACATGAAACTTTCTCTGAGCATGTGCATAAAGTAGTCGAGCATGCGTTTCTGCTTTTCTCTTCCGAAGGTGGCTATCACATCGGTCCACTTCTTGAGGTCACCTATCTTGCGCATGTAAGCCAGTCGCATCAGCATGATGAACATGTCGAGATGCTGCCGGTTTTCGTTTCCTGCATCCAGTTCTTCGAGTGCGAGGTTCCAGTTGCCGTTGGCGATACGGGCTATGCGGTGTGCCATGTCTGGCTCCAGCGCTCTCCGTTCCGTCAGCGCTTTTTCCATCTCAGCGGTTTCTATCTTCTTGAAGTCGATACGCTGTGTACGGCTTCTGATGGTTTCGAGCAGCAGTTCCGGATTCTCGCTTACCAGCAGGAATACCGTTTGGCGTGGCGGCTCCTCCAGCAGTTTCAGTATCTTGTTGGCACTCTGGATGTTCATACGTTCCGGGAGCCATATCAGACTTATCTTATATCCGCCCTGACTCGACATCATCATCAGTTCGTGAGAGATGGCATCGGTTTCTTCGGCAGTGATGATAGCCTGTTTGTTATAGTCGGCATCCGTCTTGCCCATCTTCAGCATCCAGTCGCTAATCTGGATGTAGGGACCTTTAGAAAGCAGCAGCTCTCTCCATTCCTTGATGAAGTCGAGGCTCACCGGTTTGTGTTCGCTGCCCATATTGGCGGTCTTGATGGTAGGAAAGGTGAAGTGGAGGTCCGGATGTTCCCATTTCCTGAGCATCGGTGAATCGCCCAGAAGATAGCTGGCAAAAGCCAGTGCCATCGCCAGTTTGCCGCAACCCTGCGGGCCGCAGAACATCAGCGCATGGGGCAAACGGTTCTCCTGAACCATCTCCATGAGACGGTTCCATACTTCTTGCTGACCTATAACTTCATTTCTTTGCATTTAAAACAGAATTTTTGCTATTTGCTTGACGCTGTCTACAGCCGATACGGTGAAGAAGTGAACATTGTTGTAACCATGTTCGAAGAGATCTTGCACCTGAGCGGTGGTCCACTCGATACCGAGCTGCTTGGCATCATCGTCAGTTTTACATTTCAATACTTCCTGTGCGAGTTCTTCAGGAATATCGCAGTGGAAGGTTTTCGGCACTACAGTGAGCTGGCTCAACTTGGCGAAAGGCTTGATGGCAGGAATGATAGGGATGGTTACGCCTATCTGCCGAGCCTTTTCAACGAAAGCATAGAACTTCTCGTTGTCGTAGAAGAGCTGGGTAACGGCATACGCTGCGCCCAACTGTTGTTTCTCCAGCAGATGCTGCATATCCATTTCGAGGTTTGGCGCCTCTTCATGCTTCTCCGGATAGCAGGCTACACCGCAGCAGAACTTGTCGCCCGGGTGCTTGATGGGTGTGCCGTCAAAGAAGAAACCGTCGTTAAACTGATTCACCTGCTTCAGGAGGTCGGTGGCATGGGCATGACCGTTCTCGGTTGGTGTAAACTGCCGGTCTTCTTTCGCCTTGTCTCCTCGCAGAACGAGAATGTTGCTGATGCCCAGAAACTGGAGGTCGAGCAGTTCGTACTCGATGTCTTCCTTCGTAGCACCGCTGCAGATAATATGAGGGATGACAGGTATGTCGTACTTATTCTGTATAGCGCCTGCGATGGCTACGGTGCCCGGGCGGCGGCGCACACGCTGGCGAGTGAGGAGACCGTTTTCCAGTTCCTTGTATACATACTCGCTATGGTGCGTAGTGATGTTGATAAAGCGAGGACCAAACTCGCTCAGCGCATCGATGGTACGGAAGAGTGCTGCTGTTCCGTTACCTTTCAGCGGAGGTAAAACCTCGAACGAAAAGCCTCGCTTATCGCCCTGCTGATGTAGGAAATCTGCTATGTTCATATTACCTAAATTCTATGTTTCTTCTTATTTTGGTGCAAATTTACAAAAAAAATAGGGGAAAACCGCATATTGAACGTAATATTTATAAAGAAAAAACGTATATTATTAGGTGGAGATTGATTTTTGGCATGAAAAAAGAAGATTTCCTGCCGGTAAATGCTACGCTATTCTACAGAAAAGTGATTAAAATTTAAACCTAAAAAATAATGGAACAAAAACAAACAGGCTCTAGAGCCTATCTTATTTCAATTGTGATGGTAGCCGTTTTGGGCGGCTTGCTTTTCGGTTATGATACCGCGGTAATCTCGGGAGCCGAGAAGGGTTTGCAGGCATTCTTCATGGGTGCTGAGGATTTCACCTATACCGATTTCTGGCATGGATTCACTTCTTCCAGTGCCCTGATTGGTTGTATCATCGGTTCGGCGCTTTCGGGTGTGCTGGCTTCTAACTGGGGCCGTAAGCGTTCGCTAATCTTTGCGGGTGTGATGTTCTTCATCTCTGCATGGGGATCTATGTGTCCTGAGTCTTTGGTGTTGCCAAAGGGCGAACCTAATCTTACGCTTCTCATCGTGTTCAACCTCTATCGTGTGATTGGCGGTATCGGTGTGGGTCTGGCATCTGCTGTATGTCCGATGTATATCGGTGAGATTGCGCCTAGTAACATCCGTGGTATGTTGGTCAGCTGGAACCAGTTTGCCATCATCTTCGGTCAGCTGGTGGTTTATTTCGTCAACTTCTTCATTCTTGGCGATCATATTGCTCCTGCTATCCAGAGTGTGGGCAACGGTATGAACCAGATTCTGAATGGTGGCGAGGCTGCCTGGGCTATCGAAACCGGATGGCGCTATATGTTTGGTTCTGAGATGGTTCCTGCGGGTTTGTTTGCTCTGCTTATCTGCTTTGTTCCTGAGACTCCCCGTTATCTTGCCATGGTTGGTCAGGATGCGAAGGCTGAGCGTATCCTGGCTCGCATCAATGGTGCTGAGGAGGCTAAGAAGATTTTGGATGACATCAAGAATACGGTTACTGAGAAGAAGGAGAAACTGCTTACTTACGGTGTGCTCTGTATCTTCGTAGGTGTGATGCTTTCCGTATTCCAGCAGGCTGTAGGTATCAATGCCGTGCTCTATTATGCTCCTCGCATCTATGATGCTATGGGCTTTGACAATCCGATGGTATTGACCGTGTTCAATGGTATCGTGAACCTCGGTTTCACCTGTGTAGCCATCTTTACGGTAGAGAAGTTGGGACGTAAGCCTTTGCTCATTACCGGTTCTCTGGGCATGGCATTGGGTGCCATCGGTGTAGCCATCACCTTCGGTAATCCTAATCTGCAGTTGTTGTGCATGGTATCCATCATGGTTTATTCTGCATCATTCATGTTCTCTTGGGGACCAATCTGCTGGGTACTTATCGCCGAGGTATTCCCTAATACGATTCGTGGTGCTGCCGTAGCGATTGCCGTAGCCTTCCAGTGGATTTTCAACTGGATTGTTTCTACCTCTTTCGTTCCGATGGCTAACAGCCTGGGCTATTGGTTCACCTATGGCCTGTATGGTGTTATCTGTATCCTCGCTGCCTTCTTTGTATGGAAGCTCGTTCCTGAGACCAAGGGTAAGACACTGGAGGATATGACCAAGCTTTGGAAGAAAAACTAAGTCCTTATTCTGTGAAATATCAAGACCGCCAGGCGTAGAAAGAAACGCCTGGCGGTCTTTCTTTATGCCCCCGGCTCGTCAGCTTAATCCATACCATGATATGATTTAATTTTTCCATTTTCGTTTTTCTCTTTAAATTGTTAGTGGCCTACCGATTGGGGCAAGCTCGGTGTCCTTCATCGGGAGGAGAATCACATTCTCCGCGCTTTCATGATGCAAAAGTAATGTTTATTTCAGACTTATGCAATTTTTTTGAAGAGAAAAAATGCATTTTAATAGCTGATTTGTTGAAAAAAAAATCTTTTTCCTCCCGTATTACGTATAATGTAAAAAATGTAAACGTATATATATAATATACTTGGTATAATGTAGGGAAGAAAAATTAGCACCTAACTATCTGATATTCAATATCTTGTATTTTTAAGATTCGCCCTGGTAGTCATTGGGGCATATCAGAAGGCACATGATTGGCTCTGATGGTACCTATTATTGGCCCTGGTAGTCATCAAAAAAGGATAATTCTCTCTGGTAGTCATTGCCCACCCAAATGAGGTGAAAAAATGATGTTCTTCCGTTTACCAACTGATGTGGCTGCGTCGGGTTAAGGATATTGCTGAACTGGGTTACGCAGACGGCTGGATTCGCTTACTCAGACGGCTGGACTCGCTGATTGAGCCACTTGAGTAATCTGACAAAGCCACTTGAGTAAGCTGATTGAGCCACTTGAGTAAGTTAACTGAGCCACTTGAGTAAGTTAACTGAGCCACTTGAGTAAGTTAACTGAGCCACTTGAATATTCTGCAGCATACGCTTGCGTGCAAAAGTATACATAATTGAGCCAAATAGTGCACAACTGGTACTTATCGTACCAAAGTGGACAACTAGGACTCCGCCGATGTTGTATCTTTGTATCAGCATTCGGGAAGAGACCGGTGCACAACATGATTATTCACAATTTTAAAATTTTATGTATTATGGCAATTAATTACAGTTTAGTAAAGCTTGCGTCAAAATTTGGTGACAAAGCAGGAGTTCCTAAGTTCTACGCCCGTGCTCAGATGAACGAGTCTATTTCGCTCAAGAAGTTTGCGAAGTTGATCGCTATGCAGACCACTGTATCCTATGCGGATGTAACAGCCGTTCTGGTCAGTATGCAGGAGAACATGATCATCGAGTTGCAGCGAGGAAACCAGATTGATTTCGGCGAGTTGGGCAAGTTCCGCCTCCAGCTTACCAGTGAGGGTGCGGCAACTGCAGCCGAATTTAAGAGCGACATCAACATCAAGGGTGTGAACATCCAGTTTATCCCGGGCAGCGATCTTGCCAACATCTTCGTAGGTATGGAGTTTGAGCAAGTTGCATCACGTGCCGTACAGAAGGCTGCCCTCAAGGCTGAGAAGGAGGGTGCCAAGACTCTCGACATCGAGGAGGCTAAGAAAAAGCCTGCCAAGGACAATGCTCCTTCAGGCGGCGATACCACGGGTGGCAACACCTCTGGCGAACAGACTGGCGGAACAGGCAGTACCGGCAACGGTGACACTGGAGACGGATTAGAATAATTAACCTTTTAAAACAGAATAGATTATGACAGAAAAGAACAAGCAGAAATGGAATGAGATTCTCAAGTTTGCAGTAACCGTACTGACAGCTCTTCTCGGGGCGTTGGGCGTTTCGGCAGGTGGACTTTAGAAGGATGCCTATGAGAGACATCAATATGATAGTGGTGCATTGCAGCGGCAGCCGCTGCAATCACCGTTATACGATGAAGATGCTGCGCTACGACCATGTTCATAACAACGGCTGGACTGACATCGGCTACCATTTCTACATCACGCTGGATGGAGTGGTTCATGCCTGTCGCCCGGTAGAGCGTATGGGCTCTCATGCCCTCGGTTACAATGCGCACAGCATAGGCATCTGTTACGAGGGTGGTCTTTCGCCATCGGGCTGCATCAGCGACACCCGCACTCCTGAGCAGAAGGAGGCGATGAAGCATCTAATTCAGGATCTTCACCACCGTTTTCCGGGCATCCGTACCATCCTGGGGCATCGCGATTTGCCTGGCGTTCAGAAAGCCTGTCCGTGTTTTGATGCCACGAAGCTCCAGTACCTCCTGGATGCTTCCTGATTCTCTTCCATTAAGAGGGTTTTTCAAGAGCAGAATCCCTCTGATTTTATTTAACAAGTTAGGGCGCATCCAATCCGGATGCGCCCTTTTTCTTTGTCGTTATATTTCTTTCATTCAACACTCAACATTCAACACTCACCATTCTTTAACTTTTCCTAGAAAACTCTTGCGGGTTTGAAAATAAAGTCGTAACTTTGCGGCATGGATTTTTAATACAGATGATTATGAAGCAGGTAGAAGAAAGATATATCAGCTTTGATGCCAGCAAGATGGCATATCGCGACATCAAGAATTTCGTTGACACAGCTAAGCGTGAAGGCATAGCTGAGGGTAAGGAAATTGGTATGAAGGAAGGTATGGAAAAAGGCATGGAGAAAGGCAGAGCTGAAGGCAAGCATGAGGCCAACACAGAAACAGCACAACGTTTGCTGGCAATGGGACTTTCTGCCGAACAGGTTGCCAAAGCTACCCAGCTACCTTTGGAAATCATTAAGAATCTGAGCAATTCATAAAAAACAGAAAGCGGAGATGTAGATTACGAATATCACCATATAATCAAGGGTCTATACGCCACCTATCATCGTGGCATATAGACCCTTGTCGTTTCCCGTGAGGTGCGGGTGAATATATGTTTACTGGGCAACTTATACTCCTGCCCAGCTTAGGAGTTAAACTTGATAGTACAGCCTTTTATTCCCAACTCTTTACTGAGTTAAATTGATAGCCGAGGAATATACCATTATCAACGTCTAGGCTGGCAAAGTAACTTTCACCCGTAGGCTTCCAAATATATTGATTCTCGTCAAACTCCATGACTTCCTGATTTTTGGGCAAATACAAATCTATATTTTCTATAGAAGAATTGAGGCCAAAAATACCACCCCCGTGTTCATAGTCACCTTTTACATCCGTGAGTTCTCCCAAAGTTACTTTTCTCAATTTGAGACATTCTGCAAATGCACCTTCATCTATAGCAGAAACATTCGGAGCACAAATTTCTTCCAAATCCACACAGAAGTATAAGGCATACTTTCCAATTTTTGTCACATCAGGCAAAGTAATAGACTTTAATGCCTCTAGTCCTCCTGATTGGTTGTTCAAACCATTTGCAGGAATTTCCTTGCATCCTATTAGAGTGAGATCTATAGTGCCGCCAGATTTTACTTTCTCAAAAGCTTCACGGATAGCATTAAACTCATTAGCGCCAGCATCAGAAGCGAGGTTGAGTCTTATGGCAGTCTTGCTATCTGCTACTTTTTGCTCAATAGCTGACTTTATTTCTTCTGCACTATTTGCCGAAATGACAGTAGCATCCAAAGCATAACTCATAGCATTTTCTGTTTTTTGCAAGAATGTATGAGTTGCCAAAGTTGCTTCTCTATATTTCACTGTAACTTCGGAATTATTTTCAAAAGTACCATATAAATAGGCATTGCCCTTTTCATCCGAAGTAAGTGTATAATTTCCGTTCTGTTCCATATCGCTGCTGCCCGCAGGAGTGAAATATTCGGTATCAACTGTTATTTGCTCATTGGGTAGAGTTGCAATACGCAAACGTGAATATTTGCGTGTTGCCTCGGCAAAAGAAACGGTTATAGTCTCATCATTACCAGTGATTTTAGCATTTCCCTCGATATATTCATCTGTTCCAGGATCCTTACCTTCTTTCAAAACTAATTTTCCGGCTTCCCATTTGTAATTAGGGGCGTAATATACATGAGGTATGTATGCAGGGTCTCCTTCCAGATAAACCAATTCACCACTTGTCAATTCCCAACTCTTGCCATTATATGTAAAGGTTGCACTATGACTTCCATAAGAAGTGTTGTCAATCACTAAAAGCAACTCATCTCCTTCAGCCCATGAAGTCTTGCCCGGATCAGGTGTACCTATAGCACGAGTCTGTGAATCTCCGAATGCCGGAAATTCACCAACAACCAACTGTACGTTGCTCTTGCCTGCTGTTGTGGTTGTTTCTGCTATATCACTTGTGCATGACGCCATTACTATAGTAACGACTGCCAGCATGATGTATTGAAATATCTTGCGCATAGTTATATCCTCCATTGTTTATTTGAGTTCTTCTTCATTTGTCCAACCAGTCATATTATCTATGCTGATTCTGGTCAGTTCCACTTTGTCTTTTCCTACATCGAGTTTGTAGGTGTAGCGATGGCCCTCTTGAAACTCCGTATTTGACCTCATTTTTGCATGGAAGTTTTGGTCGCCTATCTTGAATTTCACGAAAATCTCGCCAACTTTGTAGGAACCAGGGATAACGATTGCAGAAAACATACCATCGTCATGCTTACAGGCTTGTACCCAATCAGGATTACCTGAAGGTGTATTCATTACAAATTTTCCCTGGTCTTGGTCTCTAAAAAATCTAACACTGTTGTGTTTAGAATACACTTGTGGTTCACTAATATCCTTATTGGGATAATCCGCAGTACCAACATGATATACTATCGTGACCAGCGACATGCGATGCTTCATAGGAATGTCTACATAATCTTTAGGGACATCGTACCAATAGCCGTTTATTAAATCTGCAGCTTTCAACTTGGTCTCATCACTTTGGTCTATATGCAAATTATAGATAAAAGGATTGGTTATATCATAAGGATACCAAGCAATCAATTCGCATCTTCCCACTTTTTCCCAGCGAAGTCTTCTGATAGGTTCCCAACGGTATAACCCATTTTCTTCCACATATTTATATTCACCAGTTCTAGTATCTTCATCACCGAAAATTTGCAGTACACTTATTAGGTCCTCATTCTCCCAATTGTTACCGTGTCCCAATGTATTGACACGAGTCTGCATACCTCCAACAGAGAAAGTGGCATTGATTTCCTGCCCTTTCAGCGTAGGAGCCATATCTTCATTTTGCGTACATGCTGTAAAGCCCATAGCCATAAGGCCCATTACCGCATAGGAAATTCTTTGTTTTATCGTCTTCATAATCTTTAATTTTTTATTGTTAGTGAGTTAGTGAGCGGCCAAGCTCACTAACCCTGTATTCCCTATTTTCAGTACCTTATTTATCATTACAAAGCTATATCTGCGTCTAAATCACTTGAATCACCATTTTCCCAAGGAACTATATTAGCTTTTTCTATAGTAATCCCCGTATTTTTAACAGTTATGTTGTATGTATATTTTTTGCCACCTTCAAATTGTCCATTGGTGGATGGTGTTATAGGGGTTGTGTATTTTACTTCGCTATCATTCAACAACAAGTAAATCTCTATATCCATTTTATTGCTTTCAAGGCTTTGCGGCAACATGATATAAGCAAAACTTTCTTCGCTTTCAAAAGGTACATCATTAAAAACACGAGTAAGAGTCGCTCTGTCACCAGCAGTTTCAACCGAACCTGTTCTTGTGTCAAATTTACCGCTTGTAAATATTCCTTTCATATTCAAGCTATTGAATTTATAATTGTTATATTTGACACCCTGCCCTGGCTTAATTTTGAATTCAACCAAACTCATACAATGCTTAAAGCGATGTTCTGCATCTGTAAAATTCACAGTTGGAGATGCTTTACTTGCAGTAGCTCCTGAGGCAAAAAGTACATCAGCCTTACAAGGTTGGTTTGCTTCTACCTCAGCTATATTCCAATTCATTTTACCATCAGTTAAGAATTTGCTATAAGGATAGTATGCACTAAATGTTGTCTCTTTGTTGTCCTTGAAATAGATGATGTTGTTATTGTCAGCAGCTTCAAAAGTACCATCCCCATTTGTTGTTACATACTTTTTGTTGTCTCCTGTTGTATTGCCAGAAGATGTGGCATATACGCCAATGGCATCATTCTTAGACCATGTATCGTCAGTGGTGGCACGTGTGATGTTTTTAACAATGTCCGCCTGTACGGTAGCAGCAACAGGACCATTGTTGCCGATACCGTCTTCTTCGTTAGCGCAAGCTGCAAACAGCAATGCTGCGGCAGCGATGTATAAGAATCTAAATTTCTTCATAAATGTTGTTATTTAATAGTTATTAATTTGCTACATATTCATTGTTGCCTTCTGCCGGAATCCAGCCTTTAATCGTTCCTTCTACTACAACTCCGGTCTTCCTGATGTTGAGCGAAAGGGTATAATACTTGCCCTGCTCCAGGGTGATGTCGGTATTCGCCTTCCATGAATAGGTGGTATCACCCAATCGGAAGGAAACCTTCAGAGGCTGGTTGGCTGCCTGGATGGTCTGCGGAACCAGCAGAGAGGAGTATTGGGCAGAGATGTTGGCATGCTCTGCATCCTTTGCCTGGAAAGAAACATTCTCTGGAGTAATGGACTCTGCTGCGGCATCAGCCTGAACCGTTATCTGCGGCTTATCCTGAGAAAAGTCGCATACGCCTGACAAAACGGTGCCCTCTACCTTTACGTCTTCTATCTTTGACAGATCTACCTCATCGTTGGAAAAGGCGGAATGGAAGTTGAAGGTTACCATCAGCTGGCTGAAGGCATGATCAAACTTCACCTCTACAATCTTGTCTTTGTTCTCGCCGACGATGGTTGGAATATAATCCTTAGCCTTGAACACCAGGAGGTCGGAAGACAGGTCTGCTTTAGTCTGTACGGCTTTCACCGATACAGGGAACTGCTTCTGGGTAGCCAAGGCATCACTTATATCAGCCTGATAAGGAGCATAGGCGATGATGTCGGCAGAAGGAATCTCACTCTGCCACAACATTGGGGTAGCAGAAGTCCACTCTTCGCCGTTCTTCGTCATCTTAACATTATTATATTGCAAAGATGAAGCGTGCTCTCCGGAACCCTGTATACAGATGCCGAAGTTTTGCAGGGTGGCTGTTTCGGTGATGCCACGGGTAGCAATATCTGATACCTGCGTGGTGATGCGAATGCCGCCAACTGAAGATGGGCTTTCGCCTGGCGTCATACTATCCTCCTGCGAACAACTCGCCATAAGGAGGAGGGCGCAAGCCATCTGGGGTAATAAACTGGATAATTTCATATTCATTTCATTTAATATTCATTTTAGTCCCAAATGCTTGTACTTCTAGCCGGACTGCTTTCTTCCATGTTACCTGAGCCTAAAGAACCACCGGGTTGAAAACCGTTCACGGTAGGTGTAGAATTGGTTTCGCCACTTCCTGCGAGAATCTGAGTAGTTTCCAATTCGAGTACCTGCACAGATGGAGCTACATACTTTTTCTTCTTAGTTAAAACTTTCTTCATATCTATTATGTTTTGATTATAATTTACGACATTTTAAATCTTTACTTGATACAGATTATAAAAAATCCAGGTGCAAAGTTAAGGGTTTTATTTAAAAGTGGGGGGGGTAATATTTGTTTTTTCAGGTATGATTTTTTGGTTTTAGGTGTCTCATTCGTGGGCAATGCGACACCTTGTTAGTATTTTTTAACGTTTTCAGACTTTATTCAAGAAGTAATTATCAACAAAGACTAATTATACGTCACCTGTTCATCGAGGCATATAGACCATTCAACACTCCACATTCAACATTCACCATTCAACACTCAACATTCAACATTCAACACTCACCATTCTCTAACTTTTTCCGAAACTTTTCCCTAAAATCTCTTGCGGGTTTGAAAATAAAGTCGTAACTTTGCAGTAGTGAATTTTAAAACAGATGGTTATGAAGTACTTAGATCCTAAGGCAGACCTTACGTTCAAGAAGATATTCGGCAATCATCCTAAAAGACTGATCAGCCTTCTGAACGCCCTCCTGCCACTCAGCGAAGAAGAGCAGATACACGAGATAAAGTATCTGCCTACAGAACTTGTGCCCCAGCTCGAAGGGGGCAAGAACACCATAGTGGATGTACTCTGCACAGATGTCAGAGGCAGGAAGTTCTGCGTGGAAATGCAGATGGAATGGTCTGACGCATTCCAGCAGCGAGTACTGTTCAATGCATCCAAGCTCTATGTGAGTCAGGCAAAAAAGGGAGGCAAATACAGCGAACTCCAACCAGTGTATTCTCTCAACCTGATAAATGAAATCTTTGCGCATGATACTCCGGATTTCATCCACAACTACCGCATCGTGCACGATAAGGACAGCAATAAGGTCATCGAAGGCTTGCATTTCACCTTCATTGAACTCCCGAAGTTCACTCCTCATTCCATTGCCGATAAGCGCATGATGGTCTTGTGGCTCCGTTTCCTCACAGAAATAAATTCCAATACGAAGGATATTCCTGCCGACCTGCTCAATGATCCGGAGATTGGAAAAGCAGTAGAAGATCTTGAAGTTTCCGGATTTACAGATGCCGAACTCAGAGCCTATGACAAGTTTTGGGATTCGGTAAGTGTTGAAAGAACCCTTCTGGATGACAGATATCAGAAAGGAATGGAAGAAGGTATGGAAAAAGGCATGGAGAAAGGCAGAGCAGAAGGCAAGCATGAGGCCAACACAGAAACAGCACAACGTTTGCTGGCAATGGGACTTTCTGCCGAACAGGTTGCCAAAGCTACCCAGCTACCTTTGGAAATCATTAAGAATCTGAGCAATTCATGAAAAATATAATAGCGGAGATGTAGATTACGAATATCACCATATAATCAAGGGTCTATACGCCACCTGTTCATCGTGGCATATAGATCCTTGTCGTTTTTTATTCATTTTATCCATCGTATTGAATAAAATCAGTACTTTTTTATTCAATACGAATGATATATTGAATATTTTTTGTATCTTTGCCCCGGTTTAATCAATTCATCTGAAGAGAAATGAGAACAATTATCAATAACCAGAAAAAGGAACGGGATATTCTGCTTTCCCGTCCTTATCTTACACGTCATACCCAATATGATGTGGATGAACTGTTGGCAAGCAAGCAAATCAAGTTGATAACGGGGCCTAGAAGAACCGGCAAATCGACAGAGGCTTTGCTGATGCTGAAAGGCAGGAACTTTGCCTATCTGAATTTTGATGACGGCAAACTCCTGAGTGCATGGGACGATGATCTGGTTTGGGAAACGCTACGTGCCGTTTATCCCGACTTCGAGTATCTTCTGCTCGATGAGGTTCAAAATCTGGATGGTTGGGATTTGTGGGTCTCCAAGCTTTACCGCATGGGAATCAACATGGTCATTACGGGAAGCAACGCCAAATTGCTGAGTAGCGAAATGGCAACATTGCTTACAGGCAGATATATACAGATAGAGATGCTGCCTTTCAGTCTTTCTGAATTCTTTATCTGGAACCACAGGAATCTTTCGGAAGTATCAGAGATGAAAGATAGCGTATCCGACCTCTCGCTTATAGCTGACTATCTGCACCATGGTGGTTATCCTGAGACTGTAGCAGCAAGAAGCCTGACCCAAAACTATCTCTCCACACTCTTCGATTCCATCATTTGGAAAGACATTGCCAAGCGCCATAAAGTACGCAATGTGGAGGATTTGAACAGTCTTGCCATGTATCTGGTTTCTAACTTCTGCAATCCTTTCAGTGCCAACGAACTGGCAGAAGCGCTGGGATTTTCGAGCGTAGCAACCACCAAGAAGTTCATGGGATTTTTAAGAGAACCCTATCTCCTGTATTATCTGCCACGTTACAACAACAAGTTGAAAATGATGAAGAAAGCTCCACAGAAAGTATATGTGGTTGACAATGGTTTTGTAGAAGCCAAGGCTTTTAGTGTGAGTGAGAACTTAGGCAGGTTATTGGAGAATCAGGTTTTTATAGAGTTGGTTCGCAGGGGATATCATGCAGAAACATCGCTTTTCTATTATCGCTCCCGTAATGACAAGGAGACTGATTTTGTTACAAGGCAGGGTGCTCATGTAGAAAGTCTGATACAAGTATGTTATGACCTCTCTTCCGAACGAACACTCAAGCGGGAGATAGATAGCATCATAGAATGTGCGGGAGAACTCAAATGCTCCAATCTGATCATTGTCACGATGAATGAGGAAAGGGTAATTGAGAAAAATGGATATAAGGTCAAGGTTTTGCCTATATATAAGTTTTAAGGAGCGTCTGATCTTTGTATATATGCAACAAGGCGCAACCTTCTCACGAAGACTGCGCCTCTAATAGTTTTCTTTTTTTGTTTAATTTTTAAGAGAGTATTAACATATATATATTTGTAAGTGTAAGTTTCTTACTTCTTTTTCCATGCTGGCTGACAGAGGAATGCAATATACTTCTTAGAAGTTGTTGTGCTCTGGAGGTAATCTGTAGGCTTGCCGTCTACATAGATTTGGTTGAGATAAAATGCAAATCCCATCTCCTTGGTAGTGAGCAGACAAACGCCATATTGATATGGGCTATATGTAAATCTCAAAACTACCTTGTGAGCTTCATTATTTTCACCATAAGCGAGATTCAATTCAATATCCGTAGGACAAACATAGAGATATGCTATTTTGTCTGTACTGTTTGGAAGAACCATAAATTTACATGTGATGTCTCTTGGGCTTTCCTTTGCAAGCGCATCAGCGAGAGCTTTATTATTGTAGATATGCTCTGCGATTTTTGCTACAGGAAAGTTTGCTACACGGATGATACTATCGCCATACATGCTGACATTACAATAGGTATCTACAGAGTCTGTCTTGATACTTGTATTGGCTGCATTCTTATGGTCAAATATCAACTTCATGTTGTTATACGAACCCATAGCCATTGTTTTCTGATAAGACAGTTGCTGCTCCTTAGTAAGGTAGCTATAACTGTTATCATCGCCTGTATTACAAGAAGTGAATGCGAAAGCTGCAACGAAGGCAGCTGCAATTGAGAATAATTTGATTTTTTTCATTTTGCTATTATGTTTTGATTCTTATTTTCTCATATTTCTCAGCCTAAATGTACCCCGATATGGTTGTTCGAGGCTCTTCAGTCCTTGTATAAAACAAGAAAAGGCGGGAAACTTGCATCACTTTTAGTTAATCTCTGTTAATGTTCTTCGATTGTCCATTTCATAGAGCACTTTTGCCAATGTACTATAACCTTTGACTTGCAGTTCTTAGTTGTTTGAGCTTTTTACTGTTTAAGTCTAGGTTTGTTCTACATAGCGATGCAAAGTTAGTGTTTTATTTTGAATTACGCAAGAAATTTATGATTTTCTTTCTCTTTTTCGCTTAAAAATACTACTTTTGTAGAGATTTTAGGGATTATTCACCTAAAAGCGGAATAAATAGTGTAGACTCTGAGTCTTATGGGAAATGAAATAATGATGAATCTGATATGAAAAAGAAAGTAGGTACATTTAAGATTTGGCTGTTGGCGATAGCCGCAGTTGTGGCGTTTTCTGTCTTGCCGAAGGTTTCTTCGTTGGCAACAGAAGATCAGGCACTTGTTGTAAAGGAGAATATGCAGGAGGCTGCTGATGCTGTGGGGGATGAACCGGCTGCAGAGAATAAGCAGGAAACTTCTGATGAGGTAGGCTCAGAATCGGCTGCTGGGAATGAACAGGAGTCTTTGGGGGAAGTTGCGAATCTGGAGGCGCAGGGGCTGGAGATTCCGGTATCTAAGGTAAAGGTATCGGAGACCATCAAGCATCGGTTGGCTTATACGGTATCTTATAATCATGATACGCGACAGCCGAATTGGGTTGCCTGGATGCTGACGGGGGAGCATGCATCTGGTAAGTTGCCGCGCGGTAAGTTTACTGATGATGAGGAGATGCCGGCACCCGTGGGTACTTTGGCGGATTATTACAACAGTGGTTTGGACAGGGGACATATGTGTCCGGCTGGTGACAACAAATGGAGTCAGCAGGCGATGGATGAATGTTTCCTGATGACCAATATGTGTCCGCAGAACCACAGTCTGAATGCGGGGGTATGGAACACGATAGAGCAGCAGTGCCGCAACTGGGCGAAGCAGTATGGCAAGGTTTATATTGTCTGCGGACCGATATTTCTGAATAAGGAGCATCGCAAGTTGGGTAAGAACAAGGTGGTAGTGCCTGATGCCTTCTTCAAGGTGGTTCTTCATACGGGCAAGAATCCGCAAGCCGTCGGCTTTATCTGCCGTAACCAGTCGCAGAAAGGCAGAAAGAAGACGGAATTCGTAAATTCAGTAGATGAAGTGGAGCGTATCACCGGCTATGATTTCTTCCCTCAGCTTCCGGATGATGTTGAGAAGAGGGTAGAGGCTAAGGCTGAAATGTTTTAGAAACGAATCTCGCAAGTTTTGCACCACACGAGGGTGTGTTATTATATAAGGTCGCTTTCCATTAACTCAGCGTAATCCGATGAAGATAATCGATGAATAAACGAAAAAAGGCTTTCCATTACGGAAAGCCTTTTTCTTGAAGATCTGTGACTCGCATGGGGCTCGAACCCATGACCCCAACATTAAAAGTGTTGTGCTCTACCAGCTGAGCTAGCGAGTCAATCTTCTGCTTTATGTTTCAAAAGCGAGTGCAAAGGTACGGCAAAAATCTGAAATAACCAAATATTTTGCCATATTTTTACTGATTTTCTTCATTTTTATCCGAAATCGGGACATTTTTGCCCATTTCTTCATGATATTGCGGCTTCTCTTTCGTTACATACCGCTGCCAGTAGGCTATGATGAGCGTTGTGAGCGGAAGGGCTACAATCAATCCCAAGAAGCCCAGAAGTGCACCCCAAACCGAGAGACTCAAGAGAAGAATGGCTGGATTCAATCCCATCGCCTTACCCATAATCTTCGGGGTAACTACCATGTCGGTGATGACCTGCACCACACAGAACACCAGAACAGCCAGACCGAATACCAGCCAGAAGTTCTGACCTGTGTCGGCAGCCTTCAGCATGGCAAGGAATGCCGTAGGGATGAGGGCGAAGGTATGGAGATACGGAACCAGGTCCATGATGCCGATGAGAATACCCAGACCTATCGCCATCGGGAAACCTATGATGGTAAAACCGATGCAGAACATGATGCCCATACAGAGCGCTACCAGTCCCTGACCACGGATATAGTTGTTGAGCTCGCGCTCCACATCCTTCATCAGCGCACTCCAGAACGGACGGTTCTTCTTAGGGAAGATTCTCACCCAGTTGGCTGTCAGTGTCTCATAATCGAGCAGGATGAAGAACATATATAATAAGGTAATCATCGATGCCACGATACTCATCAGTACCGTTGCCGTCTGGCTGACTACCGAGAAGACCTTAGGCATGGTGGTCTTGATGGCATCGCTGAAGTCCTTGCTTTTCAGAAAATGCTCTATCTGTTCCTGGTTGGCCTGCAGCCAGTCTTTGATCAGCGCCGTCAGGTTGTTGGTATGAGTCGTCTGATGCAGCCATCGTGTCAACACCTCACCGAGTTTGTCAAACTGGTCAATCATCGGAGGGATGATGAGCCACAGCACGCCTCCTATAACAGCGATAGCCGTTCCCATGGCGATGAGGATAGACAGCGCACGTATTCTGACGTGGAGTTTGTTTTCGATAAACTTCACGACCGGATAGAGCAGGTAAGCGAAAAACCATGCAATGAAGAATGGCAGCAGTACGCTGCTCAGATAATTGGTCATGTAGAGCACGGCCAGTACGATGAGGGTAACACCCGCCCATCTTATAAACTTATCAAATGTAATCTCCTTTCCCATAACTGTTCCTTTTGTTATAATTTTTCGTTAAGAATCGCCTTCTGGTAGCATTCCCTGCAGAGTGGCTCGTATTCATCTTTCTCGCCCAGGAGCACCCGCTTGTCGTTATTGACCAACCGGTGGCTCACATAGGCAACCGATCCGCACTTTACGCAGATGGCATGAACCTTGGTCACCTCGTCGGCGATGGCACAGAGAGCAGGAATCGGACCGAAGGGAACACCCTTGAAGTCCATATCCAGTCCTGCCACGATGACTCTCACACCACGGTTGGCGAGTTCGTTGCAAACCTCCACGAGCCCATTGTCCAGGAACTGGGCTTCATCGATACCCACCACGTCGATATCAGAAGCCAATAGCAGTATCGATCCAGAGGACTCAATAGGAGTAGACCGGATAGAGTTCTGATCATGGCTCACTACATCTTCCTCGGAGTAACGAGTGTCAAGCGCCGGCTTAAAGATTTCCACCTTCTGCTTGGCGAACTTCGCACGCTTCATTCTTCGGATCAATTCCTCTGTTTTTCCGGAGAACATCGATCCGCACACCACTTCAATTCTTCCGGGACGGTGTGCCTCCCCAATTAGATTTTCTGTCATTTCGGGGGCAAAATTAATAATAAGGTTTTAAAAAATGCAAAGAAATGCGTTTTTTTTTTGCTAAGAAAGATTAATTAACTACATTTGCGGACAGTATGGGCACATTATACATCGTTCCGACTCCAGTTGGTAACATGGAGGATATGACAATGCGAGCCATTCGCATACTGAAAGAAGCGGATTTGGTACTCGCTGAGGACACTCGAACATCGAGTGTTCTGCTGAAGCATTTCGATATCAGAAATCGATTAGTGGCTCACCATAAGTTTAACGAACATGGCACATCTTCTGCCATCGTAGAGCGACTGAAGGGTGGCGAAACCATCGCCTTGATCAGCGATGCCGGAACACCGGGTATCAGCGATCCTGGTTTTTACCTCGCCCGCGAGGCAGCCAAGGCAGGCATCACGGTGCAGACTTTGCCTGGTCCTACGGCATGCATACCGGCCATCGTTTCATCGGGTTTGCCATGCGACCGTTTCTGCTTCGAAGGATTCATTCCGCAGAAAAAGGGCAGACAGACCTATCTTGAATCATTGAAGGATGAGGTGCGCACCATGATTTTCTATGAGTCGCCTTATCGTGTGGTGAAAACTTTGCAGCAGTTTGCCGAGGTTTTCGGGGATGACAGACAGGTGAGCTGTTGTCGTGAAATATCCAAACTCCACGAGGAGAGTGTGAGGGGTACGCTTGCCGAGGTTATCGCTCATTTTGAGGAGACAGAACCAAGGGGCGAATTTGTCATCGTATTGGCAGGAAAAGATCCTAAACAGCTCAAGGAGGAGATGAAGGAAAAGAAGCGTGAAGAGCGCCGGCAGAAGAAAAACGGGGCTCGCAGGGATGAAGAAAGTAATGAATAAAGTATAGGAAGCGACGCGTTTTACGCGAAAAGATAATTTTTTAAATCAAACATTAAAAAGGAAAATGATTATGAAAAAGCTATTATTTGCGGCATGTTTAGCTGCTTTTTGCTTGACCAGTTGCAACAACGGCAAGAACAACACCCAGGATTTGGCAAATCAGCAGAATGATTCGCTAAACAGTATCATCGCTCAGAAGGATAGCGAAATTAACGATATGATGGGTACATTGAATGAAATCCAGGACGGTCTGAACCAGATCAGTGAGGCTGAGCACAGAGTAACTCTCCTGAAGAACGGTGAGGGTGCCAGCAAGAGACAGCAGCTCAAGGAGGATGTTCAGTTCATCGCTACCCGTATGCAGCAGAACCGCGAACTCCTGGCTAAACTGCAGAAGCAGATGGCTAACAGCTCTTTGCAGGCTGACCAGTTGAAGAAGACCATCGCAAACCTTCAGGAGCAGATTGCACAGAAGGATAAGGAACTCCAGGCGCTTCGCGAGGAGTTGGATAAGAAGGATATTCATATTGCAGCGCTCGACGAGACTATCAACAATCTGAATACCAAGACCTCTCGTCTTACTACTGAAAGCAACCAGAAGACAGAGACAATCAATGCACAGGACAAGCAGATCAACACTGCCTGGTACGTATTCGGTACCAAGAAGGAGTTGAAGGAGCAGCATATCATGGAAAAGGGTAAGGTAATGACCGGTAATTTCAACAAGAGTTATTTCACCAAGGTTGATATCCGCAACATTTCTGAAATCAAGTTGATGTCAAAGTCTGCTAAGTTGCTCACTACCCACCCATCCAGCTCTTATGCATTGGTACGTGATGCTAACAAGCAGTATACTCTCCGCATCACCAATCCACAGATTTTCTGGAGCACCAGCAAGTATCTTGTAGTGCTCGTTAAGTAATTATCTCTTTCTCTGAAAGAAATCCTGCATGAGTGCGCGGCACTCATCTTCCAATACGCCCGATGTAACTGTCGTCTTAGGATGCAGTGCATCGGGCGCATATTTTGTATACCCCCTTTTCTCGTCGCTGGCACCATATACCACGCGGCTGATCTGTGCCCATCCCAGTGCTCCGGCGCACATCACGCAGGGTTCTACCGTAACGTAGAGGGTACAGTCTTTCAGGTATTTTCCTCCCAGCATGTTGGCTCCCGAAGTGATGGCCTGCATTTCGGCATGAGCTGTAACATCGGTCAGCATCTCCGTAAGATTGTGGGCTCGCGATATGATCCGGTCTTTACAAACGATGATGGCGCCTACCGGAATCTCGTCTTCATCGAATGCCGCCTGAGCCTCCATCAGGGCACGGCGCATGTATGCTTCGTCTTTTTTCTTGATATCTTCCATTGTTTTTCGTGCAAAATTACATAAAAAAGTTTGAAGTGTGGACTTTTTTTGTTATTTTTGCAAGGTAAAAGCATCTTTTGGTGCAAAATAAAGAAAATAGACTATGGCAGAGCATAATGAATTAGGCAAATGGGGAGAAGACGAGGCTACGCTCTATCTCGAGAATGAAGGCTATGTCGTCATCGACAGAGACTGGAAAGCCGGCAAGCGGGATCTGGATATCCTTGCCGTTTCGCCGGATGGTAAGACGCTGGTTGTGGTAGAGGTCAAGACCCGTTCGGGTGAAGAATACCAGCAGCCCGAGGAAGCCGTAGATGTCAGGAAGATGCGTAATCTGGCAATAGCCGCCAATACTTACGTCAAGGAACAGAAGGTGGAAAAAGAACTTCGCTTTGATATTGTTACCGTGGTAGGGGTAGGCCATCAGGTGAAACGCATCGAGCATCTTGTGGATGCCTTCAACCCGTTGCTGATTGGATAACCCGTTGTGATTCGCTATACATTATTATATAGACATGGAAAAGAAGATTATACGATTAAAGGAAGTGGATTCCACGAATGCCTTCCTGAAGAATTTGGATACTTACGATGAAGATGCGCTGACCATTGCCATTGCTGACTATCAGACTGCAGGCAGGGGACAGGGTGTGCATACCTGGGAGAGTGAGCCGGGCAAGAACCTCCTCTTCAGTATGATGATGTGTCCTAAGTGGGTACCTTTGCGCCAGCAGTTCCTCCTTTCCGAGGCTGGTGCGCTCGCCGTGAAGGACGCTCTTGATTCCTATACGGACGGCATTACGCTGAAATGGCCGAATGATGTGTATTGGTATGACAAGAAAATCAGTGGCACGCTAATAGAGACTGCCATCGACTCCAAGGGCATCAAGCGCTGCATCTTCGGTATCGGCATTGATGTCAATCAGACTGAGTTCCACAGCGATGCGCCCAACCCTGTATCCCTGGCTCTGATTCTGGGTCATGAGGTAGATAGGGAAGAGGTGCTGCAGAAGGTGATTGAGGCTTTCTGCAAATACTACGAACTTCTGCGTCGTGCCGACTATATGGATGTGTCGGGCATCTATCATCTTTCTCTCTACCGTCGCAAGGGCTATCACTGGTATGAGGATAAGGATGGTAAGTTCGAGGGCGCCTTCGTAGAGGTGGAGGACGATGGTCATCTCATCCTTCATGACAAGAAGGGAGTGATACGCTCGTATGCGTTCGGAGAAATCAAGTTCCTGATTAATAGTTAAGAGTTAATAGTTAATGGTTTATAGGAGGCTACGCCCTGTAAACTGTTAACTGTAAATTGTAAATTAAAATAAAATGGCAAAGTTTAAAAGAATTCTTTTGAAATTGAGCGGCGAGAGTCTGATGGGCAAGCAGAGCTTCGGCATCGACCCAGAGCGCCTGAGTGATTATGCTAAGCAGATAAAGGAGGTCCATGAGATGGGCGTTCAGATAGGCATTGTGATTGGTGGTGGTAACATCTTCCGCGGTTTGAGTGGAAGCCAGAAGGGTTTCGACCGTGTCAAGGGCGACCAGATGGGTATGTGTGCTACCGTTATCAATTCCCTGGCATTGAGCAGCGCACTCGGAGCCTTGGGCGTTAAGAACAAGGTGCTTACTGCCATCCGCATGGAGCCTATCGGCGAATTCTACACCAAGTGGAAGGCGATTGAGGCGATGGAGGCAGGCTATATCTGCATCTTCTCTGCAGGTACAGGTAGTCCATACTTCACTACCGATACCGGTTCTTCTCTCCGTGGTATCGAAATCGAGGCTGACGTGATGCTCAAGGGTACCCGTGTAGACGGCATCTATACCGCTGACCCTGAGAAGGATCCTACAGCTACCAAGTTCAAGGACATCACCTATGATGAGATTTATACCAAGGGCTTGAAGGTAATGGATTTGACTGCTACCACCATGTGTAAGGAAAACAACCTTCCTATCTACGTGTTCAATATGGATGTAGTAGGTAACCTCAAGAAGGTGATGGATGGTGAGGAGATTGGTACGCTCGTACACAACTAATCATCTCTCTCAACAGGAAGAAAAAAGCAAATGCGACTGGATTCACATCTAGCCGCATTTTTCAGTTAACAATCTACCTAAATACCTAAATATCCCAATAAAGGGGATTTCTTCTATTTCGTCTTCTTCAGATAAATAATCGCCGAGATGATGACGTATGCCACGATGACAAGCCACCAGCCGGTGAGGAAGCCGATCAGACCATCGAGTGCTACCGAAGTAGCGAGGATGATGATGGTGAGCGCGGCAAAGCCATATTTCACCTCATTGCCCTTGAAACCCCACTGCTTGAATTTCAAGGCGAAAAGAGGCATCTCGCAAACCAGCAGATAGCTGGTGATGAGTATCAGAGCCAGAATGATGAATACCGACCATGAATATCCTTCGAGCCAGCTTGGATTGAATACAATCAGCGAACCCCAGAACAGGGCGTTGGCTGGTGTAGGAACACCGATGAAAGAGGTAGTCTGGCGCTCATCAAGATTAAACTTAGCCAGTCGCAATGCCGAGAAGGCTGCGATGATGAAGGCTGCGTAAGGCAGCCATGGGCGCAAAGGCTCCAGAAAACCCGGATATTCCATCACAAAGAGTTGTGAGAATACGATGGTGGCAGGAGCCACACCGAAGGTTACGTCATCTGCCAGCGAATCCAGCTCCTTGCCTATTGGCGATGAAACGTGCAGCAGGCGGGCGCTCATGCCGTCAAAAAAGTCGAATACGGCTCCGATGATAATCCATAACAATGCCATCTTTGGGTTCCCGCCGAAGGCAAACGATGTTGCGACGCAGCCCGAAACCAGGTTGCAGCAGGTTATCGTGTTTGGAATATGTTTCTTGATACTCATTTCTTTCCAGTATATTATGATAGAGTGAAAGCCGGAAGTATGTTCCGGCTTGCCCTCTATCTGTCAATATGTTATTTCAATTTAGCGATGACGGTCTGGTCGCCAGTAGTTGACTGTCCCATCTTTACGCATACTTCTGTACCTACAGGCAGGTAGACATCCACGCGTGAACCCAGCTTGATGAATCCCAGGTGCTCGTCGATGAAGCATTCTTCCCCTTCCTTGGCATAGGTTACGATGCGGCGTGCCACTGCACCGGCAATCTGTCGGCAGAGTACATCCACTCCCTCAGGTGTGGTAATCATCACGTCGGCATGCTCGTTTTCCTCGCTAGCCTTAGGCAGCCATGCCTTGTGGTAGTTGCCGTCAACATGCTTCACGAATTTCACCTTACCATCCACCGGGAACCAGTTGGCATGAACATTCCAGAGGCTCATGAAGATGGAAATCATCAGGCGGCGGTCACCGAAGTAGGGAGCATTCTCCACCTCTTCTATCACCACAATCTTTCCGTCGGCTGGTGCTACTACCAGTTTCGAAGTATCCTCTACGTTGAGGTATCTGACAGGACAACGGTAGAAGTTGAGCACGATACCATATACCGTACCGAACACAACAACAAAAGCCCAGAACGGAATCTTGTTGTCTAAGGTTGTCCACAATATAGCCGCAATGGCTACTAACGCTATCGCTCCGGTTACCAGCTGATCGGTACCTTCGCGGTGCAATCTTATCTTCTTTAATTTCTTTATTTTCTGTCCCATACAGTAGGATTAAGTTTTTATTGGTGCAAAGGTACGTCATTTTTATCACTTTTGCAAATTTTTTGTGGGTTTCTTTTACCTTTTTCAATATTTTCGCATATTTCTTTTGGCTTTTTCAATATTTCGCCGTAACTTTGTTGTCAAAATTCGAATTTTAAACAGATAATGGAAGATTTTGTTCATTTGCATGTACACACCCAATACTCCATCCTCGACGGCCAGTCGAAGATACCGCATCTGGTAGATAAGGCCATCAAGGACGGCATGAAGGGTATGGCGGTAACCGACCACGGTGTGATGTTCGGCATCAAGGAACTCACCGACTATTGCGGCAAGATTAATAAAGACCGCAAGAAGGAGGGACTCGAACCTTTCAAGCCTATCATAGGCTGCGAGATGTATGTGGCACGCCGAACCAAAGCCGACCGAGAGAAGGATAAGGGCGATATGAGCGGTTATCACCTCATTGTACTTGCCAAGAATTATAATGGATACAAGAACCTCATCAAGCTGGTGAGCAATTCGTGGGTGGATGGTTACTACATGCGCCCACGAACCGACCGTGCCGATCTGGAGAAGTATCACGAAGACCTCATCGTCTGTTCGGCATGTATTGCAGGCGAGGTGCCATCCAAGATTCTGCATGGTGACCTGGAAGGAGCCCGCGAGGCTTGCCAGTGGTACCACAACCTCTTTGGCGATGATTACTATCTCGAGCTCCAGCGCCATAAAGTGCCCGATGATCCAAGTCTGCTTGCCAACCGCGAGGCTTACGAGTTGCAGCAGCGTGCCAACAAGGAACTTATCAAGATGGCAAGGGAGTTTAACATCAAGCTGGTGTGCACCAACGACTGCCACTTCGAGGATAAGGAAACTGCCGAGGCTCACGACCATCTGCTCTGTATCGCTACCGGCAAGGATCTCGACGACCCTAACCGTATGCGCTATTCCAAGCAGGAATGGTTCAAGACCCGCCAGGAGATGAACGATGTGTTCTCGGATATTCCCGAAGCACTTTCCAATACCCTCGAAGTATTGGATAAGGTGGAGATTTACAGCATCGACCATGGTCCTATCATGCCTTTCTTCCCGATTCCGGAGAGTTTCGGTACCGAGGAGCAGTTGCGACAGAAGGTATCAGAAGAAGACCTCTACAAGGAGTTTACCTCTGATGAGAACGGCAAGAACCCGCTGCCACCTGAGGAAGGTCAGAAGGTAATCGACCGATTGGGCGGTTACGATAAGATATACCGTATCAAGTTTGAGGCAGAATATCTGCGCCACCTTGCCTACGAGGGAGCCAAAAAGCTTTATGGCGACCCGCTGCCCGAGAATGTTGACGAGCACGTAAACTTCGAGCTCCACGTGATGAAGACCATGGGTTTCCCGGGCTACTTCCTCATCGTGTCAGACTTCATCAGGGCGGCGCGCGAGGAACTCGGCGTGATGGTGGGCCCGGGACGTGGATCTGCGGCAGGTTCGGTGGTGGCTTACTGCTTGGGCATTACCAAGATAGACCCATTGAAGTACGACCTCCTGTTTGAGCGTTTCCTGAACCCAGACCGTGTGAACCTTCCGGATATTGATACCGACTTTGATGATGACGGCCGAGGCAAGGTGCTGAGATGGGTAATGGATAAGTACGGTCATGAGAACTGTGCCCATATCATTACCTACGGTTCCATGGCCACGAAGAACTCCATCAAGGACGTGGCGCGTGTAGAGAAGTTGCCGTTGGATAAGGCGAATGCACTCTGCAAGGCTATCCCAGACCGTTTGCCTGACGGTGCCAAGATGAACCTGACCAATGCCATCAAATATACCCCAGAGCTGCGCGAGGCAGAGTTCTCCAACGATCCCCGCGAGAGCAATACCATCAAGTATGCCAAGATGCTCGAGGGAACCATCCGAGGCACGGGTATCCATGCCTGCGGATTCATCATCTGCCGCGACCCTATCAGCAACTGGGTGCCTGTATCTACTGCCGATGACCCTGATTTCCCGGGACTGAAGACGGCGGTAACGCAGTACGACGGCCATGTCATCGAGACCACCGGTCTGATTAAGATGGACTTCCTGGGCTTGAAGACCCTCTCCGAGATGAAGGAGGCATGCAAGGTTATCAAGCAGACTACGGGCGATGTCGTTGACCTCGATACCATCCCTATCGATGACGAGCTGACCTATCAGCTCTATCAGCGCGGTCAGACCATCGGAACCTTCCAGTTCGAGTCGCCGGGTATGCAGAAGTATCTCCGTGAGCTGAAACCTACGGTGTTCGAGGACCTCATCGCCATGAACGCCCTCTACCGTCCGGGACCTATGGATTATATCCCTGACTTCATTGCCCGCAAGAACGGCAAGCAGGAGATTACCTACGATATCCCGTGTATGGAGAAGTATCTGAAGGATACCTACGGCATCACGGTCTATCAGGAGCAGGTGATGCTTCTTTCCCGTCAGTTGGCGAGCTTCACCCGAGGCGAGTCAGATGCCCTGCGTAAGGCGATGGGTAAGAAGAAAAAGGCCATCGTAGATGCGATGAAGCCTAAGTTCATCAAGCAGGGACAGGAGAACGGCCACGACCCGAAGGTGCTGGAGAAGATATGGGGCGACTGGGAGAAGTTTGCTTCCTACGCCTTCAATAAGTCTCATGCCACCTGTTATTCGTGGGTAGCCTACCAGACTGCCTATCTCAAGGCGCACTATCCTGCCGAATACATGGCGGCGCTGATGACCCGACGCTTTGCACAGATTACCGAAATCACCAAGCTGATGGAGGAGTGCCAGTCGATGGGCATCAAGACCTTGGGACCGGATGTGAACGAGAGTTACCGCGTGTTCGGTGTGAACGAGCATGGAGAGATACGTTTCGGTCTTTCAGCCATCAAGGGTATGGGTGCTCCGGCAGCCGATGCCATCGTGGCAGAGCGACTGAAGAACGGACCTTATAAAACCATCTTCGATTTTGCCGAGCGTGTAGATTACTCCAGCGTGAACCGCAAGGCTTTCGAAACCTTGGCGCTGAGTGGCGGTTTCGACAGCTTCGGCATCCGTCGCGAGCAGTTCTTCGGCAAGAACAACAAGGGCGAAACCTTCCTCGATACGCTGGTGCGCTACGGTCAGCTCTTCCAGCAGGAACAGCACGAGGCTGCCAACTCACTCTTTGGCGGTACCGAGGCGATAGAGATAGCTACGCCGCCTATTCCTGATGCTGAGAGCTGGAGCACCATCGAACGTCTGAACCGTGAGCGCGAGCTTGTGGGCATCTATCTTTCTGCCCATCCGCTCGATGAGTACAGCATCATCCTCAACTCCCTCTGCAATACCCATTGCTCTGAACTGGGCGACAAGCAGGAACTGGCAAAGAAGGAGGATGTGGTGCTGGGCGGCATCATCACGGGTGTGAAGTCGAAGTTTACCAAGACGGGCAAGCCGTGCGGTTTCGTTACGCTCGAAGACTTTGAAGGCTCAGGCGAGCTGGCTCTCTTTGGCGAGGACTGGGGCAAGTGGCGCGGCATCATGGTTGAAGGCAGCACCATCTACATCACCGCCAAGTGCGTTTCCCGTTACGGCAATGCCAACTATCTCGATTTCCAGATAGGCAATGTGGAGTATCTGCAGACGGTTAAGGAGAACCGCATCGACCGCTTCACCATCAATGTGGAGAGCGATGCGATAGATGAAACGATGGTCAGCGACCTGCAGACCATTCTGGAGAATGACGAGGGCAAGGCGCAGCTCTTTTTCCAGATACATGATGTAGACAGCAATACCTATCTGCTGATGCGTGCCCGTGAGCATACGGTAGGTGTGGGCCATGCCCTCATCCAGTATATCGAGCAGCATCCTAAGATGAGCTATCAGATCAATTAGAGATAATTTTAGTATTAATATATAAAAAGGTTTAGAAAAATGGAAGTAACAATTACAACCGAGAATTTCGAGAGCTACAAGAATGGCGAACTGCCATTGGTAGTAGATTTGTGGGCAACATGGTGCGGTCCTTGCCGCCAGATTGCTCCTATCGTATCAGAACTTGCTGAGGAGTTTGACGGCAAGTTGGTAGTAGGTAAGTGTGATGTAGAGGAGAACGACGACATCGCTATGGAGTTTGGTGTTCGTAATATCCCTACCATCCTCTTCTTCAAGGGAGGCCAGCTGGTAGACAAGTTTGTTGGCGCAGCCTCTAAGGCAACCCTCACCGAGAAGTTCCAGGCTCTCCTGTAATCAGCCCGGATAGAAAATGATAAAAGCATCTGGCTTGAGAAAACATATTCTCAGCCAGATGCTTTTTTTTTGTTCGGGGCTGTCGGTGACTTACCATTCTACGCTTCTTGTTCCGTCTTCTTCTACGGTGATAGTCACTTTGGTGCAGTCTTCCGGCAGCAGTTCTTCTATCAGTTCCGGCCACTCCAGGAAACAGAGGTTACCGCTGTAGAAATAATCTTCGTAGCCCATGTCGTATACCTCATCGAGTTTCTTGATGCGGTAGAAATCGAAGTGGTAGACAGGTGAGCCGTCGCCCGCTGTATATTCGTTTACGAGGGCGAAGGTAGGAGATGTGATGACATCTTCTACGCCCAGTTCTTCGCAAATGGCTTTTACAAATGTTGTCTTTCCGGCTCCCATCTTGCCATAGAAGGCAAAGACCTTGCCGTCGCCCATGTTCTGCAGAAATTCCTTGGCTGCTTCATGGATCGTGTCTAATGAGTCAATTTTTATCTTCATATATGTTTTCTATAAACTGTTAACTATAAACTATTAACTATTAACTTCAAACTTTGAACTTTATGATTACTATTAACTTTGAACTGAACTTTCGCAAGTTTTGCCCCACACGCCCTGAAAGGGCAGAAGCTCCTAGCCCAGGGCATCGCCCTGGGTTATTACGGGCGTTAGCCTATCGCCCTGTAAGGGCAAAAGCTTTATATTTTGCCTGGAGTTTTAAAGCTTTTGCCCTTACAGGGCGTCTTGCTGATTGCCATTATACCCAGGGCGATGCCCTGGGCTAGGAGCTTCTGCCCTTTCAGGGCGTGCTGCTTCTGGAACTTTTGTGCCTTCTGTCCATACTTGAACTACTTGCGGAAGTTCTATCTATTCTCACCTTTTTCTCGGTGTCAGTGTGATGAGCGGTATGAGCATTTCCTCCATCGAGATGCCGCCGTGCTGGAAGGTATCCTTGTAGTATTGCACATAATAGTTGTAATTATTCGGATAGGCGAAGAAACTGTCGCCCGTGGCAAATACATACGAGGTACTCAGGTTAGGTGCCGGCAACTGGGCACGCTGAGGCTCCTTGATGGTGAAAACTTCCTTGCTCTGGTAAGCCAGATTCTTGCCCAGCTTGTAGCGCAGGTTGGTGTTCGTATTGCGGTCGCCTACAATCTTGATTGGTTTCGATGCCCTGATGCTGCCGTGGTCGGTGGTGAGCACTACCTGGTAATCGCTCTGCGAAAGGAGCTTGAAGAGTTCGGAGAGAACCGAATGGCGGAGCCAGCTCTGCGTGATGCTGCGGTAGGCACTCTCGTTGTTGGCAAGCTCGCGCACCATCTTAGATTCGGTACGCGCGTGAGAGAGCATGTCGATGAAGTTAATCACCAGCACGTTCAGGTCGTTGTTCCGGCATTCGTTGTAATGCTCCAGGAAGCGGTCGGCACCCTGCGAATCGTTCACCTTGTGATAACTGAAGGTATAGTGCTTTCTGAATCGCTCTATCTGGGTCTGTATCAGCGGCGCCTCGTTGAGGTTCTTGCCTTCCTCCTCGTCCTCATCTACCCAGAGGTCAGGGAACATTTCGGCTATCTTGTTCGGCATCAGACCGCTAAAGATGGCGTTGCGCGCATATTGCGTGGCGGTAGGAAGGATGCTCATGTAGAGCTGCTCATCGATGTCGAACAGGTCGCCGATGTCTTCAGCCAGCATGCGCCACTGGTCATAGCGGAAGTTATCTATCACAATCAGGAACACCTTCTTGCCCTCATCGAGCAGCGGGAATATCTTGCGCTTGAAGATGTCGGGACTCATCAGATGGCGGTCTCTGTTGTCGGGACTCACCCAGTCGAGATAGTTCTTGGCTATGTATTTGGCGAAACCCTGGTTAGCCTCTTCCTTCTGCATGCCCAGCATCTCTGCCATCGGACTTGCCGTATCGCTCAGCTTCAGTTCCCAGCTTACCAGTCGCCTGTAAATCTCCATCCAGTCTTCCGCCGTTCTGCATTCCATCATCTGCATGGCTATCTGCTGGTAGTCCTGCTGGTATCCGCTCTGCGTCACCTCCGCCACGATGTCTTTGCGGTGGATGTTCTTCTTGAGCGAGAGCAGAATCTGGTTCGGATTTACGGGTTTGATCAGATAGTCGGCTATCTTTGAACCGATTGCCTGGTCCATGATGTTTTCTTCTTCGCTCTTGGTGCACATCACTACCGGTGTGGCAGGCTGGATGTCCTTGATGCGTAGCAGGGTTTCCAGTCCGCTGAGTCCCGGCATCATCTCATCGAGCAGGATGAGGTCGAAGGTCTGCTGGCGGCAAAGTTCAATGGCATCAGGGCCGTTGCTTACCGTCTGCACCTCGTATCCTTTCTTTTCCAGAAAGATGATGTGTGCCTTGAGAAGTTCTATCTCGTCGTCTATCCAAAGTAATAAACCGTTGCTCATATTTTATATCCTTTTTCTTTTCGGGGTGCTAAAGTACAAAGAAAAATGGAATGAGGAACACGACTTCGTGTTAAAGAGAGTTAATGATGAAGATTCTTTGGTACTTTTTATGAAAACGTTTGTATTACCTTGTGACAAAACCTGAAAACATAGGTTATTTGAAACTTATTTGTATAACTAAACGTAAGCATTATGATCAGACGCAATTACTTGAAAAGTTTGATGATCTTCATCCTGACGTGCCTTCCTCTCTTGGGAGTATCGGCGCAGCAGAAAGTAACAGTCAATGTTGTGAATGCCTCCTTGAAGCAGGTGTTCAGTACAATCGAAAACCAGACATCTTACAGGTTTTCTTACAAGAGTGATATCATTGACCATCGCAAGGATATCACCATCAGGAAGAGTGGCGTTCCTGTAACAGCTGTACTTGATGCAGCCTTGAAAGGACGCAACTTGAAATACTCTGTGGTTTCGCAGAATTCTATCGTTGTTTCTGAGAAGCATGCAAAGGTTGCCGCTCCTCAGCAGAACAACAAGCGCAAGATGCAGGGTGTAGTGAAGGACGACAACGGTGAGCCAGTCATTGGTGCTACTGTTTCTGTTGTTGGTACCGATGAACTCGCAGTAACCGATATTGACGGCCGATTCACCATCAATGCAGCCAAGGGCGCTAAGGTGAAGGTTTCTTATCTCGGTTTCGTAGACCGCGAGGTGAAGGCTTCAGAAAACATGAACATCGCCATGAGCGAGGACACACAGGCGCTGAGCGAAGTGGTTGTAGTAGGTTACGGTACCATGAAGCGCAGCGATATGACCGGTGCCCTCTCTTCTGTAGATACCAAGGAGATGGCTAAGCGCACCACTACCAACCCAGCAGAGGCTTTGCAGGGTAAGGTAGCCGGTGTGAACATCCTGAAAAGTGGTGGTAACGCCGGTGCCGGTGTGAGCATCAAGATTCGTGGTATCAAGACATTCGGTGATAACGAACCTCTTTATATCGTGGACGGTTTCCCAGGCGATATCAACAGCATAAACCCTCAGGACATCGAGTCTATGGAGATTCTGAAGGATGGTGCTGCCGCTGCCATCTACGGTTCTGTAGCTGCCAACGGTGTGGTTCTGATTACAACCAAGAACGGTAAGAAGGGCGATGTAAAGGTGGATTTCAGTACCTATTTGAGCTTCACTCACGTTGCTAAGGACCTCGATATGCTTGATGCTGATGGCTATAAGGCTGTACATAAGATGATGTATGAGAACTATAAGACCCAGTATGGTGAATATCCTGGTGCCGGCTTACCTGCCTATATTACCCATGAAACTGGTGTGAATACCGATTGGCAGGATGCTATCCAGCGCAACGGATTGGCACAGAACTATATGGTCAGCCTCCGCGGAGGTGGTGATAAGGCACAGTATTCTGTATCTTACAACCATGCCGACGAGAAGGGTATCTTTATCGGCAACGAGCATCGTCATGATATCGCACGTATGAAACTCCATGCAACCAAGGGCATCATAGATCTGGATGCCAATATGGATTTCAAATATACCAACAGCCGTCAGCCTCAGTATTCTCTCAAGGAAACTTATATGATTTCTCCTCTCGTACCTATTTATAATGAGAATGAGAAGTATGGTTTCGGTTTGACTAACTTTGATGGTCTGCCAAACAACCGTAACGTTGTTGCAGATAACTACTATAAGAACGAAGTAGATAAGAAGTATCATACTTCTGCCAATGTAGCATTAACCTTCAAGTTCTTCCCTTGGCTCAACTTCAAGACCAGCTATGGTTATCGTGGTGAGCATGAGATAGATTCTTATCATGCACCTGATTATATAGCAGATACTAAGAGTCCTAACAATTATCCGAATAGCAGTGAGACCCGTGCCTACTGGGAAGAGCAGGTGTTCGAGAATGTGCTCTCCTTCAACAAGGAAATCAAGAAGCACAGCATCAATGCCATGCTCGGTACTTCGCTCACCAGCCGCAAGTATAACTGGAGTTCGGTAGGCGTAGAAGGTAAGACCATCGTCTATAAGGTAGAAAACGGACAGCTGCAGCAGAGTGAGAAGGCTGCAGGATTTCTGGATTCCAGCTTTGCTACCATCGGTGCCGGAGCAGGTGGTACCTTCAGTGGTGACGGTTCCTGCTGGAAGTATAACCGTGCTTCTTTCTTCGGCCGTTTGAACTATAATTTCAACGACCGCTATCTCTTCCAGTTCACCTTCCGTGAGGATGGATCTTCTAAGTTCGGTGCAGATAGCCGTTGGGGTTTCTTCCCATCTGTTGCTGTAGGTTGGAGAATCAGCGAGGAGCCTTTCTTCCCTAAGAATACCGTAATCAGCAACTTGAAGTTCCGTGCCAGCTGGGGACAACTCGGTAACGAGAATGCTTTGGGCTACTATGATTTCCTGGCGCTCATTTCTACATACAATGACCTCTATCAGGGTTATGTTCAGGGTTCTGGCTCTTCTGCATGGCCAGGCAGTATTGCCCGTGGATTGGAAAACCGCTCTTTGAAATGGGAAACTACTGATACCAAGAACATCGGTTTCGATTTCGGCTTCTTCAATAACCATCTGAGTGGTAATGTAAACTATTATATCAACGAGACACGCGACCTGCTGATTACCCGTAAGCTGGCTCCATCTGCCGGTCTTGCCAACCCAACGCTGAACGTAGGTAAGATGCGCAACCAGGGTTTTGAGCTGGAGTTGAACTGGAACGACAAGGTACGTGATTTCGAGTATAATGTAGGCTTCAACCTCAGTACGGTATCTAATAAGGTGGTTTCTCTTGCTAATGAAGATCAGACCATTTACGGTATGGGTTTGAAGTATGGCTCAGAGCACTTCCCTACCCAGACCAAGGTAGGCAAGCCAATCGGTGCTTTCTACCTCTATCAGGCAGACGGTATCTTCCAGAATATGGATGAGGTAAATGCTTATAAAAACAAGGATGGCAAACTCCTTCAGCCAAATGCTCAGCCTGGTGATGTACGTTTCAAGGATATGAATGGTGATGGTGTGATTGACGAGGATGATAAGACCTATTCTGGTACAGGTATCGCTAAGGTTGAGGCTAACCTTAACTTGAGCGCCAGTTACAAGGGTTTCGACTTCTCAGCAGTCATCGGTAGTGCATTCGGCAACAAGATTTACAATGGTATCCGCTACTACTATGAGGGAATGAACTCAGCTTCCAACTTCCTCAGCAGCACTCTGGATGCCTGGACTCCTACCCATACCAATACCAGCGTACCACGTGCCATCTATGGTGACCCTAACGACAATACTCGCGAGTCAACCCGCTTCCTGGAGAATGGAGATTTCGTACGCTTGCGTCAGGTGCAGTTGGGTTATACCTTGCCAACATCGCTGGTTAAGAAGATTTATTGCGACCGCATCCGTTTCTACGTGAGTGCAGAAAATGTGTTTACCATTACAGGTTATTCTGGTGCCAACCCAGAATTCTCTATGGGCGTATTGAATAGTGGTATCGACCGCTTTACCTATCCGTTCTCTCGCTCTTACACAGTAGGTGCACAGGTATCATTCTAGTATTAACATAAAAAGGAAAATCTTATGAAAGCATTAAAATATATAGCAGGCATTTGCCTTGCTCTGTCACTCACATCATGTGATGACTATTTGACGCAGACTTCGCCAGATAAACTGACTTCCGATTCTTACTGGCGTGATAAAGCAGACGTAGAGTCGGCAATGTCATCAGCTTATTCCCAACTGTATTTTGCAGAATATTCCGGAGACCAATGGGACTTCTCTGAGGTGAAATGGCCAGTGGAGGCTTATCGTCAGGATGACGTAGATTTGGGTAAGGATGTACAGAACTATCCAAACTGGGTGCAGCTACGTAACTTCAGCTACAACAACGGAAACTCTCAGTTCTCTATCTACTGGAAGAGTTACTATCGCGGAATCAGTTTCTGTAACCAGATTATTGATAAGGTGGCTACCATGAGTGAAGGTCAGCTTGCTGCAGCAGACAGAAAGCAGCTCCTGGCTGAGGCTCATTTCCTTCGTGGCTTCTATCATATGCAACTCTTGCTCAACTGGGAGAAAATCATTATCCGTGATACATATATCACTTCTACCAGCCAGTTGGATAAGGCTCTTTCTGACCGTCCTGAGACTTGGCAGTTTATCGT
Source organism: Segatella copri (assembly GCF_019249765.2). Taxonomy (GTDB): domain Bacteria; phylum Bacteroidota; class Bacteroidia; order Bacteroidales; family Bacteroidaceae; genus Prevotella; species Prevotella copri_K. The sequence continues at coordinate 3,804,781 of NZ_CP152484.1, forward strand.
AGATGAACTGAAAGCCGGTACGGAGATGAGTAACTCTCGCAGCAATGAAGAAGTGGGACGTGTTACCTCAGGCACAGCTTATGCCTACTTAGGCTATGCTTATCTTACGATGGCTTCTGAGCAGGCTGATAAGAAAGCAGAATATCTGAATGCTGCTGTAGAGGCATTCAATAATGTAAAGGGATATAGTCTGGAAAGCAATTATGCCAGCATGTTTAATGGTACAAACAAAAACTGTAAGGAGAGTCTTTTCGAGGTGCAGTTCTCTCTGAGTAGTGCCAATGGTGCCAACTATGCTACCCAGCTGCATCGCTGGATAGGTACAGAGGAGTTTGAAGGATGGGATGAGATTACCCCTTCAGAGACCTTGATGAACGAGTTTAAGAAGGAAGGTAAACTGAACAATGGCTTGTATGATGCCCGTCTTTATGCTTCAGTCTTCTTCCAGGATCCTTACTTTAACGATGGAACCGGAAAGGTATATGGTTACGACTGGGATGCTTGGGTCAAGAGGAATCCGGAGGTAGAAGAGGCTTATGACCGTCCTTCTTTCCGCAAGTTCATGCCTGCAACCTATGAAGCCCTGGCACAGTCAACTACCGATGTGAACATTCCTCTGATGCGTTATGCCAACGTTCTTCTGATGAAGGCTGAGGCTCTCAATGATTTGGGACGTACAGGAGAGGCTATTCCGCTGATCAATGAGGTGAGAAGAGTTCACGGCAATATGCCAGCCATGACCGGTACAACACAGGCTGAGGTTCAGGCTCAGATTGAGCACGAGCGTATGATTGAGTTCCCATTGGAGAACTTGCGCTGGTATGACCTGCGCCGCTGGGGCAAGACTGCTGAGGCGCTGACTGCTGCCGGCCGTACAGGCTTCGACAAGAGCAAGCTGTTCTACCCAACTCCTCTGACAGAGTTGAACTCAAACAGTCTGGCTAAGTAATAGGGGCGAGTAACCATTGAAGATTACTTATAAATATCATCAGGATTCTCGGTCTATTAAGCAATAATACGACCGGGAATCCGTTTTTTACGGTAAAGTAATTCATAAAAACGAACAATAAAATAAAGAAGAAAAACAAGAAACAATGCTCAAGATAGTAATGATTATGCTATGCGGAATAGGTACCGGCTATCTGCTCCGCAACAAGAAAATGAGTTTTATCGGCCGTATCATCACGGCGCTGATATGGGTACTCCTGTTCCTGCTCGGTATCGAGGTAGGTTCTAACCCTCGTATCATCAGCGGTCTTCAGACCCTGGGACTTGAGGCGATAGCCCTGACCTTGGGAGGCAGTCTGGGTAGTGCACTCTTTGCTTGGGCATTGTGGAAGTATGTTACAGCAAAGCAGGCTAAATCGTCGGCTCACGCTGAAACCGGGAAAGGAGGCAAGGCATGAAAGGCAGTTTGATTATCGTAAGCTTCTTTGTTCTGGGCATCATCGTAGGTTTGTGTGATGTGATTCCGGCAGGTCTTCTGGATAGCGACGTGAGCTATTGTGCACTCTGCTGCCTGATGTTCTGCGTAGGTATCAGCATTGGTTGCGATACCTCTGTGCTGAAGAGTTTCAAGAAGGTGAATCCCCGTCTGATGATGCTCCCTGTGATGACCATTCTGGGTACGCTGGCAGGTTGTGCAGCCGTATCTCTCATCTTGAGCCATCGCCAGCTTACCGATTGTCTGGCAATCGGTTCAGGATTCGGATATTACTCACTTTCGAGTATCTTCATCACCGAATACCGGGGCGCCGAACTTGGAACCATCGCCCTTCTTGCCAACATCTTCCGCGAGATTCTCACCCTGCTGTGTGCTCCGCTGCTGGCAAAATACTTCGGCAAACTGGCACCTATCAGTGTAGGTGGAGCTACGACCATGGATACAACGTTGCCAATCATCACCCGCTATTCGGGCGAGAGTTTCATCATCGTTTCCATCTTCCATGGCTTCTGTGTCGACTTTTCTGTACCCTTCCTGGTTACCTTCTTCTGTTCTTTGTAGAAATAGCTAAAAGCAGTTTTAAACCAAACCCGTATGAGACATATTTTCAGTTCATTCATGATATGTCTGAGCCTCTGCTGTGCCCATACCTCAGTAGCCCTTGCGGCTCAGGATGGCAAGCAGCCAGCAGCTTCAGACCCTTGGCAGGACGCCACCGTAACCCATATCAACCGCATGCCGATGACCGCTCATTACTTGCCTTTTACAAGTGAGAACGGAGCCTTGGCACAGTTGAAGATGGACGACGCCCGCCGTTTCCAGTTGAACACCCAGAATGAGCGTCGCCGCTCGCTGGATGGTGTATGGAAATTCAAACTGGTGAAGAATCCGAGTCTTGCCTTGACCGATTTCTTCAAGACATCCTATAATGTAAACGATTGGCAGAACATCAATGTGCCTGGCAGCTGGGAGTTGCAGGGCTTCGATGCGCCCATCTACACCGATGTAACCTATCCTTTCAAGCCAAATCCTCCTTTCGTGCCACAGGATTACAACCCTGTAGGACATTATGTACACGAATTTACCGTGCCTGAAAACTGGAAGGGCATGGATGTGATTATGGATTTCGAAGGCGTAGAATCTGCCTTCTATCTCTGGATCAACGGCAAGATGGTGGGTTATAGTGAAGATAGCCGTCTGCCTGCCCACTTCAATATATCCAAGTTCCTGAAGAAGGGCAAGAACCGCCTTGCCATGAAGGTGTTCCGCTTCAGCGACGGCAGTTACCTGGAAGGCCAGGACTACTGGAAGTATAGCGGCATCGAGCGCAATGTGTTCATCCAGGCTCGTCCTAAGAGCAGAATGAACGACTACGTATTGGGAAATAAACTAATCAATCAATATAAGGATGGCAATTTCACGCTCGACGTGAATATGCTCAATCCACAAAAGGGTCAGAAGGTTGAGGTGAAAGTGCTTTCGGCAACAGGTAAATCTCTCTTCAAACAAATCCAGAGCATCACCTCACCTGCTGATACCTTGATTCATTTCGAAAAACTGCTGAAGAACGTGCAGCCTTGGAGCGCCGAGAGCCCTTATCTCTACACCCTCGTCATCAATACTACCGACAGGAATGGCAGAGTAGAGGAGAGTGTGGCACAGCCTTTCGGCTTCCGTACCGTCGAAATGAAGAACGGACAGCTTCTGGTAAATGGTGTAGCCATCACCATTAAGGGTGTGAACCGACAGGAGCACAATGCCGTACACGGCAGAACCCTCAGCATCGGTGAGATGGTGAAGGATGTGAAGATGATGAAGCAGTTCAACATCAATGCCGTGCGTACCTCTCACTATCCAAACTATTCGGAGTGGTATCAGCTCTGCGATAAGTATGGTCTCTACATGGTAGGCGAGGCGAACATCGAGTGTCATGGTATTCTGGATACAGAATATAAGCAGCTGGCAGACAGAGAAGACTGGTATCCTGCTTTCCACGACCGCATGTGCCGCATGATCAAGCGCGACCGCAACCATACCGCCATCATCATCTGGTCTATGGGTAACGAGAGCGGATATGGCAAGAGTTTCGAGAAACTCTATGATATGAGCAAGGCGATGGATCCAACCCGTCCGGTACAGTATGAGGGCGGCGGTTACTACGCCAAGTCGGATATCTACTGTCCGATGTATGCCCGCATCTGGTCTTTGCGCCGCCATGTCAATCAGCGTGATGAGCGTCCGCTGATTCTCTGCGAATACGCCCATGCCATGGGTAACAGCGAGGGTAACCTCAAGGATTACTGGGATCTGATTTACAAATACGACCAGTTGCAGGGTGGTTTCATCTGGGACTGGGTAGACCAGACCATCGCCAAGACCGATGACAAGGGGCACAAATACTGGGCTTATGGTGGCGATATGGGATTCGTAGGCGTAGTAAACGATTCCAACTTCTGTGCCAACGGACTTGTAGCAGCCGACCGCTCTCTGCATCCACATATCTGGGAGGTGAAGAAGGTTTACCAGAACATTGCCTTCGAGCCAGTAGCCTTCATGCAGAACCGCATCAAGGTAACCAACCGGTTCGACTATACCACGCTTGACAATTATCAACTCTTCTGGGCAGTAGAGGCCAACGGCGAAACCATCAGAAGCGGCAAGATGAACTTCCCAACCCTCCTGCCTCATCAGACGAAGGAGATGGAGATTCCGATGGGCACTCTTCCTGCTGCCGACAACAAGGAATACTTCCTCACCCTGCGCGCCTTCAGCAAGCAGGCTACCGGAGCTGTTCCTGCAGGTCACGAGGTAGCCATCGGGCAGATGCAGCTGCCTGTAAGACTGGAAAAGGCTCAGGAACAGGTAAGTGGACAGATAGAGAAGACCGAGACAGCAGAGGCTATCACCATCCAGGGAAAGACCAAGGATTTCAGCATCAGCTTCTCTAAGAAGACCGGCGAGATGACCTCACTGAAATATGACGGTAAGGAAATGCTGCTGGCAGGCTTGCAGCCAAACTTCTGGCGCGGTATCACCGACAACGATGTGGCTAACGGTACTCAGGAGCGCTGTGCTACCTGGCGTGAGGCTGGAAAGAAAATGGTACTGAAGGGCATCAAGACCCAGACAGACAACCAGAAGGCTACCGTCATCGCAGACTTCGATATGCCTGAGCAGGAATCTCAGATGCAGATTACCTATCAGATGCTTGCCAATGGAAATGTAGAGGTGAACATGCACTTCATGCCTGGCAACAAGGCGCTGCCGGAGATGCCTCGTCTCGGTATGCGCATGATTCTGAAGGGCGACTACGACCAGATGACCTGGTTGGGTAGAGGTCCGCAGGAGAACTATGCCGACCGTAAGAGTGGTTACCTCATCGGTAAGTATTCTGCCAGCGTATGGGAGCAGTATCATCCATACGTAAGAGCACAGGAAACTGCCAACAAGTGTGATGTACGCTGGTTCACCCTCGCATCGAAGGCTGGAGCCGGTATCAAGGTGGAAGGTGCTGAGCCATTGAGCGTAAGTGCCTGGAACTTCCCTCAGGATGATCTCCTCTATGTTCCTTCTACCATCGAGCACCGTCATGGCGGCTGTGTAGACAAGAAGGACATGGTATGGGTGAACATCGACCATTTGCAGATGGGTGTTGGTGGCGATAATACCTGGGGCGCTATGGTGCATCCGGAATATACCATCACACCAAAGGAGTGGAGCTATAGCTTTACTATTAAGAACTTAAAATAAACGATATGAAGACTAAGTCTATAGCTATACTGACTATGGGGCTTGCCATGCTGTCTATGGACGGCATGGCACAGACCACCCGTCAGGAGTATAAGGATATTCTTGACATCCAGCTGACTCCGGGTGCTCCCCGCCGTCAGAACGGATGCTTCACGGATATGGGTTCATGGATGGGGTTCACCCTCTCAGAGAAGGAGAAACCTACCGCAGGCTTCTGCGGACCTTTCAGTATCTATTACCGCAACTGGTATGCCCGTTCGCTGGTATCTCTCATTGATGGTACCGTGCAGGAACAGAGCTATTATCCGGGTGAAATCAGGATGAGTCTGAAGAAGGATGGTGCCGATTTCTATGAGAGTCTGCAGTTTGTAGATGCCCGTACGGCGTTGCTTACAGTTACCAATCCGTCCAAGGTTCCGTTCACGTTTACTGCCGACAGCATCAGTACCCGTGCCAATGTATCACGTTACAAGAACCGTGTTACCATCGGAGACTTCTACGGTGAACGCGTCATCATCGACTTCCCTCAGGAGGTTAAGGTGACTGATACCGACCACAACTATCTGGCTACTGTGCCAAGAGGTGTAGAGCAGCTCACCATCGCCATTTCGCTAGTAGAGCAGGATACCGAGGCTTCGGTTCAGCATGTGCATACAGCCAGTCTGCTTGCCAATCCGAAGGTTGCACTCGATGAAAACGAGAAGCGCTGGAACGGTTATCTGAAGAAGGTGATACGTGATGATATGCCAGCAGAATACAACCGGGTGGCTGCGAAATCCATCGTCACCCTGCTTTCCAACTGGCGTGCCAAGCGAGGTGCCCTGTATCATGACGGTATCGTGCCTAGTCATGCTGTTGGCTATTTCGTAGGTTGCTGGGCATGGGATTGCTGGCGTTTCTCTGCCGGTATGGCTTCCTTCTTCCCAGAGTTGGCGAAGGATAACATCCGCGTGATGTTCGACTACCAGCAGCCAGACGGCATGATTATCGACTGCATCTATCCGGATGCTTCAGAGAACAACTACCGCGACAGTAAGCCTCCTCTGGCAGCCTGGGCGGTGAACGAGATTTACGAGCATACCCAGGATCTGGCTTTCGTAAAGGAGATGTATCCGAAGCTTCTGAAATATCATAAGTGGTGGTATGAGAAGAGGGATCATGACAAGAACCATATCTGTGAGTTCGGTTCGGTGGATGGAACCCTGGAGGCAGCTGCCTGGGAGAGCGGTATGGATAATGCCATCCGTTTCGACGGCACCAAGATGTTGCAGAACGGCAAGGATGCATGGAGTACAGACCAGGAGAGTGTTGACCTGAATGCTTATCTCTCGCTGGAGTATACCTTGCTCAAGAAGTTTGCCGGATTGCTGGGCGAGCCTTTCGACTTGCCTGACTATCGTGGACTGGTTGCCGATTATTTCTTTGACCAGAAAGATGGCTTCTTCTACGACCGCCGTTTGGATGGCGACAGAAGTTTTGTACGTGAAGCAGGTTGTGAGGGCTATATTCCTTTCTGGGCGAACATAGCAACGCCTAAGCAGTTTGCCAAGGCAAGAAAGTTGCTCGACAATAAGAAGAAGTTCTCTACCTTCATCCCATTCCCGACGATAGCTGCCGATAATCCGAAGTACAATCCGCAGGGTTACTGGCGCGGTCCTATCTGGCTCGACCAGACCTATTATGGCATTAAGGGCTATCGCAATTATGGTGAGAAGAAGAAGGCAGATGCCTATACCGACCAGGTGTTCCGCAACTTGCAGGGTATTTCGGCAGGTACCCCAATTTATGAGAATTATGACACGCATACCGGCAAGCCTATGCAGGCTTCTCACTTCAGCTGGAGTGCCGCTTGCCTGATCATGATGTACAATGATTATGGAAAATAAACGATAATCTCATGTGTTAAACGTCATGCCAAAGGGGTTTGGCACATCTTAAGACCTAAATAAAAAAGCCTTTGAGCGTATCGGAAATGATAGCTCAAAGGCTTATTTTTTACCCTAAATGATTGAACTGTAACAAGCAAATTCCATACGCTTGGAAAGCGTGTGGTGTATATTATCTCAAAACATACTTTCCGGCTGGTGTCTTGCTGAACTTTACCTGATAGGCTTCAGAGACAATCTGCAGCGCCTCGGTAAGGTTGTTGTTCGGCAAGGTTCCTGTGAAAGGTTCGATGGTATCCATTTTCACAGCAATCTCAACCCCGTAATTCTTCTCCAGACTTCTGATGACTTTGCCCAGCGATGCATCGCGGAATACCAGCTGCTTCTTCTGCCATGCACAGGCATCCTCGATATGCGATACTTCGCGTACATCCATCCTTCCTGTCAGTTTGTTCACCACTACGATTTCGTTTGGCTTCATCGTATAGGTGCTGCCGTTGGCAAGGGAAGTGAGCATCACGCTACCGTTGAGTAGCGCAACTTCTGCTGTCTGTTCTTTCTTTCGGTTGATGACGTTAAACTCAGTGCCCAATACCTTGATTTCCATTCCCTGCATGTGGATGATGAACGGATGTCTGGCGTCTTTGGCTACCTTGTAGTGAGCTTCGCCTTCAAATTCAATCTCACGATTGTCCTTGCAGAAATCCTGTGGTGCATACTTGATGCTGGAGAGCGAATTGAGCGCTACCACACTCTTGTCGGGCAGGGTGATGCTCACCTGTTCGCCTTCCTGGGTAGTGATTTCTGTCAGCGGAATCGCGGCATATTGCTTGTTTTCCTTATACATCATTCCCATAATCACCATGCAGATAGGCAGGGCAATAGCTGCCGCTATCTGGGTCCACTTGAGGACGCGCTTCAGGGTGAATTGCTTACGGGTTCCTATCTGTTCATGAATTTCGGTCTTGATACGTGCCAAATCTTCGTCAGAAATACCGCTATCCGGGATGATGCCGTGCAGCCATTCCTCTTCCATGGCTGCTGCTAATTCTTCATCAGAACAGTTGTTGATCCGTTCCTTCAGATTAGCTAAGTCTGTACTATTCTTGATGTCGTCTAACATAAAACAATCTTTTTTAGATTATACACGGTTCGGTAGAGAATGTACCGTTAAATTATACTAAAAACAAGAGCCACATCAGGTTGGTGCGGTTGCTGATAAGCTGTCGGAGCTGTTTCAAACCCATCGACAACTGGTTCTTAACGGTCTGTTCACTATAGTTGAGTTTCTCGGCAATCTCCTGATTGTTGAGCATCTCCAACTTGGAGAGTCGGATGATTTCCTGCTGCGTCTTGGGCAGCTTGGCAAGCATCTGGTTGAGCTGTCTGACGAAATCATCATACTCCAACTGACTGTCTGCAGTGGTGCTGTTGTGATGGTCAAGATAGTCCATGTAGTCTTCGTATACGGGCGAATTGATGACCTTCCTGTAGGCGTTGATGAGGTAATGCTTGGCTCTGAGGAAGAGCAGCGGCTTTACGCTGTCTGCCTCTTCTAGCGTGCTTCGGTTTTTCCAGAGCCACACGAAGGTATCTTCCATGATCTCTTCGGCATTCTCCTTCGACTTGGTATATTTCAGGCAAAAGGCAAAGAGTCTGCGGGCATATAGCGCGTAGATTTCATCGAATGCCTTCATAGATCCTTTTTTGAGTTGAAGGATAAGTTCTGTTTCTGTCTTTTTAAACATGATAACTATTCACTAAAATCCATCTAAATCATATTCTTCGCTGTCCAAATCCAGACTGTCGTCGTTGTCGAAAGTTGTCTTTGGCGCTTTTTCTTCCTTTATATCCGCATCGGTTCCCTGGGTTCCGGTAGTTCCGTTGCTGAGAGTTCCGGTAGTTCCGTTACTGAAAGTTCCGGTTGTACCATTATCGAATGTTCCGGTAGTTCCGGTTTCTATTTCACCTGTTGTTCCGCTTTCGGCAGTTCCGGTTTCTTCTTCATTTTCTTCTGTATCATCCGTCTTTTCCTGCTGGATGATTTCCTCCGGTTCTTCAAGCAGTGGGGCCTTGCTGATTTTCAGCGGTGCCAGATGCTGGGTATAGAAGAGGGTATAGTCATCGTAGCTCAGACTGGTGCCCAGCAGCAGAAGGTTTGGTTCGCTGATAACGATGCCTCGGGCTCCCTTTGAGAGGAGCTGGGTGATGGCCTGATGCTGGTAGATGTCGTTGGCATACTGGCGTGCTTCGTCGTAATTGCGGAAGCCCTTTACCTGCATGCGGTGCAGACCATTCTGCTCGTCAATGACGAGGTCGAAATTGCGAACGAGATAGGAGGTGAAATTATATTTCGCCATCTCGAAGAGCAACTGGTTCTCGTTTACAGAATCAGGAACGTAGGCGAGCATGAAGACGAACGGCTCGTTGCGCTCAATGCTGAATACCTTTGCTTTGGATTTGACATCATCATTGAGTACGGCGTTGCGGCGCGACCATACATTGCTCAGGTCGAATGTGCCGCCCTTGAGCTGTCTGCCGGCTTTCACTCCGTTGAGAATCATTCCCGCCATTTCGCTGAGTCGACTGTTCGGATATTTCTCTACCACCTGCTGCATATCATCGAGACAGGCCTGGATATTACCCTCGTGGAGCTGGGTGAGTCCGCCGATAAAGAGGAACTTGTCGCGGTTGGCTCCTTCAGGATAGCGCTTGTCAGAGATAGCTCTGTTGTGTACCACCTTATTATATAGGTTAGCCTTGAAGGCGTCGTAGGTGGCAGCATAGAGCGAATCTTCGAGATGAATGCCCATCTTCGCATCTTCCTCATAATAAGGAGAGGTGAGCAGGGCGGTCCATTGGCTCTCCGGATAATTCGCTTTCAACAGGTCGAGATAGCGGCTGGCGATGGCTGGCTGTTTCCTGATGTTGTAGAGCAGGTAGAGGTGATAGTAGGCATCATCGAGATGTTCGTATGCTGCGTTCTTCTTCACCAGTCGCTGCAGCATGCGTTCGCTTTCGTCCAGATCATTGAGTTTGTCTTTCAGAATGATGCCGGCATGCAGCAGTCCGTCGTCCAGAATCTGATTGCTTTCTGCCATCTTCTCTTCGGTGAGCGGAATCTGAGCGAGATAGTAGGCACGCTGATGCGGATCTTCTTCTGCACTCAGATTCTTCTCTTTCTCCTTCTCAAGGTCTTTCTTCTGTGCCTCGTTGAGGAGTGAATCGCGCTGTTCATCAGTCATTTCTTCTACACCTTTGGCATCGGCTACTACGGTCTGGTTGCTCCGCTGCCAGTTGTCTATGTTCTTTCTTTTACCCCAGAGACGCTCAAACTGCAGTTTGCCTTGGGCTACGGCAGATTGGGAGTAGAAATACCAGGTATTGGTGTTGCCGAAACCGCCGTTGCCCATGGCTCCGTTTCCGAAGCCGGAAGAGGCATTGCTGTTTCTCTGATTCCTGTTATTTCTGCTGTTATTATTGCCGTTGCTTCTTCCGAAGTCAGAGTTGCCCTGCTGTTCTGCCAGTTCCTGGTCGGCAAGTCTTCTCTTTTCTTCCTTTTCCTGTTTTTTCAGGGCATCTATCACCTTGTCAATGGCGACGTTCCGTTCTGTTTCGCTCATGTGGGCGAGTGATTGCAGGGAGTCCTGCAGATGGATGGCGTCGGTATAAGGTACCAGTTCATCAAGTACCTTCGAACGGTCGGAGAGCTGTTTGTAGTCTTTGCGGTCCTGGTCTAGGAGTCCGATGGCTGCATCATAGCATCGCTTGGCATCGCCATAACGGTGGCATTGCCAGTATACATTGCCCAGATGCAGCAGCAATACACCTTTCTCTACTCCGTTTCGGCTTGATTTCGCAGCACCTTTTTCGTATGCAGCAATAGCCTGAAGGGTATCGCCCTGATTGAGATGTATGTTGCCGATGGCATAATAAACCTGGTCGAGATATTCCTGATTCTTGTCGCTCGCTGCCATTCGCTTCAATTTGGATACCATCTTCCGGGAGTTGTTGGTTGCCAGTACCTCGGTCATGGAGATGCGGGCATTGAACTCCAGTTCGTAAGGCGGATTGAGACGGATGACATGCTTGAAGGCACGGTAGGCATTCTGGGCATGTCCCTGTTGTGCTTCTACCTGTCCCATCAGATACCAGTGGCGGGCTTTCTGCTTGCGTCGCATCTCATAGCCGATGGCTTTGCGGAGATACGGAACGGCTTCCTGATAGCGTCCGGTCTTCAGATAGTAGAGGGCATAGGTCTTGTCCCATTCCTTCTGGGCACGCCAGTGGATGGAATCGCGCTCGATATTACGGATTACATCTTCGGCATCGTATATCCATCCCGATTCGAGATAACTCTTGGCGAGCCAGGCACGTGCCTTGCCGTAAATGCCGGGTTGGGTAGCGTAGAGACGGCTCATATAGGCGAATGTGGCTGCTGCCGACTGGAAATCGCCTTCAAAAAACTGGGAACGGCCCATCAGCATCCATGCCTTCCAGAGAAACGGATTATATTCACGGCGATGCAGCCATTCCAGGTCTTTGGCTGTCTTGCGGCGTTTCTTGTCCCATACCGGGCGGCGCTTGATGCTATGCTGGTGAATGGCTTTCTCGCATTTCTCGATGGCGCGGTCGTAGTTCGACTTGCCCAGTTCGCGGCTGTTCTTGTTGCCAACCGTATAATAAGGAATCATTTCAGAGTAATTGTCCTTATTCCCATTTTCCTTTTCGAGCGAGCCTTCTATATAGGCTACGGTACCATTATAATAGGTGTTGTATCGGGCGTTGAAGGCATGCCACCATCTGCTCTTCGCCGTATTCTTCTGCGTAGAGCATCCTGCTATGGTCATTGCGAAGGCAAGGATAACCATAGCTGGCAAGAAGTTTCTGAATGGGAAATGCTTCAACATAAGTTTCTTCTTTATTTAAAATTTTTCTTTCAGGGCGTGTGAAAGCCTTAGTGCTTTCTGGCTGCCAGTATCTTTGCTGCTGCAAACAGGATGATGCTGACGAAGATGATGGTTGCACCTGATGGCACATTGAGTAGATAACTGGCATAGAGGCCTACGATGCAGTCGATGCAGCCTATCACGATGCTGGCTCCTATCATGCGCTTGTAGCTGTAGGTGAAGAGGTTGGCAGTCATCTGTGGTATGGTGAGCAGACTGATGGCAAGTACGATGCCCACCATCTTGATGGTTGCCACGATGGTCATGGCGATGAGCGTCATCATCATATATTCTATCGCTGCAACCGGCAGATGTTGCGATTTGGCAAAGGTGCTGTCGAATGCGATGGTCTGGATAGGACGCAGCAGAAAGGTGAACAGTATTGCTACAAACAGGGTAAGACCTGCCAGAAGCCAGAGGTCTGTGCTGTCGATGGCAAGTATACTTCCGAAGAGGAAAGAGGGCAGGTCGGGCATGAATCCCGGAGTAAGGAAGCAGCAGATGATGCCCACGCTCATGCCAAGGGTCCAGAACATGGCGATGGCAGAGTCTTTGCGCACATCTTTCTTCCGTGATACCCATTGCACGCCGAAGGCACTCAAGATGGCGAATACCATGGCAGAGAGTATGGGGTTGATGCCTGCAAATACGCCGATACCGATGCCGCCAAAAGAGGCATGCGTAATGCCACCGCTGATGAAAACCAGCCGGCGGGTGACGATGTAGGTGCCTACAAAGCCGCACAGAATGCTTGCCAGTAGGGCGCCAATCAGTGCGTTCTGAAAAAATGTATATTGCAGTATATCCATGTCTTTACTTTGAACTTAAAACTTTGAACTTTGCGCATTGCATGTTTAACTTAAAAAACTGATGACTTCGTCCTTTATCTGGTTAGGCAGGTTGATGCCTCTCAGTATCAGACTTCGGTTCCATCCCGCCACCTCTTCCGGTTGCATCGTATAGAGCACTTCCGAGAATTCCTCTACCTCATCATCGGTATAGTCGTCGGCAGCTCTTCCTGCAAACCGGTCGAGTTCCTCGTCATCGTAGTATTCTATTTCCTTGGTGGCGGCTTCCATCATGCATTCCTGTTCGCATTTGGAGTTCTCTCCGTTGCAGGTATTGCACGATACTCCTTCCTGCAGCGGTTCTTCATCCTCTCCCTTGCGATGAGAAATGATGCCGAAAATGGCGCTTATCAAGCCTAGGACCACCAGGGCCAAAACTAAATATAGCATAAACTGTTAACTATCAACTATTAACTTTCAACTATCTCAAACCCAACTTTCTTCAGGTCTTCCCAATAATGAGGATAGGATTTGCTCACTACCTCAGGATTGTTGATTTCAATCTGAGGGAACTTGAAGGCAAGAGGGGCGAAGGCAAGTGCCATGCGATGATCCTCGTAGGTGTCGATAGGCTCGAAACTAGGCTCGCAGGTCTCGCCATCCCAAATCAGCGTGTTATCGTTCTCGTCATAAATCACGTAACCCACCTTCTTCAGCTCCTTCTTCAAAGCCTCGATGCGGTCGGTCTCCTTGATCTTGAGACTGGCAAGGCCGGTGAACTTAAACTTTACGCCCAGGGCACAGCAGGCTACAACGATGGTCTGTGCTAGGTCTGGAGAACCGCTGAAATCGTAGTCGAAACGAGGCAAGAGACAGCGCTGGACTTTCAACTTGACAGGAGAAAGAACATCACGGTTCTCAAATTCCGATTTCACGCCCAGCAGACTGAAGATGTATTTCACGACAGAATCGCCCTGTTTGGAACTGTCGAACAGACCTTCGAGTCTTACCTCAGAATCAGGGTTTCCGTTCAGTGCCATCATTTCATACCAGTAAGAAGAAGCGCTCCAGTCATTCTCGATGGTGTAGTCGGCTACGCAGCTGTAAGGTTGTGGCTTTACGGTGATGGTATCCACATCGGTCCATTCTGCGCTGGCTCCAAAGTTCTGCATCGTCCACAGTGTGAGGTCGATGTAAGGACGTGATGCTATCTCGCCCGTCAGTTTCAGTTCCAGACCGTTTTTCAGGATAGGACCAATCATCAGCAGTGCCGAGATATACTGCGAACTGATGTTTCCCACCACTTCGAGATGTCCGCCTTCCAATGGCTTACCAACGATGTGGAGTGGAGGATAGCCCTCTTTCTTTTCATACTGTATATCAGCTCCGAGGTAGCGCAGAGCATCTACCAGGATAGCAATAGGGCGGTTCTGCATGCGCTCTGTACCTGTAATGGTATGCTCGCCCGGTGTAGCAGAAAGATAGGCGGTCATAAAGCGCATGGCAGTACCGGCAGCCTTGATGTTGATGACATCAGGCATATCGCGCAGTGCCGCAATGATGACTTCTGTATCATCGCAATCGCTCAGGTTGCGGGGCTGCAACTTGCATCCCGCCATGGCATTGATTACCAATGCACGGTTGCTGATACTCTTGGAAGCTGGCAAGTTGATACTTGCATTGAGTTGGCGTGGAGCCTTGATTGTATATTTCATTTTCTTCTTGTTTCTGTTTTTTTTCTTTTAATACTCTTTTTTCTGATTTTGCTATTTCTCAGCCTTCAGTATCCGGATGTCCTTGATGCTGACAGCCTTTTCCTTGGCATATCGGATTGGGAGGTCATCTTCTGTTTCCGGCATCTCATCCCATGCACGGGTTCTCGGACGAACCTTCTTCGGACCCGGTATCAGGGGCGAGTAATACAGAACCTGACGGATGCGGTTTGCCTGTTCTGGGGTGAATCGCATGCTGTAACAGATGCTGTAGTCCATCAGATTGTCTGACTGCCATTCCTCATTCTTGCTGTTGGTGCGTTTGGCAAGCTCTCGCATGCTGAGCGTGGTATCCTTCTTGATGGCTTGTGCTTTACTGACATATTCTGTCAGCCATTTGCCGTATGCTATTCGGTTGTAGCTCGGTGTATCATCGCAATGGTCTGAGTCGTCATCATCATCGGCAGCCTCTGAACTTTCTTTTGTAGTCTTTTCCGAGAAGCAGTGGAAGAGACCCAGATAATGACCCAGTTCGTGGGCCAGCGTAGCATTCGGGTCGGCTGTATTGTAGGTATATCCTTTATGATTCTTATCTGTAGTATACCGGGTCCCTTCATACTCCCTTCCCACATAGATTGAGTTAAGCGAAACGCAATAAGGTTTCCCTAGCTTACTCAGCGGATAATTCTTGCCATCGCCCAAACCATCTATCTGCGGATAGCCGCCTACCTGATAAGGCAGATGACTGATGCCCAGCGTGGTGCTGTTTTCATCGGTCTTCTTGAAGGCATATACCATCACATTGATGTAGTTGTTCTGGTCCCAGCAGTACTTAGCATTCTTTTTGTCCTTCATGAAGCTCTCGCAGTCGAACTCCGATTCTGGAACCTTGATATATTCCACACCTGGTGTACTGAGTCTCTTGCCGCTCTCATTCTTCTCAGCCAGTTCGAACTGGATATGCAGGTTCTCGCTCGGGATGGTATCCATCTGATAGTTGTATATATCGCCCTGGTAAAGTTCGTTCACATTGGAGAGAATCTCCTTGAGGCGGGTATATTCGATGTATTGCGTGGTGTTACTGTAGAAGACATGGAAGATGACAGGCAGATGATAGACATAATCATCGCCTGTAATGATATCTGTGTCACGGTCTTGTCCGTGGGATATGATAGGGTCGCCGATAGAGCCTTCGGTATCCTTGCATGATGCAAAGCTGAGGACGGTGAGGGCGATCATGAAATAAAGAATTTTTCTCATGCGCGTACCTTATATTATATATTTTCGTGCAAAAATACAAAAATAAAAGAAGATAGGCGAGAAATATCCTGAAAAAGTTTCTCAAAATGCCAAAAAACTTGTGCTTTCATCTTCTTGATGTATGTCAATTCAGTAACATTTTGTAAACTTGATACCATGAAAACAGCGTTTTGTAAGGTATGTCTTCGTGCAATATGCTAAATTTTAGGCTATGAAATTGCAAATTGTAAGCTTGTGCGCGTTCAAAATCAAAAAGTATTACTTGCTCAAAAAATAAGATAAAATAGCGTTAAGGAATTATGAATTTTTCGGAAATCGTTGTATCTTTGCACCAGAAAAAGAAACAAAGACAATTACAATAACATCCTAAAAATAAACGATATGAAACGAATGATATTATTCTCATTGATGGCTTTGATGACCATAGCAGCTTTCGGTCGTAAGCACGTAGAGAATGCAACAGTTGTAGCTGACACTATTTTCTATGCAGAAAATATGAGCAATGTAACCAGTGCAGATCAGGCTAGTTATTACAGACTGCTGATGACTACTGGTTCAGGCCTTAACAAGAAGGACGTTTTTCAGGACTTCTATATGAACGGTAATCTCCGTGCTGAAGGTGGTTATAGCTTTATCGACCTCGGCAACGATCGCAATACTATCTTTAATGGTGAGGTTACTACCTATTATAAGAATGGTAAGGAGAAGTGGCATGGCAACTATGTCAATGGTAAGCGCGAAGGCTACTTCACACTCCAGCTCCGTGAAGGCGGTGTAGCTGTCGTTCAGTTCAAGAATGGCAAGTCTGTTCACGATTACTTCATGGTAACTTACAAGGACGGTTCTTCTGAGAAGAGAAATCTCTCTGAGTTGAAGCAGTTCATGTAATCAGAAATAAGCAACTATAGTTTTGTTACTTCATTGAATTAGAAGAAAATCTCTCTTATATAAATTAAAATTTTATGTTGATATGACCAATATGGGGATGGCTTCCGTGAGGAAGGTGCATCCCCTTTTTTTATGACCTATATTTACCAACAACAAGAAGAGGGTGAATCATAAACTTATGATTCACCCTCTTCTGATTATTCTTATTAATGTTGGATTAGAATGCTAAATCTACTTCTACCGGACAATGGTCGCTGCCCATGATTTCAGTATGGATTTTAGCTTCTGTAATCTGTTCCTTGATACGGTCGGATACTAGGAAGTAGTCTATACGCCAACCGGCATTCTTTTCGCGCGCCTTGAACCGGTATGACCACCACGAATAGGTTACCTCATCAGGGTGGAGATAACGGAAACTGTCGGTAAAGCCATCATTCAGAAGAACGGTCATCTTTTCGCGCTCCTCATCGGTGAAACCGGCATTTCGACGGTTGGTCTTCGGATTCTTGATATCTATCTCTTCGTGTGCTACATTCAGATCGCCGCAGATGACGACTGGTTTCTTGGCGTCAAGAGATTTCAGAAACTTGCGGAAATCGTCTTCCCAAGTCATGCGATAATCCAGACGCTTGAGCTCTGTCTGCGAATTTGGGGTGTAGCAGGTAACGAGATAGAACTGGTCATATTCCAGCGTGATGATTCTGCCTTCATGATCATGTTCCTCTACGCCCATGCCATAACTTACGTTTAATGGCTTGTGCTTGGTATAAATGGCTGTACCAGAGTATCCTTTTTTCTCAGCGTAGTTCCAATAACTCTCGTAGCCCTCAAACTGAAGGTCGAGCTGTCCCTCCTGCATCTTTGTTTCCTGCAGGCAGAAGAAGTCGGCATCGAGTTCCTTAAACTGGTTCTCGAAGTCCTTGCCTACGCAAGCGCGCAGGCCATTTACATTCCAGGATATAAACTTCATTTTTTGTAATAATGTTGAATGTTGAATGGGGGAGGAGTGTTGAATGGGGAGTAGTGTTGAATGTTGAATGTTGAATGTTGAATGATGAATGATGAGTTGATATGGCGTATGCCTAATTCAACATTCAACATTCAACATTCAACATTCAACATTAAAAAATTAGATTCTCTTCGTTTCTCCTCTCAGCAGACTCATAAACTCCTGGCGGGTGTTCAGTGAATTGAAGACTCCGCTGTAGTCGCTGGTGGTGGTTATGGAATTCTGTTTCTCTACACCTCGCATCTGCATGCACATGTGCTTGGCTTCTATCACTACCATCACGCCCTGCGGATTCAATGTTTCCTGAATGCAGTCTTTAATCTGCTGGGTAAGACGCTCCTGTACCTGGAGACGATGGCTGTAGATATCTACCACACGGGCTATCTTGCTCAGACCGGTAATCTTGCCGTTCGGGATATAGGCAACATGCACCTTGCCATAGAAAGGAAGCATGTGGTGCTCGCACATCGAGAAGAAATCAATATCTTTCACGATGACCATCTGGTTGTATTTCTCTTCGAAGAGGGCATCGGTCAATACCTTGTGTGCATCCTGTGTATAGCCACGAGTCAGTATCTGCATAGCCTTGGCTACTCGCATCGGTGTTTTTACAAGTCCTTCACGTTCAGGGTCTTCTCCCAAGAGCTTTAATACTTCTGTATAGTGTTCTGCGAGTTCGTCCAATCCCTCGCGAAATTCTGTTTCTGGATTCATCTTATTTAATTTATAATTCTTAATTAATAGTTAATAATTTACAATTAATAGTTTATAGTTAGGCCTACGGCATCAATGCTGTAAACTGTTAACTATCAACTATAAACTATTAACTAGTACTGTACCGTAATCTGTCCCTTTACAAGGCATGCCTGTCTGTATCCCAGGGAACGAACCTTGGCAAGCATCTTCTGGGCTTCAGCTAAACTGCGGAAGTTGCCCATTCGGCAAATCCATCTTGGAGAGTAGAAATGAACATAAACCGGCTGCTCAGGAAAATGAACTTTCAGCTGATTGCCAGTCTGTTCTGCTTTCAGGCGGTCGTTACGCGAATTGCCGCCAGCGAAAGCCTGTACTCTATATCCTGTAACCTTATAGCTCTTGCGCATCACTTTCTTGCGCATATCCACTACAGGTGTCTCTGTTTCTTCTTTTTTGTTCTCTGCCTTTTGGGCATTGTTCACGTGGGCATTCTCTCGGTTTGCCTCATGATGCTGTGGCTCAGTCTTCTTCAGGGAATCAGGCCCCTGTTTGTGCTGAGCTTCAGGCTCTTTTTCTTTTTTCTGTGGGGTAGTCTTAGTCTTGTCGTCTTGTGGAATCACTTGTTTGCCGTTTACCAGTTCATCAATCGCTTTACTTTGGTTCACGGTTACAACACCCTTTCCCGGTTCCTTCTTTTTGAGATGGTCCAGGTAGTTCTGCGCATTAGCTGTGAATGTTGAGCAGAGGATCATAATCAATAATGTGACGAATTGTTTCATGACTATTCCTTTTATGTTTGTCGTCTTGTTTTAAAACAGCACCTTATTCTTGGATCTCTATATATAATAAGGTGTAATGAAGAATGAAGGGATGCGCTTCACGAAGAAGGCATCCCTTCGGGAAATGTAATATCCTTATGAGATTACTTCTTCCAAGCGTCGATGATACCCTTGAAGTCAGCAGCCTTCAAAGAAGCACCACCGATCAAACCACCGTCGATATTTGGCTTAGCGAAGAGCTCAGGAGCGTTGCTAGCCTTGCAGCTACCACCGTAGAGGATTGATGTATCCTCAGCAGCCTCGTTGCCATACTTCTCTGCTACGATAGAGCGGATGTATGCCAACATCTCTTCAGCCTGGTCAGAAGTAGCAGTCTTACCTGTACCGATAGCCCAGATTGGCTCGTAAGCGAGGATGATGTTCTTCCAAGCGTCAGCGCTCAAGTGGAATACTGAACCTTCCAACTCAGCCTTTACTACCTCGTTCTGCTTCTCAGCCTCACGCTCCTCGAGAGTCTCACCGCAGCAGAAGATAACCTTCAAACCGTTAGCCAAAGCCAACTCTACCTTCTCCTTCAAGATCTCAGCTGTCTCGCCATAGTACTGACGACGCTCTGAGTGACCGAGGATAACATACTGAGCACCTGTGCTCTTTACCATCTCAGCTGAAACCTCACCAGTGAAAGCACCCTTAGCCTTGTCAGCGCAGTTCTCAGCACCGAGACCTACTACCTTTGAATCCAAAACCTGAGCTACAGAAGCCAAGTGGATGAATGGAGTACAGATGATTACGTCGCAGTTTGGTTTGTCTGCTACCAATGCCTCGTTGATCTCCTTAGCGAGAGCAACACCGTCCTGCAGGTTCATGTTCATTTTCCAGTTACCTGCTACAATTTTCTTTCTCATTTTTCTTTTCTTTTTAAAAGTTGATAATATTCTGTTCGAATTCTCTTTCTTTCTGATCCAGGCGCCCCAAGCCCAGAGCCGGTCGGCAATGGTGAGGAGTACCAGTGGAATGATGAACCAGGAGATGATGCCGGCTATCTTCTTGGCGGCACTTGCTTCCGGCATCTTGCCTATCTCGGTCTTCTCCAGTGGCTTGTCACCAATCTCTGCCATGTCAGGCAAATCGTTGTGGCTCCATTTCTGGATGATGGTTCCGTTCTTCAGTAGAAGAAGACCTGGGTTGCTGCGGATTACCGTCTTCAGCGTAGTCTCGTCTGTGACATAGAAGGGATATTCCGCTCCTGTTATGTCCTGCCAGTGCTTGATGGCTTTCTCCGTACTTGCTGTGAGGCAGAGAAAACGGTAGCCATGGTCGTTGGCATATTCGTAAATCTCATCGATATTGCCGAAGTTGCTGTCATCGGCAAATTCCAGATGTGGCGAAACTAGGAGGAAGGTGTAGCCTTTATCGTGAATCACTTCCTGGGTAATGTCTTCTCCCGTCTTGGCATCAGCTATGCTGAAGTCGTGGATGGGAGGTACGTAACCTTCTTCGGTCTGAACCGTCTTGCTGTCGATGAAGGTCCAGGTGGAATCGGGATAGTTGTCTATCGTAAACTCCTTCCGCTCTCCGTTCTTCTCCAGGATGAAGGTGGTATCAAACTTGGGTTGCTTGGCTCCCTTCGGAATCTCCATGCCCTTGGCAATGTTGACACCTATATGATAAGGACGGAAGTCGAATTGCGGAAGATACCACAGACTCCAGATACTCATCACGATGGAGAAGAGGAAGGTGTAGTTGATCACCACCCACTGGGTCTGTTTCGAGATGAGTCTCTGCATCTCCAGCGGCTTTCTCCAAAGCAGGACGGCGAATATCAGGAGGATGATGTTCTTGATGAATGTCTCCATATTGGTGAGCACTACGGCATCACCGAAGCATCCGCAATCCTTTACTGGGTCTGCGATAACGATCCACAGGGTAATCAGCGTCATCACGCTCATCACGGCAAGGGTGATCTTGCTCATCAGTCTCCGTCGGATGGCGAAGAGGAGGAAGATACCGATGGCAAACTCTGCAGTGGCTAGTAATACCGACATCACCAGGGTGCTCCATGAAGGGAACATCCAGTCGATGTGCAGCGCCTCCAGATAGTCGGTTATCTTGTATTGCGTGCCTAATGGGTCAATTCCCTTCACAAATCCTGAGAAAATGAAGGTTATAGCCATCAGCAGTCGCCCGATATTGACCGCTATCTTTGTTAATATGTGAGTTGCCTTATTCTTCATCATTTTATATTTTTACTTCTCGCTCATTTTGATGGCACCGAAGACGGCATAGTTGATGATGTCCATATAGTTGGCATCAATACCTTCAGAAACGAGGGTAGCGCCTGCGATGTCTTCAATTTCCTTTACGCGCTGAATCTTGGTCAGAATGAAGTCTGTATAACTGCTGACTCTCATCGAGCGCCATGCCTCATCATAGTCATGGTTCTTCCTGAGCATCAGTTCCAGTGCCTCCTTTGCATGGAGGTCGTATAGTTTCATAGCCTCTTCGGGTGTCATATCCACCTCATCCACGAAAGGCTTTTCTAGCTGGATGAGTCCTATGATACCATAATTGATAAGGGCAATGAACTCCGGACGGATACCTTCGCCAACCAAAGATTCTTTCTTGATTTCGAGCGAGCGGATGCGCTTCGCCTTGATATAGAGCTGGTCTGTCAGAGAAGAAGGGCGCAAGATTCTCCAAGAGGCTCCATAATCATGAAGCTTCTTCTCAAATAATGTCCTGCATTCACTCATGACATCCTTAAACTGCTGTTCTGTTTTCAATAAATCTGCCATAATAATTTCGAAATTCGGTGCAAATTTACGCATTTATTATGAAATAGCCAAATAATTATTTTGTTTTTCGCTTATATTGCTGTAACTTTTGATAAGTTACGCTGCATCTCAACAATAAAAACAAAAAAAACCTTTTTTTATTTTGTATTGTCTTCGATTTGCAGTAACTTTGCACCCCGAAAGTAAAAAGAGTATGAGAAATTTGACCAATGCCGAACTGGCACAGATACTGGATAAGGATATATTTCATAAGATTTCAGAGGCAGCAGATGGGCTGTCTGTGGAGTGTTATGTAGTAGGTGGATATGTGCGTGACCTCTTCCTGGAGCGACCTTCCAATGATATTGATGTCGTTGTGGTTGGTAGCGGTATAGAGGTAGCTTCTGCCTTGAAGAAGATGCTCGGAAGAAAGGCGCATCTCTCTGTGTTCCGTAATTTCGGAACAGCACAAGTGAAGTATCAGGATACAGAAGTGGAGTTTGTCGGCGCCCGTAAGGAGAGCTATCAGCGCGATTCCAGAAAGCCTATTGTGGAAGATGGAACGCTGGAGGATGACCAGAACCGCCGCGACTTCACCATCAATGCGATGGCTATCTGCCTGAACAAAGACCGTTTTGGAGAACTCGTAGATCCTTTTGATGGTGTCTACGATATGGAAGATGGCATTATTGCCACTCCGCTCGACCCGGATATCACTTTTTCTGATGACCCGCTGCGTATGATGCGTTGCGTGCGTTTCGCTACCCAACTCAATTTCCAGATAGAGGAGGAAACCTATGATGCGCTCTCCCGCAATGCCGAGCGCCTGAAGATTATCAGTGCTGAGCGAATCTGCGACGAGATGAACAAGATTATGCTCTCCAAGCACCCAAGCAGCGGTTTCTATTACCTGAAAGATTCAGGTCTGCTCGATCTCATTCTGCCAGAACTGGTTGCGATGGACAAGGTGGAAACCCGTAACGGCAGGGCACATAAGAATAATTACGACCATACGATGGAGGTGCTCGAGAATGTGTGCAAGCACTCTGATAACCTCTGGCTCCGCTGGGCTGCTCTCTTCCACGACATCGGTAAACCGAAGAGCAAGCGCTGGGACAACAATATCGGCTGGACATTCCACAGTCATAATATAATAGGTGCAAAGATGATTCCGGGTATCTTCCGCCGTATGAAACTTCCGATGGATGCGAAGATGAAGTATGTGCAGAAGCTGGTAGAACTCCACATGCGTCCGATTGTGATTGCTGATGAGGAGGTTACCGACAGTGCCGTTCGCCGCCTGCTGAATGATGCCGGCGATGACATCAACGACCTGATGACGCTCTGCGAGGCTGATATTACCAGCAAGAACCAGGTGCGCAAGCAGCGTTTTCTGGATAATTTCAAGATGGTGCGCGAGAAACTGGTTGATCTGCAGGAGCGTGATTATAAGCGACTTCTCCAGCCATGCATCGATGGTAATGAGATTATGGAGATGTTCCATCTTACCCCTTGCCGCGAGGTAGGCACCCTGAAGCAGTATCTCAAGGATGCTGTATTGGATAATAAGGTGGCTAATGAGCGTGAACCGTTGATGGAACTTCTGATGAAGAAGGCTCAGGAGATGGGATTGGTAAATGCAGAAAACTCAAAATAGAGAATAATTTTTGTTAAATAACGGCTCCTAGCGAGCCGTTATTCATTTATTATTAGTACTTTTGCAGCGCTTTTAAAACTTAAAGGCGCATAAAAGTTTTCGTTAGAGGACGGAAAGAACTTTTGAATAAGAGAAGATAAAAGATTAAATAATAAATTATAATATAAAAAATAGGTATGAAAATTAAAAGCGTTTTGTTTGTTGCAGCAGTTTGTGTTCTTGCTGCGTTGACATCATGTGGTGGAAGTAAGAAGGGCGGTCTGCCTGACTTCAGCGATGATGAGTTCGCTGTGGCTACTATCGGTACTTCCAGCGCCGCATTGCAGACTACCTATCCTGCTACCATCAAGGGTATCCAGGATGTAGAGGTACGTCCTAAGGTTTCTGGTTTTATCACTAAGGTTTTTGTACACGAGGGACAGACTGTATCAGCAGGTCAGGCTTTGTTCTCTATTGATAGCGAGACCTATCAGGCTGCTGTCCGTTCTGCAGCTGCCGCTGTAAATACAGCTAAGGCACAGGCTAATACAGCCAAGTTGACCTATCAGAACAATAAAAAATTGTATGATAGCAAGATTATCGGTGAATTTGAACTCTCTACAGCAGCTAACAGCTATGCAACAGCTAAGGCTCAGGTAGCTCAGGCAGAGGCAGCATTGGCTTCAGCCCGCGAGCAGTTGGCTTGGTGTACCGTTACCAGTCCTTCTGCTGGTGTAGTAGGTAGTCTTCCTTTCAAGGTGGGTGCTTTGGTAAGTGCTTCTGGTCAGGCTCTTACTACCGTTTCCAATATCAGCACTATGGAGGTATTCTTCTCACTCTCTGAGTCTCAGATCTTGAGTATGTCTAAGACCAATGGTAGCATTCAGGCAGCCATCGCAGCGTTCCCAGCTGTCAAGTTGCAGTTGGCAGACGGTTCTATCTATAATCACCCAGGTAAGGTAGTCAAGATGAGTGGTGTCATCGATGCTACTTCCGGTTCTATCTCTCTCATCGCTCACTTCGCTAACCCAGAGAAGTTGCTGAAGAGTGGTGGTGCAGGTTCTATCGTTGTTCCTAACGATCATAACAGCGCTATCGTTATCCCTCAGGAGGCTTGCTCGCAGGTTCAGGATAAGATCTTCGTTTACATCGTAACCAAGGATAACAAGGTGAAGTATTCTGAGATCAAGGTCAATCCACAGGATGATGGCAAGAACTATATCGTAACTGCAGGTCTTCATGTAGGCGATCGTATTGTTTTGAAGGGTATTACCAAGTTGACCGATGGCCAGCAGATCAAGCCTATCACTCTGGAGCGTTACAATCAGAAGATTGCTGAGGCTGCCAAGTTGGCTGAGTCTCAGGATAACGCTCATGCCTTCGCTACTGCTATGGGCGGAAAGAAGTAATATATAATAAGGTATAAAGAAAAATAGTAAATTATGTCATTTACAAACTTTATAAAGCGCCCGGTACTTTCGACGGTGGTTTCCATCTTCTTCGTCTTGCTGGGTATTATCGGCTTGGTATCGCTGCCTATCGAGCAGTATCCGAATATCGCGCCGCCTACCATCACGGTAACTGCTACCTATACGGGTGCAGATGCCCAGACGGTGTTGAACTCTGTCGTTGCTCCGCTGGAGGAGAGTATCAACGGTGTGGAGAACATGACTTATATGACCTCTTCTGCGTCTAACTCTGGTTTTGCTCAGATCACCGTTTATTTCAAGCAGGGTTCTGACCCTGATATGGCTGCGGTCAACGTACAGAACCGTGTGTCTCAGGCGCAGTCTCTGTTGCCTGCCGAGGTTACCAAGGTGGGTGTCACTGTAACCAAGCGTCAGAGTTCTAACGTTATCATGTTCGCTCTGACTACAGACGATGGCCGTTACGACGACCAGTTTGTTACCAACTACGCCCTGATCAACGTCATTCCTCAGTTGAAACGTATCAGTGGTGTGGGTGATGTGCAGAGCCCTTCTACCCGTAACTACTCTATGCGTATCTGGTTGAAGCCAGAGAAGATGAAGGAGTTCGGACTGGTTCCTTCTGATGTTTCTCAGGCTTTGGCAGAGCAGAATATCGAGGCTGCCCCTGGTAGCTTTGGTGAAAGCTCTGATATGCAGTATGAATATACCTTGCGCTACAAGGGTCGTTTGAAGACTCCAATGGAGTATGAGAACATCCTTATCAAGAGTAATACTTCCGGTCAGACGCTCCGTTTGGGCGAAATAGCCAAGGTTGAGTTGGGTGGTTTGCAGTATAACGTAAACCTGCTCAATGATGGTCAGCCTGCCGTGCTGGGTATGGTTCAGCAGATTGCCGGTTCCAACGCTACCCAGATTGCCAGCGACGTAAAGAAATCGCTTGATGAACTGGAGAAGAGTTATCCTCCTGGGTTGAAGAATGTCATCCTGATGGATGTTACTGAGTTCTTGTTCGCATCTATCGAGGAGGTTATCTTCACCTTGATCATCACTCTGGTACTGGTGTTCATCGTAGTGTATATCTTCTTGCAGGACTTCCGTTCTACGCTGATTCCTATGATTGCCGTGCCTGTGGCTCTGGTCGGTACGTTCCTCTTCCTTTGGATCTTCGGATTCTCCATCAACCTGCTTACGCTGTCAGCCCTGCTGCTGGCTATTGCGATTGTGGTCGATGATGCCATTGTGGTGGTCGAGGCGGTTCACGCCAAGCTCGACCAGGGTTACAAGAGTGCCCTTACTGCAGCTATCGATGCGATGAACGAAATTTCCAGCGCCATCATCTCTATTACATTGGTGATGTCTGCCGTGTTCGTTCCTGTATCGTTCATCGGTGGTACTTCCGGTTACTTCTACCGTGAGTTCGGTGTAACCATGGCTGTATCTATCGTTATTTCGGCTATCAATGCGTTGACGCTGTCTCCTGCACTCTGTGCCGTGTTGCTGAAGCCACACGAGGAGGGTCACGAGAAGAAGATGTCTTTCATCGACCGATTCCACGCTGGATTCAACTATCAGTTTGATAAGATTACCAATAAATATAAAGGTGGTGTCAAGTGGGTTATCAATCATGGCATCATCGCTGGTAGCCTCGTGGCTGTCAGCATCGTAGGTCTGGTTGCCCTGATGGGTACTACCAAGACGGGTCTGGTGCCTGATGAGGATACCGGTACTATCTTCGCTTGTATCTCTACAGCTCCTGGTACTTCTCAGGAACGTACAGCAGAGGTCGTTAAGCAGGTAGATAAGATGCTGGCTAGCAACCCAGCCATCGCAACCCGTAACGCCATCATGGGTTATAGCTTTATCGGTGGTGCCGGTTCTAACCAGGGTACCATCATCGTGAAGCTGAAGCCATTCGAGGAGCGTCCGGGTGGATTCTTCCACCGTATCAAGGAGGCTTGTACCGGTGGCGGTATCGAGGCGCTGTTTGTCAACCCTATGGAGTATACCTCTGTATTGGGTATGATCTACAAGCAGACTGCTACGATCAAGGATGCACAGGTGCTTGCCTTTGCTCCACCTATGATTTCCGGTTTCTCTATGCAGAATGGTATTACCATGACTATGCAGGATAAGACCGGTGGTGACTTGAATAAGTTCTTTGATAATGTGAAGAAGTTCCTGGCTGAGTTGAACAAGCGTCCTGAGATTCAGACCGCTCAGACTCAGTACAACCCTAACTATCCTCAGTATATGGTAGATGTAGATGTTGCCAAGACCAAGCAGGCTGGTATCTCTCCATCAACAGTATTGTCTGTCATGCAGGGTTATCTTGGTGGTCTCTACGCATCTAACTTCAATGCCTACGGTAAGCTCTACCGTGTCATGATTCAGGCTGGACCTGAGAGTCGTATGCGTCCAGACGATCTGAGCAAAATTTATGTACGTTGTGCTGATGGCACCATGTCTCCTGTAAGCGAGTTCGTGAACTTGAAGAAGATTTATGGTCCATCTAACATCACACGTTTCAACCTGTTTACCTCTATGGATGTATCTGTAACTCCTAACACCGGTTACTCTACCGGTGACGGTATGAAGGCGATTGCTGAGGTTGCCAAGGAGACATTGCCAGAGGGTTATGGTTATGAGTACTCTGGTTTGACCCGTTCTGAGGCTGAATCAAGCAACTCTACAGGTTTGATCTTCGCACTCTGTATTGTATTCGTTTACCTCATCTTGAGTGCCCAGTACGAGAGTTACATCTTGCCATTGTCTGTAGTGTTGTCTATCCCATTCGGTTTGGCAGGTGCGTTCATCTTCACCAACCTCTTCGGTCACTCTAACGATATCTACATGCAGATTTCGTTTATTATGTTGATTGGTCTGTTGGCTAAGAACGCCATCCTTATCGTACAGTTTGCCCTCGAGCGTCGTCGTACGGGTATGGCTATCAAGTACTCAGCTATCCTGGGTGCCGGTGCCCGTCTCCGTCCTATCCTGATGACCTCTCTGGCGATGGTTATCGGTCTGTTGCCTCTGATGTTCGCATCAGGTGTAGGTAAGAATGGTAACCAGACCTTGGGTGCTGCCGCCGTAGGTGGTATGTTGATCGGTACTATCTGTCAGATCTTCGTGGTTCCTGCTCTCTTTGCAGTCTTCCAGTGGTTGCAGGAGAAGTTGACCCCAATGAAGTTCGAGGACGAGATGAACGAGGAGGTAGCTGCCGAATTGGAGCAGTATGCCAACGCCGCTCACGAAATGAAGGGTATCGAGAAGAAGTAATAACGCAATGTAACTTCAAAGGAAACAATGAAAAAGAATTTAAATATCATCATATTGGGTCTCGCAGCGCTCTCCCTGAGCAGCTGCAAGACACTCTACGGAAAGTATGAGCGTCCGGATGTGAAGACCAGCGGTATCGTTCGCGATGTAGCTTCTGATACAGATACATTGGCTGTAAAGGATACTACTACCTTCGCCAATATCCCTTGGCGCAGTGTCTTTACCGATCCTCAGCTCCAGTCAATCATTGAGAAGGGATTGAACAACAATGTCAACCTCCTCAATGCGGCTTTGAACGTGAAGATAGCAGAAGAGCAGCTGAAGTGTGCCAAGTTGGCATTCGTGCCTTCTCTGGCTTTCACTCCTCAGGGAACCATCGCTTCCTGGGATGGTCAGGCTGCCACCAAGACTTACACGATGCCTGTTACAGCCAGCTGGATGGTAGACCTCTTCGGCAACCTGCTCTCTCAGAAGCGCAGTGCCCAGATGGCGCTGCTCCAGTTGCAGGATTATCAGGTATCTGTCAAGACCAACCTCATCGCCAACATCGCCAACATGTATTATACTCTGTTGATGCTCGACAAGCAGGTGGAGTTGGTTAACAATATGGAAGGATTGACCAAGGATACTTGGGAGACTATGCAGAAGATGCACGATCTCAGATTGGGTTACCGTACACCAGCCATCCAGTCAGCTGAGTCTAACTACTATTCTGTGTTGACCCAGAAGACCGATCTGTTGCGCCAGATTCGTGAGACAGAGAACTCTCTGAGTCTGCTCATCGGCGACCAGGCACATAGCATCGCCCGTGGCAAGTTGGATAACCAGAGTCTTCCTTCTAATTTCTCAACCGGTGTAGGCATCCAGTTGCTCAACAACCGTGCTGATGTCCACGCAGCCGAGATGAATCTTGCCCAGTGCTTCTATGGTGTAGAGACCGCCCGCAGCAAGTTCTATCCATCTATCACTATTTCCGGTACAGGTGCCTTCACCAATTCAGGTGGTATGGGCATCGTGAACCCAGGTAAGTGGTTGCTCTCAGCTGTAGGTTCTCTTACCCAGCCAATTTTCCAGAACGGCCGTATCATTGCCGGTTTAAAGGTGGCTAAGATGCAGTATGAGCAGGCTTACAACACCTGGCAGAATACCGTGCTGAAGGCTGGTAGCGAGGTGAGCAATGCGCTTGTTCTCTACAACTACTCTGATGAGAAGAGCAAGATAGAGCAGAAGCGAATAGAAGTACTCGAGAAGAATGTAGAATCTACCAAGGAATTGATGGGTATTGCAGGCAGCTCTTACCTTGAAATCATCCAGGCACAGTCTTCACTCCTCAACGTACAGCTTTCTAAGGTAGCTGATGACTTCTACAAGATGCAGGCAGTAGTAAATCTCTACTATGCATTGGGTGGAGGAGCTAAGTAGTTTATAGTTAATAATTAATAGTTTATAGTTATGGCTAGTATAATAAGTCCAAAGGCAGAGGTTTCTCCAAAGGCTAAGATTGGAGACAACTGCAAGATATATCCATTCGCCTATATTGAGGACGATGTGGTCATCGGCGACAACTGTACCATCTATCCATTCGTGAGCATCATGAACGGTACTCGCATGGGTAATAATAATAAGGTGTTCCAGGCAGCCGTTATCGCTGCGCTCCCACAGGACTTCCACTTTACAGGTGAGGAGAGTGAGGTAGTCATCGGCGATAACAATACCATCCGTGAGAACGTGGTTATCAACCGTGGTACCCATAAGGGCGGCAAGACCGTTCTGGGCAACAACAACTTCCTGATGGAAGGTGCCCATGTCTCTCACGATACCGTAATCGGCAACGGTTGCGTATTCGGTTATGGTACCAAGATTGCGGGCGACTGTGTGATTGGTAACGGTGTCATCTACTCAACATCTGTAGTAGAGAACGCCAAGACTAGAGTAGGCGACTTGGCGATGATTCAGGCAGGTACTGCCTTCTCTAAGGATATTCCTCCTTATATCATTGCCGGTGGAAAGCCTGTAAAGTATGCAGGTCCTAACACCATCATCATGGAAGCAGCTGAGCTTACCGAGAAGGTTCGCAAGCATATTGCTAATGCCTACCGACTGGTATTCCATGGTCAGACATCCATCTTCGATGCCATTAACCAGATCAAGGATCAGGTGCCAGATGGACCGGAGATTCAGAACATCATCCAGTTCCTGGAGAGTTCAGAGAAGGGTGTCATCACTAAGATGTAAAGATTGTGTAGATGTTGGGATTTTTTCATCCCTAATATTGTATTTGTAAATTAGTAAATTCAAGTCATACCTATTTGAATTTTACTTATTATGTGAAGGGCTGGCCGTGAGGTTGGCCCTTTTCCTTTTTCAATTGAACTTAACTTTTGCCTGTGGTTCGATTAATTAATTGAATAAATGTAAATAAATGCAATTTTATTTTGTTATCTCTTCGTTTATGCGTATCTTTGCAGACAATTTGGGTCATTGTGCCCTTTTTGTTTTAAGTTAGTAAAGATTTTTAAAAATGAGAAAGAAACAATATAAGCCTAGCAATCATCGTGGATTGCAGGTCATTACTTTGTGTATCAGTACCGCTATGGTGCTCATTTTGTTGGGATTAGTTATCTTCTCTGTCCTCATGGGACGCAATCTCTCTTCCTATGTGAAGGAGAATCTCGTGGTACAGGTGATGCTCGAACAGGATATGACTAACCCGGAGGGATTGCAGATGTGTAAACGCCTGAATGCAAGACCTTATGTCAATACGCTGACTTATATCACCAAGGAAGAGGCACTGAAAGAAGCTACCCGCGATTTGGGTACCAACCCGAGCGAGTTTGCTGGTGTCAACCCTTTCCAGCCTTCCATAGAGATTACGACGAAGGCAGATTACGCGAACAATGATTCTTTGAAGTGGATTGCCAAGGAACTGAAGGCATTCCCACGTGTTACCGAGGTTACTTATCAGCACGACCTGATAGAACAGGTGAACAATTCGTTGGCAAAGATCAGTATCGGATTGCTGATTGTAGCAGCCCTGCTCACCTTCATCTCGTTCTCGCTGATTAACAATACGGTGCGTCTGGGCATCTATGCCCGCCGTTTCTCCATCCATACGATGAAGCTGGTAGGTGCATCCTGGGGCTTTATCCGCCGCCCGTTCCTCCGCAAGGCTATGCTTGTGGGCGTTGTTTCTGCATTGCTGGCAGATGGTTTCCTGGGCGGTTGTCTCTATGCATGGTCGCTCCACGAACCTGAGTTGATGAACGTTTTGGGCTGGCAGGAACTTGCCATCACCGGCGGCTCCGTCTTCCTCTTCGGTATCATCATTACCGCCTTCTGCGCCTGCATCTCAGTCAATAAGTTCCTGAAGATGAAGGCGGGAGACCTTTATAAGATTTAGTTAATAGTTAAAAGTTAATAGTTTATAGCAATCTTGCTATCAACATTCAACACTCAACATTCAACATTAAAAAAAATGGATAAGAAGAATTTAGCATTCGACAAGATGAACTTTATCTTGTTAGGCATCGGAATGGCGATTATCATCATCGGCTTTCTGCTGATGAGTGGCGCCGGTTCTAACGAGCATACCTTCGATACTGATATTTTCAGTACCCGTCGCATCGTTGTAGCACCAACCGTAACATTGATAGGTTTCCTTTCAATCATCTATGCGGTGATACATAAGCCGAAAGACAATGAATAATTTATAATTAATATACATATTATTATTAGATGGATTTTATTCAGACTATCATTATCTCTATCGTAGAGGGACTGACCGAGTTCTTGCCTGTATCCAGTACGGGCCACATGATTATAGCAGAAAATTTGCTGGGTGTAGATATCCAGGATAAGTTTGTCAACGCCTTTACTGTCATCATCCAGTTTGGCGCCATCCTTTCTGTCATCTGTCTGTATTGGAAGAGATTCTTCTATCCAGAGGCAGTGAAGACCGGTGAGAAGACCTATTTGAAGGCGATGTTCGATTTCTATGCCCGTCTGGTTGTAGGTACCTTGCCTGCCGTGGTATTGGGTCTTGCCTTCAATGATTTCATCGAGTCAAACCTTGGCAATGTACAGCTGGTGGGCTGGATGCTTGTCATTGGCGGTATTTTCATGCTCTTCTGCGATAAGATATTCAATAAAGGCAGCGAACAGACCAAGCTTACTTACAAGCGTGCCCTGATTATCGGTTTCATCCAGTGTATAGCGATGATTCCTGGTGTATCGCGCTCCATGTCAACCATCGTGGGTGGTATGTCCCAGCGTCTTACCCGCAAGGCAGCAGCCGAGTTCTCATTCTTCCTGGCTGTGCCAACCATGTTTGGCGCCACCTGTCTCGAGGTTTATAAGCTCATCAGCCATGGCGGCGGCTCATTGCTCACCCAGGGCAACAACCTGTTCACATTGATATTAGGCTCAGTGGTAGCATTCATTGTTGCCATTCTCGCCATCAAGTTTTTCATCAATTATGTCACCAAGTACGGTTTTGCAGCTTTCGGCTGGTACCGTATCGTAGTAGGACTTATCATTATCATCTGCGGCCTTTGCGGTGTAGATATGCAGATGGTTGACTAAACATAAACTATGGATTTCAGAAAAGGAGAAATTATTGCCATCGACAAGCCTTATCGCATGTCGAGTTTCGGAGCCCTGGCACATGTTCGCTATCTGCTCAGCAAGAAGCTCGGTTTTAAGGTGAAGATAGGACATGCCGGTACGCTCGATCCCCTTGCCACTGGCGTGCTGGTGCTCTGCACCGGTAAATGTACCAAGCAGATAGAACAGCTGCAGACCCATACCAAGGAGTATACAGCTACCCTGCAGCTCGGTGCTACTACCGCCAGCTACGATAAGGAACACAGCGTGAATCACACCTATCCTACGGAGCATATCACCCGCCAGCTGGTGGAGGAAACGCTCAAGCAGTTTGTGGGCGAGATTCAGCAGGTTCCGCCTACCTACAGCGCCGTAAAGGTGAATGGCGACCGCTCTTATGCCTTGCGCCGGGCAGGCGAAGAGGTTCAGCTCAAGCCGAAGACCGTGCGTGTAGACGAGATAGAACTCACCGATTATAACGATGAGGAGAAGACCGCCAGCATCCGCGTGGTTTGTGGCAAAGGCACTTACATCCGCTCCCTCGCCCGTGATATCGGCAGAGCTCTCGATAGTGGTGCCTACCTTACCGCCCTCCGCCGTACCAAGGCAGGAAGTTTCGCAGTAGAAAACTGCATCAGTTTTGAACATTTCCAGGAATGGCTTGATGAGCAGCCTCTCGAAGACAGCCTTCAGCCATCCAAGTAATAAAAAATATAACATGAAGCTATCACAATTTAACTTTAAGTTGCCAAAAGATCAGGTGGCACTTTATCCACATAAGGCAAAGCACGTGGTAAAAACGGCTAGTGGTGAACGTACATTCGAGATTACTCGCCGCGATGAGTCCCGACTCATGGTTCTCCACAAGAAGTCAGAAACCATCGAGATGTACAAGAAAGATGAAAACGGCAAGGATATGGTTGATGCCGATGGCAATCCAGTATTCCTGCAGTTCAAGGATATCGTGAATTACTTCGAAGAGGGCGATACCTTCATCTTCAACAATACCAAGGTTTTCCCAGCCCGTCTTTATGGTACCAAGGAGAAGACCGATGCCAAGATTGAGGTGTTCCTGCTCCGTGAGCTCAATCCTGAGATGCGCCTTTGGGACGTATTGGTAGAGCCTGCCCGCAAGATCCGTATCGGCAACAAGCTTTTCTTCGATGATGTCAACGAGATGGTTGCCGAGGTTATCGACAATACCACCAGCCGTGGCCGTACCCTCCGTTTCCTCTATGATGAGGATGGCAATCATGATGTCTTCAAGCGTTCGCTCTTCGCTCTGGGCGAGGCTCCGCTTCCTCGCTACGTTATCGATGCACGTGAGGATCATCACGCTACAGAGGATGATATGGACGATTTCCAGTGTGTTTTCGCTGAGGTAGAGGGTGCTGTTACTGCTCCTGCTACCGGTCTTCACTTCTCACGCGAGCTGATGAAGCGTATGGAAATCAACGGTATCAACGAGGCTTATATCACCCTGCATTGCGGTTTGGGCAACTTCCATGATATTGAGGTGGAGGACCTTACCAAGCACAAGATGGATTCTGAGCAGATGATGATCAGCCAGGAGGCATGCGATCTGGTTAACAAGACCAAGCTTGCCGGCCATCGCGTCTGCGCTATCGGTACCAGTGTGATGAAGGCAACAGAAACGGCTGTAGGCACCGATGGTATGATGAAGGCTTTCGATGGATGGACCAACAAGTTCATCTTCCCTCCATACGATTTCGGTCTTGCTGACTGTGCCGTAGCCAATTTCTATCATCCGGAGTCAACCCTGATGATGAGTACTGCAGCCTTTGGCGGTTACGACCTGGTTTACGAGGCATACAAGATGGCTGTGAAGAATGGTTATATGTTTGGCTGCTATGGTGATTCTTTGTTGATGCTTCCAGATTAAACAGCGGTATAAATAGTTTTTATACACATAGAAGTTGTTGATATTCTGGGTTTTAGCTTAGTTATCCACAATTTTAAAAAAGTGTGAATAAGTATGTATCAGGTATATTTAAGTCTCGGTACGAATTTGGGCAACCGAAAGCGCAACATTCGCGAGGTAATAGAAAAGATAGGAGAGCAGATTGGTGTGGTAGAGCGCCAGTCTGCTCTTTACGAAACCAAGCCTTGGGGCTATTCATCGCCCAACGACTATATCAATGCCTGTGTGCTGGTTCTCACCACGATGGCTCCGCGCCAGGTGCTGGAGGCTACGCAGCGCATAGAGCGCGAAATGGGGCGCACTATGAAGTCGGTGGATGGCGAATACCAGGACCGCATCATCGACATTGATATCCTGATGATAGATGACTTGGTGATAGATGAGCCCGATTTCAAGGTTCCCCATCCATTGATGGAGGAGCGTGAATTCGTGATGAAACCGCTGAAGGAGATACTCAGGTAATTTAATTTTAGTAAGTATACAAAAACGGGCTAGGAGCTTTTTCGCTCCCAGCCCGTTTTCTGTTTCTTATCTTTCTTTATTTATTCCTGCTGCGTTCTTTCATCCAGGCAGATGGCGTAACACCTTCTGATTTGGCAAAGACGCTCGAAAAGTAGGGCAGCGAAGAGAAACCTACGTTGTAGGCGATATCCTTCAGCTTGGCATCAGGATGCTCGCTCATCATTTTCTTGGCTTCTTCCAGGCGCAGATTCGCTATCCAACTGCTGAAGCTCATGCCGAATTCTTCCTTGATGAAGGAGGAGAGGTAGGTCTTGTTGGTATACAG
This sequence comes from Segatella copri, assembly GCF_019249765.2. GTDB lineage: Bacteria > Bacteroidota > Bacteroidia > Bacteroidales > Bacteroidaceae > Prevotella > Prevotella copri_K. The sequence continues at coordinate 3,840,392 of NZ_CP152484.1, forward strand.
CCTGGTGGCAAGATCATCTATCGTGAACTGGTCCTTCAGATACGATTTCTCCTGAATCCATTCCGTTACTCTAGGGCGCAGCGTTTCGATGTAGGCTTTCTTCGGACTGGCTTCTCCGCTCTTTTCTTCTTCCGTCTTATCGCAGTCTGCCTTCATCAGCGTCTCGTATTCTGAGGTATAGTTGATGATGTTTACCAGAATATAGAGGTTCATGCCCACCACATAGAATTGCACCAGCCAGTTGAACAGAGCACCCGTACGGATGGATATCACGCCCAGTATCAGCATGCCGTAGAAGAGCCAGTGGCTCACCTTGAGCCATCTGATGAAATGGCTCTTCTCGTTCGAGAAGTAGTTTTCGAAGAGGGCGTTGCTTCTCAGATAGCACTTGTTGAAGTAGTAGATATGCCCTATGAGCATCTCCAGCAGTCCTATCAGGGCGATAAGCAGCAGAGGTATCTGGTATGCCTTCAGCGCATCTGTCATGGCGATAAGGGCGAAGAAAGCCATCATTGTGAACTTTACGGCTATCGTCCTGCAGCGCTTCCGGGAGATATAATGCGGGTCGAGCAGACTGCTGAGCGAGAAGCTGAAGCAGATGCCCATCAGATAGAAGAGGATGATGTCGAAACAGGGAACCCAGTTGTTATATTCCGTCCAGCTTCCTGTAAATGAAGCTATCCAGATCCATATATTCAGGCTGATGAGCATCATTCCGCCTGCCATCAGTCTTTTAGATCTGCGAAAAGTTTTGTAAACGGCTGTATCAGGTGTCTGGTAGAGCAACAGGATGGTTGCCAGCGTCAGATAGATGATGCTGGTTATGGTTACAAGTTCTACAAAGTGCTGTTCTAAGAAATGAATCATATTCTTTTTTTTTATTTACTCAAGACTTGAGTATGCAAGAAAAATCCCATCGCTCTTGCGAACGATGGGATTCTGTTCTGTTAAGCAATGTGTCTGCCTAAGCTGATTACTTACGAAGACCGAGGGCCTTGATGATAGCACGATAGCGATTGATGTCGCGATCATACAAGTAATCGAGCAATGCACGACGCTTTCCTACAAGCTGTGTCAACGCACGTGTTGTAGTATAATCTTTACGGTTCTTCTTAACATGTTCCGTCAAATGAGCAATACGGTATGAGAACAATGCTATCTGGCTCTCAGCAGAACCAGTATCAGAGTTAGACTTTCCGTACTTGCTAAAGATCTCTTCTTTTTTTGCTTTGTCTAAATACATAGCTGTAAAAACTTAATTTAATAAAATATGAATATGTTTAATTTTGTGCATCTGATGACCTTCCTCACGGTGGTTTCATTAAAAATGCGGTGCAAAGATACAACTTTTTGCCGAATTATGCAAACATTTCGGGATTTTTTTGTAATTTTGCACCCAAATTTAAGTATTTAAGGTAAAAATTAAAATGCAAGACATTAGAAACATTGCAGTTATTGCACACGTTGACCATGGTAAGACTACATTGGTCGACAAGATGATGCTCGCCGGTAAGCTGTTCCGCGACGGCCAGGATAACAGCGGCGAAGTGCTCGATTCCAACGACTTGGAGCGCGAGCGTGGTATAACCATTCTCTCAAAGAATGTATCTATCAATTGGAAAGGTACTAAGATTAATATCCTCGATACTCCTGGACACTCTGACTTCGGTGGTGAGGTTGAGCGCGTGCTCAACATGGCAGATGGATGCCTCCTCCTCGTCGATGCTTTCGAGGGTCCGATGCCTCAGACTCGTTTCGTGCTCCAGAAGGCATTGCAGCTCGGACTGAAGCCTATCGTCGTTGTTAATAAGGTAGATAAGCCTAACTGTCGCCCTGAAGAGGTGTACGAGATGGTATTCGACCTGATGTGCGACCTCGATGCTACAGAAGACCAGCTCGACTTCCCAGTAGTTTACGGTTCAGCCAAGAACGGCTGGATGGGCGAGGACTATAATCATCCAACAGACAATATCGATTATCTGCTCGATAAGATTATTGAGGTTATCCCAGCTCCTAAGCAGCTCGAGGGTACTCCACAGCTCCTTATCACATCACTCGATTACAGCTCTTATACAGGTCGTATCGCCGTAGGTCGTGTTCACCGTGGTACATTGAAGGACGGCATGAATGTTACTATCTGCCACCGCGACGGAACCCAGGAGAAGACCAAGATCAAGGAGCTCCACACCTTCGAGGGTATGGGCCACAAGAAGACCGATCATGTAGATTCAGGCGATATCTGTGCCGTTGTCGGCTTGGAGAAGTTTGAGATTGGTGATACCATCTGCGACTTCGAGAACCCTGAGCCACTGCCTCCAATCGCTGTCGATGAGCCTACCATGAGCATGCTCTTCACCATCAACGATTCACCATTCTTCGGTAAGGAAGGCAAGTTCTGTACATCACGCCACATCCAGGAGCGCTTGAACAAGGAGCTCGAGAAGAACCTCGCTCTCCGCGTACAGCCTTACGAGGATTCTACCGATAAGTGGATTGTATCAGGTCGTGGTGTGCTCCATCTCTCTGTACTCATCGAGACCATGCGCCGCGAGGGCTATGAGCTCCAGGTAGGTCAGCCTCAGGTTATCTATAAGGAGATTGACGGTGTGAAGTGCGAGCCTGTAGAGGAGTTGACCATCAACGTACCAGAGGAGTTTGCTTCTAAGATGATTGATATGGTAACCCGCCGCAAGGGTGATATGACCTCTATGCTGAACATGGGCGAGCGTGTAGACATTGAGTTTGATATCCCATCACGTGGTATCATCGGTCTGCGTACCAACGTGCTTACCGCTTCTCAGGGCGAGGCTATCATGGCTCACCGCTTCAAGGAGTATCAGCCATACAAGGGTGAAATCAGCCGCCGTTCTAACGGTAGCATGATTGCGCTCGAAACCGGTACTGCCTTTGCTTACGCTATCGATAAGCTGCAGGATCGTGGTAAGTTCTTCATCGACCCGGGTGAGGAGGTTTACGGCGGCGAGGTTGTAGGTGAGCATGTTCACGACAACGACCTGGTAGTCAACGTAACCAAGGCTAAGCAGCTTACCAACGTGCGTGCTTCCGGTTCTGACGATAAGGCTCGCGTCATTCCTAAGACCGTGATGAGTCTTGAGGAGTGCCTGGAGTATATCCGTGAGGACGAGTACGTAGAGGTAACTCCAAAGAACATGCGTATGCGCAAGATCGAGCTCGATCACCTGAAGCGCAAGCGCAGCAACAAAGACTAAACAGAAATGTTTTTGTGGAGATTTTTTAGAAAGTTTTCATTGCCCTGCTCCCTGGTTATGGGAGCATTGGGCTACCTGATATTCGCCAATGTGCCCTTCCTGGTGCCCATTGGCGATTATTGTGGTCCGAGGTTGGTAAGTCTGATGCCGGTGGTGCTGTTCTCCCTGCTCTATGTTACTTTCTGTAAGATAGAAATCAGGGAGATGAAGCCTAAGGCGTGGCATTTCATCCTCCAGCTCATCCGTACCTCGCTGGCATTGATGATGGTGGTGCTCATCTTCGAGTTCGGCTCCGATTACAGTACCAAACTGGTTCTCGAGGGTGCCTTCATCTGCTTCATCTGTCCTACGGCTGCCGCCGTGGCTGTGGTTACGGAGAAGTTGGGCGGCAGTATCGGTTCGCTGACCACTTATACGGTCATCGCCAACATTTTTACGATGATCATCATTCCGAGTCTTTTCCCGATGGTAGAGAAGGGGGCAGACGTATCGTTCCTCATGATGAGTGCGATGGTGTTCCGCAATGTCACTACCGTGCTGGTGGTGCCTCTGCTGCTTGCCTTGCTGAGCCGCCGGTTCCTGCCAAAATGGGTGGATAAGGTGAAGAATGTAAAGGATTTGGGTTTTTATATGTGGTGTTTCAACCTCACGATACTGATGGGCGAAACGGTTCGCAACATGCTCCATGCCGAGGTATCGGGCGTAACGATGCTTCTGCTGCTCTTTGTACCGCTGCTGGTATGTCTCCTCCAGTTTGCCATCGGCAAGACGGTAGGCAGGCATTTCGGTGCGAGTATCAGTGCCGGTCAGGCGTTGGGACAGAAGAATACGGTAGTGGGCATCTGGCTCACCCTCACCTTCCTGAATCCTCTTTCTGCCGTAGCACCGGGTGCCTATGTAGTATGGCAGAATCTGGTCAATGGCTGGCAACTTTGGTATAAAGAAAAATATGGCAAGCTTAAGTGGTAAGCTTGCCATATTTTTTTGTTTCTAATCCTGGGTAGGGTAGATGAGGTTTTCTTCCCTGATGCAGCAGAGCACCTCATCCAGATATTTTCTGGCTTCATATTTCGCCATAGGCAGGTCGTGGAGCAGGTAGTTGCCACAGTCCTTTGCCGCCTGTCCCGGAATCTCACCCTCGAAATCGGCGATAAACTTAAAGGTGCGCTTCATCAGTTCCACGATGTCCTTGCTCTCCAGGTCGCCCTTGATGAGGAGATAGTTGCCCGTGAGGCATCCCATCGGTCCCCAGTAGATGATGCGGTCCTTCCACTCCTCGTCGTTGCGCAGATAGGTGGCAGCCAGGTGCTCAATGGTATGGATGGCGCCGTTGTGCAGACAAGGCTCCTGGTTAGGCACCTTCATTCGGATATCGAATGTTGTGATGACTTCTCCGCCTACTTCGTCCTTACGGCTCACGTAGATGCCGCGGAGCAGTTTATTGTGATTGATTGTAAAACTTGGAATCTTATTCATCTTTTTTATAATGTTGAATGTTGAGTGTTGAATGTTGAGTGAATAGTGTTGAATGTTGAATGTTGAATGTTGAATTAGGCTAGCGCCCTTGAGTCCGTTAGGCAAAAATTCAACATTCAACACTCAACATTCAACACTTCTAAAGACTTTCGAGAAAAGCCTTGGTAACGTTGAAAGAGCCTTCAGCCATCTTAGCCCAGAAGTCGAAATACTGCTGTGCCTTGGTATCTTTCAGCGGTACATCGCTGATGATGCGGAAGGAGATGAAAGGCGTCTTGTAGATGTGGCAGGTCTGGGCGATAGAGCAGCTCTCCATATCCACCGCCATCGCCTGAGGAAAGTGTTCCAGGATAGAGCGCATCTTCTCCTTGCTGTCTACAAACCATTCGCCGCTCACAATCTGTCCGGCGTGGATCTTCGGGTGCCTATTGCCCGGCAGGTTGTTGATGGCGAGTGCCTTCTCCACATATTCCTTAGGTGACTTGAAGGAAGCCGGCATGCCCAGAATCTGTCCGAATTCGCATTCCTCGCCGCAGTAGGCATCGTGGTAAACGCAGTTGGTTGCCACCACCACCTCAGTCACGTTGAGGTTGATATCAGCGCCTCCAGCCACGCCAGAAGAGATGACGAGGTCAGGGTGATAGTTGTCAATCATTTCCACGGCACCTATGGTACTGTTCACCTTACCGATGCCGCATTGTTGCATCACCACCTCGTTATTGCCTATCTTTCCGATAACGAAGTCCTTATAATTTTTTCTCTCAACCTGCGATTCGGTCAATAATGTTTTGAGTTGCGCGAACTCTTTGTCCATCGCAACGATAATTCCTATTTTCATCTTGTATACTAACTTTTGGGTGCAAAGTTACTAAAAATATTGCAGAGAGTAGCAAAGTTTAAGGAGTTTTTAAGGAAAAAGGCTTTTAAAGGTAAAAAAGTAAAAAAAGCCCCCGATGCGTGATGCACCGGGGGCTTCGGTCGGTTACCGAAGTAGCATACCACTTCTTCTTACCTGCGTTTTCACTAGTCTGAGGTGTGCGCTGTACTTTACGATATTTCAATGTTCCTTTTACTTCCATAATCTTTAGTTTTAATGTCGAATGTTGAATGTTGAATGTTGACTTGGCGGGGTGCACAAGCCTTTCTTGAATCACGATGCAAAGATACGCCAATTCCCCGATACCACCAAATTTCAGCGTGTGATAAGGCGCGATTTTCAGCACGCTTTCAATCTGAAATCTGTTAAACAATCTAACTCGCCGTTTTGCGCCCCGCAACTCATACTTTTTCAGAAGAGAAAACATAGAGTTAAAGAGAAGAAAACACAGCACCTTATTCAGTATTCAGTTATTCAGTTTTTTTTTAAGGGGTTACTTTTTACCCCCTTAAAAAGTAAAGTTTATATACTATCTATATATCTATATATATAATATATATAATATAATGTAATAATAAAAATACATTACAAAATAACCAATCCCTTTCTTTCGGGTTTTCAAACCCTTTATCCATGTAAGGGTTTAAAAAAAAACTGAATAACTGAATACTGAATACGGATGGTCTTACCCATGCCCCCTGTTTTAGGGTGCATGGGTAGTTTTTTAAAAAAGGAGAACCGCAGTTCTGTGCCCAACAGATGCTCTATGTTAACGAGAGCGGTTTCTATGCTTTGGTTCTCGGCTCCAAACTTCCTACTGCCGTGAAGTTCAAGAACTGGGTTACTGCCGAGGTTTCCTAGAAGTTAACTCCGAAATTGAGCTGGAGGGCTCCATTGCGCGATTTGTCGAAACTGTCGTGGCAGATGTTGGCAAGACCGATATCGTAGGTGAGATCGGCATAGAACATGTCGTAGCCGATGCCGCAGCCGATGCGGATACCACCATCAAGACGGCGGAAGTTGGCATCCTTGAATGAACTCTCTGCCTCACGCTCGGCAAAGTTTTTGATTTTACCTCCTACACCAACGGCAAAATAGCCGCCTACCTGAGGCTGGATAGAGAAGTGGTCGTCTACCTCGTACTTGTACTTCAGAACGGCAGGAATCTCAAGATAGTTGAGATCGTAGGTCATCTTCTTGCCTTCAGGAAGATCCTTCTTGCCACCTTTCTCTATATACGAAAGTCCGGTTTCGAGATAGAGTGGGGCGCTGTCGGTCAATGGGATGCCGGCTACTACGCCCACGTTCAGACCAGTCTGCCAGTCGCCACCATCCAGACGGGAATCGTCGGAATTGACAAAGGTGAAGGCAGGACCGATGCGGAAACCATAATACGGGCTGCCGTAGTTGTGGTTGTAACGGTAGTCGAGATGCCCCGTCTGCTTGTTGTAATATCTGCTGTCACGATAATTCTGTGCAGCTGCCGGCATCAGAGCCAGGAGCAATGCCATCATGATGAATGCTAATCTTTTCATAATTCTTATTCTTTTATACATTAATATATACTGTTTGAAGAAACTTGTTTTACGATGCAAAGGTAGGGATAAAAATCGAAACGGCAGCGAGTGTTTCCCTAAATGATAGAGGGGAACCCCTATTTCTGACCTAATATAACTTTCTCAACAAAAAAAATATAAATTTTTGCTATATTTTTTTGTTTTGTCTCCAATTTGTGCTATCTTTGCCTTCAAATTATAAACGTTTATATAGAAATATGAAATTTTTGAAGAAGTATCTACTGGATATTCTGGTAGTTATTGCATTTGCAATCATCTCCTTCGTCTACTTTATGCCTGCCGATATGGACGGACGAATCCTCTTCCGACATGATGCAGCGGCAGGAAAGGGACTGGGACATGAAAAGGAACTCTTCCAGCAGCAGACGGGAGAGACTACACGATGGACGAACTCGGTGTTTGGCGGTATGCCTACCTATCAGATGTCGCCTTCGTATGACAGTAATCAGGTGCTCAGCCAGATTGTGAAGGCATATCATCTGTGGTTGCCAGACTATGTTTGGTATGTTTTCGTATACCTCCTGGGCTTCTATATTATGCTGCGTGCCTTCAACTTCAGACAGTCGCTGGCGGCGCTGGGAAGTATCATCTGGGCATTCTCGTCCTACTTTTTCATCATCATCGCTGCCGGACATATCTGGAAGGTATGGGCGCTGGCTTATCTGCCTCCGATGATTGCGGGCGTGGTGCTTGCCTATCGGGGCAAGTATCTCAAGGGACTGCTCCTTACTGCCATCTTCTCGGCTTTCGAGGTGCAGGCTAACCACGTGCAGATGACTTATTACTACCTCTTTATCATCCTCTTCATGGTGATTGCCTTCCTGGCAGATGCCATCAAGAAAGGTGAACTCGCACGCTTCGGAAAGGCTACGGCGGTATGCGTGGTGGGTGCCCTCATCGGTATCTCGCTCAACCTCTCGAACCTTTATCATACCTGGCAGTATGGTCAGGAAACCATGCGAGGAAAGAGCGAACTAGTAAAGAAAAATGTGGCTAACCAGACCAGCAGCGGTCTGGATAGAGACTATATCACACAGTGGAGCTACGGTATCGACGAAACCTGGACGCTGATGATTCCGGATGCCAAGGGCGGTGCCTCCGTTCCGCTGGCGCAGAACCAGCAGGCGATGGAGAAGGCGGATCCTAACTTCGTTCAGATTTACCAGCAGCTGGGACAGTACTGGGGCAACCAGCCGGGAACGAGCGGACCGGTATATGTAGGTGCCTTCGTCTGCATGCTCTTTATCCTGGGTCTGTTTATCGTGAAGGGTCCGATGAAGTGGGCGCTGCTTGCTGCCACCATCCTGAGCATCCTGCTCGCCTGGGGTAGAAACTTCATGCCGTTTACCAATTTCTTCCTCGATTATGTGCCGATGTATGCCAAGTTCCGAACGGTGGCATCTATCCTCGTCATCGCAGAATTCACCATCCCGCTCCTGGCGATGATGGCGCTGAAGAAGATTGTGGATGAGCCGGAGATTCTGACAGAGAAGATAAAATATGTATATGCCAGCTTTGGTCTGACAGCAGGCTTCTGTCTGCTCTTCGCCATCATGCCGGGCGTATTCTTCCCTGATTTCGTATCGGTACAGGAGACTCAGGCGCTGCAGCAGTTGCCTCAGGAGTATATCTCTCCAATCATGAGCAATCTGACAGATATCCGCAAGGGCATCTTCACATCCGACTGCTGGCGTTCGTTCTGGATTATTCTCATCGGTTCGGCACTGCTGATGCTCTTCAAGATGAAGAAGCTGGGCAAGGAATATATGATTGCCGGTATCGCCGTGCTCTGTCTGGTGGATATGTGGATGGTGAACAAGCGCTATCTCTACGATGATATGTTCGTGGACAAGGCGCAGCGCGATACACCGCAGCAGATGACCGAGACCGACAAGATTATCTGCCGTGACAAGGCACTCGACTACCGTGTGCTGAATCTGGCATCGAATACATTCAATGAGAACGAGACCTCTTACTACCACAAGAGCATCGGCGGCTATCATCCAGCCAAGCTCCGTCGCTACCAGGAGATGATTGATGCTCACATCGCTCCTGAGATGCAGAAGACGATGCAGGCGGTAGCTGCTGCGGGCGGCGATATGACCAAGGTGAACGGCGACAGTATCTATCCGGTATTGAACATGCTGAATACCAAATACTTCATCATGCCGCTGCAGGGCGGACAGACCGTTCCTGTTCAGAATCCGTATGCCTACGGCAATGCATGGTTCGTAGACGAGGTGAAGTATGTGAACAATGCCAACGAGGAAATCGATGGTGTGGGCAAGGTGAACCTCCGACACGTGGCTGTGGCTGATGCCAAATTCAAGGAACAGCTGGCGCAGAGCGTGAAGCAGGATGATACTTCGGTGGTGAAGATGATTCAGTATAAGCCGAACAACCTGACTTACGAGGTGAAGTCGAACAAGGGTGGTGTGATCGTATTCTCTGAGATTTACTATCCGGGCTGGACGGCTACGGTTGACGGACAGCCGGCTGAGCTGGGTAGAGTGAACTATATTCTGCGTGCGTTGAACGTGAAGGCTGGTAACCACAAAGTGGTTCTCGATTTCCATCCTCAGTCGCTCAAGAATACCGAGACGGTGGCTTACATCGGTTATGGCGTTCTGGCTCTCCTTATTATAATAGGTGTAGTGGTTGAGGTGAGAAAGCGCAAGAAGGCTTCTCCGGAAGTGAAAGAATAAAAAGGAGAAAGACTTATGCTGTTTCGCACAGAAATAGATATTCCGAAGGCCGACTTCGAGATAGGGGCGGCAGAGCGGATGCTCTTTGTGGGCAGTTGCTTTGCCGACAATCTGGGTAGGCGGTTTGTGGAGAACCGCTTCCGGGCTACGGTGAATCCCTTCGGGGTGATGTATAATCCGGCAAGCATTCTCCATACGGTAGAGAAATGTTCCGAGGTGCGTCCCCGTGTGGCTGTCTTTACGCTGGGTACCAACCATGTGTATATCCTGAAGGAGACGGGCGAGATAGTGGACAACTGCCAGAAGCGCCCGCAGCGCCTCTTCGAAGAGCGGGAACTGAGCGTGGACGAATGTGCCGGCTATCTGCAGAAGGCTATCAATCTGCTGAAATCGCAGACCGCAGCATCCGGTAGCAGTGAAGGCACTCTGAAGGTAATCATCACGGTAAGCCCTATCCGCTATGCGAAATACGGCTATCACGGGAGTCAGCTTTCGAAGGCTACGCTCCTGCTGGCAGCCGATAAGCTAGTGAAGGAGAATCCCGGAGTGGTGAGCTATTTCCCGGCTTACGAGATTATGAACGATGAACTTCGTGACTACCGCTTCTACAAGGAAGACATGCTGCACCCGAGCGAACAGGCTGTGGAATATATCTGGGAGCGGTTCCGGGCAACTTACTTCGGTAAGGCAGCAGAGCAGTTTCTGGAAGACTGGCGGCCTATCCGCGAAGCACTCGGCCACAAGCCCTTCCATCCCGAGAGCGAGGAACATCAGAAGTTCATCGCCAGGACGGAAGAGAAGAAAATACAATTTGAGGAGAAATATCATCTCTTATAAAATGGAGAAATATCATCTCTTATAAAATAAAGAATATTTAAATAACAAGACAATGACATATACTATTGAAAAGGTAACCACACTGATAGGTGCGCGTCGCTATGGAGACAATGATACCAACATCGGTTTTATCCTGACCGATAGTCGTTCACTTTGTTTCCCAGAGGAAACTCTGTTCTTTGCGCTCAAGTCGGAGCGTAATGATGGTCATAACTACATCCCTGAGTTGTATCGCAGAGGTGTGAAAAACTTTGTTGTAACGAATGTGCCTAAGGGCTATGCTTCTGATTATCCGGGAGCCAACTTCCTGAAGGTAGTAAACACGCTCGAGGCTCTCCAGCGTCTGGCTGAGCGCCACCGTGACGAGTTCAACATCCCTATCGTAGGCATCACGGGCTCAAACGGCAAGACCATGGTCAAGGAGTGGCTCTACCAGTTGCTCTCGCCAAGCATGTTTGTTACCCGCAGTCCGCGCAGTTACAACTCTCAGATAGGTGTGCCATTGTCGGTATGGCTGATGAACGAGCAGACCCAGGTGGGCGTTTTCGAGGCAGGTATCAGTATGCCTGGCGAAATGCTTGCCCTGCGTGACATCATCCAGCCAACCATCGCCGTACTGACCAATCTGGGTGCTGCCCATCAGGAGAACTTCTCTTCCATGGAGGAGAAATGCCGGGAGAAACTCATCCTCTTCCATGACGCAGAGACCGTAATCTATGATGGCGATGACGAGGTTATCAACAAGGTGATAGCCGAATATCCCGACTATAAGGGCGAGAAACTCTTCTGGTCGCTCAAGAATGCGGAGGCTCCTTTCTATGTAAAGAACATCGAGAAGCAGCAGAGCGTGAGCGTGATTACCTATATATATAAAGGTGTGGAAGACAGTTTCTCTATCCCGTTCATCGACGATGCATCTGTACAGAATGCCATCATCTCTGCCGTCGTGGCATCGAAACTCGGTCTTTCGGCTGAAGATATCGACAAGCGCATGGCACAGCTCGAACCTGTGGCAATGAGACTGGAGGTGAAGGTAGGACAGCACGGATGTACGCTGATCAACGACAGCTACAACAGTGATATCAATTCGCTTGATATCGCCCTCGACTTCATGAACCGCCGTCCTGACCATCGCGGTCGTCGCCATACACTGATATTGAGCGACATTTACCAGAGCGGTCAGGCACCGGAGGTATTATATAAAGAGGTGAGCGATTTGGCCCGTAAACGTGGCGTGGTAAAGTTCATCGGTATCGGTCCTGAGCTCTGCAAGCAGCACGACGTGATTCAGATTTCAGAGAAGTTCTTCTTCCCGAATGTAGAGGAATTCATCGCCAGCGAGGTGTTTGCTTCCTTGCGCGATGAGGTGATTCTGCTGAAGGGCGCCCGTCAGTTTGGCTTCGACCAGCTCACCGAACTGCTGGTACAGAAAGTACACGAGACTACGCTGGAGGTGAATCTGAATGCCGTGGTAGCCAATCTGAACTACTACCGTGCGTTTATGAAGCCGGAAACCAAGCTGGTATGCATGATTAAGGCAGACGGCTACGGTGCAGGTGCCGTGGAGATAGCCAAGACCCTGCAGGACCATCGTGTAGACTATCTGGCTGTGGCTGTAGCCGATGAGGGCGTTACGCTGCGCAAGAACGGCATCACCAGCAACATCATGATCATGAATCCGGAGATGACCGCCTTCAAGACTATGTTCGATTACGACCTGGAGCCTGAGGTTTACTCTTTCCGTCTGCTCGATGCGCTCATCAAGGCAGCTGAGAAAGAGGGCGTAACCGGTTTCCCTGTCCATATCAAGCTGGATACCGGCATGCACCGCATGGGCTTCGACCCTGAGAACGATATGGAGGAACTCATCGGCAAGCTGAAGCACCAGAATGCTATCATCCCACGTTCTGTGTTCTCTCACTTCGTGGGCAGCGATGACGACAGTTTCGATGATTTCTCAGCTCATCAGTTTGAACTCTTCGACAAGGGCAGCAAGCAGTTGCAGGCAGCCTTCGACCATAAGATATTGCGCCATATCTGCAATTCGGCAGGTATCGAGCACTTCCCGGAGCGCCAGCTGGATATGTGCCGTCTGGGACTCGGACTCTACGGCATCAATTCGCGCAACAACAAGACCATCAACTGCGTGAGCACCCTGAAGACAACCATTCTGCAGATGCACAACGTGAAGGCAGGTGACAGTGTGGGCTACAGCCGCAAGACGATTCTCGACAGAGACAGCGTCATCGCAGCCATCCCTATCGGATATGCTGACGGACTGAACCGCCGTCTGGGCAACCGTCATGCCTACTGTCTGGTGAACGGTCAGAAGGCAGATTATGTGGGCAACATCTGTATGGATGTGGCTATGATAGACGTGACCGACATCCCTTGCAAGGAAGGAGATTCGGTAGAAATCTTCGGCGAGCATCTGCCTGTCCAGACACTGAGCGACATCCTCGAGACCATCCCTTACGAGGTGCTGACCACCATCAGCAACCGTGTGAAGAGAGTTTACTTCCAGGACTAGGAAGTGAAGAGGGAAGAACGAAGAGGGAAGAATGAAGACCGATTCGGTAAAAAATCATTTAAAAACGTATAAAAATAGAGAAATCCTATCAGAAATGTTCTGATGGGATTTTTTTTGCGTAAATTTTTCCATCAAAACGTATTGTAATTGAAGAAAAAAGTGTATCTTTGCACACAACAAATCATCTAAAGACAAAAAAGGGTGCTCCTTGTCGAGTATTTTCTAACAATTAAACAATTCAAAAAATTAAAATGGAACAAGTATTTAGCTATATTATCAGTCTCGGTGCGAGCGTGATGATGCCTATCATCTTCACGGTCATCGGTCTGTGTATTGGCATGAAATTCGGAAAGGCTCTGAAGTCGGGACTCTTCGTAGGCGTGGGTTTCGTAGGCTTGGGCGTGGTAACAGCATTGCTGACTACCAACTTCAACGACCCATTGAAGGCTATTTCAGACATCTACCACTTACAGTTAAACGTTTTTGACATGGGATGGCCAGCAGCTGCAGCTGTAGCTTACAATACAGCAGTGGGAGCATTGATTATCCCAATCTGTCTGGGTGTCAACTTCCTGATGTTGATTACCAAGACAACACGTACAGTGAATATCGACCTCTGGAACTACTGGCACTTCGCCTTTATCGGTGCAGTGGCTTACTTCGTGATGGGTCAGAGTTTGCTCTGGGGCTATTTCGCAGCCATCGTCTGCTACATCAATACCTTGGTCTGTGCAGACCTGACAGCCGACAGATTCCAGAAATATTACGATTTGGATGGTATCTCTATTCCGCAGCCATTCTGCCAGAGTTTCGTGCCATTCGCAATCGTTTTCAATAAACTCTTCGATATGATTCCGGGCTTCTCTAAGCTCGATATCGATGCAGAGGGACTGAAGAAGAAGTTTGGCGTGCTCGGTGAGCCACTGGTACTCGGTGTTATCGTAGGTGCCCTGATAGGTTGGGCAGCCCAGCTCGATATCAAGAAGATTCTCTTCCTGGGTGTAACGATGGGAGCCGTGATGGAGCTGATTCCTCGTATTACAGCCCTGTTTATCGACGGTTTGAAGCCTATCTCAGAGAAGACACAGGAGTTGGTGAAGACCAAGTTTAACGGCACGAAGGTTCATATCGGTATGAGTCCTGCCCTGGTAATCGGCCATCCTACTACTCTGGTAGCATCTGTGATTCTGATTCCGGTTATCCTGGCTATCGCAGTCTTCCTGCCAGGCAACCAATTCTTGCCTTTAGCTTCGTTGGCAGGTATGTTCTACCTCTTCCCAATGATTCTGCCGTTTACAAGAGGTAATGTGGTGAAGACGCTTATCATCGGCCTGGTAACCCTCGTCATCGGTCTCTATTTCGTTACCGATATGGCACCAGACTTTACGCTGGCAGCCAACCAGGTTTATGCAGCAACAGGCGATAATGCCGCTCATATCCCTGACGGATTCTCAGGCGGTGCACTCGATTTCGCATCCTCTCTCTTCGGATGGGTTATCTATCGCGGTGTGAAGCTTTCATACGTAGGTATGGGTGTTCTCGCAGTCATCACGGTAGCCATGATGGTTATCAACCGTCAGCGCATCGTGAATGAAGAGGAAAAGGTAAAAAGGTAAAAAGAGCCTTTCCCCTCCTGTCCCCGTTCCCAGCGATTCCATCGCTGGTCCCCTCAAGATAAAATATCAATAATAAAACAAGATAATTATGAAGAAATTAACATTAATATTGGCAGCAATGGTATTAACAGCAAGTCAGGCTTTTGGCCAGTGTGGAAAATGTGGTTATGAAGTGAAGGCAGAAAATGCCTACACTAACTACAACGTTCGTTATGCAAGTAATCCGATGGATGCAAAGCACTATACAACAGACCGTCTTCGCGGTGAATTCGCTATCGAGAAGGTGTTTGCTCCAGGCGAGGTAAACTGGACATACACCCTATTCGACCGCTTCCTCATCGGTGGTGCTGAGCCAACAACCGCTCCTCTGAAGCTGACTTCTATCGCTCCTCTCTATACAGACAAGCCAAACGATCAGAAGAATCTGCTCGACAACCGCGAGTTGGGTATCATCAACATCGGTGGCGAGGGTACTGTTACCGTTGACGGCAAGAAGTATACACTCGGTTTCCAGGAGGCTCTCTACGTAGGTCGTGGTGCCAAGAACATCGAGGTAAGCAGCAAGGATGCAGCTAAGCCAGCTAAGTTCTATATGAATAGCGCTTGTGCTCATCAGACATATCCTACCAAGAAGGTTACCCTGAAGGATGCCAACAACATCAAGGCTGGTAGCCTGAAGGAGAGCAACGACCGCGTAATCCACCAGTTGATTATCGACGGCGTAGCCGGTGTTCGTACCTGCCAGTTGCAGATGGGGGTTACTGAGTTGAAGGAGGGTTCTGTATGGAACACCATGCCAGCTCATACTCACCTCCGCCGTATGGAGACTTACCTCTATTATAATGTACCAGAGGGCCAGAAGATTCTCCACGTAATGGGTGAACCACAGGAGACACGTCCTATCTGGTTGAACAACGAGCAGGCTGTGATTGCTCCAGAGTGGTCTATCCACTGTGCAGCAGGTACCAGCAACTATACCTTTATCTGGGGTATGGCAGGTGAGAATCTGATCTACAACGATATGCAGGTAGTGAAGATTCCTACATTGGAATAATAAAATACATGATATGGCAACCTGGTTTATGATGAATATGATCCAGGCTTTGCCGTCTAAATAGTAATCTAAAATAAAAATAAGTATAACGCTTAAAAACTTTTTGCAAAATGAGTCCTATTACAACAAGCAAAATGTCCAACTTTCGTTGGGTAATCTGTGCACTGCTCTTCATCGCAACCACAGTCAATTACATGGACCGTCAGGTTCTCTCTTTAACATGGAAAGACTTTATTGCTCCAGAATTCCACTGGACAGATGATCACTATGGTACCATCACCGGTCTTTTCTCAATCTTCTATGCCATCGCTAACCTCTTCGCAGGTAAGTTCGTTGACTGGATGGGCACCAAGAAAGGTTATCTCATCGCTATCTTCGTATGGTCAACAGGTGCTGTGATGCACGCCGGTTGCGGTTGGGTAGCTATGCAGATGGAAGGATATGATTCTATCGAGGCGCTCCGCATGGTACAGGCTGGTAGTGATGCAGCCGTAGCGATTGCTACAATCAGTGTATGGCTGTTCCTCTCTTGCCGCTTGATTCTTGCTGTGGGTGAGGCTGGTAACTTCCCAGCAGCCATCAAGGTAACAGCAGAGTATTTCCCTAAGAAAGACCGTGCTTTCTCTACCGCTATTTTCAACAGTGGTGCTTCAGTAGGTGCTTTGGCAGCTCCTGCTACCATTCCATTGTTGGCTCGCAGCATGGGCTGGGAGTGGGCTTTCATCATCATCGGTGTGCTCGGTTATATATGGATGGGCCTCTGGGTATGGCTCTATGACAAACCATCTGACAGCAAGCATGTAAACAAGGCTGAGCTTACTTATATTGAGCAGGATGAGGACCTCGAAAAGGTTGAGGCTGAGAAAGAGACAGAGACTGCCGCTGAGGAGAAAACTATCGGTTTCCTGAAGTGCTTCAGCTACCGTCAGACCTGGTCATTCATCGTAGGTAAGCTGATGACTGATGGTGTTTGGTGGTTCTTCCTCTTCTGGGCACCAGCTTATTTCTCTGACCAGTATGGTTATTCTTCAGATTCAGGTATGGGTATCGCCCTCATTTTCACTCTCTATGCTATTGTAACCGTATTGAGTATTGGTGGTGGTTACTTGCCAACCTACTTTGTTGACAAGAAGGGTATGAATCCATATATCGGTAGAATGCGTGCGATGTTGATTTTCGCTTGCTTCCCATTGCTCGGTCTGATTGCCCAGCCTATGGGTGCGTACAGTGCATGGTGGCCAGCTATCATCATCGGTTTGCTCGGTGCAGGTCATCAGGCATGGTCAGCTAACCTCTATTCTACCATCGGTGATATGTTCCCTAAGTCAACTGTAGCTACTATCACCGGTATTGGTGCGATGGCAGGTGGTATCGGTTCCTTCCTGATTAACAAGGGTTCCGGTATGCTCTTCACCTATGCAGATGGTCAGGGTTCAGCCTTCAGCTTCATGGGCTTTGATGGCAAGCCAGGTGCCTACATGATTGTATTCTGCATCTGTAGTGTTGCTTACCTCGTAGGCTGGTGCATCATGAAGGCATTGGTTCCTAAGTACAAGCCAATCGTTGTAGAATAACGAAAAAGTAAAAAAGTAAAAAGGTAAAAAAGCCTAGCGGAATGTTAACCAGCGAGGTGCCCTTTTTACCTTTTTACTTTTTTTACCTTTAAATAAATCCTTGCTGTTTGAGGGCTTCGATAAAACCAACGCTCATCGCCTCGCAATCCTTCTTTGTGTATCGGATGTCGGTGAAAACCTGGGCTAGGGTCTCTACGTTGTTGATGCGAACGAACTCCTTGTTCTCTTCAAGAGCTTCCTTCTCTGCATAGAAGTCATCAATCTTCTCTGGGGTGTAATCTTCGAAATGCTCGTGGTGGATGATGCTGCGCAGAGGGAGACGGTCGCTCAGGGCTGGATGTTCTGCCGGCCAGCCGATGGTCAATGTGGCTACTGGCATTACGAGCTTAGGGAGCTTCAGAGTGTCGATGATCATCTTTGGCATATAAACCGTAGTTCCCAGGAAGCAGGTGCCTAAACCGGCTTCTTCTGCCAGATTGGTGAAGGTCTGGGTAAAGAGAAGGGCATCGGTAGCTGCATTCATAAAAGAGAGAATGTTGTCATAGCCCGGGGTTCCCTTGCGGTTCTCCGCCCAGAGGGTTGTGCGGCGATAATCAGCACAGATGGTGAGGACGACAGGGGCTTCTGTTACCATCGGCTGGTTGAAGTGGGCTGGCGCCAGTGCCTTCTTTCCTTCTTCACTTCTTGTTACCACAACGCTGTAAAGCTGCAGGTTTCCCATTGTCGGGGTGCGCTCTGCCTCTTCCAAAAGGCGGTTCAGGAGTTCTTCAGATACTTCCTTCTCTGCATATTTTCTGATGCTTGTTCTGTTCTTAATCGATTCCATATCTTTTTTATTTATCATTATACCTTATTATATATATATAGGAGTTCTGTTCCATTTCAGAACCCTATTTTGCTGCAAAGTTAGTGAAAGTTTCCCAAAAAGTTGTCTTTCTTTCGCTTTTTTAGTGAAATATATGCCAAAACGTTTCAGATTTTAGAAATAAAAGTTTAATTTTGCACCTAAATATGAAACGTTTGATATGAAATATACTGAAAATATGACTTTTGAAGAGGCTTCCAAGGCTCTTATAGATGAATTGAATGCTAATCTGGCAACACTTCATCAGAATTATCATGTAGAACAGTCTGATTGGAATAAACTCTATGATCAGATAGCCAATGTTGTTTCAGAGGAAACTCATCTTCCTGTTTTCTCTCCTGAAGTGATGGAGGTGCGACCTCGAGAACTGGAATGCGATGTGGTGCGATTCCAGAATAATAAGGAGAAATGGGTGGCTCTGGTAGGACTGCTCGACGGTCATCCATACGAAATCTTTACGGGTTTGCAGGATGAGGACGAGGGCATCATGCTGCCTAAATCTGTAAGCAAAGGCAAGATTGTGAAGACCATTCTGGATGGAGGATTGAAGCGATACGACTTCCAGTTTGTGAACAAGCGAGGATATAAGATTACGGTTGAGGGATTGAGCGAGAAGTTTAATCCTGAATACTGGAACTATGCCAAGCTGATTTCCGGTGTGCTGCGCTACCGTATGCCTATAGAACATGTCATCAAACTCGTTTATCAGCTCCAGCTTACTTCAGATAACATCAATACCTGGAAGAAAGGTGTTGTGACAGCCCTGAAGAGATATCTGAAGGATGGTAGCCTGATGAAACTTTACGATGATAGTGATTCCGAATCCTAATCCACAAGATAGAAACTGATATAAACTATGCTTTTCTGTAGTAAGATATACTTAAAGAATGTCCGTTTCCATGCATATCACGGCGTTCTGCCACAGGAAACCCGGGTGGGCAACGATTATGTGGTGAATCTGGATGTGTTCTATGATTTCTCCAGAGCCATGGAAACCGATGAACTGGCTGGAACCCTCAACTATGCAGAACTCTATGAACTCGTGAAACAGGAGATGGAGATACCTAGCAAACTGCTGGAACATGTAGCCGGAAGGATAGGAAAGCGACTCTTTGCAGAATATCCGACTATTCAGAAAATACAACTCGCCATTACCAAAGTTAATCCTCCTTTTGGAGCAGATTGTGACGGCGCAGGGGTAGAAGTTGTATTAACAAATGATAAAACTTTATAGTAGATTTAGGTTTTCTGATACAAAAGTAGTAATTTTGCAAAATCATCAGAAAGATATGTTGAAGAAAATAACATTCATATTGACCCTATTGTGTATGTTGGTGCTGACAGCGACAGGCGCCAACCGCCGTTTCACGCTCGTTATCGACCCAGGTCATGGCGGTCATGATGCGGGTGCACTTGGTGCTATTTCCAAAGAAAAGAATATCAATCTCTCTGTGGCATTGCAGTTTGGCAAATATGTTGAGCGCAATATGCCGGATGTGAGAGTCATCTATACCCGCAAGACGGATGTCTTTATTCCTCTGAAAGAGCGTGCCAACATTGCTAACCGTGCCAATGCCGACCTGTTTATCTCGGTACATACCAATGCGCTGCCAGCCGGTAAGATAGCCCGCGGTTTTGAAACCTATACGCTCGGTATGCACCGTGCCAAGGATAATCTCGATGTGGCTATGCGAGAGAACTCCGTTATCTCGATGGAGAAGGGTTATCAGCAGACCTATCAGGGTTTCAACCCGCGATCTTCTGAGAGCTACATCATCTTCGAGTTTATACAGGGTAAGAATATGGAGAGAAGCGTAGAACTGGCGCGCAATATCCAGCGAAAGGTATGTTCCGGTGCCAACCGTCCGGATAAGGGTGTGCATCAGGCAGGATTCCTGGTTCTCAGAGAAACCTCGATGCCTAGCTGTCTGATAGAGCTCGGTTTCATCACTACTGCCGATGAAGAAAGACTGCTCAACGATGCCAGCAGGGTGGATGATATCGCCCGAGGCATCTACGAAGGTTTTGCGCAATATCGCAATAAATACGATAAATCCATCTCGGTTCCTTATCGAGCTGCGGATACAGAATCGGTGCCGGTTGCCAAGATAGTTTCTGATACGAAGCAGGAGAAGGACGAGCGCCGTGCTGAGGAGGCGGATACTGCGCCGAGAAGAATGGTGAAGCATGTGGAAACCAGAGCAACAAAGGCTAAAACGGTTCAGCAGAACAGAAGACAGAACCAGCAGGATAAGCCGGCTCAGCAGAACAGACAGACGCAGCAGAACAGACAGAACCAGCAGAACAGAACTGTAGCTCAGAACCAGCCGGCACAGCAGAAAGCCCATGTAGCCGATGCGCCTGTCTTCAAGCTTCAGATATTTGTCAGCAACCGCATGCTCCGCAAGGGCGATGCCCATTTTAAGGGCGAAACCGGTTATGACAGTTATCAGGAAGGCAATATGGTGAAATATACGATGGGAGCCTCTACCAACTATAATGAGATTTTCCGCTTGCGCAAGACGCTTGCCGAGAAGTTCCCGGAAGCTTTCATCATAGCTTTCAAGAATGGAAAGAAATATGATGTGAATCAGGCTATACGTGAGTTCAAACAGAACAGAAACCGCTGATTGACCTGAGTAAGGATAAGATATAAGCACGAATATATAAAGAGATAAATATGAAGCTAACAAAAGAAATCAAGATAGCTCTTGTAGCTATTGTCGGTATTTTGATTCTGTATTTCGGAATCAATTTTCTGAAAGGCATGAATCTGTTCTCTACCAACAATACCTATTTTATAACGTTTGATGACATCCAGGGACTGGGTGCCTCTACGCCTATTTATGCGGATGGTTATAAGGTAGGTACCGTGGATGGTTTGGAATATGATTACAAGGAGAATGGTCCTATCAAAGTAAAGGTGGATATTATCAAGGATTTGAGAATCCCGCAGGGCAGTAAAGCCGAAATAGTAAAGGACCTGATGGGTAACCTGCAGGTGAATCTGCTTCTGGCAAACAATCCGCGCGAAAGAGTAGAACCGGGTGGTATCATTCCGGGTGCTGTAAACGGAGGCATGATGGATAAGGCTGCCAACCTGGTTCCGGTAGTGGAAAAGATGTTGCCTAAGTTGGACTCTATCCTTACCAGCGTGAATGCGCTGCTGGCTGACCCGGCTCTGGCTGCTTCGCTGCATAATGTGGAAACCATCACAAGCAACCTCACCGTTTCTACACGTGAACTGAATACCCTGATGGCGGGTCTCAACAAACAGGTTCCGGGTATGATAGGAAAGGCAAATGGCGTGCTGGATAATACCAACCGCCTCACAGCTAATCTGGCCAGTCTTGATGTGCAGGGTACTTTGAACAAGGTGAACCAGACTTTGGAGAGTGCTCATCAGTTTACTGAGAAGCTGAACAGCAACCAGGGCAGCCTCGGATTGCTGATGAACGATACCAAGCTGTACGACAATCTGACGTCAACCATGGGTCATGCTGACTCCTTGGTTATCGACTTGAAGGCACATCCGAAACGCTATGTCCATTTCTCTGTTTTCGGCAGAAAAGACAAGTAAAAAGAGTCCGAGCTAAATAAATTTAGTCTAAATAAGATTCGGTATGTTTCA
Source organism: Segatella copri (assembly GCF_019249765.2). Classification (GTDB taxonomy): domain Bacteria; phylum Bacteroidota; class Bacteroidia; order Bacteroidales; family Bacteroidaceae; genus Prevotella; species Prevotella copri_K. Next base: position 3,862,364 of record NZ_CP152484.1, read on the forward strand.
CGCCCCGAAATGACTCGCAAACTGTTTGTTTGTTAGCCGTTTCGGGGACGTTACATTATTGTTTCACTGAATTTCAGTCTGCTATATTTGTATTTTAGACAAGTGTTTGGTATTCAGTAATTTAAAGACTATCTATTAAAATGTTTTAAATAAGGGGATTTGCATTTCTCCTATTTTTTTTGTAACTTTGCACGTGATTTCGCATCTTTTGGTGCGTCCCGTCATTTGTGAATTAAAGTATTAATAATATAAGTAATCA
>NZ_CP152486.1:0-4140 GCF_019249765.2 Segatella copri
AAAAAACGAAGTCCTGGAACTGATTGGGCAAAAAGAACAGCTCAAAAAAGACGTTTTGAGCCTTGAGTGCAGTCAGCAGGAGACACAGATGGAACTTGACGTGCTCAATGGTGAAGTGTTCATGAAAGAGAAGTCTAGAGATATCCTTCAGGGCGAAGTCCAGGAGCTCACTCAGGAGCGAGACAAGGCAAAGCAAGAAACGGCTGCAGCCAGAGCATCTTTGCTGGAATTGACTCGCAACAAAGAGAACGTCAAAACGTGGAAATGGGCTTATCAAGAACTGCTTCACATCATTCAGCCAGTTCTTGATGCCATCACTCGATTAGCGCACTACAATGGTCGTGGCGGCATGTTTACGGCATTTGAGACCTTTCAGATTAACTTTGCTCTGGGCAAAGACGACAAGAGGGAAGAACGTGCAGCACGTTACACACGCTGGGCGAAAGAGGACGAGGAAAAGCCACAGTTGTATGGCGACTATCGATATCGGTGCGCAGAAGAGGAAATGCAGAAGATAGCAAAGAACCCTACGGCATACCTCAATAGCATCAAGGAAGGTCAGTCCAGAGGCATGAGATATTAGTCTTTCTGGGGATTAGGGGGCTTCACATACGTCAGCCCCCAGACCCCCCGACGTAGGCGGACCGCCGCCAGCGGGTGTTTTTCATAGTATTTGTTGGCATTCCAGATATTTTTATTATCTTTGCACCCAAAATCAAACTTCAAAGATATGGGACAGAAAGAAGACATCGAAAAAGTAACAAGCAAGATAATCCTCATTCGAGATACACAAGTTATCATCGATAGGGATGTTGCCGAACTGTATGGAGTGACCACAAGGGAAATCAACCAAGCATTGAAAAACAACCCTCGAAAATTCCCTTCTGATTTCGTTATCGAGCTGACTAACAGCGAGAAACAAGAGGTTATCAAAAAATTTGATAACCTCAAAGGGCTGAAATTTTCAAGGGTTGCACCTCATGCCTTCACCGAACAAGGCTTATATATGCTTGCCACCATCCTCAAAGGTGACTTAGCTACAGACACTTCACTTGCTATCGTCAGAACTTTCACCAAGCTGCGCCAACTCTCCAGAGCTATGCAACAAGCAAATGAAGAAGTCGCCAAAGGAGGAGAGATTCCAGACGAAAACAAGCAAGGAGTATTCAAGAACCTCATGAACGAAGTTTTTGCAGACCCTCTTCCTGTCAAAGTCCAGAAAATGACCTTTGGAATAAACATCGGCATTTTCAAATGGGAGTTAGAGACAACAAGAGAGCGAAAAGATTAAACCGCTGTTGTTATGTGCTATTCAGTTAGTGTTAGTCTCATCATTGAGGCTGGACGTCCTCAGCGGAAGCCTATCGTTGTTGTGTGCGATTAAGTTCGTGTTTGCCTCATTACTGAGACTGGACGTGACAGATAGGCTGGAGCCGGAGAAGAGAGAAATCTTTTCTTCGGCTCTTCTCATTTCAGAAAAGTGCTCTGACGTTTCCGGATTTCTGTTCAAGTCGTTCTTTGCTTCCAAATTCGCAAGTTTTGACAGCCAAAAGTAAAAAATTTTGACAGCAAGAAAAAGTCTGCTATTTTAACTATCTGATTTTCCCCCTTCCATCATTCACCCATTTTCCCACAACCGCAAGCAAAGAGAGCAGGCAACGCAACCGCTTGCGCCGCGAGGGCTTGTCCCTCGCCCCTAAAAAATAAAAAAAACTATAGCAAAAACGCTCAATTTTCAAGGCATTTTTATCGGTAGTTTTTCCTATAGTTTTTTATCTAGTTTTTCCCCTTCTGTAACTTACTGATACTCAGAGCCCCCGAGCAACAAACTACAACTTTTTGGTGGCTAACTACAACTTTTTGGTGGCTAACTACAACTTTTTGGTGGTTTTTTGACCCCTCTTAAAACTATTTAACTAAAACTATAGTATTACTTGGTTGTTTATTTGTATCTTTGCACCCGAAAATAACAATAAAACGTTCAAAGATATGAAATCAGACAGATTAAACAGCGAAGTGGTGCTGAGTTGGGAGGAGTTCTCTCAGCTTCGTGCAGCTATGCGAGAGCATCTTTCAAAGACCGCTCTCAAAGAAGTAAATATATTTAACAAAATAAATAATTTCAATTTGTAAAGCTATGACAGAAGAGAAGAAAGACGAAATTACACTCTATCAAGCGAACCCTCTTACAGAGTCAAGATACGAGTTTTCACCAACAGAGAAGAACGCTTTCTATATTGTAATAAGACAAGTAAGAAAGAACTACGTCGAGCGTGAGCCTCCACGCACCGAGTTTGAGAATATGCGTGTGGAGATTACTCCTAACGACCTCGTACAGATAACAGACAAAGACCACACGGAAAGAGCAAAGAGGGCTCTCCGCTCTCTACGAGATAAGTCTATAGAGTTCGAAGACGAGGAAGGCAACTGGCTGTACTGCGGCTTCATCAATCAAGCGAGATATGTCGCAAAAAAGGGTGTCTATGAAGTAGAAGTTAGTCGTGACCTAATGCCTTATCTTGTACAACTTGCAAGTCAATACACCGAGTATTCTCTTCTTGTCGCAATCTCTTTGAAAGGCAAGCACTCTCAACGTTTTTATGAACTATGCAGCCAATACAAGAACCGAGGAACATTTGGCAAGACTGTGAAACAGCTGAAGGATATGTTTATGTTAGAAAACAAATACCCTCAGCTATATCTTTTCAAGCAGAAAGTTATTGAAGCCGCACGGAAAGAAATAAAATCTTTCTATGACGAAGGACAATGCGACCTGTGGTTTGACTATGCTCAAGATGGTAAAGGAGACAACGCACACTTCACTTTCTATGTTCATACGAAAGAGGAAGAAAAGCGCAAGGCAGAGCAAAAAAACTCTCCAGCCTGGAACGATATGTTCAAACAGAAACAAAGCATTATATATATGCTTAGAGCAATTGTCAAAAACGACAAAAAGTATATCGAGAGAGTGAGCAAGCAACTCGACCTTCAGACAGAGGATATCAGCAAAATCTATAATAAGATGCTGTCTCTTACAACAGACTTCAAAGGTGCAGATTTAGCAAAACTGACAAGATGGATATTGAAGACCGATTACGGCATTAATTAATCTTAATGGATTTGGGACTTTACCAAATTTGATGTAACTTTGCAGCCGTAAACAAAGCGTGCTTGTTATAGCACACTATAACTACGAAGCTGCGCTTTTCGTAGTTGTGTGCTCTCCGAGGGTGGGGGCTGCGCCCCTCAACCCCATGGCAGCCGCCCTAAAATTCATTCGACAATGGCACAGACATCCATACACTTCCAAGCGGTCAAAGGTGGCAGCGAGGAACACAACAAGAGAACAAAGAAGCTCGACTATGTTCACCACGAACGTAGCTCGATGAACGAGTATTGGGAGAGTGATACCCAAGAAGCCAGACTTGCATTTGTCACCCAGAACGCAAAGGCGAAGACAGGGCGAAAGATGCAAGCCAAGGCAACCCCGATACGTGAAGCCGTGGTTGTCATCGAGGACACCACGACCATGGACGACCTCAAGAAATTGGCGAAGCGTTTTAACGATCGCTTCGGAATCGATGTGTTCCAGATCGCAATCCACAAGGACGAGGGCTACCGCAAGGGCAAGGATGGCTTGAAGCTCAATCTTCACGCTCATCTGGTAGCTGATTGGACAGACCACCAGAGCGGAAAAAGTCTGAAGCTCAACCGCAACGACATGTCGGAAATGCAAACTATCTGTGCCGAGGTCTTGGGCATGGAGAGAGGCAAGAGCAGCGAGAAGCAGCATCTTTCGGCTATTCAGTTCAAGATTGCTGCAGAAGAGCAGAGGGCAGAAGCACAGACAAAGGCTATTGCACTGCAAAGCGTTCTGGGCGGTTTGATGCTGCACGCTGTCACTCGTGAAGTACAGCTGCATGAAGGAAAACTCAAATACGCAAAAGAGCAGACTGTACAAGAGCATAAAATCATGGCTCATTATCGGGATTTGAGAATCAAGGTTTCAAAAGAACGTGAAGAGATATCACAAGAAACAAAAGAAATGCGCTCTCAGATGCAATTTTGCAAAGGCGTGGTAGATTCTAAAATAAAACGCATTGAAGCGCTCAGAAGCGAAATTTCGGGGCTTTCTGAGCA
>NZ_CP152487.1:0-2873 GCF_019249765.2 Segatella copri
AAGTATTTCGGCATGGCGAACAAAGGTGAGGACATCATCTTGAAGTCAAGAAATTGGGGAAGCTTTAGGCTCGTCCCAATCTCCCAGAACGACATCGTGACCAACAAGCCAGACCTCACAGAGCGTATTTGTCAAGCTATTCGTGAAGTGAAGCTGATGAGAGAAGGCAAGATTAAAGAACTTTCAATGGATGAACTGCTCGATGAACTTTAAAGTCATACCTACGCCAACATTTGCCAAGAGCCTTAAAGCATTGGCAAAACGACACAAGTCTATGAAAGCAGATATGGATGCTTTCAGGAAGTCCTTGGAGGAAGATCCGTTCCAGGGAACAGAGCTAACTCCTGGTGTGCGCAAAATACGAATGGCAATCACCTCAAAGGGTGGCGGAAAGTCTGGAGGAGCCAGAGTAATAACCTACAACGTGCTGACCACAGAGCAGGACGGAAAGGTGTATCTGATGGAAATCTATGACAAGTCAGATGCTCAAACAGTGAAGTTGAATGTCATCAAGGAGTGGATTAAAGAGCTTTAGACATGCTTTTTGAGCGTTTTGAAGCGATTTAGGGGCTTTGGTGGTGAAATTCCACACGAAAAACGAGAAAACGGCTTAGAGTGGCTAGAAAGTGGCTGTTTTGATGTTTTTCGCATCTATTGCGGCTTGTTGCCGGTGTTTTTCAAGGGTAGTTAGAGTTATACAGGTTAATTTTTCCGCTGTCGTTATGTGCTATTAAGTTAGTTTTTGTCTCTTCATTGAGGCTGGACGTCTTCAGCGGATGCCCATTGTTGTTGTGTGCGATTAAGTTCGTGTTTGTCTCTTCACTGAGGCTGGACGTGACAGATGGGCATGAGCCGAGGAGGAGAGAAATCTTTTCTTCGGCTCTTCTTATGTCTGGCGGAAAAGTGCTCTGAGGTTTTCGTATTTTTATGCAAGTTTCCATTTGTTCTCAAATTCGGAAGTTATGGACTTGTTTGAGAATGATATTTTACAATCCGCTTGCGGTAAAGTGTAAATTAGGCTTACTGGGGGGAAGCCTAATTCCCCCTTTTGCCTTTTTGGGCAAATGGGTGCACCTCAAAATTTGGTAAACAAATTTGACTTTGTGCGGCAAGCCGTGAGGTGCTTAGGCTCTCCGAGGGCGAAAGGGATTACTCCCTCTCGACACCCTCTGGAAAGACAAAACTATAACTTTTTGGGGGGTAAACTATAACGCCCGATTACTTGATATTATAGTCTGTTTTCAGTATCCATCGAGCCATCTTGGCAAGTGAAGCACCAGAGAAATCCTTCTGAAGCTCCAGGAGTTTATGATAAATCGGGGTAACCTTCTCAATCTCGAGTTCGAGCTGTTTGCTCACTCTCTCGATATACTTTGGGTCTTTCTTGATGGTGGCACGAAGGAAAGTGAGGATACCACGGTACTCCTTCAGAACCTCGTCTGCAGCTTCCTTCTGCTTCCTCTGGTTCTCTCTGGTATGTACGAAGAACTCAAAGTGCGCCTTCTCTCCTCGACCATCTTGAACGTAATCAAACCAGAGGTCGCACTGATTCTCTTCATAGGCTTCTTTCAACTCTTTTTGTGCCACTTCGATAACTCTTTTCTTGAATAAAGGGAGAAGTGGATATTTGTCTTCGAGCATAAACATTGTACGAAGTTGGTCTATTGTCTTGCCAAACTTTCCCATGTTTCTGTATTGGCAGCATAGCTCATAAAAACGTTGCGAATATGTGCTTTTGAGGGATATTGCCACGAGAAGAGAATACTCAGTGTAGTGTCTTGAAAGTTCGACCAGATATGGCATGAGGTCACGGCTAACCTCTACCTCGTAAACTTGTTCTTTTGCAATATACTTGGCTTGGTTGATGAAACCACAATACAGCCAGTTGCCCTCATCGTCCTCAAATTCTATTGTCTTGTTTCTGAGGTTTCTGAGTGCTTGGCGAGCCTCTTTTGTGTGGTCTTTATCGCCAATCTCGCTCAATGCTGATTTGGGTATCTTAACTCTCATGTTCTCGAACTCTGTGCGAGGTGGTTCACGCTCTACATAGTCTCTTCTTACTTGTTTTACAACGACATAAAAAGCATTCTTCTCATAGTTTGAAAACTTGTATCTGGATTCCGTCAATGGGTTACCTTGGCGAAGAAGCACATCTTTCTTTTCTTCTGTCATGGCTTTACAAATTGAAATTATTGATTTTGTTGAATATCTCTACTTTGTCGAGAGTAGTCTTTGAAAGATGCTCTCGCATAGCTGCACGAAGCTGAGAGAACTCCTCCCAACTCAGCACCACTTCGCTGTTTAATCTGTCTGATTTCATATCTTTGAACGTTTTATTGTTATTTTCGGGTGCAAAGATAATAAATATATCATAAACTTATTGCATGATATAGTTAAATAGTTATAAATAGGAGCGAAAAACCACAAAAAAGTTATAGTTTAGCCACAAAAAAGTTATAGTTAGCCACAAAAAAGTTATAGTTTGAAAAATCTTGACACGCTTAATTTATTGAAAATGAGGTGGTTATGAAGATTTTTGAGAGGGGGGAAAAACTAGATAAAAAACTAGATAAAAAACTACCCGATAAAATGCCCTCGTTTTTTGTCTGGTTTTTGGGATTTTTAGGGGCGAGGGACAAGCCCTCGCGGCGCGAGCGGTTGCGTTTCTTGCTCCCGTTGCTTGAAAGGGTGGGTGGAATGTGGGTGTGGGAATGGTTGGACAGGTTGATAATTTTATAAACAGCTTTTTGTGCATGTTAAAATTTGTGAAAAAGGTGTACCAAATTGGTTTCTTTATTATCTTTGCAGCAGAAATTCAAATACAAGAAACAATGGAAGTAGTAAGTACAAGAGAATTTAGAGCCAACCAAAAG
>NZ_CP152485.1:0-135177 GCF_019249765.2 Segatella copri
CAATCAGAAACCTGCTGCCTTGAAAAGCCTTAGTGATCATGACTATTGCTTAGAAAATACATTCACAGTAGGTCAACAGAAGCAAGATGTAACTACACGTGTCATTGTTGCTGCTAAGATCGGTTCTGGTTCTACTTTCTATGTCGTTAATGATAACGAGAAGGATCTTCTCGATGCGGACGGTATGAAGAAGGCTGTTAAGAGCGCATTCTATAACAATACAGAAGTACAAGAATGGATTAAAAAAGATTTGAAAACTGGTGAGACTATTGGTGAAAGCGATTTGGATGTTGCTGATATTACCAGCGCAGGTAACAACAAGCCGACTATTACCATAAATGCTTCAAGTGCAAGCAAATATACCACTGGTACAGTTCCTGTAGCTGATACTAAAATTCAGGCAATAATGGATGGTATCAAGGTTGCTACTTATGAAAAAGGTATTTCATATTATCCTGTAAGAATTAAGCATTTTGGTGATGAATTGACTCCATGGAAGAGTACAGAGACTCCAAAACCTACTGTAAGCGACGGTGCCTATCCTGATGCTAACCAGGCAGGAAACTATCTTGGACGTTATGGTGTACTCCGTAATAACTGGTATAGTATTGATGTTAAAGGTATCAAGAAACTTGGTTCCCCTGTAGTTCCTGAGGTTACTGGTGATACAGATGATGAATTGGCTGCTTATATCTCAGTTAAGATCAACGTCCTTTCATGGGCTAAGCGTACACAGGGTGCAACTCTCGGTGAGTAATATAAAACGATAAATATAGAAAATAATAATTGATTAGCGATATGATAGCGCAGAAAATAAATAAATGGTTAAAGGGTGTCATGGCAGCTGCCATGACCCTGACCGTCGCGACCTCATGCCACGATATGTGGCACCAGGATTACAGCGATTGTCCTAATGGTGTATATGTGAAGTTTAAGTATGATTATAACCTCCAGCGTGCCGACATGTTCAATGACCATGTTGGACAGGTAACGCTGTATGTATTCGACGAGAACGGAAACTATATAACCCAACAGACCGAGACGAATTCTGCGCTATCATCGCCTCTCAAAGACCCAAATTATGTGATGCACGTCGAGAACCTGCAGCCAGGTAAATATCAGTTCCTTGCCCTTGCCGGACAGAATGCTTACGCCGACCAGTTAGCTTCAGACCGTGCCAAGTTCGTTCGCACCGCTCCATCTGCTACAGGAGATAAGATGCAGAAACTGGAAGTGAATCTCGACCATGAAAATAGGGGAGAGTATGATGAGGTTGTCAACAACAGCCTTCCTCTTGATACCCTCTGGCATGGTAAACTGCTGGAGGCAGTAGAGGTATCATCCTCAAAACCTTCTTATGCAACCATCCCTCTGGTGCGTGATACCAAGAAGATCAACGTAGCGCTTCGTGACCTTGACTCTCCTCAAGACATGGATGTCAATGACTACACAATGACCATCGAAGACCATAATGCCCGCATCCTTTGGGATAACTCTCTCGATGAGAGCCGTAAACTCATTTATACCCCTCATGCTACCTGGAACACGGTAGATGAGGACGAGCGGGGCAAGATAGCCCATGCCGACTTTATGACTTCCCGCATTCTGAAGCACGAAGATTACAACCTGGATGGCCGACTCCTCATTAAGAGTAAGGAGACCGGAAATACGGTAGTCAATGTAGACCTGCCAGACCTCTTGAGTCGTCTTCGCACCAGCGAGGAGTACAGTTACAGTGCACAGGAATTCCTAGACCGTGCCTACGATTACAAACTTCAGTTCTTTATTCAGGGTGGCAAGCTCAAGTATTGTTTAATCACCATCAGCGTGAATGTACTGAGTTGGAGCAAGCGCATCCAGTTCGAAGAACTCCATTAAAACTCTCGAATCCAAATAGAATCGAAAATAAAAAATATTAGTCCTACTGGCTTCTTGTAAGCCCTAAAATATAAAGTGTATGTTTAAGATGAAAACGATAATCCGCTCATTGCTAGCCCTTTTACTGGTAATGTCCTTCACATCTTGTGTGAGAGACAATATCAGTGACTTTCCAATGCACAATGGGGATATGAAATCATATTTGCAGGTAAGGGTGACAGTGGATGGTTATGGAGATACACGTGCGAGTAGGGCAGGTGCAGATGATAAGTATTATTTTACAGAGAATCCTTCAGGTGGAGAGCATGGCGATGGTGATGATGTAGGTGAAACTAATGAGCGAACCGTTACCAACTTAAACTTATTGCTTTATTCATCACAAAAGAATGATATGAGTGATGATAATGCCACTATAGAAAAGGTTATTTACTTTCAGCACTTCTCTACAAATAGTGGTGGTAATTCTGCAATATGGCAATCTTCACCGATACAGATACAAAATGAAATTATGGAAAAGAACTATCATCTGCTTGTAGTTGCTAATGCTGATGATATGACTTCCGAATGGCAAGGTAAAAAGTTGAAAGATATTCGTGATAAACTTATTATGAATGTTTGTACACGAGACGGTGTAGATATAACAAATTCAAGTAACTTCTTGATGTCATCTTTAACGGATGCTCAACTAACTCCTGCTGGTCATACAGGTTCTCTGGAAGATCCGTATCTTGTGGATATAAATATAGAAAGACTGGCTGCTCGTATTGATATCATGCCAAATGCTAAGTGTCAGGAGAATAAGAAAACAAATACATATACATATAATTATAATGTAACTGATGCATCGAATAATGTTATTGGTGGTTTTGTTTTAGAGTCTGTTATGCCATATAACGATGTAACCTCAGGTGAATATCTCATAAAAAGAGTTACTAATGTTAACGACCAAAATACCGTAAACTACATTTCACCGGAAACAGAAGATGCAAATCATAATTCAACGAACTATGTGATTTGTCCATGGACGGTTGGTCGTAAAGGAGTAGTTTATCGTAATGAAAAGAAAAGTAGAGCAGATTGGGAGTCAATGACTTTTCCTAATTTTTATAAGGTGAAGAAAGCCAAAAAAAGTCATGGAAACGATAATGATAATCCAAAAGCCACCACTCCGTATAATTATAAGTACTATATTCTTGATTATGTCATGGAGAATACTTCCTTTGATAATTCTCAAGAAACAGCAACGGGATTAGTGTTTAAGGGTACATATTATGATGCAGATCAATGGCAAGTTGCTAAAGCTGAAGACATGGCTAATGGTATATTCGGTAGTCCTAAAACGGGTGCAGTCGGTAAACCAAAATGCTATACCTACGTCATTCGGCATAGCGACCCTACGGGTAAAGGTACAACTTCTGACCCAATGCATTACGGCATTGTCCGCAATAACATCTATCGGGTTCGTATTGACGGAATTACTGGAAAGGGACCGGATGGAATAAAGATTACCCTCAATGTGAGAAAATGGGCAACCTATACTCACGAGGAGACAACAATGTAACAACAAAACAAACAGATAAACAGAAAGTATAGTTTTCAAAACAATGAAAATGATTAAGACGATACATACGGCATTGATTCTGATGGTGCTAGCCTTTATGACGGCTTGCTCCACTGATAGTGCAGACCCTATACAGGGAGACTGTGGAGGCGTTAACCGAGGCGACAAGGTTACCGTCCACATGACTCTTTCTACGGCTTCTTCTTCCGGAACAAGAGCTGTTTTATCATGGAACGATGGCGTAGATGCAGAAAACATGAAGAGCTGGGTTGTAGCCTTTGTAAAAGACGGCAAGGTTGTTTCTTTTGCAGAGAACTCCAATTTTTCGGAGGGTAATCGTATTAAAGATGAAGTTACGATAAAAGATCTTCCTAAGAATGCCACCTATCAGGTTTATTCCTTCGCCAATCTTACTCCCTCCGAGCTAGGCATCTCTAAAGATGCAGAAGTTAATTTCGACATCATGAAGTGGAAGATGAATGGCAATGGCTTCGATGTGAATGACCCAAACTGCACAGGTATTCCTATGAGTAATAAGCAGGAAGTGACAATAAATGCTGAAGGCAAGCCAAATATCACAAACCTTTGGGTAGTAAGAATGCTGGCAAAGGTTACTTTAAAGTTTAAGAATCCAAGTTCTACAGATTTAGAGATCAAGGACATTACTTTGAATGATGTAACTTCAAATCCTTCAACTGATGTCAATAAAGAGGGTAATATCATGTTGTTGCCAAAGCATTCAGATGCTTCAGGAACCTCTGGTGCAACTGGCTCATCTAGCCTAACTGGTGCAGATAAAGATGAGGTTACATGTGTTCCGAATCTGGTAGAGCAGGCTGCAACGGAGAATTATACTTATAAGCTGTCTTCACCAATGACGATACAGGCAAATATAAACGATTATAATACAGAGAATGAGGTTTCATTCTATGTGAATGAAAGCGAAGCGGGCAATACTTCCAAGTATTTCATCATCAATCTGAATACATCAGCAGGAGTCAAGCGTTACGCTCTGTTCCAGGATTGGACAACGATAGCTCGCAACGACCATCACATTCTCCCCATCTCATTAGATGATTACAAGTTGAAGTTTGATGTTCAGTCCTTCACAGCCATCGGTCTCTATCCATCCATAACAGATAACGGAACCACTCTTTCCTACACCTGTTATTACCCGGAAGAGGAATTCCATATCCAGCCAAAGGTAGTAAAGGCTAATGATTCCGATGTTTCTGGAACCATCGATTATACCAATGTAAAATGGGAGTTAATCCAAGAAGAGGGTATGCTTGATGCCGCTGCTGCAAAAGCGAATGCCAAGTTGGTGTTTAAAACCCTTCCATCATGGAATACAACCACTGGCTATTTCGAAGGAACCTTCAATGATGACAAAGCCGACAAGCAGAGCGCCCTCTACAAGGTCACCGTCCCTGTGCCAGGTGCCTCAGGAAAAGAACTTATATATAAGATACTTTTCACCAAGGATTTGAGAAGCTATGCTGCTCGTAAATATACGAGACAGAGTTACTATTTCAGAACAAAACAATAATACTTATATTAAAAAACATTGAAGCTTATGTTTAAGTCTAAGATTTTTAATAGTGTAATGAGATATATGTTGGTAGCAATGCTTGCATTGCTGCCAAATGCTATATGGGCTAGTGATAATTATACGAATAATGTTTTTTTAACCGATGTGAACCGCGTATCTATTGATATGCAAAGTATCTTTGTTGGTAGTGATAATATGGCAAAATATAATTATATTGAGTTTTATTTTCTTGACAAGTCTGATGCTATTGTAGATCTAGGTAATATTAAACTCGGTTTGTGGAATCAGGAATCTAATGATGCATATTCTTCTTTTAATGGTGATGGTTTCAAGAAAGCTGAGACTTATTATCTTTTTTATAAAGAGAAGAATAATTGGGGATTAAATGATTTGTTTAGGTTTAAGATAAATACTACTAATGTAGATCTCTCTGGTTATAAGTTTGTAGTAAAGGCTTCTAATACGAATAATTTTGAAACAGATAAGACAACGGCAGATGTTACATATACTTATCAGCTTTATTCTCAGAGTAATATTGATGCTGTAACTTTCACCAAGGCAACTGATCCTACTTCGGTAAAATCTGCTTATGCTTTAAAAGAAGGAAACAAATGTATCTTCAGTGGTGCTTCTATATATGATGAGATTAAATCTATCTTGGGTGTTTCGTCTAAAGAAGATATTAAGGACTTCTATATACGTTGGACTATAAAGCATACAGATGACACCAAAGTAGATAATCTTACTGTCTCTTCAGGAAAAATACAGAAGCGTAAGGATTTTGACTATATTTACTTTAATAATACAGGTTCCTCAATCCAAGCAAAAGACTTGGATGTTACCTTAGAGTTGCCTAGTGGTGAGTCTTGGGATAACATAAAATTATCTTTTGTTATTTCCAAAAATGTCTCTGAATTGACTACTAAATATGGTGTTGTTGAGAAGGAGCCAACTTTGAATGCATTGTATAATATTACGTTGGGAACAAAGTATAGCATGCCTTTCAAACATTATGTAGGCCATGCTAATACTGCATTAGATAATGGTAGGCAGCAGACTGCTGAATGGGAGTACTATGTCTATGTGAAAGATGCTAATGAGCAAGTAGAGTTAGTGCTGCCATTCGATGAGTATGAAAATAGCGGAAAAGATCTTGAACCACAAGGCTATTTCAGATGGTATGATTTAAAGACAGATTTAGCTAGTAATAATTTACGTCAAAACTCTGGAACAAAACCGACTCTTCTGAATTCTATAATATCAGGAGGAAAGAACTATGGTTTGTTTGCTTACAAACTTCAAAAGGCAGATAAACCATGTAGCGATAATATCGGTGTTACATATACTGCACCAGCAGAAGCTTCATCTGAAGGGTGGGCTGGTGAAGACATCGCCTGTGATGTGAGCCGTTATATTGATGGTTTGGATGCAACAAAAACTTATCTTGTACATGAGCCAACGCTCTCTATCAGATACATTTTCCATATCCGTTCTGCCAAGAAGTTAGCAGACGACATTGTGAATACAGCTATTGGCAAAAATCTTGAAAGAGCAGGTTATAGAACTTATGAGGATGGTAAGTATATAACAGTTGGTATGAAGGATAAAAGTTCTTCTGTTGTTACTCTTCGACTGGATTTATCAGATGCAAAGAAATATTATTTCCATCCATTGGCTGATGGTATATATAAGAAAAATGGTTCTTCAGAAGGTTTCACGAATCGAGTATATTATGTAGATGAAAAGAACAAACTCGTAGAATCCAACTTCGATAAAAATAAATTATGCAAGGCAACTAAGATTGAATGGTGGGCATACGATAAGACCAAGACTTATTGTCGCAATTTAGGAACAACAGACAAACGCTTCTTTGATTTAACGATGGAAAATCTTGGAAAACTACCGTGGGCGTCTGTATCTATGGATGGATCTTCGAAGAGTTTTACATTTGAATATGGAGATCCTGTATTCATAGTTGCATATGCAATGGATGATGACGAAAACCGTTGTCCTATTGCCAACTTCGATGTTCGATTCATGAATAATCATCCGATGACTAAAGAGGAGATCGTTAAAAATGGATTGAATAACAGACTTATTAGTTATCTTGACGAGCATTATAAAATGGCTACTAAGCCAATTACATTTGATGATGATGATGTAGAACAGACTGTGTCTGCTCCTACAAGTCCGGATGACAACCAGGACCGATTACCATCTAAATGGGATCGCCGTGCTTATAGTTTCGTATATCGTGATTTGATTGACTGCGATGCTTCTTGGTGGGTTAACCTGGGGGAAATCGGTCATTCTCCACTTCATGGAGATTATTGCTTGTATAAATCTGCCAATGTTAATGGTATTTCCGGTAATGGTGAGACACTTAAAGATGGATATCTTTGGTGGCAAAGTGGACAATTATATGATAAGACTTATGAGATAACCAATGGTTCTCAGTATGGCCACTTCCTCTATGTGGATGCATCAGACGAAAGTAGAAAAATCGCCGCTGCAGATTTCACGGCAGATCTCTGTACAGGACAGCAACTTATCTTCACAGCGGGTGTTGCTGACATGACTAAAGCGGATACTAAGCCACAGATTATGTTTAAACTATTTGGTGTTAAAAGAAATGTCAATGATGATATTGTTGAAAAACACCTGATACATAGTTTTGCGTCTGGTGATTTTAAGACTAATGTAGAAAAATTGAAACCGGCAACTTGGTACCAGGTATATGGTAAGATTACTTTGCAAAAAGAGTCAAATGTAGAGCAGTATTCAGATTTCCGACTGGAGATTGATAATTACTGTAGCAATACTGATGGTGCCGACTATGCCGTAGATGATATCCGTATGTATCTTGCGCCGGCTAAGGTTCAGGTGATTCAGGAAAAGCCGGTATGTAACGGTGCTACAACTGGAACCATCAAGCTGAAGATACGTGCTATCCATGAGACCTTGAATGCGATTTTGGGACATAAAAATACAAAGATCTATTTCAGATTTGTGGGTGAAGATGGAAATCCTGTAAAAACGGATTATTCTTATACCTTAAAGGATAGAACGACCGGTAATACAAGTACAGTTCCTGGCACAGAATATGGTACTGTTGATGTATACGATTCAGAGGAAACCTGTAAGAACTTTGAGATCGATGGTACTAATATGATTGAGCAAGATAGTGAAGGTGAAACCTATATTGTTATCAGCAATAAGGACTTTCCTTTGACTACGGGTAAGAAGTATTATGTATCTGTATCAACAGAAGATCCAGCCAAGGGAAATGCTAATTGGGGTACACCTGCTGAGGTCTGCTCGTTGTACAGTAACTGGTTTGAAATGGTTAGCCAGCATCCAATCATTACTGATACCAAGGGCAATATCGTAACGGATTATAAGATCCCTTGCGATCAAGCTGACAACTATGAGGTTAAAATCAAGGGACAATTGACAACAACTGACCCTTATAATGGTGGTAAGATAACATTGGATGGTGTTAAGTTCATTTGGTATATCGATGGTACTGGTGAAACAAATAAGGTGGATCCTTCTGCACCTGCCAGCAATGAAATCACCATCAGTAAGGATAAGCTTACTTTGGGTACGATTCATAATATATATATGAAGCCTGAAGGAACTCTGAATGATGGCTATATTGAATATATTGCGCCAAATGGTAAAAAGTATCTGTTGTGTACTAGTGCAATACCAGTACCATTGCGTGTAATGAAGGATGGACCACAGCTTAACTTCGGTTTCAATGATGTGGATTATCCGTTCAATGATGGCAATTATGAGGCTTCGCTTCGTATTGGTTTACCACAATTGGAGAAGTTGAAGGCTTCTAATGGATATTTGAAGGTACCTCTTCATAGTGCTACGATGAGAGATGGAACAGCTATTACTGAACCTCTTACTTTCATTGATGATAGTAAAGCCCCTGCTATTAAGTCGAAGAGCGTAATTGTTGCATCTACAAACGATCCTTTATGGGAAACGAAGTTGAATACTCAGGTTGCAATATTGGAGAACGAAGAGCTGCCTGCTTTTGATAAAACGACTCAGGCTACTCTCAACCTCAAGTTTGAAGATAATGCAGTTGCTAATTTCCACGAGGGATATTACTATGTACTCCGATTCGCTTACGAGAAGAGAGCAGCTTCTGCGGGAACTACCAATTGCCCTGGCGAGTCTTATCTCAAGTTGAAGATTGTACCGGAGTTCATTACCTGGACTCCTACTGCCGATGGCGGTATGAATGCCAACTGGAACAATGATGATAACTGGCATCGCTCATCATCTACTGAATTGTATGATAAGGATTATACCGATTATCAGACTTATGGTAGCAGTACTTCTGCGGCAGCATCTGCATCGAAGGTAGAGATTCCTACTCAGAACAGCTATGTGCCAATGAAGTTTACCAAGGTAACCATCGGCAATCTGAATGGTTTGCCATTCCCTGACCTCGGTAATGTGGTTTACCGTAGCACCAATCAGATTGCTACCAAGCTGACCAATGGCAAGGGTAATGAAGCTACGAAGTATATCCAGTATGATATCATGGCGTTCTGGAATGAGGCAGATGCCAATAAGGGATTGGAAGCAGGTAATCTGAAGTGCGAGAAGTTCTATGGCAATACCTGTCATCAGATTTACTTCAAGCCTCAGGGCGAGCTTCGCGACCAGTGCTATCTGGTATATGACAAGGCTTGGGTAGAGAAAGAGCTGGAGCCAAACAAGTGGTACACCATGGCTTCGCCTCTGCAGTATATCTACGCCGGTGATATGTATGTGCCGGCAAGTAATGGCCGACAGGAAACCAAGGCGTTTACGGATATCACGTTTGATACGAATGTATATAGCCGGAGCAAGTATCCGGTTTATCAGAGAGCTTGGATGAAGAGTGATGTGAAGGAAATCACACCTAAGAGTGATTATCCTGCATCTCATAACCCAAGTGTAGCTGCTCCAGAAAATGTTGATATGAATCTCGGCTACTGGAGCCATGTATATAATAGGGTGGATGAGAGCTATGCCGCATATGGAACCTTCGGTGGCTTCTCTATCAAGGCGGGTAATGCACTCCTGCCGAAGGATAAGACAAAGAAGGCGCTCCTCCGTTTACCAAAGGCTGATAAGGAATATCAGTACTTCGATTATAATGGTAATGAGAACTCTTCAAGCAAGACTCGGGTTGCGAAAGATGCTGGCCATGGCAAGTTTCTCGTAGCTTACAGTAATGAAGAGAAGACATTCGCAGAGAAGACCCAGGCCTTGGGAACTGATAACGCCAGCGGATTCTATCTCGTTGCCAATCCATATACCTGCTCTATCTCGATGGCTAAGTTCTTCGAGGCTAATACTGGTTTGCAAAAGGCAATATGGATGGTAGAGAATGGCGAGGTGAAGGCGATTTCCAATGCAGAATTGGATAAGCAGAACTACGCTATCCAGCCTACCCAGTCGTTCTTTGTCAAAAAGAAAGAAGGCGAAACGGTAGAAAATGTAAGGTTCACTTCTGCGATGTATGTTGACCGCACTATCACTCCTGGTCTGTTGATGGCATCAGACTATGTCAAGAGCATTGAAGCAACGACAGAGAATTCCAACGGCCAGACTTCAAAGGCACGCATTGCTTTGCGTCCGGAGGCTTCTGCCGACTATGATGACCAGGAGGATGTGGATCTCTTGTATGATCAGAACCTGAAGGATGTTCCACAGGTTTATACCGTAGCCGGAAACGAGGCGGTGGCTGTGAATGCTGTTCCTGAGTTGTCCTGGATTCCGCTCGGTATCGTGAGCCAGCAGGCAGAAGAGGTTTCACTCACCCTGAAGGGTGTGAGCAAGCTCGATGCTCCGGTTTATCTCTATGATGCTGCATCGGCAAGCTTTACAGAACTTCATGAAGGCGAGGCTGTGAAGGTGAAGGCGGGTGATCACGGAAGATACTTCCTCACCCAGACCCGTACTTCAACCGGCATCGACCGCATGGAGACTGAAGAGCAGAGCGCACCGGTGAAGGTTTACTCACCAGCTGCAGGCATGATCGTTGTTTCTGCCTTGGGTGGTGAGAAGCTCGACAGGGTTCAGGTATTTACATTGGATGGCAAGATGGTTCACAGTTATCAGTTACCTGATAAGCAGAGAATGATTCTCCGTGTTCCATCCGGCATTTACATAGTGAAGGCATCTACTCAGTCCTGTGCTCAGGCTAAGGGTCAGAAGATTTCAGTAAGATAGTATATTCTAGTTTTTAAATATCAATACTTATTTTTTGATAATCCTTTTATACCCATATTATCTGATACCTTACTATATACAGGGGCATCTTTGTTTCTTTGGTAGAGACGAAGGTGTCCCTATCATTTTTATTATTTTTTTTAACACGCATAATTTGCTAGTTTCCAACAATTATCTTATATTTGCAAAGAGTTTCTGTGTCTCTTATGTAGAGATTCAGATGAACGACATCAAAAAACGAGCTTGATTCGCATGATGAAAGAAACAAATATACAATCACAGGTTACGTCCACTATTGCAGGGGACGACGGCGAAGCCGTGGCAAAAAGTGAACAAAACGCTAAGAAAAAGGTTCCGGAAAAGCCTAATGAAGGGCTTGAAAAACCTGCTGATGCTGGATGGTATGTGGCTGTAGTGAGAGTGAATTGTGAAACGAGAATAGCTGATTCTATACGAATCAATCTTAATCACAATCATGTTTGGTTTGATTACTGGATTCCCAAGGTAAAAGTAGTTTATATAGACAAACGTTCCAATAAGCGAAAAGTGAAAGAAAAGCTATTTCTTTCCACCTTCATCTTTTGCAATGTTTCTCCGAGACAACTTGACAAAATCCGCTTCCGTTCGGATGTGTATAAGATGCTGACGATGCCAGGTCAAAGGAAAATATATCAAATTCCCGACCAGGTTGTTGCCAACTATCGATATTTTGTAGAGAATGATGAAGAACCTGTCACAGCTGCCCCTGTTCCTTTGAAGAAAGGAATCAAAGTGCGAGTGGTAGCAGGTAGCATGAAAGGTGTGGAAGCATACGTACAGAGCTATAATGGCAAGAAAGCCGTCATCGGCAGCGAAATCAAGTATATCAGTGGTGCAACGCTTACGATAAGTAGAAATTTACTCGAAGTCGTTGAAGAAGATAAGTTGTAGAATGATCTTGTTGCATTAAAAAACTATGAGCTATCTGAGTAAAATGTTATAGTAAGTTATAGCAAAGCGGTCCCATCCCGCACAACCATGGCGAGGGCTTTGATGCCCCGCCAACCTTAGAGCGTAGCGGTTCTGAGCACCGAGTAGGGCGGTTATATCCTTCCTCCTGAGGTTTCTGTCCCCTATAAGGGGAACCGAAGGGGTCGTAAAGACTATTGAGAAGGCTTGGTTAGAGGTGGAGCTCTCCTTGCAGGAGAGACGGAGAGGTAGAAAAATCAGCACAAATGGAAAAGCGAATGCGTGATGACTATCGCCGCAGAACCGGTAAGGAAGCAGAATCATTTTGTGTGTTGTAATGTTTAGCCCTAAGCCAAGTATAGGTTAATAAATGCATTTTTTCTCTTAATTCCTTGGTGTTTACGTCAGAAAGTAGTATCTTTGCAGCAGTCTTTATTATAGGAGGTTATACAATGATAGAAATAAAAGAAACATTAGTTATTAAAAGCGATTCCCCAAAGGTAGCAGAGTGGGTGAAGCGTATGAAGGCATATAAGGCAGCTCAGCTGCAAGATATGGCAAAACGAGGATGCGAGGTTTGTGATATTGCTATGTAATGGATGCATTTGAATATAGATTTACAAGCAAAACGGGTGATATATATATCGTGCGAATTCTGAATGATGGAGCGAGATTTTTGTCATCCGAAATAAATTCCGCCTTAGAAAAGTCTGATGTTGAGGTATGGGGAATATATCTCAACAGAGTAGGTAGTTATAAACATGTGACAGGGATTCGGGATTTATCACTTATCTCTAATCAAATTTATAGCTTCTTCAGGTCTCATGACAATGCGATATTGTATTATGTATGCGATGATATAGCCGATGTTCCGATGAATGCTCGTAAAAAGGCAGAAGGCTTTTCGGTACAGTATTATCGTAACAGACTTTTTACAAGTTTGTTTCAAAAGCTTCAAGGGTTATTAGATATGAATGTTGTTGATTTACCAATTTGCATTGATGCTTGTGGTAACGATATGTATATTCATATAATGGTTCGCGAAGAACAATTGGATGTTGCTAAGAGAATCAAGCAAGACGTGCTTGATGGTTTTAGCAAATAGGGCATTGCTCTTTTGTTCCATTTTGGAACATATGGTCA
This sequence comes from Segatella copri, assembly GCF_019249765.2. Lineage (GTDB taxonomy): Bacteria > Bacteroidota > Bacteroidia > Bacteroidales > Bacteroidaceae > Prevotella > Prevotella copri_K. The sequence goes on from NZ_CP152485.1 coordinate 13,329, forward strand.
ATGGCGGTCATAAGATTTCCGCCATAACCCTGATGGGTACCTCTCCAGAAGTAATCCTCTCAAAAGTAGAATAAAAAATAATATTCCTCATTCGAGTGGCGACAAGTGCAGAGCGATACTGCAATGAGGAACAAAAATGGTGGTCTCAATCTGTAAGCCCTCTCCATGCACTCACTTTCAACAATATAATTGCAAGCTGATCCCCATAACAGCCAGGCGGTCCCATCCCGCACAATATGGCGAAGACCTTTGATGGTCCGCCAACCTTAGAGCGTAGCGGTTCCGAGCACCGGAGGGCGGTTACATCCTTCCTTTCTGAGAAGGGAAGGCTTGGTTAGGATGTGGAGCTCCCTTTGGAAAGGGAGACGGAGGGATTCGAAAAATACCTTCTTTAATGGGAAAAAGCGATGCCAGTGAGTGTAATGAAAGCTCGCTTTCAAATTGCCGAGTGCAGCTCGCTTTATCAACAAGGAAGGACGGGATGATTTGCATGCAAAGCCATTTTGACAATCATGTGATGTAATCAGAATGAATACAACGAACAAAGGGGAACGACCAAAGACTGGTTGTTCCCCTTTGTTCGTTTAGAGGCAATTGTATCAGGTGTATCTGTCATCTCTGATTTTCCCATCAATTATCGGCTTGCGGTATTCCTGCAAGGTGCGGCGACTGAGCTTTAAGTGCTCGGAGAGTTCCTAATGGACAGACAAAGCCACCGCAAATGACATATATAATAAAGTAGATGATGCCAACGCCAAGATACTGGCTGCCCTATAAGCTGCAAAAAAGAATAAAAAGAGGGATTTTGTAAAATGAACCAAAATGAACCATTTTTCCTGAATCTTTACATGAGAGATACAGAAAAACCGAAAAGTTTCGTTCAATCAACGACTTAGGAAATTATGTACGAAAAGAATAGTAAAATAATGTTGATTTTCGTAGAATGATATTAATTTTTTAACACGCATAATTTGCTAGTTTCCAACAATTTTCGTCCTTTTGCAAGGAGATTCTGTGTCTCTTAAATCGAGATTCAGATGAACGACATCAAAAAACGAACTTGATTCGTATGATGAAAGAGACAAATATACACTCACAGGTTACGTCCACTGTTGCAGGAGACGACGGCGAAGCCATGGCAAAAAGTGAAGGATATGTAGCTGAAAATGGTTTTATAGCAACAGATCCGACGCACTTTGGAAAGACGTATCATGATAAACTCCTTTAGCTAGCAATGCCAGCCAAAAGGAGTTATAAGAGTTAATCAAGGCGGTGTCGGGCAGCCCAGCTTCCAGCATCCAGACACGGACACTCTTTGGGAGTAGTCCCAGGCAAGTCCCGATGGCCCACAATCTTCGCTTTCGGAAAGAGAATCTTCAGATTCCTGAAAAGATCAATGAGTCTCGTTTCCTGCTCAGTGGTCATGGTGTTGCAAGGCTTGCCTTGCTCATCGAGCCCTCCCTCATAGCAGATGCCGATAGAGCATCTATTATAAGGTCTGGCATGAGCCCCCACCTCCAGCAGCTTACGGTGCTGCGTCATCGTACCATCCTTACGGATGTAGAAGTGGTAGCCGATGTCATAAAACCCACGAGCCTTATGGTCACGGCGCAGCTGTTCCACACTATAGTCCTGATTGCATCGGCTAGCCGAGCAATGCAGTACCAGAAATCTCACAGAGTCGGCAGACATCATGTTCTTGCCGTTCTCCATTTTGGCGAGGAGCATGCGCTCAGAGCGTACCTTCCCCCCGCCAATGTTCATTGGAAATGTATCTTTCGTCATAGGAATAATTCAACATTCAACACTCAACACTCAACACTCAACATTCAACATTCAACATTCCTATAAGGCGCACGAGCTTACTCCCAGTGCCGTGAGAGCAGCAATCAGCGCCTGTACGATGGCATTCACGATTTGAGTCCAGGAAATCTTGTTTGGATTTGATTCAGAGTTAGAACGAAACATTTTCATAATCAATAAAATTTAAATGAAACAATAAGTAATCAGAGTTTAGCAGTGCCTCCCTTTCAGAGAGGTAAGGCACTGCCAGAGTTGGAGACTATTCCAATCCGTCACCATTGTCGGAACCTGTTCCGCCAGCCTCGGTGCCGGAACCGCCGCCAGTGGTCTCACCGCCAGTGGTTTCACCACCAGTAGTCTTATCCTTCTTCTCTTCACCGTACTTGACGAGTTCGATGGAATCAGGAATCAGGTTGTAGAGACGAGTACCATTCTGCAACTTGGTGAAAGAAGGACGGAAGGCAGGAACAAGACTCTTGACGAGTTTAGCGTTCGCCTTACTCTCATCTTCTACAGCTTTGCCGGTAATGAAGCGGATGAAGAGCTTGCCGAATCCAAGCAACTCGATGTCGTAACCCTTCTTCAGGTTCTCCTTCACGTAGTAAGCATAGCGGTCGAGCACCGCCTTTACGTCTGCAGGAGTAGCTGTAGACTCCACAGCGATTTGGTCAGCAACTTCCTCGGTGGTCAAGGTTCCGTAACTGTAAGGTCTAACAGAAAAGAGTGTCTGACCCTTCTTCTCACCCATGTTAATGGTCTTCTTTGCAACTTTGTAGCTTTTACTCATAATTAAAACATTTAAAAGATTAATACTAAAGTTCAGTCATCGTCAGTCCAAAGAGATGAGCAATCCCGTTTGTTCTGATTGACGTTGCGAAGATACAACATTTCGGAGGCGAAAACAAATGCCTTCACTGACGTTCACCCTCTGTTTACTGCTCATTCACGATACGTTCACCTTTAATAAAAATCATAGCAATGGAAGATAATAATAAGGCAAATATCGTCTTTAATATCTCTGGCGGTAACAACCAGATTCTGCCCAATGCTATCAAGGCTGAGCAAAACTTTTATGGCGACAAGTACATAGAGGAGATGATGAAGGCGAAGACCACAAGTCAAGAGCCTGTTCTCTCACCCGAAACAACCCGCCTCTCCTTATATATTAATAATGTGGAAGCATTAGCAGAATATGTAGCCAAGCTCTCTGCATGCAACAATGCCAAGGAATTGGCTCAGGTGGTGATGGATATGGTGAATGATACAGATGTAAAGGTTGACCAAGATATTATGGTGAAGCAGGAGTTCATTGAGGTCTTACAGCCCTTGGCTCCTCAGGTTACTACAGGCATCAGTAATATCCGCAAGTATATCAATGAAGCCTGGTATAAGTGGAAATGATCACCAATGAAGTAGCGTGAGGAAAAATACTGACAAAAGGCACTTTTACGCACTCCATAATTTCAGAATTTTCAATGAATCCAAATTCGTTTTGTAGAATTGAAATTATGTTGAGGCTTGATAAGTTACTGATAATCAGCAGCGTATAAAAATTGGAAAATATACTTGGTCTCTTGAAAATCTATAGTCGTACGACTATGACCCCTATAGTTGTACGACTATAACTCCAGAGTTGTACAACTATAGCATGTATAGTCGTACAACTGTAGCTTTACAGTCGTACAACTATAGGATTTTCAACTCGCAAAACTTGCTGATTATGGTCAATTGCTGCTGAAAATTGGCTTTTATTGATTCTAGATGGTTAGTTTAGTATGGAGGATAAAAATTTGTACATGATACAGAAGGCACAGGAGTTCATGAATGAGAATCACTTTGCCGACGTCTCCCGAGTGCAATGTCTGCTACGCAAGATGATGTCCAAGGAGTATCATGGCCTCATCGATCAAATCAAGGAGTGCCAGGATCCCCATGCTATCTTCAATATTCATGGCGGCAACAATCTCATTGCGCCCACTGCCAGCCAGGCTGAGCAAAAATTGGTGGAGAAACCTGCTGACGAGATAAAAAAAGATAAGGAATAATCAAGAAAGAAGACCGAGATAGAAAGTTTTATGGCAACAATGAGGATACCCTCTCCATGCACCCACTTTCAGCAATATAATTGCAAGCTGATCCCCATAACAGCCCAGCGGTCCCATCCCGCAAAAAGAAGAGCAAAGGTTCCTTTAGCTTGTATTAAGTGATGCTTACAACACATAGCTATGGGAATAAAATCAGCGTGAGATTAGGACATGAAGTAGAAACACCTCCGAAAATTTGGTAGTTTCAAAGAAAACCCTTATATTTGCACAAAAAAATAAAATTTGGAGGTTAATATGGATACATTGAATAAAGAATTTTGGGAGAAGCGTGATGCTGCGATGAAAAGATTCATGGCATCAAAGGAAAGAAAAAGAAAGCGTATGGCAGAGTTAGAGCAGATGCTCCGTCAGGATTATTTAGCTCGTACAGGAGAAGAGCCAAAGTTTGTAAATGTTTGGTGACATGAAACAGCTTTCTTTGAAAACAATCAATGCCTCTTCACCGTATGATGTTATGATGGTAAATCCAAATACTTACCGTTTCGTAACAGATTATAGCGTTGAGATTGCTATTAGCTTTGATCTTGATGACTTGCTGGAGCATGGCGAGGCATACATGTTTAATATCACGAATGTGAATAAGCAACGTTCACCTCGTGATATGAAGGTGCGAGATACCGTAATTGCTATCATAGACAATTTCTTTGAGACAAACGAGTTTGCTCTCCTTTATATATGTGAAACGGGCGATAGAAAGCAAGCTATGCGAAATCGCCTGTTTGATTCTTGGTTTGCTTATGCTAATGACAAAGAACAATATGTCATTATGGTTGCTAATATCCAAGACTTGGAAGGAGTAGATAATTACGCAGCAATGATTCTAAGAAAAGATAATCCGCATTTTGTAGATTACGTGTCAGAATTCAACAATACTGTTAATATGTTTATGTTGAAACCCGAACATTAGCCAGGCGTTCTTCATCAGCAAGTAATAGCCTGGCGGTCCCATCCCGCACAACCTGGCGAGGGCTTTGATGCCCCGCCAACCTTAGAGCGTAGCGGTTCTGAGCACCGGAGGGCGGTTACATCCCTTGCCCTTTTGGAAAGGGCGAGGGCTTGGGAGTGGGTTAAGGACCCCCTCTTCGCAAGAGGGGGACAGGGGAGTCGAAAAATGTTATAGTGCTTAGCTGCTTATTACGAAGCATGCAATGCTGAAAGATTTCGCTTCACCATTCGATATCGCCGTAGATTTCCACAAGTAATTGGGCGGAGTTGAAAAAACACCCCAAAAATTTGGTAGTTTCACAGAAAACCCTTATTTTTGCACCTAAAAAAGGAGATACAATAATGAAGACAATAGATCAGATTTTGAAAATAAAGGCAGTAGTGCTTTACATTCTGAAAGCATTCCCAGAAGGAGTTGATTATATTCATCTCTTTAAGGTTATGTATTTTGCGCAGCAAGATCAGTTAAAGGAATATGGATTGCCAATCATTTACGATACCTTTGTTGCAAGAAAGCATGGTCCTGTACCTGCTTTAACCTATAAGGTGTTGCGTGGTATTGAAGGCAAGGCAGACCTTTCTACGCCAGAATTAAAGGATTTTGCAGATTCATTGAATATAGCCATCTCTCAGGATGGTCATCAACTTGTTCTAGCTTCCAAGAATGCGGAATGCGATATGGATGAACTATCTGTAGCTGATGTGAAGATGTTGGATAAATGGATTGAAAAGTGCAAGGATGTAGAATCCTTTGACCTATCTGACAAGTCACATGAAGACAGAGCGTGGAAACGTGCAAAACGTCAGGCTGACAAGACAGGTGAGGACTCCAAGATAACCATGTATGATATGGCAGCTGCGGCAGGAGCAAGCAAAGACATGCTATGCGTAATTCGTGACCGCCAATCAGTTCAAAAAGCATTATCATGGATTTAAGGGAGTTGCAGAAATCCTATCTTGATAATCTTCGTAAGGTTACCGAAGATAAATTAGAAATAGGTTCATTGGTACGAACAGTTATTTCAATAGAAGAAGGCTTGGTCTTCAAGGATGGAAGAAAGCAGAAACCAAAGAAGTTAGTAATTATCGGAGTAGATAAAGTGAAAAAAGTATGTTATGGTTCAGTATTGGTTAATACAAAAATGAGTCCTAAGGCAGCTTATTCCGATTCTTTTCTTTCAGCCCAATATCTTCTTCATCAAACAGATTATCCTGAATTCTTGAAGTATGATAGTTTTGTTGATTGTGGCATGCTCTTTTCTATCCCATTAAAGAAATTGATGGAAGGAGAGTATTTTGGAACTTTGACCTCCCAAGATCTCCAAGGCATCTTTGAGGTACTTAAAACAACCGAAACTCTTACTAATAAGGAAAAGAAGAGATTTGGAATCGTTTGATAAATCTTAAAAATCTGTGTATTCAGCGAAATCTGTGGGACATTAGAAAGAATAAACTCCCCCATTCGAGCGACGACAAGTGCAGAGCGATACTGCAATGGGGAACAAATATAACATTTTTCAAAAAACTGATAGGTGTAACTACTTATAATATAGTAGAGACGCAGTCTTGGTGATATACGAATCGTTGCTTGCAACGAAAAAAATCCGTGAGATCCGTGAGATCCGTGAGCGACTAAGAAATAATATTGAGTGTTGATTTTTGAACACGAATCTCCCGAATCTTTCGAGACTAAGCAACATATTCGTGTAATTCGTGCAATTCGTGTTCAGTAAAATCAATGCGTAATTCGCATGCAGAGAAATATCTATTGCTGCGAAGCTTAGTGAGAACCGTTGCTGCAACGAGAGTATCTGTGCAAATCCGTGAATTGAAAATCGGCGGCCGAAGGGAGATTTGTCCACCGGACCCACTGACCAGCGGGAAGTAAAGCCAAATCTGTGGGAGATTAGAGCAAGAATCAAAAACTCCTCCAAAAATTTGGTAGTTTCACAGAAAACCCTTATATTTGCAGCCAATAATTTAGAATATTTCGATTATGGCAACATTGGTACTCGATAATACATTATATCAAGGCTATGCAACGATAGCAGAGCAGAATAACATCAGTGTGACTGATGCTATGGCAGAAGCTTTACGATTATTGAAGCAACACTTGAAAAAGAAACCAAGTCTTTCGTTAAGACAACGACTTGAGAAGCGAATTCTTGAACTTCGAGATTTGCCGGCAAATTGGGATTATGCGGGTTCCCCTTCCATATCATCAGAAGCATGTGATTATTCTCAGAAGGTTGTTGCATGTTGTAGCGAATCGTTACTTCAAGGATTAGCAATATTCCCAAATACCAATGGCTATATATTAATGCAATGGAAGACCTCCAAAGGAGACGCCTGTTTATCTATTCTTAGTGATAGGATAGTGTATGATGTCAATTATGGAGAGATAGAGAAAGAGGGCATCCTCCCACTTTCGGAACTCCCTAAATTTTTGGAAGTCTTAAAGAACATAGCCTAATGGAATGTGATATAACATTTGAGAAACCAGTATTGAAAGATTTGGAGGAGATTGCTCGATTGTTGTCTTCTCCAGCCTTTTATGATGAAAATACCCATCAGTTGAATTTTGCGGCATTTAATCTTCGACGTTTTACGAATGGTGAAGTAGAGTCTTATGTCTCATTGTCCAGGCTGTCTTTTATAGACCAAAAGCATTTGAATAAAAAAGGTAAGTATGTTTTTAAAAAGACAGAAAGCCATTATGTGGGTTATGCTCTTTTTACTCCAAGTTATTTAGCAAACTTACATGATAGATTAAGAATATATCCTGTTAAAGCAGGTCTTAATGATCATTGTGGTATGTTTTTCTTGGATAAGGATAAGAAGTTAATCTGTGATGACTTGACGATTCGTCCTTATACATTAAAAACGTTACGCTCTCTTTGTGACTTATTGCAAGCTAATGTTGTTTTAAAATAGGGGTAGTACCCAGCACCTTTAGCAAGATAATAGGAAGGCGGTCCCATCCCGCACAATATGGCGAGGGCTTTGATGCCCCGCCAACCTTATAGCGTAGCGGTTCTGAGCACCGGAGGGCGGTTACATCCCTTGCCCTTTTGGAAAGGGCGAGGGCTTGGGAGTGGGTTAAGGACCCCCTCTTCGCAAGAGGGGGACAGGGGAGTCGAAAAAAACTTACGTTATGACCATAGAAGAGAAAAAAGTAGATAAGGAAGCAGAATCAGTTTGGGCAAAATTTGCCTACACTGCCTCAGACGGCAAAACATATCAAGTTGATTATTATAATTTAGATGTTATAATATCTGTAGGTTATAGGGTAAAGTCCGTACAAGGTACAAAATTCCGTATTTGGGCTACATCTGTTTTACGCCAATATCTTCTCCAAGGTTATTCCGTGAATCGTCACTTGATAGCCTTACAGGAGAATATGGACAAGCGTATGACCCATATTGAGGATACCCAGGCCAAGCAGCAACAGCAGCTTGATTTCTTTATTCGGACTTCGACCCCTCCTGCAGAGATGGTCTTCTTCGAAGGTGATTTCTATACAGCAAGAGTTGCTTTAGAGAACCTGGTTCGTTCTGCCAATAATCGAGTAATCATCATAGATGGCTATGTTTCATCGCTAACCCTTCCCCAACAATCATATAGACATCCGAAAATGGAAAAACGAGTCCCATGACCGCTGGCTTATCATAGATGACAGCCTCTATCATTGTGGCCATTCATTAAATGCCAATGGCGGTCATAAGATTTCCGCCATAACCCTGATGGGTACCTCTCCTGAGGTAATCCTCTCAAAAGTAGAATAAAAATAATATTCCTCATTCGAGCGACGACCAGTGCAGAGCGATACTGCAATGAGGAACAAAAATGGTGGTCTCAATCCTGACTTTGACTATGCGTCACCCATCTTGGATTTTTCTATTTTTCGGGGGCAGAATCGTCACTTTTGCCCCCGTCTAGTATCTTTTGAACATCAAACAAGGGCTTGATAGAGTGTTGGGCAGGAGTCAGCAGCAATGTTTCTTGCCTGACCTTCCCATTATTCGGCATGTTGATTCTGATAGTAGCTATGGTCTTAGCAATTTTCAAAACTGAATCTACACTTTTGTTTATCTTGGCAATTTTTAAGATACGCTCCAGTTCTTTATACACCTTGTATGCAATGAAGCATATGCAGATATGTGCCTCTATTCTTTTCTCTGTGAAATGAAAGATGGGGCGTGCCTCCAAGTTCCCTTTGGTTACACGAAAGGCTCGTTCCACGACCCATAGACCGTGGTATTGTTCGACAACTTCCTTTGGTGTGATGGAAGTATTGGTTATATAACCTTTCAAGCCATCCCACTGTGAATCTTCCTTGATTTTGTCTTCGCTGATAACTACATCTATGTCTTTGCTGATTTCCAAGAATTTATTATAGCCACGCTTATTTACGGAGGCTTTTGTGATTTTTCCATTTGCATATGCCTTCTTGAGCCTTGCCACTCCCTTATCACGATTATGTGCATCCTTCTTTGCTCGTTCTTCGGAATAGCCGAGGATCAATCTTGCATTGTCACCATATCTGTATTCGTGAAATTTTCCAGGCATCTTGTCTTGCTGCAAGATCCATTCTTTTATCTGCTCAGACTCTGTATGAATACGAGCACCTATTATATATTTGTATCCTGCATCCTCCAGTAACTTTACATTGCGCTTACTCATGAGCCCTGCATCAGCCACCACTACAAAATCGTCCAGAAAGAAGCGTTGTATGAAATCATCTATGATAGGTAGCATGGTGTATCCCTCGTATTGGCTTCCATTGAAAATACAATACGACAGAGGATAGCCATCACGGCTGACCAAGAGGCCTAGCACTATCTGCGACTCTGATGTCTTGCCATCCTTTGAAAAACCAGACTCTCGCAGCACATCTGTTCTACTGGTCTCAAAATACAGTGTGGTCACATCATAGAACATCAGACCTACATGTCCACCGAGTATGCGCTTGGTGTGCTCTACACTGATGCGTTGTACCTCTTCTTTTTGGGTATAGTACAACTTGTCCATGTAGCGATAAAGCTTATACAACTCGACATCTTCATCAAAGTATGACTTCAGGTAATCTACTGTTGCGTGTTTGCTCATGGGTTGAGAGATGCGAGCGATAACCAAATGGCGAAGTATGGAATCTTGAATTTGGTTGAAACCTATGCTGTCATATACTTGGTTTAGGATAATTTGGTGTCCATTTAGAAGCAGGGAGTCTATGTTAGACAGTACTCGTTCTGTCTCTTCCTCTTCGTTTTGCTTGATGTCTGGTTCTGTGAAGTTAATCTCTTGCTGTCCACCATAAGTTCTTATCCATTTGTTCGCTTCTAGGCACAGAGCATCCGCTTCGGCATCTGTCTTCGCAACACCGAAACTCTTGATTTCACGGAACTTGCCATTGCTCTTGTCCACCACAAGCACTCCGATATGCCCACTGCGGTGCTTCTTCTTACGTACAAACATGGTGCAAAGATACAAAAAATAGTCGTTGCGTCACCCATTTACAGAGATTATTTTTGCTAAATGCCTGAAAATTAGGATATGTTATTTTATAGGTACACATTTTGTCAAAGTCAGGAAATAATATTCCTCATTCGAGCGACGACCAGTGCAGAGCGATACTGCAATGAGGAACAAAAATGGTGGTCTCAATCTGCAAGCTGTTCCTATGCACCCCCAACCTGCAAGCTATAGCAAGTTTATAGCAAATTATAGCAAGTTATACCCAGGCGGTCCCATCCCGCACAATTTGGCGAGGGCTTTGATGCCCCGTCAACCTTATAGCGTAGCGGTTCTGAGCACCGAGTAGGGCGGTTTCCTTCTTCTCGCCTGAGGAGAGAAGACCGAGATGAGAGGTGGAGCCTTCCTTAAGGGTAAGGAAGGACGGGTAGGTTTTCGAAAAAAGTCTTTCCTTGCAGGAGAGACGGAGAGGTAGAAAAAAGCCTTTATCAACAAGGAAGGACGGGATGATTATCAGGTGTATCTGTCATCATCACAAAGGTTGCAACCAAACGAAAGATGGAGAAACCACCACGCAAATCTATCTCAATTCCATCAAAAGCTCAGAAGTAGATGATGCCAACGCCAAAATACTGGCAGCCCTATAAGCCACAAAAAAGAATAAAAAGAGGGATTTTGTAAAATGAACCAAAATGAACCATTTTTCCAGAATCTTTACATGAGAGATACAGAAAAACCGAAAACTTTCGTTCAATCAACGACTTAGGAAATTATGTACGAAAAGAATAGTAAAATAATGTTGATTTTCGTAGAATGATATTAATTTTTTAACACGCATAATTTGCTAGTTTCCAACAATTTTCGTATTTTTGCAAGGAGATTCTGTGTCTCTTATATCGAGATTCAGATGAACGTCATCAAAAAACGAACTTGATTCGCATGATGAAAGAGACAAATATACACTCACAGGTTACGTCCACTATTGCAGGGGACGACGGCGAAGCCATGGCAAAAAGTGAAGGATATGTAGCTGAAAATGGTTTTCATGTCCCTAATCCCATGTAATTATAACTCGAACAAAAAGGTGAATGTCAAGGCTGCCTAAATGGCAGCTTTGGCAATACCAATTAATAATATGCTTTTTTTGAAAAATTATTGGATGTGCTAACTACTGAAAATCAGTAGTTACGTTCTAACGGTGATTTACTCCAGATGGCAACAAAATAGTTCAAAGACCGAATCGCCCAACTTTGGGACTATATTTAGGCAATAAGAGGCATTTTTGACGCTGTATAAACTGGTCGTTTGCCAACTTGCCGCCAAAGTTAGTTAACGCCAAGGATAGCGTAAAAACTTTCCAAGGCATATATTTAATTCAAATTTAACACACTTTTTAAAGTGGAGTCATTAATTTAATTACGAACAATGAAAGAAATTAAATCACATAAACGAAGAGGAAAACTGCCAAAAATAGAGGTGGTTGATTTGTTTTGTGGTATTGGTGGGTTGAGTTTTGGAATGAAATCTAAGGGCTTTTCCATTCTTGCTGGATTTGATTTAGATGCAACTTGTAAATATGCATATGAAACTAACAACGAAGCCAAATTCAATTATAAGGATATCAAGGAGGTTCATGGAATAGATATAAACAAATACTATTCAAAGAAATCCATCAAGGTGTTGGCTGGTTGTGCACCATGTCAGCCGTTTTCTTCTTATGCATTCAAAAACAAAGAGAAAGATCCGAATAAGTATGATTTACTATACGAATTCGGTAGATTGGTGAAGGAAGTTCAGCCAGATATTATAACAATGGAAAATGTACCATCCCTTCTTACTTTTAATGAGAAAGATGTTTTTGGCGATTTTGTACATACGCTAAAAGAAGCAAAATATAACGTTTCGTATCATGTAGTATATTGCCCAGATTATGGTATTCCTCAGACGCGAAAGAGGTTGGTTTTATTGGCATCTCGGCTAGGTCCTATAGATTTGATTAAGGAAACTTGTACCCCCGATAATTATAAAACAGTACGAGATACTATTGGAAACTTGCCTCCTTTAAAAGCTGGCGAGGCTAGCTCCACTGACTCCCTACACAGATGTTGTTTCCTATCAGAAAAGAATTTGCAGCGCATCAAGGCGACTCCAGCAGGAGGTAGTTGGAAAGACTGGCCATCAGAGCTGGTTTTGGAATGTCATAAAAGAAAGGGTGGAAAAAGTTTTGGTAGTGTATATGGAAGAATGCGATGGGACAAGCCTAGTCCTACCATGACCACGCAATGTACGGGTTTGGGAAATGGAAGATTCGGTCATCCCGACCAAGATAGGGCTATTTCTGTTAGAGAAGCGGCACTGTTGCAAACCTTCCCTCGTTCTTATGCCTTCTTTGACAACGAGGATTCAATATCTATTGGTGTAGCCTCTAGATACATCGGGAATGCTGTACCTCCCAGACTTGGGGAAGTAATTGCAGAAAGTATTATTCAACATATTAGAAATACGCCAAATGAAAGATAAAAATCAAACCTTAAAATGGCGATTTGATGTTTCGACTTTTCGCTTGATAGGTCGTGAGCTCATTACAGATAGAGTCACGGCTCTATTCGAATTGGTGAAAAATTGCTATGATGCCAATGCATGTCAGGTTACTGTTCGATTCACAAATGTGGGGGCTGACAAACAAAATGCTGTCATAGAAATTATCGACGATGGCTGTGGCATGTCTTTTGAAGATATCAGGGACAAATGGATGGTTATTGGAACGTCATCTAAACGTAAAAATCCCTATTCTCCAGAACCTTTTCACCGAAGATGCGTAGGCGAAAAAGGAATTGGACGGTTTGCTGTTGATAAGCTAGGTGACAAGACTCGCATTATTACCAAAACAGCGGGTGAAAAGGAATGGCTGAATGTTGTAATTGATTGGTCTTTCTACGAACATAATGATACCAATGACATACTGCTGTTTACTGATATTGAAAACGATTACCAATATTCTCCCGCAGACAAACTCTCAGAATCGGGTACAAAGTTGGTTATCTCGGCTATCAGAGAGTATTGGACCAAAAGCGAAATAGAACAACTCATTCGTCAGATATCGAAGATCAGATCTCCTTTTGTTAATAAAAATGATGAATTTCAAGTTCGTGTGGTAGCCGATGAATTCGGAATCAATCAAAATGCAATTCATACAATTGAGGAGACAGATATAGCGACAGCTTCATTTACAATCGATTTTAACGAAAAGAACAACACTCAGGAAAGTATATTTTTTGATAAAAAAAGTAGTTCTTTTAAATCTCGAAATATACCCATAGATAAAGACTTTGGTGGAATCAAAATGAGAGTATATTTCTTTGATGGACCTGCTCGTGCCAAATATCGCAAAGCATACCCCAACGATTCGATAGATGGTTTCAAAGTCTATAGAGATGGCATCATCACCACACCATTTGCCGAGGCAAACAAGGATCAAGATAAAAAAAGAGATATCTTAGGAATTGACAAGCGTGTGTGGCAAGATATTTTCAACAGAATAAGTACGCGTGAATTTCTTGGCTCCATCGAATTGACTCGTGATGGAAACCCAAATATTATTGATGCTACCAACAGACAAGATTTTGTTGATAATGAGGCTTATCGTAAATTCAAGGACTTTATCGTACTTCAGCTAAATGCATTACAAGCCTATAAAGAGACCATGCGTAAGAAACAGAAAGAAGAAGTTTCTACTGAGCTAAATTCTGCATCTGAAAATATAAACCAATTCATCACTACGATTTCCGACTTTGCACAGCAGAACTCCAGTTTAAAGCCCACGGTTGATATTCTTATCAAACAAGCAAAAAAGACTGGGCAGTCAGTAAAAAATGCAATCAAGGAACAGAAGAAGGTAGAAGAGGACTTTACGCGTAAAGAGAATATCTATATGAGCATCATGTCACTGCAAGACTATGCCATACAGATTGCACATGCCGTTCGTACCACTTTAAATCAGATGAAGGATAGAATTGAATTTTTCTATCGTTATTACCCTGATCCAGAAGAAGAAGAACTTTTCAAATTATACGCAAAAGAAATGTTCCAAAAATACAAGGTGCTGAACCGGGTGATTGACTTTATGCTGAGTTACTCGCAGTCCAATCTGAATCCTGAAGAAATTGTTTTAAAGGAGATTTTCGAAGAAATTTTGAATGACTACAGCCATATATTTAATCAAGAAAACATCAAGGTTGATAGTTCTTTCCCTGTTCAACTCAAGTTGACAATTAATAAGCAGTTCTTTAGAGACATCCTTCAAAATCTGATTGACAATTCGATTAAGGCAATGGCAAATGCCAAAACCAAGATCCTAAAGGTGTCCTATGAAGCACTCTCCAATAATCTTGTCATTAAGGTTTCGGATACTGGGGTTGGAATCCCTGTAGAACGCAGAGAGCAAGTATTTGCCCTATACTATACTACCACTCAAGATAAAGGCGGGGCTGGTGTTGGCTTATACATTGTTAAGACCAGAGTAGAATCTTTGAAGGGAACTGTGTCTATTGAGGACAGTGAATTTGGTGAGATTGGGACTACGGTAAAAATTGTTATACCCTTTAAACATTAAAGTATGGATTTCAAAGTAGTATTTATTGATGATAATCTAGACGTAAATGAACCTATCGTTCAGAATATCAGAAAGCATTATAAAAATGCTGATTATAGTCATGTCTTTAAGAATCCGCAAGAGGGCTTAGATTTTGTTCTAGAAAACATAAATAGTAGGATGATTGTATTTCTTGACTGGAACTTTAGTGGTTTACCTACCAAAGGGATAGACATTCTGAAAGAAATACGAAAAAAAACATCTTTACTATATGTGATAATGATGTCAGCTAATCCTGTAACCTCATTTCCAGCTCAGTCGGTTATTGATATGATGAACGAAGAGAATTTCTTTTTTTTAGATCGCAGCCAAGACATTGACGTGACGTTTGGGCTGATTGACAAGATACAGAAAAATTGGGTTACTAGATTTGATTGTATCTTAGAGCAATGGCTCATTAATCATCCCGAATGTTCTGACAAGATTGCTTTTAGGACTTTTGACCAAACGATTACATGGCAAAAAATATTGGAAGAACTTCGCAAACAATCCACGATTGGGAAATCATTTGAAAAGATGGTGAATCAGTTCTATATCTATCAATTTACTGAAAACTCGGAGGCTAATGAGTAGTGTTTTGATTGCATACAACAATGATTGTAATACGGAATTACATCATTTTTTCGAGTCTTGCTCAGATGAAGCGAAACAAGCTTGTTTGGATAACAAGATAACATTTGAGAGCGTATGTCCACCTAACTTAAATGCAGATAAAGTTTGTGGAAAGATGGAGAGTAACTCTCTTTGTGTTATTGTCTCTCATGGCATAAATGGTGAGATTATCAACGAAAATAACGAAGAAGTCATCTCTATCCATACAACAAACTATAATTTTGCCAACAAAGGACTTTACGCTTTAGCTTGTTATTCAGGTCTAGATTTAAAAGATGAGTTAATAAGAATTGGAATTAAATTCTTCGTAGGTTACTCAGACTCATGGATGATAGGAACTGACGAAGAGTTATTCTTGAAATGTGCTCTTCAGGGCTTGAAAGATTTTCTTTCTGGAAAATCTAAGAAGGATGCAAAGGAATGTATGATATCCACATATAAAAATACGATTAAAGATATGCCATCTAATTCTTTTGAGGATAACTTTCAAAAGATGCTAATGATAAACAATTTGGAGTCTCTTGTTTTTGAAGGAGAAGATGATTTATTGTTTTCTGATTTAGCGTAAAAATACCCCAGTTCGGGATAAGATTTTGTTCATAAAAAAGTTGGTAGTCTTATAAATATTTTGCACCTTTGCAGGTGAAAGTGTGTCCTGAGACAGAATGAAATCTGATATTGGCTATATTTGATAGATTTCTGTTATAACTTCTAAAGAGATGGTGGCAGACCCACCGCATTCGGCATGCAGGTGCTGATTGCAAACCGCTTTGTGCTGCTCTGATGGAAACAGATGGGTAGTGAACGACAATTGAAAGCCTTCTGTAAGGTTGGCAAGGTATGTGTCAAGGAGCTGAACGCAAGTGAACCATTAAGTTTCTGGTTTCAGGGATTTGATGAGTTACGCGTTAACAAATTAACATTTTAACATTTATGGATAAGATTATAGCACTATACGGTGGTGCAAATGTAGGGAAGAGCACCACGTTTATGGAACTGGCAACGATGCTGCCAGAACCGATAGACACCCTACACTGGAACAAGAGCGACTACCGCGCCACTTTCATGGTGAACGGCAAAAAAGTGTGCATCTGCACATGGGGTGACAACCGAGCTGAACTTGATAGGAATATTGCATATTTCCACAAGATGCAGCCTGATATTGCCGTGACTGCCACAAGGACATGGGGAAAGACAGTTGAGGCTGTAGAGGAATATGCCAAGGAGTTTGAACCGCATGCACCAATCGAATGGATTCGCAAATGGAGATCATCGAAGGAGGATTGTAAGGGTATGGCTGAGAATATCTTGAAAAAGTGGGTATGATAGATTAACAACATAAGAAAAAGGAACCCGACTTATGGAAGTGATAATAACAAACATCAAGAGGTGGTAAGTAATGGGTCACGCCTGTTTGTGTAACCAAAAGGATATTACATGATTCAAAGCAAAAAAAGCCAGCCATTCGGCAGGATGGCTGGCAAAATAAAAGAATAGTCTTACTTCTTCTTGTAAGGGTACTTGGCGCCTTTGCTTGAGTTTTCACTGCTCTGAAGTGGCTGTAGATTCCTCATACTATTGGTACCACCATTGTCTTTTGGGTTTTTGTGGTCAACCTCCCAACCCATGGGCGACTCCTTACCGTAGCTCTGTCGATAAATCTCATTACCGCATGCGTCCTTGCGATAGCGAGCAGGGTCTTTCCCTGGAATCTCTTTGCCTTTGGCAAAAATCTGGTCTAATTGTTCTTTTGAGTATGTCAATGCTTTACACCTCCTTCCTATGCTAAGATTTGGTACGATAGATACCAAGCATATTGTTCATTCTGCAAAAATGCCGCCAAAATTCGTAGTGCAGACAAATTGTCACATTATTGTAAAAAATAGCTGGTAAATTACCGAACCAGTTCTATAGCCTCGTGACAACCAAGATCGACCAGAAGGTGCAAGGCTATGTGACCAACATCACAGAGACAGAAGAGGAAGGCAAGCCTAGCATCATCACTTCCGTTCTGGTGGAAACTGCTGTATTTGCAGACTGCCATTTTCTTCAAGAGGCGGTGGAAAACAGCGAACGCGTCACGAATTCTGCCATTGAAGACCTTTATGCAGATGGTGCCTACCAAAGATAGGGGCTTGCTCAAACATCGTATGCATGCATATAGCAGATGTATGTGGATGAACCTCAGAAGGATGGTAATATTCCAGATTTCAACATTTCAAAGATCGATATTTGCCCTTTTCGGGCCTATCAGAGAAACTTTCGGCTCTTTCATGGCTAATTCTCGAAAGATGTTCACCAGCGGAGCCGATTGCTATGTTTCACTCTGAATGACCACACTGGTTATGCTGGATTCAAAATATACCCCTTTTTAAAGTGGGCTCAGTGATTAAGCAATCTAAGAGTTAATTCTATTTTGTTTATTATGATTCATCGAAATAATCAAGATTACATAACAGCCTTTGTCGAAGGCTATATTTGTGCCATTATAGGTGAGCGGATGACAATCGCTAAGGTATCAGAGGCTGAACTTGATAATGCAAAGCATTCAGCTGAGAAGTATGTAGAGTTTCAAATCGAGCATTCTGATTTCTCTGAAGAGGAGAAGGAAGCGATGAAGAAAGACTATAAGCTTTGGGCAGAATGTGCATTGCAAGGAATGAAGAAACGATTACGTGATAGTGGTAGATTACTATGATGCGCTAGCCGATAAACACTCGCAAATCTCGAGCAAACGAACGCAAAGAAAGTTTACTTTCAATTTGTTGAGTGCAGCCGAGATTCATAGGATAATTCTATTGCGTCAACACCCAACACCAGCCCCTTGCGGGTAAAGACTCCGCTGGTGTTACCAAAACTCTGGCGGAGGCTATAGCGTAGCCAGTTACATCCTCTCGTTCCTGAGGAAAGAGAGGCTTGGTAAGAAAGGTGGAGCCTTCTTTAATGGTAAAGAAGGACGGGATGATTTTAGAAAATCATGTTATTGATCAATAAATAATAATGATATGAAAGGAATAGTATTAGCAGGTGGAAGCGGAACACGCTTGTACCCTATCACAAAGGGTATCAGCAAGCAGCTGATACCAATCTTTGATAAACCAATGATATATTACCCAATATCAGTATTGATGTTGGCAGGTATCCGTGAGATACTCATTATTTCAACACCATTTGACCTGCCAGGCTTTAAACGCCTCTTAGGCGATGGAAGCCAGTTAGGTGTGAAGTTTGAGTATGCTGAGCAGCCTTCACCAGATGGCTTGGCCCAAGCCTTCATTATCGGTGAGAAGTTTATTGGTAATGATTCCGCTTGCCTCGTATTAGGCGATAATATCTTCTATGGTGCAGGATTGAACCAAATGCTTCATCAGGCAGTGGCAGATGCTGAGCAGAACGACAAGGCAACCGTTTTTGGCTATCGTGTCAGCGATCCTGAGCGATATGGCGTGGCAGAGTTTGATGAGCAAGGCAATTGCCTGAGCATTGAAGAGAAGCCTCAGCATCCAAAGAGCAACTATGCTGTGGTAGGCTTATACTTCTATCCTAACAAGGTGGTGGAAGTAGCCAAGCATATCAAGCCATCCGCTCGTGGTGAATTGGAAATCACAACAGTAAACCAGGAGTTCCTGAAGGATAAGCAGCTGAAGGTACAGACCATGGCAAGAGGATTTGCTTGGCTTGATACCGGAACCCATGATTCCCTTTCTGAAGCATCTACCTTTATTGAAGTCCTGGAGAAGCGCCAGGGCTTGAAGGTCGCTTGCTTGGAAGGTATCGCATACCGTCAAGGTTGGATTACCGCAGAAAGATTAAGAGAGAATGCTCAGCCAATGCTGAAGAATGACTATGGCAAGTATCTCCTTTCAATACTTGAAGAGAAAAATCAAACACTAAAAAAGAATTTAGAATATTAGAAAACAATGAATATAATTAAAACTGATATAGATGGCGTACTCATTATAGAGCCACGCCTCTTCCGTGATGCTCGTGGCTACTTTTTCGAGAGCTTCAGCGAACGAGAGTTTGAAGAGAAGGTTGCCCCAATCCTGGGACACAGTGTTCACTTTTGTCAGGACAACGAGTCTATGAGCAGCTATGGCGTGATGCGAGGCCTGCACTTCCAACGCCCACCATATACCCAGAGCAAGCTGGTACGTTGCGTAAAAGGTAGAGTGCTTGATGTTGCAGTAGATATCCGCAAAGGTTCACCAACCTACGGCAAACATGTAGCCGTAGAGTTGACAGAAGACAATCATCGTCAGTTCTTCATTCCAAAGGGCTTTGCCCATGGTTTTGCCGTACTTTCAGAAACAGCTGTCTTCCAATACAAGTGTGATAACTTCTATCATCCAGAGGCCGATGGAGGCATCAGTATCCTCGATAATACCCTCGGTATCGATTGGAAGATTCCAACGGAACATGCTAATCTCTCAGAGAAAGATACGAAGCATGCGATGCTGAAGGACTTCGATTCTCCATTTGATATCAACATAGATTTATACAAATAGGGTCTTATGGCAGATAAAAATTTTTTAGAGCGAATGCTCTCGATTGTAAAATAATGGGAATGCTTTATCGGTAATATACATTATGCCTTGATGACAAAGGCACTTTTAGTTAAGCCTGTTTAAAAATCGAAAATGTTCAAATTCTTAAAATACTCTGCATCCTCCTAGTAAACACTTGGGATAGAGCTATTTTGTCATAGGGGTTGAATGCTTACTAAGGGAATAGATGAGTTGTAGATTGAAAAATAATAATTTTAGGAGATAAAACGCTTATGTATTTATATCGAGTAGATAAAAGATATTTTGAGGTCGGGGCAGAGATTCAACCTCAAACGAATTTTGAACAATATATGGACGAAGAGTCAATGAAAGTAGAAAATATACTTAACGCTAATCGTCCAGTTCAGATCCCTCTGAGGAAGGATTGCTTGTTCTTATTCTTCGAGCTCTCCGCAGCTTTGAATTTCTTTAGAAAATATGGTGGTTATGTTTATGAAGTAGAGGTTGATTGCCATGATATCTATCATCGTGGTGATATGAATAAGCTTGATAACCTCCTTGATTTAGTCAGATTTACTGATGAAGTAGATATTTTGACAGCTGCAGGCAATGAATATTGGAAAGGAGGAACTCATACTTTTATGCCATGTTATGAGTACTTGGTAAAAAGTTGCATTGTCAGAAAATGTCTTGTTGAGCCAAGTGAACTTAAAAGTTTTACCGATAATTTTGAAATAACAAATTCGATAGAGAGAACAGATTTGTATCTACATACGTTAGAAAATATTAATTCGCCACTGTAGATGGTTATGTCTTCTTTTCTGGCGATTGTGTCATTTGTCATGAGAAAGTATGTATGTTTGGATAAATGTAAACTCTAAAAAATAATATATTTATGAATATAGCAATTATAATAGCTGGTGGTGTCGGCAGTAGAATGGGACAAAGCATCCCAAAGCAGTTTATCAATGTGTATGACAAACCTATTCTTCTCTATACTCTTGAAAGTTTTGAGAAGCATCCTATGGTAGATGCCATTGAACTTGTCTGTATTGATGGGTGGGAAAATGTTGTTTGGTCTTATGCTGAGCAATACAATATATCTAAATTGAAATGGATTGTAAAGGGGGGAAACTCTGGTCAGGAGTCCATTAGAAATGGAGTGTTCAATTTGGAGGATAAATGCTCAAAGGATGACACGATTATCATTCACGACGGTATTCGACCATTGGTAGACGCTGAGGTGTTAGCTGATGTTATATGTAAAGCTCAGAAATATGGTAATGCTGTTACATCTTTACCTTATAATGAACAAATATTTCTGGTGAGCGAGGATGATGAATCTACAACAACAAAGTTTATTCCTCGTGAAACGATTCGACGTGTTTCTACGCCTCAAGCTTATCGTTTTGACTTGTTGGATGGCAAGTACCATGAGGCTTTTGAAAAGCAGATTGGTATTTATGGTTCTCACTATACAAATACCATGATGGTAGAACTAGGTGTTCGTTTACATTTCGCCGCAGGTAGCGATAAGAATATCAAGTTAACAACACCTGATGATTTGGAAATTTTTAAAGGATATTTAAATAGAAAGAACAAATGATGAAATTGAACAAGCATAATCTTTTATATGTTGAGGATCTAAATCATATTCTCAGCATAAAAGATATAGATAAACTCCAAGGAAAGTCTTTCTTGATAACAGGTGCTACAGGTATGGTTGGTGTAATGCTGATTGATGCCCTGATGCGTATACATCAAGTAAAAGTCTATGCTGTAGGTAGAAATGCAGAGAAAGCGCAAGCAAGATTAGGTGAGTATTTTTCTAATCCCAATTTTGAATTCATTGAGCATGATGTGTGTGAGCCATTCACAGAAAATATAAGTGTAGACTATATCATTCCTATGGCAAGTAATACGCATCCGTTGGCTTATTCAAAGTATCCGATAGAAACCATACTAATAAATGTTAAGGGTATAGAGAATGCTTTGAATCTTGCAGATAGATGCCATGCGACGGTATTGTATACTTCAACTAATGAGGTGTATGGTAATGCACGAAACGAAGAGAGTTTTACGGAGGATTATAATGGAATATTAAATCTTTCTAATTCACGTTCTTGTTATAATGAGTCAAAACGAACGTCAGAGGCATTGTGCCAGTCTTATATAGCGGAAAGAAACACGAGCGTGAAGATAGCCAGATTGTGTCGAATCTTTGGACCAACCATGTTAGAAAATGATACTAAGGCTTCTTCGCAGTTTATTAAAAATGCTATAGATGGTAAAGATATAGTTCTCAAGAGCGAGGGGAATCAGTATTTTTCTTATACTTATGTTGCAGATGCAGTAAGAGGATTACTGACCGTTTTGTTGCAGGGAGAGATTGGGGTACCGTATAATGTAAGTAGTGAAAAAACGAATGTTCATTTACGTGATTTTGCAAGATTTTGTGCTGAGGCTATTGGTAAAAAAGTAATTTTTGATTTGCCATCTGAAACAGAAAAAAAAGGCTATAGTATTGCAACTAAAGCTATTTTAGAGAACGGACGAATTAAGAAAATTGGTTTTGAACCAGTTTACGAAATGAGTGATGCTGTGAGCAGAACAATTGAAATTCTGAAGAGCTAAGATAAAAACTATTGGCAGGCGAAGTGCATGGGGGCACATTTTTATAAGCTACTTTTCTGCTCTTTGCATGTAGCCTGCCTTTCCAAAAATAGTGACTATGAATATTGTACAATTGATTTTTAGATGGCTTCCTGATTTTTTATATTTTAGGGAGTTGAATCTTACCAAACAACAGTGGTTCTTCTATAAGTGGGTAAAAAGACATTTGAAGTGGGCTTATATGTCCATAGAATGTGAAAAAGTGATACCTCCACATGATGTAGTAGAAAACCAATCTATTTTTATGTATTGGAAACAAGGTTGGGAGAATGCACCAGAATTGGTGAAACGATGTTTGGTCAGTGTGAGAGCTAATGCAGGTGGACATCCACTTATCTTATTGGATGAGAATAATCTGACTCAATATGTTAAGATGCCCGCATTCATAGAGAAAATGCATGCTGAGGGTATTATTCCCGAAGCGAATTATTCTGATATGCTGCGTACTTGTCTTTTACTTCAATATGGTGGATATTGGTTAGATGCAACTTGTCTCTTGACATCTTCATTTCCTGAAGTAATTGATAAGAGTGAGTATTTTATGTTTCAGCGCCATCTTTTTCCTGATTGGGCTTCTCCGATAAAGTGTTCTAACTGGTTTATTCATAGCAAAAAGGAATCTCCAATATTGCGTGGAATGAAGAACTGGTTGTTTAATTATTGGCAAAGAAAGAACTATATTATTAATTACTATATGTTCCATTTTGCTTTATCTGCTTTGGTTGAAGAGGATAAGCAATGTAAGGAACTTTGGCAAAATATGCCGTATGTTTGTAATATGAATCCTCATGTTCTTCTCTTTAGCTTTTCTCGTAAATATACACCAGAGTATTATCAATTCATAAAGGATTCTTGTTTTATACATAAGTTGAGTTATAAGTTTGATAAAAAGTTATTAGAATCAGAAGAGAATAATATACTTAAGAATTTCCTCGAAAAATAACATTGTAATGCAATATAGAAAAATAACTTTACATAGGATCCTTCACGGAATAAAGAGGAGATGGGAGCATAGAAGATGGGATGTTCTTTATCCAATATGCTGTAAGATGTTTCCTGTTTCTTCAAATAAGGTTTGTTTTATAAGTTGGAATGGAGCTCATTTTAACTGCAATCCGAAGGCTATTGCTACTTATGTAGCAGAGCACAACTATGATGGCAAGTTACAGTTAATTGCTGTAGTAAACTATCCAAAACTTTATAGAAATCAATATAGTGGTATAAAGTTTATCCGTACGTTTTCTCTAAAGCATATATATATGCTGGCAACTTGTAAGATGTTGGTCGCAAATATCAGAATGAGTTCGTTTAACAAACGTAAGGGACAGTTATATATCCAAACTTGGCATGGAACAGGACCCAAAAAGTCAGAGAAAGACAGTGTTGCTGTATTGAACAAAGCTTACATAGATAGTGCTATCAAGGATTGTCGTCAAACAGATTTAATGCTGAGCGGAAGTATCTATTTCTCAAAATGGATACGTCATTCTACTTGGTACACAACTGGAAAAATTCTTGAAGCAGGAACTCCTAGATATGATGATTTCTTTAATCAGAAGATATATGATTCATTGAGAAAACGAGTTCTTGCTAAGTATCATATTGAAGAACATATCAAGCTGGTGATATATGCACCTACATTTCGATCTCTTACAGAAATCGATAATTATGGCTTTGATTCTGAAAGGCTCATAAAATCATTAGAAGAAAAGTTTGGGGGTGAATGGAAGTTACTTTTGAGATTTCATCCGAATGTAGCAAACTTTCCTCTTCCCGACATCTTTGCTAAGCATTTGTCTCGTTATGTCATCAATGTAACTCAATATGATGATATGCAAGATTTGCTTTGTGCAGCAGATGTCATGATTACAGATTTTTCATCTGTTTCTACAGAATTTGCTGTGCAAAGAAAACCTTGTTTCTTGTATGCACCAGATTACGATTCGTATGACAGAGGACTCTATTTAATTCCTAATCAGATGCCTTTTATGTTCTCAGAAACAGAAGAACAGTTATTAAGCAATATTCGTAATTTCGATGGGAAAAAATATAGCATGGCTGTAGATAAGTATTGGAAGTTGTTAGGTATTAAGGAGAATGGAACTGCCTGTCAAGCAGTTTTTAACGAAATAAATAAAATGTTATGGCATTATACACTGGAGTAAGTGCTGCTATTTGGAGTTTCTTCGAGAAACTATCTAGTCAAGCTGTAAGTTTCGTTATTGGAATAGTCTTGGCGCGATTGTTGACTCCTTATGACTATGGAGTTGTAGGATTGACTGCTATTTTCATAGCTGTATCAAATGTGTTTATCGAAGCAGGCTTTGCAAATGCTCTGATACAAAATCAGCATCGCACAGAGAAAGACCTTTCTACAGCGTTTTATTTTAATGTGGTGATAGGTTTAGTCTGTTATGCTCTATTATGGATATTCACTCCAGGCATAGCTGCTTGGTTTAAGGAGCCTTTGTTGATACCTTTGCTTAAGATTGTTGGCATAAATGTCATCTTAAACTCTTTATGTATTGTCCAAACTGCAATCTTGACAGCTAAGTTAAATATACGCCTTCAGACAATCATCAATTTGTCGGCTCAACTTCCAGCAGGTATTATCGCTATTGTCATGGCGTATCATGGTATGGGTGTTTACGCTTTGGCTTTGCAGGCAGTTTTAGCATCGTTGATTCGTGTTATATTGCTTTGGATATTTGCCAAATGGATACCTAAGGAAAAGTTTGATAAACAATCATTAGCAAAGTTATGGAGCTTTGGAAGTAAATTGTTGGGTGCTAACTTGATTGGTACTTTGTTTAGTCAGGTTTATTCCATTGTTATCGGTAAGTTTATAGGCAAGAATGAACTGGGCTATTTTTCAAAAGCAAATGGCTTATGTACCAATGTAGATGGTGTAACATCTGGAATTGTGCAGAGAGTAGCTCTTCCTGTACTTGCAAAGTATCAAGATGACGAATTGATGCTAACTGAAAAATTCCGAGAAAGCATGCGCTTGTTAGTAATGTTGATCGCCCCATTAACTGCATTTTTGAGCTTTGCGTCAGATGATATTATCGTCTTGTTGTGGACGGAAAAATGGCTTTATTGTTCTTTACTTTTTAAAATACTTATAGTGGGCATCATGTTTGGACCAGTTGGGCAGATGAGCCTTAGTTTAATGCAAGCACTAGGAAGAACTGGAATGGTGTTAAAACTAGAATTTCCGAAGAAAATAGTATATTGTATATATCTATTTGTAGGTTTTCAATATGGAGTAGTTGGCTTGGCGATAGCAAACGTTTTTATTAATATCACAGGAACATTGATTAATGTGTGGGCAACTCGTAAACTCCTACCATATAGTTATGTAAAGCAGCTTATGGATGTTTCTGTTTATGTAATCATTGCATTTGTTGTGGGATGGTTATCTTCTCTGATGATAGATTTTAATAGTAATATTTTAAATATTCTATCCTATTTGTTGATAGTCATGGTAGGGTATGTTGCTGTATTATTTGCATTGAAAGATAAAATTTTCCAAAAGTACTTGTCTAAATTGGCGTCCAATTTAAAACACGTATAGAAGAAATACTAATATCGTTGTTACTGGTAACAGGTTGTTTTATGAAATTATCAAAACTATATATTAAGGGGTTCCGAAATTTTAAGGAAGCGACTATAAATTTTAATAATCAGAGTTTGATTATTGGAGCTAATGATGTTGGCAAGACCAATCTTCTTTATGCACTTCGTATTTTGCTGGACCGAGGCCTTTCTGATTTAGATCTGGAATTAAAGGAGTCCGATTTTTATGCCTATGAAGAAACGAATGAAGTGATAATCACAACTTTCTTCGATGATATTAAAGAAGATTGCATCTTATCTAAAATGAAAGGTGACATTAGTGGAGATGGAAAACTTGTAATTAAGTATCTGGCAACTAAGGGTGATGATTATAAATTTTTCTGTGGTAAAAGTGATGCAGATGAAGACTTGCATGAATATGCCATTCCTTATTACCGCAAGGTATTGAACATAAAGTATATCAATAGCAAGAGAGATTTTTGGGGGTACATCAACAAAACCAAGAATATTCTCCTTCAGCAAGCAAAAGAGGAGCGTAGTGCTGAAACTATAGATACGGACGATGCCCTATACAAGCAAATTTCAGATAAGTTGAAAGAGGTAGATTCGCAGATACCAGAACTTTCATACGTAAAGAATGCTACAGAGCAAATAAATGAAGAGCCTGGGGCTTATCTTCATCCACATCAGCAAAGGGAGCTGGCTCGATATTTAAGTGATGTATTGAATGGACAGGTAATTTTGACTAGTCATTCCCCTTATATTAATTGTTATTACCCGTCATGGCAACAAGATTTGGATTTACATTATGTAGGAATAACAAGAGCAAAGAAAGCTTGCTATATGATAGTAAATAATCGAAGACTTGGGTCTAAAGGTTATATTGTTGCAGGGGGTGATTCTGAGTTTTTATCGCTTAATGGCATTGGAAAGTTAAGAAATGAGTTCTATTTTCAATAAGTTGTCCAACCAATAAAATAAAACTATGATATTGATAATTAAACTTTTTGTTATTTTAGTAATACTAGTATTCCTTTATTTTTGTCAAAAATCATTAGCACAGGCATTCGCATTTTATCTTGCCGTAAAAATGGTTTTGCCGACAACAACAAGAGTTGGAAGCATAAGTATTTATTCATTTATGTTGTTATGCATGTTATTTTTTGTTTTAATTAAGAAAAATAATAAGCAGTGTGACTTTTCAAAAAAGAATGTTAAGATAGCTTTGTTTCCATTATTGACGTTAGTCTTACCTTTGTTTCTTATAGGTCTTTTTGGTAATGTGGATTATGCTTTTCAATATAAGCAATTGTTTCAATTTGCTTTAACTGAAATAGCCCCTTATTGTTTGTTTATAATTATCGTTACGTCTGAAGCAAAGTTACAGCTTTGTATAAAAACTTTATTAATTAGTTTTATTGTAATAGGCATTTGGGGTATTATAACATATTTTATAAAGGAGAATCCTTTAGTGTTATCATTTGCTCTTGCTTTCGATTATTCAAAAGATATGTTTATAGGAGATGGTACGGGGTCTGTTAGGGGAGCTTTTACTTCTACCGCGACGGGCAATCAATCTGAGGGTCCTATTCCTTGGGGACAAATTTGTTTAATTCTTGCTGGCTTTGGATTATTCTTTAAAGGCATGAAAGACATGCATTTAAGAAAAGTCTATATTGTACTGGCTATTTTTAACTGTTTTATGTCAACTAAGCGTTCTGCAATCCTTCCATTGTTAGTTGCTGTTGCATATTATTTATTTAAGGTCGGTTTCTTTACGAAGAGAAATATAATCTACTCTTTAGGAGTTTTGGGATTTTCTGCTGTTGTAATTAGCAGTACACCAACTTTACAGAAATATTATCATGCTAATATAGAACCTTCAATTTTCTTTTGGGATGATAATTTAGCTGCTAAAAATGAAATTAAAGGTTCTAATAGCGAAATGAGAACTACGCAAGCTAAATATGTAAATAAACTAATAGAAAATAATGAGATATTTGGACTTGGTTATGGATATACTGCAAAACATATAGAAAGATATGGGGGAAATACTGATGCTTTATTTTTTGAGTCTTTGTATTTGTGGGCTATAGCAAATTCTGGATATTTGGGATTATTGGTTTGGATAATCTTCTTTTATAAGTGGTCTCGAAGAATGATTGCAAATCGAAGTGAAGCTTTAGACATGTATATATTTAATGGCTCTTATATATTGAGCGTATTCCTAACAAACATATATTGTTCGTTTGCATATTATATGATAGCGTCAGCTTTTATTATAAAGTATCATCAATTTAAAAAAGTATAGAATATGAGAAACAATTTCTTTTGTAGCATAATTATCCCTGTTTATCAAGTGGAACAATATATTCAGAAATGCCTTTTGTCTGTAGTCTCACAATCATATACAAAAGGTATAGAATGTATTCTTGTAAATGATTGCACAAAAGATCAGAGTATAGAAATTGCTAAAAATTTAATTGAAAATTATGATGGCAATATTGATTTCAAAATATATGAACATTCTGTAAATGGAGGACTTTCTGCGGCTCGTAATACTGGTATTCTAGAAGCTAAGGGTGATTACCTTTATTTTTTGGATAGTGATGACTATATAACTCCAGATTGCATTAAAGTTCTTGCAGAAACGGCGCAAAAGTTTCCTAAGGCTCAAATTGTGCAAGCAGGTGCTGAGGCTACCACAAAAGGTTTTGAATATTTGAGTTTAAAATCAACGAAATTAAAAGAATATACTGAAGATAAAAGATACATCAAACGTGAAATGCTGATGGCTCATTACCCTCCAACGGCATGGAATAAGCTGATAAAGCGTGATTGGTTGTTGAAACATAATCTTTTTTTCAAGGAAGGTTTGCTTCATGAGGATGATTATTGGAATTTCTTCGCCGCTAAACATGTTACAGCGTATGCCATTTGCAAGCAAGATACTTATCTCTATAATATTCGACCTGGCAGCATCACTCAGGCTCCAAATGAACGAAATATAAAGTCTCGCTTAATTTCAGCCTTCGACTTTATGAATAATATAGATGACTTTTGCAAAAAAGAACAATTAGCTGTGATTTACAAATTGTTAATTGCAGATTTCCGAAAAATATCATTATCCGATAGTATGGCTTATTTGCCATTGTTCTACAGTTTAAGTTCTATGTGTGGTATCGTTGGTAAAATAGCGATCTTCCTTGACCTTCATTTGCCAAAGTGTATCTTGAATGCTCGACTAATGCAATTGATTAACGATAAAATAATACCTCGATTGTTATGAATAAACATAAAATTTCAGTAATTATTCCGATATATAACTGTGCGGAATGGATAGAGAAATGCGTGAATAGTATTCTTAATCAGAAATTACCAAATTTCTATGAATTGCAAGTTGTTCTTGTGGATGATGGAAGTAGTGATAATTCAGGAAAGATTTGTGATACATTAGCTCATGAAAATTCTGTTGTGATAGTGATTCATCAGTCCAACGCAGGTGTGAGTGAAGCCCGAAATAAAGGAATTGATGTTTCTGATGGCGATTGGATTTGTTTTGTTGATGGTGATGATGTGCTTAAAGATGATGCTTTTATGATATTATCAGATCAAGAGGTTGCAGAACATGATATTGTACGATTTGGTGCTTATGTCTTCAGTGATACTTTGCCTCAATCATCTTTTGAAAAAAAATATAGTAAAGATAAAGATGAATATATCCAACTTGTTGTTCGTAGATTTGCAATGTTGGGCGTGTGTGGGGCTTTCTATAAAAGGGAATTGTTTTTAAATAATAATATTCGTTTTCAAAACGGCATACGTATGGGAGAAGATTGGATGGTTTTGTTTAAGCTTTTGGTTAAGGCTGAATCTTTCACCTATATAGACAAGGAACTTTATGGTTACCGTGTGAATGATAATAGCGTAACAAGGCGTTTGGTTTTATCTGTTCGTCCAGATGCTCTCATAGCTTTGAATCACATAATAGATTATGCAAAAGAAAATAAATATGTCATATCTTTAAAAGATATTGCTATTGCTCGATCGGACATTAGACGCAATATGATGAAAGAGGCTATACTAAATAAGAATAAGGAGTTTTTTATTAATACAGATAATGCTTTAAAAAAATATGCTCCTCAAAGTTTTTGGGCTGATGTGTGGTATAGCCAGAAGTTTAAGCATAAGGTTGGCTTTGTTTTATATTTATGTATGGATAAATTGTATAGATTTCTTTTTTGATAATTGGTTTAAGATTCGTAAATGGTCTTTTGTGAGTATTCTTTTACCTTTTCACCCATTAATCAACTTCTGGGTGCAAGGGTAAAAGAATTCTTACGTTAAATTTTAGAAAATCAAAACTTTATTCAATAATACTAGTACGGCTATCCCGCTGATAAATAGTGGAGACGCTGTATTGGTGGTTTACAATTCCTGCTAAGCGATTGAATGGTTGCGGCAAGAAAAATGTAGAATTGTATTTATAATAAGTCATATTGCAAGCATTTTGTAATTGGTGACTATTCTCTCGTTATTAAAGAGATTCCTGATTGCTTGGTGACAGCAAGTTTTCCAGCAAAGGTCATTAACACGTATGACTTTATGAAGGAAGAATGGGTGAAAGTAAAATAAAATATTACTCTATGGATTTTGATTCTAATAATAAAACTCTTCGACCTATATATGATAAACTCGATTCTCTTATAGATAAAGGTTATAACCTGTCTTATGTCTTTAAAGATATAATATTTCGAGGATGTAACCAGTTTGACAGAGATTATAGAGGGGTTCCCTGTTGGGTTAGAGATGCAGGAAATACTGCTGAATGTGGATGGACAAAGGAGGAGTTTGAAACATACGTGAGGAATCATGAAAATTACGAGATAGTGCATAGATGGTTGTATTATTATGATTGCGATATGCTGGTCTGTGCTCTATGTGATCGCTTTAAGATGATTGCATCTATGTTGAGGGTGTTTTACAACCATTTTCCTAGTGAGTCTCCCTGTAAAATGGAAGACTTTAAACATGCAACTGTTACAGTTAATCCTCAGGATACGATATGTTTTGCATGTGTTAATAGTATTTTTCTTTACCTTGCGTCTTCATTTGATATACTGTCTAAGATTTACGTTGAGTTGCGTGATTATGAAAAATTGGATTTCTCCAAATATCCCAAAATGGTTTCACGGAAAGTTCTGTTGGGAAGTATTGTTAAGACCACTTCTGATATCACAGGTACTATATTTGAAAAACCATCGTGTGTTAATACTATAGTAAATATTAGAAATAGACTCGTGCATGATGGTTCTTTTGATTTTATGCAAATGGTTTATGACTGTTATGATGGACCGAATGGACATTCTGAGGGGACAATCTTGTTTCCTGACATGGAGAATGGTTTATTTGTTACATCAAAAAACAGAAAAAACTTTTATAGTCAATCATATAGGTTAAATTTACTTCTGCCAGGGTTACTCACAGATGTGTTTGATGTAATGGAAAAAACGATAGATAAACTTTCAATAATTGGAAAAAAAGAAAATGAACGATAAATTACTTTTAGCCCTTAGGTCTGAAAAGTATTGAATGATATCTTGGCACCATGTCTTGTACTTACCATATTAAGATTCGTTATTGATTTCAAGGGCTTGTTTATCTTGCCGGATTTATTGGTCTTTGCTGATGTATGCCATAGGTTCTAAGAATATCGTATTAACAACAAGGTGGCTAAGTATCTTAGTGGCATCAGTATGGAGATTTATCTCTGTCACATGATGTTTTATAGAGTGTCAAGTATGCTTCATTTAGAAAGATTCATTCACAATAATGATATGCTCTATGTTGCAACTTGTCTCACTACATTGATTGGTGCGATATGCTTTTCGCATGTTATCAAATATTATGTGTTTAAGCGTCTAAGAAATAGATGGTCTTTTCTTTTTTAAAGATAATTGGAGACATCAGATGGATGCCTTGGTTGTTTATGGAGATAGGCATTAATTGCTCATTCTTCTTATTATAAGTTGATAAACATTTTTTTGTAATATAACAAATTGTTATGCCAAATCCTTTACAACATAGAATGGAAGATATGAGTATTGCTTATCTTCAAGCTATTTGTGCAAAAAATGGCTATGACATATGGAATGCCAGACACGATAATGACTGTGTGGATTGCCAGATATCGTGTAATGGTTTTCCTATAAATGATGGTGAATGTGTAATGTATTCCCCATTAGTTGCTGTTCAGCTGAAAGCATCTTTTGCTGGTGTACATATATTGGAAAATGGTGATGTACAGTATGATATTCCTGCCCGAAATTACAATTATCTAGTAAGAACAGACAGAACTATTCCTTATATTTTAATCTTGTTAGTTATGTACCAGGATGAAAATTTGTGGATAGAACATAATGCTAACTATTTGAAGTTGACGAAATGTGCTTATTGGGTATGTTTGGAAGGAGATGAGCCAACGGAAAACAGAACAAGCAAACGCATAGTAATTCCTGGACGAAATGTACTTTCACCTGATGCGCTAAAAGAAATAATGGTAAAAATCTCTAAACAACAAGAATTATGATTAAGTATTTATCTGCATTGCAAAAATTGGTTCCTGTAAAGATTTGTAGATATCTACAGATTCATGGTTGGAGGGAATTGTGTACTTTATTTGGTGGAACGGCAAAACAGTTTGTTTCAGATGATGATACGCAAGTTGTGTTGATTCCCTTTGATTCAAGCTATAGTGATTATTTGTCATTATTGAATAGGGCAATTTCTGATATTGCTGAATATAATAAGATATCTGTTCTCACATTGCTGAGTGAATTACTCAATCCTTCTGCTGATATATTGAAATGGCGTATCATAGATAACCAAACAGAACTTGGGCAAATTCCTTTTGATTCAATGATAAGTTATATAGGAAGTATCAAAAATAGCTTGGCAGCTGCTTTGCAGGATACAATAAATCCAAAAGTGTTTCATTCAAAGTTGTTAACTAAAAATGTTACAGAAGAACTATCCAATTGCTCTTTTGGACAAACAGAGTTTGGAAGTTATATAATCAATGTTATTTGCCCATTGGGTGAATATCAATACAATTTGTTTGATAATGATGTCGAGGATTTGCCTTTATATCGAAAGGTTAATCTTAAAATGATGGAGTCTCTTTCCGTTATAAATCGAAGTGTTGCTGAAGGAAGTAGTGAATTGGATGATGCTGTTGGAGAAGGAAATCTTAGCGTTAATTTCTTAGACACAATAGCAAACATCATATCTGTTAATGAACTAGCGCATTTTGACATTAATATTGTTAGAAGTAAAAATGTTCCTTCTCCTGATGATGCTGTAACCAATATTCAGGTAAGTCATGTTGTCAATCAAAAAATTATAGATGTAGCAGATAGATACCGTCCTCATGAGCCACAAAATGTAATGAAGACGATTTTTGGGAAGATTATAAATATGTCAGGTGATGCAAATCCTGAAGATAGGGATGTATTTACTATAACCTTGTTGACCTTAGGAGATGATAATGATAAGCAACATATAATAGTTAGGCTTAAATATGCAGAAAGTTATCATGTCGTGAGTCAGGCTTTTGAAAACGGACTTGTTGTGCGTGTTACTGGGACGTATTCGTCAGCATCTCGAAAAAAATATATAGATAATGGGACTATAACCATTGCAAACTAATTATAAGCTATGAAAGTAATTGCATTAGTGATAGGTATAGATCATTATTCTCATCCAGAGTTCTTCCATGTGTTGAATTGCGCAGTTGGTGATGCTAAAGCAGTAGCGGAAGTTTTATCTCATTTGAAGATTGAAGTTCAGGAGAGCTATGATGAAGAGGATGATGTCGTAAGGGAGCGTTTAGATGAGTTTACCAACAAAATTATGGATGATAGACCAGATGTTGCTATATTCTATTTTGCAGGTCATGGAGAACGTCCCAACTTGAAAGATGGTTTGGTTTTGAAGAATGCTCAAAGAAGTGCAAAAGGTGAAACGGTATTGCTTGGGCATTGCCTTGTCGTCAATGATATTATGCAACGGATGAATGCGGCTGGAGACCAGATGAACATTCTTATACTTGATGCTTGTCGTAATGAAACGAGAGGAGCTGTTGCTAAGCAAGAAACGGGTTTTAAGGTGCCTCATCAAACATTCATAGCTTACTCTACGACTGCTGGATGTACTGCTTCTGATGGTAAGGTTGGTGGGCACAGCCCATTTACGGGTGCTTTACTGAATCATATCATGACCGAAAATCTAAAGGTTGAAGATTTGTTTAAGCAAATAAGAAAGGACATGTTTGCTTCTGGCCGTAGACAATATTCTTGGGATTACTCATGTTTGTTAGATGATTTCTGTTTCAATCATGGTCAATTGAATAGGCATTATGGAAATACTTATAGTTTTATGGCTTTTTCTCCAACAACAATAGCATTAACAGATGCTCTAAAAAGTAGTTTCGTACAGGATATAAATAGTAGTGTTGAGAAAAATATAGACCATGCAATGAGTATGTTGGTTGCCCATAAAAAAGACTTTAAAAAGGAAGAATTGTTTGTAATGGGACGATATATGCTTCATGCCAGTAAAAGTGTGTTTGCAGCCAAATATATCAATATCACTAAACTCGCTTTACTCAATATTGGAAATGAAAATCCGTTCTTTGATGGCTTTTTATATGAAATGTTCTTTGACAAGGAAGATAATTGTAGAAATAAGAACATAGAAGGTGTTTGGATATTTGATGAAGTGGCAAAGGTTTGTGATAGCCCAGATTTTGCTTCTTCGTTGACATTTATACAGAAAGAACTTGAACCTTTCAAGGACCAGGTAAGTTATGTGCCAGGAAATGAAGTTCATACAGTCAGGTTGTTTTTAGAACAATCTGATTTGTGGCAAAGTTCTAATAAGAAAATATGGATTATAGATGATATGAGATTTGAAAATGGCAGTGTTATTGATTTATTGGATGAAACTGCATATATTCGACAAAGTTTACGTAATGTAATAAAAAACACATTACGAATACCTTTTAGAAATCTCAGTATTAGATCTAATGAGGCTGTTAATGATCGAGATATCTTGATAGTAGGGAACTTAGGTTATGTTGATAATTTTATAGATGATTATTATCACACCAATGGGGCTGATGAATTTGACGAATTAGGTCATCATTTGGAATTTTTAAATGTAGAAAACTGTGAAATCCTTGATGTTGTAGAATATGAAGGATCGTTGGTCGTATCGGGCAATTTCTCTATATCTGTCATAGCCTATCTTGATTCTGAAGAAGAGATAAAAAATGATATTACCCTTGATGGTGAGTTTAAAATCTCTTTGGAATATGATGAAAATGGATGGTCAGTGGTAGATTATGATGAAATGAAGCTGGAAGCTCCTTATTATTTATATCAATAAGGTGTATGATGGTGTCATTAATGTTGTGATAGAAGAGTAGTTAAGCGTTTGTACTTTACAAATACATTTTTATGAAGATTTTATTAGCAAATAAGTTTTATTACCGCCGAGGCGGTGATTGTATTTATATGCTCAACCTGGAGCAGTTGCTGAAGGCGCATGGGCATGAGGTGGCGGTATTTGCCATGGACTATCCGGAGAATCTGGATACGCCTTGGAAGAAATACTTTCCAAGGAATATGAGCAAATTGATGGCTTTTACCCGTCCGTTTGGTGATGGGGAAGTGAAGAGCAAGTTCTCGCAACTGCTGAATGACTTCAAGCCTGATGTAGTGCATCTGAACAATATCCATACACAACTTTCTCCGCTGATAGCCAAGGTGGCGCATGAATACGGGGCAAAGGTTGTTTGGACATTGCATGATACCAAACTCGTTTGTCCTTGCTATACTTGCATGAGAAATGGCAAGTGGTGCGAGGAGTGCTTTACGGATAAGCTGGCAGTGGTGAAGCATCGCTGTATGCCAGGAAGTTTCCCTGGGGCTATCGTGGGGTATCTGGAAGCTAAGAAATGGAACAAGGAGGTGCTGCAGAAGTATGTGAACTGGTTCCTTCCTCCATCGAAGTTTATGATGGATACCTGCGTAAAGGGTGGTTATTCTCCATCGAAGTTCAGAGTGCTCTGCAACTTCATCGATGTGACTAAACTTCCGGAGCTTTCTTCAAAGACTCAGGTAAAGGAAGACTACTATGTCTATCTGGGACGAGTGAATGAGGTGAAGGGTGTGAGAACCTTGTGTAAGGCGGCTGCTCAGCTCGACAAGAAATTGATCGTAATAGGTGATGGTGAGCTGCTTCCGGAACTTAAGGAAACTTATAAGAACTGTTCTCATATCGAGTTCAAGGGGCAGATGCAATGGGAGGAGTTCATGCCTATCCTCCAGAAGGCTCGAATGATGGTGCTTCCTGCAGAATGGAGCGAGAACAATCCTCTTACCGTGATTGAATCACAGAGTCTGGGTACACCTGTGTTGGGTGCGAATATCGGAGGCATTCCGGAACTGATAGAAGCAGGGGTAACAGGTATGACATTCAAATCTGCTGATGTGGAGGATTTGAAGAACAAAATAAAAAGAATGTTTGCGCATGACTTTGATTATCAAGCCATCGCAAAAGATGCCATCGAAAGATATTCTTCCGAGGCTTATTATCATAAATTAATGGAATATTATAAATAAATATATTATGTCAGAAAAGAAATTAAATGGTACTGTCATTGTAACTTATCGTTGCAATGCACGTTGTTCAATGTGTAATCGTTACAAGGCTCCTTCTAAGCCTGAGGAGGAAATCTCTATAGAGACTATCAAGAAACTGCCTAAGATGTACTTTACCAACATCACGGGTGGTGAGCCTTTTATCCGTACGGATTTGAAGGACATCGTACGTGAGCTTTATAAGAAGAGCGACCGTATCGTGATCTCTACCAATGGCTTCTTCACCGACCGTATCATCGACCTGGCGAAGGAGTTTCCTCAGATTGGTATCCGTATCTCTATCGAGGGCTTGGAGAAGACCAACAATGAAATCCGTGGCTTGAACAATGGTTTCAACCGTGGCTATACTACCTTGAAGAAGCTCTGTGAGATGGGATTGAAGGATGTGGGCTTCGGTATGACTGTTCAGGACAAGAATGCTCCTGACCTCGTGCCTCTCTATGAGTTGAGCAACAAGATGGGTATGGAGTTCGCTACCGCATCGCTCCATAACTCTTTCTACTTCGTAGAGGCTAAGAACATCATTCACGACCGTCCGATGGTGGCTAAGAACTTCGAGAACCTGGTGAACGAACTGTTGAAGTCTAACTCTCCAAAGAAATGGTTCCGTGCTTACTTCAACCATGGACTCATCAACTATATCTATGGTCAGAAGCGTCTCTTGCCTTGCGATATGAGTTTCGATACCTTCTTCATCGACCCATACGGTGATGTGATGCCATGTAATGGTACCAAGGATAAGGAGGTGATGGGTAACCTGAACCGTCAGAGCTGGGATGAGCTTTGGAGTTCTCCAGAGGCTGAGCAGGTTCGTAAGAAGGTAAGACATTGTGACAGAAACTGCTGGATGATCGGTTCTGTTTCTCCTGCCATGCACAAGTACATCAAGACTCCTGCCCTGTGGGTGGCTAAGCACAAGCTGAAGAGCCTGCTCGGTATGAAGTACTCTATGTATGAGAACCCTATCTGCTGCGAGTATCGTGATGGTAAAGTGACCAAGGAACAGCTTGACAAGCTTTCTACCTGCGATATGAATGCCGTGGTGAACAATGGTCTTTCTGCCGATTCAAAGGAGGCTTTGAAGGGCAAGCGTGGCGAGGACATCGTGAACGCTGACGTGGCTAGCCAGGGTTATGAGGCTACCAAGAAGGAAACAGATAGAAATATCGAAATCAAGTAATCACTTGATTCTCTTATGATTGATAAGAAGCCACAGTGCGGAGAGCATCGACACCAAGATGATGCCGAAGTACTGTATGGCTTCTTTGATATAGTTTGAATTCTTATTCATGCCTGCAAAGGTAATACTTTTATTTTAGAAATCTCTAGTTTTTATGAAAATAGTTGTAACAGGTACTCGTGGTATCCCGAATATCATGGGTGGCGTAGAGACGCATTGTGAGGAATTGTTCCCTAGAATGGTGGAGCGTGGGTATGATGTAACGCTGATCCGTCGCTCGAACTATGTGAAGGATGACTTGCATGAATGGAAAGGAGTGAAACTGGTAACGATTCCTTCTCCTAAGAAGAAGAGTTTCGAGGCCATCATCCATACTTTCCGTGCCATCAATGAGGCGAAGAAGTTGGGTGCTGATGTATTGCATATCCATGCCATCGGTCCTGCCTTGCTGGTGCCATACGCCAAATTGCTGGGCATGAAGGTGGTGTTTACGCATCATGGTCCTGACTATGACAGGGAAAAGTGGGGATTTGCTGCCAAGACAATCCTGAAGATGGGTGAGCGGATGGGCTGCATGTTTGCCGATGATGTCATCGTCATCTCGAACGTCATCAAGAACCTCATTGCCCGTAAATATGGAAGGACCAAGAATGTTCACCTTATATATAATGGTGTATCTGAGCCTGAAATCTGTGACTATCCTGAATATTTCAAGGAATTGGGGATAGAGAAAGGCAAGTATATCCTGGGCATGTGCAGATTTGTGCCTGAAAAGAACCTGCATCATCTGGTGGAAGCGTTTGTAAAGTGGAAAAAGTCGCACACGGATCTCACGGATTCCACGGATATAAAGTTAGTGTTAGCTGGCGATACAGACTTCGAAGATGAGTATTCGTTGGGATTGAAGCAGATGGCGAGGGAGAATGGTGTGGTGCTTACTGGCTTTATCAAAGGCAGAAAGCTTCATTCGCTGTTGACGAATTGCCGTTGCTATTGTCTTCCATCTTCGCACGAAGGTTTGCCGATAGCCCTGTTGGAGGCGATGAGCTATGGTGTAAAGGTAGTTGTGAGCGATATTCCTGCGAATCTGGAGGTTGGCTTGCCTAAGGATGATTACTTCCATTGTGGTAACGTGGATGAACTTTCGGAAAAGCTCGGAAAGATTATCGAGGCTCCATTGCAGCATGTGGATTACGACATGAGCAAGTATGATTGGGACCGGATTGCTAATGAAGTAGGAGGAGTGTATCAAGGGTTGAAGGAATGATGATAGTATCAAAGCAACATCAGATATTCTTTGATTTCCTAAGGTTCAGCATCGGCCCAAAGTCAGAGATTCCTTCTTCCTTGAAGGAGGTGGATTGGAAGGAGCTATATGCTATCGCCAAGAAGCAATGCCTGGTGGGTGTTCTCTTTGATGGTATTAAGAAGTTGCCTGCGGAACATGTAGGGATGAAGAAGGAGTTGCTGCTCCAATGGATGGCGGAAAGCCAAATGTTGGAAAAAGCGAATGTTCGGCTGAACGATGCTGCCATTCATGTTTCTGAGTGGTTCCGGAAAAAGGGATTCAGAACCTGCATCCTAAAAGGGCAGGGGAATGCCTTGATGTATCCGAATCCTTATTCCCGGACTCCTGGCGATATTGATATCTGGGTGGAAGGGGGAGATAAACGGGTTATCTCATTTGTCAGCTCTATCTCGCCTCATGAAAAGGCGTGCTATCACCACATCGAGTTCCCATCGTATAAGGGTGTGGAGGTGGAAGTGCATTATCGGCCTAGCTTCCTGCTGTGCTTCTGGCATAACAGAAAGCTTCAGAAATATTATGAGAGGGTGAAGGAGGAGCAGTTCTCGCATCGGGTAATGTTGGGAGAGCAAGGGGAGGTTGCGATTCCGACAGCGGAATTCAATCTCATCTTCCAGTTGACTCATATCTATGCTCATCTGATGAATGAGGGGATTGGGTTAAGGCAGCTTCTTGATTACTACTATGTTCTTTGCGACTTTTATAAAGTCTATCAAAATTTTTCGAAAACCCACCCGTCCTCCCTTACCCTTAAGGGAGGCTCCACCGCTTTCCCCAAGCCCCTTTCCCCTCAGGGGACAGGGGATGTAACCGCTCCTTCTCGTCGCTCGGAACCGCTACGCTCTAAGGTTGGCGGACCATCAAAGGTCTCGCCAGATTGTGCGGGATGGGACCGCCTTACTATAGAGGGAGATAATTCTGCTGGTTCAACTACTGCTGTTACTTCTTCTGCCTCTACTGCTTTAGATGTGGTGCAGAAGGAATTGAAGGAGTTGGGGTTGTGGAAGTTTGCCGAGGGTATCATGTATATCATGCAGGAGGTGTTCGGCATGCCTGCCTCTCGGCTTATTGTTCCTCCGAATGAGAAGTATGGTAAGTTTGTGCTGAATGAGGTGCTGGAAGCTGGGAACTTCGGAAAGCATGATGCCCGGAATCGGTTTGGAAGGTCACAGCTTGGACATAATTTCCAAAGGGTGTATAGGGATATGAGGCTAGTGAAGTTTTTTCCTGCTGAAGCTCTTTGTGAACCTTTGTTCCGTACTTGGCACTTCTTCTGGAGGCTAAAAATATAAAAAATAAAATTTAAATAATCAATTTACATAACTTTGTTTATGTTTATCGAGATGCAGATAGGTAATCAGCTAGATGAGGATGATTGTCTGCACTTCGATTATCAATGAAAATCATAATGAAGAAAAAAGTTTTTGTAAGCGGTTGCTATGACCTGCTACATTCTGGTCATGTGGAGTTTTTCCAGCAGGCATCACAGTATGGTGATGGATCCGGAAATGCTCGCCCGACTGGTATTCTGCTTTGAGAACTATCCGGAGCGTCATGATGGTATCATCTCGGGTGCCCAGGATTCTATCGGTATCTGTGTGCCCGGTCTGGTGCGTCATTATTATGACAACAATTTCTGGCCGGAGAAGATTGAGAGTACGCAGGATGAGATGACTCTCCGTTTTCTGGAAGACCATCTGGTGATGATTCCGATGGAACCGAGAAAACCGGGATGCAGTGTGGTGGAAGGTAAGGATATCACGCCTGAGAAGGTGAAGGCGCTGGCTGATGCGGCTGATGTCTGCTGGAAGGCGATTCTGGCGCACGACCTCGATGCCTTTGCTGCAGCATACAGGGCATCTTTCGAAGCCCAGATTGCGATGTTCCCGGGTATGGTGAATCCGTCTATCAATGGTATGATAGAACCGGAGGCGAGTGTGCAGCCGATGATTGACCGCTATAGCAACATGGAGGAGGTTCTGGCATGGAAGATGCCGGGAGCCGGTGGCGGCGGTTA
Organism: Segatella copri; assembly: GCF_019249765.2. Taxonomy (GTDB): domain Bacteria; phylum Bacteroidota; class Bacteroidia; order Bacteroidales; family Bacteroidaceae; genus Prevotella; species Prevotella copri_K. Next base: position 54,904 of record NZ_CP152485.1, read on the forward strand.
TCTGGCACTGGTAGTAAAGGACAGTCTTAAATTTGCTGAGAATCATGACGAAGCCATCCATCTTCAGATACGAAGGGCATAACTATCTGGTGCCCTTCCTCATCATCAGCAGCCTCTTCTTCATGTGGGGCTTTGCCCATGGCATCCTCGAAGTGCTGAATCCGCATTTCCAGGAGTCGTTTCATATCAGCAAGACGATGTCGGCCCTGACGCAGACAACCGTTTATGGTGCCTACTTTCTGATGGCACTGCCTGCCGGATGGATTATCCGGAAGTGGGGCTACAGGAGGGGTGTGATAACAGGACTGGTTCTCTTCGGTATCGGTGCCCTGATGTTCATACCGGGAAGCAGGATCAACAGTTTCTACTTCTTTGTTCTGTCGCTGTTTGTGATAGGATGCGGACTGACCTGTCTGGAAACGAGTGCGAATCCTTATACTACGGTACTGGGACATCCTGACAAGGCGGAGAGCAGAATCAACCTGTCGCAGTCGCTCAATGGTATCGGATGGATTGTAGGACCGCTGGTTGGCGGACTGCTTCTGTTCTCGGGTGTCAACATCGCCATCCCTTATGCCCTGGTGGGTATCTTCGTGCTTGCTGTGGCGCTGGTCCTGTCAAGAATCAAGTTGCCTGACCCAAGGAGAGCGCATGAGGCGGATACGAACGAGAAGGTGGAGGAGAAGCCGATGCGCGTGATGGCATTCAGTTTCGGTATGCTGACCTTGTTTCTTTATGTGGCTGCCCAGACGGGTGTGAACAGTTTCTTCATCAACTATGCAGAGGAGAGTATTCATATAGAGAAGCAGACTGCCAGTCTGTATCTCGCTTTTGGCGGAATGGGGCTGTTCTTTATCGGCAGGTTGGCTGGTGGTGTCATCATGAATTATGTCCAGCCAAGGCTGGCGCTGCTGGTCTGTGCCATCCTCACCTTTGTTGCCACATTGATTGTGGTGGTATGTAGCGGTACCTTATCTCTCATTGCGTTTTTCGCCCTGTATCTGGGAGAGAGCATCATGTTTCCGACTATCTTCTCGCTGGCACTGAGGGATGCGGGTACAAAGACCAAACTTGCCTCTTCATTGCTTATCATGACGATAGTGGGTGGAGCGGTTGCTCCTGTAATCATGGGGTATATAGCGGATACTACGGGGAGTATGGCGATTGCATTTCTCATACCATTAGTATGTTATGGGGTGATTGGAGGGTATGCGCTTTCGAAACCCTCTGGCTCCCTTTAGATAAGATTAGCTGCACTCGGCAATTTGAAAGCAAACTTTCATTGCGCTCATTTGCAAAATCTTTAGATAAAAGGAGGATTTTTCGAAAATCTACCCGTCCCTCTTTACCCTTAAAGAGGGCTCCACCTCTCATCTCGGTCTTCTCCCCTCAGGGAAGAAGAGGGAAACCGCCCTACTCGGTGCTCGTAACCGCTTCGCTCTAAGGTTGGCGGACCATCAAAGGTCTCGCCAGATTGTGCGGGATGGGACCGCCTTGCTAAAGGTGGATAGGATTATTGAAGTGCTGGTTTTGTAGTAATTCGCTGATGAGTTGCAGATTTCTTTTGATTTTCTTGGTGGTTTCGAGGAAAAAGCGTATTTTTGCGGCAGATTGCAATTAAAGAATTTAAAAGGAGAACTATTATGGATACATTAGATAAAGAATTTTGGGAAAAACGTGAAGCTGCTATGAAAAGATTTATGGCGGCAAAAGAGCGTAAAAAGGCTCGTGTAGCTGAAATTACTAAGAGCCTTTGTGAGGAATATAAGGAACGAACGGGGGTATATCCTAAATATATAAATGTTTGGTAATGAAACCACTTCCTTTGGATATAATTAATGCTTCTGCTCCTTATGAGGTTTATTGGCATGAAACGTCTCGAACTTATCGCTTTAAAAGTGATTTTGGTGTGGTACTTGCTATTGGCTTTGATGATGATGACATCATTGAAAATGCAGAATCATATGTCTTTTCTATCATCAATGTAACTAAAAGACCTTCTCCACGAGACTTGAAAATGCGTGATACAGTGATGCTTATCATAGAGAACTTCTTTAATATGAACGAAGCAGCTCTCTTGTATATTTGTGAGAGTGGGGATGGTAAGCAGCATATGCGAAGCCGTCTGTTTGAATATTGGTTTTCCTCTTATCAAATGAAAGATAAGTTTATTTTGATGCCTGTCAGTATCGAAGATATGGAGGGAATTGAAAATTTTGCAGCTTTAATTATTCGAAAAGATAATCCGAATGTTTTAGATATTGTTGCAGAATTTTCAAACACTGTGGCTATGTTTAGGGTAAAACCTAATAGTCATGACTAATTTCTTTTGATATTCTTGATGGGCTTAAAAGTCTTTACGCCCCCTTCGGTTCCCCTTACAGGGGACAGAAACCTTCCTTACCGTTAAGGAAGGCTCCACCTCTCATCTCGGTCTTCTCCCCTCAGGGAAGAAGAGGGAAACCGCCCTACAGTGCTATATTTGCCCCACCTGTCCCTCCCCTGCGGGAGGGTCCTTAACCCACTCCCAAGCCCTCGCCCTTTCCAAAAGGGCAAGGGATGTAACCGCCCTCCGGTGCTCGGAACCGCTACGCTCTAAGGTTGGCGGACCAAAGCGGTCTTCGCCATGTTATGCGGGATGGGACCGCCTGGGGAATACAGGTTATAGTGTAAACCACCAATACAGCGTAAGGTGGGTTGAATGAAATATATTATCTTTGCAACCGTTTTAAATTCACATAAAATGGAAAGCAAAGAATATTTTGAAAAGGTCATGCAGGACCACAACCAGAACCGAAAGGGACGTAGCCTGCGTAAGTATTGCAAAGATGAAGCAGTGGATTATGACTGGCTCATCCAGTACAAGAAGAACTATCGTCTTTTATTCCAAGGACTATCGTAAGGTAAAAATCTTGCATTATGATATAAATGGTTGGGTTCTTTGCTCGAAGTGGTTTACTGACGGTAAGTTTCTCAAGCCGTTAAATTTTAGAAAATCAAAACTTTATTCAAAAATACTGATATGTGTTACTGATTGTAATATAGTAGGGATGCAGTATTGGCGATATATAAGATTCTGAAGAATAATTATTTCGTCCTCTTGACAAAGGACACTATATGAATACTTTTATGACTATTACTTTTTTGCAAGCTTATAATGGCGATGGCATTCACATAGAACACGATGGGCACCATGTTATAATCGATGGTGGACCAAAGTGTGAGGAGTTGGAGTCGTTGGTTGGGGAAATTGTAGCTAATCACGAAATCATCGATTTGCTAATAATTACTCATTACGATGAAGACCATATATTGGGAATTTATAAAATCTTATCAAAACTGTCCTCAACAGTAACTACTCAGCACCCCTATAGAAAACTTCTCGTTAATAAAGCATAAACTTGATTTTGCTTATTTTCTTCATCATTACAAACTTTTTAATGATTGAGTCGATGAGGACGTAGGCTGTTTAAAACAGTTCATTTAACGAGTTCTTTTCCGATGATGCCTCCAACATGTCTCCTTTGTCTATTATCGCCTTTCAACAGATTATCTGCCAGGAGATGCGTTTTTGCATTCCCCGTAAGTCAAAAGTCTGCGTTAATGGATGTAAATCGTGATTTTGCCATGTGGAGAAAAATGCTTATCTTTGCACCAAAAAAATGGCAAGCGACTGTACTGACATAGATGTTGTTTTGCGCCAGATAAACCAGCGTCTGCGCAAACTTGAGAAGTCCGACTCCGAGAAGACTGAGGAGATCGGACGCCTCAACCGTGTCATTAACCAGAAGGACGTGGAGATACATAATCTAAAGACAGAACTTGCTTCCACAAAGGCAGAACTTGCCGTTGCTAAAGAGCGCATCAAGGAACTCGAGGGAGCTGATGACGATACATCAAGTACACCAGGAAAGCCCGAGAAAAACAGCAGTAACAGCAGTATCCCTCCATCCCAAGAAAGTATCGCTTCCCGTGAGCTGCGCAGGACAAAGTCTCTTCGCAAGCCAAGCGGAAAGCCGAGCGGTGGACAGCCTGGCCACAAGGGTCACACACTGCAGACTATAGCAGAACCAGACGTAATTGTAAAGCACGAACCAGTCTATTGTAAATGCTGTGGTCGGCTCTTGATTGATATACCATGCCAGAAGATCCGTAAGACACAAATTGTTGATATCAAGGTGGTCGTAGAGACCTGCGAGGAACAGTATTACGAGAAGGTCTGTGAATGCGGTTGCGTAAACAACTGCGAAGCTCCCAACTGTCGTATCAAGTATGGTGACAACCTCCGTGCACTGGTGACATACCTTAATGTAGTGCAGTGTATTCCGTTCAAAAGGATTGCAGAACTTATATCCGACCTGTCCGGCCAGAATATAAGTGAGGGTACAGTGCAGAACATACTCAAAGAGAATAGCGGCAAGGCAGACTGTGCATATGAGGAAATACGCAAGAGGCTGGAAACAGCGTCTGTCGTAGGAGCCGATGAAACTGGTGCTACGGTAGGAAAGCATCTGCATTGGAACTGGATATTCCAGAACGACCTGCTTACATACGTGTTCCAGTCAGAATCGCGAGGTCAGAAGGCCATAGATTCCAGGTTTCCAAAGGGACTTCCCTATTCGACACTTGTGACTGACAGACATCAGAGCTACTTCAAGATGAATGTTAAGGACCATCAGGTCTGCCTGGCTCATCTTCTTAGGAATGCAGAGTATCTGAACGAACTGGATCCAAACCAGAACTGGTCACGGAGATTCATCCATCTGATAGAACACTCTATAAATCTCAGAAGAGAGGACAACATTACCTCTAGAAAGATAAAGGTACTGAAGACAAAGATGAAGAACCTCTTGGGTGAAAGCCTCACGCATTTAGATAACGAGTTTGAGAAATTCAAGAGGGGTATCCTTAAAGTCAAAGACTACCTATTTACCTTTCTCTCCAATCCAAGTGTGCCTTACGAGAACAATGCCAGTGAGCGGGGAGTTAGGAAAATCAAGATAAAGCAGAAAGTCAGCGGTTGCTTCCGAACAGACAGCGGTGCCGATGATTTTGCCAAGTTGCACTCCATTGCTGAAACTGCTATGAAGAACGGAAATTCTAAATTCAATGCAATTCTTGCTGTAGTACAACAGTAAGACGATTACTCATGCCCATAGGGGTGCTGAGTAGTTACCCTCAACAGTATCGCTAAAAAATATGATTGGCGAAGTGTGGTTTAATGCAACTAAAATAGGGGCTAAAGGAAATCCATATATGTTATCAGCCAATCAGGCATTGAAAATGGGAAAATTGCTTATACGAAATGATGTAAATTGGATTTCCGAAGTGCAAACAGGTAAGCAATTCAATATTGGAAATGATGGATGGTTGGAAGTGATTTATGGAGGTGAAATATTTGAAATAAACGCTGAAAATACCAACTTAAGTAGTGTTTATTGTGATTGGAAAAGTACATTTCAAGTTCTGGAACCTTTTGTTGATGACAAAGTAAAGGATGTATCTCCTGTAAATGCTCAATCAATGATATTGGTTCTACATATCGGCAAAGACAAACAGGTGCTTTTAACGGGTGATGCTACTCCTGATAAATTGTTTGCTGCTCTCGGAGAATATCTGGAAAAGGGAAACTCTAATTGTTTTGAGCTAATCAAGCTTCCTCATCACGGCAGCTACAGAAATTTAACAAAGGATATTCTAGAGCAGGTTGTTTGTTTTGACTATGTGATTTGCTCTAATGGGGATAGATATTATTTGCCTGATAAAAAGGCTTTAATGAAGATTTTCAAGTGGGGGCGAAAAAAGGCGACCGAAAAAATTCGAATTCATCTTAATTACTATGCAGACTTGTTTCCAAAACTGAATATTTCGGAACAAGATATGCAAAATAATCATTTCTTCTGTGATGGTAAACGAATCTTTGAACTATAATTATAACTCTTGTAGTCAGGGCGGACGCATCAAAATGCGTTCGCCTCCAAAAGTTTTGACAGGTAATTTTCGTCCCAGCCAGCTTTCATTCTTTTTAAGTTGAGACTTCCCTTGATCGTTTTATCCTTTTTAAGGATGGACAAAGCAATCTTAGTAATAGTAGAGAAGTTCCTTGCTGCATTTTTCACCTTTCTACTTTCGTCTTCTCTAAAGGTAAAGTCTAATTGCCAGTGCAAATTATTCTCTATTCCCCAGTGCTTTCTTATTGCATTGGCGATTCCCTCAGGCCTTTCATTTCCTAGGGAAGTTACGTAGTACCTGTTTTCCTCGGAAGTTTCACCTGTTGAAACGATAGTTCTTCGTGACAGAATGCCAACAATAGATTTTAGCCCTTCAAATTTGTTCTTGAACATTTTTTGAGTAGTGCTGCCATAACTCACCACTATACATTTCCTTTCTTCTAATCTGCCATGCCCTCTGTCAAAGGAAGTATGCTTTGAAACTATACCCTGATAGTCACGATCAGTGTATTCGGCTATGATATCCTTTGCAAAATCATAGCTTGTCTTTTGATTTTTCTTCAATGCAATAATATAATCTCCGTTTCCCTCTCTTATTTTCTTGGTTATAGAGGTTTGGCATCCCATGGCATCAATCGTTACAATGGTGTCTTTTAAGTCTATTGCGCTAAGCAACTTTGGTACAACGGTGATTTCGTTAGTCTTGTCGCCCACCTTCTCTTGAGCCAGAGAGATATTGTTATCAGAAGACCATGCCGACACAATCCACATGCGAAAATCATCTTTGCCCAATGTGTGCTCTGAATCGCATTTGCTGGAGCCACGCATTAACTTGCCGTCAATGGCTACTATGCCTTTGACCTCACCAACAATTTCCTTGACCCAATCGCGAAAAATTTGTTCAAAGCCCTTTGGGTCAAATATAGAGAAGAAACGATTGAAGGTGTCATGGCTTGGAATGTGCTCCAAACCTACCAAACGAGATTTGAAGAACTCCTTCTTAGTTCTTCCAAACTCAGCAATATCATCCCATGTTTGACATCCAGCCAGTACTGCTGCTATGGTAATATAGATAATATGTTCCATTTTATGAACAGTTCGTCCTGTGACTCTTGGGTCTGGAATTTGTTTAGATAACTTAATTATGCTCATTTTGTAACTTTTAAGTGTTTAATTATTCTTTACAAAGATACAAAATATTTTTGGTACAAGCAAATATAAATAGTTAATATTCAATAAGATACAACATTAATATCTATATGTTAAAAGGTAAAAAGTTTGATGCGTTTACCCTGCTCTTGTAGTATATCTCTGTTAGTAGCTGGATCTATGCAAAGCGGATCTGGTTTTATCTATGTAACTCCACCTACCTGTGATTACAATTACATCATAACGGCGAAACATATATTCCAGGAGGGTAATTCAACTGTTGCAATTAATAGGCTAAGTGATATTACCGTAAAGAGGTATTTACTTGAGTCTAAGTTAGAAGAGCTTATAGTGAAGCAAGCTTCTTTGGCAAACAGATTGTATTGCTCGGATAAAATGGATTTAGCCATCTTGAAGATTGACAAGGAATGGATGCCTAAAGCTAAAAGAATATATGTCCGGAATATTATGGATGTAGAAAATGAATCTTTGTGTGAATCGGTATCCTTTCCAACAATATTGAGGGATGAGCGAACTAAGCTGACTTTTGAAGTAAAAGACAATGAGCAGTTTTGCTTGAGATTAAAGGATGCTGTTAAAGACATAGCCCATTTTAGTGCGATTTCTGGATCTGGAATATTCTTGAAATCTGCTCCATATCTGATTGGAGTGATTGCTTCATATAGGCTACAAAACTTTGAGCTGAATGAGATTTGCGTGTCTAAAATAGACTGGGGAATCGTTAACTTAGATCTGAAAGCACGTAAATGGTTTCAGCTGGAAATGAATGAGTCGAAATATTCAAAGATTTCAGATAATAGAGAAATCATCAATATAGGCGATGTTCTGGTTAATGGGGTTTCATTTGATTTCTACAGAGGTATAGATAATCTTGGATATGATTTGAGAGATGATTGGTTTTTCGATCCTTTGCATTATGCTGATATGTGTAATAAGGCATTTGTTCTTGAATATTTCTCAATTCAAGAAAATCCTGACTTTGACTATGCGTCACCCATCTTGGATTTTTCTATTTTTCGGGGGCAGAATCGTCACTTTTGCCCCCGTCTAGTATCTTTTGAACATCAAACAAGGGCTTGATAGAGTGTTGGGCAGGAGTCAGCAGCAATGTTTCTTGCCTGACCTTCCCATTATTCGGCATGTTGATTCTGATAGTAGCTATGGTCTTAGCAATTTTCAAAACTGAATCTACACTTTTGTTTATCTTGGCAATTTTTAAGATACGCTCCAGTTCTTTATACACCTTGTATGCAATGAAGCATATGCAGATATGTGCCTCTATTCTTTTCTCTGTGAAATGAAAGATGGGGCGTGCCTCCAAGTTCCCTTTGGTTACACGAAAGGCTCGTTCCACGACCCATAGACCGTGGTATTGTTCGACAACTTCCTTTGGTGTGATGGAAGTATTGGTTATATAACCTTTCAAGCCATCCCACTGTGAATCTTCCTTGATTTTGTCTTCGCTGATAACTACATCTATGTCTTTGCTGATTTCCAAGAATTTATTATAGCCACGCTTATTTACGGAGGCTTTTGTGATTTTTCCATTTGCATATGCCTTCTTGAGCCTTGCCACTCCCTTATCACGATTATGTGCATCCTTCTTTGCTCGTTCTTCGGAATAGCCGAGGATCAATCTTGCATTGTCACCATATCTGTATTCGTGAAATTTTCCAGGCATCTTGTCTTGCTGCAAGATCCATTCTTTTATCTGCTCAGACTCTGTATGAATACGAGCACCTATTATATATTTGTATCCTGCATCCTCCAGTAACTTTACATTGCGCTTACTCATGAGCCCTGCATCAGCCACCACTACAAAATCGTCCAGAAAGAAGCGTTGTATGAAATCATCTATGATAGGTAGCATGGTGTATCCCTCGTATTGGCTTCCATTGAAAATACAATACGACAGAGGATAGCCATCACGGCTGACCAAGAGGCCTAGCACTATCTGCGACTCTGATGTCTTGCCATCCTTTGAAAAACCAGACTCTCGCAGCACATCTGTTCTACTGGTCTCAAAATACAGTGTGGTCACATCATAGAACATCAGACCTACATGTCCACCGAGTATGCGCTTGGTGTGCTCTACACTGATGCGTTGTACCTCTTCTTTTTGGGTATAGTACAACTTGTCCATGTAGCGATAAAGCTTATACAACTCGACATCTTCATCAAAGTATGACTTCAGGTAATCTACTGTTGCGTGTTTGCTCATGGGTTGAGAGATGCGAGCGATAACCAAATGGCGAAGTATGGAATCTTGAATTTGGTTGAAACCTATGCTGTCATATACTTGGTTTAGGATAATTTGGTGTCCATTTAGAAGCAGGGAGTCTATGTTAGACAGTACTCGTTCTGTCTCTTCCTCTTCGTTTTGCTTGATGTCTGGTTCTGTGAAGTTAATCTCTTGCTGTCCACCATAAGTTCTTATCCATTTGTTCGCTTCTAGGCACAGAGCATCCGCTTCGGCATCTGTCTTCGCAACACCGAAACTCTTGATTTCACGGAACTTGCCATTGCTCTTGTCCACCACAAGCACTCCGATATGCCCACTGCGGTGCTTCTTCTTACGTACAAACATGGTGCAAAGATACAAAAAATAGTCGTTGCGTCACCCATTTACAGAGATTATTTTTGCTAAATGCCTGAAAATTAGGATATGTTATTTTATAGGTACACATTTTGTCAAAGTCAGGAAGAAAATCGAATAAACTATAAGGCTGAAAAAATGCCAATAGCTTATTTGCCTAAAAAAACACTTATCTTAAGAAAGGCTATGATAGGTAGATTCATAGACCGCCTTGTTTACACTTCTTTACTGCAAATCCTAGGTCCTGCTATAGATAGAAACTTGAGCCCTTATGTCTTTTCGGCTAGATATAATAAGGAGAATGTTCCAGGCTTGATAGTAAATGGGGTCCAGCAGTGGATAAAAATGAATTATCTTATCAAGGATTGGATTGAGGAAGGAAAAGGCTGCCTGGTTAAAGTTGATTTACTCAATTATTATGATACAATCAACAAGGAAATTCTCATCAGGTTATTATATGAGATAGCTAGTTCAAATGAAGAAAAAAAAGCAGTAGTTTTTTTAAATGGGTTCTTACAGCAGATTGATGAGCCTGAAAACAAGGTGGGGATTCCGCAAAACTGTGACGCTTCTTCGTTGTTGGCAACTTTCTATGTAAGCCATGTTGATGAATTTATGCTATCAAGAGCTCTGAATTATTGTAGGTTTATGGATGATATCTACTTCGTTGCAGCTGATGTTTACGAAGCTAGGCATCTGCTACAACTTATGGAGAAAGAATTGCGTTCTATCGGCTTGGCCCTAAATGCTCAAAAAGTGGAATTCATAAGCTTAGATGACCAGGAAAAAACTTTTCGTTTCAGGGAGAACATTTATTCTTATGATCACACCAAGCAAATGATTTATGTGCTAATGCGCAGTCATCAAAAGGCAAGACGTATGAACGCAATGGCTAAACTAATGGAGGAGGTGAATCAGGCATTGTTTAATAGAAATGCGCAAGACATTGATAGAGCAGAAAGATCGCTGAAATTCTGTTTGCATATACTTAGTACTTGTCCAATTAAACTATATACAGGTTGGGAGGGATTTCTTAATGCTCTGCTTGAACTTGTAGATATGCAAGAGAATGATCCTTCTTTAACGCCATTGTTGTGTCAAATACTGGCTTCATTAAGTAAGGCTAGAGATATCAGTAACATAAAGGAAAAGATAGCTGCTTCTCTGATGAAAGGACATTTTACTTATGAATGGCAAACATACAATCTGTGGATGTTATTGGCGTATCTCAAATATCAGACTCCAGAATTACTAAAGTATGCAGCCCAGCAGATTGATTCTAATGATGAAACTAGAAGAATAGAAGTTGCTGCTATTATGATTTATATGGCAACAATCAAGCCTAAATACAATAGAATCTTATTGCATAAATTGAGAAATGGGCAAATTCATGGTTATGTTCAGCAACGATGTGCGTTGATTGCATGTCGGGCTATTGAGAGTGAGGCGATAGATGATGCGGTAAAAGCTGTACTTCCTAGCGATTTACAGGTATGCCATTCTTTCTTGAATAAGCATAAAGAAAGTGGCTTAATCTATTTTCATCGTATTAGTTCTACTTATCTAAAAAGTAGTAGTAGTTTGTTTCCTGAATTTTATTCTGGCTTATGAAAATTTATATCGTAGTAGTATATGAACAGGTTGCTTATGCCATTAGTGCTGAAGAAAGTGATTCTATAGAGACTATAAAGAAAAACCGATTGTATCCGAACTGTCTGTTTGTGACTCCTCATGTATCTGAATTGTTAAGCTGTCTTGATGACGGCTGTATGGCTAAGATCTTAGATTTTGAATGTCTGGATAAGGAAATTAGACAATCCTTAAACTATGTGGATATACATAAATGGGAATGGAACGAAGCGGAAATGATCAAGTATTATCTAGATAAAGATTTGGAAGGAGAAGAGAATCAAATTGATGCGGTATTACTTCTTTTAAAGGAGTGCTTCTGTGAAATGAAAAATAAGGGAAATGGTGAATGGGAGAGAATAGAGAAGATAGAAATTCCTGTCAATTCATTATTATTTAGAGCTCAGCGCAGAGGATTCTATGTAAACCATGAGGCAATTTTGGATGAATGTGAAAATTGTTTTTCTGAGATGTATCATCTGAAAAATAAAATTCAAATAGAGTATAATCAGGTTGTACCAGACGTTACTCAATATATGCTTGATCATCATATTTCTCAGTGGACAATTGATCATTATAAACTTAAAATATTGGCAAAAAAACATCCAGAATTAAGTACTTATATTCAGTTGAATAAAACAGAGAAGGCCTTCGAGTCTTTGATATATATGTCATCTTTTTCTGAAAACAGAAGATGTCAACCTCAATATAAAGGTTTTGGTTCTGCCACAGGAAGGATAATGATGAGGGAACCGGCTTTGCAGAATTTAAAAAGAGAATACAGAAAATTTCTGAAGGATCCAGATAAGGAATACATCTATATAGATTATAGTCAATTTGAAGCTGGAATTTTGGCTGGAATTACAAAAAATAAAAATCTTATAGATTTATACAATAAGGGTACAATCTATGAAGAATTGATGAATTTGACAAAAGTAGATAAGGATATGGCCAAAACTTACTTTTATTGTTTTGTTTATGGAGGTATAGTTGTTGATGGTGCAAAGGATTTTTTTGAAAAGTATTGTCCGCAATCAGAAATAGATAAAATTATAAAAGAGTATTCTCAAAAAGGTTATGTTAGTTCTCCATTAGGAAATGCTAGAATGTTGGATGCTACTAGTGAAAACAAATGGGTTGTAAACCATCTTATTCAAAGTACTTCCTCCTTGATTTTCAAACAGGCTTTGCTAAATGTAGAGAATTCCATTTATTCAAACAGGTATCAACTTGTTATGCCTATGCATGATGCTGCATTGTATATTGTTGATAATTTGGATAAGGCGTGTAAAGATGATATAGAAAAACAGTTTAAAATGGCTTTTAAACACTATTTACCGAATATAACTCCCATTGTGAAGTTTAAAAATTACTTTGAAGGAGAGTAGGGTTTGGAAACAATAATGATTTATATTGAGGGCTATTTCGTATCGGGAGTTTTCGCAGTGATAATGTTGAAAGCATCTTATCCTGATGCTCTTTTATCTTGATTCCTATCAAATGATATGAAATAGGGGACACTTTACGTTAAAAAGATATTATTTTTGATAAAAAACTTGCTTGATGTTGAAAAAAATAAGTATATTTGCGCTGTTAAATAAAATGCATCGTTATGGATGAAGATGAAAAATTATACTTAACCAATAAGCATCGTGGCGGTGAAAGTGGTAGACGAGGTAATCTCTATGAAGCCTATTATGCTGTTTTCGCAATATTCCGTGAAATAGCTAATGGGAATGATTCGACTATCGTCTCAGGGCAAGTTGAAGATGCTTATGTGGATGATTTGCTTATTTCTGATGGTACAACGAATGTTTATCATCAATTAAAGAATAAGAAAAATCCATCTTGGGGGAGTATGAAACATGGTGAATTGAAATATGATTTCTCCATGCAGAAGAAGCTATGTGAAGAGCGGGCTGAAAGGTTCTCTTTAAAACTCGTGGTTAGTGGCAGAAAAGATAGTTTAATAGAGCGTATGCCTGATGGCTTGAAAGGGGTTACCTCTGTAGAATCCTATCCGATGTTGCACTGCTTGAATGAATACATTTATTGGCAAGATTTTGCAGATGTTGCTTATAAGGCTGTAGGTTGTAAACCTGGCGAGAATAACAAGATTGAAGTAGTTTCAATGATTCTCATTTCGCTATGGCAAGCTGATGCGTATAGCAACTTGGATGTAAAGGGGTATTGGACTCTGATGGAAGATAAGTGGTATGGTGGAATGCCAATAGATGAAACTTTAAAAAATCAATTGGTTACACTGCTGAGTGGCATGGGCTTCTCTTTAAAGGTTGATAAAAATGTGATAGAATGGAGTTTTCGGCATTTTGAGGGTACTCTTAAGTTAAACGACAAAAAGATGAGTAGCTTATTGGAAATTCAAGATGTAGAAACTATGATCCAAAACTTGATTTAAAATGGAAAGGTTATGGCAAGAATATTTGAAAATTTAAATCATGAGAATAAACTGAAGGTTAAACAAGCTTTAACTCAGCTCATAATGCCGAATGTTGATTCTGCACAATATCGTATGGCCTTTTCTGAATTAGGTTCAGAACTTGGGGTGTTGATTGCTAAAAGATATCCTGAGTTAGGAAATGTACTGCTTGTCTGTGCGTCTGAAGATGCTGATTGGTTGGCGAAAGGTTTGATTGATAGTTTGCATCATGATATTGGACTGGCTGTCTTGTGGTCTAATAGGATTACTATCAGCCAAGATCCAAAGATAGAGGTTTCTGAAATCAATAAATCTTATGTAGACATGGAGGGTGATACTTGTGATACGATGATAGTCGTAAAATCGATTATCAGTACTTCCTGTGTTGTAAAATCACAGTTGAACTATCTTGTGAAACGTGTAAACCCTCAGAATATTATAATCGCAGCTCCTGTCATGTATGTAAATGCCAAGGATAGTTTAATGAAGGAGTTTCCTGCTTCTGTTTCATCAAAATTTAAATTCCTTACATTTGCAATTGATGATGTCAGGGATGATAATGGTGTCGTATTACCGGGAGTTGGTGGTATGGTGTATCCTAAACTTGGTCTTGGCAATCAGGTTGAGAAGAATTCATATATGCCGCAGATTGTAAGGGATAGAGCTTTTGCTTCCTTGAGAGCCTGATATCTTTTGGTACTGATTCACCGCTACAATTATATGATAATAGCGGTATATTGGTACCAAAAGTTATGATGTTACTTCTCTCATATCGAGCTTAGCAATCCTTCACCCTATAAATAATATTAAATGTAAAAAATAAGCGTTTAGCTGCGTGTGTTTTTTTATGATGTTAAATCGAAATAATCATTCTTATACAGTAGATGAACATTTTCTTCCAGGAAAGGTTGTAGTAATGTATATAAGATATAGATTTCTTCATAACTGGGTATTTATTTTTCTTACATTATTATGGCTGTCATTCTCTATATTACTTTTGAGCCTTATTTGGAATGAAGAATTTAAAATGTTGTTTGGTGCAGGTTTTATATTAATTATCTTATACTGCTTTTTGATGGCTGCATGGAGTAAGATAGTTGATTATAGAAATCTAGGTCTTGAAAAGAAAATAGTATATCCTATCGTTGATAGGTTACTAGCCAAATCAACAAAACTATCTTCAAGAAAATGTAGAGTAAAAAGAAGAAAACTTATAAGTATAGAAGATGGTTCTATAGATTCCCCCAGTGAATCTGTTGTCGTTTTCTTTGGAGATGGTAGCATTTGTGAATATCCTTTTTCCTTTATGGCAGAAAAATGTAAGGGGGCAGTAATCGTGAGATCTTTAAGTCTTACTCATTATGTCTGTAAGAATGAAAGGAGAATATCCGAAGCAAAAAGTTTGTTACCGGAACTGTCCTTCAATAGTTGGCTTAAGCTTGTGTCATTCTTAATTTTATTTTTAGGTGGCATATCGTTTTGTATATTTACCTTTCTGCCACCAGAAGTATTTTCCATCATTATCTTTTTGGGGGTAGTTTTAATAATGTTGTTTATATATTTATGTCCGCAACTGGAGTCACATAATGTCCAAAAAGTGACTTGGAAGATGGCCCTGTTTAAAGTAATGAAAACTCCGATTAGTGTAATTTATCTTTTTTCTACATTAAACTTGCCGTTTATGGCATTGCTTATCGTGAGTGTTGTATCTGTTATCTCGGCTGTGCTTCCTGTATTTATTGTTATTTTTCTCACAAATAAAGTCGCTCCGGGACTGATTTGTAAGCCTACAGAGTATTTTGTTATTTTAGTACTGAGTTCATTTATCCTAGTATATTGTCCATCTTATATAAAGCGGGTAATCTGTAAAACTCCATTCGTTACTCATACCGAAGGGAAAAGGCTTAAAAAAAGAATAGCAGAATTAATTATATATATTTACGATGCAGGTTCTGTAGAATTTCTTTTGAATGTGGCCTATGCTGTATTTGTTTGTATCATATGCATAAAGAAATTTCAATTTTCAGAATTTTTGTTTAGCAAAGATATTGATGAAGCAATTCTGAACGCCTTTGTTGTGTTTCTGTCTTTTGAAGGGATTAGAAGTTCATATAAGAGGATTCATTTATCTGCAATATCATTATTTCAGAAAATATGGAGGCTATTAGATACATAGTAAGTATTTTGTGATAGCCGTAATAAGAATCGTAGAGATAGAAAACTTCGTAACTCTTCTGCGTATTCCAGTCGATACTCGTTCACTAATTCCGATGATATCCGTTTACTCCATTAGTAATCTTCGTAAGCGTCCAGTAAATTACCATTAGCCCGTATGGCGGTACCTATATAATATATTACCTTTGCATCCGTAATCAAAACAGCTTGATAATGGAAACAAGGGAATATTTCGAAAAAGTAATGCAGGATTACAACCAAAATCGTAAAGGTCGTAGCTTGCGCAAGTATTGTAAAGATAAGGCAGTGGATTATGACTGGCTCATTGAGTTTAAGAAATCATATCGTTCAAATAAGCTTCACCCAAATGAAAACAAGAAGCTAGGCGAAGGTGAGTTTATCGCTTTGACAGTTGAGGAGAATTTTGTTTCTGAGCAACAAATCTCCTGCAGGTTGGCAAGTTGAGAGACTGATATTGAAGTCTCCGACTGGTGATGAGATGGCTCGCTTCTTGGAGGCAGCTTGCTGTCATAAAATAAGCCGTGAGACATTGATACTGTTGCTATCAACATCCGTACAAACGGAAATCATATTATGAATACTGATATTTTGGTACGGAAAACATAGCTTTTATGTTCTCACTTTTTGAGAGCTGCAAGTTGAATGACATTAATTTTGGTGATTATATAGAAGATATACTCACCCGACTGATGGAGGGGGGGGGAGCAAGACTTCATGTCCCTAATCCCATGTAATTATAACTCGAACAAAAATGTGAATGTCAAGGCTGCCTAATTGGCTGCTCTGACAATACCAATTAATAATATGCTTTTTTTGAAAAATGTTGGATGTGCTAACTGCTGAAAATCAGTAGTTACGTTCTAACGGTGATTTACTAATGTGTTAATAGTTTTATCTTATGACTCTTATAGAACGTGTTTTAGACGAACGGAACATTTATGCTGCTATATATGCATTGCCAAGTTATGTTAATGAAATAGGTCTTTTAAAGCAGGAAGATATAAGTAACTATAGTGCTTTGTGTCTTGATCGTTATCTTGCTAACAAGGAGTTTGTTTCCTCTTGCCAGCAAACATTGAAGAATGCCTTAGAAGACGGAGATTATGTTTTCTCGATTTCTGTACATTTCCAATTGAAGAAGGTTAATGATGATGGCTCGCCAGAATATAGACCCATTCATTTTGCTGATATACAGACATTGGTTTGTCTGCAAGCTTTGAGCAATATTGTATTCTACGATGATGAATTAGAAAAAAGTATAAGGCAAATCAATCCTATCTGTATGCTTATCCCAGATAATTTCTGGGGAAATAGGCTTACTAATCAAGTTGAGTTTGTTTATAAAAACTGGGTTGGTCAATACAAAGGGTATGTGCAGGCAACAATAGATAAGCACCGCAATTATGCTAATACGAAACAGTTTACTCATGAGGCCTATCTTGACATAAAGGATTTTTTTCCAAATATTAATGTTAATAGTGTTTATGAGGAAATATTGGGCCGTTTCTCATTCTCTTTAAATGAGAATTGCGAAGATGCTAAATATGGCAATCCCGGTAAGGTTTGTAAGTCCGATAAGGATTGTTTGGCAAGAATATTGCAACTCTTATTGTGTTTTAAGCTCAATGAATGCCTGAATGAGAAAGAGCGGTATATTTATTATGGTACAAATGTTGGTGAAAGTAATGTATACTATGCAAAAGGTTTGCCACAAGGATTACCTCATTGTGCATTTTTTGCCAATTGGGTAATGAAGGATATAGCTAAGATTGTCGATAGACATTTGATAGGAGATAAAGATTATTATGTAGATGATATTACTGTATTTTGTAATGAAGATCAGAAAAAAATAAGAGATTCAGTAAAGAAGATAAATCAGGAATTGGCTGCTTTTACAAAAGAGTGCCTTGCTCCTGTGGATAAGGTATGTTCATTTCTCAAAGAGAATAAGATACCGTTTATTCTCCAATTACATGATGTTGATGATAAATGTTGTTCTTTTCCTATAGATAAAGTAGACGAGTCCATTGGAAATCTCATGATATTGAACCGAAAGACTTCAGGGCTCATGCAGCATATCAAGGTAAATCTTGGTGAGAATACAGATAAGTCATCTCTTTCCTTAATAGAGTGTTTATTGAATGCTATTGATAAGGAGAGGAAAAATATCGCAGGTAATTTAGAACAAGGATTATATAAGAAGCGTCTTGATAGTTTCTATAAGTTTTATGCCAATAGAAAAGTACAACTGGTAGATCGTCTCGAGACTTATAATAGTTCCTGTAAACTTATAGATATAGAGGATAATTTAGTTGAATTAGTAAATAATGGCTGGCTTAGGCAATATTATCGAGATTCTATAAAATTAAAAAGTAATGAAAGGAAACAAATTTTATCTGCAGTTGAGAATTTGGATCTTCGATATGCTAATGAGGTAGGAATTAATCATGGGAATTTATACTATACAACAGATTGTAAAGGTTATAAATACTATAAGGATACTACAAAACAAATATGTTATTATTTTTGTCTGGACAAAGAAGTAAGTGCATTCATAAAAGAAATGGATTTGGTAAAATGTACTTCATTGTGTGATTGGAAACAATTGTTTGACGTATATGAACGATATTTTCCAATAAAAGATTGTCGAAGATTTGTATTCAACGTTAGTCAAGAATACCAGCGTGTTCTGTTTCTTGCTATATTTTGCAAGTTAAACCACGTGTCGCTATCTCAAGTTGATTCTTATCAAACCACTAATTTTCAGCAATTGTCTTGGAATGAGGTTAGAATTCTTCATTATCTGAGGCAGACAGGATTTTCTTATAGCAAATTTAAAGCCTTTGTTATAGCCCTATTAGAGAATGACATTTGGGGAAATGGTGAATTTGAAATGGATTGTTCTGTTGCAAAAGTGTTGCCCCTAATACGTAGATATGTAAAAGGTCACACAAAAAATGATCAGTTGATTCAAGCACACCTTCTTGTGAGTGGGCTTTGGAAAAACGGCAGTAAGTTCTTACATTTCTTTACTCTCCATAATGTTGAACATTCTATAGCATTAATAGAAAAGTGCATTGAGATTAGTCGTACTTTTGCAATGTATGATTTGACGAGCTATGATTATTTTCTATTGTTTATGGCTTGCTATTTTCATGATATAACTTTAGTTGATTATCCGGATGTCAATAATTTCAATCGTGATAAGTTGGATGCGCCGATAGAAGATAGTATAGAGGCACAGTTTGTAAAAGCTTATAAAGAGGTAGATAGCTATTTTGAGCAAAAAATAAGAAGTAGTCATGCAAAAGATAGTTCAAATGCGATTAATTATCGTCAAATGTTTGCATTCTTGAATGAAACTACAAGAAATTTAATTTCCAATATAGCTTTTGCCCATGGTGATGACGCTGTGAATGTGTATGAAGCACCAGAAAAACTTATGGATGAATTACAAAAGTTGCAAGATAAGACAAAAAGCAAGGAGTATTTGGACAATACTTGCATATTAGACGGTGTGGTTTCTAAAGTTCATATAAAGTTCTTAAAGTCCATCATTAGGTTGGCAGATAGTTTGGATATGAGCCAAGATAGAGTAAGCCCTGTTTATTTAAAAGAAGTCTTAAGGAATATCCCTGATATTTCACGTTTTCATTGGATAAGTCATCTGGCGGTGAAGAAAGTCATGTTAGAAAGTACTTATTCTCTTGATAAGGATATAACAAATGTTAGTTATTTATCTCCTAAGGGAATGAATGAGGATGTTACTCTTCGCATATTTTTGAATACAAACAACAGATTGTTAGCACCTAGTCCTCTAAAAAAGACTTGTCAAGGTATGAATGTAAATAATACAGAGGAGGGATTTGAAGTTGCAATAGAAGAGGGCCAATGTAAGACAACGTGCTGTCCTTTTGTTTGTCAATGGATGCATTATAAGAATCCTTATTTGAACCAGGAACTTGTGAATATTAGAAAAATGTCGAATCAGATAGATTATTCTAATTTCAATACTTCAGTTAAGATCATATATGAGCTGACACAAAATAAATGTAATGTGGATAAATACTTGCATTATATAGATGACTGGCTCAGTGAGCTGAATTCTAAAAATGAGAAATCCGATGTTAATTTGAACATCTTGGTTGAAGAATTTGAAAACAAGCTTAATAGATTAGAAAAAATATCAGCATTGTTGAGTGATATGGCTATAAAGAGCAAAGATAATATGTTGTTTGTTTTGGTACATAAAAAACTGATACATACATTATACGTTGAATTTTCACAATTATGTCAGGGGTTGTCTGAACTTGGCAATGATATAATAGCAAAGTTTGGTGCGCAGATTTCTGATGTAGAAATGGTGTACTATTTGGGTGAGTTTGCTAAAGAACATTCATCTGAAAAAAATACGCTTGTTGATGTCTTTAAGCAATTACTTGACTTATTTAAGTTTTTATTAGATAAGCTACCTAAAAAAGATAGTTTTTAAATAACTGCTGGTATATGTCAATAGAGTAGTATCGGTACAATGTTCACTATTATATCTGATATTGAGCGTGAAAAATTATTGAAACAATGGTTGGGTATCTCTATAGGCATAGATGATATATCAAAAGAGCTCTTATAAAAGAGCTGCCAAGATATACTGAAACAAGCACAGATGGAATATGGCAGATAAAAAAATAAGAGAATAATATGAAGAAGAATATTATTTTTGCACTATTTTCGGCATTCATGGTCATTGCTATTGCTGTCGGTTTTTACATGCAATGGAATCCTACAGTAATAGTTATATTGTTGGGAATGTCATTTATGGGTACCATTTGCTATTTGATAGGTATTTGTAGACATTTGATTATGTCAAGAGTTATTTTCTGCAAGGAAAAGATAGATAAAGCCTATCGAAAATACATTCGTAAAATAGCTGTCAATTGTAGTCGTAAAGTCAACCGATGGAAATTAGAAGATACGGGGGAAAACCACATATCCTTATTGTCTCCTATAGACGATTTCAAGAGACATAAAGAATATATTATCCGTCTAAAAAATGCGATAGACCAACCAAATGTATTCAATATAGCTTTGACTGGCTCTTATGGAGCTGGAAAGAGTTCTATACTTAAAACTTTCAAAGCATATTACCCGGAATATCATTATGTGAATGTGTCGCTTGCGTCTTTTGTTGAGGTTAATATGTCTGAAAGTGATAGTACACCAAAGAGTAATGAAGACAGCTTTGAGGAACAGTTGGAATATAGTATATTGCAACAACTTTTCTACCATGTAAAAGCTACAAATATACCAGAATCAAGATTCGGACGAATTGAAAGGACATCACGCAAGAAGAGAATTTTTGTGGTTGTGTGCATATTGTTGTTTGTTGTAGCAAACTTGTGCCTGTTTTGTCAGGAACAGGTGACAAAGTACTTCTTGATTCCAACAGAAGTCTTAAAATCTTCATTCTTATTTGGGTTAAGTATATGTGTATTCATTCTTGGTATATGTGTTATTCTGTTTCAACTTATTCTTTTTATAAAGAAGATTAGTATCAAAAACCTAACGTTAGATAAGGCTACCTTAGAATTTGAAGAGAAGAAGAATGTTTCCATTATGAATCGCTATTTGGACGAGATTCTTTATCTCTTCCAGGAAAAGAAGTATAATGTTGTAATATTTGAAGATATTGACCGCTTTGAAAATACTCATATATTTACAAAATTGAGGGAATTAAACCTGATTCTTAACCAGTCTGAAGAAATAGGAAGGAGAATTGTCTTTCTATATGCATTGAAAGATGACATTTTCGCCAATGCAGAAGAACGAACAAAGTTCTTTGACTATATCGTTCCTGTTATTCCTTTTGTGAATGCTTCTAATTCTGGTGACTTGTTCAGGAGAAAAATAGCAAATTTACATATTCCAGAGGCTGAGGTGCGCTCTTCATTTATTACGGATATATCCGCATTTGTAAACGATATGAGGGTATTGACGAATGTCGTGAATGAGTTTGACCTATATCGTAACTTACTTGACAAAAAATTGAATAAGGAAAAATTATTGGCTATGATTCTGTATAAGAATCTCTATCCTACAGATTTTTCTTTGTTGCATCAAAACAAGGGCGTGGTCTATGAGACTTTTATATCTACAGGATTATTAAAGAATGAAATCAAAAAAGATGATTGGAAACGATTAGAGGAGATAGACTTGGAGATACAAGCTATATCAGAAGAGTCTCTTCGGTCTATAGAAGAATTACGCGCAGTTATTGTTGGAAAGTTATTGAAATTATGGCCAGGCCTTGATTGGGAAATATACTGTGATGGTTGCAAAACAGATATAAGCAGTCTATTTTCAGAAGATAATATACATCATATTCTTGAAGGGCATATATTCTTTAGAAATACCTACTACAGTTATGATGTAAAGCATCTTACAGCAGATGAAATCAAATCTACTTTAGGGGAAAGTTATAAATATAGCGTAAGGAAAAAAATCATTCAATCAGTTGCAAATAACAAAATAGAAAATCTTAGAGATGAGCGCAGGGCTTTTATGGATGAAATAGCAGCCATAGATAAATATACACTCACAGATATTGCAAAATCAGATAGGGATATCTTCGAGCATGTGAACATACCAAAAGGTGAAGAAGAAAAACATAAGGTCCTCAAATATCTCTTGGAAAAGGGATATATAGACGAAGAGTATTTCTTCTATATTTCAATATTCCAAGAAGGAAGACTAACACCTTCTGATCAGGAATTCCTTCTTTCTATCAAATTCAATACACCAAAGGAATTTGATTATAAGTTGCAAGAAATTCCTTCTCTTATCCAGAACCTATCTGTTGTAGATTATGACCATAAGGGAATATTAAACAAAGACCTGTTGAAATTCTGCTTACTGCATGAAGATGAATATGAGGATGAATGTGATGCTATTCTTAAACAAATGGTTGTTCATGAACAATATATAGATTTGCTGTATCAATTCATGCAAGAAGGCAATTGTGTACCGACCTTCATCAAGCGATTAGTCCATATTGATAAAAATGTTTGGAAATCATTAAATATGGATATGAATCATACTAATAAGGATAAAGACAGGGTTATATCCACGATGTTTAAGTATGCAGACATAAACGACATAAGATCTGTAAATACCTCATATCCATTCAATACTTATGTAAACGATAACTACAATTATCCTGATCTGTTTGAAGATATAGATCAAAAAAAGGTTCGGGAGCTTCTTGATTTGCTGGATTTAAATGTTCAATCGTTGATAGATGACAGCAATGCTGCTGACACATATTCTTATATATATGAGAATAATATGTATGCTCTAACATTGGATAATATCAAGGTGATATTCAAGCATAATGATTTGCCTGTAGTTAATTTGGATTCTGCAATTTATACTTCTATAGAAGAGACAGAACTGAATGAACTTCAGGATTATGTTCTTCTGGAATTACCAGCATTTGTGGAAAATCTTATGCTTACTTCAAGCAACACCCATGAATCTTCTGATACAATAGTGTCTTTAATGGATGAAGATATTAATTTGGACGATATTATTAAACTTATCAAGCATAATAATACTTTGTGGGATGATTGTAAGGATATTACTGATAAAGATGTTGTAAGTACCTTGTTCGCTGAAAATAAAATAAAAATGACGTTTGAAAATGTGAAACATTACTGCTCTTGCATAGGTTCATGGAATATCGACGGTACACTGGTAGCATTCATGAATTGCAATGAGGAAAAATCCATGGAAGAATTCACCAAGCTTGTGGAAAGTAATGATGAACATGAAAAAGAGTTGTTGTCAAGTGTTGTAGAATCTGATGGTATTAATGACAAAATTGCTTTCTCAATATTCAATAATCGTATTCTTATTGATATATGGTGCAAGGATTTATCACAATTAAACGTAAAGAGAATAAGATATGTTGTAGATGAAGGCATTATTAGTATATCTCCAAGTACTTATCAAGACATAATAGCAGAACATCCACTGCTGAGCAAATACCTCCTTTGTAAAAATCCAGATAGTATTATTTCTGAGTGGGATGAATTTGCTTTTAGTATAACTGATGTAGTCGAGATGCTGAGTTGGATAGAATATAAGAAATACCATAACTTCATATTGAATAAGATTGAATTGGAAAGTATTACGCCAACTATTGCGAATGCTTTATTATCGTATTTCTGCAAATCGTACAGTGAGTTTAACTTGTCTTTGTATACAGAAGCTATGGAAAAGTCAAGTAATCCAGTTCTAAAGGTTTTAGCAAGTACATGTTGTATTGCGAAAAGATTAATAGCTATGAATGAACTGGCTGGCATCTTCGCTAAAACAAAAGGTATATTTGAAGGACTTGAAAAGCAAGGAGAGGTTTATTCTATTTCTAAGCAAGTGGAAGGAGCACAGAATTTTATGAATGTCCTACACCAATTCAGATATATTGGTCAGGTGAAAAAGAAAGGTGATTATCTGACAGGAAAAGTTTTAAAACGTAAACCAAAGTAAAATGGAAGTCAACACCTCCCAACACAAATTCTTTCTCTAGCATCTCGACTTCGAACCATTCACTTGGCACACCTTCTACGGAGAGCAATGCCCGCCATTCGTTACCGAAGAGAACAAGGAGGCATGGCGGCGTTATCTGACAATAGTCATCAAGAAGCATCTGAAGGCAGAGGTGATGAATACACCTGAATTCAAAGATATTGAAATCCAGATAAGGGAAGAAAAGCTGTTGCGGATCAAATGGGACGAGCAGCGGAAACGGTCTATTGAGAAGCAACGGTATCGCGCCAAGATGGAGCGACCGAGGAGAAACGCCAGGAGGTATGCCGTTATATCAAAGAGACAGCAGGACAATACCCCAATCATCGGGGGATGAAGAAGAAGTTGATGGACTTGATGCCAGAGACACCATTTGAAGGAGAGCCGATGGCTGTGACTCGTGAGCCAAACGACATGGAGAAATCACTCCTGTAAATTATCAACTACACCAATGATGAAACAGAAACAATGAGATAATCATAGCACTCTAACAGTACCGCTTGCATCAATCAAATGATACCACCTCGTTAGCGTGGTTACAGGTGTCGCCTACTACGAGAGCTGGAGACACCTGCTGTAATGACATCTTATAGTTCGTTGTCTAGGATTTCCATCATTTCTGCAGCTGTAATCACTTGCGGTTCTTTTGGGAAGTGTTTGAGATTACCTGTTACTAAGAAGGAGTCTTCCTCGCTCAGGCAGACTTCGTAGAAGACTCGGTCGTCCTCATCTGGCATGTTGCCAGCATAAGGAAAACGGGACGTATCAATGACTGCATATACCATTGCGTTCTTTTCTTAATCGTCTGACTTCTCTGATTTCTTCATTGATCTCATCAAGTGACATATCAATGTTATTCTCTCTTGCAGTGTCACACATATACTGGAACGCAGCTTTTGCTTTTGCAGTCACTTCATCTTCTTCTTCATTCTTTGCTTGAATGGAGAAGGGAATGCTCTTACTGCGAATTACTGCCTTAACAAAGATGTTGATAGCGGTATTCGCACTCATGCCGAATTGCTCGCAGAGTTTATCAAACTGTGCTTTCTGCTGGTTGTCCATACGGACTGTCATTGCTGTCTGTGCCATAAGCTTATAATGTTTAATTGATAATCATTCTGATTGCAAATATACATCATTATGACGTAAATTGGTGCGATAGTATTAATAATTTAATAAAGATTAATAGTTGAATGAATGATATAACTGCTTTTTTCGCTTTCCTGAGATATTGCCTTGGATATAAGGTTCCTTACCGTTAAAGAAGGCTCCACCTTTCATCTCGGTCTTCTTCTCTTAGGGAAGAAGAGGGAAACCGCCCTTAGTGCTATATTTGCCCCACCTGTCTTCAATAGTCTTTACGACCCTTTCGGTTCCCCTTGTAGGGGACAGAAACCCCTGGGGGAGGGTCCTTAACCCACTCCCAAGCCCTCGCCCTTTCCAAAAGGGCAAGGGATGTAACCGCCCTCCGGTGCTCGGAACCGCTACGCTCTAAGGTTGGCGGACCAAAGCGGTCTTCGCCATATTTTGCGGGATGGGACCGCCTGGGAATAGCAGTTTATAGTTTACAGTTAATAGTTTATAATTTACGGTTGATTTCGTGGTTATTTGCAGATAACTTGCAGATTTCTTTTGATTTTCTTTGGCGGTTTCAATAAAAAAGCGGAACTCTGCGGCAATAAACTATAAAATGAATAATGACTATGATGGGAATATTACAAGTTGCCTCTTATATATACAAGCGCTATATGGATGATTTTGGCGTTCGTATTGATGAAATGAAGTTGCATAAGCTACTTTATTTCACGCAGCGTGAGTGCTTGATTCAAAAGGGCGAGCCTATGTTTGATGCACAATTTGAGGCTTGGAAATATGGTCCTGTCATGGTTCAGATTCGCCAGCATTATAAAAATGATTCTCTCCCAGAATTGATGGATAAAGAGCAGCGTGGCTGTAGGATGAATATAAAAAGAATATAAAAGGAAAAAGCGTGCAAGCCACATCATAGTCGCCTGCACGCTTTTTTTTTGTCATCTAAATTTCTGATGATTTCCAATCGAACACGATGGTGTTGTCATCTTTGATATTGAAGCTCATACCTACCTTGATAATTTCCTTGCCGCTCATGGCAAAGGCATCGGCATAATGCTTGCTTTCTATCTGCTCAAGAGCCTCCTGGGCAGTCTTTCCAAACTTCAGCTCCATTACATAGATAGTATCGTCCGTCTCCATGGTTATATCAATTCTCCCCTTTGACGTATGTTGCTCCACTATAATCCTGAAATTCGTGAGCAAGGCAAAGATGATATACATCGTTTGCTGGTAATGACCTTCGTAATGGGTGTTGTTGCAATAAGGCACAGTCTCCCAAAACGATTTCAGCAACTGTAATGCTTCGTCTATCTTGCGCTGTTTAATAAGCACCGACATCTTGGCGATGGTGGTATTGCACATTGCAGTCTTTGAGGTCAGATAATGAGGCAACAAACTTCTGTACAATCCAACTCTTATTTCCTTGTTGGGAATGGCTAGGGTATAGAGCTCCGTTTCTTCATCATAATCCTTGATGGTGATGTAGCCACTCTGATAGAGCAGCGGCATGATGGTGGTCATGGTTTCCGTGGCAGCATCAAAGTCATCCTTTCCGGCTTCCATGCTCTCGCCCAGGTTCGCTGGCAGAAAGTTGAAATTGCGCATCATATTGATCAGATAAGTAGGAGTGCCTGATCCAAACCAGTAGGAATCAATCTTCTGCTTGGCAAAGCAGGTTAATAAGCTGAACGGATTATAAACGTCTGGAGAAGGCCATGTAAAATGATAGCCGTCATAATTATCCTTTAACTTAGCTAACGTCTGCTCATACGATAAGTTTAATTTTTCTGCAAGTGCCTCTATGTCATCCCGCATTCCGTTCACCAGTTCATCTTCCGTAATTCCGCAAATGCCGGCATACGGCTCGTCCATACTGATATTGGTGATGTTGTTCAATTCGCTGAAGATACTGAGCTGAGAGAATTTGGTGATGCCTGTGAGGAATACGAAGCGGAGCAATTTCTCGCATCCTTTTAGCGGACTGTAGAAATTGCGCATGGCGTTGCGAAGTTCTTCCAGTTTTTCATCCTCGTGCACCACATCAAGCAAAGGGGCATCATATTCGTCAATCAGTATTACCACTTGCTTGCCCGTTTCCCTATAGGCAGTCTGGATAAGTGAGATGAGGCGGACGTTGGCATCAACAGCCGGATTCGTAATGCCCCATTTCTGCTCTTGTTCTGCAAGTTGCTGGTCGAAATATCTTTCCAGCTGGGCTATCTCCATGTGTTTGCCCATGCTCATATCGAAATGCAGCACCGGATAGCTTATCCAATCCTTTTCCAGCTTTTCGATGGCGAGTCCTTTGAAAAGCTCCTTCTTTCCTTCAAAATAGCTCTTCATGGTAGTCAGCAACAGCGACTTTCCGAAACGGCGTGGACGGTTCAGGAAGAAATAAGTACCATCAGTATGTGCCATACGATATACATATTCCGTCTTGTCGATGTAGAACTTATCTTCCACTCTGATTCGTTCGAAAGTTTGTAATCCTATCGGATATAGTTTTCTTGCCATAATTGCTCGCCTTTCTTTTAAGTGATATTCTCTTTGTTGGCAAAGATATGAATAAATGGTGAAACCACCAAATTAAAAACATCTTTTCTTCATTTATGCCCCTTATCTCATTTCCTTATACCTTTTATTTCTTTTCTCCCTTCTCTTATTTCTTTTCTCTCCTCCTTTTATTTCTTTTCAGGCTTCCTCTTATCTCCTTTCTTCCTTCTTGCTGTATTAATAATGGGTTAATCTCGGGAAAAGTCTTGGTTGATTATAGGATAAAATGTTCTTTAGCCCTATTGAAATCTCCGTTCATAGACGTTGAACCGCGGTTCAGCGTCTATGAATGGCGGTTCATCGACGTTGAACGGACATTCAACGTCTATGAACGGAGATTTTATCTAAGTATAAATGTTTCTTTTCTTAGTTGAAAGAACTGTTTTAGTAGGTTAAAATAGGCTAGGATACCATATGAGTGCAAAGGTACAAAATCAAATCGAATACACAACTTCTAGAACATAAAATATTGGATATTAATAACTTATATAATAATCGTCCAGACTAAACGGGACACTAGTGCAGATTTGAGTGAAGCTAAGAATCAAGAAATCCACAGCTGGCTTGTTAGCCTGCTGTGGACTCTCTGTTATTTTACCCTGAAATTATAATAAAAGTGTAAGCATCCTTATAATATTGTCTTAGTTATCAATTATTTTCTTACTTATCAATCTGGCATCGCTTTGTAGCGGCCTGTGTTATTACCATTACTGCCACTCACGAAACTGATGTAGGTATGGGTTTTTCCCTTCACCTTCACAACACCATAATAGAACAGGCCTTTCACCTTCAGGCTTTCATCTCCACCCTCTGCTAATTCGTATTTGTTTGCCATATCTATCGTTGAATTCTCTTGTTTGTTTTACAACACTAAGATAAGTGAATTCTTCGACATGAGAAAAATCCTGGGCAACTTTTTGTTGCCCAGGTACTTAAAAAGTTTAATTTATAATAGTGTTGCGAAATGAAGGAAATATAATTATTCGAAAGATGAGTCGTGAACGGTAAATACTCGTTGGTCTCCCACCAGTTTCTTTTCGCCAATCCATCCATCGTCCTCTAGATCTTTGGTACTCTGTCGGAAACGGATGTACAACGGTTTGTTTTCGCCAAACGATTCCTTTATCCGTTCAGGGTCGATCATATCGTAGTAGATGGTCGTCTCAGAGCCACCCGTGCTTCGTATCTTCTCACCGTAACGTCTGTTCCTGTATTCATTGTTTTCGGTATATATGTAGATATACAGTGGTTGCGTGCTTGTTCTTTTGTCGTGTATCGTTAGTCGGTTTTTGTCGAGCACGGCACTGCTCGATTTCACACATCGGGTGTTCAAGTATTTATACACAACGGTAGAATTTTTGCCATCTACATACCTAACATTTTGCATGCCTTGTGAACCACTCGACAGGCGCGCCACGTTGTACCAATAGCCATATTCGTTGCTGCTGAAATCGAAACCTTGGTTGCCCGAAACGATGGTAGCCGACCAATAGTAACCTATCGATGGGTTGGTCACCTCATATCCGTTATTCATGCCTCCACGGGGGAACCGTATGCTTTTGCTTTGGGCGGTGGTGGCAGCCGGCAGTTCGACAGACTGGTAGGTGGTGCCGTTGCTAGTGGTGCGTGTCACCAGAGTCATTTCAGGTGTCAGTTGCTTCCACAGTGAGGCGGTAGGTATAGAGAAGCCCGGAGGACAGATGTCGGCCATATCCGAGGTCTTGTCTCCCTTTTTTATGCGATAGTAGCCTCCGGGGTCGTTCACAGAAGCTGCCCCTAGGTTTCGGTCGAGCATCTTCACACCTTTTTCACTCTCTATCAGCTCATAGTAGTACCATCCCGTTGTGTTGGTTCGGTTGCTTGCCGGCTGATAGGTGTTCTTTTCCTCCCAGAATATGCCCGTATGGTAGATGTCGTATATTATTTTGTGCCCATCTTTGGTTGTTATGGTGAATCGTCCGGTCCATACGCTTTCGTCGTTCGGGTCTTTGGCCTTGATGGTGTAGACACCACCATCGGCTTTTACCTCGGCTTTTTCCTCGACTGCCTTGTCGACCTCGTAAGAGTCTCCGGTTTTCTTCGCAATGGTATAATAGTAGTTGTTTTCACTGCCTATGCCTAGTTGCAATCCATTGTCGCGCTCTGAGGTTCCGCCCATGGCTGTGCGTGATGTACCATTCACCTCTTTGGAAATGAACTTGATGTAGTCTCGTCCATTTTCACCGTCGCCTTGCAGTCCGTAGATTTTTGTTACTCGGGCTTTTTTTAAGTTGCTACCTTGCTGCACTATCACGATGTCGCGTTTCAGTACGCCGAAAGTCACGGTAAGTTTGGTTTGCCTTATTTCCTCACTGGGATTCTCGAGGCACTTGAAGGTCAGTTTGTAGCCTTTGCCTGCCGACGAATAGTCGGCTGAAGAGATGTCTGTTCCTCCATCTTTGCTGACTTCTGTCAGCCAGCTGTCTGTGGGTGTGCTGAGCTTAGGCGTAATGTTTTCAGCTTTTACACCGTTGCCCCACATAGTGACGAAGTAAGCCTCTCCGCTACTGTATGTCTTCTCACCGGCCTCTACCCGCACGGTATCGCAAGTGCCTAGTTCGTAAGCCCCGTTGGATATGAGGTTGGTCACCATGAAATTGTAGTCTTTTATCTCTACCTTGATGTTGCCTGCCGGGGCTTTCAGAGCTTCTTCTTTAGTGTTGTAGCCTTCACCTGTGGCGGTCACGGTTATCTTGTAGTGGTGGTTGCGCAGCAGGGACAGTTTGCTGCCCTCAGCATCCAGAAAGTTGGCCGTGTAGTATTTTTCGTTTGCTTTGATTACTATGCGCGAGTCGACCTTTGCAGGGGTTTCGAAGAGATAGAGTGCTTCTCTGGCGTTGGAGCCTTCGCAATTGCCTATCGTTTTGTCCAGCTTGTCTCCGGTCGGTTCGTTCGTGTTTCCGACAGTATAGTCCTTATAGTCCTTGGGAGCGATACTGCCTTGGGTGGCCGTTTGGGTGATTTCCCAACCCGTTATCTCGAACTTATCTTTTATCGATTCTGCTTTGTTCAGAGTGGCCATCGCCACATTGCGCAACAGGCTGACCGTGTTGTTCGTTCCGCTTTTCAGATCACTCATGTTGATATGTCCCCAAAGTACGGGTGGCGATGGTATCTCATCGCAGTACACACCATCAAGTTTCGCAATGTTGTCTTTGCCTTTCAGTATGGCATCGCCGTTGGCAACAATGTGAATGTCGGTTGTCTTGGTATTGACATCATTGATGGTCAGGGTGTTGTCGCTGAAATTGCTTGGCTCGACCTTTCTCATTGCCACAAAGCTGCCTTGGTCACCGTATTCGATGACATATAAATCGTTGCCACTGATTGTCTCATCGGTATTGGCTCTTGTGTTCACTACGGTAGTGGCGGGAACGACCAACCGTAGTGTCACCTTGCCGTTATCGAAATAGTCTGATCCGCTGAAAATGTCGTCTGAACAGGCCGACATCAACAGACATATCGTCAGAGCCAGTAAAATCTTTGTGTATTTGCTGTTCATCTTCTAGTTCTTCTTTTTTGTTTTGTGTTTGTGGTTGTCGGGGGAGTTCCCTCATACCATCTTCCATCCTTGTAATATCCGGTGTTGTCCTTGAAGCGTTTGCCACCGAAGAGAATACCGTATTCTTGTCCATTTTCCTTTTTCACAATGACATATTTGTATTCTCGCCCTTTGACACACCAGAATGACAAGGAGGTGAGTTTCCAACCAGCGTATCCGTCAGGATCGACTTGGGTGCTGAATCCTACATTATCTTCATTACCTTGCTTACCGTATAGGGATGTACTACCAGTATTTATGTACCAGTTGTCTATGATATCACCTTGATAGTACATTTTAAATGTTACCAGATGGATGTCGGGTTTGCTCTCGAAAAATTCGTGTAGGTTGGAAGTAGGGTCGTAGACAAACCATCCTTCGCGGTTCTTGAAATCGAAGAGCTGCACTCCCGGTTCCATTTCGTACGGATATCGCTGGGCGTCATTACCGCTATTGAACATTATCAGTGTTTCGCCGGGTTTGGGATATTTGGATTTCGCTCCTGTGATGCTGCACCATCCTTTTTGTTGTGTGGATAGTTCGAAAAGCTTCCACCCCTCGTTTTCCAGGTCGACCTTCATCTCTACTCCCGGCCAAGAAGGCTTATCTTGACCTTCTTTTTTGTCGAAGAAATACCACACGCTTTGGGGGATACCGTTTCCATCTTTTTTATCGGTCATGCCATACTGGGTGTATAGGTATATGTTATAGTTTGGCCATTTGTTGTCGGTAGGCTTGCCGGTGTTGTTGTGTTCTTTATTTGCCCCATCTCGGCTATCGTTGAGGGCAATGAAATGTATTCTATAGTTGTTCAGACGAGGAATGACCGTAACCTTCACTGGCTTCTTCAAATCGTCGTATCCCGAACTGCTTGGGGAGACGGTGAAAGATGATGTCCATGTGTTTGTGGCTTTTCCGTCTGATTGGAGCATTATTTTTCCCTTTGAAGTTCCCGTATACGTTATCGTCACATTGTCGTCTTTGTTGGCGCTGGTGAGACTCGTTTTATCAATCGTTATTCCGCCAAGGTTGGTCTCGAACGAGACTGCATACGTACTTTGCTTACCTTCCTCCGTGTTTATCTCCACTTCGAGCGGTGTGACGTTGAGGAAAGGCGTTACATTGTATTGCACGTCAATGTATTTCACGAGATTGTTGGCGCGGATGGCTACCACTGCCGTACCTTTAGTTTGCCCCTCATATTCGTTCATCTGTATCGCAGGATTGACGGTGAAGTTGATTTGTCCGCTCTTGACTGTTGCCAGAACAAGAGGTTTTACGCCGATTTTATCCACGCATTCCACCTGTATATCTTTGGCGTTTGTTTTATATCCGATAGAGTCGTTGTATTGTGAGGTGACGAGTATCTGTTGGCCGGTTTTCTTGTCGTGGTCAAAGTTGCTGTCGTCGTGCTTTCCTGTGCGCGACACCCATAGCCATGTTTGGCTGAAGTCGGCATACACATCCTGCAATGTCCACTCAAAGACACTCATCTTGATCTTCATATCCATTTTACCCTTGCCAGTGACGCTGGCAATCATGTCGTAGAACGTACCTCGTTCCAAGTCGCCTCCCGATTTATTCCCTGCTACGCCTCCCAAGGGCAGTATGTAGGTGTGGGTGATTGTGGTCTCGTCTCCTTTGGAAGTAAGTTCTGTACCTTTAATCTCAAGATAGGTGTTTTTTTTGTTGTTATAGTTCTCTGGCAAATAGAGAATGTCAGTGTAGCTCCATTCGTCTTTGTTGAAGTCAACTTCATTTTTGACCGTGAGCGTCTGTTCTTGTGTTCCATTGTTTCCCTTTCCGTCAAACAGTCCCCCTGTGTTTACAATGTCTTTCACCGTGATTGATGTAATCTTCAACCGGTTGGATCCGAAAGAGTTTTGGGAGAAAGTTTTGTTGTTGAAACGCAACGAGAACTTCACCTTGGAGCAAACAAAGATCATGTTGGCTGTTATGGTGGCCGAGGTGTTTGGGCTCACTTCCAGCTTATTGTTATCTTCGTTATTTTTGTATTCGTATAGTAGTGGCAGCTTACCTTGCACCGGCAAATTGCCGTTGCTGAAGTCGAGCGTTTTTGCCTTGAGTTGTTCTTCTGTTGTGTATATGCTTATGCCCGGAATGTTGGCCGTCAGATATATTTTGTATTCCCCTTGCTTGAGGTCGCAGTAGAACACTCGATAGTTGTTGTCGGATGAGAGTTGGTCGATGTCTATTCTGCGCACCACGGCCTCACCTTTTCCGATGGGATAGGCGAAGAACCAAAGGTCGGTTATGACTCCTTCATTGCCCTGAATATCAACAGCGTCAGCGTCGGGAGTGTCGCTGCCTTCTCGTGTGACATTGCTGTAGGGGATATATACAGTCACGGAATGTGTCGGGCCGTCAGGTCCAAACCCGCAGTCCGAACATCCTGTTGTCATCAGTAGGATGGCTATGTTGAATAATAACAAAATATACTTTCTCATAATGGCAGTTGTCTTTTTTACAGATCGTTGTCGTTGAACACTATTCGCCATCTGTTGATTTGCAGCGACAGCACCACTTCGGCGTTGTTTCTGTCACGGCCGATAAGCAGTATGATTTGATAGTTGTTCTCACGGTCGAGATACTCCTGTAGAGACATGTCCTTGTATTTGTCTAGGCGCATCATCTCCAGGTATTTCACCAAGTCGATGTTGAACACATCCCGGTTGGTCTTTTGGTTGTGTACGACGAACCGCGACGCTTTGTCGGTGGTTAGTCTGAGGGTGGCCATCTCTGCCAATAGGGCGCTATTGGTTGGAGCGGTCTGATTGTCTATAACGGCCTCTTTCATGCTGTAGGGGCGATATTCCAGCACCGGGCAGTCTGCGAGGTTGTTGTGGTAGTCGTAGGTATGATTGGCCGCTTTTATGACCAGTGAATAGTCGCTGGCCGTAAGAGGCTTGTCGTCCGCCGACTGTATCAACACCTTGAATCGGTTGACATCTTTTACCAGTGGGACTACAGCCAGGCTGGGTGCTGTCTCGCTGACGGTGAAATGTTCAGTGATACCGTGCCACAAGTCTTCGGGCGACTTGTCGTAGACGGTCTGTGTATCGCCGAGCTTCAGATTGAGCTGCAGCTGGTCGATGCTGTTTCCTGTGGTGGGTTGTTGGGGTGAGATGTTGTAGCACGAAGGCGTGTTGTCGGTTCCTGCCCATGCCACCAGTGTGTACGTTCCGGCTTGCAATCGGAGTGGCAGACTATAATTCCCATCGTGTCGTGTGATGTGGTCTTCAACGGTTGAAACGAACCGCCCACGGTCATCATAGATGAACAGCTTCACCCAGTTCACCTGCGATGGAAAGGCATCGGCGAACTCCATGTTGTAGTTATAGACGAAGCGCACCTCGCACGGACATGGCTTCTCATCCTCGTATACGCAGGAGGACAACAGGGCGGTCAGTGCAAGACACAACACTATCATCGGATAATAAAAGCGGTTGTTATGCATAATGTTAATATTGGTGGAATGTTTTGTTCCATTGGGATATCTCCTTCTTGTTGTCAGGAAGGAGATACCGAGCTTTTGTTTATATTCGTATTCTGTATTTATTGGCGGCTTATTCCAAATCTAAGTTTTGTTTAACCACACGCCATTTCTTGATGTTGACTTGCACCTGTATGGCTGCTTCTGCCTTGTCGTCAGGATCTGTAGGTTCCTTATAGGTTGGCTGGCTGTAGCCCAGCTTCTTGATGCTGTTTACTGTCAGTTCATACCAGA
This sequence comes from Segatella copri, assembly GCF_019249765.2. GTDB lineage: Bacteria > Bacteroidota > Bacteroidia > Bacteroidales > Bacteroidaceae > Prevotella > Prevotella copri_K. The sequence continues at coordinate 90,442 of NZ_CP152485.1, forward strand.
AGTTGCGCACCACTCCATACTTGTCTTGCTCCATAGTTACTGTGCTTGTTGGGTTGTGCTTAATCCATGCGGTGTAGTAGCAGTAACCCTTCTCGTAGGTCTGAATATCTTTATCGTTTTCAGACATTGACTTTGTGAAATCTTTGTTGACAGTTTCGGCTTTATCGTCCGTATTTGTTGCAATGGCCTTGTACAAGCATGCACCTGCCTTACTTTTGAAGACATAGCCGTTGTATGAATAGAATGTTCCGTCTGTTATGTCTGTTCCGTCTGTATTTTTTGCTTCAGTGAATATCTTATCCGTGATGGCAGCGTCTTTTCCAGTAGTAAGGTTCAGTACTTTTTCAAACATCTGGCTGTAGCTGTCTGTTCCATTTTTAGCAGCCAGTTCTGTATAATACTTGCCTTCAGGTACGTATTTCACTTTATAGACAACGCCGGTGGTCTGACCGTTTAACTGGGCAGAGGCTTCCATCGTGTTTTCCGGACAATAGAATTTGGCTTCGCTTGGAGCAGAGAAATCCTTTGCGATTCTTTGCTCGAAGTTTGTTTCACAGTAAGCTGCGTCTATCGAAGTTTCATTATAGTTAGGATCTTTTGGGTAAGGCCAATCGTTAGTAACAAGAGGTCTGTTCATTGCAAGTGTTCCTTCCTTTACAAGATACATCTTTTTATTCAAGTTAATCAGGCTGACACCTTCCAACGTGGCCTTGGCTATGGTGGTGGCTAGGGTGTTGTCTCCTTGTTTTATATCAAAGGATAGGTGGTCGACGTCATTGTTGAATGTGACCTTTGAAACGGCACGTTCAACGTCTACTTTCAAGAGATTCAAGTTGGTTTTTCCACCTGTTATCTCTGTTCCAGCATCATCTACTTCTTTATCAGTTGCATCCGTTTTAATTTCTTGCGCTTCCGGGGCAGAAACATTGGTCATGAAGAAATTGTCCTTTGTATAGAGTTTGGCGATTTCGCCTATACCGAATACCGCCTTCATATCTGTAGACCCTTTGATGATAGGGCTTAATGAGCTTTGGCTGTACTTGTAGTTGGCCAAGACGTATACCTTATACTTGCCGGGAGTACATTTGAATGGTTCTGTAACACGAACTAGTTTGTCATTCTCGTCTTTGACCGTTGCTTCTTTCATTTTTGGAGTAATGACCTGCATAGCAATGCCATTCTCATTGGCCAACACCACAGTAAGGTCGTTGACGGTGTATTCTGCATCGTCACCATAAGCTTCGTCACCGGTAATACCTGCGAGGGCACGCGTGGTAGCACTGTTTGCTACAGAAATGGCAATCTGTGCGTAGGTTTTGCCTTCGCTAGTGGTTCCATCACCACCATTTAAAGCTTCATCGTTCGATGAGCAACTGGCAGCCAACAGGGCTAACCCCGTCAGACTACAAAAGAAAAGTTGTTTTGTTTTCATGTGTTAAGTAATTAATTAATTGATTATATATCAGAATTTCTCTTTCTCACTTCTTCCAGATTCATAGCCGCTTTCGGGTCGTTGGCCTCTGCAGCCTTTTTCCACCATACCACGGCCTCTTCTTCCTTGCCTTCTTTCCAAAGCAGACAGGCACGCGTGTTCCATGTAAACGGTTCGTTCGCCGTGTGCAGCAGGTATTTCTCAGCCTTAGCGGTGTCGTTTCGTTGCAGTGCGATTATCGCAGCGTTGAGGTTGGCTATGGAGTGGGTAGGGTGGCTGTCGGCAGCAATCATCAATGTGCGGTCTCTTTGCGCTTTGTCGTTGCCATAGAATGTGTCGGCCACGGTGTAAAACTCGTAGACGTTGAGTTCTTCGGGATGGGTCTCAACCATCTTTCGTGCTTCTTCCGGTGTTCTTTCCCGGCTGTAGTATTCCACTCTGAATATATTCTTCCTCAGCATGGGATAAACTGTGGTCAGCAGGATTCTGTAAGGTTCGCCACTGCCTATCGACTTGATGGACTCTTCCCTTTTGTCCAAATCGTTTTCTCTCTTTATGACTTCCATGATAGAACTTTTGTATGGTATCTCCATCTTGGACAGAATTTCTTTCAGTCCATCCCAGTTCTCACCCCTAGGTGTTACTGTCAACAGCGAGTTGGCAAATGAATATCTTTTGCTCACGTAGCTTTTCAATGCCTGGGCGCGGCCTTCTGCCAACCACTTGTTGTGGTTCAGCGTGCCTTCGGGCGATGCATAGCCTGCGATGTCAATTCGGTTGATGACATAGACAGGGTTGTTCTCGACAGCTGTCAACACCGAATCTATCTTGTTTAGTTCTTGGCGGTTGCCATAGCGATTGGGTAGCAGGATGGTCTTGTTGACAGGGTATATCAGAAAGGCATCGCAACTCTTCGTCCTGATATCGTATTCTTTAGGACATTTCATCTCGGTCGACAGTGCCAGTTGCGGTGCATACAGCAGGTCGCCTACGGTCTGTTCGTTGTCGAGCAGCCCGCCACAGGCACACCCTACCACCTCTTCTCTTAGTATCAATCGAGCCTTGTCCATCCATGGCTGTCGGTCGATGTTGGCTTTGTATTCCACAAATCGGGTCTTTTTGCCTTCCAGTGTGATGTAGGGCTTGTCGGTTGGCGCGTATGAATTACCGGAACGACGGTCTTTCAAGGCTCGTGTGCGTCCGCTTACCACCACAGGAGCCAGCTCTACCGAGTGGCTGTTGTCATCGGTGCGTATGATGGGTATGATGGTACGACGGTGCTGGCTCTTGACGGTCTGTTTTCCTAGGTCGAGTGTGAACGACAAGGCTATCTGTCCGGCTTTGAGACGTATGGTCTCGTTGTTCACCCCACAGAAGTAGCCATGGTTGTTGTCTGCCATGGTAGTGGCAGGCTGTATGTATAGGAGGACGGCTCCCAAGAGGCATTTATTTATAATGTTCATTTTCATATTTGTTTATGAGTTAACGTTACAGACAGTATATCAGACTTATGGCGGCCTTGGTTGGACCGATGTAGTTGTAGTGTGACTTTTCAACGGGCTTGCCACACTCCCGACATTCGTACTTCTTGTAGTCGACATAGAGATAGCCCACGCCCACCGACAGCTCAAAGTTCCATCGGGGTGACATTACCCATTGATAGCCATAAGACAAGCCTCCACCGGCGGCCCAGCCTTGATAACGGTTGTCGCGCAACGATGGGAACAACCCGAAAGGCAGCTTTATGCCTCCTGCATTGAATTGTCCTCCCAACGCATGGATGCCGAAGAAGTGTCCGTTGAAGGTTTCGCACGTCCAGTATCGCAGTTCGGGTTGCACGAGCCAATGTTTCAACTTCTTGGTATCTGAGAATTGCCAAGGCTGCCACCCTCCACCTACAGAAAATGAGTGCTTGTCACCAGTTGCGACTTCTATCGCCAAGTTGGGGGTTGATGTGGCAAGATAGGGTATATTTGTCTTTATGGCTACTTTCTGCGCTCTGCTAGAGAAAACAGCCAATACAAGTAAGACAGACACTATAAGTAATTTTTTTTGTTTCATCATCCGAATCAATTTCATTTTTTGCACTTCTATTGAGAACTTGCCGGCTTATCCTTGTAACATGGTGGATGTCACCGGGTTTCCTTTTCGGCTGCAAATTTAAGAGAAAATCCAATACGAAGCAAGAAAAAGTTTCAAAAAGGCTACATTTCTTTGTGCAAACGTTTGCACACTTCATGCAACCTGTTTACGCACACACATCATCAAGCACATGATTGATGGCTGCCTTAATCATTTCCAGTGCCATGCCATGTTTCTTCTTCAAAATACTTAATGTGTTGAAAAGCAGTTTTATCATCCATCTAACTATTAATCTTTATTAATTATACATAGAGATATACCATATATATGAAATATATTATGTATCTTTGCACCAAAGTAGAACCATTTAAATAAATACACTTATGAGTACAGTTTCAGTAACACCTTCTAAAAGAAAGATTATTGACTTAAAAGATGATACTTTTAAGACTCTATCCATTATGGCTATTCAGAAGGGAACCAACCTCAAAAACTATATTGAGGATATACTCAATGGCATAGCCGAAGATTACGAAGACGCAAAGCTCTATGCTAAATTAAGAAAAGAGCAGCCAGAGGGTCTCATCCGTGCCAACAAAGAAGAACAAGAAGATTTTGAAAAGTGGTTAGGCGTATGAATGTCGAATTTTCCAAAGCCTTTGTCAAAGCTTCCAAACGTCTTTCAGGCAAGATGCTCGATTCTTTAAGACGTACGATAGTAGAAGTTAAAGCAGCCAAAGGTATTCAAGATATCTCTGACTGCAAGAAACTTGTTGGGTATCGTAATATATATAGAATTCGTTTAGGTGACTATAGAGCACTATTTACTCTAGAAATTGAGTTTTCTGGCGATACTATATTCTTTCAATATCTTGCTCCACGAGGCGAAGCCTATGGTAAAAAGATGAAAACAGAACTTAAACGAATAGACAAAGAATAATTATATTATTCAGTCTCCAATGTATCAATCTTCTTAGTAAGAACTTTATTACTAATTAATTTTTTAGTTGTGATATTGGCAGTATTTCCTGATTCCAAGAAGCGTACCTTGGAGATGGAATGGAACTACCCACAAGTCTTTCGCTTGTGGGTAGTTGAATACTATCACTCTCTTTGATGGAAAGAATCATTGAGAATTTTACACATGTCATCAAGGTGTTCTTCTGCCAGGAAGAATGAGGGTGAAGAGGCCTGGTCTATCATCATGACCAGTTCCTGGTCCAGCACATACTGGTTCGGTATTTGTTTTTAGATGAATGTTTCCAAATATCCTCTTGCCCCGTAGAGTGGTACATTTGTGATGCCGTCCTGCTCCCGATAGTCGCTCATGGAAAAGCGCAAGCCTTTCATTCCGGGATATTTGGCTATAGTCGCTTTCAAAGACTTTGACTGAAGATTCTCCTCTGCCTTCACTTCTACCGGTATGACCTGCATTCCTGCCTGAATGACAAAGTCTAGTTCCAGCTGGCTGTTTTCCTTACTATAATAATATATAGGAATCTGGCGCAGCGATTCCAGCTGACAGCAAACGAAGTTTTCCGTAAAATCACCTTTCCCGGTATTGTCATTACTAGGCAGCAGAAGCATGGCTGGCGGAGTTTTACTCATAGCCCCCAGCAGTCCACAATCCAAGAGATACAATTTGAAGGCACTGACATCCTCATGAATCTTCAGAGGAAGACCCAAAGTCTTCACCCTACTGATTTTATATACCAGTCCTGCATCTATGAGCCATTGGATGGCCAACTCATAATCCTTGGCTCTGGCACCTTGTTTTACAACACCATAGATGAACTTTTTATTCTCTTTGGCTAGTTGGGAAGGGATGGAGTTCCATACCTGGTTGATTCTTACTACCTGCTCTTTTGGTGCAAAAATACTGAAAATTAATGAAATAGCAAAATACATCACATTTTTATGAGGGACGTTTTGAAAGATTAACACACTTTTATGAGGGACTTTTGGGGCTACATATACACTTTTATGAGGGACTTTCTGTTATGCTTTGATACAAGCCAACAGCCTATTGGCTATTGGAGCATCACCTATCATGGCGCGTGCCGAGGAAGAAGTGGAGGAAGGCAGTAATGCCGGCAGATTTCTGCGTTTAATTTAATACATCTAATTATTCTTTAAAAAACTTGATAACCCATCTTATAATAAAGTAAATTATGTATTTTTGCATATCATAATTAAGATTAAAGCTATGACAAAGAATACAATGGCAAACAAACTTCCAAGGAAGTTGATTCAAAAGATGGAAATCGTGGGTGAGCAGATTAAGCTTGCCAGATTACGGCGCAACCTGAGCATGGCACAAGTTGCAGAAAGGGCAACATGCTCGGAAGTTACACTTTGCAAGGTAGAAAAGGGATTACCAACGGTTTCCATCGGAATTTACCTTCGTGTACTCTATGCTCTTCAGCTGGATGATGACATCTTGCTCCTGGCAAAGGATGACAAACTCGGAAGGGCATTGCAGGATATGGGACTGAAGAATCGTCAACGAGCATCTAAAAAGGAGTAGGAATGGAACGACTGTTTGTTTTCGCTGATTTTAACTGGCTTGGCAAAGCGGAGCTGGTAGGGGAGTTGTGCTATGAAAAATTGCACGGCTCTGACAGTTATGCATTTAAGTTTGATGAGAATTGGCTTAAGGTTCATGCCGGAAGTTTAGCTACTCTGCTTCAAATCCCAGCTAGAGAGATAGATATGTTTAAGGAAAGGTTTAAGCTTAACCTATAATATAATGAAGCATCAAACCTATTTACTTCATTATATTATGGGTTATTCTGCAGTCTCTATCATGTCGATGATGGTATAGATTGGCAAGACATCCAATGCAAGTTGGGTGTTAAAATGGTAAGAAAGGAGATTATTTATGTCACAAAAGAAGATATTCAGATGCCAGGATTGTGGGTACGAGACCGAAGTATATGAGGGACGTGGCTTCATGGGACAGCATATCGAAGCCATGTCTTGTCCTGACTGCAGAAACATAGTACCTCTTGTGGTGGGTGGAGTAATTGGTGATGCTGCACCTAGTTTTAATTCTCTTGTAGGAAGGCTATGTCTAAGATGTGGTTCTGACAGGATTCACAGGTGGGATATGCATACTTGCCCAAAGTGCGGGGGCAAGATGCAACCCACTGGCGAAGAAGAGTTTTGGACATGAAAATTCTAGCCTTTATAGGAAAAAGAAATTCCTTTTTAAACCTGTTTTTCAATCCATGCCATCAGTACTGCTACAGCATACTGCTGTTCTTCTCCTGTCAGCTGTCTTCCGGCAGGTATATGATGCCATTTGAAGAAACAACCACGGCAACAGCAGCCTGTAGCATGCTGGGCAATGAATACAGGATGCCCTCTCATAGGCGTCTGCTTGCCGTCATTGGGAATCACGGCAGGAGCAAGGCGTTTGGCAACGAAATCCTCCGCATGCTTACGGATGGTAGCCAAACCCTTTTCTGCAATATATTCCTTATCCTTCTTCGAGAGATGGAATCGGCTGCGAAATGTTGATTTGGAAAGTCTTTCAAACAAATCAGTCAAGTCATACTCTTTGTCTGGAGAAGTATCGCTTTCCATGTCTTCTGAAGAGATAGAGTCTTTCTGATGCTCCTCTTTCTCCTCAGGAAACAAATTGAGTTCTACATATTTTGCTTGGTTTACTTTTGATTCTTTTTTCATTTCTATTAGCCTCCTATATCTATGAATCTCCTATATTAATGGATATCAGACTCTTCCGCTGCAGATGCTTTGTTTTCCTTGGGTTGTGGGTTGGGTACGAAGCCAAGGATGGCAACCAGACAACTCATCAGAGGACTGATGATGTTGAAGAAGCAGAAGGGGAGATAGACAAGTGTCGGGATACCAAGAACCGTACTCTGCGTCATACCGCAGGCTGTCCATGGAACCAATACGCTCGTTACGGTAGCGCTATCCTCTGTACTTCGGCTCAAGAGTTCCGGACGGTAGCCTCGTTCGGCATACTCATCCTTATAGATAGATGCATTCATGATGATGCTCAGGAACTGGTCACCCATAACGAGATTGAGCAAGACGCCTGATGTCACGGTGCTGCAGACAAGTGATACGGTGCTGTGGATGCTTTTCAGGAGCATGTGGGTAATGGCGTGGAGCATGCCGCTGGCTACCATACATGAACCGAAACACATGGCACAGAGGATGAGCCAAATGGTATTGAGCATGCCAGCCATACCTCGGGTGGCTACGAGATCATTGATGTTCGCCATACCGCAATCTACCTGGGTATGGGTATAGCAGGTGGTCATGATTCCTTCAAAGAGGCTTTTGGCAGAGATGCTGTCTTCACCTGCTATCCCTACAAGTACTTCCGGCTGGAGAATGAGGGCACAGATGCATGCTGAAAGGGCTGAAAGAAGAAGGGTGATGAGAGATGGAGTCTTGCGGTAGATGAGCCATCCTGTAAAAGCCGGAACCAGCATGGTAAACAGAGAGATATTGAATCCATGGCTCAGACCGGTAAGATACTGGCTGATATCCACTGGCTTGGAATCATAACAGAGTCCGATGATGAGATAGAGTACCAGCGAGAGCAGGATGCTTGGTATGGTAGTATAGAGCATATAGCGGATATGTGAGAAGAGATCCGCTCCGGCTATACTCGAAGCAAGGACGGTGGTATCGCTCATTGGCGAGAGTTTATCCCCAAAATAGGCACCGGAGATAATAGCTCCAGCGGTGTAGGGAGCTGGTATTCCCAGGGCATCACCGATTCCCATCAGAGCAATACCGATGGTGGCAATAGTGGTCCATGAGGTTCCCGTCATCACAGAAATGATGCTGGAGATGATGCATGCGCAGGGAAGGAAAAAGGTTGGCGACATGATCTGTACACCATAATATATCAATGTGGGTACCACACCACTGATCATCCAGGTAGCTGACATCATTCCGATGAGCAGCAGGATCAGGATAGATACTCCAGCATCGCCCACGGTCTTTTTGATCATCTCTTCAAAGATATTCCATTTCATCCTATAGATGCCCATACCGAGTGCTACACATACTGCTGTGGATATCATAAGGGCCACCTGAGAGGCACCAGCCAAGGCATCATCAGGGAAGATTTTGACAACCAGGACGATGAGGGTGATAAGTACTGCCAGCGGTATGACAGAAATAAAAGGATGTGGTTCAACTGGCTGCAGAGACGAGCAGGATGCCTGATTCTCTGCTGCTTGAGATTTCTGTTTCTTTTCTTCTTGTTCCATTTGTTAATATTCTCTTTTCATTTTAGTTTTTCATTTACTTTGCGTTTTCATCCGTTTCTTCAACGCTTTTCTTCTGTGTATTCGGCAAGAATCCTGCTATGATGCCGAGCAATGGCAGGAAGGCACTCACCTGGAAGATAAACTCGATGCTCGTCTTGTCTGCTAACCAGCCGAAGAAAGCAGAGCCCAAACCTCCCAAACCAAACATCAGTCCGAAGAAAATGCCGGCTATCAGTCCTACTTTATCTGGCATCAGGTCGGTGGCATATACCACGATGGAAGAGAAAGCCGAGGCAATGATCAATCCTGACAGGAAGGTAAAGATGATGGTCCACGTGAAGTTGACGAAAGGCATGGCGATGGCGAAAGGTGCTGCTCCCAGAATGGAAAACCAGATGACATACTTTCTGCCGAACTTGTCACCCAGCATTCCTCCTGCCACAGTTCCTATGGCAAAGGCTGCAAGGAACACGAAGAGACACAGCTGTGAAGTCTGTACCGAGACACCGAACTTATCCATCAGGAAGAAGGTGAAGTAGCTCGTGATGCACGCCGTATAGAAATACTTGGAGAACACGAGCATGATGAGGATAAACAGTGCCCAATACTTCACCCTTTTAGAAATATGGGTATTGAGAAGCGGTTGTTTCTGCGGATGGTTCACCACGTAAGCCAGTCGTGCCTTGTACCAGACTCCCAATCTTACCATGATGATGGCAGCGAGGAGGGCTGCAAGGGCAAACCAGGAGATGGCATGCTGTCCGAAAGGCAGGATAATGATGGCAGCCAGCAGCGGACCTACTGCCGATCCGCCATTGCCGCCCACCTGAAAGATAGATTGTGCCAGACTCTTCTTGCCTCCCGATGCCATCTGTGCCACTCTTGAAGCTGTGGGATGAAACACGGATGAGCCCAGACCTACGACGCTCACAGCCAGGAGAATCAGAAAATAATTCTCGGCAAAAGCCAGCAGGAGCAAGCCCACCAAGGTGAAGCACATGCCGAGGGAAAGAGCATAGGGACGGGGATGCTTGTCAGCATAAAGCCCCGTAAAAGGTTGCAGGATGGAAGACGTCATCTGGAAGACCAGCGTGATGATACCTATCTGTGCAAACGAGAAGTCGAACTTATCCTTCACAATCGGATAGATGGAAGGGATAATCGACTGAATCATATCATTCAAGAAATGGGAAATACTACAGATGATGAGCATGGAATATACCGTACCCTCTACCATCTTAGGATTTCCCTTGATTTTACTACCTATTGACTTGATGTTCATTGTATTAATTTAAATTATTATTTTTCATACAGTTCTATCGGCAAACCATCTGGGTCGCTGAAGAATACAAATCGCTTGCCAGTATATTCATCTGTACGGATGGGTTCATGAGCGATGCCTTTATTGTCAAGCTCATCTATAGCCACCAAAAGGTCATCAACCTCAAAAGCAAGATGGCGCAGTCCGGCAGCTTCCGGATAGGAAGGACGTGCAGGTGGATTAGGGAAGGAGAAGAGCTCTATGACATACGAGTCATCAAGCCAGCAGTCTGCCTTCCAGGAGTCACGTCCTTCACGATAATTTTCACTTACTATATTCATTCCGAGCACATCTGTATAGAAATGCTTGGATTTCTCATAGTCGGAGCAAATCACGGCTACATGATGGATTTTGTTAAGTTTCATTGGATATTATTATATTGTTAATCAATGATTTATCAACTACTCATGTCTTGATAGTCCGGGAATGATTACCCTTCATGGAGCTCATTCTGATTTACGTTTGAATCTTTGAATTCTTTCTTTGACTATTCGCAAATAGGTAAGTTTCATCTTACCGTCCAAAAAAGGATAGCTTTTCTCATATCCTACTATATTTAAATGGTTTGACGAATCTCATATTTAACCTCCATGCCAAGGATATCCATGATTTTTTCAACCGTCGATAGGGATGGGTTGCCTTTGCCGCTCTCTATTTGCTTGATGGTAGAAATGGCTACCTCAGACATGTCAGCAAGGTCTTGCTGGGTTATTCCCAAGGCCTTACGCTGCAATTTCATTACTTCTTGAATTTTCATACCAAGTAGTGTATTATATTGTACTTTTCGTGCAAAGGTAACAATAATTTCTAGATTATGCAAGAAAAGGTCCAATATAATATTCTTTTTATAAAAAATTATTATTTCATGGAATTTTTCTTGATTATTTGCCATTGTTAAGCATTTTTTCTTAACTTTGCATGCACAATTCATTATAGAAATCATGACTATAGAAGAAGCTATCAAACAAAGACATAGTGTACGAAAGTACATACACAAACCTCTTTCAACTGAGGTAGTTAGAGCACTTGAAGAAAAAATCATGTTTGATAAGGCAGACAGGAAGCTTATGGTAAATAGAATGTTTGCAGTACACCCTATTGAGAGGAATCACCATATAACTTTAGCTATTAGTTTTTTTAATGATAAAGCATTTAAATTGTATTGCAAGGATTATTATCTTAAATATCCGTAAAAAAATTACGGCGTATTGATATTTTGTATATCTTTGCAACTGCTTAGCTGCACTTGACATTATAATAAAAGATGGTTTGCATTGTTTAAGTGTGTATTAGCTTTGCACCAACAAAATTGTTATCAATTAAAAATAAAGTATTTATAAGCATGCTAGTAAAATTTGCCGTAACGAACTATAGAGGATTTGCCAATCGTATAGAATGGGATTTGTCGAAACCAAGTAACTATTCGTTCAATACTTTTGCCATTAAAGATGGTATCATCAAGAATGGCATCGTATATGGACCTAATGGTTCTGGCAAGTCGAACTTTGCAATGGCCATCTTCGACATTACCAATCATCTTTCACAGAAGTGGAAGAAGGTGAACTATTATGATAACTTTACATATACGGGAAAGTTGAACTTCCCCGTAAAATTTGAATATACATTCAAGTTTAGAGATGATACGTTACTGTATACATATAGCAAATCACCTGATGGAAAACTGGAGGAAGAAGAACTTGTTGTGAATAACAAGCTTATTTTCTGCAACAAGAATTCTGTCTTGACATTGGATGATGTTGAGTTCCCGATGGATTCTGCGGTGAAGGCAAACCTTGCCAATAACGCCAACAATGTATCCATCGTAAACTTTCTGCTTACTTCCTATCCTCTTGCCAAGGAACATTATCTTCTGAAACTGCAGCAATTCGTAAACTCAATGTTATGGTTCAGAAGTGTTGAAAAAAATGAGTTTATGGGGTTGGCTACTGCTCCGGCAAATCTCGATGAGTATATCATCAAGAATAAGCTGACTCGGGACTTTGAGGAATTCATCCATCGGGTAAGCGGACAAAGTTTTGAGTTTCAGGAGCCAAAGGATGATGATAAAGAGTTGTATTGCGTATTTGGATTAGGTCGCATTCCATTCGATAAGATTGCATCAACGGGTACTCAATCTCTGATGCTGCTATATTACTGGCTGAAACAGATGACAAAAGCATCGTTCGTTTTCATAGATGAATTTGATGCATTCTATCATTTCAGACTCTCTTATGAGGTTTGCAAAACCCTCTTTTCCCTTCCATGTCAGGCTTTTACGTCATCACACAACACCTATCTGATGACCAACGACTTGCTTCGCCCAGATTGCAATTTCATCTTGCAAGACAACAAAATCAAGCCGTTGAGCGACTGCACTCAAAAAGAGTTGAGATTCGGGCATAATATAGAAAAAATGTTTAGAGGTAACGCATTCGAAGTATGATACTATTCGTTTTTGAAGGAGTAAAACGGGAGCCGGATTTGTTCCGCACCATCCAGCGATTATACTTTGCAAATAGAGAAGAGCAGATAGTATGTTCCTATAACAACAACATCTATCAGCTATACAAAGATTTGCAGGAGTATGATGGCGATGGAGATATTGTGTCTTTGCTGATGGAGAAATTTGCTGGTCAAGCAGACAATCCGCTCAAGGATATTGATGCATCTGCTGACATTTCTGAAATCTATCTGTTCTTCGACTATGACTTTCATAACCGGAATTTATCTCTCGAAGAAATCAACAGGCAGGTAAAGGAAATGCTTGAAACATTCAACAACGAAACGGAGTTTGGTAGGCTATATATTGACTATCCGATGGTTGAGTCTATACGATATACTAAGCAGTTGCCCGATGCAAACTATTGGACGTATTCTGTAACACGTTCTGAGTGTGGTAAGTTTAAAGGTGTATCTGCAGATTTTTCTGCGTATGACAGTTTCGATTTCATCCTACTGAAAGATCATCGAGAGCCAACAGAAGTAGAGATGGAGGAAGTTAAGCAAAATTGGGAATATTTAAAGGAAATGAATGTGGGAAAAGCGAACTATCTATGTAAGGGGAAGAATACGATGCCTGCATCTAAAGAAGACATACTTCAAGACAAAATATTCAACTCACAAGTAGAACAGTATGTGAATACCGAAGATTGCAAAGTAGCTGTACTCAATGCTTTCCCAATTTTTCTGTTTGACTATTTCAAATAATATTTTAAGAGAAGGTTATCATACGAGGACATTCTATTAAGCAACAAATTTGGACTATCTAAAATTATAGCTGTCTTGCGAATTGATAAATTCGTTTAAAAAAAAGGGCTAGCCCCATAATCAGGACTAGCCCTCTGTTTTAATTATTTTCTCGATGCAATGAATGTATCTTGAAAGCTGCATAGCACTTCAAGAAAGATTACTTAACCTCAATGTGTTTAACATCGTCTTTCTTCTCCTCCTTGGCAATCTTAGGAATCTCAATCTTCAAGACACCGTCACTGACCTCAGCGGAAATCTTCTCCTGATCAGCATCCTCTGGCAAAGCATAACTCTGAGAGTAGCTGCTGTAAGAGAACTCACGACGCAAGTAATGCTCTTCCTTCTCTTCCTTCTTCTCATCCTTGTTCTCGATGGATACATTCAGATAACCATCCTTATCGATGTTCATCTTGACCATATCTTTCTTCAAACCAGGAGCTGCAACCTCCATCGTGTAAGCTGTAGCACTTTCCTTGACGTTGACTGCAGGAGCTGTTGCGTTCATGTGTGGCATCAAGCCTGTATCAAAGAAGTTGTCATTAAACCAACTGTTCAACCAATTTGAAACACTGTTATTTCTACGAGCTAACAACATCATGTAAAACCTCCTAATTCTATTTTACTCGTCCTCTCTTCGCCTTCCGGCTCAGTCGGGATTTCTCATTGTTTTTAATTTATCCTTTATAACGATTGCTTCGGCTTACGAGGCTCAAGAATTTCTAGAAACCCTCAACTGTCATTACTTAGGGTTCTTGTCGTTCCCCTTGCCCTTTCGGCTTCGGCTTTCATCCTGGGTAAGAGCAAGTTATGTGCCAGTCTCGGTTTGTATATCTAGAGTGAGCCATTTTTGACAGGATTGGCATCAAAGGATAATTAATTTAAACTTTGCTGCCAAATTTATCCATTTTCATCCGTTTATTCTCTGCTCTCCTATCCGTTTTCTAAGGGTGATTATGATAAATAGGTGGTACGTATATATAAATATCATCAGTTTGGAATTTGTACTTCGGAAATATGCGGGTGTCAAATATTGTTTCTTAATTATCGCAATTTCCGTATTTTCAATCTAGAAGGTCATGATGATAAAAATCTTTTGGTTTGATAGCGTATTACTTGCTCTCTGAAAGACGAATCACCTATAGTTGTACGACCGTAAGGCTACAGTTGTACGACTATATAGGCTATAGTTGTACAACTCTGGAGTTATAGTCGTACAACTATAGGGGTTATAGTTGTACGACTACAGAATTCCGGATTTCCGAAGAAATTTGTGAGATTTATAACACGTTGAATATCTGATGATTACGAATTTCGCCATATTTTCAATATTCTTCAAGAAATATTTTCCGAGCGGAAATTCGTGATTTTCAGAGGATTTAAATCATGATTTTGTAAAAAAAATAAGCCTGGTCAACTAACGGAACATGACATCTGTATAATGACCACTGATACCTGAAATAGGGCTATTTTTGATTAATTAATAGTTATTTTACTCACATTTTAGCAAATATCATTACCTTTGCAATCAGTATGGTTATATCATCGACTCACAGACGGGTAAACTGACAGAAGTAAAATAGAAACAGAATAAAGAAATTAGTTTAAATTAAAACACGTAATATTAAGAATATGATTTCATTTGAAAGTGATTACAACAATGGTATGCTGCCAGAGATTCTAGAAGCTCTTGGCAAGACAAACAGTGATAAAACATCTGGTTATGGTTTTGATCCATACTCTGAATCTGCAAAAGAGAAAATCCGCAAGGCTGTGGACAAAGAGAATGCAGAAGTGTTCTTCCTGACAGGCGGTACGCAGACCAACACCACGGTCATTGATTCCGTCCTCATGGGATGCGAAGGAGTAATCTGTGTGGAAACCGGTCATATCGAGGTACATGAATCAGGAGCAGTAGAAGCTTTCGGGCATAAGGTCATTACCCTACCAGGAAAAAACAGCAAGCTGACAACCGGCACCCTGTCAGCCTATATGGATACCTTCCTAGCCGACGAATCGCATCCTCACATGGTACAGCCAGGCATGGTTTATATCTCGATGCCGACTGAGTTCGGAATGGTCTACACCAGAGAAGAACTGGCTGCGCTGTATGCAACCTGCCAGAAATATGGCCTCCGTCTCTTCATCGATGGTGCACGACTGGGATACGGTCTGGTTTCAGCGGCATGCGACTATGACTTGCCATTCCTTGCAAAACATTGTGATGTATTCTATATCGGCGGAACCAAGGTGGGTGCCATGATGGGAGAAGCTGTGGTATTCTCGGGCATGAAGACACCGAAATACTTCTTCACCAACGTGAAGCGTCATGGAGCCTTGCTTGCCAAGGGCAGAATGCTCGGCATCCAGTTTGACACGCTGTTTACGGATGAGCTCTATTTCAAGATATCGCGCCATGCCATCGCTACGGCTACCCGCATCCGCAGCATCTTCGAAAAGCATGGTATCACCATTGCCTACGATTCTCCAACCAATCAGCAGTTTGTAGTACTCTCACCTGCCCTCTACGAAGCCCTTTCCCAAAAAGTAGCATTCGAGATATGGGAAAGAAAGAGCGAACATGAAATCATCTGCCGATTCGTTACAAGCTGGGCAACAAAGGAGGAAGAACTCGACGAACTAGACCGTATTCTTCAAGCTTACGCTTAAGAAGGCTAAGGATGGTTCTCCTCCAGAATCATCCTTAGCAATTCTTCATTTGCCTCGTTGTTAATCTCTGCATCCTCCAACTCAGAGAAATAGTCAAGCGTAGCTGAACATTCGCCTGTAATATCTATCCCTATCACTTTCTCATGGGCATAGATGATGCGAAGCACGGCTTGGAGCTGCATAAGTGTCATATCTCCATTGCTCCAGTCGGTGATGGCATCCTGCTTTCTCAATACATCCTTATCTATGGATATGTAAACCGGCTCATGTATAAGTTTACCAGCCTTCGACGGCCAAGCCTGGTGATGGTCTATCTCTGCCTGACTGTAGAACAACACCCTCTCTCTTAAGTGAACAGGCACCTGGGCTATCAACTCGTCCGATGCCCCCACAATGATAATGTGTTTGACAAACGGGTTCTTCTCCAAAACATCTCTCACCCAACCGCCACATGACACAACACCCTCCCATTCCGGTTGCTGCATATCCGGATGATGGTCGAAAACTATGAGCGAGAAAGGTTCATGAATTCTTGACACCCAATATTCCGTAAGATAATGGAAATCTCCGGAATCTATGAAATGAACGGCTTTGGCAGGAAAAGGAGCCAATCGGCGGTGCAGTTCCTCCCTACCCTCTTCGTCACAATAGCAGTCTACCCCTTTCATGTCCCGGCAATCTACATGAATTATATTCTTATTTGAGGCAAATGCCTCCAATTCGTATACGCCGGTAAAGTTAAGGAGAATGATAGGTATTTTCTTTTTCATATTGAATCAATTTTCTAAATGCTGATTGCAAAAATACCTAATATTCATAAATACTTGATGAATTATACATTATATTATTGTTAAAATTAGATTTTTTTATACTTCTACACAAATTTGCCAAAATCATATTAAAACAATTTAATTTTCAACAAAAACATATTAGATTCATTTTTTATTCAGTATTTTTGCAGAAAATTGAAACATATTGTGATGATACATATAAATGCACTTATATTGGATAAACATAGATGTAATGTTCCCCATTACATCCTCAACTGTAGTCTTCGGAAATAATATCTATCTTGCTTGAGATAACATATTATTAACGAATTTAAAATTACATGGGTTTAATCATTTTATATTTTTTAGGTGCTCTGTCACTATCCTTTTTGTGCTCCGTCCTGGAGGCGGTATTACTTTCTACTCCGATGTCGTTTATCTCGATGAAGGAGAATCAAGGCAACAAGACTGCCTCACTGATGAAACAGTATAAGAATAACGTAGACCGTCCGGTGGGTGCCATCCTTTCGCTCAATACCATCGCCCACACCATCGGTTCTGCCGGTGTAGGAGCCGAGTCTATGAAACTCTTTGGCGAAGAATACTTCGGTATCATTTCCGCCATTCTCACTCTGTTGATTCTGGTACTTTCAGAAATCATCCCGAAAACCATCGGAGCTTCATATTGGCGCTCTCTTGCCATGACATCTACCAAGATCATCCGTGTGCTCATCTTTATCACCTATCCTTTGGTACTGCTTTCGGAACTTATCACTAAGGTATTTACTCCGAAGAACCACCAAGCTTCCGTGAGTCGCGAAGAGGTATCGGCCATGGTAGACGTAGGTACTACAGAAGGCATCTTCCGCGAATCGGAAAGCAAGATCATCAAAAGCTGCATTCGCCTGGCAGGAGTAAAGGCCAAGGAGGTGATGACTCCATCCATCGTAGTAGAATCAGCCAACATGAATCTGACGACCAAGGAGTTTTACGAACAGAAAGAATGGAATTTCTCACGCATTCCCGTTTATGACAACAATAAAGATATCATTGTGGGATACGTATTGAAAGATATGGTTCTCAAATTGGTTTCAGACGATGAGTTCCAAACCAGATTATCCGAACTGATGCGTCCGATTCTTTCCTTCAACGAGGATGAATCTCTATACCAGATATGGGAAAAGATGTTGGAAAAACGAGAACACATCTCTATCATCGTAGATGAATACGGATGTCTGAGAGGAGTGGTTTCCATGGAAGACGTAATCGAAACGATGACTGGCGTAGAAATCGTGGATGAAGACGATGTGGCTGTAGACATGCAAGTCTTGGCTAAGGAAAAATCGCGTATGATGCACCAAGGTGTTGCTTCTGCCATTCCTGACAGTAAAGCTTAATATTTACAGAACATTGCATTTTAACAAGAGAGGGTGGGTCATAACTCCATGACCCACCCTCTCTTGTTTATCCCGGAAATATCGCCACCTTGATGACTCCATCCTTGCGGTTCTCAAAGACATCGTATGCCTCTTCTATTCTTGAAAGCGGGAAACGATGGGTAATCAGAGGAGTGGTATCTATCTTTCCCTGGGCTATCAAATCAAGGATTTCCCCACAGTCGCATCCATCCACACCTCCCGTCTTGAAGATGAGGTTCTTGCCATACATATCAGGAAGCGGAAGCATCTGCGGCTTGTCATACATGGCTACGACAGTGACGATGGCATTAGGACGGGCACACTTCCAGGCAAGCTGGAAGGTATCAGGTCCACCTGCAACCTCCATCACCACATCAGCTCCCCCATGCAGACTATGTTGTTTGACAAATGCCTCACAATCCTCCGGTTCAACAACCATCACCTGCGGATAATGCTTCTGGATGAACCCTCGCCTATCCTTTGATTTTTCACAGACGATGATGTTTCTCGGATTCTTGAGCAGGGTGCAAAGCAAACAGCAGACACCCGTAGGGCCAGCACCGATAATCAAGACAGTATCCTCTTCTGTAATTTCAGATATTCTCGTAGCCCAGAATCCAGTAGCAAGGATGTCGCCAACGAAGAGCGCCTGCTCATCGCTTACCGAATCAGGAATCTTGTTCAAGCCGGTTGTAGCATAAGGAACCCTCACATATTCCGTCTGCCCGCCATCGATTCTGCATCCCAGAGCCCATCCGCCATGTGGAGAAGTACAATTGTTCACGTATCCATGCTTGCAATAGAAGCATTCTCCACAGAAGGTCTCTACATTCACGGTTACTCTGTCTCCCGGCTTCACATGGGAAACCCTCTCCCCTACTTCCTCTACAATGCCTACCATTTCGTGGCCAACAGTAATCCCCGGTACTGCACGAGGCACAGAACCATGCTTGATATGAAGATCACTGGTGCAGATACTGCTCAGCGTTACTCTTACGATGGCATCATGCTCATCTATTATCGTAGGCTTCACTTTTTCTGTGAAGCCAAACTTTCCTTGCTGGATATATGTAAATGCTTTCACCTTAATTATATATATAAGTATTATTATTCACGTTAAATCATGCTGCGAAGTTACAAAAAACATTTTAATCATACAAGAAAAAATACAGATTCTTTCTCACCTTTTGAGCTGTAAACTATTAAAAAGTCTGTCTTTTTTTACAAGTAAGACCATTTTTTGTGATTTTTCAGCAAACAAAACCATAAAATATACTCTGATGTTCAAATAGTTAGCCAAAAATTTGGAGAATAGAATATTTTTTCTTACCTTTGCAAATGAAAGATTTGAATTCAATTTTTTACAAAATATAGCATGTATCAAGATTTAGATTTTACTGATAACAATCACTATCAGGAAGATTATATAGATTCACCGGTTGATGATTTCGACTGGATGCCTAATTTATTTGCCAAGCTCGCAAATCACCTGCGAACTTCAACTTCTGCTGATGTTATCAGACTGGGAACCATCGGCTGCATCAGAAACCATGAGCCGGGAGATGATGCACTTCTCCAATGGGAAGAAGTAGAAACAATGCGTCGCTATATAGATAGCGTTAACAGAGGCTTGGGTGCACCAGAAGATCCCACACTCCAGCAGTTGCTCCATTCTACAGAATGGACTAACTATGGTATTTTTACCATGAACTTTATCTCGGATAAGAACCTTGACTATAAAGGAATCTGTGAGGTTGAAAATACAAATCTCTCATACGCCAGCATGGCTTTTTTAATTGCTCTGGTAAAAGGGATGAGTATGATTAATCTCAAACATCCTTCAGCAAAGGGAGAAAACAATCATATTTTCACATACGTAATTCCAAGTCAATTCTCCACCTTCTCCTTTGCTTCATTCCTCAATGTGGCCAATGCACGTCTCGCTAACAAAGAAGATATTTCTGAACAAGAGATTGAAGAGTTGACCCAACTTGCTTTCAAGAGTCGCTACTGGAAACAAGAGACCTCACTCAAGAGTAAAGACAGCGAGTTGTTCATCTATGTCCTCAAGAACATCATTTCGGAAATTCTGGGACTGAAGCTTGACATCAATGCGGAATCTTTTGCCAAACAGGCAAAGAAGGAAGAGAAAAAGACTGTCACTCCAACTGTAGATAACCATAAAAAGAAGGAGAAGAAGGAAAAGAAAAAAGAAAAGACTATCCTGAAAGATAATTCCAAACCTTCTTTGGCATCTACGATGGTAAAAGTCTTAACAGAGGAGTCCCTCCCGCAAACCAAAGAGAGTCTTATTGATAAGACTATGCAACTCTATCCTACTCTCAAGATAAATTGTTTCAACACCACCCTATCAAGACTCCATAAAAATGAAGTTCTGAATTATTATAATGGTGGACTGATTGGAA
The DNA here is from genome assembly GCF_019249765.2 of Segatella copri. Taxonomy (GTDB): domain Bacteria; phylum Bacteroidota; class Bacteroidia; order Bacteroidales; family Bacteroidaceae; genus Prevotella; species Prevotella copri_K. Next base: position 111,065 of record NZ_CP152485.1, read on the forward strand.
TAAAAGGCAAAAGATACGGAAGAGGCTACAAGATAATTAGCCGTTTACATAAACATAAGGAAACAGATTAAGGCTAAATTTTGTGCCAAGAAAATCTAAAGGCTAAAAGACCCTTGGGCTTTCTTGGCACTATTTTTTCTTGAAAGTTTGCAAGAGTTTCCATCAGGCGCAAACAGTTCATTCCTGACCTCAAAAGTTGATGGCTCTGGTTTCACGTTGGGCCATGACTGGTATAACCATCATAGAACTTGTGAATGCGGTGAGAACTTACTTGAAAGCAGTTCAATGACAAAATAATAACCTAAAAAGAAACTTACTTATAGTTTTTCCGTCAATTAGTCAATTCTACAATTAGACAATTATGAATTTGATTCTCTATAAGGAGAAAACCACAAAACTGTTTACCTAAAACCACAAAACTACGCATAAACCACAAAGTTGTTTACCAAAAATCACTGCATTTTGTAGCACAAACCACATTTTTGTTTACCTAAACCACTATTCTATTTACCTAAACCACATAACTGTTTACCTGAAACCACTATTTTGTTTACCAGAAACCACAAAACTGTTTACCTATCCTAGTAAAAAGCAGTTGCTCCTCTTTAGGTAAATAGAAATGTGGTTTTTACCTAGTTAAATTCATGAGAAAAACAGGTAAACAGAAATGTGGTTTATGAGAAAAATCGATGAACGTTCTGCCAGGTAAACAGTTTTGTGGTTTTTAAATTCTTATTCAGTTGCTACTAAAGAAAGAATCAAAATGTCTAGACAACTCCTTTAGGCGTTTCACATAACATACTAATATACTGATAGTTATACATATACTCAAATTGTGTTCAGGTGCCTGATTTCAAATAGAATAAGATAAAAAATAGTATCTTATCAAGATAAAAACCACAAAACTGTTTACCTGAAACCACTATTTTGTTTACCAGAAACCACAAAACTGTTTACCTAAGAATAAAAGACTGATATAAAAATGATATAACTTATTACATATCAAATTATAACACGGGATTTGGTAAATAATTAATATAACCTCAAAATGGAATGAATTATATACATGACATTTCAGGTAAACAGTTTTGTGGTTATGATGATAAGCCATTCTTAAAAGTAGGTAAACAGAAATGTGGTTTTACATATCAAAAAGAGGAAGTACGGTACTCCCCTACTTCCTCTTCTGCTTTCTTGTTCTGCTTAGCCTCTATAGAATACAGGCATGAATGAACCGACACAGTCAAAAAATTCTTGTGCCAGCCTTTCAAGACCCGATGTTTTCAAAGCAGCAAAATCATCATCACTAGCAGCAATACAGAATCTGTCATTCTTGATTCCTATGAATTTGCATCTGCCCAACAGGGCTTGCTGACTGGTATCCTGTACCATCGAAATAAACTGATTCCATTGCTCAAAACCTTGAGTCGTGTCTACTTCTATCTTCTTGTCAGGATTCTGATATACATGCGCAAAAAGATCTCCCTGCTGCGTGGCATCATCAGATGTTTTCTTTCCCCTATTACGGTTTATTTTTTCATTCAGACGACGAGCAATATCTGCATCTTTATCTCCGATATGATTGATACCTACATCCGTCCGCTTGATATGGAAGATAACATATTCAGGATCTCCCTTATGCTTTCCGTTCCGATAAATAAAGTCTTCTTCAGAAAATTCATCAAATACGATATCTGTCTCACTGCGACTAGCCATTCTGTTGAGATCTTCCCTTACCACATCGAGTACCTGTTTTCTGAATTGTGAGAATTTAGGATATTTATTCATCACAGGCTCCCCCTTGTCGTCAAGCAGAATATTGCCATGTTCATCAAGTTCTACCAGCCCCAAATACTGTTTCATCGGCAAAAACTCAACCTTAACATCCAAGCTCTTGTCTAGTCCCATCTGACGAAGCAGATATATATAGAGTCGAGGTGTATTCACCTTCTTGGAATATTTAGCAATCATGGAGATATGGTGAATATATCCCTGACGCATGTCAAAAAGGCTCATAGTGAGTTTTGGATCTATCTCAAGTATTACTTCACCCTTGATGCGTTCTACTTTCTCACCATCGCTCTTTGTATAGCCTTTCTGCGTTGTCGGAATCTCGATGTTTGAAAATACGTGCTGTATCTTCTCTGTCTTGCTATCCGTCTTTACACGCACCGATAGGTTGAGGATATCGTTCTTCAGCGTATCACGCAGATTCTTATAATTATGAAACTCCGTTGATACCTGAAAATCCTTGATGTCTATTTTGATGGGCGGAATCTCCATAACAGCATGCTCTATTCCTTTCTCGAAAAGATAGTCGGAGCGTGCATCTCCAAGCACTCTCTTCTCGGTAAAATACTCTTCAACATACTTCTGCAGATGGGTACTTGCAACCATCAATATGTTTTGTTGCAATAATGTATATTGCTTATCCAATTTTGTCAGCGAAAAAGGTGTGTTAATCCACACCAGATTCTTGTTTCCTTTTGGTTCACTCATATAAAAACCACATTTCTGTTTACCATAAACCACAAAGTTGTTTACCTAAAACCACTTTTTTATTTACTTAAAACCACATAAATATTTACCCGAAACCACCAAGCTATTTACCATAAACCATATTCCTATTTACCTAAAACCACTTTTCTATTTACCATTTCAAACATAACCCATTATTAATCAAGCTATTATGCTCTCTGTAATAAATAAGAGATATATAATTTATTATAAAGAATAATCTATAATTATCATTCTTTTGGTAAACAAAAATGTGGTTTTTGTAGGAACTTATACCTTATTTTTAAGCTTAGCGCTTTTTTAGGTAAACAGTTTTGTGGTTTTCACCCTTTTAATAACTACTTTTTGTTTGCTTACTTTTTCAAGTAATCCATCAGGATATTATAGAGCAGGTTTTCCTGTGGGATATCATCTGAGAGGCATTTCATCTTCAGGAGAAGGAGTTCTTCCTTGTTAAGATATGTAGCCACACTCGTTCTAGTGCGTCTTTCCTCTGCAGTCCAGTAACTTTTTCTCTTGCGACCACCTTTAGATATATTTTTATCCTCTTCGCTTTTTGCCATTTCTGTGTTTAATAAACTTGGGCGGTCGTTCATACCCATATTTTCAAGAGACTCACCAATTTCTTCTAAATTTCTTTTTGCTACAGCCATAATTCTTATATTTTATAAGTTTATCTTCTTTTGTTTTATTAATACATGTTTCAACCTACCCTACCAAGATTAGATTTTGATGTTGAACATGCGCTTGATAGCAATTTCGTAATCGATACCTGTACTTGAGTAAGGTGCATATTCGAATATGCTTTGTCCGTGTGCCTGAGCTTCCAGGAACTTTACAGAGCGTCGGATACGGCAAGGCAGAATTAAGTCGCCATGTTTTTCGCCTAAAAGTTTGCTCAACTGCTTGGTAATCTTGGTTCGTTCATCTACCATAACTGGCAGGAGTCCAAGTAATTCCAAATTATCGTTCATGTGGAACTCTTTCACTTCATCCATTACGCTGAGTACTTCACTTACTCCCTTGACAGATAATGCTTCCATCTGTACTGGAATCAAAATCTTGCTCGCAGCAACCAAAGCATTATAAGTGTTCTTGGAAAGTGCTGGAGGACAGTCTATGAAAATGTAGTCGAAATCATCAAATACGTTTTTCAGTCCTTCTCCTGTCATGTCATGGCAATCGTTGTCCTGCAAGCATCCCAGTAATACCGTGTAGCTCTTCATCTGTTCTCTCAGTGAAGGGCCTCCTGGAAGGTGTTGTTCTATATTTTCCATCTGAGCAGATCCTGGAACTGCATATACCCCATTTTTACATTTGTAGACTGGCACACCGCTCTGTTTGCACATGGCGTTGTATATGTTATCATTTTCGTTATCTCTCACTCCGAAAAGCGAAGAGAGGTTGCATTGTGGGTCTAAGTCTATTACCAGAACCCTGAGATTGTGATTCAACCGGACTATGCCAGAAGCCAGAGACTGCACAGTAGCCGTCTTGCCTACTCCACCCTTGTTGTTCACTACTGCAACAATTTCCTGTAGTTCATGTTTCATATTTCTTTTTTCCTTATTTCACGTTATTGTTTAATACAATTTACATATATTAGAATTGCTGGCAATTAGAATAAACGGATTGACTTATATTCTTTCGTTCTGAAAGACTAAAAGTCTTATTTCTGGATTATCTAATGTTCTTTTGTTCTAATATTGGTTGCAAAAATAGCCAAAATAGTTGATATAAAAGAATTTATCTTCTTATTTCTTTGTAAATATCCTTTTTTTTATACTTTTCTAACAATCTTCATGAAGAATAAGCATCACTTCGAATATGCTACTAAACGAAAATATGGATATCCTAATAGACGGACAAATTAATTAAACTTATATATGAATATTCTATTAAACATATATTTGTAAAGACTATTATACTAATAAATGATTATACTGAAATACGAATAAACTTATTTATGTATAACCATATAAACCTAAAAACCGATAAACTAATATACTTAAAGACGTATATTATAATAAACGAAAATACAAAACTACATTTAAACAAATATACTAACTGCCAGCAATTATAATAAACTAATGATTGGTGAGATAAACATGTATATTACAAACTTAACATGTTAACGCTTTATAATTCAGCATTTTGATTATCCTTTTTGTAGAATATCTATAATGTATAAAGTTAGAATATTAGTTTAGTCTAATTGTCTAATAAACTAAAATACGTATATTCAACAGGAATAGTTTGTATAAGATATGTTAATTTTTCCTCTAAGTGCATACAACCTATTGAAATTTTCAGTATCTTTACAGAGTTAAACTGATGTCGAACCTTTAAAACTATAACATCATGAAAATTGGTATTCCAAAAGAGATTAAGAATAATGAGAACCGTGTTGGAATGACACCAGCAGGAGTAGCAGAATTCATTCGACATGGTCACGAAGTGATGGTTCAGCATACGGCTGGAGAGAACAGCGGATTTGCTGATGAAGCGTATGAAAAGGTAGGAGCCATAATCTTACCCGACATTCAGAGTGTATATCGTGAGGCGGAAATGATAGTAAAGGTGAAAGAGCCTATCGCTGAGGAATATCCACTTATCCATCAAGACCAGCTTGTATTCACTTATTTTCATTTTGCCTGTGACAAGGAACTTACCGATGCCATGATCAAGAGTGGTGCTGTCTGTCTGGCTTATGAGACTGTGGAGACAGATAACCACCATTTGCCTTTACTCATTCCGATGAGTGAAGTAGCTGGAAGGATGGCCATTATTAATGGTGCTTTTTATCTGCAGAAGACAAAGGGAGGAAAAGGGAAACTGATGAGTGGTGTACCTGGTGTGAACCGCGTCAAGGTTTTGGTATTGGGCGGCGGAACCGTAGGAGAAGCTGCAGCAAGAATGGCTGCAGGAATGGGAGCTGATGTATGGATTACAGATATCAGTTTGCCTCGTCTTCGTCAGTTAGAGATGGAGCTGCCTATCAATGTACACACGCTCTATTCTAACGAGCATAATATTCGTAGAGAATTGACAGATGTGGATATCGTTGTGGGTAGTGTGCTCGTACCAGGTGATAAGGCGCCGCATCTTATCACGAAAGATATGTTGAAATTGATGGAGCCAGGAACTGTACTTGTTGATGTAGCAATCGATCAGGGTGGCTGTTTCGAGACATCGCATCCAACCACACATTCTGATCCGACATATATGGTCGATGGAATCGTTCATTATGCAGTAGCTAATATTCCTGGTGCTGTGCCGAATACCTCTACTACTGCCTTGACCAATGCTACGCTGAAATATGCATTGGCGCTTGCTGATAAGGGTTGGCGAAAGGCCTGCAAGGAGGATAAAGCCCTGTATAGGGGTTTGAATATCGTAAATGGAAAGGTGGTATTCAAGGCCGTAGCGGATGTCTTCGGACTGGAATATGAAGAAATGATACTCTAAGTAGAGTAGGGGAGGGTTCCATAACACAAAAGCTATGGGATCCTCTTTAAATAATGTATTACGGAGAACAGAATACACTTTGTTTGATTTGAACGCTTACTGATAGCATTTTTTTAGAGAAAAAGACTTAAAAACCGGGAAAATGTAAGGAAAATAGGAGAAAGTACAAGAATATGTGTAAAAAATAAGTTAATTGTATAACATTATGCTATAGTTTTAGATATTTTTTATACTTTTGTGCCATGAACATGAAGTTTAACTAACATTCAGTTATTATGAAGAAGAAAAAAAGCTTGTTGCTTTTCTTGGCAGCAACTTCAGCCAGCTTTGTGCAGGCTGCCCCCCCATTTCAAACTAGTTTTGCGGCTGGTATTGAAAATGTGCAAGAAAAAGGTCATACCTTTGTAAAAGGAAGAGTGATTGATTCCGAGGGAAATCCTCTGGTAGGTGTCACGGTGCAGATCGAAGGCACAAGCTATGGTGTTATCACTGATGCTGATGGTAACTACATACTGGAATTTCCATCTATGGCGCATCCTAAAATTGTATTTTCCAGCATTGGTTACAAATCGAAGAGTATTGAATTTCGTGGCGTAAAAGAGCAAAACATGATGCTGGAGTTGGATCATGTTGCGCTGGATGATCTCGTTGTCATCGGTTACGGCAGCAAGAGCCGTAGGAATGTAACTACCGCTATTTCTACCGTGAGTCAGGAACAGATAAGCAAGTTGGCTGCTACCACACCAACCCTCGATGGTCTTCTTCAGGGTACTGTAAAGGGCGTATTGGCTACTACCGCAAATGGTGAGCCTGGTTCTTCTCTCAAGTTAAACATCCGCGGTATTACATCTCCTTATCCTAAATCGGGTAAGGGTAACAACAACCAGCCTCTTTATGTCATTGATGGCGTTCCTACCTTTATGGAGGATACCGGCATCAACCCGCTCATCAATATCTCACCAAACGATATTGAGAGTATCGATGTGCTGAAAGATGCCGCAGCTACTGCGATCTATGGATCACGTGGAGCCAATGGTGTCGTTATTGTCAAGACCAAGAACGGAAAGCGCAATGAGAAGACCAAGGTAGATTTCGGCTACACATTCTCGTTCAGTAATCCTATCAAAAACTATAAGCCATTGAACATTTCTGAATACAAGAATGTGCAGGACGAGATTCTGCGTAATACTGTAAATAGCATGAACGACGGCAGTTCGATGGTGAATATGTATGGCGTAGCCGACTATCTGAGCCAATTTGGTAACATCGGATATAATGCCGAGACGGGTGTCTATACATATAATGGACTCAACGAGAGCCTTTTCGGTTCTGCGAATACCAACTGGGCTAAGGAGGTGATCAACAAGAATGCGCCTACTCACCAGTATAATGTAGCCATCAGAGGTGGCAGCAACAGGACCAACTATTCATTCTCCTTCAACGGTATGAACCAGGAAGGTCTGCTCATCAATGACCGTATGGAGAGATATGGTGCGAGACTCTCTTTGGATTCTGAAATCAATAAGTATATCACCGTGGGTGGTGTGCTCGACTATACCTACTCTTCTCGCAAGAGCGGAAGCAACGATCCTGCATTGGGTTATGACAACGACTCATGGAAGACTCGCCCAGACCTGACCGTACGCGATGCAGACGGTAACCTGAATCGAGTAGATAAGTTTGGCGAATATACAAGTAGCTATATGGATGCAAGTCCGGTGGGAAAACTCCAGAGAAAGACCCAGTATGAGAACGACCAGTTCTCCGGAAATGCCTATATTGACATCAAGCCTATTGAAGGTCTTACCCTCCATGCTGATGCCAACATATCCCGTTTCATCTTCAGCAATAGCTATTTCTCTCCGAAAGTTTCCTTGCCGGAACAGTATGAGACAGAACCAACTTCTACGCTCGCAGAGGCTAACTATCGCAACACGAATACGTCTATCAACTTCCGTGCTGACTATAAATTCAAGATTACTGACGACCATCGCTTCGACGTGATGGCTGGTTATAGTGCTGACAGATACTGGAGCAAGGAACACGACCAGGCTTACAGCGGATTCCCTAATGACGATGTGCTCAACAATGCCAGTTCTGCAACTACCGTCAACAAGCCTATGGAGACTTATTCCAAGAGTGGACTCAATTCCCTCTATGGCCGTTTGAGCTATGATTTCCTCTCACGTTATCTGCTTGATTTCAGTCTTCGTTCCGATGAGTCATCAAAATTTGGACCGGGTAACAAGCGCGGTACTTTCCCTGCAGTTTCTCTGGCCTGGCGCATCAATCAAGAGCCTTTCCTGGAATCTGTAAGAGATATTGATGATCTGAAGTTCCGTTTGAGTTGGGGTAAGACAGGTTCTACCAATGTATCCGACTTCTCTTATATCCAGTATTTCAACTCCAATATCTATGGTGGACAGAGTGCTATTACCTTAGCCACTACTTATCCTAACAAGGATATCAAGTGGGAGATGACTACAGAGTACAATGCCGGTGTTGACTTCTCGTTCTTCAATGGCAGACTGAACGGTAGCTTTGATATCTATCACCGTAAGACAGATGGCGCCTTGGCTCCAGCTCCTATCGCCTTGGAGTTTGGTATCGGTACATTCTACAGCAATATTCTCGACCTGACCAATAATGGTTTCGAGTTCTCTATCGGAGGAGATGTGGTTCGTACCAAGGATTTCACCTACAATACGATGCTCAGTATCTCATCCAACAAGAATAAGATAACCAAGCTCAATGGTTCTACACTCGACATGATGCACCAGGATCTCTACATGGAAGGTCATGCGATGGGAACCGTGAAGGGTTACAAGGTGGCTGGTATTTTCCAGAGTCAGAAACAGATTGATGAACTGAATTCTCAGGCACAGGCAAACGGATATGATTTCTATCAGGATGGTGCTCACGTAGGCGACTATATGTTTGTGGATACAGATGGCACCGGCTATATTACCGAAGCGGACCGTACGGCTATCGCCAATCCTGAGCCAAAGGTGTTCGGAGGTTGGTCGCATACCTTATCATATAAGAACCTCACCCTGTCAATGCTCTTCCAGTATCAGTTTGGAGGTCATGCATACTACAGTACTATGCAGGAATCTGCAGCCGGTAGTCTGGGTCAGAGTATTCTGAGAGAAATGTACGGCAACACCTGGACACCGGATCGCACGGATGCCAAGTATGCTCAGCTGGTATGGTTGCCTGCAAGCATGGACAATACAAATACCAACGACCGCTATGTATATTCCAACTCATACTTCCGTTTGAGAAATATCACGCTCTCCTATAATTTCGAGCCATCTCTTCTGGAGCGCCTGCACATCAGCGGAGCATCTGTGTTCTTCACAGCCACCAACCTGTTTACCATTACTAACTGGCCAGGTTTGGATCCAGACATGTCGGCAACAAATGCCTTTTTAAAGACAACAGAGAACAAGGACGTTTATCCAATGAGCCGTTCTTTCTCTATCGGTCTGAAATTACAATTCTAACTCATACAAAGACTGTAGATTATGAAACATATAAGATTTCAATTTCTTACGCTCCTTTCAGCCACAGCACTAACTCTTACATCGTGTGACCTGATAGGTAGCCTCGACGGCATCGAACCAGAACATGTGGTTACTGATGACAATTATATCACTGATGTCTCAACTGCACAGACGGCGCTCAATGGTGTCTATGCCTCATGGCGCAGCACGGGTGTATCTTACCTGCGCTATGGAATGTCGTCTATGGCTCATACACAGACTCAGGCGATGGTGATGGGGGCGGAAGAGTTTGCTGCCGAGAATATCGAGACCAATAACAGTAATGTGGAGTCGGCTTATACCGCCTACTACAATGTGATTAATACGGCCAATACCTTCCTGGTACATATCAACAAGAATATACCAGGACTGAGCGAGGAGAAACGTACAGAGATGATTGCAGAGGCTCGTTGCCAGCGTGCCTTGGCTTACCTTACTCTCCTGAAGTGCTTCGGAGAATATTGGAAGCAGGATTCCCAATACGGAGTCTGCATCTTCCAGGACGAACTGGTAAGAGACAACCAACCACGCAAGCGTTCTACTGTGGCTGAAACTTACAAGTTGATATCTGATGATCTCGACTATGCCATCGCCCATTGTGAACAGCATCCGGCAGATCATTATCACATGAGTTCCGTTTTCGCCAAGGCTTTGAAAGCCAAAATGTATATGGCTCAGGATAATTATGCTGAAGCTGCAAGACTGGCAGAGGAAGTGATCGGTGAGGCAGAAGCAGCTGGTTATGCTTTGGAAAGTGATTATGCCAAGATCTTCGACGAACAGTTTAATTCTCAGGAGATGCTCTTTGCTCCTTATACAGCCAATCCAAGTGAGTTGATGGACTCAAACTGGTATATGTTTTCTCCAGGTTCACTCCTCAAGAAGGTGGCAGATGATTTAGTTCCAGATGATGAAACAGGTGGAGATATTGTTATTCCAAACCCGGGAGATGGTGGGGATGTTGTTGTTCCTGATCCTGATGGTTCTTCAGATGGAAGTGCTTCTGGCGATGGTGGTATTGTTATTCCAGGCGGCGATGGTGGAGTAGTCATCCCAGGCGGTGATGGAGGCGTAGTTATTCCTGGTGGTGATGGTGGCGATTTCCCATTCCCTCCAGGTGATGAAGATGTAGCTTCATACGATGCGCTATATACATGGGCCTATAAGGGAGATGCCATGAACGGTATTGGAAAATATAACAAGTTGACTCCTGAAATGTTCTATGCTGACTCTTATTACTTCATGCGCCTTGCCGAAGTCTATTATATCGCTGCCGAAGCAGAGGCTCGTCTGGGTCAGTATGCTAAGGCTCGTACGCTCTTGGCTATAGTCATCGAACGTGCTGGATATACTGAGGACGATGTGAACGCTATTGCCGACAGTGATCTTCTGGGTGAAATTCTCAAGCATAAGTTGTGTGATATGAGTAACGAAAATCTGGAAGAATGGTTCGATCTTTGCCGTTATAACCGTCAGGGTGGTTTCGAGAGTTGGACAGAAGATGAGAAAGCAGAACTTCCTAGCTTCCGCCGATATCTTCTTCCTATACCAAAGGCATCTATGGGAGCCAATAATCTTCTGGTTCAGAATCCGGAATATGTGAATCAATAAACATTATATAATAAATAATATCGAGAAAAAATGAATAAGATGAAAATGAAAACTTGCATGATGACACTTGCTGGTCTTGTACTTGCAATGGCTGCCAGTGCGCAGAATTTTGTGATGAAAGGTAAGGTTAAAGGTAACGTGGACGGCTGTTCTGTCATGTTGCAGAAGTATGGATTGGAAGGTGTTACCAATCTGGATAGCGTTACAATCAAGAATGGTGAGTTCACCCTCAAGGGGGGAGTTAACCAGCCTGAGCAGTATCAGATGGTTATTGATATGAACAAGCCTGGTACAGCTGAGCCTGACTATCAGAAAATATTCTCAGCAAGAGTCTATGTAGAGAATAAGCTGATGACCTACGATGTAGATCTTACCGGTTTTCCTGCAGAGCGTGATATGAGTATGATAGAGCCTGTTGTAAAGGGTTCTACCACTCAGGATATTTATCAGGCTTATCTTGAACTGATGTCACCTATTCAGGACAAGATGCACAAGATGGATGATAGTATCAACCAGACTACCGATTTGGCACAGCGTGTATCCCTTGCCAAGGAAGCCATCAAGTTGCAGGAGGAAATGCGCCATCAGACCAGTCTGTTTATTCAGCAGCATACCACATCTCTGGTAGCCTTCGACTTGCTTATCGAGAGTTTCTCTTCTTTACCAACCCCATATACCTCTCAGCAGATTGACGAGATGATGGGCTGGTTGAAGAACGACTGGAGTTCTTCTGCACAATATCCGATGCTGCAGATGCAGGCAGAGATGGCAAAGCATACAGCTATCGGCAACCATTATATCGATGGTACCGTTGTCACACCTGAAGGCAAGCAGGTGAAGCTTTCTTCACTTATCAAGAAGGGTGAATACACCATGTTGGAGTTCTGGGCTTCCTGGTGTCGTCCATGCCGTCAGGAGATTCCACATCTCAAGAAGGTACACGAGAAATACAAGGATTTCAACATCATCAGTATTTCCGTAGATGAGAGAGATGCCGACTGGAAAAAGGCAATGGCCAAGGAAGGAATGACCTGGACACAGGTTCGCAATCCTGAAGGTTTTGGCGGTATGGTGATGGGCGAGTATGGCATCAATGGTATTCCAGCCTGTCTCATCCTAGATAAGGATGGCAATTTCTATAAGACCAACATGCGTGGTGCTTATCTTGATGCTTTCTTATACGATTACTATAAGAAATAAAATAGTTTAGTGCATAAAAATATTCCCCGATATGAATCCTCAGTATTCCTGCAGGATTCGTATCGGGGAATTTTGTTGATGAATTGTATGAAGGATAGATTTTCGCGAAATGAAAATCCATCATTGTTATTTACCATGCCTCCAGTTTATCTGCAATCTCTGGCATCTTATCCTTGGTGAATACAGGATTCTTGCCTTCCTTCTTCTGTTGGCGATAGTCTTTCAACAGGAAGACGGCCTGGCGGGAAAGCAGGACGATGGCTGCGAGATTGCAGAGGGTGAGAAGAGCCATCGTGATATCTGCAAAACTCCATGCAAAATCCAGAGATACTACCGCTCCGACCATCACCATTGCTGCTACAGCAAGACGATAGACAAATACACCCAGCTTGGAGTCCCTGATATATCTCACGTTGGTTTCTCCATAATAATAATTGCCGATGATGCTGCTAAAGGCAAACAGCCATATCATTACCGCAACAAACGGATTGCCGATGTTTCCGATTTCGTGGGTCAGGGCATCCTGGGTGAGTTGAATACCATTTGAAGCCGTAAGATCCACACCGCTCACCAGGATGATGAAAGCGGTGCAGGAACATACTACCAGCGTATCTGTAAAAACGCCCAAAGCCTGTATCAATCCCTGTTTTACAGGATGACTGACTGTAGCTACCGCAGCAGCATTCGGTGCACTACCTTCACCTGCCTCATTACTGAACAGACCTCGCTTGATACCCTGTATCACAGTAACGCCAAGAACTCCGCCAGCTGCCTGATTGAATCCGAAAGCATTCTCAACAATGGTAAGCAGAACCTTTGGCAGACTGGTGATATTCCAAACAACAACACCTACAGCTATCAGAAGATAAATGACAGCCATCACAGGAACCACGGTAGAAGAGAACTTAGCCACTCTATGGATGCCACCGAAGATGATGAGCAGGGTGAGCACAGTGAGGGCAATTCCCATGGTGGCAGGTTCTATGCCAAAAGCCTTCTGCCATGCCAGACAGATAGTATTGCTCTGCACAGAATTATAGGCAAAGCCGAAGGTAATGATCATCAGCACGGCAAAAAGAATACCCATCCATCCTTTTCCCAAACCATACTTCATATAATAGGCCGGTCCGCCATAGAAAGATGTTTTGCCTTTCCGCTTGTAAAGTTGGGCGAGAGTTGATTCTATGAAAGCGGATGCAGAGCCCAGTAAAGCCAGCATCCACATCCAGAATACAGCTCCCGGACCACCGATGCTGATAGCAGTAGCCACACCGGCAAGGTTACCGGTGCCAATACGGCTAGCCAATGCTACCACAAAAGCCTGGAAGGAAGAAATGTGTTTCATTTCTCCATCCACTTTCACCTCCATCGACAGTTCTTCGTGTCCTATCTCTTCCGGTTGTACCTTGTCGGGATGAATCAGCAGCCTGATCATCTCTCTGATAAGGCGGAACTGGACGAAACGGGTACGCCAAGTGAAAAACAGGGCACAGCATATCAAGACGGTGATGATGATATACGACCAAAGGAAATCGCTAACCTGAACTAAAATGTTTTGTATTGAATCTATCATTTATCTATTTAAAACTTATTATTTCTTTACTTTTTTATAACCTTCAGAACCTGGTCAGCAATACTTTTCATTCCCTTGATAGTAGGGTGACCGTTTTTCTTGTCAATATCATGAAGAGCAATGACAGGAACCTGATATTTGTTGCAGATCTTTTTTACCGACTCATTGATTACATCCTTGAGTTCAGAGTTTAAGATGAAATATACCTCTACATTAGGATAATGCTGTCGTATATCTGAAAGCAGCTTGGCCATGGCTGGGCGGAAACAATACAAATCTGCGCGCTTCCAGTCGCTATACTGATAGTTGCCGAGCGGGGCATCAGCCCAGTTGTCATTCGTAGCACCGCAAATCAGGATGATATCCGGATTGCCAAGAAGAGAACTTCGGGTGATGAAAGAACGGTCGGTATAATCTTCGTCACGATAGCCAGTGTTGCAGATGGTAGCACCTGAATAGGAATTGATATTTCCCATTTTATAGCCTCCTTCCTTGATAACTTGCCACCACCAAGTTTGCTCAACCTTGTTTACATCTGTAGTTTCTGGTGGAGTAGTAGGTGAGTACCAGGTGGCATAACCCTTAGGAATGAACCCCTCGAAAGTGGAATACGAGTCACCGAGAACGGCAACGGTCTGCTTCACCTGTGCCATGAGCGGCATGAAGGTGAGCATAATGAAAGAAATGATAAACGTAAATCTTTTCATGATGCTTGTTCTTGTTTTAATGCTTCTTATATAATTCTGCTGCAAAAGTAATATAAATATGTGAATAGACAAAAAATATCGGAGGAAAATTCATCTTTCTGTTTCTATTTTTGCCTAAAACTAAGCATGATTTGAGTTATACCATAATTTAATCATGTGCGCGCACTAGCGCATATACATGCGTGCGCTTTCGTGCATATATATAATAATGTATACACAATAAATCGCCATGCTAAAATATTTATAAATGTTAAATACTTGCTAAAAAAGCAACTTTTTTGCGAAAAGATTTGGCTGTTTCGAAAATAGTTAGTACTTTTGCACTCGCTTTTGAGAAATACGGTTTCTCTTAGCGATTAAAGAAAGTTAGTGCAAGTCGAATACAATGAAATTTATTTCAATTGTTGAGCGCAGCCTAACTTACGAAGAAAGAGTTCTTTGAAAGATTTTACATAAACAGACAAGTAGTACAAGAAGCGGTTAACTTCTTAGAAATAAGAAAGTTGACTGGGTAAAAGAAACGAACCGTCAAGCAATTGACAAGTCAGGTTTACTAAGCTTCAATAAACGAAAAGGATATTCGTCCTAAGTACAGACAACAAACAAACCAAGCCGCAAGGCTAGGTAAAAATGATATTTTACAATTTTTGGAGCAGCGAGAGAAATGAAAGCTTGCTTTTATTTCCGAGTCGTGACAAAAATGTAGAGGATACTTTACAATGGAGAGTTTGATCCTGGCTCAGGATGAACGCTAGCTACAGGCTTAACACATGCAAGTCGAGGGGAAACGACATCGAAAGCTTGCTTTTGATGGGCGTCGACCGGCGCACGGGTGAGTAACGCGTATCCAACCTGCCCATCACTTGGGGATAACCTTGCGAAAGTAAGACTAATACCCAATGACGTCTCTAGAAGACATCTGAAAGAGATTAAAGATTTATCGGTGATGGATGGGGATGCGTCTGATTAGCTTGTTGGCGGGGTAACGGCCCACCAAGGCGACGATCAGTAGGGGTTCTGAGAGGAAGGTCCCCCACATTGGAACTGAGACACGGTCCAAACTCCTACGGGAGGCAGCAGTGAGGAATATTGGTCAATGGACGAGAGTCTGAACCAGCCAAGTAGCGTGCAGGATGACGGCCCTATGGGTTGTAAACTGCTTTTATAAGGGAATAAAGTGAGTCTCGTGAGACTTTTTGCATGTACCTTATGAATAAGGACCGGCTAATTCCGTGCCAGCAGCCGCGGTAATACGGAAGGTCCGGGCGTTATCCGGATTTATTGGGTTTAAAGGGAGCGTAGGCCGGAGATTAAGCGTGTTGTGAAATGTAGACGCTCAACGTCTGCACTGCAGCGCGAACTGGTTTCCTTGAGTACGCACAAAGTGGGCGGAATTCGTGGTGTAGCGGTGAAATGCTTAGATATCACGAAGAACTCCGATTGCGAAGGCAGCTCACTGGAGCGCAACTGACGCTGAAGCTCGAAAGTGCGGGTATCGAACAGGATTAGATACCCTGGTAGTCCGCACGGTAAACGATGGATGCCCGCTGTTGGTCTGAATAGGTCAGCGGCCAAGCGAAAGCATTAAGCATCCCACCTGGGGAGTACGCCGGCAACGGTGAAACTCAAAGGAATTGACGGGGGCCCGCACAAGCGGAGGAACATGTGGTTTAATTCGATGATACGCGAGGAACCTTACCCGGGCTTGAATTGCAGAGGAAGGATTTGGAGACAATGACGCCCTTCGGGGCCTCTGTGAAGGTGCTGCATGGTTGTCGTCAGCTCGTGCCGTGAGGTGTCGGCTTAAGTGCCATAACGAGCGCAACCCCTCTCCTTAGTTGCCATCAGGTTAAGCTGGGCACTCTGGGGACACTGCCACCGTAAGGTGTGAGGAAGGTGGGGATGACGTCAAATCAGCACGGCCCTTACGTCCGGGGCTACACACGTGTTACAATGGCAGGTACAGAGAGATGGTGTTCTGCAAAGCGCATCTAATCCTTAAAGCCTGTCTCAGTTCGGACTGGGGTCTGCAACCCGACCCCACGAAGCTGGATTCGCTAGTAATCGCGCATCAGCCATGGCGCGGTGAATACGTTCCCGGGCCTTGTACACACCGCCCGTCAAGCCATGAAAGCCGGGGGCGCCTAAAGTCCGTGACCGTAAGGAGCGGCCTAGGGCGAAACTGGTAATTGGGGCTAAGTCGTAACAAGGTAGCCGTACCGGAAGGTGCGGCTGGAACACCTCCTTTCTGGAGAGACGAATATTGAGAGAATGTTGAATGTTGAGTTCTCATTCTTGCTTACTTCTATATTTGTTGAGATAGTGACTGATTAAAGTTCGCTTCTCTTCTTGTACGCACCATCTGTTTAATCAAATACAGGAGACTGGGATTCCTTATACGTTATATAATATATAGGGATGGCTCAAGCAAAATGGTTCAACTCCACAATCTCCACCATGCCTTTTAAGGCAAGAAGATCTTTGACATATTGACACAAGCAAAACTGTAAGTAATGAACTTTAGTTCAGACTAAAGTAAATCAAATCGCAAGATGAGATTTCACTTTGTTAGAATACAGCTGAAAGTATGAGCTACTTATTCGTTATTCGGAAACGAGTAACAAGAATACAGTCGTAAAGAAAGTAAGAAAGGGCGTATGGCGGATGCCTAGGCTCACGGAGGCGATGAAGGACGCGATAAGCTGCGATAAGCTTCGGGTAGGTGCAAATAACCCTTGATCCGAAGATTTCCGAATGGGACAACCTAGCCGTCTGAAGGACGGTTACTCAATCTTCAAGATTGAGAGCTAACGCAGGGAACTGAAACATCTTAGTACCTGCAGGAAGAGAAAATAAATGAATGATTCCCCCAGTAGTGGCGAGCGAATGGGGAACAGCCCAAACCGTTGACGTCGCAAGGCGCCATCGGGGTTGTAGGACCGCGACATTGTATGCAAATCGTGAACAGAACACTTTGGAAAATGTGACCATAGACGGTGATAGTCCAGTATGTGAAGCGAAATGCAGCATAGCGGTATCCTGAGTAACGCGGGACACGAGGAATCCTGCGCGAATCTGCCGGGACCATCCGGTAAGGCTAAATACTCCCGTGAGACCGATAGCGAACGAGTACTGTGAAGGAAAGGTGAAAAGAACCCCGAGCAGGGGAGTGAAATAGTTCCTGAAACCATACGCCTACAAGCGGTCGGAGCATCGTAAGATGTGACGGCGTGCCTTTTGCATAATGATCCTACGAGTTACCGTCACTGGCGAGGTTGAGTGTCACGAGACACGTAGCCGCAGTGAAAGCGAGCCTGAAGAGGGCGCACAGTCAGTGGGGGTAGACGCGAAACCAAGTGATCTACACTTGGCCAGGATGAAGTCCCGGTAACACGGGATGGAGGTCCGCACCAATAAGCGTTGAAAAGCTTCTGGATGAGCCGAGTGTAGGAGTGAAAGGCCAATCAAACTTGGAGATAGCTCGTACTCCCCGAAAGGCATTTAGGTGCCGCGTCGGATGGTCACCGTGAGAGGTAGAGCGACCGATAGGACAAGAGGGCTTCACCGCCTATCGAGTCCTGACGAACTCCGAATGCTCACGGTCTGCAGTCCGGCAGTAAGGGGGCGGGTGCTAAGGTCCGTCCCCGAGAGGAGAAGAATCCAGACCGCCGTCTAAGGTCCCGGAGTTCTGCCTGAGTTAGTCTAACGAAGTCTGGTCCCTATGACAGCTAGGATGTTGGCTTGGAAGCAGCCATTCATTCAAAGAGTGCGTAACAGCTCACTAGTCGAGGGTCCGGGCATGGATAATAATCGGGTATAAGGCAGACACCGAAGGCGCGGGATAGCAATTATAAAAGTATCGGTAGGGGAGCATACTCACAGCGTCGAATGGTGTACGTAAGTTATCCTGGAGCGGTGAGTAAAGCAAATGTAGGAATAAGTAACGATAAGGAGGGTTAGATTCCCTCCCGCTGTAAGACCAAGGTTTCCCGGGCAATGCCAATCAGCCCGGGGTCAGTCGGGTCCTAAGTCTAAGCCGAACGGCGATGGCGATGGCAGAGACGGTTAATATTCCGTCACTGCCGCATGGGGCGACGTGGAGACGGAGCAGTGAAACCACCGCGGGGCGACGGAAGTCCCCGTTGAAGAGTGTAGGCGTTGAGGATGGCAGGCAAATCCACCATCCGAGCTGAACTTGACAGTACGGAGTCCTCCTCGGAGGAATCTGATAGTGTGGGTAATCATACTCCCGAGAAAATCCGCTAAGCTTAACCCATGCGGCACCCGTACCGCAAACGGACACACGTGGTCGGGTAGAACATACTAAGGCGTTGAGAGATTCATGGTTAAGGAACTAGGCAAATTGACCCTGTAACTTCGGGATAAAGGGTCCTCGTGATGAGCGAGGCGCAGAGAATAGGTCCAGGCAACTGTTTAACAAAAACACAGGGCTGTGCAAACTCGAAAGATGACGTATACAGCCTGACACCTGCCCGGTGCCGGAAGGTTAAGAGGAGATGTCACCAGCAATGGGAAGCATTGAATTGAAGCCCCGGTAAACGGCGGCCGTAACTATAACGGTCCTAAGGTAGCGAAATTCCTTGTCGGGTAAGTTCCGACCTGCACGAATGGTGTAATGATCCGGACGCTGTCTCAACCATGAGCTCAGTGAAATTGTAGTATCGGTGAAGATGCCGATTACCCGCGATGGGACGAAAAGACCCCGTGAACCTTTACTACAGCTTAGCATTGACCTTGGTCATCCGATGTGTAGGATAGGCCGGAGGCTTTGAAGCGGGAGCGCCAGCTTTCGTGGAGCCATCCTTGAAATACGGCCCTTTGGCTGTCTGAGGTCTAACGCGTGATACGCGGACACTGCTTGGTGGGTAGTTTGACTGGGGTGGTCGCCTCCAAAAGCGTAACGGAGGCTTCCAAAGGTGCCCTCGGGTCGATTGGTAACCGACCTCAAAGAGTGCAATGGCATAAGGGCGCTTGACTGGGAGGCAGACATGCCGAGCAGGCAGGAAACTGGGGCATAGTGATCCGGCGGATGTGTATGGAAACTCCGTCGCTCAAAGGATAAAAGGTACTCCGGGGATAACAGGCTGATCCCCCCCAAGAGCTCATATCGACGGGGTGGTTTGGCACCTCGATGTCGGCTCGTCACATCCTGGGGCTGGAGAAGGTCCCAAGGGTTGGGCTGTTCGCCCATTAAAGTGGCACGCGAGCTGGGTTCAGAACGTCGTGAGACAGTTCGGTCTCTATCTATCGTGGGCGTGGGAGTTTTGAGTGGTGCCGTCACTAGTACGAGAGGACCGTGATGGACAGACCTCCGGTTTACCAGTTGTGCCGCCAGGCGCACCGCTGGGTATCTGAGTCTGGATTGGATAAGCGCTGAAAGCATCTAAGTGCGAAGCCAGCCGCAAGATGAGAACTCCATTGAGGGTCGTCAGAGACGATGACGTTGATAGGATGCAGGTGTAAAGACAGCGATGTCAAAGCCGAGCATTACTAATTGCCCGAACACTTTCTTTATTATAGTTCATAGTTTCAACTGTATGTACAGTCTGAATGGTGCTGAAAGTTGTAATTCAACAATCAACATTCAACATTACTTATACGTTTGCTTGTGTGCAAATACGTCATAACCCATTATCAGGTGGTTATTGCGGTGAGGTCCCACCTCTTCCCATTCCGAACAGAGAAGTTAAGCTCACTTGCGCCGATGGTACTGCAATGCAATGCGGGAGAGTAGGTAGCCGCCTCCTTTTATCAAGAGCCTCAGATTTCGAAAGATTTCTGAGGCTTTTTTGTTTTCACGCGGAATCTTTCTTTTTCTCACGCTGATTGTTTTTTAGGTCACGCAGATTTCGCAGATGACGCAGATTTTAGACCTGTTCGGTCTAGGATTTCGGAGATGGTCGCAGCTCCTTTTACTTTTTTACCTTTTTACTTTTTTACCTTTATTCCATGTATAAAATGTTAATGAATGGTGGATTTTCATTATAAAATCAGCAAAATTACGTACTAAAATGTTTTTTTCCACCAAAAAGTTACGAAAAATACCCCCCCCTATTCATTTCTTTTTATTACTTTTGCCCCAAGAAAATGCGAACTATCATGTAAACGGTTAATTTTATAATTACCTATTTATATAATAAAAGCGAAATAAATAAATAGACTTAACTAAACTCTTTTAATAGATGGTGAAACGATTAATTTTAGCTTTAGTGTTACTCATATTTGTATCACTAGCTAATTATGCGCAAAACATTGGAGTCAAGTCCAACCTCTTATATTGGGCTACAACAACTCCTAATCTCGGTGTTGAGACTGCCTTAGGCAAGAAGCATACCGCTCAGGTATTCTTTGGCTTCAATCCTTGGAAACAGTCCGGCGGCGACCAGTCAAGCCTCCGTCATTGGCTTTTGCAACCAGAATATCGTTACTGGTTCTGCCAGAGCTTTAATGGCTGGTTCTTGGGTGTTCATGCCATGGGCGGACAGTTTAATGCAGGAGGAGTGAAGCTACCCCTAGGCATTTTCAAATCTCTACGTAATCATCGCTATGAGGGATGGTATGTAGGTGGTGGTGTGACAGCTGGTTATCAATGGCCTCTTTCCAAGCACTGGAACCTGGAAACCTCAGTAGGTTTCGGATATGATTATATCCAGTACGAAAAGTTCAAGTGTGGTGCCTGTGGCGAGAAGGAGAAGTCATCTCATGACAATTATGTGGGTCCTACCAAGGCAGCCATTTCTCTTATTTATATGTTGTAACTCATTAAACATAATCTATGAGTATGAAAGAATTTAAGAACTACATATTATTATTCAGCTCTCTTTTGATGGCTATGCCTCTTGCAGCCCAGGATTGTAAGAGTCTCAAGTTGGCTGCTGAAAAGATACAGGTATCTCATGTAGAGATGTCGCATCACAATGACCTGATTACGGTTATGATGAATCTGAATCTCGATTCCCTGGATCTCCCTACTAACAACCAGCTTGTGTATACTCCGATTATCAAGCATAAGGGAGAGTTGCTCAAGATGCCTGAGATTGTAATCAATGGTAGAAGACAGCAGATCATGTTTGACCGAGGGGTTGGAAAGAAACAGTTGCAGCTTTCTCCTCAGGCTTTCGTGGTGAAGCGAGACAACAAGAAGCAGCAGACCGTGAAGTATCTGGCATCCGTTCCTCTGTCTTCCAAGGTAAGGAACTACGATCTCGAAATTCACGAAGACCTCTGCGGTTGTGGTGATTTGCAGGATGGTACTGATTTTACCATCACTCGTCGTCGCCAGCCGGTAGCTTCTTTCGTCCGTCCAGAGGTAGAAGCGGTCAAGGTCCGTCATCTTGATAAGCGTGCTTATATCGATTTCCCGGTAGATCGCATAGAGTTGCATCCAGATTATCGCCGTAATCCTGCACAGTTGGATAGCATCATCCGCACCATCAATGCATTGAAGGAAGATAAGAATCTCGAAGTGAGCGGCATCAATATTCATGGTTATGCATCACCGGAGAGTCCTTACACCCATAATGATTATCTGGCAAAGAACCGTGCCAAGACGCTGACCGAATATGTCCGCCGGATGGTGAAGTTGCCAAACAATCTCTTCACGGTTTCTTCTACTCCAGAGGATTGGGAGGGTCTGATAGCTTATATTAAAGGTAGCAACCTTGAGCATAAGGATGCCATTTTGGCGATTATTGCCGATAAGAGTCTGAATCCGGATGCCCGCGAGTTGAAGATCAAGAAGCAGTATCCTTCAGAGTATCGCTTTATGCTCGACACCTGGTATCCAGCCCTCCGCCATTCCGACTACCACATTACTTATAAGGTGAAACCTTTTGATGTGGAAGAGGCAAAGGAGATCATCAAGACCAAGCCACAGCAGTTGAGCCAGGAGGAGATGTTCATGGTAGCCAAGACTTACGAGCCAGGCAGCAAGGAGTTTAATGATGTGATGGAGATTGCCGTCCGCATGTTCCCAGAGAACGAGACAGCGAATCTGAATGCAGCCATAACCCGCTTGAATGCCGATGATGCAGATGATGCGAAACCATATCTCGACAAGGCAGGAAACAGTGCCGATGCCCAGAATGCCCGAGGTGTCTATGAGATGCTGAAGGGCAACGAGAAGCAAGCTCGTTATTACCTGGAACAGGCAGCCAAGGCTGGTGTTGCTTCTGCAAAAGAAAATTTACAGAATCTATAAAGTTATACATACTGTCTGTTTAGGATAAGATAGCTATTCCTTAGAGACAGGGCACTGCCCTGGCTTGGGACAGTCTCCTGAACCAGGCAAAACCGTTCTAAGTACAACTTTATAAAGTACCTCAAATATAACGTATTAGATGAATTGTAAACCAAACATATATAAATGTAACATAGTTTGATTTTTAAGAGCGGTTATAAGTAAAGATATAAAATATTAATAACAACGATAAAAAGTTACAAGATGAAGAAAACTTTATTATTTTCCGTTGCATTGGCGGGGCTGATGCTCGGTTCTTGTTCTAGTAGTGATGATCTGAATGGTGGAGGTAACAACACTGGTTCTAATCAGAGTGTTGATGGCTATGTTTCGCTTTCATTGAATTTGCCAACCCGTAGTGGTTCTATGAGTCGTGCAGAAAACGACAATTTTAATGATGGACTTGTTGATGAGTATGCTGTTAAAAATGGTACCTTGATTCTGTTTGAAGGTGCAAATGAGGCAGATGCGACATTTGCTGGAGCTTACAAGTTGGAGAATTTGAGTATGAACTTGGTTGGAACTACTACTGATAATATTACAACCACAACCAAAATTACCCAAAAAATCAAGAATGGCTTAAGTGATGGTTCTAAAAATTTTTATGCTATTGTTGTATTGAATAACAATGGAACACTTGCTGTTGATGGTACTAATGCTACTTTGAAGGTAAATGATGTAGATTTTCCTCCAACTAAGAAAATCTCAGATTTGCAAAAATTGGAATTGACCAAGGATGCTTCTGCCTTTAAAACAACTGGTTTCTTGATGATGAATGCTCCTTTAGCAAATAAAGCAGGTGGTGCTCTTGACCCTTCTAGTGCAACCATCAGTGTTGCTTCTAAGATAGATAAGGATCATATCTACGCTACAGAGGCTTTGGCTAAGGCTAATTCTTCCGCAACTATTTATGTAGAGCGTGCATTGGCTAAGGTAGATGTTACTGCTTCAAAACCTACAGGTAATTTGGATGATGCTCCAACAGTACCATATTCTGTTGAGGGTTGGGTATTGGATAATACCAATAAGAAAACCTATTATTTGAGAAATACTTTAAATTCTTCAGATTGGCTCTCATTGAAGACTACATCAAATGTTCCTACAAAGCCTTATCGTTTTGTCGGTGATGATCCAACGGAAGCTGCGGGTAGTTTGTATCGTACCTATTGGGCACAAGACCCTAACTATTCTGTTAAACCAACAGACTTGACTGCCGATTTCAATACGATAGG